>LVBB01000162.1 GCA_001603075.1 Phycisphaerales bacterium Planc_01 | reverse complement strand
TGCACCGCCGTTCTCTGCGAACATGGCGCCGTAGCAGGCGTCGACGTCCGGGGAGGCGCTCCGGGAACGCGCGAGACCGACTTGCTGGACCCGAGCAACATGGTGGAGCGAATCCACGCGGTGGTCCTCGCGGGGGGCAGCGCCTTCGGACTGGACGCGGCCTCGGGAGTGATGGACGTTCTGGAGGAGAAGGGGATCGGCTTCGACATCGGCATAACGAAAGTGCCCATCGTCTGCTCCGCAGTGCTCTTCGACCTGCTCTGCGGCAACTGGCGGGTTCGCCCGGACAGCTCGATGGGGAGAGAGGCCGCCGAAAACGCCTTCGACCCAGCCTCCACTCCGCTGCGGGGATCGGTGGGCGCGGGAACCGGAGCGCTCGTCGGCAAGTTTCACGGGCTCGACTTCGCGATGCGCGGGGGGCTCGGGTCATTCGCCTATAGGACGGGGCCTTTGTTCGTCGGCGCGCTCGTCGCGGTCAACTGTCTCGGAGATGTGATGGAGCCGGGAACAGGCAACATCCTCGCCGGAGCTTGGGACAGAAAGGAACGCCGCTTCCTCGGTACGGAGGAAGCGGTGATGAACGCGTTCCAGGAGAAAAAGAACGTCTTCGCCGGGAACACCACGCTCGGCGTCGTCGCCACGAATGCGCGGCTCACCAAGGCGCAGGCGAAAAAACTCGCCTCCATGGCGCACGACGGCTTCGCCCGCTCGATGCGTCCGGCGCACACGATGGTGGACGGCGACACGATCTTCGCCCTCTCCACGGGGGAGCTTGAAGCCGAGCTGAACACCCTCGGCGCGCTCGCCGCCCGCGCGGTGGAGGAGGCCGTCGCCGACGCGGTGCGCTCGGCCGCAGGGGGGTACGGCTTCCCGTCTGCCGCGGATATCCGAAGCTGAAGAAATATACAACCGAAGGAAAAGCCAGTCACGGGAGCAGGACATCCCGAGACTGGCTTTTTATGACTACCCACAACGTACGAAGCGCCCCGAGCGCAGCTCGCCTCTGAAAAGCAAGAAGAAAGATCAGCATAAATCAAGCTCTTCATCGCCTATAACTTTGTATTTCAAACCGTTTTCCCTGTCCCAAAAGAAATCGCCAACAAAAAACACCTTTCACCGACGCTCTTTCCCTCACTTTGAACGGAATATCGATGGCCGTATGACAGAGCGCGGCGGAACTCCCAAGGCCCCATCCCAAGAGCGTCCTTCTTCAGAGAAAAACGATAAAAAGTTCCATAAATCATTTTTGGTATGGTATTATAGTGAACATAATATCATTCCGAGAAGAGGTGTTGTAAATGACACGCATCATGATCGCTCCGGGGAAGTACGTTCAGGGTTTTGGAGAATTAAAGCGACTGAAGAACCACATCGGAGCGCTTGGAAAATCCTTTCTGGTGCTGATCAGCGGAGGCGGTCTCGCCCGACTCGGGGAGACGCTCGCCGAGAGTTTCGAGGGGGACGCGGGGGCGCTCGTCTTCGAGAAGTTCAACGGAGAGTGCTCCAAAAAAGAGATCGAACGTATTCGCGCGGTCTGCCGCGACAAGAAGTGCGACGCGGTGCTCGGCGTGGGCGGCGGAAAGATCCTCGACACGGCGAAGGCGGTTGCGTTCTACGAGAAGAAGCCCGTGGTCGTCGTCCCGACGATCGCCTCGACCGACGCCCCGTGCAGCGCGCTCTCGGTGATCTACACCGAGGAAGGCGTCTTCAGCGAGTACCTTCTCCTTCCGAAGAATCCCGATGTCGTCCTCGTGGACACAGAGGTGATCTCCAAGGCCCCTGTCCGCCTTCTCGCCGCCGGCATGGGAGACGCCTTGGCGACCTACTTCGAGGCACGCGCCTGCATCGCGGCCGACAAGACCGCCATGGCCGGCGGACACGCCACGAAGGCCGCGCTCGCCCTCGCGAAGCTGTGCTACGATACGCTCCTCGAGGACGGAGTGAAGGCGCTGCTCGCGGTGGAGGCGTCCGCCTGCACCAAGGCGGTGGAGAACATCGTCGAGGCGAACACCTATCTCAGCGGCCTCGGCTTCGAGAGCGGCGGACTCGGCGCGGCGCACGCGGTCCACAACGGATTCACTGTGATGGAGGAGTGCCACGAACTGTACCACGGAGAGAAGGTCGCTTTCGGCACGCTCGTTCAGCTTGTGCTTGAGAACGCCCCCGAGAAGGAGATGGAGGAGGTCCTCGCTTTCTGCGCCTCGGTCGGCCTCCCCGTCACGCTGGAAGAGATGGGCGTGACGGACGTGAACCCGGAGCGGATCATGGAAGTGGCGAAGACCGCCTGCGCCCCCGGCGAGACCATTCACAACATGCCCTTCGTCGTGACTCCGCAGGACGTGAGCGCGGCCATCCTGGCGGCGGATGCTCTTGGGCGGAGCTTCCTGGCCTAACCGAAACGGAGAAGAAAGAGAGCCTCGGGAATGTCCCGGGGCTCCCTTTTTGCCTTACGGATCGGAAGAGGGGCGTTTCGGAGTGTTCAGTACGCGTCCCTCTCGAAGATCAGGCGATTCACCGACGCCTCGCCGTTCGGGCCGAGGCCGAAGCCGATATGCACCCGCCGCATTCCCGAGTGGTACGTCCAGACGCGGTTGCGCACCTCGTGCGGATCGCCGAGCAGACGCTCCACTTTCTCCGAATCGTCGCCGAAGGTGATCGGGCCGAACGCGACGCCCTCCTCGAAGTCCGCTTCCACCAGAAAGGGAACTTTCCGCATGATCCAGAACACGACGTTCCCACCGGGGTAGCGCAGGTCGACCGACGTCACGTCCTCCGGGTAATCCTCCGGGCGGAAGGTCTTTCGTTCGGTCTTCAGAGGCTTCCCCAGCCGCCGTTCCGTCATCGCCGGGTTCGTCCCGAAATCCCTCCGGAGCGTCATGAAAAAGCGCCCCAGCGGGTCGTCGAGCCCCTCGAAGCGGAGAAAGCGACCGTGCATCCACCCCTCGCCGAGCTTCTCGGAGAGGATCTTGTACCATATCCGACCGTCATCACCCGGAGCGGCGTCCACGACGACAAGTTCCTCCCAGTATCCGTCCTCCCCCAGCCTCCCGAGGCTTTTTCCCTTGGTCGAAGGGCGGTCCCGGACGTTGACGTTGCTCCCTGCGACCACTCCCGCAGCGGGCCGTTCGAGCAGCTCCTCCCGCGACGGCGCGCCGGAGCAGTACGCACCGCCGCCGGCCAGAAGAAGCGCGCAGATACACAACGGAACGACTCGAAAAAGAATGACTCGACAACGCGGAGCGAGCATGATTCCTTCCTCCTTTCGATCACCTTCTTGAAACGGGCGCGACCGGAAAGTCCGCCGG
>LVBB01000161.1 GCA_001603075.1 Phycisphaerales bacterium Planc_01 | reverse complement strand
CTCCCCGGACGTCGACGCCTGCTACGGCGCCATGTTCGCAGAGAACGGCGGTGCAACCTGTACCTGCTTCGGTATTCTGCGCGTGCCCGGTCTTCAGACCGGGAATGTCAAAAAAGGACAATGTTTTCATACGCTCTCCGCTGCCCTTACGACATAGTGAGCACTTTGATCAGCGCGATGAGTACGCCCGTCACGCCCTCGCCGCCGAGCATCCCCGAGGCGACGATGACGCCTCGCTCCTTCGCGGAGGGCGAGGCGCGCCGGAAGAGAAAGCTCGCAAGTCCTCCAAGGAAGACCGTCGTGGAGATGGCCATCGGGAGGTAGATGCCGATGCCCAGCGTCATCCCCGGCACGTTGACCAGGTAGAGCGCGGCGCCGATCAGGAGGCCGACGAAGAAGGCCGTTGGGTTCGGCAGCCCGCCCACCATCGTCGAGACGGCGTAGGCCTGCGGTGCGGGAAGCTCCGTCCCCGGTCCCATCTTGCCGAACGCCTTGGCCATGAGCATGAGCACCGCAACGGAGACGAACGCCCCGATCACCGCGCCGACCAGCTCGGAGTACATCTGCGCCTTGGGGTCGGTCTTCAGCAGATAGCCTGCCTTGAAGTCGTTGAGGACGTCGCCCGCAACGCCGGATGCGATCGCGACCACGGCGGCGACGAAGAAGGCCTCGTGCATCCCCAGCGGGACGGCGAGCCTGATGGCGAGCAGCACGATGATCCCGAAGATCTCCATAGGGTCGATTCCGGTCTGCCCCGTGATCGAGGCGGCCATCACCGTGGTGAGCCAGACGCCGAGGATGGTCAGCAGCGAGGGGACGGCGGGCATCTTCGCGCCGAAGGTGAGAAGCAGCGCGACGAAGGCGAGCAGCGTCGGGAGCAGGAGACGGGAGCCGCCGCCGCTCTCGGCCCGGAAGAGTGATCCGTAGATTTCCCGCGCTCGGGGAAGAACGCCCTTCATGAGGATGCCGAGCCCCGTTCCGACCATCAAACCGATGCCGAGGCTGTTCTTGAACGCGTTCGCCGCGTCCACGCTCTCGAAGAAGTGGAAGGAGAGTCCCAGCGGGATGATGCCGAAGTAGGCCAGCAGCGCTCCCAGAAACCAGACTCCCGTGTACAACGGCCCGATGATGTAGCCGATGCCGACGGCCATCGGGGCGATCCAGACGCCGAAGAAGACGTTCTTCGCCATCAGCCCGGCCGACATCCAGGCCCCCGGAATCCAGCCGAGCCAGTCGCGCAAGGCGGTGAACACCGCCGTGGCCCCCAGCGTCGAGAAGAGCAGCTTGGCCTTGCCGCCGCCCGTGTCGCCCGCGAGGACCGTCTCGGAGGCGGCGATCCCCATCGGGAACGGAAGCTGCTCGACTTCGACGAAGTGCCGACGGATGAGCGCCGTGAAGACGACGCCGAGCAGCGCGCCCGAGACGGTGACCGCGAGCAGCGGGAGCGTGTCGACCGTGGCGTTCGCGTCGAGCATCCAGAGGCCGGGGAGGGTGAAGGCGAGTCCCCCGGCCACCATTCCGCCGGCGGACATGGCGGTGTGTGTCACGTTGATTTCGTTCAGGTTCGTCCTCCCGAACGTCTTCAGGACGGTCAGAGAGAGGATGGCGACGAAGATCGTCGGCCACGGAAGCGCCCCCATTCGCAAGGCCACGTACATCGAGCTCGCCGTGATGACCACGGCTCCAAGGGCGCCCGTGACAAGTGCGCGCGGCGTGCACTGCTCGCCGAAACTGCGCGCGTACCGGTTCTGTTCGTTCATACGATTCCCTCCTAAAAAGTGAAGTGACTTTTCCTGCCTACTGCTGCCAGGTAAGCGCAAAGCCCGCGAAGAGCGCGCTTCCCAGCGGGAACGTCTCCTCGTCGACGTCGAATTTCGGATTATGGTGCGGGTAGACCTGTCCCTTCTCCGGAGCGCACGAGCCGTGGACGAAGAATGTTCCGGGGACCATTTCGAGGAAGTACGCCACGTCCTCCCCGCCCATCGTCGGCTCGCCGATCTCCTTCACCTTCTCCGCTCCGGCGAGACGTGCGGCGAAGGCCTGGAACGTACGAGTGAAGTCCGTGTCGTTGATCAACGGCGGAGGGCCCGACTCGTACTCCACTTCCGCCTCCCCGCGCATCCCGTCGGCGACGCGGGAAACGACTGCGCGGAGCCGTTCTTCCACGAAGGCGCGTGTGGAGGGATTCAGCGTCCGGACGGTTCCCTCGATGAGGCAGCTCTCCGGGATGATGTTGAAGGATTTGCCCCCTTCGATACGCCCGACGGTGAGCACGGCGGCGTCGAGCGGCGAGAGTTCGCGGCTCAGGATGGTCTGCAGCTCCAGCACCGCGGTCGCGGTCATCGTCACCGGGTCGACGGCGAGATGTGGCGTCGCGCCGTGGCCGCCCTTCCCCTTGAATGTGACGACGAAGCGGTCGACCGCCGCCATCAACGAACCGAAGCGGACGCCGATCTCTCCGTTTCCGACCTCTTTCCACAGACAGCCGGTATGCAGTCCGATGAGCGCGTCCACGTGCGGATTTTCCATCACGCCGTCGTCGATCATCGCCTTGGCGCCCTGGACGTTCTCCTCGGCGGGCTGGAAGATGAACTTGACCGTCCCGGCAAGTTCCGCCTTGTGCGCCAGCAGCAGTTTCGCCGCGCCCAACGCCATGGCGGTGTGGGCGTCGTGCCCGCATGCGTGCATGAGGCCGTTCTTCGAGGCGAACGGCAGTCCCGTCTCCTCCTTGATCGGCAGCGCGTCGCAGTCGGCGCGGATCGCCAGCGTCTTCCCCGGCTTCTCTCCCTTCACGAGCGCCGCGACGCCCCATCCGCCGACGCGCTCGCGGATGTCCTCCACTCCCATCTTCTTCAGTTCCTGGACGATGTAGGCCGACGTCTTCGGCGTCTCCAGCCCAAGCTCCGGCGTTTGGTGCAGATGTCGCCGCCACTCCGCGATCTCCGCGGAGATACTCTTCGCTTCTTCAAGAATGTGCTCCATTCCTTCCCCTCCGTTCGTGCGGGATGATTTTCGCTCCATTCTACATCATTGGGCTTCTTTTCTCTTCTGTCGGAAGAGTGTGTTTCAATCGCTCTTTTTACAACCAAAAAAATGTGCGATAATCTGGTGTAATTACTCTCTTTCGTACATTGAACCCGTTTTTCACTCGTACGGAGGGAGTTCTTCGACGAAAGGAGGGTACGGCAGGGTGCGATTTCTTAAAAAAGCGCACAGTTCCGGCTCGATGAATCCGCTTCTTTTGAAACGCTTTTTGGGGGCCTGCGTCGCTTCGGATGAATGAACCTTGGATGGAAAGCGTTCAGAGATTATTGAATAAGGGGGTTGAAAAAATGCACCAGTTTTTGAATCGAAAAAAAACTTCGTCTACCTGCCTGGTCGTATTCTCTCTTCTCGTGCTTCTGGCGTTCGCGCCTTCCGTCGCCGCGGCGAGCGCGCCCGCTCCGAATCCGTTTCTCTCCTCGCCGCTGTACGGCATCACCCACTTCGACTCCTCCCAGAGCGACTCCACACCCTACGGTCCACCGCGCGGCACGTATCACATCGATCCGACGAACCAGCCGATCTCCTACGGCGGACCGGTGAACATCATCACGCTCGCCTCCACCGATCCGGACTACATGTGGGCGGTCGGCCACGACCGTGTCGGCTACGTGCACAAGGCCGGGGGCGCGTGGAAGGTCGTCGCCGTGTTCGAGGCGCTTGCCGACGCATCGAACGGTCTGCTGCCGGCTGTTCCGGATGCGAAGTTCAAGGAGTTCGGGAAGTCG
>LVBB01000160.1:2243-4994 GCA_001603075.1 Phycisphaerales bacterium Planc_01 | reverse complement strand
CGGCACGACGGTCCGAAGCGGGAACATCCTCGAACAGAAACGGTTCGAGAAAACGGCGCATCAGGGCATCGCCGCGCAGATAGTCTCGGAGCGCTTTTCTCTCTTCCGCGAATTCCCTTTGGACGCTGCTGATGAAAATGCGGAGATGGCGCATCAGGTATTTACCTCTCCGAAGAGATTCTCGGCTAGACGAAGTTCTTCGAGTGTTGGAAAAGAAATTAAAGTTCGGTTGAATTGCCCGACCTGCTGCAGGTAGAGCGCGGCTGCGGCCCGGATGATCTTGAGCGATACGGGGGCTACTTCGCCGATGCCGGGGACCTCTCGAAGTTCGTCCACAGGAGCGTCAAGGATATTGCGAAGCGTTCCGAATTTCTCTATCATCTTTTTGGCCCGAGTCTTCACGTCGGAACGCGGAATAGCGAGCGTCGATAGAAGCTCCACGACCTTGTACTCGGCGAAACCCTCGAGCCCGGACTTCAAAAAACGCTCGCGAAGGCGCGCCCGGTGGCTTTCAAGGTTCTTAGGCTCTTGTTGATTCCGAGTTCCGCCTGCCGACATTCTTTCATCTCCTCCAAATACGTTGGAATTGTATTGTATCATTCGATGCCCCCTTTGGGGTGAAGTCCATAGAATGCACTCCAACGTAACGAGAAATTTCCTTTTCGCATGGTTCTTTCTTTGACTTTCTATCATCTCCGGGTGTAAGAATGCTCTTGTTGGCCTCGGTTGATCTCTGTGTACGTAAATCGAAAG
This sequence comes from Phycisphaerales bacterium Planc_01, assembly GCA_001603075.1. Classification (GTDB taxonomy): domain Bacteria; phylum Planctomycetota; class Phycisphaerae; order Sedimentisphaerales; family Anaerobacaceae; genus Anaerobaca. Next base: position 4,241 of record LVBB01000160.1, on the reverse strand, counting down.
AAAGGCGGGAGAAAATGAGCGGTCGTATTCTTGAGGAAGTGCACGAAACGGCGCGAGGTATGCTGGATGTCGTGGCGATCGACGAGAAGAGGATGGAGGAGTATGACGTCCTGTGCCTCTCTAGTGTGCCCGAATGATCCTCCAGCGGTTGGAGTTCGCAGCAGGGCGATATTTCGCTCTGTCTATTTTTCGTTGCTGTATGCAAAAACGCCGTCCCACAGCGAGTCGAGCTTGATCAGCGTCTCGTCGATCGGCGGCACGAGATAGCGGTCGCCGTCCTTTAGGAGGAGCTTCTTCTCCTCCAGCTTGCGGAGGGCGTCGTCCACCTCGAAGTCGAGCGTCATGCCGAAGCGTTCCTCCATCCACTGCTCTATGCGCCGGTCCAGCTCTTCTTCGGTGAACGGCTCTCCGTTCGCGTTCCGTTCGGTCAACAGGAAGTAGTAGGCCAGCAGCGCCTCCTTGCACTCCTCCTCCTCGGCCTCCTGCACGAGGAAGTCGAAGACCCCGGCGTTGTTGTCGAGGTTGTGGAAGTAGAGCGTCTTCATCAGCTTCGCCTGGTGTTTCTCCTTCGTGATTCTGTACCTGGAGAAGACCTTGAAGGCGATCACGCCGACGACGGAGAACGCGGTGAGAATGGGGAAAAGATGGTTCCGGAACTCCCCCCAGTCGACCGCGCGCCCGGCGAGCAGCGCGGCGATGATCGTGCCGATGACGAGCAACGCGGGAACGACGCGGTTCACCACGCCGAGCAGCCCGCCGAGCAGGGGGAGGAGGATCAACCCCTTGTCCAGCAGCGTCATCCGGACGGTCACGTCCGGGAAGAGCGTCTCCAGCGCGGAGACGGGCACGTTCTTGAAGACCTTCAGGAAGATGGCGGGCGCCCCAGAGGCGGCGCCGGGCCGTCTCGCCCGCTTCTTGCCGAAGACGGCCTCTCCGGCCATGCGGCGCGCGCGCCGGCGCTCGGTCTCGCCGGCGGTTTCGATGAAGGAGTTGGAGAATCGCTCCATATCCTCGCCGCTCTTCAGCTTGATCAGGATCAGAAGGCGCTGGACGATCTCTTCTGTCTCCGGCGTCGCCGCCTTCTCCCGGAAAAGACCCAGCCGGGAGAGCGGGGGCTTCGTCTTCGGAGCCCGCTTCGACCCCCTGCGGTAGATCATGATCTTGTCGTATCCGCCGAGGTCGACCCGCACGTCGAGCCCCTCGGGGGCGGCCTGCGTCATCAGCGCGTCGAGTTCGTCGAGGGGGAACTCCCTGTAGTTCGCCGCGACGAGGATTTTTTCGAGCGCAGCTACCATCGCGTCGAACTTCTTGTCGGCGTCGGTGTCCGGCGCGTAGCGCTTCAGCGTGTCGGCGTCCGGGTTGAAGAAGTGGTAGGCTCCCCGCGCCTCTTTGAGCGCGTGGTGAAAGTCGTTGTGATAGAGCGCCTCGACGAGCGCCGCTACTTTTTTGAACTTCTCCCGCTCTTCCCCGGAGAGCGTTCTCTCTTCGCACAGAGCCCGCACGAGGTCGTCGGTGCGCACGGGGATGAACGTGCCCGGCTCTTTCTGTTCCTCCATCGTAACTCCTCCTGTACTTGGCTTTTCAGCGCGGACGTCCCGCTGCGGGGCGCGTCCGCGCTGAAAGTATAGCACGCCCTGAAAGCGTATAATGGAGCAGTTGCGCAGGAATCCGGGAAGACGGCCCTCGTCGACCGTCCGCGTGGATAATCGGAGGTGCGGTATGCAGAAACAGTTCAAAGGTCTGACCTCGCAGGAGGTTCTGAAGAGCAGGAGAGCGCACGGCGAAAACGTGCTTACGCCGCCGGTGCGGGAGCCTTGGTGGAAGCTGTACCTGGAGAAGTACGACGATCCGGTGATCAGGATTCTGCTGATCGCGGCGGGCATCGCGTTTTTGGTCGGGCTCGCGCACAACGAGTATGTGGAGGCTGTGGGTATCGTGGTGGCGATCTTCCTCGCCACCACCATGGCCTTCGTCAACGAGTACAAGGCGGGGAAGGAG
>LVBB01000160.1:0-2233 GCA_001603075.1 Phycisphaerales bacterium Planc_01 | reverse complement strand
AGACGGGGGAGGAGGTTCCCGCCGACGCCGTCGTCGAGGAGGCCGTCGCCTTGCAGGTCGACGAATCGACGCTCACCGGGGAGTCGAAGGCCGTCTCCAAGTTCGGCGAGGACGACCCGAGGGGCGCGGAAAAACGGAAGGAGGCCACCTACCCGCCGCACCGCGTCTACCGGGGAACGATGGTGCAGGACGGGCACGGGATTTTTTGTATAGAGAGCGTCGGCGACGCCACGGAGATCGGAAAGACGGCCAGGGAGGCTTCGGCGGTCTCCGAGGAGCGCACGCCGCTGAGCCGCCAGCTCGACGGACTGAGCAAGGTGATCGGCGTCGTCGGGTTCGGCGTCGCGGCGCTGCTCTTCGTCGCGCTGAGCGTCCATGCCGCGCTCGCAGGCGAGATCGTCATGGAGCGGGGGCAGTGGATCTTCACATCGATCCTGATCGTCTCGGTGCTCGCCGCGCTGGTCCGCGTCTGGCTGCCGATCATCTACGACTTCTTCGACGTCACGGGCCGTCCGCGAACGCGTCCTGAGTGGCTGCAACGGGAGGGGCTTGCGGCATGGCTGAAGCCGCTGCTCTACGGCTGCGCCTTTTTCGCGCTCGCTTCGGGCGCGGCGTGGGGGCTGGGCGCGCTCCCCTCGTCTCCTGTCGATTTTCTGGACGCGGACGCCGGGAGGCGCTTTCTCCAGTTCTTCATGATCTCCATCACGCTGATCGTGGTCGCCGTCCCCGAGGGGCTGGCGATGAGCGTCACGCTCTCGCTAGCGTACAGCATGCGGAAGATGACGGCCTCGAACAATCTGGTGCGCAAGATGCACGCCTGCGAGACCATCGCTCGCTGACCGCCTCTCCGGAGCTGCTCCACGAGGCGATTGCGGCGAACTCGACGGCGAACCTCTCGAAGTCGGGCGGGGAGACGGAAGCGCTGGGGAACCCGACGGAGGGAGCGCTGCTGCTCTGGCTCGACGGGCGGGGGGAGGACTACAAGGCGCTGCGCGACTCGTTCGACGTGCTGGACCAGCTCACCTTCTCCACCGAGCGCAAGTACATGGCTACCTTCGGACGCGGACGCGACGGCGGACTCGTGCTCCACGCGAAGGGCGCGCCCGAGATACTGCTCGAAAAGTGCGGCTCGATCCTCTCGAAATCCGGCGAAGAGGCGCTGGCGGACGGGGTGAAGGAGGAGATTCTCGCCTCCATACGCTCCTTCCAGGCGCGCGGGATGCGGGCCCTCGGCTTCGCCTTCCGGCGCGGGATTTCCGAGAGGGAGGAAGCGTCCGTCGAAGAGATGATGAACGGGCTGACGTGGCTCGGCTTCGCCGCAATCGCGGACCCGGTGCGCGACGACGTCCCCGACGCCATCCGCGCCTGCGCGGGGGCGGGCATCGCCGTGAAGATCGTCACCGGCGACAACCGGGAGACGGCGCGCGAGATCGGCCGTCAGATCGGGCTGGTCGGCGACGGCCCGGAGGCGGAGTTCGCTATGCTCACGGGGGACGAGTTCGAGTCGATGGTCGACGCTCCGGAGAAGCGGGCGCGGCTGCTCGACGAGCTGAAAGTCCTCTCGCGGGCGCGGCCCTCGCACAAGCTGAAGCTGGTGAAGGCGCTTCAGGAGAAGGGGGAGGTCGTCGCGGTCACGGGCGACGGGACGAACGACGCCCCGGCGTTGAACCATGCGAACGTCGGTCTCTCGATGGGGAAGCGCGGAACCGCCGTGGCGAAGGAGGCGAGCGACATCGTGCTGCTCGACGACTCGTTCGCCGGCATCGTGAACGCGATTCTGTGGGGGAGGGCGCTCTACCAGAATATCCAGCGCTTCCTGCTCTTCCAGCTCACGGTGAACGTGACGGCGCTCCTGATCGTGCTGCTCGGCCCCGTGGTCGGAATCGAGCTGCCCCTGACGGTGATCCAGATGCTCTGGGTCAACCTGATCATGGACACCTTCGCGGCGCTCGCCCTGGCGACGGAGCCGCCGCACGCCGAGGTGATGAAGAACGGGCCGAGGAACCCTGAGGCCTTCATCGTCACGCCGGGGATGGCCAGAGGGATCTTCGGCTACGGAATCTTCTTCGTGGCCGTCCTCGCCTCCATGCTGCTGCTGATCCGGGGCGGCGGCGTCTCTCCGTACGAGCTGACCGTTTTCTTCTGCGTCTTCGTGATGCTCCAGATCTGGAACCTCTTCAACGCGCGCTGCCTCGGCCTCGAAACCTCGGCCTTCAGCGGTCTGACGGAGAAC
>LVBB01000159.1 GCA_001603075.1 Phycisphaerales bacterium Planc_01 | reverse complement strand
CAGTGGCAGGGGCGACGCATGCGTCGCCCCCGCGGCACTCTGCCATCGAGACGCGTGCGACTGCCCCCCGCAAACACGTAATGCCCCCTTTTGCCGATCGAGGCGTCGCGAGCTTGCGTTTCAACGCTGCCGTCTCTATCATGCGGAAAAACTCTTGGGAGGCTGCCATGAAGTACTGCGTCATGCTTGTTGTACTCGGGATCGTCCTCGCCACCGGCGGCTGCGCCCATTCGCCGGCTCGCTGTGAACTGAAGCCGCCGGCCCTGGCGCACAACGTCTACTTCGCTCTGAACGACCCGTCGGAAGCGGCGCGGGCCAGGCTGATCGCCGACTGTTACAGGTACCTCAGCGGCGAGCCCGGCATCATGGCATTCGCCGCCGGCGAGGTCGTCGCCGCACACGCCCGCGAAGTCAACATCCGCGACTGGGACGTGAGCCTGCACATCATCTTCCAGAGCAAGCACGACCACGATCTCTACCAGAGCGCACCCGACCACCAGAGGTTCATCGACGAGAACAAGGCGAACTGGAAATCGGTTCGCGTCTTCGACACGTTCGTCCGCTGATCCGACTCGTCAACGGACCCGCCCCATCACTTCTTGCGGCGGGGTTTGGGGCTGCCAAGGCGGTCGATCTTGGCCAGCAGGTCGGGACGCTTTCGCTCGCGCAGAAACTCGGCGAGAATCGTTCGGTTCTCGCTCTGGTAGTAGTGCATCAGCGCCGCCTGGAGACGCTTCTCTTTGCGCGAGGTCGGGACGTGGATCTTCTGTCCCGCTGCGTCGGAGCCCGAGACGTACATCGCCGTCGCAAGTGTCAGCGGGATCGGCACGAAGTCCTGGACCTGCCTCGGCCGCCACGAGCGGGACAGGAGATACTCGGTCAGCTTCAGGGCGTCTTCGGGCCGGCACGCCGGATGGGCGCTGATGAAGTACGGCACGAGATACGCCTCCTTGCCCACCCGCCGGCACGTCTCGGCGAACCGCCGCTCGAACTCCTCAAACACCTCGAAGTGTGGCTTGCCCATCCGATCCAGCACGCCCGGACAATAGTGCTCCGGCGCGACCTTCAGATGCCCGCCGACGAAGTGACGAACGAGCATGTCGAGATAGTCGCGGCTCTGGAGGGCCAGGTCGTGACGAATGCCGGACGCGACGAAGACGTTCGTCCGTTTCGATCCGCGATCGCGCCAGCGGACGAAGGCCTCCATCATCGCGAGCATCGGACCATGGTCGAACCCGCCCCGCCCGCAAGGCCTGGGAAACAGGCAACTGACCAGCCCACAGGAAAGGTGTCCGGTACCTTTTTTCGGTTCCCCTTCCGATCGCTGGTCGAAAAAAGGTACCGGACACCCTTGGTTTTCCATGCCGTACATGTTCGCCGACGGCCCGCCGAGGTCCTCGATCGTCCCGCGAAACTCCGGATGCAGACGAAGCCGGTCCGCCTCCGCCAGAAGCGAGTCCAACGAACGCGAGCGAATCTGCCGGCCCTGGTGGGCCCCGATCGAGCAGAACGAGCAGCCGCCAAAACAGCCGCGATGTGTCGTGATCGAGAACTGCACCGGCGTCAGCGCCGGCACGCCGCCGTCGCGGTCGTAACGAGGATGCCACGCCCTGGCGAAGGGCAGATCGTAGAGGCCGTCCAGTTCCTCGCCGCTCAGCGGCTCGGCCGCCGGCATCACCACCAGCGTCCCGGGGTCCTGCTCCTGCACCACCGGCCGACCCGCCGGATGGGCCTGCGACTGATACCGCTGATGCGTCGCCATGAACAGCGAAGCATCCTCGCCCTGCTGCGACAGCGAGGCCAGGTGCACCGCATCGTCGGGGACGGCGACCCCTTTGTGGGCGATGTAGGCCGTACCGGGGATGTCGGTCAGCTCGCCGATCGACCGGCCGGCGTCCAGACGCCTGGCGACCTCGGCCACCGACCGCTCGCCCATGCCGTGGATCAGAAGGTCCGCCTTGGCATCGACCAGGACCGACCGCTTGAGTCGGTCCTCGATGTAGTCGTAGTGGACCAGACGCCTCAGGCTCGCTTCGAGCCCGCCGAGCACGATGGGCACGTCGCGATACGCCTCGCGGGCGCGGGCGGCATAGACCAACAGCGGCCGGCCCGGCCGAAGGCCCGTTGCCCCGCCGGGACTGTACACATCCTGCCGGCGTCGGTGGCCCAGCGACGCATAATCATTCAGCCGCGAATCGATGCAGCCGCTGGTGATCCCCCAGAACAATCGCGGCCGGCCCAAGGCCCGGAATGGCTCGACGCTCCGCCAGTCCGGCTGGGCCAGAATCGCCACGCGAAAGCCCCACTTCTCCAGCCACCGCCCGATCAACGCGGCGCCGAACGATGGATGGTCCACATACGCGTCGCCCGTCACGAGGATGACGTCCGCCTGGTCCCACCCGCGACGACGCAGCTCCTCGGCCGTCGTCGGCAGAAATCGATCGATTGGATTGACGCTCTTGCCCATCGGCCCATTATACCACGCCGCCGCCGGCCGGGCTCGTATCTCGTGAAAGCGCCGTAGGATGGGCTTCAGCCCATGCGGAACCTCGTAGGGTGTGCCCCGCACACCATCCCCCGGAGAGATTCTCGCAGGTTGCGGCCGGTCCGAGTTCGCACCTGGCCTTTCGTTTCGTAGACTTTGGATGGACGGTTTCCTGGATGGATGGGTGTCGGTTCGCTCACACACACCAGTAGAGAACGGGCAAAACAGATGGCTGCCGCTACGGACCTCATCAGGCGTCTTCGGCACAAATGCAGCGAAACAGAGGGAGAGCTGGGCTACTTCGGCCTGGGCGGCTGGTGGTCGTCCGCCTTCACCAGAACCGAGCGGGACCACATTGAGGCGAGTTTCCATCCTTCCGGCCTGGCCGCCGGCGCCAAGCCGCTGACCACCGGCCGAGGTCCGTCGAACTACCACAGTGCCGCCGTTCTGCTGACCGCTCTGGCCGCCTGTCTGAAAGACCTGCCGCAGGACAGACAAATGGCGTCCAAAGTCCTCCTCAAGGCCGAAGAAAGGGCCCGAGCCGAGGACGACGTGATCGGCCTGCACCTGGTCTACCAGGAGATGATTCGCCTGCACAGCAAGTGCCGAGACCACTTCCCCGATGCCCTGAACCTGATCTTCGGCGCCTGCCACAAGCAGGTCGCCATCGCAGAGGCGGCGGCCCAGGCCTTCCACGGTCTGCGCCCGCAGGAGTCGCTGCCCGCCCACCTGGGCTACCTGACGCTGGCCGTTCTCCTCGAACAGGAGGGCTCGTATCGCAAGGCCATTGAAGTGTGCAAGCAGGCCCGCGATCAGGGATGGGATGGCAACTGGACCTGGCGCATCGGAAGCCTGGCCAGGAAGCGAGACGAGCAGGACCTCGGCGAGACCTACATCTCTCGCTCCGGCATGGGACCGGTCTGACCCTCGCATCTGAATGCGTCGCGTGGGGTCGTAGGGTGTGCCCCGCACACCATCCCCCTCCGACCTGCGTCGCTCATGTCTCGGAGACTCTGAACCGGGAACCGACAACCCCCTACGGCGCCGAAGGTTCCTGAGGCGAGTGACTCGGCAGGTCCCGCAGAATCTCGCCGGCGGCAAGATTCGTCTCGGTCCAGTCGATGGCGGCCAGGGCCCGGCGCATCGCGGGCGACAGCGGCATCCGCCAGCGGTCGGCGAAGACCGGCGAGAGGTCCTTGCGGGCCGCACACGACGCCGAGACCAGCCAGCTCACGCATTGACGCATGGCCGCTTCCTTGTCGATCGGCTCGACCGCCGGACAGCTCAGCAGTTGGGCGAAGAAGCGCTTCAGCCAGAGCTCGCCGCCGCACTGACGATACAGCCTGAGCATGGCCGAGGCGTACATCACCGGCTGGTCCGACGGCCCGACCGGCTCACCCTGCTCGTCCCGAAGCCGCGGCGCCTTCTCATCGAGACCCGCCACAGTCGTGAACCCTTCGAGAAAGCTCATCTCGGATTCGGCGAACCGCTTCTCGGCCGCCTCGATCCCGCGCCGCGTCTCGATGTCCGGGTCCTCGCACCGCAGCAGGTCCATGCAGACGTATCGCATGAATACCGCGTAGCCGGTGATGAACAGCGAGTGACGGTCCTCGAAGACGTAGAAGTTGCGCCCCATCTCGTAGAAGTAATAGTGCGGCATCGCGTTGGGATTCGACCGCAGCAGCGCGACGTCTTCGTCGTAGAAGCCGCCGTACTCGATCCCCGTGACACCGATGTACCCGCAGCCGAAGCCGCAGGTGAACTCGGCGTTCGGCACCGCGATCATCGTGGGCTTGCCGTCGAGGTGTTTGTGCCGCCCCGGCTGCCGGCCGGTCAGCTCGGCATAAAGCCGCCAGCCCCCATCCAGCCGCGAAAGCAGCCGGGCCATCACCTCGCGGTCCACATCCTCCCGCGTCGTCAGGAACACCACCTCCTCGCCGTGCCACGGAAAGAGCATCGTCGAGGTCTTGGACTCGGCCCATCGCTCGGGATAGATGACCACGTCGTTGCACTCGACCGGCGTCCCCGGCTCGACCGCCCCCGCCGCACCGACCCACAGCCCGCACAGAACCCCCGCACACACCACCCGACACAAAACACTCGCCTCAACCATCCCGTTACCCCTACCGACAAACAAAACCACATGGAAATCAAGCCCCCACCATAGCCCCCGTCCCACCCCCTGTCAAGACCGACGCGACCACGCCCGGTTCGCCGTTAGCAGTTCTCAGCACTGTAGGATGGGCTTGAGCCCATGCGGAACTCTCGTAGGGTGTGCACCGCACACCATCCCCCCTTGCGTCGCGCGTCGTGCGTCGCGCGTAGTCAGAGTCGTAGGGTGTGCACCGCACACCATCCCCCCTACAACGTCGTCGGCAACCGCAACGGGCACGAGCTGATGGCCTCGCCCAAGACCGTCGTCCTCGAATGAGGAATAAACCAGACACACAAATTCCTTAATTACAGCGGCCCCGGCCGGCCCCCCGCTATTTTCCGGCAAAATGCCCCCAAAATTCCATTGACGTCCGGACGATGAACCGTTACGATGACTTTCAGTCAAGACGTGCGGTCAGACCCGTCGGGAGATGGTCCTGCTGCGGAATGTGGGAGCCGCCACGAAGGCCGATGCGCCTGTGGCAGGTCCGGTTTCATTCTATCCACAAAGGAGGCGTTGACATGAGTACCATCCATCGAATCCTCTGGTGTGCGGCCCTGTCGTGCATGGCGATGTCACTGGCAGGCTGCGGCAACGGCGACGACCCCGACGAGACGACGGCCGGCCCGGAGGCAGCGGTCGGTCCGAAGGCGGCGGCCACGTCCGGCCCGTCCAATCCCTACGTGAAGAACCTGCCCCAGCTCGAGCGGGCGAGCGTCGAAGAAGCGACACAATTGAAACAGGAGCTTCGACAGCTTCTGGCCACCGACCTCGAGAAAGGCGAAGCGTTCCGCCTGCAAACGCTGGAAAAAGCCCGGCTGTGGGACGAGAAGATCTCGGCGTACGTCAGCACAAATCTCGCGGGGCAGACCATTCCCCTCAAGCCGCTCGAAGGCAGGCCGTACGCCTTTGGCGATTTGACGATCGTTGACTTCAACAGAGGACCCGACACCCTCAATCTGCTCCGAACGAAGACCACGCTCACGCTGACACAGGATCTCACCGGCGACGGCGTCAACGTCGCCGACTTCATGATGGGTCGAAGCTTCGCCATTTACATCAAAGCAGTGGATCTGGATGGCAACGATATCCCGGACATGAAGAAACCATCGACCCTGAGCGTGAACCGCGCAGACATGGTCGAAGGCAAGACGCTCGAGTTCTACTTCAACATGCGTTCGCGCGATGTCGTCCGCCTGGACAACTTCGGCGGGTTCGTCGAAATCACGAGAGACGAATACAACGCCAAGTAGGCTCCGTCACAAAGGAAGTCGCATAGGCGGTGCCCCGCACACCATCCCACCGCCGACAAAGAGACTCGGGCGGGCCGTGTGAGAAGGCACGAGATCGGAGTGGCCCACCGCCGTTGGACCTGCCCGCGGGCAGGAGCGTCACGCATGCGCCCGTACCCGCCGGGAGAAAGTCGCAACGCGCTACCTGCGATTCGCAGCGCCGCAGGATGGGCTTGAGCCCATGCGGAACTCTCGTAGGGTGTGCACCGCACACCATCCCCCCTCACGCCTATGCGAAACCTCCGACTTGCGTCGCGCGTCGTGCGTCGCGCGTAGTCAGAATCGTAGGGTGTGCACCGCACACCATCCCCCCCCGCCTCAGGATTCGCGACCGTCAATTCCCATATGGCAAGAATGCGTCCCTTCTGCTTTTTTCTTGTTCGTGCTCACCGGTTCTACTATGCTATTCCCGGTCCGCCGCCGAGGACGATGACACACGAATCGGCGTTCGAGGCGGGTTGTCCGAATGGAAAGACTCCGAACGAGCCGATGCGTACGCGAGTCGGAGAGCCCCGGCGTGTGGCGCGGGAGGCGAAGACCTTGGGCAAGATCGTCGTAAAGGCGATTGGGATATTTGTAGCGCTTCTATTCGTCCTGCTGCTGGTGGGCATCGGACATATGAACGAATTGCACACGTTCCGGGCGTTCGTCAGCGGAAAAGTGACGGACGCGAACGGCAACGCGATAGCCGGTGCGAAGGTCGAGTATTGCCTGCCCAATGCGCCGGGCGATACCCTCAGGTATGACCTGAGCACGCAGACCGATTCCGAGGGAAGGTACTCGATGAAACTCCCCACGTTCACCGTCGCGTTGGACACTTCGCCCGACTATCTGAGGCAGGTTCGGATCACGGTTGATGGATATGTTCTCTTCGGCACCTGCAGGGAACTCCGCAAAGGGGACAACCCCGACTGCGACTACGTGCTCGAGACGATCGGACCAGCCGCGGAGTTGCCGCGTTAGCACGCTTGCATTCTGGGGACGCCCTACTCAATGCAACGTCAAGACAAATAGAGATGACCAAGCTATCCTGGGGACTCCTTGACGTTCGCCACCTCTATCAGGCATATCGGCTCGTCGGTCCCCGGGCCATAAACGAATTTCCGCAGCAGCGTCCCGGCGTGAAATAGGGTTCTTCATGCAGCGACAAGACCTGTCTTACGGCTTCGCCGGGCCAATTGCTCGCGTGAAGAGCCATTCGTACAAGTAGGGATCCGAGTAGCCTGCCAAGGCCGCATGAGGTTCCGTGGGGTATTCCGTATAGCGGACAATCTCCACCCCATTCTTGGTCAGAATCCTGGTATGGCGGGCAACGTCGACGTCCCCATGTCGGATCGTGTCGTTGACGGTCGTCTCCACGGCTGAGGCGTTGCCGGGATGATCCTTGAGATGGGCATACAGGTCCCGTGACACCTGCACGCGAAGAGGCGTATCAAGGAGTCCGATGTGCACCCAGATCGCCGTCTTCTCAACGGCCTGTTCTGCGAGAATGCTCTCGGATTGTCCTGCGATCCTGTTGATTGCGGCGAAATACTTGCCCTTGCGGAGAAATCCTCTGACCAATTTGAAGGAGCCTGAACCGCCGGCTGACCATCCCGTCAGGTAAATGCGTCGCGTGTCGATGCGAAAATGGTGGTCCTTCATGCAGACGTCGATGAGATCGGACAAGGCGGCGCCGGCCTCTTCGCTGCTCTCGATGTAGGACACGTAGAAGGCCGGATAGCGTTTCCGTATGTCGATCGTGAAAAACTCGCTGGCTTCGTTATGACGTCCGAAGACGACGAGAGGGTACATGCGCTCGGAGTTCTCAGGCTTATCATAGCCCCACGGTGTGTGCCATGTCCGGTCCCCGACAACACAGGGAGTGGGCTGGTCCTTGGCTTCAAACGGTTCCAGAGGAGGCAAAGGGACGCAGCCGTGCTGATCTTCTGCACCCAAGGGAGCCGCCAGAACCAAACCGAACATCACAGCGACGATTCTGTTCATATGTCACCTCCTTGGGCTATCTTGGCTATCTTGGGGTCAGCCCTTAAAATACAATCTAACGGCTTGGAATCCGACGGGCACAGTTGCCTCGTCTTCGCGCTGTCTCGTCGCATCGTTGCGGGTTTTCGGTTTCGCACGTCTCTTGTCCTCGCTGCACCCCGGGGCGCATTCTGCGGCCCAGGCTCGTTGGGCGCATTGTCGGTGAGGAATGGGGGCGGGGCAAGGGAAAAGTGCGGCCGGGGGCCGGTAGAAGCGTAGATGGGTAGATGCGTAGAAGCGTTGATGCGGGAGACCGGAGGGCGCGTCGCTGGTCGCTCGTCGCTCGAATCCCACGTTACGGCGGGCGGGAGACCGGAGGGCACAACGCGCGCCGATCTACGCTTCACACTTCACACTTGCGACTTGACACTCGGCCCCGTTCCGCATGGGCTAAAGCCCATCCTACGGCTGAACAGCAAAGGGGTTCAACTCCAGCAGCGGCCAGTACGGCCCGATTTCTTCGTCCTGATCTTCGAGCAGTCCGAGAAGGACGTTAAGGTCGTGGGTTCTCGGATAGTCGATCCCCCTGAGAGCCAGCCACGCCTTCGAGGACTTCTCGACGCTCTGTTGCAGGTGGAAGCCCGCCGCATCTTTCCGGGGATTCTCCGCGTGTGCAAGGATTAGCGCCGCTTCGTAGAAGCCGTAGGGTGTGCACCGCACACCATCCCACCGCCGGCAAAGAAACCGGTGTGCCGTGCACACCCTACGCATCTACGCTCCCACGCTTCTACGGCGGGACGGCCGGCCGGAGGCTGGAGGGGCCGCGATTGACGCAATGCGCACCCCGCACGACGCACGAGGCGCGACGGAATGCGGTGTGCGGTGCACACCCTACGCTTGACTGACGCTTCACGCTTCACGGAATACGTACGACGCGTGACGAGGTACGAGGCGA
>LVBB01000158.1:24547-134548 GCA_001603075.1 Phycisphaerales bacterium Planc_01 | reverse complement strand
GAACGTCGAGGAGGTCGTCGGCATCATCACCAACGTCAGGGACGCCTCCGAGCACCGCAGCACCACGCTCGACCTGCTCTCGCCCACGGGACAGACGCTCTATCACGCCGGTCCTCTGGCGGTGCCGTACACCGCATCCCCGGCTCCCCTGCACGGCATGGCCCGCGCCGAGGACGGCACGGTCGCCTTCATGGTTGGCGCGCCGTCGAGAGGACATCGAAACTTCGAGGGCCTGCGCTGGACGCTGCGGATGGGGTACGACCGCCGGGAGATCTTCGCACCGATCGCCCGCCTGCGCGCGGTCCTCCTGGCCTTCTCCATCGGGGTGGCCGTCATCACCCTTCTGGGCGGCCTGCTGCTGGCGCGGCACATCGCCCGGCCGATCGCGAGTCTGACCGAGGTAGCTCGGAGCGTCTCGAAACGCAAGGACTACTCGGTCCGCGCCTCGCAGGTCTCCGATGGGACGATCGGCACGCTGGTCGAAGCGTTCAATACCATGCTCCAGCAGATCCAGATGCATGAACGAGCGCTGATCGTGGCCAACGGGCAACTTCGCCGAGAGATCGCCGAGCGAAAGAACGCCCAACAAGAACAGAGGATCCTCTTCGACCAGTTGGAGGAGAAGAACCGGGAACTCATGGACTTCGCTCACATCGTCTCCCACGATCTGAAGGCGCCGTTGCGGGGCATCAAGATGCTCAGCGAGTGGCTCTGCGCCGACTGTGGCGAGAAACTCGATGCCGATGCCAGGGAGAAGCTCCATCTTCTCCAGGGCCGGGCCGAGAGAATGCACGACCTGATCGAAGGAGTCCTTCAGTACTCCCGCATCGGACGCATCAAAGAAGATGTCGTAACGGTGGATCTCAACGCCCTGCTTCCCACGATCATCGACACCATCGCGCCGCCCGAGCACGTCACCATCCGCATGGACAGCCGACTGCCCGTGATCCAGTGCGGGACCACGCGCATCACCCAGGTCTTCCAGAACCTATTGACCAACGCCGTCAAGTACATGGACAAGCCGGTCGGGCAAGTTGCGGTGGCGTGCACCGAGGACAGCGACGCGTGGACCTTCAGCGTCAGCGACAACGGACCGGGAATCGAACAGAGGCACTTCGACAAGATCTTCCAGATCTTCCAGACGCTCACGCCGCACGACGGATTTGAGAGTACCGGGATCGGGCTGACTCTGGTCCGGAAGATCGTGGAATACTACGGCGGCAGGGTCTGGCTCACCTCCGAGGTCGGCAAGGGAAGCACATTCTTCTTCACGCTGCCGAAACAGGGCTCCCAACCACAGAACGACAAGCCCGCAGAGGGGGTGGATATCCGGGGCGATGTGGCGTATCATGCCGCCAGTGGGGAACATCTTGTGCACCAGCAGAAGGAGCCGCCTGCATGATAGGTCGCCGACAGATCGCGTGGATCGGGTTGTTGGTCATAACGTACTGCCCATCGTGTTTTGGCGCCGATTTCTTCCCGACATCGGCTCGTCGGGAGGGGTTTCTCAAGGCCTTGGCCAGGCAGGACGCCGGTTATGACGAGGCCGAGAAGATGCTGGCGGCGCCCTTCTCCTCGCCGGGCTACCACACGACGCTCGATTCCGGCACGGTCCATCGCACCCGCGACTCCCTCGTCTATGCGGTGGCCCTGCTCGACTCGGGCGACCCCAATCGTCTGGAGCGGGCGGAGAAGATCCTCGACCGCGTCATCGACCTTCAGGACCAGGACCCCGCCAGTCGGACCTATGGCATCTGGTCGTGGTTTCTCGAAGAGCCTCTCCGTCAGATGTCGCCGCCCGACTGGAACTGGGCCGATTTCTGCGGAACGCAGTTGCTCCAGGTCGCCATCGATCACATGGACCGATTGCCCAAGGAGTTGCAGGTGAAGGTGCGGCAGTCGATCCTGCACGCCGCTCGCTCCATCAAGCGGCGCAACGTCGGACCGGGCTACACCAATATCGCCATCATGGGCACCTACGTCACTCTGATTGCAGGGGAACAATTCAAGGACGCCGAACTGCTCGATTACGGCAAGAACCGCCTGCAACAGTTTTGTGACTATACCGAACAGAAGGGCTCGTTCAGCGAATACAACAGCCCCACCTATACGGTCGTCGCCATCAACGAGCTGACTCGCATCCTCTCGCATGTCAAGGACAGCGAATCGAAGCGGCGCGCGGAGGAACTGAACGCCTTCGCCTGGCACCATCTGGCCCGGCGCTTTCATGCCCGGACGAGACAGTGGGCCGGGCCGCACAGCCGATCGTATGCGACGCTGCTGCGTCCGGACGTCCTGGCCTTCATACAGAGAGGGACCAACGGCAAGGCCAGTTACGTGCCCGAGACGGAGGCGTACGAATCCATCGACGCCCATCGCATCCCCGTGACCTGCCCGGACGACCTTCTGGGTTACTTCGCCTTGCTCACCGAACCGCGAGAGGAGATCGAGACCTTCGTTCTGAACCCGGCCGACGAGCACGACCTGATCGGCCGGACGTATCTGCACCCGGACTTCACACTGGGCTCGATCAACTGCGGCGACCTGTGGAACCAGCGCCGGCCGCTCGTGGCCTACTGGAACACCCCGGCCGGACCGGCTGCGATGCGCGTCCGCTTCCTCCACGACGGCTACGACTACGCGTCCGCCAGTCTTTTCACCATCCAGGACGGCCCCGAACTGCTCGGCGCGGTGATCTTCGCCACCGACCGCGGCGATACCCACATCTCACTCGACCGCATCGCCAACGGCACGATCCAGGCACGCGACCTGCGCATGCGACTGCAATTCGAAGGAGCGGTCCATGATCTGAAGCTGCCCGATCAGGTGACTATCGGCGATCCGATCGAGCTCCAGTCAGGACGCATCAGCGCGCAGTACGTCGTTCATGCCGCCCAGATCGATGACCTGCCCATCCGGATGGAAACAGGCCGAGACGAGCAGGGCGCCTGGATCGACGTGGTCCTCTACAACGGGGTGACGCGGGAATTTGACTTCAACAAGATCGTCGCGGCGGGCGTCATATTCACGCTGTCGCTGACGCAATCAACCGGCCCCATGCAGGTGACCGATCCGGTCGTCTTCAAAACAATGGCCGGCACCATGATCGTGGAGGGCGAAGTCATCCCGCCCCGCGACAAGTGGCAATGGCGAAGATCGGGCAGGACCTCACTGATCCTGACGGTGCCGATGACACCGCTGCCCACGCCGCGTCAGACCCGCGCCACCACCGCCCAGATCGATGTCGAAGACCCCTGGAAGTCATTCCAGTTGTAGCGGGGGGCGGCTCTGACGAGGCCGCCAGATCACTTCTGGAGCGTGACCTGGTCGAACAGGACGCCGTTCTGGTCAATCGCCTGAAGCTGCAGCGTCTTGTCGAAGATATTGACCAGCACGAAATGATGGTCGCGACGAACCTTGGCGGTAAACCACGAGCGGGTCGGTGCATAGTCCTCGAGCCCGCCACCGGCGCCGCCGATCTGGAGATAGATGACGCCGCCGTTCCGATCGACCTTGTCGTTTCGCAGGGGCCAGGTCCGCTCGTAGTCGTGGATGTGGCCGAAGAAGCAGATATCCACCCTGGCGCGCTCGTACAGACCGATCAGAGGCCGCAACCGCAGATCGCCCCGTGGAGAGGATTTGCCTTTCCAGGTGTCTCCGTAGTCGTTCTCGTCGGAGGTGTACGGCGGATGGTGGTGCACAGTGAACTTCCACGTCGCGGTGCTTCGGGCAAGCTCCTGTTCGAGCCACTTGTACTGCTCGCTGTCGGGGGCCACGCTGCGGTTCGTATCAATCAGGAAGAACTGGGCGTTCCCGTAGGTGAAGCTGTAGCGGTGCTCGGGGGCCGGATTGCTGATGTAGCGGTAGTAATTCGCATCGTCCTGGTCGTGATTGCCCAGGATGGCGAAAATCGGCACGCGGCTCATCAGCTCGTGCGCCGGCTTGAGGAACTCGTCTGTCCACTCGTGCCTCCTCGATCCATTGCCCACGATGTCGCCGGCGTGGATCACGAAGTGGGGACGCTCTTTGAAGACGAGCTGCGAGATTCGGCCCCAGATGGGCGGGTTGTTCTGCGTGTCGCTGACGCCGGCGAAGGCGAAAGCCGACCCATCCTCCACAGCCGTCTGGAAGGTATAGAGGTCGCTGATCGATTCGGCGCCGTCCGGCCCGGCGGAGACGACGCGATAGAAGTAGTTGGTCTGCGGCTTCAGGTTCTCCAGCCGCACCTCATGCAGATCGCGCTGGCCGGCGGCCGAGACCGAATTCGTCAGCGGCGTCTGCTCGCCGAACTCCACCACCGAGGTGGCCTGCTGCGATGTCTCCCACAGGATCGTGATGCCCGTCTTCGTCGCGTATTGCAGATACGGCCCCACGCTGATGATCGACGGCGCCGCGACCTCGGCGGGCAGTTCGGTCGAGGCCCTTACCTCCTCGAATCGCGACCTGATCCGGTCCGCCCCCAGGGCCTCGTCGTAGACGGCGACCATCCGCAAGCTGCCGATCATCCCGTCGAACTCGTTGTCGTCGCGGTAGGCCCCAATCGTGTACCAGGCGTGCGAGGGGTAGAGAATCTTCCCTTGCTGGACGGTCGATTCGTTCGCCAGTTGGCCGTTGACGAAGAGCCTGTGGACCTTGCCGTCGTACGTCCCGACGAGATGGTACCACTTGCCGGCCTCGACCGACTTGGCTGTCTGGAGATAGGTCAGCGACTTGGCGCCTTCGCTGGCCACCGCGAAGAAGGGCCGCCCGCGCCGAGCGCCCAGCACCCAGCCCCGCTCGTAGTCGCCATTGTCCTGAAACGCGCCGATGATGCCCATGTAATCGCCGAACTGCCGAAAGCGAGCGACAGCCTCGACGCTGATTCGCTCGACGGGCAGACGGGGACCGTCGGGATAGCGCCCCAGATGAACGACGCCGGAGGCGCCGTCCAGTTCGAGGTATTCGCCGATGGAGTCGGCGAAGAAGCGGGCCCGGCCTTCCAGCCGGCCGTGAGCGCCGCCGATCCGGTCGCTAACAACCCCATCCTTGAAATCCGCCTTGGCAAATTGCCAGCGGCTCACCTGTGCGCCGGCGGCTGCAACAAGAAGAAAGACCCAAACGATGACACAACGGTACGTCCTGCTCATGATCGTCTCCAGAATGAATGCGCGTTGTCTCGCATGATACCACAGCCGCACTTGAGTGCAACATTGCGTCACGGGGCCAGGTGGATCGACTGAATGTCGCCTTTGGGGATCTCCACCTTCTTGAAGTGGCCCGCCGTCGGATAGGCTTTGCGAATGGTCAGACCCTCGGGCGAGACGCCGTCAAGCTCGCCTGCGTAGAAGGTGACTTGCCCCACAGTTCGGACCATGCCCAGCGGAGGCGGAGGCGGTGCGATTCGAATGCCCCCCTCCGGCGTCCGGGCCTCGACGAGACATTGCTTGCCTGTGTCCGACGCCTTGACATTGCCGAAGCCGATCGGCTTCATTCCCTGTGCCAGACTGTTCCGAATCGCGGCGATCTGCTCGGCGCTGATGGGGGCAGGACCGGCATCGTTCTGTCCGATATCGCCTTTCTTCCCGCAGCCTGACACAAACAGAAACACGATCCAGAGCGTCACGCCGGCCCGGCGGCATCTCCTCTTCATCGAAACGATCCTTTCATGAACCGATGCGCCCGTGGCTTACATCCTCGTTTCCGTCCGCTTCCCATCATACCAGTAGGTCGGGACATCTTCCCCCGTCGACTCCTTGATCGCGCTGACGTGACCGTCCAGCCAGCAGGTGTTGGACGACCGGGAATGACGGAAGCACTCCCCGACGGTGTCATGGCCCTGCCAGTATGTGCTGACCAGCGAACTGCCCGGACGCCACTGTGTCAGATTGATGCTGACCCCGGAACCGATGCAGAACATATCGGAATTCACGCTGTCCAACTTCTGCTCGATATGGTCCTGGAAGACGATGACTTCATCGTGCTTCTTGAACGCGCGGTCGATCTTGCTGTCTGCAACGTAACTGTTCAGGCCATACGAGCAGTACTTGAAGTATCTCTGGTACAGAACCCCCCAACCGTTTTCCGGCCAATCGTCGTTGCGTATCGTGCTGGGGCAACGGAAGATCTTCTTGTTCTTGGCGTAGGGTGCGTAGGCAATACCCCAGTACGCATACGGGTCGTTCGGCCCATAGTCTTCGATGACAGACCCACCTTCCCACGCATTGTCCCACAGTCCCTGGTTCGGCGCGGTGTGGGTCTTCCTGTCGTAGTCGTCCAGGTACATGTGGAGCGCCACACCGAGACCTTTGATGTGGGCCACGCAGACAACGCCCTTCGCCTGGTCGCGCGCCTTCTTCAGAGACGGCATCAGAATCCCCATCAGCAGCGCAATGATCGCGACGACCACCAGCAGCTCGATCAGTGTAAACGCCCTCTGCCTTTTCATGTCTCTACCCTTTACACGATTCCTTCTCTGTTGTCATATCAACCAATGCCGGGCAAATTAGCCGGAGAACTTTCGGACCGTGTGAGAGCAAGATTCATTCTATGTTAACCTCCCGGACGTGATAAGTACATTCCATTTGGCCCGAATGCCGAGCGCACTTCACGTTTGTAGGTAGATCCTGGGGGCTCTGCAATCGACTTTGTCATTCCGACCGGAGCGCAGCGGAGTGGAGGAATCTGGCTGCGAACGGCACATTGCCTTATCCTCGGCCAGATTTCTCCGTGCGGGCTTCGCCCCACTCGGCTGCGCTCGGGGCAAGCTCTTAGTCGAAAAGACAAGATTCTCTCCTGAACTTGGCAGGAACCGATCTACAAACGCGCAGTGCACCCACCCATAGGCAGATTTCCGGGAGATTTTTTCGGAAAAGTCTTGCACTCCGCCGGCCGACATATATAATGATTTGTCTATGGGCACGAAGGGCACAATTCGTTCCATCCTCAACGGCCGCATCGGCCTGCTCGCCCTGATCCTGCGCCGCTAAGGCGCAAATAACGAACCACCACAACTTGTTGCAGTCCCCTTTTCTTCCGCAAAACCGTAGTATTTCGGCCTCCATTGCGGCATAATGCCGGCGGCCCGAAATGATGTTCCGGAGAAATACGATGCCTGACGAGAAAGTCTTCATTTTCGACACGACGTTACGCGACGGCGAGCAGTCGCCCGGCGCCTCGCTCTCGATCCCCCAGAAGCTCGAGATCGCCCAGCAACTGGCCGCTCTCGGCGTCGATATCATCGAGGCGGGCTTCCCGGTCTCCTCGCCGGCCCAGTTCGAGGCGACGCGCCTCGTGGCCGAACAGGTGCAAGGTCCTGTCATTACAGGGCTTGCGCGAGCCAAGGACGTGGACATCGAGGCAGCGGGCAAGGCCCTGGCCCCGGCGGCGAACAAGCGGATCCACACGTTCATCGCGACCTCGCCGATCCACATGAAGCACAAGCTCAACAAGCCGCCCGCTGAGGTGGTGAAGATGGCGGTCGCCGCCGTCCAGCACGCCCGCCAGTTCGTGGACGACGTGGAGTTCTCGCCCGAGGACGCCGGGCGCAGCGAGGTGCCGTTCCTCATCGAAATCCTCGCGGCCGTGATCGAGGCCGGAGCGACCACCTTGAACATTCCGGACACCGTCGGCTATATGCTGCCCCACGAGTACGGCCAGCTCATCGCCACGCTCAAGCGCGAAGTCCCCGGCATCGACAAGTGCGTCATCAGTACGCATTGCCATAACGACCTCGGTCTGGCAGTCGCCAATTCGCTGGCCGGCGTCCACAACGGGGCCCGCCAGGTCGAGTGTGCCGTCAACGGACTCGGCGAGCGGGCCGGCAACGCCGCACTCGAAGAGATCGTCATGGCGATCCACACGAGGGCCAACTTCTTTGCCGCCGTCGGCGCCAATGGGCTGACGATGAACATCAACACGAGAGAGATCTATCGCACCAGCCAGTTGGTCTCGCAACTGACAGGGTTCGTGATCCAGCCCAACAAGGCGATCGTCGGCGCCAACGCGTTCGCGCACGAGTCGGGCATCCATGTGGACGGGATTCTCAAAGAACGCAGCACGTACGAGATCATGACACCCGAGACGATCGGCCTCGGCGGCTCGCGCATGGTGCTCGGACGCCACACGGGCCGACACGGCTTCAGTGACCGCTGTCGGCAGCTTGGCTACAAGCTCACGGAATCCGAGCTCGAACAGGCTTACGCGCGATTCCTCGAAATCGCCGACAAGAAGAAGGAGGTGTTCGATGAGGACGTGGCCGCCATCATCAACGACGAAGTCCGCATCGTCTCGCAGGTGTACGAACTGAAGTACCTGCACGTCGCGTCCGGGACAGGGACGCTGCCGACGGCCAGCGTGCGCATGCGGATCGCCGGCCAGGAGCGGCAGGCGGCCGCCTGCGGCGACGGACCTGTCGATGCGGCCTATGAGGCGATTCGCGAAGCGACGGGCCTGTCGCCCAAGCTGGAGAACTACTCCATCCGCGCCGTCACCAGCGGCAAGGATGCGCTGGGCGAGGCGACGGTTCGCATCATTGACGCCGGACGAACGTTTATTGGCCGCGGCGTATCGACCGACATCATCGAAGCCAGTGCCAAGGCCTACGTCGACGCCATCAACCGCATGACCGCCACCCAGCAGGCCAACGGCCAGGCCACGAAGACAGAACTGTAGTCGAAAGAAGAAGGAATCAACATCATGGCAATGACGATAACGGAGAAGATCTTCGCGCGGGCCAGCGGGCACAAGAAGGTGACGCCCGGACAACTGGTGGACGCCAACATCGACGTGGTGATGTGTCACGATGTGACGACGCCGCCGGCGATCTCGATGCTGGCCGAGCGCGGCATCGACCGGGTGTTCGATCCGGAGAAGATCGTGGTGACGCCGGACCACTTCCAGCCGCCCAAGGACGTCAAGAGCGCCGAACTGCACAAGCGGCTCGACGACTGGGCCAAGCGGCACAAGATCAAGTATTACTACAAGCTGGGCCGGGCCGGCGTCTGCCACGCCCTGCTGCCCGAGCAGGGCCACATCCGCCCGGGCGAGGTGATCGTGGGCGGGGATTCACACACGTGCACCTACGGCGCCCTGGCGGCCTTCAGCACGGGGATCGGCTCGACCGACCTGGCGGCTTCGATCGCCACCGGCCGGCTCTGGTTCCGCGTGCCCGCGTCGATGAAGTTCGTCCTGAACGGCTCGCTGCGGTCCGGCGTGTACAGCAAGGACGTGATCCTGACCGTGATCGCGCGGATCGGCACCGACGGGGCGCTCTACAGGGCGATGGAGTTCGTCGGGCCGGCGCTGGCCGAGATGTCGATGGAAGCGCGAATGACGATCACGAACATGGCCATCGAGGCCGGGGCCAAGAACGGCATCATCGGATTCGACGACGTCACGAAGGCCTATCTTGAAGGCCGGCTGAAGGGCAAACAGGACTATACCGTCGTCGCCTCCGATGACGATGCAGAATACGCGGTAGTCGAGGAATTCGACTGCTCTACGATCGAACCGATGGTGGCCCTGCCGCACCTACCCAGCGGCGGGGTTGCCGTCGGGGACTGCGCGGGCACGCCGATGGACCAGGCCTACATCGGCAGTTGCACGAACGGTCGCATCGAGGACCTGCGCGTCGCCGCCGACATTCTCAAAGGCAAAGAGGTGAAGATTCGGACGCTGGTCGTGCCGGCCACGCCGGTGATCTGGAAGCAGGCGAGCGACGAAGGACTGTTCGACGTGTTCTACGACGCCGGCTGCGTGATCTCGGCGCCGACCTGCGGGGCGTGCCTGGGCGGGTTCATGGGCGTCCTGGCCGCCGGGGAGAAGTGCATCAGTACGACGAACCGCAATTTCGTCGGCCGGATGGGCAGCCCCAAGAGCGAGGTCTACCTCGCCAGCCCCGCCACCGTCGCCGCCAGCGCCGTCGAAGGCAAACTCGCCGACCCGAGGAAATACCTGTGAAAAAATCAAAGAGCAAAAGGCAAAATGCAAAGCGACAAAGAGAAATTCAAAAGGGAATTCAAGAAGCGACTCTATGATTTCGCGCTTCGACTCATCGAGTTTCTCGATGCGCTTCCGAAGGATAATGTGTCACGACGTCTGGGCGATCAGCTCTTGCGAAGCGGTACAAGCATCATTGGCAACTACGTGGAAGGCCAGGCCGCAAGCAGCAGGAAGGACTTCACGAACTTCTTCAACATCTGCTTGAAATCGGCGAACGAGAGCAAGCTGTGGCTGGCCTTGCTTCGCGACAGCAAGCGCGCAAAGCCCAAGGACGTCGAATGGTTCCTCGGTGAACTCGATGAAATAGCGAACATCTTCGCCTCCAGCATCCTGACCTTGAAGGGAAAAAGGTGATTTTGCATGTTGATATGTCGTTTTGATCTTTAATTCTTGATCTTTGATTTCAATCTCACGTGGTTTCAATTGAGGATGAGGAATCGTCATGGCAACGGCACATGTGTATAAACGCGATCATGTCAATACGGACGAGATCATTCCGGCGCGGTATTTGAATACGGACGCCGAGGCCGAGTTGGCGACGCACTGCCTGGAAGATCTCGACGTGAACTTCGTCAAGAAGGTCCGGCCGGGCGACGTAGTGGTAGCCGGCGACGACTTCGGCTGCGGTTCGAGCCGGGAGCACGCGGTCTGGGCGATTCGCGGCGCGAAGGTCCAGACGGTGATCGCACGGTCGTTCGCGCGGATCTTCTACCGCAACGCGATCGACTGCGGATTCTACCTGATCGAATCGGCTGAGGCGGTGGACAAGATCGCCGACGGCGACGAGGTCGAGATCGACTACGACGCCGGTGTGATCACCGACAAGACCAACGGCCGCACGATCACGTTCCAGCCGCTGCCCGACTTCGCACTGGAGATCATCGCCGCCGGCGGCCTGCTGGACAAGATCGCCGCTGAATTGAAGAGCTAACATCGGTCGGATCGAAAGAAGACGATGAATCGACGCCACTTTCTACAGAGTGTTGGAGCGGCCGTCCTGCTGGGGGCCGGCGGGAGCGTCTCGCGCTCGCCTGGCAGCCATCGCAAACGAGAGCGGCTGAACTTCGTGTTCTTCCTCGTCGACGATCTGGGCTGGACGGATTTGGGCTGCTACGGCAGCAGGTTCTACGAGACGCCGAACGTGGACCGGCTGGCGGCGCAGGGGATGCGGTTCACGAACGCCTATGCCGCCTGTCCGGTGTGCTCGCCGACACGGGCCAGCATCATGACGGGCAAGTATCCGGCGCGATTGCAGACGACGGATTACTTCGGCGCGCCGCAACCCGACACCGTCGACAAGCATTGGACCAAAGACAAGCCGCTCCTGCCGGCACGCTATCTCAACCGGCTGCCCTTGGAGGAAGTGACCATCCCTGAGGCGCTGAAGGAGCATGGGTACGCGACCTTCTTCGCGGGCAAGTGGCATCTGGGACCGGAGGGGTTCTGGCCGGAAGACCAGGGCTTCGACGTGAACAAGGGCGGCCATGACCGGGGCGGACCTTACGGCGGCAAGAGATACTTCTCGCCCTATGGCAATCCGCGACTGCCCGATGGGCCCGACGGCGAGCACCTGCCCGACCGGCTGGCGACCGAGACCTGCCGCTTCATCGAAGAGCATCGGGACGAGCCTTTCCTGGCCTATCTGTCGTTCTACTCGGTGCACACGCCGCTGATGGCGCGGGAGGACCTCAAGGCCAAGTACGAAGCCAAGGCCAAGACCGTTGCGCCCCACGATCCGGCCTGGGGCAAGGAAGGCGACCGCGAGGTCCGCCTCGTGCAGGACCACGCCGTCTACGCGGGCATGGTCGAGGCGATGGACCTGGCCGTCGGCAAGGTGCTCGACGCACTGGACCGGCTCGATCTGACGCGGAACACGGTCGTGTTCTTCATGTCCGACAACGGCGGCCTCTCGACGTCCGAGGGCCATCCGACGTCGAATCTGCCGTTGCGAGCGGGCAAGGGCTGGCTCTACGAGGGCGGGATTCGCGAGCCGATGATCGTCCGCTGGCCCGGGGCGGTCAAAGCGGGCAGCGTGTGCGACGAGCCGGTGACCAGCACGGACTTCTATCCGACGATGCTGGAGATGGCGGGCCTGCCGCTCAAACCCAGGCAGCACATGGACGGGCGTAGTTTGGTCCCGTTGCTGCGCGGGCGGGACGGGGCGAAGGCCCGTGCGCTGTACTGGCACTATCCCCACTACGGCAACCAGGGCGGCTCGCCGGGCGGAGCGATCCGGCTGGGCGACTATAAGTTGATCGAGTTCTATGAGAACAACCACGTGGAACTGTATAATCTGCGCGACGATCTCGGCGAAAAGCAGGACCTGTCCGCCACGATGCCCGAAAAGGCGGCCCAGCTTCGCCGGATGCTGCACCAGTGGCGCAGCGACGTCGGGGCAGCCATGCCCACGGCGAACCCGAATCGCGAAATATAGAGTTTCGTTGAAGCACGTTTGAAGCTTTGAGAAAAGGAGAATGGAAGGTGTACAAGATCGCAGTGATGCCCGGAGACGGGACGGGGCCGGAAGTGACGGCCGAGGCCGTGAAAGTGCTGAAGACCGCCGCGACGAAGTTCGGCTTCAGGGTCGATCTGACGGAGTTCGACTTCGGCGGCGAGCGATACAAACGAACGGGCGAGACGCTGCCCGACAGCGCCGTCGAGGAGCTGCGCAAGTTCGATGCGATTCTGCTGGGCGCGATCGGCCATCCCGACGTCGCGCCGGGGATCCTCGAGAAGGGCATTCTGCTGAAGGCCCGCTTCGAGCTGGACCAGTACATCAACCTGCGTCCGGTCCGCCTCTATCCCGGCGTGGAGACCCCGCTGAAGGACAAGGGGCCCAACGAGATCGATTACGTGGTCGTTCGCGAGAATTCGGGCGACGCCTACACCGGCACCGGCGGCTTCACCATGAAGGGCACGCCCCACGAGGTGGCGGTGCAGACGGCCGTCTACTCCCGCCATCAGGTGGAACGCTGCCTGCGGTACGCCTTCGAATACGCCCGCAAGTACGGCAAGAAGGCACGGGGCAGAGGCCCGGAGAACACGCTGGCGCTGTGCGGCAAGACCAACGTCCTGACGTACATCTACGACCTGTGGGAGCGGGCCTTCCATGAGATCGGCAAGGCCGAGTATCCCGACATCCGGCGGGACTACTACCACGTCGATGCCACGTGCATGTGGATGGTGAAGAACCCCGAGTGGTTCGACGTGATCGTCACAGGCAACATGTTCGGCGACATCATCACCGACCTCGGCGCGATCACGCAGGGCGGCATGGGCATCGCCGCCGGCGGCAATATCAACCCCGAGGGCGTCAGCATGTTCGAGCCCATCGGCGGCAGCGCCCCGAAGTACACGGGCAAGGGCGTCATCAACCCGCTGGCCGCCGTCTGCTCGGCCCAGATGATGCTGGCGACGCTGGGCGAAGAGAAGGCCGCGACCGCCATCGAGAAGGCCGTCATGTACGTCACCGCCAACAAGCTCAAGAGCCTGGCCGCCGGACGCATGGGCTTTTCCACCAGCGAAGTCGGCGACCTCGTCGCCGAGAAGGTCGCTCAGTAACGATGCGGTAGACTCTGTTCCGGGCGGCAATTCGTCTGCAGCGACGCCGCAGCGCGCTCTTGACACCCTTACGGGCATGCGGCAGATGAGTTGTCGCCCGGTTTCTTTATGCGCAGACCGGCTCCGACCGGTCGAGCGCCGTCCTTCGTGGCGAGGGCATCCTGCCCTTGCGTCCCGCCCTCGATGGTATTGCCCGCAAGTAAAGACAGAAGAGGGGGTCTGCGTAGGGGTCACATCTTGAATTATAAATTATCTTGACGGGCCGGGACTGGGTCAGGTACGGTGGCGTGCATGGCGCGGCCGTTGCGAATCGACCAGGAAGATACGTTTTACCACGTACTCAACCGTGGTAACGAGCAGCGCGCGGTTTTTCGCGATGCACAAGATCGCGAGGGATTTCTGGCGCGTTTGGGGCGTTGTTCGCAGCGGTTCTCTCTGGCGATCTACGCTTATGTCCTGATGGGCAACCACTACCACCTGCTGGTCCGCACGCGAGAAGCGAATCTGTCGGTCGCCATGCAGTGGCTGGGCGTCTCGTACAGCACGTGGCACAATGCCCGCCACGAGCGCCGCGGCCATCTGTTCCAGGGCCGCTTCAAGAGTTTCCTCGTCGCCGAAGACGCTTACCAGCATCGTCTACTTCTGTACATCCATCGCAATCCGCTCCGGGCCCGCCTGGTCGAGCGGTTGGCGGACTATCCGTGGAGCAGCTATCGGGCCCTGGCATACGGCCGGGGCGGACCCGCATGGTTCGATCGGCGTCTCGTGTACCAACACTTCGATATGGATGGCAGCCGCTTCCGCGAGGAGGTTCGCCAATATGAGGATCGCCAGGACGGTCTGCTCAC
Source organism: Phycisphaerales bacterium Planc_01 (assembly GCA_001603075.1). GTDB lineage: Bacteria > Planctomycetota > Phycisphaerae > Sedimentisphaerales > Anaerobacaceae > Anaerobaca. The sequence goes on along the minus strand of LVBB01000158.1, from coordinate 120,161 downwards.
GGAATTGTATTGTGGGCTCGTGCTCGGAAGCCCGGCGGTCGTGGACGACCTGCGGCGGCGCCTGAGCGGGCAGAGGGATGACGAGAAACCACAGTTGCGCGCGCTACGGTCGCACGCCTCGATTCCAGAGCGTCTGTCTGAATACGCGCGCGGGCTGGGGATTGGACCACAGCAGATCGCCGAGCTTTCGCGACCGATCCGCCGTCGCCGGCGCCCAGACCGCGATGCCGTGATGTACCTCTTGTGGCGCGCCGGCCGCTACCGGTTGGGGCAGATCGCGCCGCATTTCGGCGTCAGCTATGCCGCGGTGTCCCAGGCCTGTCGCAGAGTGGAGCGACGACTCAACGAAGATCCCAACTTCCGCCGCACAGTCGAAACCGCTGCCAAAACCGATAACTTATAATTCAAGATGCGACCCCACTGTCCCCCCCGTTCGGTCTCCATGCCACGTACTCCCGCGTAACTGATCCTATGGCGACGCCGGCCGCCCGATGTGGATGCCTTTTTCGAAAAAATGAGTGAAGAAACGAAAGATTCCGCATGGGCTCAAGCCCATCCTACGGCGCTTTTGCGGGATACGAGTGGCGAGCGACGAGATACGAGCCCGGGTGGCGGGGGCGTGGTATAATGGGCCGATGGGCAAGAGGGTCAATCCAATCGGGAGATCCAAAGGTGTCAGGTCCATTTTTTCCACATGCTCGCATAACTCCTTGCCAACACAGGGCGAAGAGAGAGGGTCAACCCTTAGGATACGGGGTACGGGGGCTGAACTGACGTCTTCCGGCACACTTCTTTCGTACCGGCCTGCCTCCTTGTCGGAGAAGAGTCTATCCGTGGGCATCCGCCGATGGCGGGCTGCGCCGGTGGCTTTCCGGGAACGGTGGGCACGGCCCAGCCTGCGAGCCTGAATACACGCCTCGCCTTTTCTCCTCTACCGAGGGGGACTGAACGGCCAGGTGATTTCGATCTCGCCACATGTTTCAAGGTTCAGATCGGGATCGTACTGCCATCCGTTCTTGGTCACGTCCGTCACGCAGAGCGTATACGTGCCCCTTCCAGCCCACACCTGAAACGTGGCGATGCCCTGGAAGTCGGTGGTCCCCGTCACCGTCTCTGTGCCATTGGGCAGAGTCCATTCTGCCGTCACGGTTGCCCCAGCGACGGCGGCCTTGTTCGTGTCTCGAACATGGACCATGGCAACGACCCTGTCGGATCCGCCGGAAGAGCGGCCGTTGTACGCCAGGCGGACGCGGCTGACGAACATCGTGATTGTCTCATCCTCGGCCATGACAGGCACGGCGATCGTGGTTCCCAACACAACAGCAACGATTCCGACGAGCAGTAGCTTGGTTTTCATCCCGGTCTTTTCCTTTCTCGTGATCGCCTGACAGCCATTGGTCAACTCCGCGCCGGCCTTCACGGCAACCACCATCCAACGTTTCCCGTTCGAGCTTGCCCGGCTGCACCGCCGTAGCTCATTCTGCTATCATACCTTCGCTTCTGCCCGTTGGGCCTATCTTATTCTCGACCTTTTTCGCCCTGTCAGGCCGAATGTGCGGCGTCCGCTTTGGATGAACCAAAGGTGTCCGGTACATTTCCTCCGCATGCTCACGTAACTTCTTGTCGAACAATAGCTTATCCACCCATCTTGGCTTGCCTGTTTATGGAAGACAGGACTGAATCCGCCGCGTGAAGGCGGACGGCTCCGCTGGTCTGCCATTGTGGCAGGCTGATGGGGCGTCGCGGGAAGGCTCTCGCCGTCTGCGATTTGCCGCCTGTAACTTCCTATTCGGCAAGGGCTTGCCGTCACTCGATTCGGGACGCAAAAGGGTCCTGCGGTGGCACGTGGTTTGCTGGTAGAAGAAGTGGCATGGTAGTATGGTAGTTAGGCAATGAAAGTTGAACAGGGCAACAGTGATTGATAACCGGTGCTCTGCAAAATGGGAGATAGGCCTGATCTCCCATTTTGCAGAATTCCACCTGACGAATAAGGAGGATGCATCATGGCGAGTGTTGCTCAGATCCGGGCGAATCGGTTGAACGCACAGAAGTCGACGGGGCCGCGTACGGCGGAGGGCAAGGCGGCGGCGTCACAGAATGCCGCCAAGCACGGGCTGTTGGCCGAGCAGGTGGTCATCAAGGGGGAAGACCCGGCGGAATTCGAGGGCTACCGGGACCGGATGCTGGAGGAGCTGACGCCGGTGGGAGCAGTCGAAACGATGTTGGCCGAGCGGGCGGTGGGCCTGGCCTGGCGGCTTCGGCGGGCCGAGCGGCTCCAGAGCGCCGTCTTCGCCACGGTCTATCGCGAGAACGCCGACGACATCGTGCTCTGGCCCAAGCATGGGCTGCCGATCAAGCCCGGCCCGGGCGAGGACGAGGTGGTCCTGGGGCAGGTGGTGATGACGGACTTCGCCCGCTCCCAGATCCTGGACCGGCTGCTGGTCTACGAGCGGCGAATCGAAAACAGCCTGTACCGGACGATGGCGGCGCTGCGCAAGGAGCGGCAGCGCCACGTGACGGCGGGGCAATTGGCTTCGTTTGGCGCGGACGCGGCGCCGGAGGCCGTCTCAAGTGTGCCGGGTCACGTTTCAAGTGAGGACTGCGAAGTGTCGGGCGATGGCTCTGGCTTCACACCTGGAACTTCAGACTTGCCGCTTGGGAAGACAACGCCTTGCGGCCCCCGCGTTCGCGAGGGCAGGCTCGCTGCGAACGCGCCGGCGGGCGGGAATCATGGGCGGGACGCGCTCGCCACGGAACGAGGGGGATGTGGCGGCGGAGGAGCCGTCGTACGAAACGAACCCAATTTCGCACGAAAGACCGGCTGAGCGAACCGTTTGACTTTCCCATTCTTACCTTTTACTTTGTACAGCTATGCCGGCGAACCTGACACCAGATTACCATAAGGCGGAAGAGTGGTACCGCAGTGCTTCGACGAACGAGGAGAAGATGCTCGCGCTGGAGGAGATGCTGGCGGTAATGCCCAAGCACAAGGGGACCGAGCATCTTCAGGCGGACCTGAAGCGCAAGCTCAGCCAGCTCAAGGATGCGGCCACGCAGCCGAAGAAAGGCGGCAAGCACGTGGACGTCTTCCACGTGCCGCCCACGGGGGCCGGACAGGTGGTCCTGCTGGGGACGCCGAACACCGGCAAGAGCGCCATCCTCGCGGCGCTGACCAACGCGAAGGTCACTGTGGCAGACTTCCCCTTCGCCACGCATGCGCCCGTGCCGGGGATGGTCAAATACGAAGACGTGCAGATCCAGCTTGTGGACATGCCGCCGATCACGGACGACTACATCGCGCCGGGCCAGGTGGGCACCTATCGCAACTGCGATCTGATCGCGATCGTCATCGACCTGTCGCAGGACGTCGAAGAGCAACTGCTGATCCTGCTCGACTTCCTGGAGACGCGCAAGCTGCTGGCCGGCGCGGAGACGCCAGCGATGGACGGCCAGGCCTGCCCCGAGCAAGGTCGAGGGGGCAATGTCCTCGGTCGCAAGGCGTTCTGTCTGTGCACCAAGGCCGATATCGCGGCTGACGGCGCATTCGAACTGGCGAAGAAGTCGTGCGAGAGACCGCTGGAGTTCGTGACGATCTCGACGGAGACGGGCGAGGGGCTGGACGCCTTTGCGAAGTTCCTGTTCGACACGCTCGAGATCATTCGCGTCTACGCCAAACCGCCGGGCAAGCCGGCCGACATGAACGACCCGTTCACGCTGCCGGCCGGGGCGACCGTCCACGACTTGGCGCGGACAATCCATCGCGAGCTGGCCGAAAAACTCAAGAGCGCCAAGTGCTGGGGCACCGGCGTCTACGACGGCCAGAACGTCCAGCTCACCCACGTCCTGCACGACAAGGACATCGTCGAACTGCACTTCGGCTGACGCCGACGGTTGCAGGCAACTGCTACATGGTTCGTCGTAGCGAGAGGATTTGCATGTATTGCCGTCGAATCGCCAGCGCGGGGACGACTCCGAGCGCGACGTTCACGCCGAGAACGGCCATCCAGAGACCGGCGCGTCGCGGGGTGTCGAAACTCATGAAGTCGGCAAGGAAGCCAAGAGGGCTGTATAGATGCAGCAACGGAACCGCCAGAGTCGCCGCCAGGATCAGAGGCAGGAACAGATGCAGGATCAGGACAAATGCCATGAGGAGGCGGATCGTGCGGTGGATGGGCTCGTACACCACGCACAGTTCCAGCAGGAGCAGCAGGAACCCATAGAAGGAGGCCAGCACCACGGCATCCTTGATGAGCTGCGCCGGTGCGATCCCTTCGCTGCGGCTGACTATCACGAAGAAGACAAGCCATATCGCAAACAGGACAATGCCAAGGCTCAGGTTGCACTGCTGCAACAGAAGCGAGCGCATGCCCTGCCCGGAGGAACCGGGATGGGCGGGCCGCCGGCCGAGGGCCTCAAGGTAGGTCGCCCTGTCGTTGATGGAACCGGCGGGGACGAACACAACCGCCAGCAGAGACACAACCAGCCAGGAGGAGTAGAGCGACATCTTGCCGTCGGGAAGATGGGGAAGGAACAGGCCCAGCACGATCAGCTCATATCCGAGCAGAAACAGGACGGCTGCCGGACGGCTGAAGAGCGGCGCGCCTTCAAACGTGAACTTCCGCAAGATGCCCAGAAGATTCCAAAGGCCGAAGTAGAGGGCGAGGAAGATGATCAGCATCAAGACAGGAACTTCGATACGGTAGAACGTGACATGATGGGTTGCGGCTTCCTGCAGCCATGCCCCGGCGCGCAACAGAGCCAATCCGGGGCCGAAGACGAACGGGCCGAAGAAGACCAGAAGCACAAGCCCCATACCCACGCCCATTTTGCCTTGGCGTTTTGCCGATGCACTCGACGACAGCAGAACGACGGCATTGACGCAGAAGGCGACCGACGCCACGACCAGCAGGATCTGCGCCCGCAACGAGACGGGCAAGCCGCCCAGCAGACCGAAAAGCGTCATCGGCACAAGAGTCACGACGGCCAGGAGCAGACACAGCAGGTTCTTGCCCACGAGGATGCCGACCGCCTTCTGCAGCGCCGAGAGCGGCAGCAGCCGGAAGAAGTCATAAGTCTTGTTGGCGACCTCCTCCCGCAACGCCGACCTGGAATTGAGCGCGGACCATACCCAGAGGATCGCGATTTCCGCCATCAGGAATTGGTGATAGAGGCCCTGGAAGAACGTTCTGCCGATGGCCGACTCCTCGTCCAGTTCACGGCCAACGACGTTGAGGAACAGCAGGAGCAGCACAACCGAGATGTAGATCGTCAGGTACACCCAGAGATGGCTGCGCCGAAACAGACTGCGGGAGTATCGCCGGATCAGCGGATTGCTCCAAACCAGGTTGTCCGAAGCGGTCGTCCCGTTCACGGTGTGTCACCCGATATCTTCATGAAGAGATCTTCCAGGTCCGTCTTTCGTTCGGCGAAGCGGACCACCTCGATCCCGCCGTGGACCAGATGGGCATTGAGTCCTGCCAACTCCTGCGGCCCCCCCACCATCTCGATGGAAACCGTCGCCCGGTCCACCCCGACAACGCTGACGAGCGGGAACCGGCGGATCATCGCGACGGCCTGTTCGGGATCACCGAGCACCGAGATCTCGACCTGCATCGAACCGGTGACCTTGCGGCGAATCTCGTCCACCGCGCCGGACAGCTCGATCCGTCCGCGATTCATAATGGCGACGTGCGAACAGAACCCGGAAAGCTCGGTGAGAATGTGCGACGAGATGATCACGGTCTTGCCCTCGGCGCTGAGCTTCCGGAGGATGTTGCGCAGTTGGATGCGCGCCTTGGGATCCAGGCCGGAGGCCGGCTCATCCAGCAGGAACAGTTGGGGGTCGTGCACCAGCAGCATACCCAGACCCACCCGCTGGACCATGCCACGCGAGAGATGGCGAATGAAACTGTCGCGTTTGTCCGCAAGCTCGATGTAGCTCAGGACCTCTTCGACACGGGCGCCAATCGCGCTGCGAGGCACGCCGTAGGCTTCCGCAAAGAACCGCAGGCACTCGCCCAAGGTCAGGTCGCTGTACAGGTTGAAGAAGTCCGGGAGGAACCCCACATGTTTTCGGATGTGCAGGTAGTCCTTCGTCAGATCGCGGCCCACCAACTGCGCCCGGCCGGCCGTGGGACGAAGCAGCGTGCCGAACATCCTCAGCAGCGTGCTCTTGCCGGCCCCGTTGGGACCGATCAGACCCAGAACATCTCCCTCGTCGACGGACAGACTGACGTCGTTGACCGCCACCAGAGGGCCGAATTCCTTCCTGATCTCCTGCGCTTCCAGAATCGCCATGCACACTCGCCGCCTGTCTTGTCGATGCTCCCGGCGTCAGAACCTCCCGCCGGTTCCAAACAGAGCCGCACTCTACTTGCTCAGTCTAACCGGTCCATCGAGAAGAGTCAACCCGCGTCACAGTATTCTTTCGCACCAGTGGACTCGTGACGTGCCCGGCCGGAACGAGGGCTCAGCGATTCTCACCGGGCAGATAATCCTCGCGGGGAGGCGCGAAGACCTCGATGGCGACGCTGTCTTCGAGGATCTCGGCGCCGTGCGTGACGTTCGGGGGGATGCACCAACTGTCGCCGGGGCGGGCGTCGTGCTGCTCCTGCCCCACCGTCAGGCGAAGTCTCCCGCGTACGAGATAGCCGGTCTGCTCGTAGGGATGCCGGTGCAGGGGCAGAACGCGTCCCGCCTCCAGCCGGAACTCCGTCATCAGCGTCTTGGCCCCATAGGTCAGCGTCTTCTGGCGGATGCCCTCGAGGGGCGTTGCATACCCCTCTTCACTGGCGTGTGCGAACATGTCGTGATCCTCTCATCTTTCCTCTTTTCGAGTCCGGATTGTTCCCTGGCAGGGGCGAGGGGAGCCTTACCCCTACCGATTTCGAATCGTCGTCAGAGTTCGTATGGGTCAGCCCGCGGGACATCGTGTCGACGGCGGACCATCGAGGGTCCGGCGAATTTCGGAAGGGCTGTGGCACATCCAGTCGGGCTTCGTGGCGGCGAGTTCTTCGATGCTGCCGAAGCCGTAGGTCACGGCGATGGTGCGCGTGCCGTTGGCCTGGCCGGCGGCGATGTCACTGGCTCGGTCACCGATCATGACGGATCGCTCGGGCGCGATGGCTCGTTCGCGCAGGATGTGGGCGACGAGTTCGCGCTTGTCGTCGAAGCGGCCGTCGAGGTCCGGACCGAACACCGCTTTGAAGTGTTCCGCCAAGGCGAAGTGATCGACGATCCGCTCGGCGTAGACCGCCGGTTTGGACGTGACGACGAACAGTCGGAAGTCTTCCTCGCACAAGCTCTTCAGCAGTTGGCGAATGCCGGCGTAGAGTTCGTTCTCGAAGAGCCCGACCGTGGCATAGCGCTGGCGATAGTGCTCGATCGCCGCCTCGACCAGGGTTGTGTCGTCCGTTCCGAGCAGACGCGGGAACGTCCATCGCAGGGGCGGACCGATGTACTGCACCAGGTCGGCCTGCGGTGGAACCGGACGGCCCAGGTGCTCCAGGGCGTATTGAAGGCAGCGGGTGATTCCCTCCCTCGGATCGGTCAGCGTGCCGTCCAGATCGAAGAAGAGGGTCGTACGGCGTTCGGTGGATTGGGTCATTCGAGGGCACTCGGCAGAAACGTCTATTCCAGCAGGACGTCGATCTCGGCGGCGGAGGTGAAGCCGTTGCCGTTGACTTCGGTGAGGGCAACGAGCTTGAGATAGCGAGCGGCGACGGGCTTCTCGAAACGGACCGTCTGGGCGGCGGCACGGTTGGGCCATCGCCCGGCGGCGGCGCGTTGCCAGTCGTGACCGTCGTCGCCGGTGTAGATCTCATAATCCGCAATCCGGCCGTTGGCCATGTCGGCGCGAGGCGTGTACTTGAGACCGAAGACCTCCTGAGGGTTCTTCAGATCGATCACGAGCGAGTGCGGCAGAGGCGCGACGGGGTCCCAGGCGGTGTGCCAGAGGGTGGCGGGATCGTCATCGATGACCAGGTGCGCCTCGTAGCCAGGCTGGGCGCTGTCGGCGATTACGGTCGCGCCCATCCGCTTGAGCGCGGTCGGTTCGCGGTAGAGCGTGCGAAGCGAATCGAGTGACACTTCGACGCTGGGGCTGAAGGCGTCGGAGGCCATGTAGGCGAGCAGGCTGTGACGCAACTGCCGCGCGGCGGGCCGGCGGTCGAGGTCTCGTTCGAGATCGGCCGAGCAGACCAGCAGGCGAGCCTCGCCTACCCGACATTCGAAGATCAGGCCCAGCTTGCGGTTGGTGTTCCAGTCGTCGATGGGCTGGACGATGGGACGCAGTTCGCGCGGCAGCGCGTCCATCACCAGGGCCCGAGAGGCCGGAAGAACCTGAGCCCATTGCCAGCCGCTGAACGAATCGGTCGGGAAGTGAGCCAACGCGGGATGCTTCGGATCGCACAACAGGCCCAGCGTCTGGGTCTGCTGCGTGTCGAACATGTAGCGGTTCCAGAAGATCGGCGCAAACGAGCCTCTGGGGAAGTCGGGCGGGGTATCGGTGAGCATGAGCAGGACCTTGCCGCCTTGGGCAAGCTGCGCGAGGGTGGCATCGTCGAAGGATGCGCTGACGAGCACGTCCTTCGGCTCCGGAGTCTCGATCCGAGCGGGGTAAAGCCAGAGGACCCAGTCGTTGACGAAGGACGTGCGCTCACCGCCGACCACCAGCTTGTACTTCGCGGGCGCCGGCAGTCTGCTCCAATCGAATCGGATGGTTCCCAGCTCGACGCCGCGATCGACGGGAACGTCGCGTGCCGGACCGCGACCGGCCATCACGGCGCGGCCGGTATCGTCGAGCAACCTCCACGCAGCCGTCACGTTCCGCATGGGTTCGGCGCCGAAGTGCGCGACGGACAGTTCGGCGCTGAAGGTCTCGTCGGTGGTCCAGACGCGTTTGTCCATGCGGGCCAGCGGGACGGTGGGACCGTAGAATCGCCTGAACTCGTCGGGCGTGACATAGCCCTTTTCGTCCCAGAAGGCGTCGAGGATGCCCACCAGCGCGGTGCCCTGGCCCGGGAAGTCGTGCAGGTCGAGCAACTGGACGCCGCTGATGCCCGGCGTGCGGAAGGCGGCCTCGATCTCTTCCTTATAGCAGAGGACCTGGAGACGGCCCGAGGCGCGGAGGAAATCCCGCCACTGGTCCAGCATGCCGTGTTCGCGGAGCGAGTCGCGGAAGATCTCGAAGTTCTTCGGCTTCAGCGGCCCGGTGTACTTGGCGATCTCGTCGAAGTTCGGGTAGACGCACCACTGGCCCATCTCATGCACGATGACGGGGACCTGGTGCGTTTCGATCGAGTCGGCGTAGTCCTTGCCCCCCCAGCCCTTGGGTCCACGCGGCTGATAGTCCACATGGTACTGGTTCTCGGGCAGCAGCGGATAGGCGGAGGCCGTGGTGTACAGCCGGCGGGGGTCTTTCTCTTTCCAGTGCGTGACCCATTGGGCGAGGTACTCTTCGCGTTTGGGACCATGGGGCTCGTTGCCGCTGGCCAGCAGGATGAAGGACGGATGGTTGCCATAGGCCCGCACGATGCGCTCGGCCTCGTCCCAGAGCCACTGGTCTACAGGGGTGCCGTTGCCCGGGTTGGTCCAGACGCCGCACTCAATCTGATAGTAGAAGCCCAGTTCGTCGGCCGCCTCGAAGGCCGCCTGGGGTGGGCACCAGGAGTGGAACCGAATGTGATTGAGCCCGTGCGCTTTGCAGATGCGAATGATCCGTTTCCACGACCCCACATCCGTCGGCGGATACCCGGTCAGCGGGAAGATGCAGCATTCGAGCGTCCCGCGCAGGAAGGTCTTTCGCCCGTTGACGGTGAGGAGTTTGTCGGGCGCAGCGCCGACCTCGCGCAGGCCAAAGGCAACCGTTTTGGCCGCCCTGCGATCATCGAGGGAGACGGTGAGTCGGTAGAGCAGAGGATCGAACTCGTCCCAGAGGGCCAGGCCGCCTCGTTCGGGGAAATCGATCTCGAACGAGCCGCCTTTGGCGTCCCAGAAGACCGGCTTTGTCACCGATGGCAGCGACGTGACGCCATCGCCACGCATGGCGTCGACCGAGATGGTCAGTTCGCCCTGCCCTGTCTTGCCCGTTCGATTGCCGACTCGGCCCGTGATGGTCACCGATCGGGTCGCAACGTGCGGGAAGACCTGGACGTCGTCGATCCAGACGGCGGGCCGGCGAGTCAGCTCGATCCGACCGACCACGCCGTTCCAGTTGCCCTGCGTGTGATCGCTGACGCTGTGCGACCAGTCTCCCACGTCCACGATGATGCGGTTGTCCACGCGGAGCGTCAGCACGTGCCGACCGGGCGGCAGAGGCCCGAGATCGTACTGATGCGGCGTGCACAGGCTGTCGCGGCGCCCGACATAGCGGCCATCCACCCAGAGACGGGTCTCCCAGTGCGGCCGTTCAAGAGTGACGATGACGGCGTCGCCCTGCCAGGACGAGGGGATCTCGAACGGGCGCTGGTACCAGGCCACGCCCACGTAGTGCTTCTCGGGCTGGAGGCAGAATGGCACCTTGATATGGCCCGGCCGACGATACGGCGCGTATCGCGGATCGTTCAACCAGGTCTCCTTCTTGGCCGCCCCGGTCCACTCCGTCTGGACCGTGACATCGTCGCCATACCCTTGATTCTGCAGGGCGCCGGGCAACTGAATGCGATCCGACAGCGTCCGGTCATGCCACTGTTCGCCGAGGCCGACATCGTCTCGGTCGATTTCGAAGGCCCAGGTCCCCGACAGGTCGATCACGGCCGCGCCCACGGCGAGTCGGGAGAAGATCATCAGCACGGACAGGATCACCATGGAAAGTCCCATAGCAGTTGGGCTCCTCAAAACGTTGCGGCAGATCAGATTACGGTCGGGCGGCCCCTCGGTCCACGGCCGGTCTGCCCTGCTGTCGACGGCAGGCGGCGCAGCGCTCGACGATAATCTGGCAATGATTGCAGACCTCGACGGCGCCCCCGACTCCCACACCGGTGTAGTCCTCGACGGCGGTCTGCGTTGCGGCGTTCAGCGTGGTCACGGTCCTGCACGCCGGACACACGCAAGTCGTGTAGGTCAGCTTCGCAAGGGGTACAATCCGCGTCTGGTTCCGACAGACCGGACAGGGCTGACTGACTCTGGCGGCCCTTCGCTGCCCGTGACAGCCACCGAGCAGCAGAGACCACAGAACCACCCCCCCTGCCAACGCCACAGCCAGAGATCTCTTTTCTGCGACCGTCCTCATCGGAGCTCTCCTTGCCTGAGCCAGCTTGTCGAGTGTACCGGACGAACGAGATTGTCGGACCGCCCCGGCGGTTCGTCAAGCATTTGCGGAGGTCTGGGGCAAACAGCCTGAGATTCCGGGTTGCCGAAACCGGGGGGGCATTTCACGTTTGTAGGCAGATCCTGGGGGGCTCTGCAATCGACTCTGTCATTCCGACCGGAGCGCAGCGCAGTGGAGGAATCTGGCGGCGAATGGGACAAGAGCCTTATCCTCGGCCAGATGTCTCCGTGCGGGCTTCGCCCCATTCGACTTCGCTTAGATACAGCATGGGCTCAAGCCCATCCTACAAGATTCTTTCCTGGACTTGGCAGGAACCTACCTACAAACACGCGGTGCACCCCCGAAGCCGGGGGGCGAAGGATTGCATTTGCGGCTGTTTGCCGTAGAATGAGGCCTTGTGCCTGCATCGTTCGAAAACGAATCGTTGAAAGGAGACGTGATGAATTCTCGTCCGACTGTACTGATCGCCCTGGCGGGCGCATTTCTGACCGGCTTGCTCTGCGGTCCCGTTGTGGGTCGAGATTACCCGATTCGCCCGGTGCCCTTTACGGAAGTGAAGATGGCCGATGCATTCTGGACGCCGCGCATCGAGACGAATCGAACGGTGACGATTCCCTACGCGTTCGGGAAATGTGAGGAAACCGGCCGGATCGACAACTTCCTTCTGGCCGCCGGAAAGATCGAGGGCGAGCACAAGGGCGACTTCCCGTTCGACGACACCGACCCCTACAAGATTCTCGAAGGGGCGGCGTACGTGCTGAACGTCCAGCCCGACCCCGAATTGGACAAGTACCTCGACGACCTGATCGCCAAGATCGCCGCCGCCCAGGAGCCGGACGGCTATCTCTACACCTGCCGGACCAACAACTGCGAGAGGCTGCGAAACTGGTTCGGCAACGAGCGGTGGGAAAAGCTGGCCGACAGTCACGAACTCTACAACATGGGCCATCTCTACGAGGCCGCCGCTGCCCACTATCAGGCGACGGGCAAACGAAACCTGCTCGATATCGCCCTGAAGAACGCCGAACTGCTCGATTCGGTCTTCGGTCCCGGCAGGAACGAAGACGCGCCGGGCCATCAGGTGATCGAGATGGGCCTGGTCAAGCTCTATCGCGCCACCGGCGATGAGAAATACCTGAACCTCGCCAAGTTCTTCCTCGACACGCGAGGGCCGGGAGGCAATCCCTACAATCAGTCGCATGAGAAACCCTACGATCAGAGCGAGGCGGTGGGCCACGCGGTGCGTGCGGCATATATGTACAGCGGAATGGCCGACGTCGCGGCGATGACGGGCGATGCGCGGTATCTCGAAGCCATCGACCGCATCTGGGACGACGTGGTCTCGAAGAAGCTGTACCTGACCGGGGGCATCGGGGCAACTGGGCACGGCGAGGCCTTCGGCGGGCCGTACGAACTGCCCAACGAGACCGCCTACTGCGAGACGTGTGCGGCCATCGGAAACGTCTACTGGAACCATCGCATGTTCCTGTTCCACGGCGACGCCAGGTACATCGACGTGATGGAGCGGACCCTCTACAACGGCGTGATCTCCGGCGTCTCGCTCGAAGGCAATCGGTTCTTCTATCCGAACCCCCTGGCCTCGCGCGGTCAGCACGAGCGAAGCCCGTGGTTCGGCTGCGCCTGCTGCCCGGGCAACGTCGCTCGCTTCATCGCCTCGGTGCCGGGCTACGTCTACGCTCGGACCGACGACGGGCTGTATGTGAACCTCTTCACACAGGGCCCGGCGACGATCAAGCTGGGTGACCGGACCGTCTACGTATTGCAGGAGACCGACTACCCCTGGAGCGGGAAGATCAAGCTGACCATCAGTCCCGAGCCCGCCGGCCGATTCGCGGTCTACCTTCGCATTCCCGGCTGGGCCCAGGGCCGGCCGGTGCCGAGCGATCTGTACCGCTACACACAGCCGGGCGTGCCCAGCGTTGAACTGACCGTCGATGGCAAGAGGCAGGACGTAGAGATCGACAGGGGCTACGTCCGCATCGAGCGCCAGTGGGCCACAGGCAACGTCGTCGAATTGAATCTGCCCATGCCGATCCGGCGGGTCCTCACCAACGAGAAGGTGGAGGCGAACGTCGGCCGAGTCGCCATCGAAAGAGGGCCAATCGTCTATTGCCTCGAAGGGCCCGACAACAACGGACAGGTCTTCAACCTCGTACTGGACGACGACGCGCCGTTGCTGGCGACCCATCTGAAGGACCTGCTGGGCGGCGTCACGGTGATCCGGGGCAAGGCCACGAGCCTGCGCTACGCCAGCGATGGCCAGACCCTGCTGCGAAGCGAACGGGACATCATGGCGATCCCCTACTACGCCTGGGCCCATCGCGGGTCGGGTGAGATGGCCGTCTGGCTGGCTCGGACCGAAGAGGCCGCCGAGCCGACGCTGCCGCCGGGGATGCTTCGGAATGCTTCGTTCGAGCAGGCGAATGGGAACGTCCCGGCCGGTTGGGAACAGCGCACCTATGGAGGCCAGGCCCAGTTCCGTCACGCGCGGCGCGGACGAACGGACGGGCGATGCGTGATGATCGAATCGACCACCGGTGCCGACGCCGGATGGTTCGCGACGACCCGCGTGCGGCCCTTCTCGCGGTATCGCCTCAGCGGCTGGATCCGGACGGAGAATGTGGCCGCAGGGTCGGGGCAGGGCGCGCTGCTGAACGTCCACGACATCCAGGGCGTTCGGACGCAGGCCGTGACGGGGACCACCGACTGGACGAAGGTCGAGACCGAGTTCGATACGGGCGCGCATTCGACGATCGGAATCAACTGCCTCTTCGGCGGCTGGGGGCAATCGACCGGACGGGCCTGGTTCGACGACATCGAACTCGAGCGGCTGGGCGAGGCGACCGATTCGCCGGGCCGGCCCCGGATGTACTACACCGACGACTCCTACGACCGGCCGTTCGCCAAGGACCCGGACGTCGTGCGATTCAACGATCGTTACCTGATGTACTACTCGATCGATCGCGGCAAGGACGGCTTCGCCGTCGGCATCGCGGAGAGCGCTGACCTGACGAACTGGAAGAAGGTCGGCGAGGTCCTGCCCGAGGGTGAGTACGAACGCAACGGCCTGGCCGCGCCCGGCGCGATGGTGCGCGACGGCAAGGTGCACCTGTTCTACCAGACCTACGGCAACGGACGCGACGACGCGATCTGCCACGCCTTCTCCGAAGACGGCCTTCATTTCGTGCGGAACGCGAGCAATCCGATCTTCCGCCCCGAAGGGGACTGGAACTGCGGCCGGGCCATCGACGCCGACGTGATCGAATGGAAGGACTGCCTGCTGCTCTACTGCGCCACGCGCGACCCGGCGATGAAGATCCAGAAACTCGTCGTCGCCGCCGCACCCATCGACTCCGACTGGGGTCGTGACAAGTGGACGCAACTGTGCGACGACTCGATCCTCGAACCGCAACTGCCGTGGGAGGGCCAGTGCATCGAGGCCCCCGCCGTGATCGAACGCGATGGGAAGCTCTACATGTTCTATGCGGGCGCTTACAACAACGCCCCGCAGCAGATCGGCTGCGCCGTCAGCACCGACGGCGTGTCCTGGACGCGACTATCGCGATACCCGCTGCTGCCGAACGGCTCCGCCAACGAGTGGAACGCCAGCGAATCGGGCCATCCGGGCGTCTTCCAGGACGAGGACGGGCAGACGTATCTGTTCTTCCAGGGCAACAACGACAAGGGGGCAAGCTGGTATCTCTCGAAGATGAAGGTGGGCTGGGACGAGGCGGGCATTCCTTATCTGGTGCGGCCGAGAGATGGCTACGTGTTCCGGATCAAGGAGAGCATCAAGCCTGCGGTGACAATCGACGCCGGTACGCAAGGCGAGCCGATCTCCGAGTACATCTACGGGCAGTTCATCGAGCACCTCGGCCGCTGCATCTACGGCGGCATCTGGGCGGAGATGCTCGAAGACCGCAAGTTCTTCTATCCCATCGGCAGCCGGCCTTCGGTGTGGGAGACGATCGGATCGACCAGTGGCGTCGTCATGGACAAGGAAGCGCCGTTCGTCGGCGAGCACACGCCCGTCGTTCATGCGGCCTCCGGGATGCGGCAGCGCCGCCTGGGCGTCGTCGCAAACAAGGAGTATACCGGGTATATCTGGATCAGGCCGCAGTCGGAAGCCGGCGTGAACGTCGAGGTCTCGCTCGTCTTGGGCGACAGTCCGAAGCAGCGCGAGTCGAGCTACTTCACCGTCAACGGCAACCAGTACATTCAGTGTCCCCTCCGGTTTACGCCGGAAACCTCCACCGACCAGGCCGCGCTGGAGGTCCGCGTCAGCCGCGGCGCCGCGTTTGTCGGCACAATCTCGCTGATGCCGGCCGACAACGTCCATGGCATGCGGGCCGACACGCTCGATCTGCTCAGGCAGTTGAATTCGCCGATCTATCGCTGGCCGGGAGGGAACTTCGTCAGCGGCTACAACTGGCGCGACGGCGTCGGCCCGCGCGACAAGCGGCCGCCCCGAAGAAACCCGGCGTGGCGCGGCGTCGAACACAACGACTTCGGACTCGATGAGTTCCTGCTGTTCTGCAACCAGATCGGGACCGAGCCGATGATCGCCGTCAACGCCGGTTTCGGCGACGACTATTCGGCGGCGCAGCAGGTCGAATACGTCAATGGCGCGCCCGAAACACTCATGGGCCGCTGGCGCGCCGAGAACGGGCACACGGAACCCTACGACGTCACGTGGTGGTGCGTGGGCAACGAGATGTACGGCGACTGGCAGCTTGGCCACATGGCGTTGAATCACTACGTGCTCAAGCACAACCTGTTCGCCAAGGCGATGCGGGCCGTGGACCCGGAGATCAAGCTCATCGGCGTCGGCGCCGTCGGCAGTTGGACCCAGGGCATGTTCGAGCACTGCGCCGAGACGATGGACCTGATCAGCGAGCACTTCTACTGCCAGGAGCGCGAGTCGGTGCCCGAGCACGTCCGGCAGATCCCCGATGCCGTTCGACGGATCGCCGATGCGCATCGTCGCTACAGGGACAGAATCGATTCGCTCAAGGGCAAAGACATCCGCATCGCGCTCGACGAGTGGAACTACTGGTACGGCCCGCACGTCTTCGGCGAGTTGGGCACACGCTACTTCCTCAAGGACGCCCTGGGCATCGCGGCCGGCGTGCACGAGATGGCGCGAAACAGCGACCTGTACTTCATGGCCAACTACGCCCAGACCGTCAACGTCATCGGCGCGATCAAGACGACCAAGACGGCGGCCGCCTTCGAAACCACCGGCCTGGTCCTGAAGCTGTATCGGAATCACTTCGGCCAGATCCCCTTCGCCGTGAGCGGCGAGACGTACGGACTGGACGTCGCCGCCGCATGGACGACCGACAAGAAAGCGATCACTGTCGCCATCGTGAACCCGACGGAAGCGCCGTACGATGTCACGCTGAACCTGGAGGGGGCCGATCTGACCGGGCGAGGTCGCTGCTGGACGATCGCCCACGACGACCCGATGGTCTACAACGATCCGGGCCAAGCGCCGAAGGTGACGATCGAAGAGGAATCGGTTTCCGGCGTATCCAACACGCTGATCTCGCCGGCCTATAGCGTTCGACTCTATGAACTGAAGACCCCGTAGGGGCGAATCATCATTCGCCCCCCACGGAATACCCGGTGGGAATAGAGTATACTTGTACGTCAGGACGACGGCGCTGTTGCCGGGTGGAGATCCCTTGGAAAGTGTCGGGTGAGCATTGCTCGGTGGTACGACTCTATGAGATTGGGTGATTTGGGTTTCGACGATTGGTTTGAAGCGCATGCGGCGGAGTTACGCCTCGACGGTTGCGGCTTTGCCCGCATAACCGCCGTCGATCGCGGCTCCTACCTCCTTCGGGACGAGTCGAGAGAGGTCCCCGCGGAACTGTCCGGGAAGCTCATGTACCAGATCGATCATCCCGTCAACCTGCCCTGTGTCGGCGATTGGGTGACGGCGCAGTACTGCAACCATGACACCGCCGCGATCATCCGCCGGGTGTTTCCGCGAAGGACGTTCTTGCGGCGCAAGACCGCCGGCAAAGACATCGATTACCAGATGATTGCCGCCAACGTGGACACCGCTTTTGTCGTTCAATCCTGCCATTTTGACTTCAATCCCAGTCGGCTGGAGCGGTACCTGATCATGGCGGCGGACGGACAGGTGGAGCCGATTGTCCTCCTCACGAAGACGGACCTGATCGGCCAGGATGAACTGGATCAGAAGCTTGCGATCGTCCGTTCTGTCACCCCGGCCAGAGTGATTGCCCTGAGCAATATCACTGGAATCGGGTTCGATGCGTTTCGACAGACGCTCTCTTCGGGAAAGACACACTGCCTGCTGGGTTCATCGGGTGTAGGCAAGACGACTCTCATCAACCGTCTCATCGGCCGGGACACCTTTGAAACAAGAGCCGTGAGCAGCACAGGAGCAGGCGCCCATACGACCTCACGGCGACAACTCGTCGTTCTCAGCCAAGGGGCAATGTTGATTGATACACCGGGTATGCGAGAGCTGGGCATCGTGGGCGCCGGCGATGGGGTCGACACAGGTTTCGAAGAGTTTGTGGTGCTTGCCGCACAATGTCGATATGCAAATTGCAGTCACGAGCACGAGCCCGGCTGTGCGGTCAGAACCGCCGTGGAAAACGGTGAGTTGGATGAAGACCATTATGCCAACTATATCAAGCTCAAGAAGGAGTCAGAACATTACGAGATGTCGTATCGCGACCGACGGAAGAAGGACAAAGCCATCGGTCGATTCTTCAAATCGGCAAAGAAACGCATGAAGGACTGGAAACCTCGCCCCGAATGAGAGCGTCCGGCAGGCCGGCTGGAGCCGGCGGCAGTGCCTGCCATTGGGCGGCTGTATAGGAGAGCCAGGGAGGCCGAATCGAGATGAAAGTGCGCTTCAGTCGGTTGGAGGAGGCCAGCGGCTATTGCGGCAAGTGCCTCAGGCAGGTGCCCGTCGCACGACAGGCAATTCGCCACGGCCCTCACCTGATCCTGACGCTGCTGACCGGCTTCTGGGCGATCCTCTGGATTCGCGACGCCCGCCGGCCTCGACCGTGGACATGCCTCGAATGCGGGGCCGAAGTGCACAAGATCATGAGTAACCCGTTCGAAAGAACTAAACGACACAAGAGACTGAATCAAAGTGCAAACGGCAAGATGCAAGATTGAGGAAGTCATCCGCCTTCGGCGGATTCCGCATTTTGATCTTCGATGTTTGATTCTTGATCTTCTCTATCAGGAGAACAGAACCTCATGGAATGCAAGAAGGACAGGAACCTCAGCAAGTGCAACTGCTCCTATCCCGGCTGCGACAACAAGGGCATTTGCTGTGACTGCCTGAGCTATCATCTCTCGTCGAGGCAACTGCCCGCCTGCTGCTTCCCCGACGACGTCGAGCGGACCTACGACCGCAGCTTCAAGGCCTTCGCCAAGGCCTGGAAACTGTGAACAGGCCATGGCTTAACCGTCGATGAACTCTGCAAGCCCGACGGCAACGCCGGGAAACTCGTTGCAGACTTGTTTGTCGGCCGTGACCAACGGAACGTTCAGGTCTTTGGCCAAGGCAACGAACTCGCAGTCATGAGCAGAACAGGCGCTGGCGGCAGCCAGAGCCAGAACCTGATGCGACGGTGCCTCATACTCGCGTCCGTGCATCAGATGCAGGGCTTCTTCCATGATGCGTTGGACCTGGGTGAGACTGAGGTGCTTCCTTCGCACGTAGAGAGCCAGCACGTTGCGCAACTCACTTCGCCAGAGCAGGGGTGCGACCCATTCGGGGTCCTTCAGAAAAGCGCGCTCCGCCTGCGCCGAGTGCGGGCTGGTCAGATACAGGTACCCGATGATGTTCGTATCCACGACGATCACGAGCGGCCCGCCGTCTTCGCCCTGGAAAACCCGCGATTCGTGATCGGATGAGTGGCGGTTTGCTCGCGCAGTTTGCGGGCGTTGGCCAGCAGCACGTCCGGATCGACCCGCCGGCTGCCGACGGCCCGCTCGATACACGCGATGATCTCGCTGTTGATGCTGCGACGGCTGATCTCAGCGGCTCTCTTGAGCTTCTCGTAGATCTCCGCAGGGATGTTCTTGACGGTGATTGTTGGCATAGCAGGCTCCATAATGGTTTCATTATGGAACCATTATGCCAGACCTCACCGGGATTGTCAAGGGCAATTCGCCGATCCCGTAAGACGGACGAGTGACAAACTCACAACCAGGCTTCCCCTCCAGAGAAGCAGGTTACTGCCGACAACATTCTCATTCATCCACATGTAAACAACCTACACAGCGTCACTTATAGCGTGACAATACTTGTGCCCTATGATTCTCACCTTACGACGGCCTTGTTTGCTTTTCTACTTGTTGAACCCCTTGTGGTTCATGAATTCCCAGATGCGCCCCATCCAGGTATAGCTGCCCGTGCCCGGAGCCGCTTTCCTCTGGAAGCAGTGATTGCGTCCGACGAGCGTGTGGAGATCGGACTGGATTCCCATCCGGCGAAGCTGCTCCCAGCATTTCACCGAATTCATCGCCGCCCAACCGTCCGCATCGCCGTGGATGAACAGGATCGGACAGGTCGCGAGGTCGAACGAGAACTCAGGGACGAGCCTCGCGTCATCCTCGTTGCCGCCCTGCGCATTAGGGGCTTCTGCGCCGTCCGTGAGCGCGTACGCCGGATAGATCGCGACCGCCCATTGCAGGTTGCAGGGGATCTTGTCAAGGTCGTCGATCGGCCAATAGGAACGACGCTGCGAGCTGGTCGCGCCCATGATCGTCAGATGTCCGCCGGCCGAGGAGCCCATGATGCCGATGCGGTCGGGGTCGAGCCCCTTCGCCGCGGCCTCGCTGCGGACGATTCGGACGGCGCGCTGCAGATCCTGCCACGCCGTCGTGTGCTTGGCCAGCCCGCCCAGCGGACGCGGCGTGCGGTATTTCATCGTTACGACCGTCATGCCCTTCTCGTTCAGGTAACGCCGCGCCGGCGCGACTTCGAATCCGTCCGGATCATTGCCCATGTAGCTGCCGCCCGAGTAGATGATCTGGATCGCCTTCGTCTTGAGTTCCTTCGGTATGTGCCACTCGATATAAGGCAGGCACTGGTTCGTCTGCCCATCCGGCATCGTGCCTTCCGGCCAGACCGGCTCCTTGCGGTATTCGCCGCGAGCATCGTCGTTCGGATAGCGGCTCATCAGATCGACTTCATCGCCGAGACGTCCGTCAAAATTCATCTGGCGGATGAACTCGGCGATACGGTCGAGCCAGTGGTCGTAAGCCGTGCCGTCTTCGCCCTTGCTCGAGTCGCCCATGAAACCGTGGGGACGGTCTGCGAAGAGATGGATCTCGGCCGGGATGTTCATCCGGCGGAGCTGCCGGTAGATCTGCGTGGAGCCGTTCGGTGAATAGATGTCTGCCCCGCCGTGGAAGAGCGCCATCGGACACGTCTTCGCGTCGAACTTGAACACGTCCGAGAGCTTTACGTCGATCGCGTCGCCCTCGCGCGTGTTGGGGCCGGTCAGTCCGTCCGTCAGCGCGTAGGCGGTGTAGATCGGCACGGCCCAGTTGACGTGGCACGGAAGCTGGTCGAGTTCGTCGACCGGCCCGTACGCCGGTGTGAGCGCGCTCGTCGCGAGCAAGACCGTCAGGTGCGAGCCCGCGGAGAACCCGAACGCGCCAATCTTCTCCGCATCGAACCCGCGCTTCTTCGCGTCGTTGCGGACGAGACGGACGGCGCGTTGCCCATCCTCCCATCCGCTCTGGTAGATCGGCAACCCTTGCGGACGCGGCGTACGGTAGGTGAGGCTCGCGCAAACGAACCCGAGTTCGGTGAACTTCTTCGCGACCCGGTCGATCCACACCCCGTCGCAGCAACTGTAATAACCGCCGCCGGAAATGAGCAGCATGCATCCGCCATTTGTCTCCGCCGGCGCGTCGTACCAGTCGAGATACGGCATTGCATGCTCGGCCGCCTTGAATCCTGGAGCCTTGACTTCCTCGGTGGTCGCCGCGATCTGACCGGTCTGGAAATCCGGGATCTTCCCTTCCGGCCACAGCGCGACCCGCTCCCCGGCGAACGCCCCAACGGTAACCAGTAACCAACAACAAAGAATCGCTGATCGGAATTTTAGTTTTACAGCCATGTCACGATTATATCACCTGTGGGGACAGCACTTCAAGGGAGGAATCAGCCCAGGAGCTGACGTGAGACGGGCCAATCCCACACAGGCATCGCTCAGAGGATTCGGCGCAGGAGGGCGGATTGTCGCAGGCCGTGGGCCAGCAGGAACGTCAGCGGCACGCTGACGGCTGTCACCACGACGAACTTGACGAACGGCGACAGGGGCGCGCCAGCGATCGCGAACTGGGCCAGCACCACCACGACGACGTGGAACAGATAGGCCGCATACTGGCCTTGGGCCATCGCCCTGCTCCAGCGTCCCTGGAGATCGAGGCGCTCGCGGAACAGGACGAGCAAACCGATACACATCCCACAGGCCAGAAACGCTTCCCAGATGGGGTAGATGATCCCCATGGCGTCCCGACTGATTTGAAAGACAGGCCGGATGCCAAGGGCGTAGGCGTACCAGAGCACAGCCGCCGTCAGGCCGACCGTCAGCCACACGTATCCCGTGCGCGCGGGAAGTCCGAGGAACCACGCGCGCCGGTACGCAATGGCGCCGAGCACGAAGAAGCTCAGGTCGCGCGGCACATCGGCAAAAGCGACCTGAATGAAACCGAGAAAGCCGATCCATCGGTCGATGGGGTGCCATATCCGAATGACGCCGGACGCGACAGCCAGCGCCAGGGCGAAGACGACGACCGCCCAACAGGGCAGCGGCTGCGGCTCGACGCCGCTGGCCTGCGGCGGACGCCTCCACACCAGACGCAACAGGGCATAGCCCAGGCCGGCAATCAACAGGTGCTCGACGTACCAGAGATGGCCGAAATTCATCTCGGGCCACATGGGCCCCGTCCAATACGCCGGCCTGCCGCCGCTGCCGAAGTAGATGCTGCGGTAGTATTCGCCAAACGGCAGCGATGCCGACGGGAAATGCCCAAGTGCAAGGTGGCAGAGATACTGCTGCACGGGAATCACCAGCAGGAAGAAGAACAGCAGCGGCACGCCCAGCCGCAGAACGCGGCCCTTCACGAATCGCCGGAACCCGTGGCGGTCGTAAGACATCACCATCAGGTAGCCGGAGATCATGAAGAACAGACTCATGAAGAACGAGCGGTTGACCGTGAAGAACGGCCCCAACACCGCCGCACGGGCCTCCTCCTGGATGGGCCAGGAGCCGCCCGTGGGCCCATAGGCCTGGCCGACGTGGTGGGCGATCACCAGAATCGTCAGCGCGATCTTGAGGTTGTCGGCAAAGTACAAATGCCTCGTGTCGCTCATCTTGGCGCCCCGCACATGAACCACCAGCACATCTGCATCGAAGGCATCATCTTAGCGGGGACATCGGGCTTGCGATAGAGACGCACACCACATTTTTCTGCGAGTCCGGCATGAATCCTACGTGCCGGCGTCGTAGTAGACGAGGTAGTCGCCTTCGTGGTTGCTGGGCGTCAGGTCGTTCCATTTGACGAAGCGGACCGAGCCGTCGAGGTAGCCGACGGCCAGGCCGTCCGGCGCCGGGTGCATCGGCTGACCGACCGCGTGCTGGAACGTACCGCGGATGTGCGAGCCGTACCAGGCGGGCCAGTTGCCCGAGCCGCCGACGGCATCGTAGCGGTTGTAGCAGAAGCAGGTGACCAGGGTGTTGGACGTGGCCCTGTCGGAGATCTTCTTGGCAGTGACATACTTGCGTCCGGTGTTCTTGTCGGTCCAGTCGCCTCGATTGCCCCAGTAGATCCAGCCGACCTGGGTCGCCTCGACCATCGGGCGCGGGGCCGGCAGCGGGCTGAGCCAGCCTTCCTGGCTCTCGAAATGCTTGCGGGCCGTCTCGCAGGTGGCGTGCTTCTCGGTCAGCCCGTAGCGGCCGAAGGCCATCATCGTTTTGTAGTTGATCAGGGTCAGCAAATCGGCGCTGTCCCAGTCCTCGTTGTAGCCGGGAGCGGACTTGTCGATGACGTTGCCCTCCGGCAGAAAGCCGTCATGGTCGCCGGCGTACATCTGGCCGACCAGCAGACCCTGGTGCAGGTTGTTCTGGCAGGCAATCCGGCGGGCGTGCTCCTTCGCCTTGCCCAGCACCGGCATCATGATCGCCATCAACAGTGCAATGATCGAAATGACCACCAGCAACTCAATCAGGGTGAAACCGCGTCGATGCATCTGTCCGTATGTGTGCATAGACATTCTCCAACCTTCTCTGAGCAAAAGCTCAAAAATGAAACATTAGAATGAAATAACAAGGAAGTCGTGCCCGCCTGCGGGCGTTCCGCTATTTTGATTCTTGATTCTTGATGTTTGCATTTGCTGAGCGGCGCTCTTTCAGCTCGCGCCAGTTTGTCAGGACGATACCCTCGGATTCGATGAACGCCTTGACCTCAGGATCGGTCATCAGACGCAATTCCGCCTGACGCGCCGGACCCGAACCGGAGATGTGCGAGAAGACCTCCGTCGGCTCGGTGCAGTGGACGATGATCTGCGTGACGCCCGGCTGCATCTGGCGCAACAGAGCGATCAACTCGCTCTTTCGCTGTTCGTACTGGGGGCCTTTCGTCGGCTGTGTCACGAGGTCGTCGATCACGGGCAGTCCGGCGTTCCACAGTTGCTCGGCCAGAGACCGCAGCAGAGGCTTGAACAGGCCGGCCTCGGCGCCGATGTGCTGCATGTGCCCGCCGAACATGAGGATCGGGATGTTCTTCTCGATGCCGACCTTCATATAGCGCTCGACGAACTGAGGAAGAAAGCACGTCCCCATGTGACTGTCGAGGTGCGTCGGGCGAATGCCCACCGCGAGGGCCTTGTCGACCTGGGCGCGCATCTCGGCCTCGATTTCGTCGGCGCCGGCATGAGCCGCGACATCAGGCACACTGCGCCAGAGGTAGCCATGTTCATCGACAAGTCCCGGCACGACCGATGCACCCGCGACGGGCCCCCACCGGTAGTTTTTCCACTCGCTCGTCAGCGTCAGATGCACGCCCGCATCGACCTGCGGATTGTCTCTGAGCCAGGCGGCGCATTCGGGAACCCACGAGCACGGCATCATGACGCTCAGCGACGTGGCAACGCCCTCCTCGATGGCCTTGCGCGCCCCGACGTTGGAATCATGGGACATGCCCGCGTCGTCCACATGGAAGATGACCGCCTTCGTCCCCGCCGGCCACCCGAGCCGCTCGGCATACGTCCGGTCCTGGCCGTGCGTCACCGTCGATCCTCCCGAAACCAGCATCAGCGTGAAGACGCCAAGCATCGTCGATCGTGCCATTGGCTTGATCCGATTGTCATCCTGCATAATCGATTCCCTCTGAAGGCAGATGGTGGGCATGGCCCACCCTACGGGTCTTGGTGATGTGGCGTCACAATCTGGCCGCCCGGGTCCTTGAGATACATGTAAGCCAGACTCGTCTCACTGCGATCGGAGTCGTGGAGATGGGCCGCGAAGGCATCGGCATCGAAGAACACCTCCGGCGGCTCCTTCGCATAGGTGATCAACGCATCGACGCAGAAGCCCTCGGCCGGGTCCCAGATCCGCAGGCCCACCGGCAGCCGGCTCTCGCGCAGCGCGTAGATCCGCACCCAGCCGGGACTGACCACCGACTGGGCATCGAACACGACGAGGTCTTCGCCGAGGGCCGCCTCGGTGTTCATCGCCGGCGTCACTTCCAGCAGCTTGCCTTCGGACAGACTGCGGATCACGGTCTCCAGCGAGAACTCCTCGGAGGTGGCCAGGATGCCGATGATGTCGGCGGCGGTCCGGTCCGCTTCCACCTCGGCGCGGCGTCGCACGTCAAACGCATGGGTCACCTGCCCCTCACGACCGAAGAGGACCTGCGGCCCCACGCGCATCCGTGCGTGGCCGCCTTTGCCCATCCACAACTCGAATTGCCGGGGCTCGGCCAGCGCGTCGTCGCGCATGTAGATGGACGCATAGAAGAACGGGACCGACTGAAAGCGTTGTGTGACCTCGGCCCAGGCGACGCCGCCGCCGGAGAGCATCGTGCCGAATTGGCCGACGAGGACGCCCAACGCCAGGAGGATGACCGCCGCCGCGGCCCATCGGACCGGACGGCTCTCGAAGGCCAGGCCCCAGTAGTCCGGACGACGCGGCGTGGCCGAGCGATCGTATGCTTCGCGCATCCGCTCCCGCACGCGCCGGTCCGCCGCACCATCGACGTCGATCGACGCCTCTTTCAGCACTCTCTCGATATCTTCATTGGATTTCATCGCACTACCTCGTCATCCAACGGAAACTGCAAAAACCAAACAGCAAAGCTCAATCCGCCTTCGGCGGAGCGGAATCCCGATGGCCATGGCGCCAAATCCGAAATCCGAATATCGAAATCTGAAACAAGCACGAAAGCCCAAACCCTCAAAATGCGAGAGCGGCCTGCGGCCGGCATTGTCGGGGCGAATCGTCCTTTGCCCCTACGATCTTCCATTTTGCGTTTTGCATTTTGCGTCTTAATTTTCGTTCAGGGCCGACCGGAGCTTGTCCAGGCCGTAACGATAGCGGCTCTGCACCGTCTTGATCGACGCCTGCTGCCACTCGGCGATCTCGCGAAACGTCATATCGCCATACACGTGCAGCGTAATGACCTCGCGCTGCTCGGCAGGCAGGTCCGCCATCGCGCCGCTGACGCACTCGAACTGCTCGCTGAGCACCATCCAGCGTTCTGGGCCTGCGGCGGAGTCGTCCGGCGACGGCAGATTGGCCACCTCTTCGAGATCCGTCGTTCTCCGCCGCATCGCCGCCTTGAGCCGGTTGCGGGCGGCGTTGGCCACGCACGTGGCCAGATAGCCCTTAAGACGGCCGGTCAGACGGAAGGTCCGGGCCGCCCCGGCGAAGGCCACGAAGACGTCCTGCACGATGTCCTCGGCCGCCGAACCGTCATGCAGCATCGAGCCGGCCAGCCGAAGCAGATCGTCCCGGCACCGCTCGTACACCTCCGACAGGGCCGTCGCGTCGCCGCGATTCAGCCGCCAGACCAGCAACCTCTCTTCCCACTTCACCGAAAGCGCCCTTTCGTCGAGACCATTGACGTCTCACCAATATAACAACCAACCGCCCGGTCATGCTTTAGGCCAGTCAGCATCAAAAATCCTGCCGCCGAAGAGTTTCGATGATTTCGGTGACGAGATCGTCGTGGTTTTTGTTGGTGCAATCGATGGTGATCCGGGCGTATTGGCGGTAGAGGGGCTCGCGTTCGGCGTAGAGCGAGCGGATGGTCTGGCCCTTCTCCATGACCACGCCTCGGGTCTGGAGGTTGCGGATTCGCTCTTCGATCCGTTCGACGGGCAGGTCGAGGTGGACGATGACGCCGTGCTCGGCCAGGTGGCGCATGGCGTGCTCGCTGTAAACGACGCTGCCGCCGGTGGCGATGACGGTGTTCGTCGCATCGAGATAGAGGATGTAGTCCTCCTCGGCCTGACAGAACGCCGCCAGCCCGTCGCGGTCGATCATCTCCTGCAGCGACTTGCCCTGCATCGCCTGCATGAAGACGTCGGTGTCGAGAAAGTGACAGCCGAGCGCCTTGGCCAGCAGCACGCCAATGGTGCTCTTGCCCACGCCCGGCATCCCGATCAATACAATATTGCGATCCTGGTTCTCCATACTCGGTGCACAGGGTACTCGGACGGCCTGCCGGCGGCAACCCCGAAGCCTCGCTCGTGGCGGATTGACAAATCGCCTGTCTTCGTGTAACAACACCGGTGTTTCGGGAAGCTGAAAGTGTGCACTGCCTTGTTAAGGAGATGGTGGCATGAAAACGGGTTCGATGATTCTCGCCTTGTGTTCTCTGACGTTGGGACTGGCGGCGGCCTCGCCGGCGCAGACGCGGATCACCGTACGGGTCGATCAGCCGGGGGCCGCGATCCGTCCGACCATGTGGGGCGTCTTCTTCGAGGACATCAATTTCGGGGCCGACGGCGGCCTGTACGCCGAACTGGTGAAGAACCGCTCCTTCGAATTTCCTGACAACATCATGGGGTGGAGCCGAATCCTGCGGTCGGGCTCCGAGGGCTACATCTATATCGAACAGTATCCGCAGGAGCAGACCAACGCACACTTTCTGCGAATGAAGGTCGGCAAGACCGGACAGGGCTTCGGGGTCTCCAATGGCGGATTTCGGGGCATGGGCATCCAAGAGGGCAAGGACTACCGGTTCAGCGTCCAAGCCCGCCTGACGGAGGGCGGCCCGATGGCGCTGCGCGTCGAACTGGCAGGCCAGGGCAGGCGGCCGCTGGCAGAGGCCAAACTCGAAGGCTTCGGCTCACAATGGCAGGAGTATACGGCGGTGCTGCGCGCCGGACGGACCGAGGAGAAGGCCCGCCTGAATCTGTTCGTCGAGGGCTCGGGCACGCTCGATCTCGACATGGTGTCGCTGTTTCCCGTCGATACATGGAAGGGTCGGGAAGGCGGCCTGCGAGCCGATCTGGTGCAGATGCTGGCCGACATGAAGCCGGGCTTTCTGCGGTTTCCGGGCGGGTGCATCGTGGAAGGCCGCACGCTCGACGAGCGATATCAGTGGAAGACCACCATCGGCGACCCGACCGACCGCACGCTCATCGT
Organism: Phycisphaerales bacterium Planc_01; assembly: GCA_001603075.1. GTDB lineage: Bacteria > Planctomycetota > Phycisphaerae > Sedimentisphaerales > Anaerobacaceae > Anaerobaca. The sequence continues at coordinate 92,198 of LVBB01000158.1, read as the reverse complement.
CAACCGCTGGAACACCGAGTTCAACCACCGCCTGACCCCGGACTACTACCAGAGCTTCGGGGTGGGCTTCTATGAGTACTTCCTGCTGAGCAAGGACCTCGGGGCCGAGCCGATGCCGATCATCAACTGCGGCATGGCCTGCCAGTTCAACACGGGCGAGCTGGCGCCGATGGACGAGCTCGATCCCTACGTTCAGGATGCACTGGACCTGATCGAATTCGCCAACGGCCCGGCCGATCGCGGCTGGGGCCGCAAGCGAGCGGAGATGGGCCACCCCAAGCCGTTCGGCCTCAAGCTGCTGGGCATCGGCAACGAGCAATGGGGGCCGCAGTATATCGAACGCTACAAGGTCTTCGTCAAGGCGATTCAGGAAAAGTATCCGGACATCCAGTTGATCGCCGCAACCGGGTCGGACGCGACCATCTTCCCCAACGGTCCGCAGGAGATCGAGTACCTCTGGTCGCAGTTCCGCCAGCTCAAGGCCGACATCGTCGATGAGCACTTCTATCGCCGGCCCGGCTGGTTCCTCGACAACGCACACCTGTATGATGACTACCCCCGCGACGGGTCGGAGGTGTTCGTCGGCGAATACGGGGCCCAGAGCATCGGCGTCGCCAGCCCGGACAACCGCAACAACTGGCACACCGCCCTGGCCGAGGCGGCCTTCATGACCGGCCTCGAACGCAACGCGGACCTCGTGACGATGAGCTGCTACGCCCCGCTGTTCTGCCACGTGGACGGCTGGCAATGGCGGCCCGACCTGATCTGGTTCGACAACCTCCGCGTCTTCGGAACGCCGAACTACTACGTGCAGAAGCTGTTCAGTATCAATCGTGGCGATCGCGTCCTGCCGGTGGCGGTGGCCGACGCCGCGACGGCGCCGGACGGCAAGCCGCGATTCTATGCCTCATCGGTCTACGACGAGACGTCGAACGAGATGATCCTCAAGGTCGTCAATGCGACGGGTGAGCCGGTCCGGGCGATCATCCAGACCAGGGGCGCCAAAGCGGTGGGGCTCCAGGCGAACGTGACGGTCCTTGCGGGCGACGATCTGAACGACGAGAACTCGTTCGAAACGCCGCGAAAGATCGCTCCCGTCGAGTCGAGAGTTCCCGTGCGCTCCGCCGAGTTCCGCCACGATTTCCGGCCGTACTCGATGACGATCATCCGACTGATGTGCCAGAGCCAGTAGCCCGGGAGCCACTGAGTATTGATGATTGATTATTGAATATTGAGTACTGATTGCTGGGCAGTGACGATTCCAAGGGCGTCGCGCAGTTCCGACGGTCAATCATCAATAATCAACAATCAGTAATCAATCATCCTTCTCCAGGAGCTGCATGTCCTCGCAGCCCTGGACGTCCAGTTTTCGGTCTTCCCGGGTCCGGATCGAGACGTTGTCGAATCGCCAGCCCTTTGCGAACATGATCTGTCCGGCCGTTTCCGCTTCGATGCGGACGTCTTTGAGATGGAAGTCCTTCAGAATCGATGTGCGCATTCCGGAAGCGGAGATGGCCCGTCTGGCTCCGGATGCCTGAAGCCGCGCGATGTGCACATCCTTGATCTCGGGAATGCCCCGCTCGGGCGGTTCGACCTTCTGGAGCAGAATCTTCCAGTGCGGCGGGAGCGTCTGGTGCGTGTACCCCTGCGGCAGCGTGCAGTAACTGTAGCTCGGATTCCAGTTCACGGCCGCATCGAGAACCGCACCGACCCCGTCGATCTCGATATCCTCCAGATGGATATCCTCCACCGTCCCCCCGCAGGTCCGGGTCGATTTGAACCGCAATCCGGCGCCCATGCCGCCGGCCTTGAGGTGGTGGGCCAGGACGTGACGAATGCCGCCGGACGTCTCACTGCCGCAGGCGATCAGCCCCCCGCCCGCGCGGGAGATGCCGTTGCGGACGACCACGTATTCCGTGGGACGGTTCACTCTCAGCCCGTCGGCGTCCCGGCCGGCCTGGAGGCAGACGTCGTCGTCGCCGCCCTCGATGTCGCAGTTGTCGATCAGCACGAACGACGAGGAGTCAACATCGATCCCGTCGATGCCCGGCCCGTGGCCGTCCGCATTGCTGCGAACCGTCAGAGCATCGATGGTGACGTGTTTCGAATAGAGGATGTGAACCGTCCGAAACGCCGCCTCGTGGAACGCAAGGCCCCGGACCGTAACGTTCGAGCAACGCGAGACGAGAAGCGTGCGAGGCCGTTTGCAGTCATAGTCCACGACCCACTGAAGCCCCTGAGGTTCATACTCCTCACGCCGCAAGGTCCAATACTTCTCCCGGAACGGCCTTCCCTGCCCGTTGACGAGCCCCTTGCCGACGACGGCGACATTGTCCTGATCGCAGATGTTGATCAGCGCCGCCGGCCAGCGCATCTCGATCCCCGCCACGCGGGTATCGATTTCGGGATAGTCCGCCAGGTCCTGGCTGCCGAGAATCTCGACGCCCTCGTCGATACGAAGCGTCACACCTTCCTTGACGAAGATCGAGCCGGTCAGATAGACCGCCGGATCGAAACTCACAATCCCCCCTCGCTGCGCGGCGCAGGCATCGATCGCTGCCTGAATCGCCCCGGTGTCGAGCGTTCGGCCGTCTCCGACGGCGCCATAGCGATTGACGTGGAATACCTCTGTCCTGTCGGGCCTTGTCCGAGCGCCCACCTGCCTGGCCCAGTCCTGCATCAACGTCGCCCTTCCCTGGATTGCACTTCGAGGCCGGCGCTGAGACGCCGCAGCGAGACCAATCGAATCGATGGCTCGAAGGAGTCCTCATGCCGGAAATCCACCGCCGGACGCGCATCATCCTCCGCACTCCAGCGGACGGTCTTCTGCGGCAATCCTATCGAACCGGCCCGAAGCTGACAAGGGCCGTGTCGGTCGCGACGGTCGAGGATTCTCGTTGGCACAGTCATGATCTGGCGGTAGAATCGCCGATATCGATAGTACCGAGCCGATGGCAAGGACGCCGACGGATGCGTTCTTCCGTCAGCCACGCAGACGAGGATAACCGTCAGGGGGGCACAGCAACAACTGTGCGTAATCCAGAAACCACATTTCAGACGGATGGCGGACACCGCCGCAGCCACACCGCAAAGCGGCTGTTCGCAGCGCTCGTGGTGGGCGCTTCGGTCGTCCTTCACGGTTGCCATGGCTGGCCGGACGAACGGGAGATGGCTCTCGAGACGGAGAGGATCTTTGACGAGACAAGGAGAATCGAGTCCGTCCCGGACGCGGCCGAGCCGTGGCCTTTGGCCTACACACGACCTCCGCTCAAGACCATGCAGACCGTCGGTGGGGCCGAGGAGTGGCGGCTGGTCTATTTCTGTCGATACCATACGGCCGAGCAACTGAAGCAGATCATCCACGAGCAATTCGCCACAAGGCTGTTCGACCAGTCAGGTCAGGACACGACCCTTCGGGACTATGCCGTCACGGCGGAATCCGCCACCAACCAATTGCTCGTCCGATGTCCGGCCGAACAGGACGTCGACGCCATCCTCGAAATGCTCAATGAGACAGACGTCCCTCCGATCCAGGTGCAGATCGACTGCATCGTCTCGGAGGTATCCGCCAGTATGACGATGGACCGCGAAACCACCCTGCTCATCGAGAACCTGTTCGGCGAGCAGATCAGGCTCGGCGGCAAGGAGGATGCTTCCGGAGGACTGCTGCCCGCCTTTCCGGGGGCCTCATTGAGGGACCCGGCCAGGGACAAGTTCGGCCTGAAGATCGGCATCAGTCGGCCCCTGACCGGACACCAGGTCCAGCTCCTGATCGACCTGCTGATGTCGCGAGGCTATCTGAAAGTTTTGATGAATCCGAGTCTGCAAGTCCTGAATGGACAGACGGCCAAGATCCAGTCGAAGCAGCAGGTGCCCCTTCAGAGCATTCTCGTCCAGACGGGGGGTTTCGGTGAGGACACGGTCCTCCAGACGCAGACGGAATACTACGATGTCATCGACTCCCTCGAGGTCACGCCCCAGGTGTTTGCCGATGGGTCCGTCAGCCTGGAAACCCGCGTTCAGATCGCCTCCTATCTCGGGCCGCAGGGCGTTACGCAGATGCCTTCCGTGAGCGAGCGGATTCTCACCAGCGGAAACAGCCGTATCCGACTCGGACAGAGTCTCATCGTCGGCGGCTTCCGCAGAACCGAGAAACGCGACGTGATCCGCGGCGTTCCTGTTCTCAAGGACATTCCCGTGCTCAGTCTGCTGTTCTCCGGACGCGATGCCCAGGAGCAGGTCATGGAGGTCATCATGATCGTCACCCCCACCCTCTCCACCAAGGGCCGCCCCCCGCAGAACGTCGCGGATATGATCGAGTACCGCCACACCTCGCCGATGGGCCAGACGATGGGCGAGACGATGACGGACCCGCTGGGCGTCAGAGCCCGTGAACAGGAGCGACAACGGAGAATCGACGCCGGCCGTGCCATCCGGGCAGAAGGCCTTTCCGAGGAGCCCGGTCTCGATCCCGATGGCCATGGGGATCAACCCTGACTGTAATTCACCGGATCTCCAGTCGACCCCGGCCGAGAAGAGTACCTGTGGCACGGGCCAGTCGGACCTGGGCAATCTCGTATTCCGCGAAGGCGCGAATCCGTCGCGACTGCGCATCGGCCAGCCGTGAGGCGCTCTGGAGCACGAATGTACTGGTGCTCTTGCCCAGTGTGAACTGCGACTGCTCGACCTTGTAGTCGCGATACGCCGTGACCACGCCCTGCTCGGCCGCGAGGATGCGTCGCCAGTTCTGTCGCAGCTCGTCGACCGCGTTATAGACCTCCTGGCGGATGCTCTGACGCAGGCGCTCCTGGTCGATCCGGTTCCGGACCTTCTCCAGTCGGGCGCGGCGATAGCGAGCCTGCGCCGCGCGGTTGCCCAGGGGAATCACCGCCGAGATGCCCACGGCATGGTCCTGTAGAGAACCGGTGCCGATGTCTCCAAGGGCACTGCCCAAGCTGCCCGATTCGCTCCCGGCGGCATATCTGTAGTCGAAACTCACATCCGGCAGCGTCCGGTTGCGCGCCAACTCGATGTTCAGGTCGTCCACTGCCAGCTGGAATTCGAGTTCCACCATTTCCATCCGGTTGTCCAGAGCCATAGCAGCAATGGCTTCGGCGTCCAGATCCAGCCCGATGGGATCGGGCTCGCTCGTCGGAATGATGTCGATCTCGACACTGAGCGGAAGGTCCTCTCGATTCAGGATCCGCTTGAGGTCCCGCTCGCGATCCCGGACCGATGTCTCGGCGTTGATCACGTCTTCCAGCCGGCCGGCCAGACCGGCCTCGGCACGCACGATTTCGATCTTCGCGGCCGCGCCGGCCCCGACCTTTCGGCGCGCGTGGTCCAACTGGTCCTCGGCGAGCTTGTACTGCTCGCGACGCACATCCAGCTCCCGGCGGGCGGCGTAGAGTTGCCAGTAGACGATATCGACGTTCGCAAGGATCGCGATGGCGGAGAGCTTCGTGTAGACGTCTGTGATATCCTTCTGATAGGTCGCGATCCGAATCGAATGCGTGTTGACCCGCGTACCAGCGCCCCGGAGCAAAGACTGGACATACGACACGCTGACGGCTGCCTCGGCGACGCCGCCGACGTTGTCGAGGCTGGTATCGGCACGACTGAACGGCAGGCCGGCCCGCAACGAACCGCCTGTCGTCAGCGGGATCGCCACACCCGTTTCGTAGGACTGCACGGAGACGGTGTTGCCTTCGTCGTCCTGCTCGCTACGGCTGTACCCGGCCGAACCGAAGAACGTCCACTCGAACTTGGCCCGCTCCTCGTCCAGCGTTTGCTCGGCGATCGAGGGGCCGACCAGATGGAACTTCAGGTCCAGGTTGTTCGTCAGCGCGGCCGCGCGAGCCTCTTCGAGAGTCAATTCCACCGCCCTGTGCGGCACGGCATTCGGCTCGACCGCCTTCGCCGCCAGCGCTTCGGTAGCCCGCTCGATTGACACCGGCTCCGACCGCGATTGGTCCTCAAGCTGCACCCTCTCGATCGCGCCCGACCGCGCCGCCAACGCCTCCAGTTCCGCCGTCCGCCGCACCTGCGTGCTCCCACAGCCAGCCAGCAGCAGGCTCGCCAGCACCCAGCACGGCAGCCGTCTCAGGCCATATCGGACATCTTGCCACAACGTTGCCATTGCATGACTCCAGTTCACAGTTCTCAGTTCTCAGTTGCCGGTTGTCAGTTGTCGGTTCTCAGTTTGCAGGTTCCTGGTTCCCCGGCTGTCAACTGTCAACTGGGAACTGTCAACTCGTTCTTATTCGTATCGCAACGCCACCATCGGATCGACCCTCGCCGCCCGCCGGGCGGGGACATAACAGGCCAGCAGCGCCACGGCGGTCAGCAGCAGCGCTGTGGCAGCAAACGTCAGTGGATCGGTCGGACTGACGTCATATAACAGACTACGGATGATCCGCGTGGCCGCCAGGGCCCAGGCCCCACCGGTAGCCAATCCCACCGCCGTGAGGCGGAGTCCGTGTCGCAGAACCATTCCCATCACGTCGTTGCCCCGCGCACCCAGAGCCATACGAATGCCAATCTCATGCGTCCGCCGGGAGACGGCATAGGCGGTGACACCGTAGATGCCCGTGGCCGCCAATGCCAGAGCAACGACGGCGAAAACGCTCAGGAACAACATGTTGAAACGCTGCGGTGACACGTGCCCCGCGATCTCATCTTCCAGAGGAATAATCTTGCCGATGGTGATCCCGCTGTCAACCGCCAGCAATTCGCTGCGCAGGGCCTTCATGATGCCCCGGGGGTCAGAATGCGTCCGGAGCACGAAAAGGCCCCAGCCATAACCCGCCTGAAGATAGGGGACATAGGTTTCCGGATCGGGCGGACCGCCTTTGAACCAGGTGAAGTGCTTCGCATCCCCCACGACACCCACGATCAGATAGGACAACGGAGTCACGGTTGTGTCCCCCTCTTTGGTGCGTGTCTCCCTCATTTCCGTGAGATATGTACCCACCGGATTGCGATTCGGCCAGAAGCGTCGCGCCATCGAGTCGCTGATGATGATCACCGGAGTGCTGCCCGCGCGGTCCTGGTCCGTGAAATGCCGTCCTTTCAACAGCGGAATCCCGAGGGCGCGGAAGTAGTCGGGCGAGATGGGCCGCCAGCGTATACCAGGGACGCCTACATCGTCGTCGGTGTCGTTGACCTGGCCGAGGGAATAGCCCTCGATGTGGAAGCGAGCGAAATTGCCGCCGCCCCACGCCGGAGACTGGTCAGAGACCGCCACGAATTCGACTCCGGGCAGGCTCCTCAGGCGCTCCAGCGCCTGTTCGTAGAACGCCAGGCGCTTCTCCGCCTGCGAATAGTCCAGGTCGATGTCCGCTGTCAAGACACGGTCCGGCTCGTAACCGAGCCCGGAGTTCAGGCGCGCAAAGCTGTTGACCAGCAGGCCGGCGCCCGTGAGCAGCACGAACGCGATGGCGATATCGAGTACAACAAGGGCCAAGCGAGTTCTGGTGAAGCGAAGACCCTGTCCCGGCATTCTGCCCATGGAGAGTGACTGATGCAGATTCACCTGCGAGGCCAGGACCGCGGGCAGAATCCCGAAAACGCCGCAGGTCGACAACGACACGGCCGTGACATAGGCCACTGCCCTGGCATCGATCCGGAAGTCGATGAACCACGGGATCAGCTTCTGAATATGCTGTGCCAGGAGCCAGGAGCTCGATGTGGACCTCAGGGCACCGACCAGACCGAGGCCCCAATAGGCCAACAGCAGGCCGAGGGCGCCCCCGATCGATGACAGCAGGACGCCTTCCGTGAGCAACTGCGCGATCAAACGCCGGCGGCGGGCGCCCAGAGCGGCCCGCACGGCGATCTCCTGTTCGCGCTGGGCCGAACGCATCAGCAGCAGTCCGGCCACGTGAAAACAGGCGATCAAGAGTACGAAGGTGACGATGCCCTGGGCGATCAGCAGCGTCTGTCGGGTTCGCCCATTCTCGGCGTTGTACTGCTGGGTGACGGGGATGACCCGGACGGTCGTGCCGGCGTTCGCTTCGGGGTACGCCTGGGCCAGGCGCTGCCCGATGAGACTCATCTCCGCCTGCGCCTGGGCCACCGTCACACCATCCTCCAGTCGCCCCATCGCGCACATGTAGCAGTTGCCGCGATCGGCCAGGCTGGTCGGCCCGAGAAATGGCAGCAGCGGCAGCCATACGTCGCGCTCGCCACGGTCGGCATATCGGAAGTCAGCCGCCATCACCCCAACGACGGTGTACACCTTCTGATCCAGCACCAGGGACTTGCCCAGGACATCGGTGTCGCCGCCAAACCAGCTTTGCCAGAAGCGATGGCTGATGATGGCGACGGGCTCGCCGCCCAATTCGGCTTCTTGGGGCAGAAAGACCCGACCGAGCACCGGCTTGACTCTCAACAAGGCGAAGTACTCCGGTGAAACCGCCAACCCCACGACGCGTTCGCGCCGGGCCTCCGCGATGGCTGTCAGGTAGCCTGTCGTGGTGATCCCCGCGACGTGCTCGAAGACCGTGCTCCGGTCTCTCCAATCCACGAAGTTCAGGTAGGAGGTGGTGTCATGGTAAGAGTCGTCGCCGGTCTTGCCTGGAAACAGGTGCACAAGGCTCTCGGGGTTCTCATAGGGCGGCGGGCGAAGCAGCATGGCGTCGACGACACTGAGCATCGTCGTCGTCGCGCCGATCCCCACCGCCAGGATCACGATCACCACCACCGTGAACCCCGGATTCTTCGCCAGCATCCGCAGGCCATATCGGACATCTTGCCACAACGTTGCCATTGCATGACTCCAGTTCCCGGTTGTCGGTTCTCAGTTGGGAGCCGTCGGCGCTCTTGCTGACAACTGTCAACTGGGAACTGTCAACTCGTTCTTATTCATAGCGCAACGCCACCATCGGATCGACCTTCGCCGCCCGCCGGGCGGGGACGTAGCAGGCCAGCAGGGCGACCGCGGAGAGCAGCAGGGTCACACACACGAACGTGGCCGGGTCCGTGGGCGCGACCTCGAACAGCAAATTCCGAAGCACGCGCGCCAGTGCCAGAGCGCCGCCCAGGCCGATGCCAGCACCGATCAGCACCACGCGCATCCCCTGCCACATCACGAATCTCATCACCGTGCCGGGCTGCGCGCCAAGAGCCATGCGCATTCCGATCTCTCGAGTCCGCTGCGTGACCGCATAGGACATCACGCCGTAGATGCCCACGACGGCGAGCAGCAGCGCGACCGCCGCAAAGCTGCCCAATAAGACCGTGTTCAGTCGCCGCGAGGTCGTGGTGTTTGCCAGCCGTTGTTCCATCGTCATCAGGTTGTAGAGCGCCTGGTTCGGTTCCACCTCCGCCACCACTGCCCGCACGGCAGAGATCAGACCGGCCGGCTCGCCGGTGACGCGGACGACGAAGCTCAGCGCGCCTTCCATGTCTTCCAGTTCAGGGCTATACACCTCCGGCGTAACGTCTCCCGCTAACCCGCTCTGCCGCACATCGCTGACAACCCCCACCACCGTCTGCCAGCGCGCCTCTGCAGGACCTGGCATCAGGCGGATTCGTTTGCCGACCGCGCTTTCGGCGGGGAAGAAGTGTTTCTCAAACGTCTCGTTGACGATTAGCGATCCCGCCGGAGGACGCGCATCCTGCGAAGTGAACGCCCGTCCGTTCTTCACGGAAATACCCATCGCGTGGAAGTAATCGCGGGTGACGGTCGGCCTGGAAACCGGCGTCACCTCGCCCCGCTTCACCTTGCTGAAGTCGATTGGTGGCCGGCCCTCGATTTCCGCCACGCCGATGCGCGAAAAATCAGTGAGCGGCAGGGAATCCGTGGCGGCCACGGCCTGCACGCCGGGCAGCGCCTTCAACCGCTCGACGAGTTGCTCGACGAAGTGGACTTTCTGAGGCGAGGATTCCCCCCCCGTCAGAGTGACCTGGAACGTCAACACGCCAGCGGTCCGGAACCCGGGATGGACCTCCATCAGGCGCGAAAAGCTCTTGATCAACAGCCCCGCGCCGATGAGCAGCACCAGCGCCAGCGCCACTTCCGACACGACCAGGAGATGTCGGAGCCGGTTTCGATGTCCGTCCGTATCGCCGCGGGCCTCCTCTTTGAGCGCGGCGTTGACGTCTGCGCGCCATGCTTGAACCGCCGGCGCAAGTCCGAACGCCAATCCGGTGATCACCGACACGCCGAGCGTGAACGCCAGCACCCATGCATCGATGCCATTCTCGTGCATCGACGGCAAGCTCGCGCCGCTCCATTGCCCGAGCGCCCGGACGCCCCAGAACGCCAGCAACAATCCCAAACCGCCGCCGGCCAGAGAAAGCAGCACACTCTCCGTCAGCAGTCCACGAACGATCCGCCAGCGTGCGGCACCCAGCGCGGCGCGGACGGCCATCTCCCGTTGCCGCGTGGCCGCCCGCGCAAGCTGGAGGTTGGCGACGTTCGCGCAAGCAATGAGCAGGACCAGCGCGACCGCGCCCAGCAACACGAGCAACGCTCCCTTCACCTCCCCGACGACCTGCTCGTGCAACGTCACCAGGCTCACGACCGGGGCTTCGTCCGTCCGAGGTGATTGCTCCCGCTGTGCCATCGTCCGCAGTTCCGCCTGCGCCTGCGAGAGCGTCACGCCGGGTTTCAATCGAGCAATGGCTTTCAGAAGGATCATGCCTTCACCATACTGCGCCAAGGCTGCGCTCGTTTCGCCCAGTGCCAGCGGAATCCAGAGTTGAAACGGTTCGGGATACTGAAAGCGCGCAGGAAGAATGCCCACGACGGTGTAGCTTTGTTCGTTCAACGTGATCGTCCGGCCCAGCACATCGGCGGCGCCGCCAAATCGGCTCTGCCAGAGGCCGTGTCCGAGAATGGCCGCCTTGGGGCCGTTGGGCGTGTCCTCTTCCCGCGTGAAGTTGCGTCCCCACGCCGGCTGGACGCCGAGCAGGGGAAAGAAATCCGCCGTCACTGCGCCGGTCACGACTTGTTGGGCCGATCCGGCCCCTGTGAGGGTCATGTCGCCGCCACTATATGCGGCGACGCGCGCCAGCGACTGGCTCTGGGCTTTGACCCCAACGAACGTGGAACTGCCAATGGCGGTGCTGGGGCTGCCCGACCAGTCTGCGCGCAACTGCACCAGTTGGTCGGGTTCGGGATAGGGTAGCGGCCTGAGCAGGACGGCATTGACCACACTGAAGATGGTGGTATTGGCCCCAATCCCGAGCGCCAGCGTGAGCACAGCCACGGCGGTGAAGCCGGGACTCCTCGCCAGCATCCGCAGGCCGTAACGAACATCCTGCCACAAGGTTGTCATTGCATGACTCCAGTTCTCGGTTCTCAGTTCACAGTTCCCGGTTGTCGGTTCTCAGTCGGGAGCCGTCGGCGCTCTTGCTGACAACTATCAACCGGGAACTGCCAACTCATCCCTATTCGTGGCGCAGCGCCTCCATCGGGTCGACCTTCGCCGCCCGGCGCGCCGGGATGTAGCTGGCCAGGAGCGAGGCGCCAGTCAGCAGGGCCGCCGTCACAACAACACTGACCGGATCGAGCGGACTGACGCCATAGAGCAGGCTGGCGGAGACGCGTGCCACACCCAAGCCCAGCAACAGGCCGACAGACAGACCCACGATCGTCAGCACCAGCCCCTCGCGCAAGACCATGCCGATGATGTTTGCCTGTGTCGCGCCCAACGCCTTGCGGATGCCAATCTCAGAGGTTCGTGAGGCAACCATATAGCCCTTGATCGCGTAGATGCCCAGCGCCGCCAGAAACAGGGCGGCCACCCCGGCTGCGAGCGCCAGCCGGGCGCCGAAGCTCGCCATCCACACGGAGGCATCGTCGCGGCGTCTGTCAGCGAGAGTTGCCGCCGAAAGCACAGGCACGTGTGGATCCACCTGATGGATCTCCTGAGAGATCCGTTGCACCAGGGCCTCTGCCGATTCCATGTCCCTGGCGTACAGATAAAAGTACGGGGACAACTGATCCGGTCGGGTGGGCTTGTACATCTGCGCGTGGACCTCGCGGTCCGCGATGCCCGGTACGTTGGCAACGATTCCGACCACTCGGTAAGGATCGGAATACTCGGTGGAGAAACCCCATTCGATCAGACAGCCCAGAGCGTTCCCGTCCGGGCGAAGCCTGCGCGCCAGAGTCTCGTCGATGATGGTGACCCTCTCCGCGTCCGGGACGTGGTCGAGTCGATTGAAGAGACGGCCCTGCAAAAGAGGTATCTCCAGTGCCGTGAAGTAGTCCCGGCCCACATCGGGCGTAGCGGCCCACCGCGCGATCAGTTTTCTCGTCCCACCCTCTTCTGTTCCCGGTGCAACCTCGTAGATCGACATGACATCACGCCCACCAAAGAACAGGCGGGGCGACGTCCCCAGCGCCTTGACGTCCGGCAGGGCTGCCAAGTGGTCTGCCAGAGCTTCGCACGCTTGGATACTGCGAATCCGGTCGTATCCGGCGGAAAGGGGGTCGACTTGGACGACCAGCTTGTCCTCCAAAGGGAACCGCGGGTCGGGCCGGGCCGAGTATATGGCACTCCGCGTCAATAACGTCGCGCCCAGGACCAGCACCACGGCCAGGGCAATCTGACCCGCCACCGAGAGACCGCCTCGCCTTCTCCGCAGCGGTCCAAGTGCGCTGCCGCCGGTGTCCTTCATCTCACTCGCAAGGTCACGTTTGGACAGCTTCAGAGCAGGCCGGAGCCCAAACAGCAGTGTGGCAATCAGGCAGAAACCCAGAGTCGCCCATAGGACACGCAGGTTCAGGCCGGGTTGCATGGTTCTCAATTCCGGATCGTGCGCGGCCGCAATCCACGCGCGGAGGATGCTCGTACCCCAGAAGGCAAGCAGAAACCCGAGAATGCCTCCCAACAGCGCCAGCAGCCCAGACTCGATAAGCAACTGCCGGATGATTCGCCAACGGCCTCCACCGATAGCCATACGGATGGCGATCTCCCGGTGACGCGAGGCCCCCTGGACGATGAGCATGTTCGCAAGATTCAGGCAGGCAATGAACAGAATGATCGCGGACACTGCCATCAGGACCAGACTGAATATGGTCGTCCCGAGACGTTCGTTTGCAGGGTCAGCATCTATCATGAATCGGCCGGGTGGGCGAAGGGCCAGCGATGAATTGGCCCTCCACTGCCTGGCATACTCCAGTTTGAAGCGTGGCACCAGAGCTTGCAGTTGCCCCTGGGCCATTGACATGCCCAGACCGGGTTTGAGACGTCCCACGACACAAAGCCCCGGATAGTCCCGGTCCGGTCCAGCGTTCGCCCGTCGCGTCGATCCCCTGGCAAGCTCGGCCACCGGCAGGTAGCTCCCCAGGGGCAGCCAAAGGTCCGGGCCAATAAACGTAACACCAGTGAAACCCTCCGGGGCGACTCCGACCACCTGGCAGCGAACGCCATTGGCGCTGAGGAACTGGCCGACGATGTTTGGGTCGGCCCCGAGCCGCTGCCAAATGCGATGGCCAAGGACCATAACCGGCCCCCCGCCCACCCGCTCCTCTTCGGGGAGGAAACCTCTTCCTTGTGCCAGGGACACCCCCAGAGAAGAAAAGTAGTTCGCCGAAACATACGTCGCGCGCACCTGTCTGACCGAGTCCCTGTGAACGAGGGTGATGGGTCTGGCGTCATCGCCCTGGGCCATAAGAGCACTGAAGGCCAGACCACTGTCGCGCACCGTGAGATAGGCGGAATAGGCAAACCATGGGAACAAGGCGTCCTGGATCGCGCAAAACGCCAACTGCTCGCGGTTCTTCACCTTCGTCGGGGGCCGGAGCAGCAAATCAGACATGGTGAACATGATCGTGTTGGCGCCGATGCCGACCGCCAGTGTCACCAGCGCGATCGCCGTGAAACCGCGATTCTTCGCCAGCATCCGCAATCCGTACTTCAGGTCCTGCCACAGTGCTATCATGGTTTATCGTGCCTTTCCAGGCAGTTGGTCGGGTGTGATCTCGCCGTCCATCCAGCCGTCTTTGAGTTGGATGATGCGCCGGCCATACGCGGCGTATTCCTCGTTGTGCGTCACCTGGATGATCGTGGCGCCTTCCTCGTTGAGCTTCTTGAACAGCTTCATGATCTCGCGGCCCTGGGTCGAGTGCAGGTTGCCGGTTGGCTCGTCGGCCAGGATCAGCTTGGGATTGGCGACCACGGCGCGGGCGATGGCGACGAGCTGCTGCTGGCCGCCGGAGAGCTGGCTCGGGTAGAGGTCCTTCTTGCCCACGATTCCGAAGCGGTCGAGCGTGTCGCAGACGATCGCCGCCCGCTGCGAGGTCTTGACGTTTCGGTAGGACAGCGGCACGTCGAGGTTCTCGTACACGGTCAGGCTGTCGAGCAGGTTGAACGCCTGGAACACGAAGCCCACGTATTGGCGGTTCAGGGCCTGTCGCTGCTTGGGCTTGAGCGTGTGAACCGCCTGGCCGGCCAGGGTGTACTCCCCTTCCCAGTCGTGGTCGAGCATGCCCACAATGTTCAGCAGCGTGCTCTTGCCGGCCGCCGACGGCCCCATGATCGTGATGAACTCGCCTTCGGCGATCTGGAGGTTGATCTGCCGCAGCACATACGTGAATCCCGCCTTGGTCTTGTAACACTTCTCGACATTCTTCAAAGTAATCATTGCACATCCTCGAATCGACTCCATTTCAGGGTCCAGGGGCCAGGGCTCGGAGGTCAGGATACGCCCTGCCCGATCCCTGAACCCCGATCCCCGATCCCTGTGTTTCATTCATGCCGCAGCGCCACCATCGGATCGACCTTCGCCGCCCGCCGGGCGGGGAGATAGCTTGCCAGCAGCGCCGTGACCGCCAAGGCGACAGAGACAAGCGTCAGCGTCGCCGGGTCGGTCGGAGTCACGTCGTACAGGAGACTGGAAAGGACCCGCGTCAAGGCCACGGCGCCGACCACGCCGGCAACGATACCAATCAAGGCCAGTTTCACTCCCCGGCCCAACACGGCCGCCAGAATGTCCTGTTCTCTGGCGCCGAGCGCCATGCGAACGCCGATGTCATGCGTCTGTTGGGCGGTGTTGTATTGCAGCAGACCATAGACGCCGATCATCGCGACGATCAAGGCCAGGCCGGCAAACAGACCCAGCAGGATCATGACGAAACGCCGCGCCGCCAGCGTATCGGAGAGGATCGTCTCCAGCGTTTCCATCCGGGTGACAACCTCCTCCTGGCTCAAAGCGTCGATCTGCTGGCGCAGCAGCGGAGCGAATCGTATCGGGTCGTCGTCCGTTCGCACCAGGAAGATCATGTCCGGCAGACTCGCGGGCAGATGCATGTAGATGGCTCCTTCAGCCGGGTTGGGCGTCAGAAAGTCCCTGGTGGTGCGCGCGACTCCCACGATCGTCAACTCGTGCCCCTCCTGGACAAGGACGCGACCGATGGGATCCTCATCGGAGAAATATCGGTTCGCCAGGGTCTCGTCGATGACGATGTGATCGGCATGGTCCTGCTCCGTGAGATCCCGGCCTTTGACGATGGGAATGCCCAGTGTCTGGAAAAAACCGGGACTGATACAGGACCATTTGGCCATAGGGAGTTCTTGGCCGTCGGGCACAGGGTGGCCTGGAACAGAGAACGACAGTTCTCCTTCCATCTCACCCAGTTGAAGGGAGGCACGCACCAGCGCCGCCGAGCGCACGTGTGGAAGACGACGGACGCGCTCGATCAACTCGTCAAAGAACAGTTGGCGGTGCTTGCCGTCGGGGTACTTCGCCACCGGCAGTTCGATGTGAGCCGTCAGCACGTTCTCGGGTCGAAAGCCGAGGTCCATGTGGTGCAGTGCGATCAAGCTGCGAATCAGCAGGGTCGCGCCGACCAGGAGAATCAGCGAGAGAGCGATCTGCAGGACGACCAGGCTGCCGCGCAGTCTGCGTCGTTGCCGTGTGATCGAGGGGCGCGTCCAACCGCTCTTGAGGCTCTGGCTCGCACGCGTGTCCACCATCCTCCAGGCGGGCATCGTGCCAAACAGCAAGCCGGTGAGAATGGAAATGCCGAGGGTAAAGCCGAGGACCGTTCCGTCCACGCTCGCCTGTTCCAGGCGCGGGATATCTACGGGGCAGAGACCCACGATCGCTTTGACGGTCAGAAAGGTCAGCAGCAGTCCCGCCAGGCCGGCGGCGGTGGTCAGGAGCAGGCTTTCCGTCAGCATCTGTTGCAGGACCCGACCGCGCGAAGCCCCCAGGACCATGCGCGTGGCCAATTCCTGTTGTCGTGCCGCAGCGCGCGTCATGAACAGGTTGGCGACGTTGCCGCAGGCGATCAGCAGCACGAATCCCGCGGCGCCGAGCAGCAACAGGAGCCCGTGGGTCTTGCCTGCGAGCACGCGGTTCTGCATCCGATCGAGTTCGATCTTGCGGTCGGCGCGAGTCTTGGGTTGGGCTTGCTTCGCTTGTTCGGAGAGCACGGCCATCGCTGCGCGCGCCTGCTCCAAGGTGACGGCACGCTTGAGCCGGGCAATCGGACGCACCGGCCGGCCCTCCTCCCAGTAGGAGTCGCGCTGGAAGACCAGCGGCACCCAGAACGGCGCCGGACGCTCGAAAGGAAGCTCGAAATCGGCAGGCATGACACCGACAATGGTATAGTCCCTGCGGTCGAAACTCAGGCTGGTGTCGCGGTTCATCTCATCGCTGGTCAGACTGAGCGTTCTGCCAAGGACGTTCGGGTCGGCGCCCAGACGATCGGTCCAGAAGCGATGGCTCAGGACGACCACCTGGTCGTTCCCCGGCTGTTCTTCCTCTGGCCGGAACACTCGGCCCAACAAGGGGTTGACGCCCAGCAAAGGCAGGAGATTCGCCGACACCGGATTGGCCCAGACCTCACGCGACTTGTCGATACCGACAACGTAGAAGCGCTGCCGGGCATACGCCGCGACCTCCTCGAAGACCTGACTCTGTCGATACCACGTCAGGAAATCCTGGTGCGATGGGGGCCGCCCACCCCATTTCGACTGCTCCCAGAGCGTGACGATATGATCCGCATCCCGGTAAGGCAGGGGTCTGAGCACCACCGCGTTGACCACGCTGAACACCGCCGTATTGGCGCCAATGGCCACCGCCAGGATGAGAACGACTACAACCGCAAAGCCAGGGTTCTTACCCAGCATCCGCAGGCCGTATCGGATGTCTTGCCATAATATCGTCATTGCATGACTCCAGTTCTCGGTGCTCAGTTCTCAGTTCCCGGTTGTCGGTTCTCAGTTGGGAGGCGTCGCCCATCGCTCTCTCGCTGCCAACTGTCAACCGTGAACTGTCAAATCGTTCTCATTCATGCCGCAGCGCCACCATCGGATCGACGCTCGCCGCCCGGCGGGCGGGGAGGTAGCTCGCCAGCAGCGCCGCGGCGATCAGCACGAACGAAACGACCATCAACGTCAGTGGGTCGGTGGGCGTCACGCCGTAGAGCAGGCTGGCAAGGATCCGCGTCAAGGCCACGGCGCCGACCAGGCCGGCCACAACACCGATGAGGGCCAGCCTGATTCCCTGTCCCAACACGGCAGCCAGAATGTCCTGTTCTCTGGCGCCCAACGCCATGCGAATGCCGATATCGTGCGTTCGCCGGGTCGCGCTGTATTGCAGCAGGGCGTAGATACCGATTGTCGCCAGAGCCAACGCAACGCCCGCGAAGATCCCCAGCAGGATCATGACGAACCGCCGATGTACCAGCATCTCCGACAGCGTCGCCTCCATCGGCTCGATCGTCTTGATCACCTGGTCCTTTTCCAATTGGGCAACGATCTTGCGAATGGCAGGCGCCAGACGCATCGGATCGCCGTCCGTTCGCAACAGGACAGCCGCCCTTTGCCAGTACTCCGTGCCTCGCGTGTAGACTGTCCCCATGACCGGCCCGGGGGCGGCAAAGCTGCGAATCGTGTCCACGACCCCAACGATGGTGTGGACCTTCCGTCCGGACGAATCATCCGTCACGAAGGTCTGGCCAAGGGGATCGCTGTCGGGGAAACACTCACATGCAAGGGTCTCATCAATCACGATTGCATCCGAATCGCGGTCGTCAAACGCCCGCCCGGCGAGCCGGCGCACGCCCATGGCATCAAAGAAACCCGGTGTCACCGCCATCCAACGGGCAGACCGAAGTTGCCCCGGTCCCGTCGATCCGGCAATGGTGAAATCTCTGCCTCCGGCGTCGGGTGAACTGAAGAGGCCGATGCCGTCATAAGCTCCTACCGAACGAACAGAGGGGAGCATTTGGATGCGTTCGAGGAGAGGTTTGAAGAAATTGTCACATTGCTCGGTTTCGAGGTATTTCGCCCACGGAAGGTCGAAACCCACGGCCAGCAGGTTCTGCGGCTGGAATCCCAGATCGACCGTCTGCAAGGCCACCAGCGTGCGAATCAACAGAGCGGCACCGATCAGCAAGACCAGCGAGAGACCCAACTGGCTCACCACCAGGCCATCGTGGAGACGACGCCAGCGCCGAGTGCCCGTGGTGCGTCCCGTCCCTTGCTTGAGGGTCTCGTTGACGCCGATGTCGGAGGCCCTCCACGCGGGCACTAGGCCGAACAGCAGTCCGGTCAGCAACGAGACACCGAAGGTGAAGCCGAGGACCCGCAGGTCGACGTTTGTCTCCTGCAAGCGCGGGATGTCGGCCGGGCACAGGGCCACCAATCCCTTGACCGAGCAGAACGTCAGGACCAGACCCAGAACACCGGCCGCCAGACTGAGCAGGAGGCTCTCGGTGAGCATCTGACGCACAAGGCGACCGCGCCCGGCCCCGAGCGCCATGCGCATGGCCATCTCGCGCTGCCGTACGTTGGCACGGGCCAGGAACAGATTGGCGACATTGGCACAAGCAGTCAACAACACAAAGCCGGCCGCGCCCAATAACAGCAACGGCAACCTGCGATGATGGCGGACGAGTCCATCCAGAAAACGGTATACCTCAACGACATTGGGTGCAGCGTCGGCAGGCTCGGTGGGTCGGAGACGACTGGCGAGAACCGCCAAGTCCGCACTGGCCCGCTCCGGCGTGATGCCTTTCTTGAGACGGGCTAATGGGATGACTATGGAATCAAAATACTCCGTCGGACCTTCGACGAAGACCATGGCTCGCCAGAACTGTACCACCCTGCCGAAGGGAAAGCTGAAGCCGGGAGGCATCACGCCGACGATCGTATGGGCCCCGGACTCCAGGCCAAAGCCCTGATCCCCATTACCCTTCAGAGACGTGAGGTTCAGGTTCCGACCGATCGCGTTCGGGTCCGCACCCAGGTGATCCCGCCAAAAGGCATGACTGACGACCACTACGCGTGGGCTTTCAGGCTTCTCGTCTTCCGGACCGAACCCGCGTCCCTGGATCGGCTGGCCCCCCAACAGGGAGAAAGTATTGGCCGTAACGTCCAAGGCCGTGACTTGATGGGGAGCCTCTATCCCCTGGACGTACAGCCGGTTGCCGCGATACCCGGCGACTGATTCGAACACGTTGTTGTGTTCCCGAAGATAGAGGAAATTCGGACGATACCTGAACTTCTCGGTATGGTCGATCCCCGACTGCCTGATCCACACCAACTCATGCGAGTCCTTATAGGGCAAGGGCCTCACCATCACGGCGTTGACCACGCTGAAGACCGCCGTATTGGCGCCAATGGCCACCGCCAGGATGAGAACGACTACAACCGCAAAACCCGGGTTCTTCGCCAGCATCCGCAGGGCGTATCGCACGTCTTGCCACAAGGTCGTCATTGCATGACTCCAAGAACCAGTTGGAATAATGGAATGGTGGAACAATGGAATATTGCAGGAGCACTGGCGAGGCGACCCATCATTCCAGCATTCCAGTATTCCATCATTCCACTCCTATTCACATCTCAACGCCACCATCGGATCGACCTTCGCCGCCCGGCGGGCAGGGAGCCAGCAGGCGATCAACGCCACAGTGGACAGGAGCAACGCCGTGACGATGAATGTCAGCGGATCGGTCGGGCTGATTTCGAATAGCTGGCTGCGTAGCAGTCGCATCGACGCAAGTGCACCGGCCAAACCGATCGTGACCCCGACAGCAGTCAGGGCCATCCCCTCACGCAGGATCAACGAGACGACGCTGCGACGCTGGGCGCCGAGGGCCATTCGAATGCCGATCTCCTGCACGCGCTGGGCGACGCTATACGCGGTGACACCATAGAGTCCGACCATCGCCAGGACGGTCGCCAGGATCCCGAACAGGCTCGAAAGAAATCCCACCAGTCGCTCGTTCGCCAGAGAGCGATCCAAATGGTCTTCCATGGTCTGCATCTCGAAGAGCGGGATGCCGGCATTGAGATTGCGGACCTCTCGCCGGATCGCATTGAACACTTCCTCGGAAGGCAGACTTGTTCGCGTGTAGACAGTCATCTGGTCGATGCCGATCTGCGAGTATGGGAAGAGTATCTGAGGATTGGCCGACCAGCGGAGATTGGCGCTCCTCGAATCGCACACCACCCCGACGATCTCCCGGTCGGGCTGGGCATCGACACTCCATCGCAGACCCACGCGGCAGCCGATCGGATTGCGATCCGGCAGGAACCAGCGGACAAAGGCTTCGTTGACGAGGATCACCTTCCTGGCGCCGGGCATCTCGTCGAGTTCATTGAACTCACGGCCCAGCCGCATGGCCGTCCCCACCGTCTTGCAGTAGTCCGATGATATCGAATTGCAGTAAGAGGCCACGTCCTCGCGCGGCTTGGGCTGATAGCCTTCAACGATGATCCCGTTGTACCAGGAGTCCCCTTCCAGCAGCGGCACCTTGGCAAACGCGGTGGACGTGACTCCCGGAATCGATCGCAGTTGCGTTCGAACCTGCCGGCAGAAGTCGAGTTGTCGCTGCCCATCGTAGCCGCTGAGGGTCAGATCCAGCTTGAAGCAAACCAGGTTCGTGGTTCGAAAACCTCGATCGACCCGGTACAACGCCACGAGGCTGCGGATGAGCAGACCCGAGCCAATGAGCAGGATCAGCGACAGGCAAATCTGCGTGACGACCATGCCTTGCCGCAGTCGCGTGCCTCGGCCACCGGTAACGGCGGTCGCCTGCTGTTTGAGCGTCGAGGCCAACTCCACCTGCGTCATTCGCCAGGCAGGCAGCACCCCGCACAGCAGAGCGGCTGCACCCGAGATGATGACGTTGAACGCGAGCATGATTCCGTTGATCTCCGGGGAGATCGTGAGGCTCAACTGGCCCGGGGCGAATCGCAGGATTGCACGAGTGGTCAGCGCCGTTACCACCAAGGCCGCCGCCCCGCCGACAGCCGCCAGCAGCAGGCTTTCGACGAGCACTTGCCGCATGATGCGCCAACGGCCGGCCCCGATGGCCAGTCGGACGGTGATCTCCTTCTGGCGCCGAGCCGCACGCGCGAGGAGCAGATTGGAGACATTGGCGCAGGTCACCAGCAGAACCAGGCCCGCCAGTGCCATCAGCAGCAGCAACTGACTGCCGAGCGCCGCGGACAGGAACGACAGCCCCCTGCGTCCAGGCAACAACACCATACGCGATTGGAGAAACTGCTCGCGTTCCTCTGACGGGACGCCTTCGAAACTCGCGTCCTCGACTTCGCGCTGGATGATCTGCTTGTAGGGCGTCTGAATCGCCACCTCCGCCCGTTCGCGCGCGAGCCCCGGCTTGAGGCGACCGAAGACCTGGACCCACTGCGTCCGGCGGTCGTCCATACGACGTTCCCATCCACGGCTGACCTGCGGCTTCATGGTGATGGGAATGAACAACCTCGGTCGGGAATCCAGGCTCAGGCCGTGGAATCCATGAGCCGCGACGCCGACCACTTCCATGGCCGTGTCGTTGATCCGCAGCGTGCGCCCGATGACGTCGAGATCGGCCCCAAACCGGCTCCGCCAGAAATCGCTGCTGAGCACGACAACCGGGTTGGCGCCAGGCGTCGTTTCGTCATCGGCGCCGAACGTGCGACCTGCCGCGGGTGGCACGCCGAGCACGTCGAAGTAGTTGCCCGAGACCAGCTCGACCCCGATCCGCTCGGTTCCGCGCCCGTCGTTCAGTGCGACGATCTCGGTCCGCCGGCATAGAACCCCTTCGAAGAGATCCTCGTTCTCTCGAAAGTCCTTGAACATTGGGTACGACAGTACACAGGGTCCCCACTGCGACCCGATGTATTTGCCCTGGGGCGTCATGATCACCAGCGCACCGGCGTCCTTGACCGGCAGCGAGCGTAGCAGGACCTGCTCAAAAATGGTGAAGATTCCGGTGTTGGCACCGATCCCGAACGCCAACATCAAGACGACCACCGCCGTGAAGCCCGGGCTCTTCGCCAGCATCCGCAGACCATATCGAACATCGTGCCAGAGCGTTCCCATTGCATGACTCCAGTTCACAGTTCCCGGTTGTCGGTTCTCAGTTCGCAGGTTCCTGGTTCCCCCGGTCGACCCGCCTCGGGCGGACCAACCGTGAACCGTCAACTCTGTTCTATGCCACGTCGAATCCGCTTTGTTTGAGTTCGGCGGTTTCCTGCTGTTTGCGGACGGCTTCTTCCTCTTCGACGATCCGGCCGTCGAAGAGGTGGACCGTCCGCTGAGCGTGGCGGGCGTAGCGCGGGTCGTGCGTGACCATGCAGATCGTCGCGCCCTCGCGGTGCAGTTCGCCGAGCAGGGACATCACCGCCTCGCTGTTGGCCGAGTCGAGGTTCCCGGTGGGCTCGTCGGCCAGCACGATCGACGGACTGCCCACCACGGCGCGGGCGACCGCGACGCGCTGCTGCTGGCCGCCGGAGAGCTGGGCGGGGTAGTGCTTGGTCCGATGGCTCATCCCGACCCTCTCCAGGGCGCCGAGGGCGCGCTTCTTCCGCTCGGCCGACGACATGCCGCGATAGGTCAGCGGCAGCTCGACGTTCTCGAACACCGTCAGGTCGCCGATCAGGTTGAAGCTCTGGAAGATGAAGCCCACCTCCCGGTTGCGGATGCGGGCGCGCTGCGAGGCCGACAGGTCCGCCACCGGCTCTCCCGCGAGCCAGTAGCCGCCTTCCGTCGGCGAGTCCAGCAGGCCCAGAATAGCCATGAGCGTCGATTTGCCGCAGCCCGAAGGCCCGGCGATCGAAACATACTCGCCCTGCGCGATCGACAGATGCACCCCCGCCAAAGCATGCGTCTCGACCTCTTCGGTGATGAAGACCTTGTGCAGGTCTGCTACGTGGATCAACGATTCGTTTGACTCTGTCATAGCACGGTTCCCAGCTCACATTCTATTGTTCCTATGGTCACCAAATCCGAAGCACGAATATCGACATCCGAAACAAGCACGAATCATCACAATCCAAATGCTCCAAACGGCCGATCCGGCGGGCGATAGCGTTTCTGTCATTCGGATTTCGTGCCTTGGACTTGTTTCGGATTTCGATATTCGGATTTCGGATTCTCATTTCAATCGGATTCGGTCCTGGCCGTCCCATTGGGACATGTCGCTGAGGATGATCTCGTCGCCAACGTCCAAGCCTTCGAGGACCTCGATCGTGCTGACCGAGACGCGGCCGAATCGCACGCGCGTCCGAATCGCGTACTTGCCCTCCTCGACGACCTTGAAGAGTTCCGAGACCCCCTCCGACGAGGCCGAGACGGGCCTTCCAACATTGAGCGCGTCCTCCAGCCGCTCGATCTCGATGGTCCCCGTCACCGAGAGATCCGGGCGGGCGCCTTTGGGCAGCGCACCGTCGAGGGTAACGTCCACCGTCACGTTGCCCTCGATCACCGTCGGGTCGATCCGGGAGACGGCGCCCTGGACCGTGCCGTTGTACGTGTCCACTTCCGCGAGCAAGCCGATGAGCACATCGCGGGCCTGCACTTCGGGGATCTTCAACTGCGCCTTCAGACGCGTCGGGTTCGTGATGCGCGCCAGCACCGTTCCAGGCGAGATCTGCTGGCCCGGCTCGATCTTGTCCTTGACCTGGGCCAGCACACCGTTCGTGCCGGCTCTGACTTTCAGGGACTCGATCTGTCGGCGTTTGAGATCGCAGAGCGATTCGGCCTGGCTCACCGATTCCTGCAACTCGGCCAACTGCGCCGGCACCGTCTCCTTCTCGAACATCTCAAAGCGTCTCTGGTTGATTTCGAGAAGGCGCTTGGCCCGCTCGGCGTTCGTCTGGGACAGCGTCAGTTCCAATTCGGGGATCAGATCCTGCTCGAACTGCTTCTGGTTGACCTCGGCGCGGAGCCTGGCCTCGTCGCAGGAAGCCTGGTATTGCGCCAAAGAGGCCTCATTTCCCAGGAGTTGATCCTGTATGCTCGTCCGCTGGGCGCTCAGCCTGGCCTTGGCCGAGTTCAGTTGCGAAGTGGCATCCAGCAGTTCCCGCTCCAGATCGGGATTGCTCAGCTCCAGGATCACGGTATTGGCGTCGACGATGGCGCCCGGCAGGACCCGGATGTAGGTGACGCGGCCGCTCACCAGGGCGGGAACGACCAGGATGTCCTCCGAGACCAGGGTGCCGACACCGCGCACCTGGCGGAGCATGGAGCCCCTCTTGACGGTGTCCAGCCAGAGCGTGCGGCGATCCACGCTCGGCGCCGCCGGCTCCAGCCGCGATAGACCCACCGTGACAGCGGCGATCACCACCAGCCCCACCGTGGCGATCACGCCCCGCCGGATCATCTTCATTCGTTTCGCAGATTTTCGAGGTATATCCATGCCAAAGCCTCAAAAGACCATTGGAATAACGGAATGTTGGAATGTTGGAAGAGCGTCGCCTTGTCCACCCATCATTCCAGTATTCCCTCATTCCACTCCTACTCACATCGCAGCGCCACCATCGGATCGATCTTTGCCGCCCGGCGGGCGGGCAGCCAGCAGGCGGCGACCAGGGCGATCAGAACCGCGCCCGTGACCGCGATGAAGGACGCCGGGTCGAACGGACTGATGCCGGCAATCTGATGCCGAAGGACTACGGCGCCGGCAAGGGCCAGCGGAATGCCAATCGCCGTTGCGATCAGCCACAGACGCAGACCCGTGGACAAGACCCGCCACATCACGTTTCCCTGGGTCGCCCCGATCGCCATGCGAATGCCGATTTCTCGCGTCCGGCTGCTTACCACATAGGCCATCACACCATACGTGCCAACCGATGCCAGCACGAGCGCCAGGACGCCGAGGGCGCCTAAAATCCGCATGGACGTATGTTGAAAGGCCAAGGCATCTCTTATCAGGTCACGCACTGTACACACCTTGCCCTGCGCCAGCTTGGGATGGATTCGGCCCAGTTCGCCACGTACAGCGGTAAGCACGTGTCGCGCATCTCCTGTTGTGCGGATCAGCAGGTTGGCATGGAGAAGCTCTTTCTTCTTTGTTATCCAAAACACTGTCGGTTCCAAGTGTTCGTCATATTCATCGAAACAAGCATCCTTGACGACACCGATGACTTCCCGCCTGTAAATGAACTTGCCCAGCGGATCCTGGTTCGGCCAATACTTCTGCACGAGACTTTCGTTCACGATCGCGACCTTTCGCCCTGCATCGATATCGTCCTGAGAAAAGTCACGGCCGCGCAGAATCGGAATCCCTATCGCCGTGAACATGTCAGCACCGACGGCCGGATAGAATCCCAACTCTACGGTCTCGTCATTGGGTAGGTTATATCCTTCGAGTCTATATCCATCGCCTTGATAGGCTGACACGTCCAGATGCGTCTTCCGTCCACCCATTAGATGAACAGGCGTCACACAAGCCTGCTCGACGCCCGGAATGAGGGTCACGCAACGAATGATCTCTGCCAGTTGCGGTCCGAACGTATCCTCTGTGAAACCGATACGTTCCAGGTCGAGCGGCACGGTAATCAGCCGGTCGTGGTCGTATCCCAAGTCCACGGCGAGCTGTTTGCTCATGCTGCGCAGACACAACATGGCGCCGCACAGCAGAACGAGCGATCCGGCCACCTGTGTGACAATCAATCCGTGGCGCAGCCACAGTCGTCTGCGCCCTGCGCCTCCACCATCTTTGAGGGCGGCGAATGGCTCGAACACGCTCGCCTGTAGCGCGGGCAAGATGCTGGCTCCTATGCCAACCGCTAGCGCCGCTCCGGCCGCAAAGAGCAGGATCCGCACGTCCGGCACCAAACGCAGAGGCATCCCCGGCCACCAAGTGACAAACTGCATGATCGTTCGGCTCACCCACGAAAACGCCAGCAGCGCGCCGAGCGTGCCGCCGGCCGCGATCAGGACTCCTTCGCAGACCACCTGACGCAGGAGGTCATAACGCGTGGCGCCGAGGGCGACTCGGGTGGCCGTTTCCTTGCGGCGCTGCAGGGCACGGGCAAGAAACAGACCGGCCACGTTGGCACAGGCGATCAAGAGCAGCAGCACCGTCGCTATCGCCGCAAACTTCAGAAAATTGACGATCTTTGGCTTCAGAAGTGAACGCGACGTACCCAGCAGGCCCCGGCCCATGGGCTCGAGCCTGATTCTATGGAAATCTGGTGAGGTTGAATAGGGATACCAGCGCGGGTCGTTGCCACCCTCCAACTCCTTTTTTACTTCGGCCGCGATAGGGGTCAAATGATCCTCAGCGGTAGCGGCTAATTCCGGTTCCGCCAGGCGGCCGACGAATTCGTAGACCGTCAGTGCCCCCAGCACAGGCTCCATACTTGCAGGCATCCACAGACAGGGTGCCTGTAGATCGAGGCCGGTAAATTCCTTGGGTGCAACACCCACGATCTCCACCACTGCATTGTTGATTGTAACGGTCTTTCCCAAAACATCGTTCATTCCGGCGAACTGGCTCTTCCAGAAGGCATGACTGATCACAGCGACGGCGCGAGTCCCGCCCTGGGCACCTTCTTCGGGGAGGAACCCTCGTCCCAACACAGGGGTTATACCGAGGAACGAGAAGTAGTCCTCTGACACCAACTGCGCTTCGATACCCTCCCAACCCTCTCTGGTATGGAGTTTGGGCCTGATGCCTGCGTAGCCAATGAGGCCTTTGAACAACCCCTCTTCCTGTCGAAACGCTTCATAATAAGGTCTACAGAAATTTTCACCAGCGGGTTGACCGGCTCTGTTGGCCGGTACGATAGACCACAACTCGCCAGGTCGGGCGACCGGCTTGGGGCGCAGCAGCATCTCGTTGAGGATTCCGAACAGCGCCAAATTGGCCCCAATGCCCAGCGCCAGCGTCAGCACCGCCACCGCCGTAAAGCCCGGCGACCTGGCCAGCATCCGCAGGCCGTATCGAATGTCTTGCCATAGTGTCGTCACCATGTGACTCCCATTCTGAGTTTGTCGTTCCTGGTTCCCGGTTTTTGGTTTCCAGTTCTCGCTGCCAACTGCCAACCGTGAACTGACAACTCGTTCTCGTTTGCGGTCGCACCGTCTTCGCATGGAGGGGGTGCAAACAGTGTGCCAGGCGAGGACCGCGCTGTGGGGGTCGCCACGCGAGGTGGCCTCTGCGGCTGCGCCCGGTTTTGGACGGGCGCGCCCGGATTCGGACACTCTCACTCACAGAGACAGCAGGAATGCGGTCAGGTCGTCGATCTCCTTTTCGTTCAGGTTCGAGGTCTGGCCGTGGCGGTCGTCGGGGTTGAATCTGGTCAACACCTCTTCGAGGGTGGCGGCCCGGCCGTCATGAAGGTAGGGCGCCGTACGCCACAGCTCGACCAGCGTGGGCGTGTCAAAGGGTTCGCCGGTCCGGCCGGGTAAGGGCGAATGATTATTCGCCCCTACGTCATAGGACGCCAGCGACGTGTAGAGGGGCGCAGGGTGACAGTCCTGGCAACCCGCCTTCTCGAAGACGAGCCTGCCTCTCTGGATCTTATCGATGAGGTCGCGGTCTTCGGCGTACGGGCTCGGAAGGGGCTCGATGGACTTCAAGTACGCGTCGATGGCGGCAGCATCGGCCTCCGGACGCACCACGAACTGGATGTGGTGCAGACCGGCGCGAACGGCGGCCTCGGCGGTTTCGCGAACGCCGACGCTCATGGCCGGTGGCGTGCGATGGGACCACAACATGCTCTTGGTGTTCTTCGGTGTGCCCAATCCGTCGTTGAGCAGGTCCCAGTTCAGGCCGTCGGCGCGGGCATCCGGATGGCAACTGGCGCAGCTCTGCCAGCCCTGGAAGCACAGATCGGCGTCATGGAAGAGCATCTCTCCCCGCCGGGCGTCAGTCATATCCGCAGTCGGCCCCAGCACAATCGATGCGGCCGGCCCCCTGGCGTCGGCACCCAGATCGACGGTGGCCACGGAATCGGAGAAGTACTCAGCGACGTAGAGCGTCTGTCCGACGACCGCGATGTCGCGCGGCCCCTTGCCCGGCAGACGGACGCGTCGGCGTAGGTCCGCAAGGAACGACAGGTCGCTGGCCACGTCCTCCGATCCGCCGGCAACTCGGTCGAGCTTGCGATGCAGGGCGAGCCGATCGATGATGCTCACCTCATGTGTGCCCGAATGGCTTACGCAAAGCCACCGGCCATCACCGGTGCAGACCACATCCCAGGGATTGGCGGCGCCGCGATCCACGTCGTCCAGCAGCACCGTGGCGAGCCGGCACAAGGTGCGGATATCGATGATGCTCAGGGCGCTGGCGTTCATCCAGCCCCGATCGACCTGCGTGGTTGGCAGTTGGTAGTGGGCCAGAGTGTGGACGACATAGGCATGCGCACCGTCCGGGGACACGCAGATGCCATGGACGGACGTGCTGCCGTTGGGCAACCCGATGCGGCCGACAAGCGTCAGATCGGCGGCATTGACCGCGACCACTTCGGCCGCGACACGCGGACTCGTGGCTGGCCCGGCGGGCAGCAGATTCGCGACCAGTACGCGACGACCATCCGGCGTTGCGGCGGCGGCGACAGGTTCGCGGCCGACGGGCAGTTCACCCCTCATCGTCTGTGCGGCCAAGTCGATGGCCAGCAGCCGCAAACGAAACCGGTCGCATACGAGAAGCGTGCCCCCGTCAGCGCTGAGCACCGGCGCGGTCGGACTGTGCCCGGCGGGAATCCTCGCCCGCGTAGCGCCGGTCTGCGAATCGATAACCAGGACCATCCCGTCTGGCATGCCCGCCGTCACATAGAGACTCGCGCCGTCGGCAGAGATCGCAACGCCTGACGGCGCCTCGGTCAGATCGATCTTCCGGCGGACCGAGCATGTCGCCCGATCGACGACGAGAATCTGTCGACCGGCAGCCGCTGCGACATACAGCTCTTCTGTGGCTGCGTTTACGGCCAGCACAGAGGGTGACAGGCCAGTGCCGTTGTCGCCGCCTGGCGCCGGTGCGGCCGCCTGTGTCTTGAGACTGTAGGCTTCTAACAGGGCAGCAATATTGCGACGCTCCAGCTCTTCCATGCGCCGACGTTTGGCGAGGAAGTGCTCGTATCGCTGCTGTTCCTCAGCAGTCCACTGGCTCGCCTCCTGGTAATCACCGCAGAAAGGCACCTGGAGGTCGATCCAACAGGCGATTCTCTCAATCTGGTCCGATGTGACCTGGGCATCATAGTGGCGGTCCGCCAGCAGGCTCAGCAGCCGGCTGCGGGCCGCCCCGGCCAAGTACGCCGGCAGCATGTCAGGCACCGACTGCGCGCTGATCCAGTTCACCAAGGCGTTGCTCGTCCCCGCCAGATAGAGATGCCCTTCCAACGTCTTCTGCGTCGCCTGGACGAGAGCCAGATAACTCGCGCTCCACTGCCTTTTCGCGAGACTCTCGGTCACCGCCGTGCTGCACAGGCTGAAGGCGGTCTCGTTGTCGGCTTCGCTCGCAACAGCAGGAGAAGGCGGTATCGTGACTACGTGACCCAGTCTTTCCTCAAGCTTCCGCGCATCGTTGTGGCAGCGGACACAACTGCGGTCCAGAATGGGCTGGATCTCGCGCGAGAAGCTGAAACCTCGGGGCGGACCCTGGAAAGGGGCCAAATCCTGTGGACCGGCGGCAAAAGCCTTGCTTGGTCTGGCCTGCGCAGGCAGCGTGCTGTTCTTTGATTCGTGACATCCGAGGCAGGAGACGTTCTCCCCCGGCTGCACCGTGAGCCAGCTTCGCATCGTCTGCGCCGCATATCCGCGCGCGTCGATCGCCTGAAAGTACACGGGCGTCCGCGCCGGCAGGTTGAAAAAGGCCGAACCGTCGGGGTGCACAGTGGCATCGCCCAACACGGTCTTCACATCCCAGCTCCCGTTGCCGATGGCGGCCGGCGTGCAGACCAGCGCGTCACCGGCCGGACCGGCGTTGTAGTTCCAGCCCATGCCGGCCGCGCGATAGTCCAACGCAACCACTCGAAGCTTCTGGATCGTGCCTCGGGCCACGCCCTCCAGCCCGGGGCCCGTGTAGATATCCTGAAGATAGCACGTGCCTGTGGTCTTGCTGTAATCGACCAGACTGGGACGGACCAGTGGACGGGGTCGCGCCGCTAGGGGCACCGCCTGATTGCAGGAGATATCCGGATCGGCAACCAGCAATTCCCGACGGCCGTCGGCGGCGATCCAGTACAGCTTGAATCGCGTTGGGTTGCGTGACCAGCCGAGCGGCGCGCAGGCAACCACGAACTCCGACTCACTGAGCGGATACGGATACTGAAACAGCTCGCCGTCCTGTCCATAATAGTCGATGCGCTCGGCCGGCGTCTCGCGGACGGGAGCGATCAACCGGGCACCGCTGTTCTCCTGGCGGCCCCTTGCCGGGTCCACGATCCCCAGCTTGCCCACCTGGAGCGTATGATGGCCCGAGAAGGTCGCGACCACCTTCTGCGTGCCGGGGATGCCGCGAGCGTGGAGCAGCGAGGTCGGGAACCACGAGTTGTTGCCATAAAACTCGGTCTGGCCTGTCCCGTCGGGGTTCATCTGAAACAGGCCCTGGACGAAGAGCTGTCCACGATCACTGTATTCCCAGCGGGTATAGATCACCCGGCCGTCGGGCATCACCGTCGGGAAGTTGTCGTGGACCTGATCGAAAGCCAGACGGCGCAGATACCGCCCGTCACGATCGCACGTGTAGAGGTTGCTCACTTCCGTCCACCAGCAATCCACCGTCTGGACGCAGCGAGTCGAGTTGAAGACGATATCGTCGTTGGGCAGATAGGCCCCTTCGTAGTCTGCGAAGCCAAGTCCGTGCGTCAACTGCCGGATCGAGCCTGTCGCGACCTCCATCTCGTAGAGGTGATAGTCGTCCTGGCGGTCGGACTTCTTCCAGGCGAAGAGCACGTGACGGCCGTCCCAGGACACGTCCGGATCGCGGATGACGCCGTTGGGGTCGTCAATGAGCGTGCGCACGGCGCACCGGTCGCCTTCGATCTCCAGCCGGCAGAGGGCCGCACCCGGCTCGAACTGCCGCTCGTGCTGGGCGTCAGACTGCCCCTCCGTGTAGGCGTAGTGCGAGCCGCCCAGGATGCAGTGCTTCGTGAAGACCCACTGAGGATACTGCCGACACAGGTTCCGCAGGCGCATCTCGCGACGCACTCCGGCGGCGCGGAGGTACAACTCGAGCCATCGTCCCGACTCGGCGGGCGTGGACTGACTCACAAGGTGGTCGAAGTCATTCCGAAGGTCGCTACCATTGGCTCCGAGTTCCGCGATCGCCTTGGCCGCCGCTTTCTGCGCTGTCGCCGCAGCGGTGGAAGCCGACAGCCACCTGCCAAAGTCCGGTCTCGCATCCTGCAAACACCAGTCCCACTGCATCGGAAACTCGCGTTCGGCCCGAACCGAGAACTCCTCGGCCGCCGCAGCGAGTGCATCACTGCCCGGCCCAAGCGAAGCCGTCTGAGCCTGTGCCTCCAGCACAGCCGCCCGCCAACCGTCGGCTTGGTTTGCACTGGCCTGGGCGCCAAGCGTGAGCACAACTATGACCACGAACGTGTGGCAGCGGCAAGCGCGAGCTTGCCGACAGAGACCTCTTCGCAGGCGCCGTAAACCATCGGCAAGCTCGCGCTTGCCGCTGCCACCCTGAGACCGGAATGTTCCCATGCATTTCTCCTCTGACCAACACCTTCTCGGGGACGTACGGGCGAATGATCATTCGCCCCTACCATCCTCCGCAAATCGTTCCAGCGTTCCATGGCACAGGCAGCGCACAGGTCACCCCTGTGCCGGACGCCGATTCAGACCCTCTTCGGCCGGCAGCCGCAGCATAGCTCGGCAACCGGGTTTGTCGGGGTGGTTCGCCAGGGTAAGGCTTCCGGCGTGGGCTTCGGCGATCTGGCGGCACAGCGTCAGGCCGATCCCTGAGCCGTGCTCCTTGCTCGTGTAGAACGGGACGAATGCGTCCGTGCCGTTGTCCAGCCCGACTCCGTCGTCGTCGATGCAGGCACGAAGCTCGTGCGCATCGGCCTGCCAACTGACCGCGACGCGGCCGTCTCCGGCGGGATGGCTCAGCAGGCTCGACTCGACGGCGTTGGAGATCACGTTGATGAGCAGTTGCTCCAGTTGGTCGCGGTCGCCCTGGACGCTCACCTCCGGCCCGCCTTCGACGACGACCGGCATCCGGGTCTCCAGGCCGACCACTCGGCGGAACAGGTCGGCCACGGCCACCACATCGAGCTGCGGCTGGGGCAGGCGGGCCAGCCGGGAATAGGCACCGATGAATCGGTCGAGGGCCTCCGACCGCTCGGCGATGATCGCCAGACCTTCCTGGAGGTCAACGTCCCAGTCGTCGGGTCGGGGCCGGCGGTCAATCAACGTCCGCAGGCTCTCGGCCACCGATTGAATCGGCGTCAACGAGTTGTTGACCTCGTGACGCAGTGTGCGAATCAGCCGCTCCCAGGCTCGGCGTTCCTCCTCGTGTAGCGTGCGCGTAAGGTCCGACAGGAAAAGCAGTTGGTGCGATACACCCCTCTCCCGATAGCTGCCTCGGCGCAGCTCCCAACGACCCGAGCCGCCTGGGCAGGCCAAGTCGATCAGACGCGGGGTGGCGCCGTCGAGGCACTCGGCCAGACCGAGTTCGTCGGCCCGGCAGCCGATCAACTCCTCCTCGGTCCGCGCCAGCAGACGCCGGCCGCTGTCGTTGACCAGGTGCAGCCTCCGGTCGCCATCGAAGCCGAACATCGCCACGTCGATCTGCGCCAGGACCTTGCGGAGCAGCGCGGTCGCCTCGATCGCGCCCAGCCGCTGCTCGCGGAGCGATGCGGCCAGCGCGTTGACCTCCCAGATCGCCTCGCCCAGCGCATCGCCGTGCCGGGCGCCCCTGGCCCGCATCGAGTAATCCCCCTCCCGCAGGGCCCCGACGAGGTTGGACAGGGTCCGAAGCGGAAAGGCGACCTTGCCGGCAATGCTGGAGGCGATGCCCAGCGCGACGAGCACGAGCAGAACGATCACCGTCACCTGCGTCCCGACGCTGTAGTCGGAGACCAGAAGGAGAACGACGGCCGGCACCGAGCCGATCAGCCCCGCGGTGAGACTCAAAAGGAAGATTCGCTGCTCGTATCTCATAACGTAGGTTTTTGGTTCCTGGTTATTGGTTGCGCGTAGCGGGTCGGCGGGACTTCAGGGACTTGCCATTCTACGCGGCCCCCAAATCCGAAATTGGAATCTCGAAGTCCGAAACAAGCATGAAAGCCCCAAATCCGAAATTCGAAAGCGCCCTGCAGCCGGGAGTTTGGGACATTCGAGTTTGGGGCACTGGAATTTGTTTCGGATTTCGAGATTCGAATTTCGAGTTTCTCCTGTTCATCGATGCGTCGATCCATACCTCCCAATCGCGGCAACTGCCTCCCATCTCAGGCTCCCCTCAACCCCCAACTCACAACCAAGAAGGTGGTTAGATACAGCATGGGCCAAAGCCCATCCTACCGGATTCCCAGCTCAGATTTTCAATCGATTCCATGCTTCTCCATGCGCCGGTACAGGGCCCCGCGACTGAGTCCGAGGGACTCGGCGGCTCTGCTGATATCGCCCTGGAATCGGGACAGGGCCTTTCTGATGAGCATCTGCTCGGCCTGCTCGATGGTCATCTCGTCCAATGGCGTCCGGCCGTTGGACGCGGCTTCGAGGCCCAGATCGCCGGCCCGCACCACGGGCGCCTGGGCCATCAGGACCGCCCGTTCGACGGTATGATCGAGCTGGCGCACGTTGCCCGGCCAGGCGTAGTTCAGAAGCACCTGCATCGAAGCCGCATCGAAGCCGGTCAGCTCCTTGCGGTAGCGCGTCGCGTACCGATGGAGGAAATGCGCCGCCAGCAGCGGAATGTCTTCGCGACGTTCTCGCAGCGGAGGCACGTGGACGCGAATCGTTTGCAGGCGGTACAGCAGGTCCTGCCGGAATCGCCCGCTGCGCACCTCTTCGTCGATGTCGGCGTTGGTCGCCGAGAGGATTCGAACATCGACGCGAAGGGTCTTGGAAGACCCGACCGGCTCGAACTGACCGCTTTCCAGAACGCGAAGGAGCTTGGACTGAAGATTGACCGGGATG
The DNA here is from genome assembly GCA_001603075.1 of Phycisphaerales bacterium Planc_01. GTDB lineage: Bacteria > Planctomycetota > Phycisphaerae > Sedimentisphaerales > Anaerobacaceae > Anaerobaca. The sequence goes on along the minus strand of LVBB01000158.1, from coordinate 57,899 downwards.
CTGGCGATCTCATCGAGGAACAAGGTCCCCCCGTCGGCCAACTTGAAGCGTCCGATCCGGTCGGTTCTGGCGTCGGTGAATGCCCCGGCGACGTGCCCGAACAGCTCGCTCTCGAAGATCGTCTCGGCAATGCTGGCGCTGTTGACGGTCACCAGCGTGGCGTCCTGTCGGGCCGAGGCGGCGTGAAGGGCCTGGGCGACCACACCCTTGCCGGCGCCGTTCTCGCCGGTGATGAGGACGTTGGCCTCGGACGGTCCGACGCGGGCGATGACCTCCAGCACCGGCTGCATCGCCCGCGACCGGGCAATCAGGAGCGGCCTGGCGTCGTCTCGCAGCAGGAGGTTCTCCTGTTCGAGCTGCCGCCCCTTTCGCAGCGCGCGTCCCAATTCGACCTGCGTCCGCAGGACCGTCAGAAGCCGCTCGTTCTTCCAGGGCTTGGTCACGAAGTCCCGGGCCCCGCGACGCATGGCCTCGACCGCCAGCTCGACGCTGCTCCAGGCGGTCATGACGACGATGGGCAAGGCGTCGTCGATCTGATGGACTTTGGACAGCAGGTCCAGACCCTCCTGACCGGAGGTGCTGCCGCGAACGTAGTTCATATCCATCAGAACCACGTCGAAGTCGCGCCGGCGAACGGCATCCAGGACTTCGGTCGCCGATCCGGCCGCCTCCATGTCGTAGCCCTCAGGCTTGAGCAGCAGGCGCAATGCCCGCAGCATGTCGGGCTGGTCGTCGCCGATCAGGATTCTCGCATGGCCGTCCTGTACATCGCTCATGGCGGCGCATTATAGTCCCGTCGCAGTCGGACTGCAAACAGATGGTCCCCGATCAGTGGCAAGGTCCCCTGCGATAGGGTATACTGTTGTGGGGTGTCCGCCGCAGGCGGATCGACCCGCCCGGCAGATGCCGATTTTTGAGGGGACAAGAGGTCCCGTGACACGGAGGCGAACATGGCCAAAGCCAACGTTGACCCAGCCGAATTGCGGCGGTTCGCACGCGATTTGAGCCGCTTCAACTCCGACCTGGAGGCCCTGATGGGCGGGTTGCAGACGCGGTTACACGGGCTGGAAAAGAGCTGGATGGACCAGGAGCAGCGGCGGTTCACACAGGAATTCGAACAGACGGTCAAGGCATTGAGTCGCTTTCTCGAAGCATCGACCCAACATGCCTCGTTTCTGATGAAGAAGGCCCGCCACATCGAGGACTACCTCCAGCAGCGATAAGAGCGATCGATGAGCCAGTATGCCAGAGTCAATTCCGTTGCCCTGCTGAAGCTTCTGAAGGCTTCGCTCGCCACGTTTTCGGACACGGCGGCGGTGGCGCTGGACGAGGTGGCCACCGACATCCAGCGGACCCTGGCCTGGCTGACCGAGGACCGCAGGCGGTACTGGACCGAACAGGTTCGCGTCTGTCGCGAACGGGCCGTTCAGGCCAAGCTGGCCCTCAAACAGAAGCAGGTCCTGGACCGGGCCCTGTCCGGAACGACCAGCTCGGCCGTCGAGGAGCGTAAGGCGCTGGCGATCGCGGAACGGCGACTGCGCGAGGCCGAATCCAAGCTGACCCAGACCCGCTCGTGGATTCTGCAGATCGAGAAGTTGCAGTCGGACTACCGCGGCGGCGTTCAGGGCCTGGTCAGTGCGATCGACGCCGATATCCCGAACGCCCGCGCCCGACTGGACAAGATGATCGACTCGCTGGAAGACTATATCGCGTTGGCGCCGCCCGAGACACCGGCGGACATCGAGAAGACCGCACTTCAGAGCGTCTTGCGGCCGGAGCCGGAGCCGGACCTGCGGGACGCATCGAAGAAGCTGCGAGACAACGTGCCGGCGCCGGAGGCGTGGGCCGAGGCGCCTGCCGCGTCGGAACCACCCGAATGGATATCCGACATCGCCCTGCCTGACCTGTGGGCCAATCCGGATGCCCATCCGGACGATGAAGCGGCCCCCGTACCGGACGATCGGGTCCTGGTGACTCGCGTTGAAGGCAAGCCCGATGTGGTCTTTCTCGTTCGGACAGCGGGCCACCATGTCGGTTCCGGCTGGTTCATCGGCAGCGGTGAATTGGAATCGAAAGGGCACATCGCCATCCGTGTGGCAGACCTGTTGCGCGCCGCCGCACAATGGCAGAGCGTCTTGAGCCTGCCGGCAGGATCGCTGGTGGTGATCGACCGGCGAAAAGGGACGACGACCGTCTTCGACCGGAATGACAGCGTGTTGTCACAGACCCCTGTACCGTCGGGACGGCAGAGATGAGTTTCAGGAGAATTCTCAGATGAGCGCCATCGAAGGCCGCGCCAAACTGGTGCTGGCCGGCAAGAAGATGCTGGCCGACTGGCAACAGACCAGAGAGAATTGGCGCGATGAGAACGCCCTACATTTCGAGCAGAGGTACATGGCGCCTCTGGAGGCGAGCATTCGTGCGGCCGTTCTCGCGATGGAGCGGATGAGCAGCGCCCTCGAAGGGGCTCGACACGATTGCAGGAGCAGTTCGGAATCCGGCCTATGAACGCTGAATTGGAAGCCTATCTTCGCAGCCCGGCTGCACCCGGCGAAAATTACACCGACCTTCAGCGCCGGGCGCTGGCCGAGGCGATCCATTTGTCTGCCGAGACAGTCGGACCCGTCGAATCGAAGATCGAATCGGATTACGGGACCGCCAGGGACAAGGCGCAGGATCGGTTCGAGACCGACAAGGGTCGCGTCGAGCTGCACCGGCAGACCCAGAGCAAAGAGATCCAGGACCGCTATGACGGCCGCATCGCGAGGATTCGCACCGATCACGACAAACGGTTTGGCGAGATCAAGGTCGAGATGCAACACCGGCGCAAAAGGGTCACCCAGATCGCCGTCGAACTGGAGCAGAAAGCGGAGAAGGAATACCAGGACCGCGTCATGGTTGCCGAGTTCGTGGCCGAAGGCGCCATGGCCAGAAGTGAGCAGCGACGCCAGGAAGCGGAATCGACAGCGGCCAACGCCCGCCTGTACCTCGACACGCTCGCCGGGCAGGCGGCAGGGCTCCTGCGGCTCTATCGTCAGCACAAGATCGAGGCCGTTGAACCGAGGACTCCGCCTCCGGACGGCGATTACCCCTCACAGCAGGCTCTGGCCGAACAGCACCTTATGACACTGAGGCACCTGTGGACCGCCCAGGCATTCGTCGGCGCGCGACCCGTGCTGTTGGCGGCAGGCGCGGTGGCCGTGGTCCTCATCCTGCTGACGATTCCATACGCACTCAGAGTCCCCGGGCTGCCATTGGCAAAGGTGACGTATCCGATCGCCGCCGGGCTCGCCTTGATCGTGGCCGGCTTCGCAGAACGAATCCTGTGGCAGAAGGCCAAGTCGCAGGTGCGACGGACGTACGCCGCCTTCCACGAGGCGATGGCCGGCGCTCGGGACGCGATGCAGCGGCGATATCGATCCACGTTGGAGGATGTCGAGGCCGAGCTGCGCACCTCGGTCGAGAAGAAGGACGCGGAACTCAAACGGGCCCGCGAGATGTTCGAGATCGCCAAAGCCGGCATCTCCAAGCAGCGCAACACCTCGATCAACGAGATCGAGCACCGCCGCCAAGAGACGCTGGACGAACTCCAAAGAGAGCGGGACGAGGCCCTGGAACAGGCCCGGCAGGAATACGAGCAACAGCAGTCGACGCTGGAGGAGGAATGCCGCCGAAAGATGGCGGAGATTCAGCAGCAGTACGACGACCAGATGGCGGAATGCCGCAACCGATACGAGACGTCGCGGCAACACCTCGAACGCCGATGGGACGAGGGACTTGCCTGCCTTCGAACGCTGCTGAGCAGGGCCTGCGAACTGCAATCGCGATGTCCGTCGGAATTCGATCCGTCCCCGACGCTTTCGGATGCGCCGGTTTCAAAGGACATGGGCATCGTCCGTTTCGGTACGCTTCACCTGGATCTGGCGCCGCTGTCGGAATCGGTTCGGGCCCGTGCGGCCGAAACACTGGACACCGCCGCACCCGTGGAGATTCCGGCCGTCCTGGAGTTCCCCCGACACTGCTCGATGCTGCTCCAATCGCAGCGAGAAGGACGAGACGAGGCCATCGAGACCCTGCGTGCGACCATGGTGCGCGTGTTCACCTCGCTTCCGCCGGGCCGGGTCCGCTTTACCATCTTCGATCCGGTGGGCCTGGGGGAGAGCTTCGCGGGCTTCATGCACGCCGGCGACTACCTCGAATCGCTCGTGGGCGGACGCATCTGGACCGAAGCCGCTCAGATCCGACAGCAGTTGGAGGACCTGACCGGTCACATGGAGAACGTGATCCAGAAGTACCTCCGCAACGAATTCGAGACGATCGAGCAGTACAACGAACAGGCGGGCGAGCTGGCTGAGCCGTATCGGTTTCTCGTCATCGCCGACTTCCCGGTGAACTTCAACGAGGAATCGGCCCGGCGTCTGAGCAGCATCATCCACAGCGGCCCGCGTTGCGGCGTCCACACGTTGATCGCCTACGACGCCCGACAGGACCTGCCCAGCGGAATCGACATCGAGGACATCAGCGCCGGCAGCATCCACCTCATCTACGACAAGGGCCGATTCGTCTGGCGCGACCCCATTCTGAAGCGGTTCCCGCTGACCCCGGACAAACCCCCTTCCGAGAGCGTGCTGACCAACCTCATGCACGCCATCGGCAAGGCCGGCGCCAGCTCCGCTCGCGTCGAGGTGCCCTTCCAGACGATCGCACCGACCGAAGAGCAGCTCTGGTCGCTCGACAGCGCGCGCGAGCTGAGCGTTCCCCTGGGACGAACCGGCGCGACACGGCTGCAACGCTTCCGCCTGGGCCACGGTGTCGCCCAGCACACCTTGATCGCCGGCAAGACCGGCTCAGGCAAATCCACTCTGCTGCACGTCATGGTGACCAACCTGGCGCTGTGGTACGGGCCCGACGAGATCGAGCTGTACCTGATCGACTTCAAACAGGGCGTCGAGTTCAAGACCTATGTCACGAACCGCCTGCCGCACGCCCGGGCCGTCGCCATCGAGAGCGATCGTGAGTTCGGACTCAGCATCCTCCAGCGGCTCGACGCCGAAATGGCCCACCGAGGCAACCTCTTCCGCGCCGCCGGCGTGCAGGACATCGCCGCCTATCGCAGCGCCACCGGAAAGACCATGCCCCGCACGGTGCTCATCGTGGACGAGTTCCAGGTGTTCTTCTCCGAAGACGACAAGCTCGCCCAGGACGCCATCGTCCTGCTGGAGCAGCTCGTCCGCCAGGGCCGCGCGTTCGGCATCCACGTGGTGCTCGGCTCGCAGACGCTGGGCGGCGCCTTCGGGCTGGCCCGCAGCACGATGGGCCAGATGGCGGTGCGGATCGCGCTGCAATGCTCGGAGGTCGATTCGCAGCTCGTGCTCGACGACGAGAACACGGCCGCCCGCCTGCTGTCGCGACCGGGCGAGGCCATCTACAACGACTCCGGCGGCGCCGTTGCAGGCAACAGCCCCTTCCAGGTGGCATGGCTGAGCGATTCGGTTCGCGATTCGTACCTGAGCCGGATCGCGGCGCGCGGTTTCAAGCCGGGCGAGCCCATGATCGTCTTCGAAGGCAACGTCGCGGCCGACATCCGCGAGAACCGCCAATTGGCCGCCTGCGTAGGGGCGAATCATGATTCGCCCCTGCCCGCCCCGAAGATCTGGCTGGGCTCGCCCGTCACGATCAAGGAGCCGACGGCGGTGGTGCTCCGTCGCCAGAGCGGAGGCAACGTCCTGATGGTCGGCCAGCGCGACGAGGTGGCGATGAATCTGATGACCGCCGCGATGGTCAGCCTGGCAAGCCAGCTTCCGTCCCGCGGTCCATCGGCGCTCGAATTCGTGGTTCTCGACGGCAGCCCGCCCGACTCGCCCCGCGCCGGAACGTTCGAGCGCGTGGCCTCGGGCCTGCCGCACGCCTGCCGGATTGTCGCCTGGAACGATGTCCCCGCCGTCATTGGCGAACTGAGTCGGGAGGCGGACCGGCGCGTGCAGGCCGATCAGAATGATGCGGCAACGGTGGTCCTGCTCATCTACGGCCTGCAGCGATATCGCATGCTGCGACGCAACGAAGACGCCTTCGGGTTCTCGATGGGCGATGAAGTGGCGCCGCGCCCGGAGGTGCAGTTTGCCGGCCTTCTGCGCGAAGGAGCCGCCGTCGGCATCCATGTCGTCACCTGGGCCGATACGCTCGGCACGCTGGAGCGAACGTTCGATCGCCAGACCATCCGCGAGTTCGACCATCGCATCCTGTTCCAGATGAGCGCCTCGGATTCGAGCACCCTGATCGATTCGCCCATCGCCAACCAGCTCGGCTTCCATCGCGCTTTGCTCTACAGCGAAGAACAAGGCGGCCTGGAGAAATTCCGCCCCTACGCGGCACTGACCGATGACTGGCTCGCTCATGTCGCCAGACAACTGGCGGGCAATCCTACCCATCAATGAAGGAGAGAACTGTGCTGAAGGACAAAGGACTGACTGTTGCCGTAATGCTGTCGCTGATGATGATGGCCGGCTGCACCGGCTCAGACGGGACATTGAGACAGGTCGGCTTCGTCGCCCTGTTCGATGGGAAGACCTTCGCAGGCTGGGAAGGCTCGCAAGAGGTCTTCCGCATCGAGGACGGCGCCATCGTCGGTGGGACGCTGACCGCAAACGTCGCCCACAATGAGTTTCTGTGCACGCTCGCATCGTACGACGATTTCGAGTTGCGGCTGCAATTCAGACTCCTCGGCGAGAACGCCAATGCCGGCGTCCAGATTCGCAGTCAACGCGTGCCCGACCACTATGAGGTCAGCGGCTATCAAGCCGATATGGGCCAGCAGTACTGGGGCTGCCTGTACGATGAGTCACGCCGCAACAAGGTGTTGGCCTGCCCGGAGCCGGCCAAGATCGCCGAGGTAGTTCGCGCCGGCGACTGGAACGACTACATCATTCGCTGCGAAGGCAAGCGGATTCAGCTCTGGGTCAACGGCTTGCAGACGGTCGATTACACCGAGTCGGACGATGCGATCCCGCAGACCGGCATCATCGGGCTCCAGATCCATGGCGGCCCGCCCAGCGAGGCCTGGTACCGGAACATCCGGATCAAGTCGCTTTGACACCCTCTCGCAAAGGGCCGCCACATAGAACAGGAGAAGTCGACGATGTTCACGCATCATGCAACGAACCTGCGAAACGGCATCCAGCCGCGTCGGATCGCACGAGCGATCTGCACGTCCTTCGTATGGCTGTCTCTGGCATCGTCGGCGGGCGCTGCGACCCGCCTGGAGGGACGCATCGTCGATGACGCCAGCGAGGAGCCCCAGGCGGCACGGGTCGCGGTCACGAATGCGGACGGTAAGTTCGTCGAGATCGCCGGCCGGCACGAGCACGTCGAGTACCTGGGCAAGCGCTGGTGCTACGTCGATGGGTCGTTCGCCCTGACAGTTCCCACCGGCGGTGTCTCGCTCGAAATCCGCCGGGGATTCGAGACCCTGCCTTTGACGGCAAAGATCGCCGGCCAGACATCAAGTAAGAAGGTCGAGAAGACCTTCCGCCTGCGTCGGTGGATCGACATGGGCGCCAAAGGTTACGTCAATGGCGATATCCATGCGCATCTGCCTGTCCCCAAGGTTGCCCATCCGCAGATGCGGGCCGAGGACCTCAACACCCTGACGCTGCTGTACCTGCCGGACACGCAGTCGCCCATTGCGACGAACCGCTGCTTCACGGGCAAGCTCGATGCCTGCTCGACGCCGGGATGCGAGATCTACGTCAGCCAGGAGATACAGGAATGGCAGATGGGCCATCTGGCGCTGCTGGGCCTGAAATCTCTGGTTCCCGGCTACCCGCACGCCGGCGGCTCGCTCGAATACTGGAAGCGCCTGCCGCAATGGGACCTGATGCGGGCCTTGCGGGCGACGCGCGCACAGGACGGCACGATCCTCTGGCCGCACATCTGCTCTCTGCCCGGCGCCGAACTGCCTGTGGCGCTGGCGCTGAATCTGGTCGACGGTGTCGAGTTGCTCACCTGGAACGACCCGACGCAGCTTCCGAACCACTGGGGCCCGTGGGAGGATTCGGGCTTCTCGCAGGCCGAGTTTCCAATCATGCGGAGCATGGACCTGTACTACCAGTTTCTCAATGCCGGATTCCGCCTGCCGATTGCCGCCGGAACGGATAAGATGGGTGAGGAGATTCCCCTGGGCAGCAACCGGACGTACGCTCGTGTGACAGGGGCGCCGAACTACGATTCCTGGCTTGCGGCGGTCAAGGCCGGTCGCGGCTTCGTCACCAACGGCCCAATGCTCGAGTTTGTTGTCGACGGCAACACGCCTGGCGACGTGGTCGAATTCCAGGGCAGCAGGACGATCAAGGCCCGCGTCACGGCTCGTTCCATCCTGCCGATCAACACCGTCGATATCGTCATGAACGGGCGGAAGGTCGGCCACAAGACGGTTCCGCTGATCCACCGCGATCCGCCTGCTGACGGGATCTATTCGCTGGAGGTCGAGGCCACCGTCGAGCTGACGGACAGCGCCTGGCTGGCCGCCCGCGTGATCGACCATCCGGACCTGCCCAACCGCGTGCTGCCGAGGGGGCTGTCCGTGTTTGCCCACACCAGCCCGATCTATTTCCTCAAGGATGGCCGCAAAGTCCGCGAGCCTGCGTCGATTGCCTACCTCCAGAAGTACGTCGAAGGCACCCTCCACTGGCTCGGCACCAACCCGACCTTCGCGCTCGAAGAAGACCGCCAAGCCGCCCGCCAAGCCGCCGAACAAGCCCTGCAAATCTACAAAGACCTGTAGCCCGACTCACTCCCCGAAGGGGAGGATTCGTTGGCCGTTACGGTCCTTCGCCGAAATCCCACTCCATAGCTTGGCTGCGATCCTACTCCTTGAACACAACAAGAGGACGTAGAGAGGATGTCCCTTACTGCTGATGCGCTGGAACCGGAATTCCGTGTATCCGAGCGACCGGATTTGTTGGACATACAGGTTGCGTAGCGCCTCGGCCAAGTGATCTTGGGGTGTGCTGCCCAGGATCTGCCGCCAATCGGCCCCGCTGCCAAGACAGCGGTCGAGATTCGAATCAGGATTCCGCAAATAGTGCTTCTCCCAATTCCTCAGCGCATCCAGATGATCGGGGAAGAAGATGATCAGGTCAGCACGAATGCCGGAAAGCTTCGTGATCGTCTCGAACTCCAGGTGAAGCCCGTAGGGATCGAGGAACGCCAGAGACAATGTCCTTGAGGGGACGGTGCGTACAATCTCGTCGATCCTCTTGTTTGCGTCACCTCGCAGTACCTGGGCGTCACTGTCGAGTCGATGGAATCGCTGTATCAAGGCCTCGTATTTGCGCCTGTTCTTCTCACATAGATGTAATCCGGCAAATGGATAACGTGCCTGTGCCGCTATCAGGGGCGAGCCCCAATCGAGTGCACCCGTTTCACTCAGCCGTTCAATTCCCGCGCCCGCGAAAAGGTCGATGTAATGAAGGCTCGACCACTTGCCTTTCATGGACGTGGTGAACGCGTCAATGTACCGGCTGAGAAACCAGTGCTTGGCTTTCGAGTGCTCTTTCACAGACGGGATGTAGAGCCCATCGTCATCCGGTGGATCCAATTGATGCATAATCTGATTCCCTCCGCGTGATCGCATCTGGCAGCTCGTTCCACGTGATGTTATCGAGGCTTCGTCCGTTTCGCTTCTTGTTGACGCCGCCCCACTGTTTGAAGAAGAACGGGACGTTTGCAGTCAGGCACCGGTCCCGGATATCGACGACCCATTGGCGATCCATCGGTCGTGCCGCGGGGCCCGACTCGCCGCCGACGATGACCCAATCGATCCCGCCAAGGTCGCATCTGGTGATCGATCCGAGCAGTGGCTCGAAAGAGATGAATTTGATAGCGGCATCCGTCTCTCGCAGGTCATGGATGCGCGCGATATAGTCACTGCTCTCGACGGTGACACCCATCCAAATGTTCTCAGCCCAGGGCAGGTCAGTGGCAAGCTGCGAGAGTCTCCCGGAGCGCTTGGTCAGGATCTGGAAACGGTGCTGGGGCATTCGACGCATGACGTCGAAAATCTGCTGAATGAACTCCAGCGGTACGTCTTCGTGGAAGAGGTCGCTCATCGAGTTGACGAAGACGGTACGAGGCTGCCGCCAGTGCAGCGGCATCTCCAGCATATGAGGATGGAGGGTGACGCGAAAACCGTTGCGGTAGTTCGGCTGGCCCATCGCCTGGAGCCGACGGGCCATGCGCTCCGCATAGCAGTTCAGGCAACCTGAACTGATCTTGGTGCAGCCCGTCACGGGGTTCCAGGTGCACTGTGTCCATTCGATCTTGGAGTTCGCCGCCATCTGCTTGCCCTTAAAGAGATCAAGGCATAGTGTAACACCGAAGGCCCCCCGAATTCAACGGCTTGGATCGTCTCTTCCCTGCACCGGGGAAAGCCTCGTTTGCCCCCCTTGCCTGCCACCTTGCGTCTCGCGGCTCCGTTTGTCATCGCTGGCGAAGCAGTATGGGGTGGACAGGGGCGGGGCGGGTCTGTAGGATTGTCGGCGGTTCGGCCTTTGCATCCCCAGCGGCAGGGACCGGTTGTGCGCGGATCGCGCGGTATGCCACGGCACCTCAAACGCTTTGAGTGATGGGAGTTATGAAAGACGAGAACGATGGACTGGCCGGCGCTGAGGGCGAGGAGCGCAAGCTGGATTTCGTGCGGCAGATCGTGGCCGACGACCTGAAGACGGGCAAGTGGAATGGTGTGGTCTGTACGCGATTCCCGCCGGAGCCTAACGGCTACCTGCACATCGGGCACGCCAAGAGCATCAACCTCAACTACGGGATCGCCGCCGAGTTCGGCGGCAAGTTCAACCTGCGGTTCGACGACACGAACCCGGAGAAGGAAGAGCAGGAGTACGTCGATTCGATCATCGCCGATGTCCGCTGGCTCGGCGCCGACTGGCAGGACCGGCTGTTCTACGGCTCCGATTACTTCCAGCAGATGTACGAATGGGCGGTCGAGCTGATCAAGAAGGGCAAGGCCTACGTCTGCGACCTGAACGCCGACGAGACGCGCGAGTATCGCGGCACGCTCACCCGGCCGGGCAAGGACAGTCCCTATCGCAACCGCTCGGTCGAGGAGAATCTCGAACTCTTCGAGCGGATGGCCAAAGGCGAGTTCCCTGATGGGGCCAAGACGCTCCGGGCCAGGATCGACATGGCTCATCCCAACCTGAACATGCGCGACCCGATCATGTACCGGATCGTCCACGAGCGTCACCACCGCCAGGGCGACCGCTGGTGCATCTATCCGATGTACGACTGGGCCCACGGCTTCGAGGACTCGATCGAGGGCATCACGCACTCGATCTGCACGCTCGAATTCGAGAACCACCGCCCGCTGTACGACTGGTTTATCGACGCGGTGAACGAGGGCCGCACCGACGACGGCTCCGGCCCGTGGGGCAGGAAGATTCACCATCCGCAGCAGATCGAGTTCGCCCGCCTGAACCTGACGTACACGGTGATGAGCAAGCGCAAGCTGCTGCGGCTCGTGAAGGAGAGACTCGTCCGGGGCTGGGACGACCCGCGCATGCCCACGATCTGCGGCATGCGTCGTCGCGGGTTCTCGCCCGAGGCGATCCGCAATTTCTGCAAGCTGATCGGCGTCAACAAATTCAACAGCACCGTGGAGATCGCCCTGCTCGAACATTGCCTGCGGGAGGACCTGAACAAGACGTCGGCCCGCGTGATGGCGGTGCTGCGGCCTCTGAAGGTCGTAATCGACAACTATCCGGCCGATCAGGTCGAGGAGCTGGAGGCCATCAACAACCCGGAAGACCCGTCGGCGGGCACGCGCAAAGTGCCGTTCTCACGCGAGCTGTACATCGAACAGGAAGACTTCATGGAGGAGCCGCCGAAGAAGTTCTTCCGGCTCGCCCCCGGTCGCGAGGTGCGTCTGCGCTACGCGTACTTCATCACCTGTACCGACGTGATCAAAGACGCCGAAGGCAACGTCGTCGAGCTGCACTGCACCTATGACCCCGCGACGCGCGGCGGCGACGCCCCCGACGGACGCAAGGTCAAGGCGACGCTGCACTGGGTCTCGGCCCGGCACGCGCGCAAAGCCGAGGTCCGACTCTACGACAACCTCTTCACCAAGGAGAATCCCGACGACGTCGAAGAAGGGCAGGACTTCACCGCCAGTTTGAATCCGGATTCGCTGGAGATTCTGACCGACTGCTACGTCGAGCCGGCCCTGGCCGAGGCCAAGGCGCTGGACCGCTTCCAGTTCGAGCGGCTCGGCTACTTCTGCGTCGATCCCGACAGCACGCCCGGGACGCTGACCTTCAATCGCACCGTCGGCCTCCGCGACACCTGGGCCAGGGTCCAACAGAAGGGCGAGGCGGTGTAGATTCGTCGATGGTCGTGGCCCCGAAGACCGGCGGCGCGTCCTGCACGGGACGCGCCGATCAGGGTGAGGAACATATGCCATGGGTCATGCCGGCAAGCACAAGACACAGACGCCCCCGCCGATCTACATCATCTCGGGCGGAGCGGGCGCCAGCGGCGAACAGGTGGTCGAAACCGTGCTGGCGCAGTTTCGGGACGTTCAGATCCCCATCCACAAGATCGCACACACGCGGCACAGGAAACAAGTACGGGATGTCGTACTGAAGGCCTCGCGAGCGAACGCCACGATCGTTCACACTCTGGTGGATGCCGATCTGAGACAGTATCTCATCCAGCTCGCGGGCGGGGAAGAGGTCGTGACTGTCGATCTCATGGGTCCTCTGCTCGATCGACTGACCGAGGTTCTGGGGAGGAAACCTGAAGGGCAACCCGGTCTGTACCGGCACCTGCGCAGGAACTACTTCGATCGCATCGCGGCGATCGAATTCACCCTGGCCCACGACGACGGCAAGAACCCCCAAGATCTGCCCCGGGCGGACATCGTATTGACCGGCGTTTCCCGAAGTGGCAAGACACCGCTGAGCATGTACCTGGGTGTCTTGGGCTGGAAAGTGGCCAATGTCCCCCTGATCCTGGACTCGCCGCTCCCGTCAGAACTGTCTCAGATCGATCGTGGTCGCGTCTTCGGTCTCGACATTGACCTGGACCGAGTGCTTCATCATCGGCGGCAGCGGCAGGCGCGCAGAGGCTCAATCGGCCCGTCTGCCTACACGGACCCGAAGATCGTCTGCGATGAAGTGGAAGCGGCTCGTGCCCTGTGCCACAAGCATCGCTTCTCGATGATCAGCGTGACGGACAAGCCGATTGAGACGAGCGCCGACGAAATCATCGAGGCGGTGACTCGTCGCTTTGGCGATTGGTCCGGCGACTGATGCCATGCAAGAGGGCCGCCGCGCCGATTTCGTCGCGCGGAGCATGTTGCGGTTTACGTGCCAACCCGCGTTTCTTTGGGGCCGGCGGGACACAGGAGGCCGTCATCGCATGACTGCCGGGCCACGGCGGTTCAACTTCTGTCGGAGCAGTCTGTCGACGGCTGCGGGGACATCGCCGACAGGCAACACCTCGCATGCCGTGGCAAGCACGGCGCTGGCGCCGTTGCCCCCTCCGACAAGCAATTGGCAGTGGGGTGCGGCTTGACCTTCGACCTTCCGGACCATCCCGACGAGACCGATGGATGCCGCTGCGCTATGGGCGCAGCCGTTGGGGCAGCCGGAGATGCTGATGCGAACGCCCGAGAACTTCTCCGTCGCCAAGCGCTCTCGTATCTTTGCGGCCGTGGCCCAGCAGTCCGTCAGGCCTCTGGGACATGTTCTCGATCCGGGACAGGCGACAATCGTCGGACCGGTTGCCCAAGCCGCCAGGTCCGCCGGCAGCGGCACAGGCTTCGGACCGTACAGGACAAGTCCATGCTCCAGATCGATCCGCACGGTTGCCTCGTGCCGCTCGGCCGCATCGGCCAATCGCACCGCTTGGGCGGACGTGATGTTGCCGTCGGGCAACTGAAGCCGGCACTGCTGCTGCATCTGGCCGAGCCCGGCGCCGCAAGTGACGCGAGGCCACGACCGGCGCGCCTTGACCTGTTCGAAATGGGCATCCAACTCCTTCTTGAAGGCGTCGTCGCCGAGCTTCTCTCGAACGTGACGAAAACGCGCACGCCGCCTGTTCTGGCGGTCTCCGTGCCTCTCGAACATCTCCACGGCTGCGATGCACAAGGGCAGAACATCACCGGCGGGCATGTCGCGGTAAAGTTCAATGCCAAGAGCAGGCCTGGGGCCGAGCGAACCGGCCCCGATGACGATGAATCGCCCGTCGGGCTGTCCGATGAAACCCAGGTCGTTCAGCCAGGGCTTGGCGCAAGCCTTCGGACAGCCCGAGAAGCTGACCTTGAACTTTCGCGGCAGGGTGAAGACGGCCGGCTCCTGGTCGACGGCTTGACGCACCAGTTGGGCCAAGGGCATCACGTCGAGACCACCGGGGCAGAACTCACAGCCGGAGCAGACGGTGATGTTGCGAACCGAGTCGCCGCACGCTCCGAACACGGTCAGGCCGACTTCCGCCAGACGTTGCTGCACTGTCGCGACATCCTGTCGCCGAATGTCGTGCAGTTCGAGGTCCTGGCGAGTCGTCAAATGCAGGGGAAAGCCGTTGCAGCAGCCCTCGGCCAGTTCGGCGATCCTTCGCCATTGGGGCCAGTGGATCCGTCCTCCGAGAATCTTGACCCTTTGCATGTACAGACCATTCTGCTTCTGCGGATAGACGCCAAGCACCCGACCGGGGAGGGGTGTTCCCTCCCCGGATTCCGGCGACACGTTCGGCTGCCGTTCCTTCTCCATGACACTATCTTCCTTGTGCGACGGCCTTCAGCGGGCGCGTGTGAATGCCGCATTCACCTCCGCACTTGCTGGTTCCGATCCACCGGCCGGCCCGTTCGTCGGCGCCCAGCGTGATCTTCGTGCAGGGGGCGCAGCCCAGCGAACGATAGCCTTGGGCGTAGAGCGGATTGACGGGCACCTGATGGAGGGCCAGGTACTGCCAGACCTCCCGCTCGTGCCAGATCAGGATCGGATTGAGCTTGATCAGCCCGGGGTCTCGCTCCTCCACTTCTTTGAAATCCGTGCGGGTGCGGCCCTCGGTGCATCGCAGGCCCGTGACCCAGCAGGTGACATTCATCTGTTCGATGGCCCGCCGCGTGGGCTCGACCTTCAGCAGGTCGCAGCAGCGGTCCGGGTCGGTGTGGTGGAGGTTGTCTGGAATCTCCACATCGTTGCGGAAGACCCGCAGTTCAGGATACCTCGCGACTTCCTCGCGCATGAATCGGACGGTCTCCGGCGGTTTGTAGCGGGTCGTCACGATGAAGCCGGGGATCTCCGCACTGACGCTCTTGGCCAGGTGCCAGACGGCGACGGAGTCCTTGCCGAGGCTGTTTGCCACGACAAGCCCGCTGCCATATTCCTCCAGAGCCAGGCGGATCAACTGCCGGGATCGCTCCACCTTCTCGGCGAAGTTCAGATTCGCCACCAGTTCCGCTACATCGTCAACCATCACATCTTCCAACATCGTACCGGTCTCCTTTCATTGTCTGAATTCGTCAGATCTGGTATTCCGGCGGTTCCACCCTGCCGAAACGGAGGTGATTCCACAGTCGCTCGTGGAAATAGAAGGCCCCGATCTTCACGGCGGTGTCCAGCAGTCCGATCCGTGCGGCCAGGTCCAGGTTGCCTGTGAGCGCCCATGCCACGGCGCAGGTCACCACCGTTCCACCCGCCCGCCAGGTCACGGCCTTGAGGATGCTTCTTGAATGTGTCTCCATCCTTCGATTCCTACTCATGTATTCCTATTGATTTGCTATGGCTTGTGGTCAAAAAAAACACTCGTGTCCCCTCAGATCACGAAATTCATCGCGTCGGCACACCTGTATGCAGTCTCCTCTTCGACGAGGTCGCGTAACGTCGTCTGATCGTAGATCTCGGAGATGGCCGCCTGCGTTCGTTTCCACAGGTGCGAAAAGGCAACATCGCCCACACGGTCGGCGGCTGGGCCACGGCGGCTCTCTGCATTGGTCAAACGGCCCTCAAACAGGCGAATGACCTGGCCCACGTGGATGTCGCGGGCGTCGCGCGCCAAGCTGTATCCACCACTGTTGCCTCTCTTGGAAACGACAAAGCCGCCGTTCTTCAATTCGACCAGAATGGCCTCCAGAAAACGAGACGGGATTCCCTGAACGGACGCAATCTCCTGGATCTTCATAGAGCCTGCGTTGGCGTTTCGAGCGAGTTCGAAGACGGCTCTCAGCCCATACTCACACTTCTTCGAAACCAGCGACTGCGTCTTCATCTTCGTTTCCTGCCCACCTGAAAATATATAGCATATCAATAGGAATAGAAGAGTATAGCGAAACGTTGTGTTCCCGTGCAAGAGATTTCTTGCAAATTTGCTGCACTTTCCTGATGATAGGAAGACTCCTGGAATGCAAGTGCATGGAAATACATCGGTTACGTTTGCACGGAGAACACAGGGCCAGGACGGCGCATTGGCCTGGTCATCCGGGCAGGCTTGGAGTTTGTGATGTGTACCGGGGCACAGCGGATTTCGTTGGCCAGTCTCTTCTGGACGTTCTTTCGCATCGGGCTGCTGACCTTTGGAGGCGGCGTGGCGATGGCGGCCGTGATGCGATATGAGCTCGTTCTCAAGCGTCGTTGGCTGGGCGAGGACGACTTCGTCTCGGCCATGGCCACGGCGACCGCTGTTCCGGGAGTGATCGCGGTGAATCTCGCCTTCCTCCAGGGGCAGCGTTTCCGTGGGCTTCCGGGGGCAGGCGCCGCCGTTCTGGGGACGATCTGTCCGTCGTTCTTCGTGATCCTCCTGATCGTGTGGTCTGCATTGCCCCATTTCGATCATCCGACGGTGGCGGTGTTTCTCAAAGGGTGTGCCGTTGCCGTCAGCGGACAGATCGCTTTCGCCACGTACACGTTCGCCCGCAGGGTGCGGCGGAACTGGCGCACCGGCCTGGCCTGTGCCGTCGGTCTGACGGTCGTGCTGTTGGGTCTTCACCCGATCTGGGCTGTGGTCGCTGCCGCCGGACTGAGCTACTTCCTTCAGGAGCCGAACGGACCGTCGGACAGCAACGGCAGCGGGGAATCGCAGGGCAGTACACTCCGCTCGCGGGGACAGACCACGAGCGAAACGCAGGAAGGAGACGCATGAACCAAACGCTGTCGTCGCTGTTTGTGAGCTTCTGCCTCATCGGAATCGGCGCGTACGGGGGAGGTCTGGTGACGGTCCCTCTGATCCAGCATGAGGTGGCTGAGAAGCACGACTGGCTGTCCCAACAGGAGATGGGCAAGATCGTGGCGATCGCGCAGATGACACCCGGCCCGATCGCCATCAACGCCGCCACCTTCGTCGGATACCGCGTCGCAGGGATCGCAGGAGCCGTTGTGGCCACAACAGCCGTCGTTCTGCCTTCCATCACGATCCTCTTCATATTGTCGCATATTGTCCGCCGCGTCCGTTCGAGCGAATCCCTCGCGCGTTTTCGCACCGGGATGCACACGGGCGTTCTGAGTCTGCTTCTCTTCGCGGTCTGGTCCTATGGGCGAGGTGTTGTCTCGGGAGCACCGGAGTTGGGGATCGCCGTGGCGGCATTTCTGACATTGGTGGTATTCGATCGTCGAATCCACCCTCTGATCGTCATTGTCGCCGCCGGGCTCGTCGGCCTGGTCATCTTCTGAACCCGCCTCTGCCGGTTGCCATCCCGCGCGGCGATCAGTCGAACAGCTCGGCGAACTTCTCAGCGATGTCGGAATGCTCGCAGAGGGTCTGGCCGATCAGGACGGCCCGAACGCCGACGCCGATGAGTCTCTCGACGTCGCCTCGCGTCCGCACGCCGCTTTCGGCAACGACGGGCATATCGTCGTCGAGCATCCCCTTGAGCCGGCTGGTCGTGTTGAGATCGACGGTCATGGTCGTCAGGTCGCGGTTGTTGATGCCGAGCACACTGTAGCCGTGTTCGGGGAAGCCGATCAGGCTCCGGACGCTCAGCAGTGCATCGGCCTGGTGGACCTCGACGAGAATGGTCAGCGTCAGTTCCGTCGCCGCAATCATCAGGTCCATCAACTCGCCCGGCGGCAGGGCGTCGGCAATCAGCAGGATGGCGTCGGCCCCGGCGGCACGCGACTCGTACACCTGCCAGAGATCGACGATGAAGTCCTTCCGCAACACCGGCACCTCGACCGCCTGTTTGACCTGCTCGACGTATTCCAGCTTGCCCTGAAAGTACTTCTCGTCGGTCAGGACGCTGATTGCATCGGCGCCGCACCGCTCGTACGTGCGAGCGATCGCCACGGGATCGAAATCGGCGCGAATCAGTCCGGCCGACGGCGAGGCCTTCTTGACCTCGGCGATCACGTTGAGCCCGCGCCGGTTCGGTTTGGTGACCGCCTTGTAGAAGTTCCGGCACCTCGGAAGGCCGACGATCCGCGTCTTGAGCTGGTCCAGACTGACCTGGGTCTGTCTGTCCCGCACCTCCCGGCGCTTGTCCGCAACGATCTGGTCTAAGATGTTGGCCAATGCAGTCGTGTCCCGTTTGTGACGGTAAGGGCGAATGATGATTCGCCCCTACGCCTGCGGTCCGCCTGCGGCGGACTCGGCGATCTGGACGAAACCCATGCGCAGCTCGTTCAGCGTGTTCTTGAGCACCTGCGCCTCCTCGGTTGTCAGATTGCCCTTGGTCTTGGCCTCCAGCACCTCGAGCATGTCGATGTTGTACCGCGCCATCTCCAGGTCCGGCTCCCTGTCGTCGTGGCCCTCGACCCGCAGCACGCCCATCGCGAACAGCGCCTGTGTCGTCAGCATGTTGATCAACGCCAGCAGGTCGCCCTCGGGCAACGGGCCGGACCGACTCGGGGCCTCGTCCGCCTCAGCCGCCTTGCCTTTCTCCTGCTTCTCCTTGGCAGCCAGGACCTCCTTCTCCTTCTGCGCCTGCTTCTTCCAGTCCTCGTCGATGATGAGCTTCTTCTCGTCTGCCATGCCGATTGTCCTTCTCGAATGTTGAACTCGGGCGACCACAGGGGGTGCCCCTGCGATTATCGTCTTCGATACTTCTTCATGTCGCGATCGAGGTCGCGCTTCTGGCTGCGCTCGGCGATGGTCGCCCGCTTGTCGTACTGCCGTTTGCCCTGGGCCAGCGCCAGTTCTACCTTCGCCAGCCCCCTGCTGCTGAAGTACATGCGAAGAGGGACCAGCGTGAAGCCGCGCTGTTCGAGCTTGACCGAGATCCGGTGCAGTTCGGCCTTGTGCAGCAGCACCTTGCGCTTTCGCGTCGGGTCGTGGCCGCCGTCGCGGGCCATCGCATACGGTGCGATCTTGGCCCCGACGAGCCAGCATTCGCCCTTCTCCAGGCGGGCATACGACCCGCTCAGGTCGGCCGCTGCACCGCGCAGCGACTTGACCTCGCTGCCGCACAGCGCCAGCCCGGCCTCGAACTTCTCGACCAGCTCAAAATCGCGGTACGCCTTCTTGTTGAACGCCGCCGGATTGTCAAACCCTGTTTTGCCCTTCTTCGACATCCGAGCCATCATACCGCCCGCCGCCGGCCTTGGCAACCCGCATGCCGGTGGCCTTGAGGCCTGTCTGCTCGCGAACGCCTGTCGTCCGTCCTTGCCCGAGCCGGGCCGATAGTGTACAATGGATGTGGAAGGCGAAGGCGTTGTTGTCGTCTCTCCGTCGTCCGGCACTGGCTGTGGTTTGGCCGAGCCTGTCTTTGAGGAGGACACCATCCATGAAAGCACATCTCAGAATGTCGCTGTTGCTGGCGGGTGTGGTTGTGCTCATCTCTGACGCCCGCGTCTTGGCGCATACCGACCTGACCGTCGAACAGGCGCGGGACCTCATTGCCTCTACGGCCGGTCTTGTCGTCGTGGATGTGCGGGAACCGTCTGAATTTTGCGACGCGCGGGGGCACATTCCGGGGGCGTTGAACTATCCGCTCACGTCGGGCGTGCTCCAGGCCCGCTATGCGGAACTGCCGATGGACCGTCCGATCCTGGTGGTCTGCCGCAGTGGGGGGCGTAGCAGCGTGGCCGCCAACTTCCTCGACGCGAAGGGCTTTCCGGAGGTCTACGACATGAATGGCGGCATGAACGCCTGGCTGTGGGACACCGTCCCCTGCAAGTACGCCGGCGGCAGCGGTACGGCCGACGACCCGTACCAGATTGCCACCGCCGCCGATCTGATTGCCTTGGGCGAGACACCCGAAGACTACGACAAGCACTTTATCCTCACCGCCGACATCGACCTCGACCCCAACCTCCCCGGCCGGAAGGTGTTCGACAGGGCTGTGATTGCCTCGGATACGAACGACGTTGAGCCGGGGTTTCAGGGTACGGCGTTTGTCGGTGTCTTCGACGGCGACGACCACACGATCTCGAACCTGACGATCGTAGGCGTGAGCCACCTTGGTCTTTTCGGGGCGATAGAAACCGGGGTGAGCATCTCCCGTCTGGGCTTGGTGGCTGTGGATGTCAACGGAACCGGCACTCACGTCGGCGCGCTGCTGGGTGGCGGCACCACGGCGGTGGGAGACGGCAGCATCACGGCGAGCTATAGCACGGGCGTGGTCACCGGAACCGCGCTCGTTGGCGGCGTTGTCGGGTTGCAGCCCAGACGGAGCCAGATCACTGTGAGTTACAGCATGGCTACGGTCCGGGGATCTGACTACGTCGGCGGCCTCGCGGGTGTGAACTTCGGCAGTCTCACCAATTGCTATGCAGGGGGCCACGTCACGGGCAGTGGGCATGTCGGCGGGCTGGCCGGACAAAACGGTTGTCGAAACAGAGGGGCAAACGACTATGGCACCATAACTCACTGCTACAGCAGTTGCCGTGTCTCAGCCGATGGTCAGCCGACAGGGGGGCTTGTCGGGCTGCATGACTTCGGGGAAGTCACCGCCTCTTTCTGGGACATCGACACCTCAGGCCATACCTCCAGCGATGGCGGCCAGGGCTTAAGCACCACGGAGATGCAGACAGCCAGCACCTTCCTCGAAGCTGGGTGGGACTTCGTGGGGGAGACGGAGAACGGGACGGAGGAGATTTGGTGGATCGACGAGGGCGAAGATTATCCGAGGCTGTGGTGGGAAAGGGAGGCCAGCGAAGCGGGGACGGTTATCGAACTGACTGCGCCGGATTTCGATGCGCAGATTGCCGAGGGTGTGGTTCTCGTCGATTTCTATGCGACGTGGTGTTCATTCTGTGACATGCAGACGCCCATCCTCGACGAGGTGGCCGAGCGTCTTGGAGGCCAGGCCCGCGTGGCCAAGCTCGACGTGGATGAAGCGAGGGACATCATGCAGCGGTACGACATCACCGGCGTCCCGACGCTGATCCTGTTCCGCGATGGACTGGTGGTCGAGCGGTTCGTCGGGCTGACGGATGCGGACACGCTTGTCGCTGCCGTGCTCTCGGTCGTCGAATCACAGGTGTGACTTGGCAGGACAGTGTTTCGTAAGTTGTGCGTCCCCGCGTGACGCTATACGAGATACGAAACACGAGATACGAGATACCGGCTTACCCTTCCTTCTGGATGCGTTTGGCGAGCTGGTCTTCGGCGGGCGTCAGGGTGGCGCGATGTTTCTCGACCTCTTTGAGGAGGTCGGCGATGATGTCGGGGTGGTCTTTGGTGACGTCGTACTTCTCGGACGGGTCGTGTTCGAGATGGTAGAGCACGGGCGGATCGTGCCGGACCGGCTTGTCGCTTCCGTAGGCCGACTGCGTGATGAAATGGGCTTTGTAGGGGCCCTTGCGTACAGCGTACAACTCGGTCCCGCGATAATAGAACATCGTCCGGCGGGGGCTGGGACCGGTTCCGAACAGGGCGGGCGTAAGGTCGAGACCATCGACGACACGGTCGGACGGGGTGTTACCGCCCGCCAGCTTGAGGATCGTCGTGTAGAGGTCCATCGTCGCACCCATATCGAGAACCACGCCGGGCTTGATCCTCCCCGGCCACCAGCAGATCGTCGGCTCGCGCATCCCGCCTTCGTACGTGCAGCCTTTGCCCTCGCGCAGCAGGCCGGCCGAGCCGCCGTGCTCGTTGTACGTCAGCCAGGGGCCGTTGTCGGAGGTGAAGACGACGAACGTGTTCTCGGCCAGGTTGTGCTTCTTGAGCGTGTCGAGAATCCGGCCGACGCCCGCGTCGATCTCCTCGATCACGTCGCCGTACAGGCCGCGACGGCTCGTGCCACGGAACTCATCCGAAGTGAACAGCGGCACGTGCGGAAGGCTATGGGCCAGGTAGAGGAAGAACGGCTCGTTGCGCTTCTGCTCGATGAATCGCACGGCCTCGTCCGCGTAGCGCTTGGTGATCGTGTTCTGGTCGGCGGGCCGCTCGACGATCTCTTCGTCGCGCATCAGAGGCACATTCCAGTACTCGATCTTCGGGTCCCAGAAGGCCTGACGTCCCTCGCCGGCGACGCGGTCCATGTCGTTGCTGTACGGAATCCCGAAATAGGAGTCGAATCCGTGACTGGTGGGCAGGTACTGGGGCAGGTGGCCCAGGTGCCATTTGCCGACGCAGGCGGTCGCGTAGCCCTGCGGCTTGAGCGCCCGGGCGATGGTGACTTCGCTCTGGGGCAGTCCACCGGCCGAGTCGGGGAACAGCACGCGCCGCACGTTGCTGCACATGCCGCTGCGGATCGGCAGGCGGCCGGTCAACAGAGCCGCCCGACTGGGCGTGCAGACCGACGCACCAACGCAGAAATTCGTCCACCTCTGGCCCTCCGTCGCCATGCGATCCAGATGGGGCGTGCGAATCGTCGGATGGCCGAAACACCCCAGGTCGCCATAGCCCAGATCGTCACAGAAAATGACGATGAAGTTGGGTCGCCGCCGCCCGGACGCGTTGCCCGTGTTGGCCAGTCCGCCGCAGGCGGACCGATGGGCCGGTACGGTCAAGCCCGCGCAGGCCAGGCCAATCGTCTTGATGAAGTCACGTCGGTTCATGTGCGTACATCCGGAGTTGTGGGTCGGCTGTGGCCCTGCTGCCTGTAGCGTTCGAGCAGAGCGGTCAGGCGTGTCACGATCTCGGGCCGTTGCGACCAGAGGTTGTTCTGCTCGGCGGGATCGTCGTCGAGGTTGTAGAGCTGTCCGGCGGGTTCGCCCGGCTCGGGCTCGATCTTCTGCGGGGCGGTGAAGCCGCCCGAGCCGAGGCCGTCGATCAGCTTCCACGGACCCTGGCGGATGGCGAACGTGCCGTGCAGGGAATGATGGACGATGGCCTCGCGGATCGGCTCGGCCAAGTTCGGGCGCAGCACGGCCGGCAGGATGTTGTAGCTGTCGGGCCCGGCGTCGGAAGGCAACGTATCGCCCACAATAGCCGCGAAGGTTGCCATCAGGTCGGTCAGGCAGATCGTCTGCTCGCTGCGCGAGCCGGGCTCGACGCGTCCCGGCCAGCGGCACACGAACGGGACCCGATGACCTCCCTCGTGGATGTCCGCCTTCTGCCCCCGCCAATCGCCGTTGGCGCGATGGCCGAACCTCTTGATCTGTGCGACAGGCCAATGCGAGCCATTGTCAGATGTGACGACCACCAATGTTTCGTCGCGCAAGCCGGCGTCGTCCAGCGCCTTGACGATCCGTCCTATGGAGGCGTCCGTCTGCGCGACGAAGTCACCGTACCAATCGACCTCGGTGGTGCGGCGAAACTCGTCTGTGGGCATCCAGGGCGTGTGCGGCGCCGTCAGCGGGACGTAGAGGAAAAACGGGCTGTCTTTGTCCTGTCGCTTCACGAAGTCGACGGCCTTGCTTGTGATGGTGGGAAGGACGTCCGTGAAATCGAACGAAGGGGCGATCGGTCCGGCTCGCCAGTAGCCGCCGCCCCCGTCCCAGCGGCGCTGGCTGGCGGGGGTGTGGTCGGTCGGCGCCTCGACGACCCGGCCATTCTCCAGCCAGCAGTAGGGGTCCATATCGAGCGAGGCCGGGATGATGTAGCTGTAGTCGAATCCAAGCGATTGCGGCCCGTGCGTCACCGGCCGGTTCCAATCGACGTTGTCGGCTGTGGCTGTCTCGCGGTCGCTCGTGACCCAGCCGAGACCCAGGTGCCACTTGCCGACGCAGCCGGTGCGGTAGCCGTGCCGTTTGAGCATCGAGGCGAGTGTGAGCCGGTCGGTCTCGATCAGCGGTTTGCTGTAGCCCCACAGCACGCCGCTCTTGAGGCTCGACCGCCAGCAGTAGCGGCCGGTCAGAAGACCGTATCGCGTGGGCGTGCAGACCGCCGACGGCGAGTGCGCATCGGTGAAGCGAATCCCTTCGGCCGCCAGCCGATCCATATGCGGCGTCGGGATCTTCGACTGTACGTTATAGCAGCCTGGATCGCCATACCCCAGATCGTCGGCGAGGATGACCACGATATTCGGGCGATTCGACTTGGGTGTAGTAGCAGCCAGATGGCGACATCCAGGTAGGAAACCCATGGCCGCGAAGCAGCCTGTGGCCTTGAGAAAGTCACGGCGGGTCAGCGAGTCGTGTATCATCGTGCGGCACTCCTTGACGGTGGTTCGCAGGCCATTGGCTCGGCGCCATTATGGCGCATTGGTTGCGACGAGGCAAGAAGCGTCAGAGCGAGGTTGCTTTGCGGCTCCGTTTGTTGTCAAATGGGGTGGCAGGTTCGTCACGTCACTGAAGTTCGAGGGACTGGATATGATGGTTCGCACAACTCTGTTGTTCGCTCTGCTGATGGTAGGGGCGATGCATGCGTCGCCCTTGCACGGAGCAGTGGTCTTCCACGTCGCCGGCGACGGCAGTGACATGAATTCCGGTTCAATGGAGAAACCCTTTGCCTCGCTGGCGCGGGCGCGAGATGCGGTGCGCCAGGCGCGCAGCGGAGACGTCGAGCAGATCACGGTCCTTCTGCGAGGCGGGGACTACTACCTGACCGAACCGATCGTGTTCACCGCCGCCGATTCGGGCGACGACGATACGAGGATCGAGTATCAGGCGTATCCGGGCGAAGAGGTCGTGCTCAGCGGGGGCTTTGCGCTGGAGCTGGACTGGCAGCCGTACAAGGATGGCATCGTCTCGGCGAAGGTCCCCGATCGAATCGAGAAGATCGATCAACTGTTCGTCGACGGCCGGCGACAGCATCCGGCCCGATATCCCAACTACGATCCCACCGCGAAATTCTTCGGCGGCACCAGCGGCGACGCCATCAGCCCCGAACGAGCCAGGACGTGGAGACGGCCCCAGGGAGGGTACATGCACGCTCTGCATGAGGCGATGTGGGGCAGCAAGCACTACGAGATCGTTCGTGTCGATGATGAGGGGGCGATTCAGTTCAGAGGCGGCTGGCAGGAGAATCGGGGCGGCGGGTTCGACCCCGTCTTTCGGGGCGGCTTTCACACGGACTACTTGTTCGTCGAGAACCTTTTCGAAGAGCTGGACGCACCGGGCGAATGGTATTTCGACGCACAGACGAGGACGCTGTATCTGATTCCCGAGCCGGAGGTCGATCTGGCACAGACGCAAGTCATCGGCGCGGGGCTCAAACAACTCGTCGTCGTTCGCGGCACGGCCGATGAGCCCGTGCGCAACCTGCACTTTCGGGGGCTGCACCTTCGACACACGCAGCGCATCTTCATGGAGCCGTACGAGCGCCTGCTGCGGGGCGACTGGTCGATTGCCCGCCTCGCCGCCGTCCATATCGAAGGCGCTGAGGACTGCTCGGTTCAGGATTGCCACTTTGAAGACCTGGGCGGCAATGGCGTTTTGCTCAGCCGGTACAATCGACGTGTGCGCATCGAGGGCTGCCGATTCACACGGCTGGGCGAAAGCGCCGTCTGCCTGGTCGGAGATATCGATTCCGTCCGCTCGCCGGCCGTCGAATACGGCACGACGCTGCCACAGGACCAGATCGATCTGACGCCGGGCCCGAAAGGTCCGGACTATCCGGCCCAGTGCACCGTTCACAACAACCTGATGCACAATTTCGGCTACATCGGCAAGCAGGTCGCCGGCGTGTTCCTCTCCATGAGCGAGGAGATCACAGTCAGCCACAACACGATCTATCAGTGTCCCCGTGCGGCCATCTGTATCAACGACGGCTGCTGGGGCGGGCACATGATCGAGCACAACGACGTCTTCGACACCGTCCGCGAGAGCGGCGACCACGGCCCGTTCAACAGTTGGGGACGCGACCGCTGGTGGAAGACCTCGTACAACGGCGGCCGGGATATCGAGCCGTTCGCCAAAGAACGGGCGAAGCTCGACAACTACAAGACGACGATCATCCGCAACAACCGTTTCGCCCACCCCGGCGGCCATTCCTGGGGGATCGATCTCGACGATGGATCGAGCAACTACCTCGTCCGGGACAACCTGTGCCTGGGCATGGGCGTGAAGCTGCGCGAGGGGTTCTTTCGAACGGTGGAGAACAACATCATCATCGACGGGTTCGGCGGCTTTCACATCTGGATGCCTGGGTGCGACGACGTGATCGCCCGGAACATCTTCGTCAGCGACGAGCCGTACCAGTTCATCCGCGCCAACCCGGAGTACGCCAGGCAGTTCGACGACAATTTGTTCTACTCGCGAGGCGGCGCGATCCGGATCACCGGCGTCGGCAGCGGTCCGCTGACCTTCGCGCAATGGCAGGCCAGAGGGTTCGATACGCATTCGGTCATCGCCGATCCGATGTTCGTCGATCCCGCCCGTGGCGACTATCGCGTCAGGGACGGCTCGCCCGCGCTGAAGCTCGGCTTCCGAAACTTCCCTATGGATCGGTTCGGCGTCCTGAAGCCGGCGTTCCGCCAGGAGGTCGCCCAGATGCCGCGCACCTTCGTCGCCATGACGCGGCCACAGGAGGCAGGCACCCGCGATCCCGAGCCTGTGGCGTGGTTGGGCGCGACGATCAAGAACCTCACGGGCGAGGCGGAGAAGTCCGCCGCCGGCATCGGTCGCGAAACGGGCGTGCTCTTCGTCGAGGTCCCGCCGGCAAGTCGGGCTGCCG
This sequence comes from Phycisphaerales bacterium Planc_01, assembly GCA_001603075.1. Lineage (GTDB taxonomy): Bacteria > Planctomycetota > Phycisphaerae > Sedimentisphaerales > Anaerobacaceae > Anaerobaca. The sequence goes on along the minus strand of LVBB01000158.1, from coordinate 30,950 downwards.
GCGCGGGTTTCCGACGCGGCGACGTCATTCTCAAGGCAAACGACCAGGCCGTCGATTCGCTCGACGATCTGCACCGCATCACGACAGAGAGCAAAGGCCGAACCGTCCGATTCACCGTCTTCAACGCGGTCGAGCGCTCCATCGCAATGCGGATGCCGGATCGCACCGAGTAAGAGAACCGGCGTCACAGGTGAAAACTCTTCGGAAATTCCCGGTTTTCTATTGAACTTGTTTTGGGCATATGCCCATAATATATATAGCGTGTTCGAAAGATGGTGCAAGAGCAACCTGATTGAAAGGGGCATAGCGATGCCAGGTGGAGATGGAACAGGCCCGATGGGTATGGGTCCGATGACGGGAAGAGCGGCCGGATACTGCGCTGGGTATGCGATGCCCGGCTACGCGAATCCAATCGGCGGTCGAGGCCGAGGCTTGTGGGGTCGAGGCCGGGGTTTCGGGTTCGCTGCCGGTCGGTTCGGGTGGGCTCCGATAGGGACCGGTTATCCAGTCTACGGGCCGGTAGCACCACCCCCGGAGCAGGAACTGGAGACGCTCAGGCAGCAGGCAAGCTATTTCCAGGGCGCCCTGACCGATATTCAGAAGCGCATCGAAGCACTTCAGACCGAGACGAAATGAGTCCCTGCGCGCCCTGATTGGAGAAGACGCATGAAGGTAGCCGTGACATCAACCGGCCGGACGATGGACGCGCAGGTGGACCCGCGATTCGGGCGGGCGGCCTGCTTCGTGGTTGTCGATACCGATAACATGGAATTCGAGGCGGTCGAGAACACCAACGTCGATGCCGGCGGCGCGGGGATCAGCGCCGCCAAGGTCGTGATTGACACCGGAGCACGAGCCGTGCTGACGGGCAACTGTGGTCCAAACGCCGAACGAACGCTCCGCGCGGGCAACATCACGCTCTATACGGGCGTGACGGGCGCCGTAGCCGAGGCGGTCGAGCGGTTCAAGGCCGGCAAGCTGACCGAAGCGACGGGGCCGAACGTGCAGTCGCATTCCGGAATGAATTCATGACGGCAGAGAGGGCGCCCATCCAGCCGGTGTACGCGCGCGAATGCCGCCACCGCGCGGGCTTTCAAGGGGGACGACAGTGATTCTCGCGGTGGCATCGGGCAAAGGCGGCACGGGCAAGACCACCGTGGCGACGAATCTGGCGAAGGTCTGCGCTGCGGCAGGCAGGCCGACGCAGTATATCGACTGCGACGTGGAAGAGCCGAACGGGCACATCTTCCTGAAGCCGCAAATCGATGGGCGCGAGGAAGTGACCGTCGAGGTGCCGCAGGTGGATGCCGCCAAGTGCATCGGATGCGGCCGGTGCGGCCAGATCTGCCAGTACAGCGCGATCGTCTGCATCGGCGAAAAGGTCCTGACGTTCGAGCAACTGTGCCACAGTTGCGGCGGATGCTGGCTGGTGTGTCCGGCCGAGGCGATCGAACGAGAGCCGCTGCGGATCGGCGAGATCGAGACGGGCCAGGCCGGACCGTTGGGGTTCGTCTCCGGACGGCTGGAGATCGGCCACGTGCGAACGCCCTCGCTGATTCGTTCGGTCAGGCGACACATCCAGTCCGATGGGCTGGCCATCGTGGACGTGCCGCCGGGGACATCATGTCCAGTGGTCGCGGCAATCAGGGGTGTGGACTTCGTCCTGCTCGTGACCGAGCCGACGCCGTTCGGTCTCAACGACCTGAAGCTGGCGGTAGAGCTGGTCCGCGAGATGGGATTGCCGTTTGCCGTGGCGATCAATCGCGACGGGATCGGCAACGACCAGACACAGGCGTACTGCAAAGCGGAAGGCATCGAGATTGTGGCGAGTATTCCTGACGACCGGCGGATCGCGCAGGCGTATTCAACCGGACAGATGATCGTCGATGCGCTGCCCGAATACACCGAGCGGTTCCGCGATCTGGCGACGCGACTGGGGGCGCTCTGAATGAAAGAGATCGTAGTCATCAGCGGCAAGGGCGGCACGGGCAAGACGAGCCTCGTTGCGGCGTTCGCGAGCCTGGCGCAGAATGCCGTGCTGGCCGACTGTGACGTGGACGCGGCGGACCTGCACCTGATTCTCAAACCCGACGTGCAGGAGAGCCACGACTTCAGCGGCGGCAAGCTCGCGCGCATCCGCGCCGACAAGTGCATCGGCTGCGGCGAGTGTGAGCGCGTCTGCCGATTCGAGGCCGTATCGCTGAGCGGACCGGGCAACGACATCATCGCCAAGACCTGTACAATCGACCCGGTGGCCTGCGAGGGTTGCGGCGTGTGCGTCCAGTTCTGTCCCGTCGATGCGATCGATTTCGAGGACGCGATCAACGGCCAATGGTTCGTCTCTAAGACGCGATTCGGGCCGATGGTCCACGCCCGGCTGGGCACCGCCGAGGAAAACAGCGGCAAGCTCGTCAGTCTGATCCGCAAGCAAGCGAAGCGGATTGCCGACGAGCGGGGCGCAAGGGCGAATGATGATTCGCCCCTACTGGTGGATGGTTCGCCCGGCATCGGCTGTCCGGTGATTGCGTCGATCACGGGCGCGGATCTCGTCCTCGTGGTGACGGAGCCGACTCTTTCGGGTCGGCACGACCTCGATCGTGTGGCTCAACTGACGGCCCACTTCGGCATCCCGACGGCGGTGTGCATCAACAAATGGAACATCAATCCCGACGTCACAGAGGCCATCGAAGCGGGCGCTCGGGACAAAGGACTCGTCTTGGCCGGAAAGATCGACTACGATCCGGCGGTGACGTACGCCCAGGTGGCGGAAAAGACGATCATCGAGTATGCTCGGAACCGAACCGCCACACAGGTCGTTTCGGTATGGAACGTTATCATGGACTCTTTGAAGACAACGAAGTAGGAGCGAAGCAACGTGGCGAATCGCATCGGTCGCAGAATTCTCGTCATGAGCGGCAAAGGCGGCGTGGGCAAGAGCAGCATCGCAGTCAATCTGGCCGTCTGGCTCGGCGGACAGGGCCGGCGCGTCGGCCTGCTGGACATCGACATTCATGGTCCCAGCGTCCCGAAGCTGCTGCGGCTCGACGGCACCCGATTGACGGCGTACGACGAGAAGATCGAGCCGGTCCTCTACGGCAATTCGCTGAAGGTCATGAGCATCGCCTTCATGCTGAGCAATCCCAATGAGGCGGTGATCTGGCGTGGACCGATGAAACACAACATGATCCAGCAGTTCTGCGACGGCGTCGCCTGGGGCGACCTGGACGATCTCGTCGTGGACTGCCCGCCCGGGACCGGCGACGAGGCGCTTTCGGCGGTCCAGGTGCTCGGCACGGTCGACGGCGTCGTGATCGTCACGACCCCGCAGGACCTGGCGGTGGTGGACGTCCGCAAGTGCGTGACGTTCTGCAAACAGTTGAGCCTGCCGGTGCTGGGCATCATCGAGAACATGAGCGGCTTTGTCTGCCCCCATTGCGGCAAACGTACGGACATCTTCCCCGGCGCCGGCGGCGAGCAGATCGCCGAGGACTTCGGCGTCCCGTTCCTGGGCGGGGTCCCGATGGACCCGACGGTGGCGCAGTCGGGTGATGCGGGCAAGCCGCTGATCGCATTCGAGAAGGACAGCCCCACGGCACAGGCATTCGCGCATGTCTTCGAGCCGCTGCTGGGCGAGCCGAAACAAGAGACGCAACAAAAGGAGACGAGCAACATGAAGATCGCGATCCCATTGGCCGATGGCAAGCTGACGGCGCATTTTGGACACTGCGGGCAGTTTGCCATCGTCGACGTCGACCCCAAGAGCAAGACGATCCAGAGTCAGGTGGTGCTGGCCCCACCGCCGCACGAGCCGGGCGTATTGCCGGCCTGGCTGGCAGAGAAGGGCGTGAACCTGATCGTCGCCGGCGGGATGGGCCAGCGCGCCCAGATGCTGTTCGCCGAGAAGAAGATCGAGGTGATCGTCGGCGCCCCGGTCGATACGCCGGAGGCCCTTGTCAGCGACTATCTCGCCGGCGCGCTTCAGACCGGCGACAACGTCTGCGATCACTGATCGATATGCCCAGACCCAGACACTGCCGGCGGGTGGCCATCGTTCCCCACGTGGCCTACTACAAACCCAGGGGTGTGCCGCTGTCGGCGCTCCAGTGTGTCGAACTGGCGGTCGATGAGCTGGAGGCCCTGCGCCTGGCCGACCTGGAGGGGCTCTACCAGGAGGAAGCGGCCCAGCGGATGAACGTCTCGCGCCAGACGTTCGGACGCATCATCGAATCCGCCCACAAGAAAGTCGCCGACGCCCTCGTCCACGGCAAGGCCCTGTCCATCGAAGGCGGCCCCGTCGAAGTGACCGAGCCCGAGGCCGGCCCGCCGGGGCCCGCCTGCCGCCGAGGCGGACCGATGGGAGGCCCCCACCGCTGCCGCCGACGAGGCCGGGGACGGTTCGAGTAACCCCTCGGCGCGCCGAGCGGGGCCGGGCGAAAACTGCGGCGGACCCGGTGTTTGTGGTGCCAGATTCTGCTGAATAGTTTGACATTGCCCCGGCTGAGAGTGTATAATAAGGGGCTGTGGCACCACGGAGGGAGAAGAAGAGGAATCCTTGTCAGGCCGACAGGCTCGCGGTCCCGATGCGCATCGAGAGCGGCCTGATTCTCCCCCCACTGTTCGCATGTTCTATCGGAAACTCGGATGAAGGGGATGAGACGATGCGGGGTCTGTTTGAGGTGATGCGGACCGAAGGGTCCCGGGCGATGTGGCGATGCAATCTGACACTCATGGCGGTGCTCCTGTCTCTGTCGGTAACGGCAAGGGCCCAGATCGACGTCAACGAGACCGATCTGCATGACGGGCAGACCGTCTACGGTCTCCAGACGCCAGGGGCGCCGATCCCCTACATCAACCTGGAGGCCATCTACCTCTGGGCCTGGGGCGCCAACGACGCCAATTACCCCAACAGCTCGTTCTACGCCTATGGCCTGTATACCGGCATCGATCTGATCAACAGCGGCGCCGTCGATGTCAACGCGGTCGGCGGAACGGCGACCGTCGTCGGTGGCGCCCTCGTTGAGGCCTATGGCATCGGGGGCACGGCCAGCGTCGACAACTCCGGCGATGTGACCGTCGGGACTACCGGTGGGACCGGCGTCTTCGACCCGTTCATCCTCGCCAACAACTTTGCCAATACCGGCCCTGACACCAGGGCCTACGGCATCTCGACCAGCGGAACCGTCCACAATGATGGGACCATTCTCGTCACCGCGACCGGCGGCCCCGGCACGATGGTGGACGTCGGCGACCCGGACAACATCGGCTACGCCAGCCTCTTCGTCAGGACCGACGCCCAGGGTATTTCCGCCGGCGACGTGGACAACACCGGCGCCATCACGGCGATCGCCTCCGGCGCAACCCTCGTCCTTGCCAGCACCGGCAAGACCACGCGGCCTATGCCTCTGAAGACAGCGGCGCCATCGGCATCCTGGCCGAGGGGAATGCGACCAACAGCGGCGACATCATCGCCATCGCCACCGGCGGAAACGTCACCGCCACCGCCGAGACGTACGCCTATGCCTATGCCGACCCCGAAGCCTACGGCATCATCGTTACGGGCAACCTGGTCAACAGCGGCGCGATCACCGCAGAGGCCGTCGCAGGGACCTCTTCCTCCAATCACCAGGCCTTCGCCAGTTCCTTCGCCATGGGCATCTGGGGTGAAACCGACCTGGACCCCGCTCCCACGGCCGACAACAGCGGCGCCATTGACGTGACCGCCGCAGGAGGCGACGCCACCGCCGAGAGCGAGGCAGCCGCGACCGCAGGGGCCGAGGGAATGAAGTTCACCGGGGATACGACCAACAGCGGCGACATTACCGCCGCCGCAACGGGCGGCAGCGCCGCGGCCGCCGACAGGGCCTGGGCGTATGCCTACGCCTTCGGTCTCTACGCCTATCCGCCTGGAAATGGAGCGGTCGATGCGAATACCGTCAACAGCGGTGCGATCGACGTCAGCGCCACGGGAGGGACGGCCGACACCGAAGATCGTGCTTCGACGTATGCGGAAGCGCAAGGCATCGTCGGGGGTGGCGACGTGACCAACGAAGGCGACATTGGGGCCAGAGCCCTCGGCGGGACAGCCGGCGGCGGCCAGACCGTCGACGCCTACGCAGAGGTTCGCGGCATTTCCACCTACAGAGGCGATGTGACCAACAGCGGCGCCATCGACGTCAATGCCACAGGCGGCACCGCCACGGGCACGACGGACGCGGAGGTCAGCGTCCGCGGCGAGGCCTATGCCATATACGCCACAGGCGACATCGACAACTGGGGCGCTCTGGCCGTCCAGGCCACCGGCGGCGCCGCAACAACGGAAACCGGCGTCACAAACGCTCAAGTCGAGGCCTATGGCATCTCCGGCCAAGGACAGGTCGCCAACACCGGCGCGATCAGCGTCATC
>LVBB01000158.1:0-24520 GCA_001603075.1 Phycisphaerales bacterium Planc_01 | reverse complement strand
AAGTTCACGGTATCAGCGCCAGCGGTGATGTCTCCAACGAGGGCGATATCAGCCTCGCCGCAACAGCGGGGGCCGCCAATAGCTCATATAACTCAGAAGCCTATGCCCTCGCTGAAGGCATCCTCTCCGGCGGCCACGTCGCCAACAGCGGCGACATTACGACCACCGCCATGGGGGGCACAGCCGATGCCCATGACGGCGACAGGGCCGAGGCCGGAGCCAACTCCCACGGAATCCTCGCGCTCTCAGGAAACGTCAGCAATGCGGGCCGTCTGACGATCAACGCCACGGCGGGCGTCGCCACCAGCCAGGAGGATGCTGACGCCGATGTTGACGCCTACGGCATCTTGTCCGGAGGAGACGTCGACAACAGCGGGGACCTCGTCGCGGTCGCAACGGCGGGGACCGCCAACGGGTGGGAAACGGCTGTTGCCAGCGTCGATCTGGATGGCATTCGCACTGACGGAACCGTGAACAACAGCGGCGCGATTGCGGTTACAGCCACAGGCGGGATGGCCACGGTCAATCTCGACGGACACTCCGAGGTCGATGTCTGGGTCTCCGGAATCATCGCCGGCGGAGCAATCGACAACACGGGCGACATCAGCGTCACCGCCACGGGCGGAACGGGCAGCGGCCCCGGCGAGGTCGATGCCGGCGTGAATGCCTGGGGTCTCTACTCCCATTCCGGCGCCGGCGTCACGAATACGGGCGACATCGCGGTCACAGCCACGGGGCCCACCGCCGACAACGGGGACGCGTCGACCCATATGAACGTCTATGCCGTGGCCATCCAGGCGGCGGCCATCGACAACACCGGCGCCATCACGGTCACCGCCACCGGAGGCCATATGGTCGAGGGCAACGACGAGGCCTCCGCAAACGTGTCGGTCTTCGGACTGCGCTCGGAGACCACGCGCAACACGGGCGCCGTCACCGTCACCGCCGCGGGACCGACGGCGGGCGGCCTGGACGTCATCGACGAGGAAGTCTTCGCCTGCGGTATCGCCGGCGCAAATGTCGACAATTCGGGCGCCGTCACCGTCACCGCGACGACAGAGGCCGGCTCCAGGACCTATGCCATAGGTGTCGACATGTATGGCGACGGCACCCTGACCAACACCGGCACCGTCCGGGCCTTCGCCGACACAGCCTATGAACTCCGAGCGGGCTACGGGACGACCAGGCTGGTCGGCACGTACAACGTCACGCTCGACGGCGACCCGGACGACGCCTCGATCTACGTGGCCGACCAGGCCACATTGGCCCTGAACAACGCGACCCTGACCGTCACAGAGGTCCCCGGCGAGACGCTCTGGGACACGCCATATCGCCTGTTCGAAGTCGATCCGGATGGCGCGGTGACCGGGCGATTCAGCACCGCGCGGGCCATCAATCCCGACGCCACCGCCGTCTACTACACGCAGGGGACCAGCAACGCGGCCGACGACAGAGTGGCCCTGACGTACGCCCCGCAAGACTCGGAGACCGTCGAATCGGCGTCCGTCGAGAAGTACCTGGTCAGCCAACCGATCGACATCGTCAACCGGCACATGACGGGCACGTTGCTGCAGAGCATTCTCTATCCGGGCGCCTCCGGCCTGCTGGTCGACGCCGGACCAACGGCCCGGAGCATGGCCCTGGCCGAATCGGCCCCCGATACCACGCGGAGCGGTGTCTTTGTCGAGCCCTACTACTCCCGTCTGAAGCACGACGCCAATCCTCTGGGCTATGACGCAGACCTGTGGGGGTTCGCCGCCGGCTACGAGCGGCGGATCGAAGACACCCTGGTCGCCCTGCACATGGGATACGGTCGTGCGAATATCGATTACGCCGGCGCCGGCTACAGTGCCAACCGCGAGGACCAGGACATCCTGACCGGCGGCCTGAGCGGTTTGACCTTGTGGAATGACTGGACTCTGCGTTACGGCCTGGCCGGCTTCTACGGCTCGCAGGATTACCGGGGCCGGACGGGGCTGGCGCTGACGGAAACAGAGAAGGCCTCGACAAACAGCTACGGTGTGCTGGCCTCGGTCATGGCTGGACGCATCCTACGGCATGGCTCTCACGTGTTCCTGCCCGAGGCGGGTCTGAACTACCTCTGGGGCCATCGCAGGGGCTATGCCACCCGGTCGAGCGATCCGGCGTGGAACACCACCTACTCGGCGATGGACGACCACGACCTCCAGGCCGAGGCGGCGTTGAACTGGCTGTGCGGATTCATGCACAAGGACGTTCATGTGATGCCGTCGGCTTCGGTGGGCATCCGTCACCTGCTGACCGATGCCGAATCGACCGTGACGCAGTCGGTCCCGGGGACAGCGCCCGTGTCGGTCACATCGCAGCGTGACCGCACGGCCATGACGCTGTCCGGCTCGATGGTTCTGACGAAGAATCGTCACGCCCTGTCAGTAGTCTACGACGGCGAATACTCCCCGGACGCGCGGCGGCACAGCGTGTGGCTGAGGTACGCCTGGCAGTTCTGAGCACGACATGCGTTGAAAGCTATGGGACCGCGGCCAGTCGGGAGGCGACGTCGGCCTGGATCTTTCGGCAGAGGCTCTGGATTTCCCCGTCCTGCGGCAGGAAACCGATCAGTTCGGCCAGGTAGCCGCACTCGTCGATTCGACGCAGTGAGGCCGTAAAATTCAGATCGTAGACCCAGCCAAGCTGGCAGAGCTTGGCGTCGGTGAGCGTGCGCAGCTTCGCCCAGTCCACCGCCTCCTCGTTCCGGACCGCCTCCAGCACCTCGGGGCAATACTGCGGATCGTCGGGCAATTCCACTTCGAGGGCGAAGTTGTCCGGGTCCTGGCGATACCGCTTGTAGTGGTCGGTGACGACCCGGAAGATGTCGATCTTGTCCGCGTCGCGGATCAGCCTGGTGAACAACAGGGCCCGGCCTTTGAGCGCCGAAGGAAGCGACTTGCGCCCGTGCAGGCCGACGGCGGTTTCCACCCACTGCCGCTCTTCCGCCGGCAGACTGTGGAGGATCCCCTCCTCGCGCAAGACCTCAACGCCCCTCTGGCCGTGGTCGATGCTCCGCAAATCGTTGTAGGTGCGATATTGGGCAAACTGGGAAAACCGACCCACGTCGTGAAAGAGCGCCGTCAGCGCGGCGATCCGCGTTTCGTTCTCGTCCAGAGCCAGCTCGCGCGCCAAACGTACGATCTCTTCGCACGTTCGGGTGGTGTGCTCCTGCTTGAGACGCAGATTGGCGTTGACGTACTGGTCGTCTCCGAAGAAGCGGTTGCTGTACTGGCTGAACCAGCGTTTGAATCGTTCCAGTTGGTTCTGTTCCATGCGTGTCGGGTATCCGTAGGGGCGAATCGTGACGCACCCATGCTATCGAAGAAAGACGGACAGTCTATCCAAAAGCATCATTCGTGCAAGAAAAACCGCATCGCTATTCCCAAACGCGTCGGGCAGACTATAATGGCCGCATTCGTAGGTCGATTCGGTTCTGCCGGATCGATGGAATGGGGCTTGTCATTCGGTAGGAGAGGCTATGCCGACGGTAAAGGATATCGTGGTACGCAAACCGACACAACAAGAGGCCGACCGCTGCAAGGCCTGGCCGATCTGGACCTGCGAACCGAGTACGTTCGACTGGTCCTATACGGAAAAAGAGACCTGCCTGATCCTGGAAGGCAAGGTCACGGTAACCGACCGCGAAGGGTCCATCACCTTCGGGCCGGGCGATTACGTCATCTTCCCGCAGGACCTCGACTGTGTCTGGAACGTGGAAGAGGCCGTCAAGAAGCACTACAATTTCGGTTGAACCGAATTGATATGGGCCCTGGTAGTCATACAGGACCTTGATCCGGCACGGAGCCCACGGCGCAGAGCGCCACGAACCAAAGGAGTGAACCCATGGCCTTCCGAAACGTCTTTGTCTACCCGCGATATCCCGAGAACCTCGAACGGCTGTACAGCCTGGCCTACAACCTGTGGTCCACGTGGAACTATGAGGCCATCCGGCTGTTCTATCGCGTGGACGCGGCGCTGTTTCAGAAGGTCAAGCACAATCCCGTCAAACTGCTGATGAGCCTCTCTCAGGAGCGGATCGACGAGTTGGCCCACAACGATGGGTTTCTCTTCGAGCTCAACGAAGTCTGGGAGAACTACCAGGAATACATGTCGCACAAGGAGGCCGGCGAGGGAAACAAGGCGAACGGCCTGACGCCGAACGACACTATCGCCTACTTCTCGATGGAATTCGGGCTGCATGAGTGCATCCCCATCTACGGCGGCGGTCTGGGCATCCTGGCCGGCGATTTCCTCAAGGCGGCGTCCGACATGGCCCTGCCGATCATCGGTATCGGCCTGATCTATCGCTTCGGCTACTTCACGCAACGCGTCAATCTGGACGGCCTGCAGGAAGAGCTGTTCCTCGAATTCGACAACCATCTCATCCCCGTCCACGAGGTGCGCGACGCCCGGGGAGAAGCGGCCTACGTTGACATGACCCTTGGTGGAGAGCCGCTGAAGGTCAAGCTGTGGGAGATCCAGGTCGGCCGCACCCGCCTGATCCTGCTCGATACCGACATCGAGGACAATCCCGCCGACTTCCGCGACATCACGCGAGAGCTGTATGTCGCCGACCGGGAGAAACGCCTCCAGCAGGAGGTCGTCCTCGGCATCGGCGGCGTCATGGCCCTGGAGCGGCTGGACATCCATCCAACGATTTACCATATCAACGAAGGCCATTCGGCCCTGCTGGCAATCGCCCGACTCAAGCAGTTGACGCGCGGCCGCAAGCTCAGCCTGTCCGAGGCCAAGGCCCTGATCCGGGCGTCCACCGTCTTCACGACGCACACACCCGTCACGGCCGGCAACGAGAGCTTCAAGATGCCGCTCGTCAAGCAGTACCTCGAGCCCGAGGCGGAAGCCCTCGGCCTTTCGTTCGAGGAACTGGCGGAATACGGCCTCTTCGGCGAGAACGAAGAGGTCTTCTGGCTGCCCGCCGTCGCGATCCGCTTCGCCACGCACGTCAACGGTGTCTCGAAGCTGCACGGCGAGGTCTCCCGCCAGATGTGGGCCGATCTGTTCCCCGGGCTGCAGACCCGCGAAATCCCGATCGGCCACGTCACCAACGGCGTCCATCGCTCGTGGCTCAGTCAGCCGTTTACCGAACTGCTCAACCGGCACGTCGGCCCGACCTACATCTACTGCGCCAGCGACCGCGGTCTGTCCGGCAAGGTCGCACACATCCCCGATGAGGAAATCTGGGAGGCGCATCGCAAGAACAAACAGAACCTCGTCACGTTCGTTCGGCGCAAACTCGCGGTGGACCTGGCCGCCAAGGGATTCATTCAGAGACGGATCGAAAACCTCACCCGCCTGCTGAATCCGGAGTACATGACGGTGGTTTACGCCCGTCGGTTCGCCAAGTACAAGCGCGCCACGCTCATCCTCAGGGACAAGGAACGCCTGGCGAAGATCCTGACCAACAGCAGCAAGCCGGTCCAACTGCTCTTCGCGGGCAAGGCCCACCCGGCGGACAAGGCCGGAAAGGAGATGATCCGGGAGGTCATCCACTTCGCCAGGGACTACCGCCTCGAAGACCGCGTGATCTTCCTCGAAGACTACGACGTCGATATCGCCCGGCACCTCGCCTGGGGCGCCGACGTCTGGCTCAACACCCCGATCCGTCCGAACGAGGCCAGCGGCACCTCCGGCATGAAGGCGGCGATCAACGGCGTTCTGAACCTCAGCGTCCTCGACGGCTGGTGGCCCGAGGCCTACGACGGTGAAAACGGATGGGCTATCACCGCCGGCCAGTACTACGAGCAGTCGGAATTGCAGGAGGGCGCCGAGGCCAACCAGATCTACGACCTGCTCGAAGCCGTGATTACCGAGCTGTACTACGATCGCAGCGAGGTCGGCATTCCCATGCAGTGGGTCGAAATGATGCGGAACTCGATCGCGACCGCGTGCTCCGGCTTCAACATGAACCGCGTGCTGGCCGAGTATACCCGAAAATACTATCTCCCGGCCAAGCGACAGGTGCAGAGCCTCTCGACCAACGACTTCGAGCCGCTCCGAAGGGCCTTCCAGGGCCAGGACGCCCTGCTGAGCAGTTGGGACAGGGTGATCATTCGCGACCTGTCCACCACCGTGGACCGCAAGGACCGCGTCTGCCAGGGCGAAAAGGTGGAGGTCCGCTGCGTGGTCGATTTCCACGGGGCGCCGGCCGACGCGTTCGGCGTGGAGCTGTACCTCAGCCAGAACAACGTCGACGAGTTTACCGTGATCCCGATGGCGGGCGGCGAGATGCAGGGCCATTCGCGGCCGTACACCTGCTCGTTCGACATCGTCGAGCACGGCCTGCTCAGCATGAACGTGCGCCTTCGCCCGGCCGACCCGATCCTGCGCGATTCCCACCCCGAACTGATCAAGTGGGCCCAGTAGGATGGGCTTTAGCCCATGCGCTATCTGAAGTTCAAAGCACGAAACATGAAATCCGAAACAAATTCGAATTTCCCAAACTCCCGGCTGCAGGTCGGTTTCGGATTTGAGGGTTTGGGCTTTCGTGCTTGTTTCGGGGTTCGACAGTCGGATTTCGTGCTTGCGACACTCTGCTGTATCAGCCGCATGGGCTGAAGCCCATCCTACGGAACTTCATTCAAACAACATAGGGGCGACGTCCGCCAGAGGTGGATCGCCCCACCAGCTTATACTGTTTCTAATCCTGCGTGAGGGCCGCCAGCGCCTCGCGGACGGTGTCGGTCAGCTTCTGCCCTCGAAGCCAGGTGGCGACGATCTTGCCGTCGGGGTCGATCAGCAGGATATAGGGCAGGCCGGAGAGGCCATACTGTTTGGCGATGCCCTGGTCCCATGCCTGGCCGAAGTAGATCTGAGGCCACTCGATATCGTGCTCCGCTACGAACTTCTTGACCTCGTCCAGTGTGTCACTGCCGCCGAGGCCGATGATCTGGAGTTTGCCCGTCGCGCCGTAGGTGGCGTGCAGCTCTTTGAGGCGATCGAGTTCGGGATGAGACGCCGGATGCCAGAAACTCAGCACTACGAACCGGCCGCGATAGTCCGCCAGATGAATGGGCTTGCCGTCGAGTGTCTGGGCTTCGAACAGCGGCGCGATATCGCCCACGTGCAGAGGCCGGCGCATCCTCAGCACGAGATCGCCCACGTCGAGCGGCTCATCGCTGTAGGCTTCGTCCATCGGCGGGACCTCGACCGTTCCGGAATAGCCGCCGAACTCTTCGAGCCGTTCCCCGCCACTGAAGTGCTCTTCCAGCCAGACAGTGAGGCTGTACTTGCCTGGGATCACGTCTTTGATGCGAAACGTCCCGCCGTCGGCGATGCAGAAGGTGTAGTGCCGCCGGTTCGGGTTGTGCCAAACCGCTTTGAGGTACTCCTCGGCCTCGGGTGTCTGGTGCCATTGCTTGATCCATTCCTGCTGCTGACGCTGGGTCATCTGGCTGTAATCATCCGGCCTGGGCCTTTCCGGATGCACCGTGTCCATGGAGCGCAACCCGGCGCCGAAGTAGATGGGGCCTTCCCAGTCCGGCGGAGGCACGAACCGCCCGATCACCGGTCGGCCCTCCCCGCCCAGTGTCACCGTTGCCGTCTGGCCCGGCGCGACCACGACGGGCGTGCGCGAGGTGAGCGAGGCGGAGGAGTCGCCGTTGTCGATCAGGTAGCCAACCTCGAACCAGCCGGGGGGCACCCGCTTGAACGTGAACCGCCCCTCGGAATCGCAGAGCGTCTCGTAATTGAAATCGCGGCGATGTTCGAACCACGTCGAGTTCGGCAACCCGCCCATCCAGATCTTGTCTCCCGCCGGTTCCCGCCCCTCGGCCACCCGTCCCTCGACGCGCCCCCACCGCTGGAGTCGAACCACGCGATCCCTGGCGAACTGCTCCGAGCCGACCAGCGCAAAACCCGCATCATGCGCCGCGAGCAGACTGAACCCATCGTTGGGCTCCTCTTCGAATCGGAAATGTCCGCGCTCATCCGTCTCGACGATCGGCCCTCCCTCACGCTTTCCAAACCGAGGCGCCATCAACCGGCCATCCGTAATCGACACGCTCCTGTCCGCATCGATCCAAGCCACCTGCGCCCCCGTCACTGATTCGCCATTCGGATCGACCACCCGCCCGGAGAGTTCACGAGGTAGCGGCGCATCCTCACCCAAGACATCCTTGAAAAGGCGATGGACAGCGGCTCGCTCGGCGTCCGTTCCGGCGTCCTCCAACTCGCGGGTGAGAACGCGCTCAACCAACTGACGGTCTGCTCGCATGGGACCCTTGAGACCCCAGACGATTCGGCCGTAGAAGTTCTGCTCCTGGTCGGCCAGTGCCAGACTGACGAGCCGTCGGATCACGGACTCGCTCTTGTCGCGTACAACAGACAGTCCGTAGTAGACGGCGTTGGATCGCACCTCTCGGTTGCTGTCCGAGGAGAGCTTGAGCATCAGCTCGATGACATTCGGATCCTGCTGTTGCGCCGACCAGACCCACCGATAGCCGGCGATGCGAGCCACTTCGTTGCGCACTTTCGGGTCCGCGTCACCGCCCGCCGCGCGCAGCGCGGGCACGAAGGAATCCTCCAGGATCTCCGCCAGCCGGTTGCGCTGAATCGTGCTCAGAACCTCGTAGCGGGCCCCGCTGCCGCCGGTCAGGAGAGTCTCTCGGAACTGCGGCAACTCGCCGCTGAACTTGGCCTTGGCCTCCTCCAGTTGTTTGTCGCGCTGCCACTGCTCGAAGTCCAACTCCCCTTTGAAGTGCTTCACGAGCATCTCGGCGATCTGCCGCTTGGCGGGGTCACTATCCTGCAGATGAGGACTGATGTAGGCCAACAACATCTCTCGCTGGTCGCCGAGACCCCACGTGATCCGTCCGACCTCCTGGCCCTCCATACAAATGCCGGCCAGCGTCCTCAGGATGTTCGGCGTCTTGTTACGAACGACGGACAGGCCGAAGTACACCGCGTAATGTCGTTCGAGTGGCACGGCGTGGTACAGGATCTCCACCGCCCGAGGATTCTGCGGGTCCTTGCCCCAGATATATCGATTGCCGATCCATTGGAGAATCAGCGTGCGATGCTGCGTCGTGCGGCGAAGGCCCTGCCGCACAGTGGAGAAGATCTCTTCATCGGGCCGCTCATCCTTATCGGCGGCCTGGAAGAGTGCATCGAGCTGCTTTCCGCCCTGAGGGTCGTCCGGGAAGAAACCGTTCGGATCGGGCGGGACGTATCGATCGGTTCGCTGCCACGCCAAGGGTGCGGACGGCGAGGAATTCTGAGACCTATCGGTCGGCCCTTGCAGGTCCTCGATCAGAAGTTCAGCCCTCTGGGCGCCAGTCTCTCGACACTTCAAGGTCAGTCGCCAGTTGCCGGCGCGGGTGAAGGTGATTTCGTCATTCGGCGCGAGTCGCAGCCCTGGGCAAGACAGGCGAAACGAAGTACAGGGAAGCGTGTATGGGCCAAACGTCCCGTCCGACCCCGTTCGGATGCGGATGAGGCTTTGATGCGGCGGATACATCTGTCCGCTGAAGAGCCACAGATCCTGATCCGCCATCGGCCGGCCGTCTGCACCCACCAGTTGACCCGTGAGCAGCGCAGCCGGGGCCATCACGAAGTTCAGCTCGTACGGCTCATTCGCCAGAACCACGCCGGCGCGACCGGCGACGAAACGCTGCTCGTCGGGCCCGGGCGCCTTGCCCGCCATGGCCAGGTTGCCTTTGTGGCACAGGCTCGTCTCGTAGAAGCCGTCCTTCTGCGCGTAGACAAAGGCCGGCTGTATCCCCACGCCATACGGGTCGGCATCCACTACCACCCACGCCGACTCGAAACCGAGCGTGTAGCGCCCCTCCTCATCGGTCAAGGTCCGCCCCGCCCGCTGGGGCCTCTCGAATCCGCAGTCGACGTTCACCCACACCCCTTCCATCGGCCGCCCCGACGCGTCCGTCACCACCCCATGAACGGTGAAGCGAGGCTTGCCTATGGCATTGGACCTGACACCATCCCCGGGCGAGGGATTGGCAGAACCCGGAAAGATTCCATCCTGATTCGGGAGCAGGAGACCGAGTTCCGCCAGTTCGGCGGGGCTTTCGAATTCGAGTTGGCCGTCGGAGTAGAGGACGTAGGTGCCGCGGCCCTCGGCCGGCAACGTCTTGTCGTAGGCAATCACGCTGCGCGGATCGTCGTCGAGGCTCTTTCCCTGGCCGATGTAGGCCATGTGGGTCGAGATCCAGCGAAAGGCGTCGGGGTCGTGACTGCTTTGCAGGTCGGCGAGAGAGGCGGGGAAGCGTCCGCCATGGCGCTCACAGAACTCGTGCAGGCTGTTGGTCAGGGCCTCGAGGACGAAATGTCGGTAGCTGAGCTTCCACAGAATCTCCTGCCTGGCTGCGGGCTCGATCTGAATCTCCGTCACGCGCGCGGGTGCCAGCGAGATATTGCGAAATCGCACGTCCGCGGCACGTACAGCGGAGGCCTCTACGAGGATGCCGGCCAGGCGGCCCGGCCAGATCCTGCCCTGGCAGGTGGTCCCGGTCGAGTCGACCTTGACCTGCTCGACCGGATGGGTGCGGCCTTCCTGGTCCAGAAACGCTATCACCTTCTGGAAAGACGCGCGCTCGCGGATGTAGGAGAATTGCAGCATGGGCGGCTCGGCCATATCTTGAAGGCCCATGGACTCGGCGGTCGCCACCCCCGTTCCCAGGATCGAGGGCTGGCCCATCTGGTTCATGAGCATATCGGCAGAGAAGCTCTCGACCACCTGGAGGTCCACGATGCTGGCGATGCCATACCGATTGACCGCGACCAGTTGGCCCAGGTTCTCCTCGCTGAGGGCAATGGTCTCGATCGCCGGCGGCTCGGTCCACTGTGTGAGGACCCGCAGATTGGCGAAACTGCGCTCATCCCGCAACGGCAGAAGCCATATATCCGTGTCGGGCAATTGCCACGGCTTGTCGATGTTCTGCGAGTCGGGCCCACGATAGAGCTGCGCGACCAGATGTGCTTCTGGCGGCTGGACCCGCATCGCCAGGATCGTGCCCAATCCCTCGGCGTCCGCCTCATAGACGCCGGGGATGGTGGTCTCCTGGCCCTGTGGGTCGAACCAGAAGAGCCCACCCCTGGGTACCAGGTGAGAATACGCCAGAAGCTCTACCGTCACGCCGTTGGGCAACTCGGCAACGACGCCGGAAGACTGGGCCTCCGTCGGCTCGACGAGGGCGCCTCCGCCGGCGTCCTCGTCGTTGTTATCTTGCGGGTTCTGCCGCCCAGGCTGAACGAACGTGAGCACTTGGGTCCTGATCTGCGTCTGCGTGATGCCCAGCTCTGCGAGCACCTGGGCGGCGACGCCTTCTTTGTCGCGCATGAGGCCCAGGAGGATGTGCTCGGTGCCGACGTAGTCGTGGCCGAGGGCCTTGGCTTCTTCCCTGGCATACTGCACCGCCCACTCGGCACGCGGCATGCGCGGTAGTGTGCTCCGGGTCACCGGCGCGGGGCTGGGCTGGACGAACTTGTTCACTGCGGCCCGCAGCGTGTCGATGTCCGCGCCGAGATTTGCCAGGACCTTGGCGCTGACGGCCTCCTCCTGGCGTGCCAACGCGAGCAGAATGTGCTCGGTGCCGACGTACGCATGGTTGAGCCGACGAGCCTCCTCATCCGCCAGAGACATCACGCTGCGGGCTCGATCGGTCAACGGACGAGCCTTGGCCATGGGCAGCAGGACCGCCGCGATAAGAAACACCGCAACCAGGCCAAGCAGGCCGAGGCGGGCGGTCTTGGGGAAGGGGCGGGCGAGGATGTGCTTGATGCGGCTGCGCAGCGCGCTCTTGGATTCCACGACGCCGATCAGGCGCAGGCTCAGGGCCGGACGACGATGAAACGCGAGTTTGGCGACGTGGAGCAGCGTCTCGGGATAATCCGGAGCGGTCTCGCCCATCGCCACGAGCACGGCTTCATCGACCGCCTGCTCGCGGACGCGCCGGATCATCGCATTAGCCAACCAGAGCAGCGGGTTGTAGAAGTAGACGATCTGCAGCAGTGTCTGGATCAGGTTGACCCATAGATCGCCCCGTCTGATGTGCGCCAGCTCGTGCAGCAGCACCGCCTGCAAGTCGTGCGGCTGCAATCGTGGCGCAAGGCTCTGCGGGATGAGGATCACCGGCCGGAGCAGGCCGCACACGGCGGGACTGCTCGCGTTGGGTGAAACGCGTATCGCAATCGGTCGTGTCAGGCCCATTCGCGAACGACACTGATCCAGAGCAGCCTGCAATCGTGGCGTCCCGGCGCGCCGGGACTGGGCCACCAGGCCGCGAACGAACCACGCCCGCTGCAACAGCAACAGCAGCAGGGCCAGCACGACGGCGGCCCAAGCCACCAGAATCATGCCCTGCCAACTGATTGTGGCATGAGAGTCCTCGCTCGCTCCCGTTGTCGTATCGGGATGCGGACGCGCATGGGTAGGGGCGAATGATGATTCGCCCCTATGGGCCACCGGCACAGACAACGGTGACAGGACTTCGTCTGCAAGCGGCGTGTCGAGGCCAAGACCTTTGGCGATACCGTCGTCGGGCCGTGTGCCATCCCCAAGCTTCGCTTGAGGCTGCCACTCGGCTGGAGGCATTTGCGGCTGAGGAGGTGATGGCTCGTGGACAGCAACTTGCGGCGGCTCCAGCGTTTCGCCCAGCCAGGCGCCGATGCTGACGGGCGAGCCCAGGGATGGGGGCAACACGAGCTTGACCAGCACCAGCATCCAGAGCCAGTAGCGAAAGACCGCCCGGACCCGCCGACGCAATAGGATATCGACCGCCAGCAGGATCAGGATCAGCACGCTCGATTGGATGAACATGGGCAGCGCGAACTCCACGAATGCCCGTCCGGCCCAATTGATCGTCTCCACAATCGCATTCATGATGACACCTCCACATCCAAAGATGCTCGCCAATGCGTTTTGTTACGTCCAAGTAGGGGCGAATGATTATTCGCCCCTACCTTTCGCGGCGTCGCTTCTTTCGGATCATGCTCTCCAGTTCGGCCAGTTCGGCGTCGGAGAGCGTGTGGCTTTCGAGCAGGAACTGCATCAAGGGGGTGAACGCCCCGCCGAAGGCCCGCGCCAGTGTCCTGGCCACCTCGCCCTTGCGGGCCTGTTTCTGTGTGATGGCCGAGCGGTAGAGGATCAGGTTGCGGATACGCTCGGTGCTGAGCAGTCCCTTGGCCACCATGCGGTCCATCAGCGTTTTGACGGTGCTGTAGGTCCACTGTTTACGGGTTTCGAGGGCCTCCTGGACCGTCGGGGCCGCACACGGCTCGTGCGCCCAGACCACCTGGATGATCTCCCATTCCGCCTCGGTCAGTTCGTAGCCTTTTGTCGCCATGACAACCTCCTTTCGCTCTAACGATTACGAGGCTACTCTACAACTGTAAAGACTGCAAGCACAATTGTGAGATTTTTTCAGAAATCTTCCACCCCACGTTCTGAGAGGGCTATGATGGTCCTGGTGGTTCCAAGTTCGTTGAAAGGATGGCGGAATGAACACATGCCTGTCGTGGTTTCTACTGGCCTCGTGCCTTTGCGGCGCGGCGCGCCCCACTGAGACGCCCTATCCGCGCATCGCCATGCTCTGGTCGCCGGTCCGTGGCGACCGGTCGGTCGAGAGCATGGCCCGCCACGATCTGATTATGACGGGCATCGGCGGCTTCGGCCTGCGCTACGACCGCCAGCCGACCGGGCTGGCCGAGGGGTTCACCGCCGACTCGGTCGCGCAGGCCAGGCGGCGCATCGCCGAGCTGCGATCGCTCAAGCCGAACGCCCCCATCCTCGCAGAGCTGTACTTCTACGAGTACGGCGAAAGCTGGCTGCCGGAGGACCATCCGTGGTGGCTGCGCAAGAATGGAAAACGCGAGCAGTTCTGGCCCGGCACATACCGCATGGACTGGTCCAACGCCGAGTTCAGGCGTCATGTCGTCAAGCTCACGGCGGCGCTGAAAGAGGTCGGCCTCGACGGTGTCTTCTACGACAATCTGCGCGAGGAGCCCGAGCCCTGGGTCGCGTTTCTCAAGGAGGTTCGAGAAGCGGTGGGCGACGACTTCCTGCTCCTGGCCAATTCGGGCTACGCCGTGGGCAAGCACGACTTCGCGGCTCCGTACCTGAACGGAATCATGTATGAGTCCGGCTGGAGTCACGGCCGCACCGAGTGGGACGACTGCATCGCGAAGATGCGCCACACCGAGTCACTCCTGCGCAGGCCGACAATCAGCTTGATCGAGCGATTCGAGGATACCGGCTCGCGCGCCGGCTGGCCCGGCAACCCCGATCGCGGCAAGAAGCCCCCCGCCGATCCGCAGGCCAGACGCTGGAGCCTGTGCTTCGCTCTGACCGTCGGCGACTTCTACTATCTGTTCGCCGACAACACCAGCCATCAGCACGATTGGTACCCCGAGTACGACATCAAGATCGGCCTGCCGACCGCGCCGGGCGAGCGAGTCAGCTCCCACGTGTGGCGACGCAGCTACGAAAAGGCGCTTGTCGTGGTCAATCTGCCCGGCGCGGCAGAATCGTACGAGGTCAAGCTCGACCGCCCCGCCGTGGACTCGCTCACCGGCCGGGCCGGCACCCGTTTCCATCTGGCTCCGGGCGACGGCGCGGTCCTTGTGTGGCAGGACGGATCGGCATCCAAATGAAACGGGGGTCTGCGTTTGGATCGCAGACCCCCATTCGGTTGCCTTCTCAAGATGGACGATTCGGTTTAGTAGTACGCGATCTGCACGTTGTCGATCGCCCACCACCAGTCGTTTCCGGCGTCGAACAGACCGAAGGTCACGACCATGGTCTGGGCGCCGGCGGGCTTGCGGATCCCGACGGTAACCCACTCATTCGTGGCATACGGCTTGTAATTCGGACTGCTCTCATCCGATTCCCACAGCAGCACCTCGACCGGTTCGCCTCCATCGAAGGAGACCGTCACATTCGCCGTCTGGTGATAGTTGCTGTCGTATTCCGGACGCCAGCTCGAGGCAAACCGCAGTTGCAGCATATTCGCCTCGACGCCGGAGACGTCGATGGCCGGCGTGCTCAGGAAGCTGTTGAACCAACCTTCGGCATGAGGCGCATCGTCCCATTCGTCCGGGTCGGCAATGGCCACCGTGCCGGTTCCGAAGGTGAACTTCGACCGGTCCTGATCCTCGGCGGCCTGCACCCACCAGTCCTTGTCGGCGAAGCTCCAGCCGGCCCATTCGGTCACGCCGTCCGTCGCCGGATCATCGACACCGGGCATGCCGCTGTCGTCGATGAGCCAGCCTTCCGGAGCGATCTTCGTCCAGACGGCCTCGCCGGCCACGACCTCGTCCACGTTCGGGCCCAGAGGCAGTCCCTCGAAGTCCTCTGTGAACAGAACATAAAGAGCCGGCACGCCGATCAGCTCGACCTCGGCGATCTGCATGCTGTTGGCCGAACCCGGATCGCGAACGGCCGGGAACAAGATCTGGTAGTGCTTGTACACGGTCGTGTTCTCGAACGCAATCGGCGTCGCGTTCATGGTGAACCGCGGCCAGGCATCGACCTGATTGAAATCGGCGACTTCGCCGGCGGCGATCAGTTCGTACGGGCCCTCGATGCTCTCATTAGAGCCGTAAAGCTCGAACGCAATCGGGTCGCGCTCCACGGCGTCATTGGCGGTGGTCAGCGTCAGACCCGTGACCAGCGTTGCACCGAGTGCCGGCGTAACCTGGAAGCCAGTGGGCTGGGTCTCGCCCTTGAAGTGCAGGTACTTCGTGGCCACGTTGTCGTCGATCGCCAGGTTGGGCGTCTCGGCGCCGGGCCAATCCCCATCGTTCGGCACGCCTTGGACGGCGTCGCCGGCGGCGGTGATGTCCGACGGACCTTTTTCGAGGTACGTGTCGGCGTTGACGCGGATCTCGCCCTTGGACAAAGCGCGATCGTAGATCGCCACGCCGAAGATCTCGCCGTCAAAATCATCGAAGAAGGGATCCGCCCCCTCGCGATCCTGGGCACCGTAGCCGATGCCGACCAAGCCTGACAGGGTGATGGCGGCCGCCACGCTGCCCTTGTAGGCGCCGTTGACGTACAGGTCCGTCGCGCCGGCCTCGGCGCTGGCGACGAAGACCAGATGGGTGAAGAGGCCGGGCGTATTGGCCACGCCGAAGTCATAGTCGGCCACGCCGAACAGCGTCGCGCCGTACGTGCCGGTGTTGTTCCACTGCTCATACTTCAGACCCGACTGGGTGTCGCCGAAGTCTCTGCGGCCGATCAGGCACATGCTGGCCTGCGTCTCGTCGGGATTGCTCCGGACGAGGAACTCATAGGTCATCTCGCCGCCGAAGACGCCGATGTCATAGAGCCCGTCCTCGACGTTGGTCGCGAAGAAGCCCGGCTCGGCGGCCATGGCGGCATCTTCCCAGGCCGCCAGAGTGGCCGGCGCCGGACCGCCCATGACGGCCTGAACCTGCTCCTGCGACAGCGCCCCGTCGTAGGTGCGCACGTCGCTCATGAATCCTGCCCAGTTCTCGCCCTCCGCACCCTCGTTATCACCGCCAAAATAGAGCGGCTGCGGAAAGTCCAGCGCCTGGGTGATTGTCCCCGTGCCGGCCACCATGCCGTTGCGGTAGTAGGTCAACTGATCTGCGGTTTTGACGACGACGTGGTGGAGCCACACGTCATTGGGTATATCCTCGTATTCCATGTTGTCATCGCCGTTGCCGTTCATGTGCCACTCGAACTTGGTCGGCGTGAACTTGATGAACTGGCGCGGCACGAAATCGACGGCATTCTCGTCCATGCGATTGCCGAGAATGATGTCGTTGCTGCCGTTGCCCGGCGCCTGTTTGGCCCAGAAGGCCCAAGTGAAGTCGTTTTCCAGCGTCATCTGCGGAATGCTGCCGGCACGAACATAGGCGCCGCTCGCCGTACCGTCAAAACTGATGACGGCGCCCAGGTCTGGGTCCTCGACCCAGACCGAGCCGTCCGTGCCGAGACCGTTGGCCGCGTTGTGGATCGTCCCGTCCACGCCGTTGCCGGACATATCGACCGCCGTCTCCCCGATGCCTTCGTTCAAAGGCCACCACCCCGCCAGGTTGGGGTCGGCCGCTTCTGCTCCGCTGGCGAGAACCAGACTGAGCACCGCCACAAACGAAGCCCGACAAACCAATGTTCTCCACATGACACACCTCCGTCGCATAGGAATGCTACCAAGGCGATCCGACCACACGTCGGAACCCGCGTCCCTCCCCATAGACTTTGCCGTTCTTTTCATTGCCGCCCCTTCAATAGACAGACTTCGAGCTGGAACGCTGATGAGTCGGCCCTTACCTCCGGCGTATCACCTCCTTTCCCTGGACGCCGTCGCCGGGACTTGGCGCACTTGCCGCACCGGGGTCCTGCGCCTGGCCGACCAAAGCCAGAGACACCAGCAGGGCCCATATCACAGTCATCACTCGTCTGTTTCGTCTCCTCCTCCAAAAAGGTGTGGAAAGGTCTGGCAGAAGCACGATATGACCAAACCGTGCAACGACCGACTCTCTTCACGAACGCTCTGTCGAGGCAACACCTCCTTTCCGATCTTCCAGCGTGCCCTGGGTGCGTCGTGGTATGCACGGCACGCCCATCGCCTCGTTGCCACCGAGAACTTATCGCTCTTCGCAGATCCGTCTGCTTGCACCGGTATGAATATCACGGATCGGGAAAAGACGTCCGCAGCTCGCCACATTGGCCGGAGGGCATGAAGGCGGCGCAGTGCAACCGCCGTGAATGGCGCTGTGAATCTACAACGCGGGCGCCGATGCCGCCTGGGTAGGACTCCTCACGTAGCTCTCCAGCCCCTCTCGGGGTGCCAGGAACCGCCATTGTCGTATCTCCAGCCTCCGGGTCACTTCTTTCTGGATGACAAATGACGATCCCATTCTAGACCGGGTTGTACGCGGCGTCAAGCGTTAGATTTCCAAAATCGGCCACGGAGCCTGAAACGGCTACCGCGGGCTGCTCTCCACAGGCCGCAGGTCCTCGACGGTCGTGGGACAGCCTTCGTACGTGTTGCCTTGCAGGGAGACCACTCCGGCCTGGCTGCCGATGCGGATTCCCGCTTTCTGGTTTCCGGCTGCCGTGCTTTCCAGTCGCGTGTCGCGGATGGTGATGTCGCGGGTCTGGCCCCGGATGTCGATCCCGACCCCCGGCTCCTGGCCGCCGTTGTCGCGGATCGTGCAGCCTTCGATCCGGTTGCGGTGGCCGCAGCGGAACTGCCCGACCTCCGCCCGGAAGAGGATGCCCACCTCGCCGTTTCGCTCGATGGTGCAGTTCCGCACGAGGTTGTCCGTGTCGCGGTGGCCGATACTGATCCCGAAGCGGCTGTTCTCCGAGAGTGTGCAGTCCTCCACCAGCCCGTCGGAGACGCCCCAGCAGAAGAAGATGCCCTGGCTGTTGCCCCTGGCGGTGCAGCGACGAAAGACCGGACGCTGCGAGCCGCTGCCCGGATGGAACCCGAGATCGGCGTTGTTCAGCGACTGGCAGTTCTCGAAGTGGATGTCGTCGCAGACCTGAAAGCTGAAGCCGTCGCCGTTGTAGTTGCGGGCCACCACGTTCCGGAACCGCCAGCGGTTGCAGCTTTGGATGAACACCGCTCCGGCGAAATTGCCGTTGATGTTCTCGTTGCGGTCGCGGTTGCCGTCGAGCACGAGGTTCTCGATTCGCACGTTGTCGACGCCTTCGGCGGTGAGGATCGGGAAAAGGGTCGCCGCAGTCGCATCGTCCTGAGTCCAGAAGTTCTTCTGGGTCATCCGGTCCAGGAACAGGACGTTGCCCTCGATTGCTGTGATCGTCGCGCGCAACACGTCGTATTGCCACGGGCCGGGCCCGGTGCTCGTTCGCAGCATGATGCCGCCACCCGGCGCGAAGCCCGCCGGATCGTCCACCTCGACGCCATATTCGTACCAGTCCGAATCGCGGACCAGCCTTGTCACTACGCTGCCGCTCTTTCGCAGAATGGTCTGCTCGCCCGAGCCGCTCAGGGTGATCTGGGGACGCAGATAGATGGCGTTCTTCAGCTCATACACCCCCGGCAAGATACGCAGTGTCCCGCCGCCCAAGCGGTGCAGATAGTCCACCCCCGCCTGAATGACCTTGTCGTCCGAGCCCCGAAGATCGCCCTCCGTCTGCCCCACGGTCAGAACCAGCGTCCGCACGCTCCGCATCGGCCGATTGCTCGCCGCAGCCCCCAACGCGCGATCCTCCGCCCCGCCGCAGATCGACCAGCACATCCCCACCACACACACCCCTATTACCAGAAGCCTTCCCGACGCCTTCACACATTCTCGACGCATACCATCCGTCCTTCCAAAAAGGTCACACCTTACCCGCTCGCGAATTGTAGTCCCGCCGAACCCGAACGCAAAGACAAAGGAGATTTGGGACGGCGGTCGGCAGAATGGTTGCCCAGGGAGGCGCGTGAGGACGCCGGTGTGTACCTCACAGGGCGGTGGGCAATTGGTTTGACAGGGTCCGATTACAGACGTAGACTGCGCCAGTAGCGGTTTGGCCGAAAATGGCGCGAGCACGCAGAAGGAATATGGTTGGACCACTTGAAGATCGCAGAGAAGAGTTGACGCGGCTTTGCCGGGACTTTCAGGTCAAGCGTCTGGACGCGTTCGGCTCGGCGGCAGGGCAAGAGCGTTTCGATCCCGCTCGGAGCGACATCGATCTGCTCGTGGAATTTGAGCCGATGGACCCGGTTCGCCATGCAAAGGCCTATTTCGGCCTTCTCGCCGCATTGCAGGACCTCTTCGCCCGGGGCGTTGACCTGCTCGAAATCCGGGCGGTAACCAACCCCTATCTTCTGGAGTCCATCGAGAAGCAACGACGGCAGATCTATGCGGTCTGAGAGCAGGAAATACCTCTACGATATTCTCAGGGCTTGTGAAGCCATCGGCCACTTCATCGAAGGCAGGCGATTGGCCGACTACGATAGCGATCTCCTGCTCCGGTCGGCGGTGGAACGGCAGTTGATGATCGTCGGCGAAGCCATGAGTCAAGCCACGCGGATGGATGAGGGATTGGCTGACCAGATCGACGATGCCCGCAAGACCGTCAATCTGCGCAACGTCATTGTTCATGGGTACACCGTCATCGAGAACGAGACCATCTGGGGGGGTTGTCCAGGCAGATGTCCCCAAACTCCGGGACCAGGTCGCTCGGCTCTTGGGGTAGCCGGACTTTCGTAAGGCGAGGGGGCAAGTGGAGCTGTAATGGGTTTGCGGAGACAGTAATTGACGGTCGCTCCAAGGTTCTTGTTAAGGCGGGCGTGCGATGGATAGAAGGCAGTTTTGTTTGCGGGCGGCAGGGGTGTTGGCGGCGATGCCGCTGGCGAACGCCGGCTTGGCTCCGGCGCAACAGGCGGCTGAGCCGATCAAGCTGATCGTGCGGGCCGACGACATCGGTTCGGCTCACGCGGCCAACGTCGCGTGCATCCGCAGCTACCGCGACGGGATCGCGCGGAGCGTCGAGGTGATGGTGCCGTGCCCGTGGTTCTATGAAGCGGCGGCGATGCTGCGCGAGACCCCTGGCTACGACGTCGGCGTGCACCTGACGCTGACCAGCGAGTGGGCCAACTACAAGTGGGGCCCGATCACGCAAGCGCCGAGCCTGGTCGATTCGAGCGGCTACTTCTTCCCGACGAATCGGGATTTCCTCGGTTCCAAGTGGAACATCCACGAGGTCGAGAAGGAGCTGCGGGCCCAGATCGAGCTGGCCAAAAAGCAGATTCCGCAAGTGACGCATCTGAGCAGCCACATGGGCACGCCGACCATCACGCCCGAGCTGCGAACGCTGGCGCAGAAGCTGGCGGCCGAATACAAACTGCCGATCGAGACGCCCGGCGCCCAGTGGTTCCGCTGGCCCGCCGACAACAACACGCCTGCCGCGCAGCGCGAGGCGGCGCTGGTCGAGGCGCTCGAAGAACTCAAGCCGGGCATCTGGATCCTCGTCGAGCATCCGGGCCTCGACACCGACGAGATGCGGGCGATCGGACACGAGGGCTACTGGAACGTCGCGGCCCATCGCGACGGTGTAACGAAGGCCTTCACGAGTGCGAAGGTCAAGGCCACAATCAAGAAACGAGGCATACAATTGGCCAGCTACAACGACGTCTGGCCGGCCGGGAGGTAGAACATGCAGCGGACAAAATCGCAAGCAGGTGTCAATTCATCGCGTCGACAGTTTCTCAAAACCTCCGGTGCGGCCGCCCTTGGGGGCGCGCTCGCCAGCCCCCTGGCCTTCACGCAGAGAGCCGCCGCCGCCTATTCTTCGAGCGATACGCTCAAGGTCGGGCTCATCGGTTGCGGGGGCCGCGGCACCGGCGCCGCCGCACAGGCCCTGTCCACCGGCGAAGGCGTAATCCTGACGGCCATGGGTGACGTCTTCGCCCATCAACTGCAGAGCAGCCGCAACGGCCTCCAGGCCAGCGAGGAGTTCGGCCAGCGCGTCAAGGTCCCCGACGAGGCGTGCTTCGTGGGCCTGGACGCCTACCAGAAGGTGATCGACAGCGGCGTGGACGTCGTGGTCCTGGCCGCACCTCCCGGCTTCCGACCGCAGCATCTGCGCGCCGCCGTCGAGGCCGGCAAGCACGTCTTCTGCGAAAAGCCGATGGCCACCGACGCCCCGGGCGTGCGCAGTGTCCTCGAATCCGCCGCCAAGGCCAAGGAGAAGGACCTGGCCATCGTCGCCGGCTTCTGCTGGCGCTATCACCCGGCGCGTCGCGCCTTCTACGAGCAGATTCACCAGGGGCTCCTCGGCCCCGTTCGCGCCGTATACGCCACCTATCTGGGCGGACCGGTCAAGCCCATGCCCCCGGCCGACAGCCGCCCGGCCGGCATGAGCGACGTGGAATGGCAACTGCGCAACTGGTACAACTTCACCTGGCTCTCCGGCGACGGGCTCGTCGAGCAGGCCTGCCACAGCATCGACAAGATCGCCTGGGCGATGAAGGACGTCCCGCCGCTCAAGGCCGTGGCCAACGGCGGCCGCCAGTTCCCCAACAACGAGGGCAACATCTTCGACCACATCGACGTGTTCTACGAGTATGCCGACGGCGTCCGCGCGTTCATGGCCCAGCGCCAGATCAACGGCTGCTACGGCGACAACTCGGACTACCTCATGTGCGCCGAAGGGACCGGCACCATCAAGGGCTGGAACGATCCGGTCGTCGCGGGCAAGACCCCGTGGCGCTACGACGGGCCCAAGGGCAACATGTTCCAGATCGAACACGACGAACTGTTCGCCTCGATCCGCAACGGCAAGCCCATCAACGACGGCGTCTGGATGGCCCACAGCACGCTCATGGCCATCATGGGACGCATGGCCGCCTACACCGGACAGGAGATCACCTGGGACCAGGCGATGAATTCCCAACTGAAACTCGTCCCCGACGACCTGACCTGGGAGATGGATTTCCCCATCCGACCCATGGCCGTGCCGGGACAAACGCCGTTCGTCTGACCGCCGCCGAACCGACCGCCGTTTGTAGTGGACCCGCTACGGCACATCTCCGCCGACAGGGTATTCCCCTGCGCGTCGGAGACGCCCAACCGCGTCACGACAAACGCCCGCCGGGTACGCCCCGTCGATCCCCTGCACCGATCGCCACAGCACGCTAATGATAAACGAAAGGGCTGACCCTCTACGCTCTCTCGCGGACGAGGCTCCGCGAAGGTCGTCTCTGTTCGATCGCCAGTTCGTGCAGGTCGTCGCCACTGCGGAAGACGACCATGCCTTTCCTGATCTCGTGCACCACGAAATGCCCCAACTGATTCCCTTCTTTGACCCACTTACCGTCTGCCTCCGAGCCACCGGGTTCCGAGACGAGCGCCATCGACCGCCCCGGCTGGTCCGGACAGTAGCTCGTCCCATGCAACACGAACTTCAGCGATGGCGCCGCCGGATGGACCAGCAGACTCTCACCCGCCGGAAGACGAGGCAGCGGCTCCGCCGTCTGCTCCACCGCCGTTGTTGCCGGTGGGTCCAGGTACAACGCCAGCTTCTGTGCCTGCGCCACCAACGGAGAGGTCTGCTCTTCCGTGCCTTCCCCGCGACTCTCCAGTTGCGCCTTAAACACCGTCACTATATCGGGCTGGTCTCGTATCCTCTCCAGCTCCGCGTCAGGACAGACCCACAGCGCCACGCACCGGGCAAACACGCCGCAGCTCGCTAGAAGCGCGAGCGCGGCCAGAATGTACAACGTTCTCACCATTCGCAACGCTTTCGATTCACATTGATCGGGACCTTGACGCGCCTCTTCTCGCGCGATAGAATGCTTCTATATGTTAGCTGTGGTATGTGGACCGAGAGGAACTGCGCGAGCCAGCGCATGTGTTCAGTGTGCGTGGCCGCGCATTTGCTGGAGCCCATTCTTGGAGCGGTCTGATGCATCCCAGCTTTCTGAGAGGACACGTCTATGAGAGCTGCAAAGACCAACCTTGCTATAGGACTCGTTGTTGGGGTCATCATTGTTATAGCTATCGCACTCCGCACACGGATAATAGTTGATGGTGTTGAAATCAGTAGGCAAACCGTGCAATTTCGTCAGATTCAAGTTGGGCTAGAGCTATTTGCGCGCGAACTTGGTGAACTCCCTCCTTCGGGAGCGGCTGATCCTGTCGGTGAGCCGTACTGCGGCGCAATGAGCCTATGCGAGGCCATGTTGGGGCAGGATAAGCACGGTTTTCACAAACGCTCAGTATTTCGGGCAGATGGAAGAGATTCGGAAGGAACTCGCCATCTGTACCCGAGTCCACCCTCCGCAGACAATCTACGCGATCGCGCCGGGCCGTTTCTGCAGAGAAAACGGGCGAACGTCCATGCGTTGGCAGACGTGTTCGGAAATGATCATACATTGCCGTTTGCTCCTCATACTCTTGTTCTTTGTGATACATATGAACGCACCAACAGAGCTGGCAACAAGACAGGTATGCCCATACTGTATTATAAATCCAACACATTCAACGTAATGAACGATTCCAATGACGACACAGTTCACGGAATAGCTTTTGACTACAAGGACAACCAAGCCCTCATAAAACTCGCAATGCCTGCTGAGTCGGGCGCAGACACCCATCTTCCAATCACTGATCACATCATTTCTAACATGGTGTCCGGCACCCAGCCGATATCCCAACCCAAAGACCGGCGGGATATCCCCCTTTATATACTTGTCTCAGCTGGTCCGGACGGCCTGTATGCCACACCAGACGACGAGTATTACATTCCACGGTAGTGTCCGGCGCATCTTTGAAAACAAGCTTTCAACACGCATGCCGCTGACCGTTACCTAACGCATCCGTGCCGATCTCCGCCCAAGTAGAAATGCACAAGATCGTCTACAATCAGGACGCTATCAGACGGTTTACAGTTATGCCGCTTTCCTCTTCCTGAGAGGACATACTGTCGCAAGTGGCAGGACCAGCAGAGTGCCAGCGGAGCCGAGAATCCAAGGGCGCATTAACATGCGAAGTGCAACATGGCAGGTTGTGACAGTCACGAGTTCATCGGTAG
>LVBB01000157.1 GCA_001603075.1 Phycisphaerales bacterium Planc_01 | reverse complement strand
TTCCGGGTGCTTCGCCATGACCTCTTCATAGGCCGCCAGCGCCTCCGGCAAGCGGTTCAACGCCTTGAGGACCTCGGCACGACCGTTCTTGGCCACGACGTTTTCCGGGTGCTTCGCCATGACCTCTTCATAGGCCGCCAGCGCGTCCGGCAAATGGCCACGCATCTTCAACGCATCTGCTTGCTGAGAAAGCAGGACAGGATCATCCTTCCCGTACTCGCACGCGCGCGACAGAAGCTCGATCTGCATATCCAGCAGGCCCAGATTCTTCGCCTTGGCAGCAAGACTGCAAAGTGTCATGCAGATGTGGGAGTCTTCGCTTCCGTCCTCCTGATCCGCCACAAGTTGGTCCACGTACCGCAAGGCATCCGCGACGCGCTGCCGTCGCATGGCGCGAACGATGAACGCTTTGGTTCGGTCAACCCTGGCCAGGGCCTCATCGGCCCCGGTCCGTCGATGATGATTTCGCTGCCGACTGTATGTATCGTCTGAAACGTCGGATAGGCACTCCTGACGAGCAGGCATCCGTACGTTCGCGATCGCTTCCTTCCACTGATCTACCCAGCGCTGCAGAAGTGAGCGGTAGTCCCTGTGTTCCTTCACTCTCTCGTTCGACAGAGCCGCGAACATGAAAGAATCCAGATGGTCTTCCGTAGCCAGACTCTCCACGAGCCGGCGGAAGAACCCCTCCGAGATCAAAGCCATCTCAAGGCCCTTGGTCTGCTCTCTGCCTTCTTGAGAGGCTGCCAGTTCATCCCATGCGAGACGTACCTCCATTATGAAAGGCTGGCGCTCCAGCAGCTTCGCGACGAAGCCCCCCGCGCGTTTCAGAGGCGCCTCTTTGCAGACGGCCGTTGCTCCTTCCACATCCGCGGACCGCGGCAACGCAGCAGCATAGAGAATGCGCTCGACACCTTCCGCAACCGACCCGTCGCCAAACAACTCATCGAGCACCTCGGCCGCTTCCCGCCGAACAGCCACGGAAAGCCCGCCGTCAAGGAGCACGAGTACCATTTGGATCGCGTCTTCGCAATTCCTGCGACGAAGCAGATGCGCCTCCACCTGGGCGATGCTCACGTCGCGAAGAAATTCGAGGTCGTCTACCTCACGCAAGTACGTTCCGGGATCAGCAACAACCCGTTCACCGACTCCACCTGCCTCATCAAGCCAAAGCGAACGGAATGGCCTCTCATCCGTGATGATGGCAAGACCTGCGCGACCCGAGATCATCGCATTCATGGGCGTTCCTCGACAGGCACATTGACTTCGCGAAGCTTCTCACGCAATGCTTTCAACATTACCGTCGCAGCACTTCGCCTCTTGCCTTTCTTGATGACGACGCGATCGAAGGTCCGCCTCGTAAGCGGCCCCCAGATATGTACTTCGACAAACTCGTCTTGTTCCGGCTTCGCACCCTGGGCAAGCAGAATATGCGAAAAATCCGGGGCTACACTGCCCGGCATCAGCTTGCCTGCGAGTTTGGCAACGCAGAGCTTCTGCCGTTCCTCCCATCCGGCACGGAAGCCTTGAGGCAACGTGTCTGCATCAAACACTCGAATGTCATGATGCTGCATGAACATCACGGAGTTCTCCTCGAACACCGATGCGCGATGCCCAATCATGTGATCCTTGAGAACCAAGGCACACTCTCCATAGTGCCAGATCCCTTCGCCATCCAACGTCAGCGCCGCGAAGCGGATGTCGTCCTTGTATCCTGGCAGGAGCAGATCATCCGTTGCGGCACGGCGTCTGTCCCACACGTCACCGGCGGGAATCCTCACCCCTGAATTGCCCAATTGGTAGTAGGTTGCATAGCCATCGTTGTCACTGTTGGCCAAGCGTTGGACTTCTCCAATCGGCCGATTGATCACGGCCTGTGTCGTCATTATCGTACGGCCAAATTCCTCTGCAGTCGCCCTGCATCCACGACTGTCGGCCGTCGCAAGCGCTTGGGCGTAACGATCCTCCAGAGCTGAAACCTCTTTCGCATCCTGAGCGGCCCGGACGTTGGGAAACAACCCTGGCAGAGCACAGTGGGGGCACCTCGCCTCGGCCAGAGGAATGTCATTGCCGCAATGACTGCACTTGTCCAAGAGCATCTCCTGCACGTTTCAGCAGAGCGCTTCCAACAATAGGCTACACCAATATACTATACTATGGGCGGAGCCTAGTGATCAAATCGAATTCTGCACGCCAGCGGAGGGAATCTGCCTGCACACGTCAATTGCGCCCGGATTGGGGTCCGCGGGTGAGACACGACGGTTTTTTTGCTTTCGGCGGGGAATGTCGGCGATAGGTGTGAAACGGGCGGGTCGGGAGCGCATCTGGATTGTTGGCGGCGGCGCTGATGGGCCGGGGCTATGTCGGGACGCCGAGGAGGGCGTCGGCGGCGTTTTCGAGGAGGCGGACGTTGACGAGGTCGTTCTTATCGGCCCTTCCGGCACTGTTGGGCAGGCGGACGGTGAAGTAGCGTTCGGCCCGGCCGCTGGGGCGGCCGTTGGTGCTCTCGATGAGGACCTGGGCGGTCTGGCCGAGGAACCGGCGGCGGAATTGGCTCTGGAGCGTGTGGTCGAGATCGCGAAGGGCTTGCGATCGCTCTTTCTTAACTTCAGACGGGACCTTTTCGGGCATCCGGGCGGCGGCGGTGCCCTTTCGAGGGGAGAAGGCGAAGACGTGCATCTTGGCGAAGCCCGCCCACTCGGCCAACTCCAGCGTCCGGCGGAAATCGTCGTCTTTTTCACCGGGGAAACCGACGATAATATCGGTCGTGATGGCCGGCCGGTCGAGGAACTGCCTGGCCAGCTCGACTTTGGCGGCGAACTCGTCGGCCGTATAGGGCCGGCACATGCGGCGCAGGACGCGATCGGAGCCGGATTGGAGCGATAAGTGCAGGTGAGGCATGATGTTATCATGCTCCGCGAAGACCGCGAGCAGTCGGGCCGTTACGTCAGCCGGATCGAGGGAACTCAGACGGATCCGTGCCAGGCCGGGGATGTGGGCCAGCCGTTCCAGAAGCATCGCAAGGTGCTGGTTCTCGGGGGCCGGCCAGTGCCGACGACGGACGGTAGATTGGCCGTAAGCGCCGACGTGGACGCCTGTTACGACGATCTCCTTGTGCCCTGCCGTCACGAGGGCCGCCGCCTCGGCCAGCACGTTATCGGGCGGATTGCTGTGAACTTTCGGCCGTGTTCGCGGTATGATACAGTAGGAACAGAAACCGTCGCATCCGTCCTGGACCTTGAGGAATGCCCGGGTCTGGCCACGGAATCGACCGATGGGAAGCAGTTCGGGAGGGGCACATAAGTCGTTTTTGTACTTGACTTTGAGGTCGTTTTCTGTTCTACTGGTGGTGTCTTTGGATGGCCCAAGGTTCTCTGCATCTGGGGTGGCTCGAGAGGTTCCGATCAGACGACCCAGCGTGGGACCAAGGCAGGATCGGTCCTTCACGACATGGATGTTCTTGTCGGTTGCTGTCAGTTCGTCGCCCGGCGCGACGGGAAGGCAGCCACAGACGACGATCGCCGCAGGCCCGCGTCGCCGCGCCTGCGACAACAGATGACGGCTTTTGGCCGATGCCGTGTGTGTCACGCAGCAGGTGTTGATGACGACGAGGTCCGGTAACTCAGTGACATCGACCTCGGTGAGGTCATGCCGTTCGAGAAGCTCGCGAATCTGCTGTGTTTCGTATTGGTTGACCTTACAGCCAAGTGTGAAGATAGCAAAAGTTCGCATGATGTGGTATAATAGTAAAGTTATTGTGAGTGGTTTGCAAGACTAACCGGCAGTACGCAGCCCGACTATCGGGAGGTTCGTTATGGCAGCAGCATCGGATGCGATTTGGGCGGTTGACTTGGGCAACACGTCCTTGAAGGCGTTGCACCTTGTGGCGGTCGGAGACGTGGTCCAGGTCGTCGGCTTCGATCATATTCCCCACGGCAAGAGTCTCTCCGGCAGCCGTATCAGCGCCGCCGAACGCGACGAACTGATCGCCATCACGCTGCGGCAGTTCGTGCAGCGCAACGAAGTGAGCTATGACCCGCTGATCGTCTCGGTGCCCAGCCAGAACAGCTTCGCGCGGTTTGTCACGCTGCCTCCGGTCGAGCAGAAACGTCTTCCCGAAATCGTCAAGTTCGAGGCCGCCCAGCAGATCCCATTCGACATGAGTGAGGTGCAATGGGACTTTCAGATGATGAGTGAGCCGGACAACCCGGAGCAGAAGGTGGGCATCTTCGCGATCAAGAACGAGGTGGTCGAGGCGGAGATGGAGCACTTCGAGCGGGAAGACCTGCAGGTCAGCTACGTGCAGATCGCGCCGATGGCGTTGTACAACTACCTGCTGTTCGACCGACCCGAGTTGGTCGGTTCGGACACCCGCGCGACGGTCATCGTCAACGTCGGGGCCGAGAGCACCGACCTGGTCGTTTGCACGAAATCGGCCGTCTGGCAGCGCTGCATTCTGATGGGAGGCAACGCCTTCACGCAGGCGATCGCCGAGACCTTCCGGCTCAGCCCGGAGAAGGCTGAGAAACTCAAACGCACGGCACCCGTGAGCAAGTACGCGCGCCAGATCTTCCAGGCGATGCGTCCGGTCTTCACGGACTGGGCCGCCGAGGTGCAGAGGTCGCTCGGCTTCTATACGAGTTCCAATCCGGACGTGAAGCTGACCCGCGTGATCGCGATGGGCGGCGGCACGAGGCTTCGCGGGCTGCTCAAGTATCTCGGTCAGACCCTCCAGATTCCGGTGGAGAAGCCGGAGGCCTTCAAGAAGTTGATGATCGCCCAGGGCCTTTCCAGCGCCAAGTTCCACGAGAACGTGACCGACTTCGGCGTCGTCTACGGCCTCGGCCTCCAAGGCCTGGGGATGGCCCGAATCGAGAGCAACCTACTGCCGACCAGCGTGGCCCGTTCGATGGCCTGGGCCAACAAGACCAAGTACTTCGTCGGCGCCGCCATCATGCTCCTGATCGTCTCGCTGATGTGCCTGGCGCGCGTCGGCCTCGATCGCGTCAGCTACGCGCGCAACGATTCGACCCGCGCTCTGACCAAACGCGTGGTCGCCCAGGCCGAGGCCGCCCAGGAGGTCAAGAGCGAGTTCCAGACACAGAAGGCGGAGTACCAGGCCAAGCTGGAGGCGCAGTTCAGCCACTTCAAACACCGCGAGGTCGTGCCCGGCCTGTATGACACGATCCTGGCGGCGCTGCCGAACGCCCAGAACACACCCGATCAGCAGGACCTGTTTCTGGCCTACGATCGCGGCGACGCCGCCGCGGTCCGGACCATCCCGCGACCGAAACGCAAGCAATTGATCGTCACCAACTTTGCGGTGTATTTCTCCGACGATCTGGCCACGGCCCAGTTCGGCCAGACCGCCACGATGCGCAAAGACGCCATCATGCGCGAGACGCAGTTGGCGGCCGAGGGCGACAGCAGCGGGTACGGCGACTCGATTGCCGCCGAGATGATGGCCATCTACGGTGACCGGTACATGATGCAGTTCGGCGGGGCCTCCGCCGAGAAGGAAAAGGACCCCGGCTTCATCGTCAGCGTGGTCGGCTACAGCCCCTACGAGAACATCGGCGCCCTGATCGACCCGCCCGGCGTCCGGGACAACCCGGCCAAGTGGGGCTTCGTCACGCGGATCGCCAATCTCAAGCAGATCCTCGGGCCCGACTGCCCGTTCGAGCTGTACAGCAAGGAGGCAGACCATTTCCGATTCGAACACTCCACCATCGAATGGGAGACGGTCCCTGTGGGAATTGGACAGGTCGAGGTCATTCCCGACCCGCTCAGCAGTCCGAGCCGCCCGGCGGCCGGGCGAGTCCCCACCACATTGGGAGCGACCGGCCCCCAGGGGATCGAGATCCTGGTCGATCCGATCACTCGAGAGAGAATCGACGCCGAGCCCGTCTACGACGCCGAGGGCAAACCCAAGCTCGACCTCCTGAGGAAGCCCCTGTTGGTCAAGCACGATTCCTGGTTCCAACTGGATTTCAAGCTCAAGTGGGCTCATGCCCCCGAGATCAAATCGGCGGCGAGCACGCCCGGTCGCTGACGGCACAGCCATACGAACAAGGACAGGTGAGATCGAAATGAAAGCACCGAACGTCAACATCAAGGACATCCTGAAAAAGCTCAGCTTCCTCAAGAACAACCTGGCGTTGCTCGTGCCGATCATCATCGCCATCGTGGCACTGCTGCTGCTGATTCCCACGCGGATCCTGGCCGGCAAGCTGCGCGCGACCGTCGATGAGCAGAGCGTTCGCACGGGCAAACGGGTCGATACCCTCATTCGCGATGTCAACTCCGCCGCCGAGGCCGAGGTGATGCGTGCCCAGATCGACGCCTACGCCCAGGACGTCAACGCGATCGACGCGTTGATCGCCCGTACCGTCGAGCGGGAGTTGCTGCGGTACGACCTGTTCGGTCCCGACACCAATGAGACGTCGCGCGTGCTGTTCGAGCGTTTTGCCGGGGCGTATCGCGCCGGCGTCTACCGACTGGTCGAGAGCATCGGCGCGGGCGTCTGCCCGACGGTGCCGGAGATCCAGGCGGCCCTCAAGACCGCGCCGCGCACGGCCCTGCAAGGCGTCGGCGGACCGTACGGGGGCTATGGAGACATGGCGCGAGGCGGCGCCCCCTACGGCGGGGGCATGATGGACCCCTACGGTGGCGGCGGCATGATGGGGCGGGGCCAGTCGCTGGGCATCGTCACGGAAATGGACAAGAAGATCGTCGACCAGATGTGCCTGGACCGGGCCGGAACGATCAAGGTCTATGCCAGTCCCGTCGAGGTCGCCGGCTACGCCTTCTGGGACGACTGGACGTTCGAGGACCGGGACAAAGCCTATAGAGACTGCTGGTACTGGCAGGTGGGATACTGGATCATCGAGGATGTCTTCACGACGATCGGGCAGATGAACCAGGGGGCGCAGAGCGTCACCGATGCACCGGTCAAACGGCTGACGGGCGCCGAGTTCACACTCGGCCGCAGTCGCGCCGCCCGGGGCGGGCGGCCCCGTGCGGCCGGCGGGCGCATGAGACGCGCCAAAGAAAACGAAGGCCCGACGTACGTCACCAGCACGACGGACGTCCTGACGGTGCCCTGCACCGGCCGATTCACCAGTCCGATCGAGGATGTGCCGGGGATCGACGTGGTGCAGTTCAACGTGCGGGTCATCCTCGACGCGACACAGGTCATGCCCTTCATGGAGCAGTTGTGCAGCGCCAAACCGCACACGTTCCGCGGCTTCTACGGCGATCAGCCGGAGCAGACATACGAACACAACCAGATCACCGTCCTCGAAACGAGCATCAGCCCGGTCGAGCCGGACACGTTCGACCATATGCTGTATCGCTACGGGGACCGACCGGTCGTCGAACTGGACCTGATCTGCGAGTACGTGTTCAACAGGACGCCCGCCTTCGAGGAGATCAAGCCCCGCCAGGTCCGGGAGGATCTCTTCAAGGACAAGAAGTAGGACCGGTGCAAAGGCGAAGAAACCAGCAAGTGACCGTAACCATCTGACAGCAGGATAGGCTATGCGAGAGTTATTGGGGAAAATCGGACGGTTCTGCGAGAATCATGTGGAGAAGATCGTGCTCGTGATCGTCGGGGCCTTCTGTGCCTGGCTGTTCTTCACGCGGGTGATCTTCAGTCCCAACGGCGTGCCCTTCGACGGCAAGGTCTACCCGCCGGGCCAGATCGACGCGGCGATTCAGCAGAAGGCGCAGAACCTGGCGGCGCAGCTTCAGGGCGGCGCCGGGACGGGCGCGAACAAGGTCGGGTACGTCCCCAGACTCAGCGGCCCGATCGATCCGAACGACCCGGTGGTCACCGGCGTCTTCGCCGGCCGGCCGGCGCCGCGGAGCTTCCTCGATCTGCTCAGAAGCCCGCTGAACTTCCTGATTTCGGACACGGTGGCTGTCGAGACGGTCGTGACGCGATCGCCCGACGACCGTCCCAGGTACACCCTGCCGCGCGTCGGCCCGGTGCGGGACGTGGCTGTCCAGCACCTCCGCGCCGCCGCCTATGTCCCGGTGCGTCCGGTCACCATGCAAAACACGTATGACAACGTCGAGACCGAGCCCAACGACATCGATCTGGTCACCGTCGAAGCGCGCTTCGACGTCGCCGAGCTGTACCGGCAATTCCACGCCTATTTCGCGGGCACGCAGGTGGAACGGCAATCGTGGCGCGATCCGTGTCTGGCCAGTCCGAAATTTGCGGCGGTCCAGCTCCATCGGCAGACCCTTCTGGACGACGGCTCGTGGAGCGATTGGGTCGAGGTGCCTCGCAGCCGAGTCGACTCGAACCGAAGCCTGTTTCAGATCATCGAGAACGTGCAGGACCTGCCTCCGGGCGGTCTGGGCGTGCGGATGATGCAGTACAACAACAAGCTCGTCACGATGTCGCTGCTCCAGCCGGAGGCCTACCAGATCGCGTCGGCCGAGGAGGAGTGGTTCCCGCCGAGCTACTACACCAAGTACAGGGACGTGCAGCGGAAGATCGACGCCGAGGAGAAGCGCAAGGAACGAGACGATCAGCGCGATCGCCAGGAAGCACAGACCGGCGGACGCCGGGAAACCGTCCGAACCGGCGGCGGTGGCGCAGGCACGGCGACCACTCCCGGCGGTCGGCGACGGGACACGAACGTTGGCGGTGCCGGCGGCGGGATGGGCGACCCCTACGGGGGCGCGGGCGGCGCGGGCGGCACGCGGGACCGCGGCACCCGTGGGACACGAACGCGCGGGGCCATGCCGGGTATGGACCCGATGATGGGCCCGACGGCGCGCGGCGGCGCCCGAACGGGCCGGCCGGGCGACCCGGGGTATGACATGGGGGCCTACGGCGGGTACCCGATGGACGGTACCATGAGGATGGGCCCGACGACCGACGAGGTCCTTTTCGCCTTCGTCGAGGAAACGATCAACTTCACCACGGATCTATCGAAGAGGAAGGACCCCCTGCTGTTCTGGGCCTTGGACGACACGATGGACCCGGGTCACACCTATCGCTATCGCATCCGCCTGGGCGTGTTCAATCCGGTAGCCGGGACGGACATGCTCGCCCCCCGGGACGCCGACAAGAAGAACCAGGCAATCCTCTGGAGCGACTTCTCGCAGGTTACCCAGCCGGTGGCGATCCCGAAGCGGCTCTACTTCTTCGCCAAGGACGTCCAGGACCAGCAGATGACGGCCACGGTCGAGGTGGCCCGCTACCAGTTGGGCTATTGGCGTACGGAAGATTTCCAGGTCCGACCGGGCGACGCGATCGGTAAGGAGGTCGAGCCCAAGGACAGCAAGCCCAAGAGGTCGGACCGGCTGACCGGCCCGCCCGGACGGATCACCGGCGCCCCGATGGGTCGTGACATGGGCGCCGCCGGACCGTACGGAGTCGGACCCTATGGAGGAGTGGCCGGAATGCCCATGTACGAGGCGCCCGCGAATCCGGCCGACGCCGCGATGAACCTGGAAGTGATCGACTTCAGTACCAATGCGATCCTCGTCGATCTCGTTCAGGTCAACGACTGGGACACGCAGCCCAGCCTGCGGCCGCGAACGTATTACGACCTGCTCTACACGCGCGACGGCGTCGATATCCAGCGCATGCCCGTCAGCACCCGCAACTGGCCCAGAGACCTGCTGGCGACGTACCAGTTCATCTCGATGGAGAAACGCAAAGAGCCGCAGTCCTTCAAGTCCTTCCAGAAAGGCGGCTTCCGCGCTCGCGCCGGAGTCGGCGGCACCGGCGCCGGGGGATACGGCTCGCCGTACGATATGATGGGCGGTCCCAGCCCCTACGGTCCGACGCGCAGATAATCGACGTGAACGAGCAGATTGAGTTGCAGTTGAGGGTCCTGTGCGATCTTGTCCCGCCTTGCGCCGACGCGGCGTATCTTTTCGCACAGACCGAACCCAATCAGCCGAGCGTCTTCGAGGCCGCCCGCGGCCTGCTGGACCGCAAGGTAGTCGGTCGTGTCCTCATCAGCGACTGCGCGGCCAAGAGCGGCTACGTCGGCGCCGACGCCTGTCGCAAGGCCATGGTCCAAGCCGGCATCCCGGAAGAGGCCATCGCAGAAGTCCCGATGGAGCCGACGGAGATTCTGCACACGAAGATCGAGGCGCAGGCCGTCGTCCGCTTCGCCCGAACGCAGGGATATCGAACGCTGATCGTCACCTCGGCCCCCTTCCATCAGGAGCGAGCCTTCATGGCCGTCGTGACCGCTGCGATGCGGGATTGGCCCGACCTGAAGGTCTACAGCGTCCCGGGCAAGGCCCAACCCTGGGACGAGGTCGTGACGCACTCCCAAGGCGTCCTCAGAGGCACCCGTGCCGAGCTGATCGATCCGGAGCAACGACGCATCGAACTCTATACCGCCCAGGGCGACCTCGCCTGCCGTGCCGACGTCCTGAAGTACCTGCGCCGACGCGACGCAGAGCCGCCGCGCGATACGCTCAACTCATCAGCCTCTTGAGCAAGGCGCGCTGGAAATGCAGGCGGTTCTCGGCCTGATCGAAAATGATCGAGCCGGGCGATTCGGTGACCTCGTCGCTGATCTCGAACCCGCGATAGGCGGGCAGGCAGTGCATGATCTTGACATGCTTCGGCGCTGCGGCGACCAGGTCGGCGTTGACCTCAAAGCCCGCGAACTCCTTGCGGCGCTTCTCTTTCTCGTTCTCCTGGCCCATGCTGACCCAGGTGTCGGTGTAGATCACGTCGGCGTTCGCCACGGCGGCGCGCGGGTCGGCGAGTTGTGCGACGCAGCCAGGCGAGAAGCGATGGGCCGTCTCGATGGACGTCTTGTCCAGCTCATAGCCGGGCGGCGAGGCGACGATCAGCTTCATCCCCAGCTTGCCGGCGGCGAAGGCCAGCGAGCGCGCGACGTTGTTGCCGTCGCCGATGAAGGCGATGGTGATGCCCTTGATCCGGCCGAAGTGCTCGGAGATGGTAAGCACGTCGGCCATTGCCTGGCACGGATGCGACCAGTCGGTCAGCGCGTTGATCACCGGGACGTCGGCGTACTTCGCCAGATCGATCACCGTGCTGTGCTCGAACGTCCGCGCCATGATTCCATGCACGTAGCGGCTCAGCACCCGCGCGATGTCCTTGACCGGCTCGCGCTTGCCGATCCCGCCGATGTCTTCGGGCTTGACATAGATCGGGCTGCCGCCCAGGTCGGTCATCGCCACCTGGAAGCTGATGCGGGTCCGCAGGCTGGGCTTCTCGAACAGCATCGCCAGGGTCTTGCCCGCCAGGCACAGGTCGCGACCGCCCGACTTATAGAGGGCCTTCAAGGAGCGGCTCTCTTCGAGCAAGGCGTTCAACTCCTCGGTGGAACATTCGCTGATGGCCAGAAAGTCTTGCATGGTCAACCCTCGGATAGAACGCTGTCGAAAATGTTGATCGCCGCGTCGATCTGCTCGCGCGTTACAGTCATCGGCGGCATGAAGCGGATTACGGTGTCGTGCGTACAGTTGATCCTCAGGCCCTTCTCCAGACACGCCGCAACGATGGCCGCGCCAGGCCGCGTCAGTTGGATGCCGATCATCATGCCGATGCCGCGCACGTGGTCGATGATCGAGTGCTTGTCCTTGAGCGAGCGGAGCTTGTCCTGGGCGTACTGCCCGATCTCGGCGGCCTGCTGGAGGAGGTTGTCCTCTTCGATGGCCTCGATCGTCGCGACCGCGGCGGCGCAGGCCAGGCAGTTGCCGCCGAACGTCGAGGCGTGCTTGCCCGGCACCAGCGTCGCGGCGATCTCGGGCTTGGCCATCATCGCACCGATCGCCACGCCGCCGCCGAGGGCCTTGGCCATCGTGATGATGTCGGGCTCGACGTCGAAATGCTGATAGCCGAACCACTTGCCCGTCCGGCCGACGCCCGTCTGCACCTCGTCGAGGATCATCACCGCGCCCCTGGCGTCGCACAATTCGCGAATGGCGCCGAGGAACTCCTGCGTGGCGACGTTGATGCCGCCTTCGCCCTGGATCGGCTCGACCATGACAGCCGCAACCTCATCGGTGAACGCCGCTTCCAACGCCTTGACGTCGTTGAACGGAATGTACGCAAAGCCAGGCAGCAGCGGCAGGAAGCCCTCGTGGTACTTCGGCTGCGCGGTGGCCGTCACGGTGGCGAAAGTGCGGCCGTGGAAGCTGCCCTCGGCGGTGATGAACTTGTACTTCTCCTTGGCGGTATAGAGCCGCGCCAGCTTCAGAGCCCCCTCGTTGGCCTCGGCGCCGCTGTTGCAGAAGAAGCACTTGCCGCCGAAGGCCCGCTCGCTGAGCAACTGCGCCAGCTTGCCCTGCGGCTCGGAGTAAAACGTGTTGTCGATGTGGATCAACTCGCCGACCTGCTTGCGCACGGCCTCGACCACCCTGGGATGGCAATGGCCGATGCCGCTGACCGCCCAGCCGGGGAACATGTCGAGAATCTTGTGGCCGTCGGCGTCGTAGAGATACGAGCCTTCGCCCTTGACCATCACCCGGGGCAGCCGGCCGTAGTTGCCGATCACGTATTTGTCAAACAGCGCTATCGTCTCTTGTGTCGTCATAGATCCCTCTGAAGTCTCGGGATGGATTGTCTTGTGGCTTCGAACGAAATCGGTCCTGTGGGGCGCACAGGACCTACGGCCTTCGCACGATCTCGGTGCCGATGCCCTTCTCCGTATAGATTTCCAGCAGCAGCGAGTGCGCGATCCGCCCGTCGATGATGTGGGCCTTGCGCACCCCGGCATCGAGCGCTGCCAGGCACGCCTCGACCTTGGGGAACATCGCGTCGGTAATCACGCCGGCGTCGATCATCTCCTTGATCTGCTCCTCGTTGAGACTGCTGATCCAGCTCTCCGGGTCGTTGATGTCCCGCCGGATGCCGTGCGTGTCGCTGACCATCACGAGCTTTTCGGCCGCCACCGCCGCCGCGACCTTGCCCGCGGCGCTGTCGGCGTTGACGTTCAGCTTGCCGCCGGCCTTGTCGATCGCCACCGAGGCGATCACCGGAATCGTCCCGTCGGCGCAGAGTGTCCTGAGCAGCTTGCCGTTGACGTCGATGACCTTGCCGACCAGGCCCAGATCGAGCTTGCGTCCTTCCGGCCCGGGCAGCCGCAGCGTCTCGGCCAGCAGCACGCAACTGCTCAGCGAGTGCAGCCCCATCGCGTTGCACCCCAACTCTTCCAGCGTCTGGCAGATCGGCACGTTCGTCTTGTAGACCAGCGTGTGCTCGGCGATGTTCAGCGTCCGCTGGTCCGTATACCGCCGCCCCTGCACCCAGACCGGCTCCAGACCCGCCTCGTTCATCGCCCGGGTGATGGCCTTGCCGCCCCCATGCACGATGATCGGCCGCATCCCCACCGTCGCCATGAACGCCACGTCGGTCAGCAGACTCCGCTGCGCCGCCGCGTCGTCCAGCACGCTGCCGCCCAGCTTGACCACGACCATCCGCCCGCGAAAGGCCCGGATATACTCCATCGCCTCGACCAGAGCGGCCGCTTTGGCAATAGCTTCTTGCACCTGAAAACTCCTTCGATTCCCACAAAAAGAATCCTTTACTGTATGCCCCCCGCCCCCGCAAGTCAACCCCCATCGCCGCCGAATTCCCGGAAATTCACCCGCAGGACGAGCCTCCCTCCCGGCT
>LVBB01000156.1 GCA_001603075.1 Phycisphaerales bacterium Planc_01 | reverse complement strand
GAGTGAGAAGGCCGGGCAGGCCGCTATTGCCGCCGCGTTCGACGAGCAGAGGCGGGTCGATGAACT
Organism: Phycisphaerales bacterium Planc_01; assembly: GCA_001603075.1. Classification (GTDB taxonomy): domain Bacteria; phylum Planctomycetota; class Phycisphaerae; order Sedimentisphaerales; family Anaerobacaceae; genus Anaerobaca. The sequence goes on along the minus strand of LVBB01000156.1, from coordinate 41,597 downwards.
GATGAGCTATCACAACCTCGACTCCGAACTGAATACGGTCAATCGCGAGGCCTATCAGAGGGCGGTTGAGGTCGATGAGGCGACATTTGCGGTCCTGGAGAAGGCGATGCATTTCAGCGAGGTTTCGGGCGGAGCGTTCGATGTCACGATCGGCGCCCTCGGCGAGCTATGGCGCCGGGCGGCCGCGACCGATACCGTGCCGACGGAGGCCGAAATCGCCGAGGCAAGGAGCAGGGTGGGTTACGACAAGCTGCGGCTGGACCCGGCGGCCCGGACGGTTCGGTTTGCCGTCGAGGGTGTGAAGATCGACCTGGGCGGCATCGCCAAGGGGTTTGCGATCGACAAGGCTGTCGAGGCGATGAAGGCGGCCGGGGCCGTCGGCGGAATGATCGACATCGGCGGCGACATCCGCTGTTTCGGCAGGCCACCCAAAGGCCAGAAGACCTGGCGGGTGGGGTTGCAGGACCCCAATGTCGCACCCGATGACATGGCGACGGGCAAGCCGCTGTTCGTCTTGGAGGTGCGGGATCGAGCGGTGACCACCAGCGGTGACTACCGGCGCTTCGCGACGGTCAAAGGTCAGCGGCAGAGCCACATCATGGACACCCGCTCCGGCCGGGGGGCCGACGCCCTCGCCAGCGTCACCATCATCGCTCCCGACGCCACCAGCGCCGACGCGCTGGCCACCGCCGTCAGTGTCCTCGGCCTTGAGAAGGGGCTGGCCCTGATCGAGCAGGTGCCCGACACCGAGGCCATTCTCATCGGCCACCAGAAAGACGCCCAGGCCATCTTCACCACCGGCGCCGAAGCCTACCTCCAGTGAGTGTGCGATCGGAATGCGGTGGCATTTGAATCTGTCGCATCCGCTTCGTCATTCCGACTGGAGCGAAGCGGAATGGAGGAATCTGGCACCGAAAGGCTATTGTCTGCGTTTCGCGCCGGCATCCGCGACGCAGTGATTCTTCAACGGTTCGAAGGGCCCAGACACGGGCCGGGCGCCTGTCTTCTTCTCGGCCAGATCTCTCCACTTCGCTTCGCTCCGGTCGAGATGACAGGCGGAGGACGGGCCGCTCTATGCCTTGGCGGGGGCTTGTTTGGCTTTGGATTCGCGCGGGGGTGGGGCGGTCTTGCCTCGGTAGACGATGACGCCGGTGGGGCACTTGTTCAGGGCGGCTTCGTTCTCGCCGCAGGGGGCGTATTTCGCATAGTCCATGCGGGCGAGATTGTCGGCGATGGTGAAGGCGTCGCTTTGCTTGGCGCACAGGCCGCAGCCGATGCAGCCGACCTGGCACATTGCCCGTGTCGTCTTGCCGTTTTCCCTGCTGCTGCACGCGACGGTCATCATGTTCTCGTGGCCGAACGGGACCATCTCGATCAGGTTGCGCGGGCACGCCTTCGAGCAGGCGGTGCAGCCGGTGCACTTGCTGTAATCGACGGTGGACAGGCCGTCGATAATGTGCAGCGCATCGAACTTGCAGGCGCGGACGCAGTCTCCGAAGCCGAGACACCCGAACTTGCACGCCTGGGCGTTGGCCAGGGCGTTGGCGGCGGTGCAGCTTGGGATGCCCTGGTACTCGGCATAGTACGTCCGGTCGGCGGTGTGGGCCCGACAGTGGACGATGGGTCTCTGGGCCGGCCCGGACTCGCTGGCCTGCAGGTTGAGGATCGCGGCGATCCTGGCGGCGACGGCCGCGCCGCCGGGCGAGCAGCGGCCGATCAGCTCCGGGTTTTCGAGCACGCCCTTGGCGTATCCGCCGCAGCCGGCAAACCCGCATGCGCCGCAGTCAATGTTCGGCAACGCCGCATGGATCTGCACGATGCGCGGGTCCACCTCGACTTTGAGCTTCTCGTGGGCGATCAGCAGAATCACCGCGAAAACGAAACCAAGGCCCAGCATAATCAGGCCCGCCATCCAGGCGCTGCTCAACAGATCGACAATACTCGCTAAGATCATCATATGATTCCCGCAAATCCCATGAACGCCAGCGAGAGGATGCCGGCGGTAATCAACGTAATCGGCGCGCCCTGAAGGCTTTCAGGGACATCGACCATGCGCAGGTTCTCGCGGATGCCGGCCATGATGCAGATGGCCATCGTGAAGCCGATGCCGCCGCCCACGCTCAGGACGACCGCTTCGAGCAGGCTGTCGATGCCCCAGAGATTCAGGAACAGGCACAGGCCCAGGATGGCGCAGTTGGTCGTGATCAGGGGCAGGAAGATCCCAAAACTGTCGTAGAGCGGCGGGAAGAACTTCCGCAGGTACATCTCGACCAGTTGCACGGCGCTGGCGATGACCAGGATGAAGCAGACGTACCGCGTCACCTCCAGGCCCAGCGGGATCAGGACCATGTGGTCGATCAGCCAGGTGAGGGTGCCGCTGAGCGTCATGACGAACGTGACGGCCAGGCCCATGCCGAAGGCCATGTCGATCCGGCCGGACACGCCCAGATACGGGCAGATGCCCAGGAACTTCGTCAGGACCAGGTTGTTGATCAGGACGACCGAAAGGAAACCCGTGATCAGGAGATAGACGGTATCCATGCTGCGACCTCTTAACTGCGCTTCTTGGTGATCAGGGTGACGAGCCCGAGCAGGAACCCGAGCGCCAGAAACGCGCCGACGGGCATGCTCAGCGCCGCCCAGGGCACGAACGCCTTCGGCATGACCTGAATCTCGAAGAACTTGCCGGTGCCAAGCACCTCCCGGATGCCCGCCAGGACGCACAGGGCGACGGTAAATCCGGCGCCCATGCTCAGGGCATCGACGATGCTCAGCAGGATGGGGTTCTTGCTGGCGCACGCCTCGGCCCGCGCGATGATGATGCAATTGACGATAATCAGCGGCACATACGGCCCGAGTGCGGCGCTCATGTCCGGCTGGAATGCCTTGAGCAGCAGGTCGGCGATGGTCACGAACGTGGCGATCGTCAGGGTGAACATCAGGATGCGCAGGTGCGGCTTGAGCTTGTCGCGCATCAGAGAGACCATGACGTTGCTGCACACGAGCACGAAGACCACGCACATGCCCATCGTAAAGGCCGGCTTGACCGCCGCGGTGACCGCCAGCGTCGGGCACATGCCCAGCAGCAGGCGCAGGACCGGGTTCTCTCGCCAGAGGCCGGCGAGCAACGTGTTCTTGTACACGCACGTCTGTCCGTCGGAATCAGTTGCCATGGCCGATCAGCCCCTTCTGTTGGAGTTGCGTCTTGACCTGTGGAAGATAGTGGTCCATCGCGCGAACCACCGCTGTGCTGCTGACGGTGGCGCCCGTGATGGCGACGATCTGGGCGTCGATTGTCGCGGGATCCCCGCTTTTGACGAGCGTCAACCCGTCGGTCGGGGCGCCCTTGAACTGGTCGCGGTAGTAACCATACTTGATCTGATCGCCGAAGCCGGGCGTCTCGTTGCTCGCAAGGACGTCGAAGCCGGCGAGGCTTGTGAACGCGGCGTCGACGGCGACGACCAGCTCGATCTTGTCGGCGAATCCGGAACCGACCACCTGAAAGACCCATCCAACTGTCTGACTGCCCGTTGTGGCCCGATAGACTGCCAGTTTTTGCTGTTTGCCGTCGAGGGCCTGGATCTCGATCGTCTCCGCGACGGGGGTGAATGCCGTCGCGTCCGGCAGCAGGCCGCCGGCCAGTTCGTTGAGCTTGGAGTTCCTGTTCTGCTCGATCCTCGGAGACAGTGCGGCGTTGGTGACGGCAATCAGCAGGCCGAAGAAGAACGACGCGACGATCAGCAGCCAGCTCTGCTCGAAGAAGTGCCTGATGCTACGCATGGGGCCTGCCTCCTGCCGGGATGCGCTTGCACAGCCGGTCGATCAATGGGGTCACCGCATTCATCAGGAGCACGGCGAACATCATGCCCTCGGGATACTCGCCGAGGATGCGGATGACCATGGTGATGGTCCCGACGCCGATGCCGAACAGCCACATGCCGCGGCGCGTCAGGGGGGCGGTGACCGGATCGGTCGCGATGAAGAACGCGCCGAACAGCAAGGCGCCGCTGGTCAGATGAAAGAACGGCTGGACGTAGGCGTCGGCATTGATCAGGTAGGCGATGGCCGCCGCGACGAAGGCCGAGCCGAGCACTGCTGCCGGGATATGGAAGCCAATCGTCTTTCGCCAAAGCAGATAGACGCCGCCCAACAGGATCGCGATCGCGCTGGTTTCGCCCAGACTGCCGGCCACCTCGCCGGTGACGGTCGAGAAAAGCAGTCGGCCGCTGTACGTCTTTGCCTCGTCTTTGTCCTTGATTGCCGTTTTGCTCCAGGCCAGCGGGGTCGCCTGGGTCCGCGTGTCCACGACGTCGGCCGCCGAGAGCGTGGGCATGCCGCTGTCGATGGAGGCGGGCACCGTCCAGGTGGTCATCATCACGCCGAACGAGGCGGTCAGAAACGCCCGGCCGACCATCGCAGGATTGAAAACGTTGGCCCCGAGTCCGCCGAAGGCCATCTTGCCGACGATGATCGATACGGCGCTGCCGATGGCGGCCGCCCAGAGCGGCAGGCCCGGCGGCAGCGACAGAGCCAGGATGATGCCGGTGACGACGGCGCTGAAGTCGCCCAGCGAGTTGGGTTTCCTGCGAATCCGATTGCAGACCCACTCGGTGGCGGCGCACCAGGCCACGCACGTGCCGATCAGCAGCAGGGCGTGGATGCGGAAGTAGATTCCCGCAGCCGCCATGGCCGGCAGCAGGCCGACGGCCACGTCGATCATGACGCGCCGCGTCGAAAGCGGCTTGCTGATATGGGGTGCGAATGAAACCGTGATATCCTTGAGCATCGATCGAGTCCTCGTTGTCCCTTGCTGTGGCCCGGCGCCCCCGTCAGGCCGGCATCTTCTTTCTCTGTCTGGCCAGGAAGATCTTGCCGGTCTTGATGTACCCGGTCAGTTCGATATTGGCCGGGCAGACATAACTACAGCAGCCGCACTCGATACACGCGCCGATGAAATGACTCTCGGCGACGTCCAGCAGGTTGCTCTTGACCGCATGGGCGATTCGCGTGGGGTTGAGGTTTTCCGGGCAGACCTCCAGGCATCGGCCGCAGCGGATGCACGCGGTTTGACGCCGTTCGAACTTCGCCTGGCCGATCTGGTGGCGGGTCAGGACGGTGACCGCACCGCCGGTCTTGGTGATCGGCGTGCTCAGATCGGCGATGGCGAGCCCCATCATCGGGCCGCCCATGACGACCTTGGCCGATTTCTCGGTCACGCCGCCGCAGAACTCGATCAGGGCCTCGACCGGCGTTCCGATCGGAACATAGTAATTGCCCGGCCTGGCGATGGCCTCTCCCGTGACGGTGACGACACGATGGGTCAGCGGTCGGTTGCAGAGTACGGCGTCGGCGATAGCGGCAGCGGTGGCCACATTGATTACCACCACCCCGATCATCGGCGGGATGCCTCCTGTTGGGACCGTCTGGCCGATCGCGGCGTTGATGAGCTGCCGCTCGCCACCCTGGGGATACTTCGTCTGGAGCGGCACCACGCGGATGTCGCCGGCCGATCCGGCTCTGGCGATCGCTGCGCTCATGGCCTTGATGGCCTTGGGTTTGTTGTCTTCGATGCCGATGAAGACCTTCGATGCGCCGCAGGCCCGCTGCGCCAGTCGGACGCCGGCGAGGATCTGGTCGGTCCATTCGAGCATGATGCGATAATCGCACGTGATATAGGGCTCGCACTCGCAGCCATTGACGAGCAGGGTGTGCTTGGGCGGCTTCGCATCCGGCTGGATCTTCACGCTGGTGGGAAACCCCGCTCCACCCATGCCGACCAGGCCGGCCTCCCTGACGGCCTGACAGATCTCGTCGGGTTTGCAGCGAGCCGGATCGAAATCGGCCGGCAGGTCGAATGAAGGCAAGCTCGGCGGCGCCGGCTCCTGAGCCTCGATGGTGATTCCCTGGCAACGTCCCAGCACCGGGTGAGGCTTGAGCGCCAACTCCTTGACTTTGCCGGCCACAGGGGCATGAACGGGCGCGCAGACGAACGCCTGGCACTCGCCGATCTTCTGGCCGGCCTGGACAAGGTCGCCTTTCTTGACCGCCGCCTGGCAGGGGGCGCCGATGTGCTGGCTGAGCAGGATCGACAACTCGCCGACGGCCGGACCCGGTTCGATCGGTCGGTCTTCCGTGAGGTGTTTGCTCTCGGGGGGATGGACCCCGCGAGAGAACGTGCATCCGTCTTTCAGGTCGTCCGTCATAAGGGCAACAATCCAGTTACTACTGTGGCTTGTGACGTCGTCCGACGAGCAGGCTGACCACGCGCATCAGGCCGACGGTGAGGGCCAGGGCCACCACGAATGCCACGAACGTTCGGCTCCGTTCGGCCACAACGTCCGCCAGCAGATGCTCGAAGGCCCCAAGGGCGACGGCGAATGCGCCGATCGGCAGGACGAAGGCAACCACCGCCTTCAGCGCGACCGAAGGCCCATCGGCGCGACCGAGCCGCTGGTAGACTGCGGCGCAGTTGTGGGCGTGGCTACAGCCGTCACAGGGCTTTGCTTGTCCCATGGTTTCCACTACCAAATGCGAAAATGTGGATTATAATGGGTTGGACAGGCATTTCAACGACAACTTTGCAATTCCAAAGGTCGTGGTTATGAGAACGGAATTCGTCCTGCTGCTGAGTCTGCTGCTGACCACGTTGCTGAGCGGCTGCGCGGTCAATCCGGTCACGGGGCAGGAAGAGCTGATGTTCTTCGGCCCGGAGAAGGATGTGGAACTGGGCCGCAAGTACGGGCCGCAGATCGAGAAGGCCCTGGGCGGTCGGTTTCCGGATGAGAATCTCCAGAGCTATGTCAACCGGGTCGGGCAGCGGCTGGCGCGGGTCTGCCATCGCCCGGACATCGCCTATCACTTCACGGCGGTTCGTCAGAAACAGATCAACGCCTTCGCCGTGCCCGGAGGCTATATCTACATCACGACCGGACTGCTGGAGAAGCTGGAGTCGGAGGCGCAGTTGGCCGCGATTTTGGGGCACGAAATCGGGCACGTGGTGGCGCGCGATACGATGGTGGCTCTGAGCCGTCAGATTGGGATGACGGCGCTGGTGGCGGCGTCGGCGGGCGTGGGGGGGCGGGGCAGCGGGGATCTCACGGCCGGCGCGGCGTTTGTTTCCGGGGTGCTCAGCCTCCAGTACAGCCGAGACGACGAGAAGGACGCCGATCTCGTGGGATTGTCCTATATGGTTCAGGCCGGCTACGACCCCAACGGGATGGTCGAAACCATGCAGATCCTGCAGGAGTTGCAGACGATTCGCCCGATCGAGTTCTTCTCGACCCACCCCAATCCGGAAAGTCGCATCGCGTATTTGCAGGAGCGAATCGGACGACGTTACACGATGTTCGGCGAACTGAAGACCGGGCAGGACGAATACCAGCAGAATGTGCTGGCCGTTCTATCACCCCGGCGGAACAGCGAGGAGATGACAGAACACGCCGCATCGGCAAAATGAAGGGCCAGCCCCCGAGAGGGCTGGCCCATTGGCTTCTGCCGCGGATCGTGCGATCAGTTCTGACCCTGTTGGGCTTGGCGGGCCTTTCGTTTCTCTTCCGTCGCACTGAACTTGCACTTGGGGCATCGGTCCGAGAAGTCGTTCGGCACGGCACCCTCGGGGAAGACCTCGCTGCACTTGCCGCACTTGACGGCCTTGACCACACGGTCTTTGCCGCATTTCTGGCAGGTCAGGTAGGCCCTGGCCATCGGATTGGCCAGTTCCACGCTCTTCTGCTTCAGTTGTGTGTAGAAGTCCTTCTCCCCCATCTCATAAGAGGCTTTGCAGGCGGCGCAGATGACCCATAGCTGTGTGTCGTCGGAGAGGTCGTCGATGCCGCCCGAACCACCCGAACGGGTGACGAGGATGACGATTCCGGAGACGATCAGACACAATACGATGATGCCGCCGTAGATCAGGTTCTTCATGGCTCAAACCTCCCGACTCGAAATAGACGCTCTTGGCACGATCTCGTCGACCGAAATGCCTTCGTCCACACCGCACAGGCGAAGCATACCCCAACGCCGATGGCTTGTCAAATGCTCGTTGCGGTTCCGGAGGCGTTTCGCGTGATTTGCAGGATCCTCACCGGCTCTTCCGGGAAGCCCGTCCGTGCCGACAGATAGGCCGATTCGAACACGGCCATGTTCTTCAGGTTCTCGGCGGCGCTGCTGACCAGTGGGTGCGCCTCCGGATCATGGACGCTCCGCGCGAAGCTGGACAGCAGTCTTTGCATCACGTCCTGCTCGGTCTGTTCATATTGCCAGACCTGGTCCTCCTGGCCCGAATCGGTGCTGAGGATGACGCGTTCATCTGTGACTGTCAGTCTCGCCCCCTTGCCGTAGATCTGCAGGCCCGTTCGCGTCGGGCCCCTGTCGCTGCGCCGCGTCGCGATGATGCCGGCCGTCAGCCCATCAGTGAATTTCATGGATACGACGGCTGTGTCCTCGGTCAAGTACAACCGCTGCTGCTTGTCGGGGGCCTGATTGGTCGTCAGGGCGTATACCTGCTGCGGGATCGAGAAGCTCCAGAGGATCTGATCGACCACCTGGTGACAATCGTGCAACAGCACGCCGCCTCCGGCCAGTCGAGGATCGGCTTGCCAGGTTGGCCTGTCGATGCCGGTGGATTCCTCATAGGCGGTTACAAGGAATACGTTTCGGATGTGTCCCTGGGCGATCAGCTCGTGCGCGGTCATGTAGCTGGATTGAAAGCGGGCGGGATTGCCGATCGCGAATCGGACCTTCTCATACTCGGCCATCTGGACGTATTCCATCGCCTCTTCGTAGTTCCGCGCCGGCGGAGCAAGTTTGAGCACATGGAACTTCTTGCGGATCGCCGTCTTGAGATGTTCGTCACAGGTGTGAATGTCGGCGGCCACGAGAAGACAGTCGAGCTGGTTCTGGACGATCATCTGCCTGTAATCGGTGTATGGCTCGCAGCCGAATTCGGCGGCAACCTTCTCGATGCGCTGATGGTCCTGATCCGCGACGGCCCGGATGAGAAACTGCCCGGTCTGGCGGGCCGCCTCCAGGAGGAGGGCACCGTCCCTGCCCAAACCGAGTACGCCCGCTGTCAACATCTGATCTGCCATATGCTACGTTACGCGTGGTCCCCGGCCCTGTTCGCCGCCGCACCGCCCTGCACTCTGCAAGGCGTCTTCGACCGCACCATGTCGTCGGACTCTCCGCCTGCCGGCTTCCATCGCCGTGCTTGCCGAACGCTTGTCGACCCCTACCTTGGACCGCCGTTCCGGGAAGGGATGATGAAGTGCTCGGGCACCGGGAACTGCGAACACAACAACAAGACCTCTTTGCCGATCTGCTCGATGACCGACTCGTTGTCGATGTCCTCGACCACGCGGTGAATGAACGTCGCGATCTGCTCGGCCTCGGCTTCTTTCATCCCGCGTGTGGTGATCGCCGGCGTTCCGATTCGCAGACCGCTGGGGTTGAACGGCGGGGCCGGGTCGCCAGGGACGGTGTTGTAGTTGCTGACGATCCGCGCTCTGTCCAGGGCCTTGGCCAGCTTCTTGCCGGGGATCTGCTTGTTCCTCAGATCGATGAGGATCAGGTGGTTATCGGTCCCTCCGGTGACCAGTTTGAAACCACGTTCGAGCAGTTTGGCGGCCATGGCCTTGGCGTTCTTGGCGACCTGGGTGGCGTAGGCGACGAACTCGGGCGTATTGGCCTCGGCCATGGCCACGGCGATGGCCGTCAGGGTGTGCATGTGCGGGCCGCCCTGAAGGCCGGGGAAGACCGCCTTGTCTACCTTGGCGGCGTGCTCGGACTTGCACAGCAGCAGGCCCCCGCGCGGGCCGCGAAGCGTCTTATGGGTCGTTGTCGAGACCACGTCGGCATAGGGGACGGGACTCTTGTGGATCCCGGCGACCACCAGGCCCGCGATGTGGGCGATGTCGCTGACGAGGTACGCCCCGACTTCCTTGGCGATCTGGCCGAAGATCTCGAAGTCGATGATTCTCGGATAGGCCGTTGCCCCGGAGATGATGATCTTCGGACGATGCTTCTTGGCCAGGTCGCGAATGGCGTCGTAGTCGAGCAGGCCGGTTTCCGTGTTCACCTCGTAGGGGACGGAATTGTAGAACTTGCTCGTCAGTGAGACCTTCCAGCCGTGGGTCAGGTGCCCTCCATGGGACAGGGACATGCCCATGATCGTGTCGCCCGGCTCGATCAGGGCGGCATAGGCGGCCAGGTTGGCTACCGAGCCCGAGTAGGGCTGGACGTTGGCGTGGTCGGCCTTGAACAGCTCCTTGGCCCGATCCTGAGCCAGTTTCTCGATCAGATCGGTGACCTGCTGGCCTTCGTAGTAGCGTTTGCCGGGATAGCCCTCGGCGTACTTGTTCGTCAGACAGCTCGAACTGGCCATCATCACGGCCCGCGAGACGTAGTTTTCCGAAGGAATCAGGCGAATGGAGCCGCTCTGACGGGCCTCTTCCTGCCGTATCAGTTCGTAGATCTGAGGGTCATACTGTTCCAGAGCGGTTTGCATACGTGTTGTCTCCCTGAATGGCACTTCTTCGAATGGCTCCTACGACCTATAAAGGTCGGATAATCGGCAAGCGTGACCTTATATCACGACCGCCATTTTCAGACAAGCATTTATTCGTTGACAAAATCCAGCCGAGTATTAGAGTCAGTTGGCTGCGGACCTTTTGAGGTGATATTCCACTTGTCGCTATGCCCGAACCGGATGCTCAAGCACAAGCGCAGGCTGAGGCCTATTTCGAACGAGCTCGCCAGGCCTATGAGGCGGGCGATTTCGACCGGGCCATCGATGCGTACCTGGACGGGCTGAGGCGAAGCCCCGACACCGTCGAGGGCGGCCATGTGGAGTTGCGGGTCCTTGCTCTGAAGCGAGACGAACGGGGCGCAAGCAAGCCGTCGCCCGAGGAGGTCGAGCGCAGGCTTTCCGAGGGGGACACGCCGCTGGAGAAGATGCTCAATGCCGAGTATCTTCTCGCCAAAGACCCTCAGCATCTGGCTTATGGGGAGGCGGTGCTTCGCGCCGCGGTGGCCGGGCGCTATCGCGAGACGGCCAAGTGGATCGCCGACCTGATGTTCCTGGCCAACAACAACGCCAAGAAACCCTCGGTGGCCGTCTATATCCTTCTGAAGGACTCCTATGAGGCCATCGGGCAGATCGATCGCGCGGCGGCCGCCTGCCAGCGTGCCGCTCGGCTCAAACCCAACGACCTGATCCTTGTCGATGACCTCAAGCGTCTGGCCGAGAAGCTTGGGGCCGGCCGTCGCAACGGCACTGGCTCACCCGTGGCTTCCGCTCAGGCGTCGCATGCCGCCAAGATGCGGCCGAAGCGGACTCGCGTCCATGCCAACGCGGCACAGCCGCCGCAGGACCAGGAGCCGACCGAGGCCGCTCCGCAGGAAGCGCTGCTGGCCGGTCCCCTGGATCAGGGCGATCTGGCCTCCGCCAGAACGTTCTTCGAGAAGGCGCGCAAGGCCGCCGAGAGCAAGAATTACGACTATGCCATCGAGATGTACCTCGACGGCCTCCAGCGGGCCCCCGATGCCCTCGAAGACGGACACCTGCCCCTGTGCGAGCTGGGGCTCCAGCGGCGAGGGCGGGGCGGCAAGAAGCCTTCGATGGTCGAGCGGGTCAAACGCCTGCGGGGCAAGACCCCGCTCGAACAGATGCTCAACGCCGAGTACCTCTTTGCCAAGGACCCCGATCATACGCCTTACGCTGAGGCCATGCTCAGGGCGGCGGTTGACGGAGGATACCACCGCACCGCGCACTGGATTGCCAATCTGATCTTCCAGACCAACAACGCGATCGAGAAACCCTCTCTCCAGACGTATCTGCTCCTGAAGGACTGCTACAAGGCGATGGGGCAGTACGACAAGGCGGTGGCCGCCTGCCAGCGGGCCGCTCGGATGAAACCCGACGACAAGGAATTGGCCGACGAGTTCAAAAACCTCTCGGCCGAGTTGACGATGTCCAGGGGCAAGTATGACGTCGAAGGGGACTTCCGCCAGTCGATCCGCGACCGCGAGACGCAGGCCCGCCTGTACTCTCAGGACCGGATGATCAAGACCGAGGACTACCGGCTCAGCGCGGTCGAGGAGTCCCGCACGGCCTACGCCGCCGACCCGGAGCTGGCCAAGAACGTCTTCGCTCTGGCCGATGCCCTGGCGGACCTGGAGACCGACGACGGGGAGAACGAGGCGATTCAACTGCTCCGCGATGCGGCGGAGGCCCGCAAGGACTTTCGGTTCCAGGAGCGAGCGGGTCTACTGCAAATCCGGCAGGTCCGGCGTAAGCTTCGGGCCGCCAAGAAGCTTCTCAAGGCCCGGCCGTCGGACCCGGCGGCCAAGGCCGGGGTTCGCGAACTGACCGAGACCCTGGGACGCACCGAGCTGGAGCACTACCGGCTCTGTGTGGAGAATTACCCCACGGACCTGGCCGCCAAGTATGAATACGCCCTGCGTCTGATGCGCAACGAGCGGTACAACGAGGCCATCCCGCTGTTCCAGGACGCCCAGAAGGATCCGCGCCGGCGGATCGCCGCGATGGACAAGATCGGCTATTGCTTCTACAAGAAGGGCTGGTATGCTGATGCCATCGACGTCTTTTCCAGGGCCATCGATTCTTATGAAATAAAAGATGATGCAATCGCCAAGGAATTGCGGTATAATCTCGCCTTGGCCCATGAGTCGCAGGGCGATCAGGAACGGGCGCTGGAGTTGTACCGTCGGATTGCCCAGCTCGATTTCGGGTACAAAGACGTCAGTGAACGGGTGGACCGGTTGCGGGCGGAGTCGCGATTGACGGGACCCGACGCCCCGTCCGGCGATCTCGGATCGCGTGGACCAACCTCTCAGTGAGTTGTGAAACAGCGTTTTTAGGACGACCAGGAGAACAACGTGGCACATTCGTTATCAGCGAAGAAGAGAGTCAGACAGAACGCCAAGAAGCGAGTGATCAACCGGGCCCGCAGGAGCCAGGTCAAGACGCAGGTCAAGCGTCTCGAGACCGCCCTGAGCACAGGCAACGTCGAGGCGGCCGATACGGAGTTCCGGGCGACGGTCAAGAAGCTGGACAAGGTTGCCGCCACGAGCACGATGCACAAGAAGACGGCCGCCCGGAAGAAATCCCGGCTGGCCAGGAAGCTCAACGCCCTGAAGGCCAAGCAGCAGACCAGTTAGACGCTGTGCCAAACGGCCTGCACGGCGTCTGGTATGGACGACTGTGGGCAATAACGTCGTAGGGAAAATCGTCAGCACCCAATCGATGACCTGATCGGTTGGGTGCTGCTTTCGTTGGGGTGGCTTATGCCGAATGTGTATCGAGACCGGATCGTCAAGCTGCTCCAGCACGCCGACTACACCCCTGTGAAGGCGGCGCAATTGGCCAGGTCGCTCGGCGTGGAATCCGACGCCTATCCCGAGTTCAAGGCAGCCTTCGAAGAGCTGCGCCGCGCCGGACACGTCGTCATCGGGGGCGGCAACCTCGTGACCCTGCCCTCGATGGCCGGCCAGATCGTGGGCACCTTCCGCAAGAACGCCAAGGGGTTCGGGTTCGTCGTGCCCCTTGAGGCGAACGCGCACGGCGATCTGTTCATTCCGCCCGACAGCACCGGCGACGCCATGACCGGCGATACCGTTCTGGCCAAGGCCACGCGCAGGGGCAAGCGAGCCGGCGAGACGCGATACACCGGCGAGATCATCGAGGTGCTCGAACGCGCCGACAATCAGTTCGTCGGCACCCTGACCCGGCACCCGGAAGCGTGGATCGTCCAGCCGGACGGCAACCGGTTCATCGAGCCGATCGTCGTCGAGGACGTTACGGCCAAGAACGCCAGGGAGAAGGACAAGGTCGTCGTCGAGATCCTCTCCTATCCGACGGAACGGTACCTCGCCCGTGGCGTTATCGTCGAAGTGCTCGGCCGCGCGGGGCAGTACGACACCGAGATTCAGGCGGCCATACGGCAGTTTCACCTGCCCGGCGCATTTGACGAAGAATGTGTCGAACAGGCCCGCCGTGCCGCTGCCGCGTTCGGAGCCGAACCCGGCGCCGAGCGGGAAGACATCGCCGACAAGATGATCGTCACGATCGACCCGCCCGACGCCAAGGACTTCGACGACGCCATCAGCCTGGAAACCGACGCCGATGGGAACTGGGTGCTCGGCGTTCACATCGCCGACGTCAGCCACTTCATCCCGGCCGGCTCGCCGCTGGACGAAGAGGCTCGCCTTCGGGGCAACAGCGTCTACCTGCCGGGCAAGACGATTCCCATGCTGCCCGAGGTCCTCAGCAACGGCATTTGCAGCCTCCAGCCCGACCAGCCCCGGTTCGCCAAGAGTGTCTACATCACCTACGACGATGCGGGCAAGATCCTGCATCGCCGCTTCGCCAACAGCATCATTCGCTCCAAGGCCCGGCTGACCTACGAATTGGCCGACCGCATTCTCAAGGGCCACACCAAGGGCGCCAAGCCCGAGGTCATCCAGTTGCTCGGCAGAATGGAGGCGCTGGCCCGCCGGATCGAGAAACGCCGGATCGAGAACGGAATGCTCCATCTCGATCTGCCCGAGCCCGAGTTGGACTTCGACGAGTCGGGCCAGGTCGTGGATGCCCATCCCGCCGACAACAGCTATCCGCACACGATCATCGAGATGTTCATGGTCGAGGCCAACGACGCCGTCGCCTCGCTGCTCGACCGGCTCGACGTGCCGTTCATGCGCCGCATTCACCCCGAGCCCGATGTCCTGAGCATCAAGAACCTCTCCAAGCTGCTTCGCACGATGGGCTTCCCCATGCCGCGTAACCCGGATCGCAGGGCCATTCAGGACCTGCTCGATTCCGTCAAGGACGCGGAGCGCTCGCTGGCAGTCAATCTCGTCGTCCTGAGGAGCTTCGAGAAGGCCCAGTATGCGCCGCTGCACATCGGTCACTATGCCCTGGCCTCGACGCACTACTGCCATTTCACCAGTCCCATCCGCCGGTACGCGGACCTGCTTGTGCATCGGCAGTTGCAGTTCTACCTCCAGGACCGCATGGACACCGCCAGGCAGATCGCCGCCGGTCAGGACCTGGCCGCGGTGGGCAAGCACATCACCTTCACCGAGCAGCGGGCCGAAGACGCCGAGCGCGATCTCGTCGCCGTGCTCACCCTGCAAATGCTCAGCAAGCGGGTCGGCGAAGAGCTGGACTGCGTCGTGACGGGACTGGCCGGGTTCGGGCTGTTCGTCCAGTCGCGCAAATTCGGGATCGAGGGACTCATCAAATTCGAAGACCTTGGACCCGACAAGTGGCAGCTCAACAAGCCCGCCCAGTGCGTCGTCGGCGAGCGCAGCGGCCAGGAGGTCCATCTGGGCCAGCCCATGCACGTCCGCATCGTCTCGGTCAACGTGCCGGGACGCCAGTTGAACCTTGCCCCCGTGACGTTGCTGGGCGAGGGCCGAGGCAAGTCGCGACGCGAATCCGACCGCAAGCCTCGCCGAAACGCTCGCAAGTCGGCCCGCAAGCCTCAGACGAAGAAGAAGAGGCACAAGTAGCGTCTGCTGCGAGACCTTAACCGCGAGGCGAATCAGCCAGGGGCACAACGACGATGGCCTTCTTCGGTTTCGTGGGACAGACCGCCTCACAAGCGCCGCAGCCGGTGCACTTCTGTGGATCGATCTGCGGGATGAGCGTGTACTCGCTCTCAGACCACACGTAGCGAATCGCTTCATGCGGACACCACCGGCGGCATTCCGCGCACTCGCGGTCTGCCCCCAACAAGCACACGTTCATATCGACCTCGGGTAGCCCGATGGGTTTGCTGGCCTTGCCCTCGGCCGACAGGCGGATCAGCGCGCCACTGGGGCAGACCTCCATGCACTTCGTGCAATCGACCAAGCAGTAGTTCTCTCGGAATTGAAGGACGGGTGTCAGGAGGCTCGCCACTCCATGCCGACCGAGCGACGGCTCAATGATGCGGGTCGGGCATGCGCGAATGCAGTTGCCGCAGCGGATACAGACACCGAGAAGCCCCGGCTCGTCGATTGCACCCGGCGGACGCACTGGCCGCGATGCGGGCCGATGGGCGAGACGCGCTGTCGAGGCCAATGCTGCGCCGGCACCGATGCCAAGCACAGTTCGCCGGGCGACAGGCAGACTCCATCGCTGTGGCGGAGAACCTTCGCTGGTTCGCCTGCGGATGCGCCGGGCCAGGGAGGCGAGCACGTCCTGAAAGGCTCCCAATGGGCAGACACGGCCGCACCAGATGTGCGGCCACATGAAGCTCAGCGCCAGGAGGGTCAGCAGGGGGACGATGGCTGGCCAGGCGGCGAATGCGAACGTGCCGGAGAAGATCGCCAGCGGGTCCAGCCACAGCAGCACAGGATAGCCCAGGCACGCGCCCGCCAGGGTCAACAGCACGATCCATCGTCCGACCGAGAGCCGCTTCGCTGGCTTTCGACCGCATCGCCGGCCCATGCGGCTTACGCCGTCGGCGCAGAATCCCAGAGGACAAACCCACCGGCAGAACCAGCGGGCTCGCCAGAAGGCGATGAACCCCACGGCCAGCCCGAGGACCGCTATGACGTTGAAGGTGCGGGTTGCCAGGATCGAGCATGCGGCAATGAACGGGCTCATCGCTGGAATCACGACCGGCCAGCGCGTTTGTCGGGCTGCCAGGAGCACGACGACGGCGGCAACCAGGCAGATGCCGCGAACGATCCACCGAATGCGACGGTGTCCTGTGTTCTCCGTCGTGTCGGAGGGCCTGTTGGGTTTTGCGGGACCGCTCACCCGAGATAGGCCTCCTGCTGGCGGAGAATCTTCTGGACCTTGGCGATGTCCACGTCGCGGGGTCGGCAGTGGTCTTGAACAGCCACGGCTGCTGCAACACCGGCGGCGTGACCGCTGACAAAGCAGTTCGGGATCAGACGCACCAGGTCGGCCATCCCCATGTCCATGCTGATGCAGCGGCCCGATGCGAGAACGTTGTCCACCGTGGTGGGGACCAGGGCCCCGTAGGGAATCTGCCATTCGCCGTGCGTGGCGTTGGATGCGCCGCCCACGCCGACGACGTCGGGGAACTTCGTCGCCGCCTTGAGGTCCGAAAGCCGGACGCGGTTAAGCCCGTTGAGCACGCGAGTGATCCGCACGCCGATCTGCGGCGCGGTCTCGACGAGATACACCTTCTCGTAGCCGGGGGTCTGACGCGTTCTCTGGACATCTTTCCAGATGAACTTGCGATGGTTCATCTCCATGCGCGTCAGCGTCGCCAAGTCCAGGCCGTCCACCTCCGGACCGGTCAAATTGACCCAGTTGACGCCGGGGGCGGGCGTGGCCGAGCCCAGCCGGCGGGGCTTCGGGGCCTCTTTGGCTTTCTCGGCATCGATCCGGTCCAGGTTGCCGATCCGCGAGACGAGCCCGACGTTGTGCGAGCGGTGCTCGAACTCGGCGCCGGCCGCCGCGAACAGATCGCCATCGCCGGTGGCATCGACCACGATTTTGGCCAGAATGGCCTGGCGGCCTGATTTGCTCTCGAACACGACGCCACGCACCGTGTTCCCCGTGACGATTGCATCAACGCCCCAGCAGTGCAGGAAGACGTCGACGCCCGCCTCCTCGATCATCTCGACCATGACGTACTTGGCGGCCTCGGCATCCACGGTCGGATTGACGCCGGGACGGCGGTCGATGATCGCGCCGTCGAGCTTGTCCATCCGGCGCATCATCTCCTCGCCGATCCCCTGGCAGACCTGCTTGCCTCCTTTGACGATATGCCCGAGGATCAGCACGACGAGCCCGCCGGTCCAGAGCCCGCCGAAGTGGCCGTAACGCTCGACCAGCGTGACGTTGGCACCGGCGCGCCTGGCGGCGATGGCGGCCACGACGCCGGCCGAGCCGCCTCCGACCACCAGCACATCGGTCTGGTGAAGAATCGGCAGCTCGCGTTGCGGCTGGATCACCTTGCCGTCCACGATCGTCGCGGCCGTCCGTGCGTCCTGGACCTTGCGTGGGTCGATGACCGAACTCTGAAACCCGCTCGATTCGCCGACGCCCTGGGCGCGGGCGGACGGCGCGGCGGTCCATCCCAGTCCTGCGGTCAGTCCCGACAGCCCCAGCGCTCGCAGGCAGTCCCGTCGATTCATACGATGGTCCATGAAGACTCTCCTCTGTTGAGATGGATCGAGGTTGGATCGGTCATGCGTCGGCCCATGGCCTTGTGATACCTTGACCGGCGCAGGTTGGCAACCGAAAACCCGCCGCAAAGCAGACTACATCCCTGGCCGAAGAGGGTGATCTCTTTGGCCGGTTGGGACTGTCACGCCATTCGAGGCCGATTCTCTGCCGCGGTCAACGATCGTTGTGGGATGATCGCTTCAGCAGCGCATCCAGGCTGAAGATGAAGAAGTCCGCTGTTCCGGCCGGCGGAGTGGTCTGGCCGTTCATGAGCACCCAATCCTCCTTGAAAGCGACGGTAATTCTGACGTCGCTATCATCAGCCGCCTTGCCGGAAAACACCAGGGTCCCGTCGGGCTTGGCGCTCCCGACCAAGCTCGTCAGGCGGAACGCCTCGTTGAGGTCAAGGTGGCGCGGCAGCGAACTGCTTTCATCGATGGCCGCCGCGTCCACACGCCGGAACGAGGCCACACCGATCAGGCAATCGAGGACGATGTGGATATTCCCCTCCACGCGATATGTCCAGTTGACGCCTGCGAATCCTCCCGTCTGAAGGACGGCGCTCTGCCCGGGCACGAATTCGTACGCGGTTTGCCCACACAAAGGACTGCCGGCGGGTGACTTGCTGGCTTCAGCCGTGCCGCCGTAGGCACCCATGTTGACCATGTCGCCGTTTGGGAAGGGTTCCTCGCCGATTCCATCGTCCGGATCGCCTGCGTCGATGCACCGGCTGGTCGTCTCGTCGGCTACCCAGCTTTCGCTGTTCGGGTCCCACCGCCCGGCTTCGGATCGGAGGTGATAATCCCCCGCGACGAAGTAATCGTCACTGGGATCGTCGGCCGTCCCGCTGGAATCCCAATGGCCCGGCGAAGCGAACAGCGGATCGGTGTCGAGGTTGCCCCGGCCGGGAAAGTCACCCTGGATGCAGCTATAGCCTGCTGCGGGGCCCACGCCCTGTACTCGGAAGGGCGATTTCGTGGCTTCCCGGTTCCACACGATGCAGTTCCAGAGCACCGGTTCGCCGCTGGAGACGGCGGAGCCTTCCGGCGCCCGGTTGTCGGCAATCGTGCAGTGGATCAGTTCCGGGCTGCTGTCGCACCAGGCCAGCATTGCGCCGCCCCAATCGCGGGCTCGATTGCCTGCCAGCAGGCAATGGCTCAGGGTCACGGCGGCGCTTGAATCGATGTAGACGCCGCCGCCTTCATCGGCGTCATTGGCGGTGAACGTGCATCGCACAAAGTCCATTGCACCGAAGAGGTTGTAGAGACCGCCGCCCCATCGGGCCGAGTTCGAGGCGAACGTGCATCGAGTCAGCGCATGGCGGCCTTGGTGGCAGTAGAGAGCGCCGCCGTGGCTTTCGGCCACGTTGCCGACAAAGGTGCAGTCGGCAGCGTTCACATTGCCGCTGGCGCTGCGGATGGCGCCGCCGTCGTCGGCGTAGTTGGCTCTAAAGGCGCAGTGATGGACGGTCAGGTCGGCGCGGTTCTGGCTGCAGATGGCACCGCCTTGCTTCGTTGCCCAGTTGCCTGCGAAGGTGCACCGGCTGAATACGGGCCCTCCTGCTGAGACGAACACGGCGCCCCCATAGCCACCGTCCTCGCCCGCCGCCATGTTGACCCGGAACGTGCAGTCCTGCACGACGGGGAACGTGTCATGGCAGTTCAGGCCGGGCCCGAACCCGCCGAATCCACCGGTGATGGTGAAGCCGTCCATGACGGCGGTTGTGTCGTTGGAGATGGAAGTAACGACCGCCTCCGCATTGTCCTCGCAGTTGACAAAGTCCGGACCATCGTTGTCCTCCAGATCGCCGCTGAGGACCGTCAGGTACGTGCCTACGTCGCGGGCGTTCGGGTCCGGCGCAGCGGCGCCCGCAAAACCTCCCCTGAGGGTCACGTTGTTGAGAAGCCTGAACGTGGCGCTACGGTCACCAAGCCTCTGGTTCGTTCCCTGGTCCGGGCGATACAGCCCTTGCGCAACCCGAATCTCCACGGGTCCGTCCAAGTCGATCGCTGCGGCCAGCGCGTCCTGCAGGTGGACATAGGCGTTGCTCCAGGTCGTTCCGTCGCCCGTTCCGGCGGCGTCGTGGTCCACAAAAGTGATGCCGCCGGACACGGCCGAGCCCATCGCGACGATGGCCAGTGCAATTGAGATTGTCCGGAGACTCCTTGTGTGCTTCGCCGTCATGGTATAACCTCCGTTCTCCGCTTGGCCGGCCATGTTGTTGCCGGCTTCTTCCGCGGGTCCTGTGCAAAGAACATGAGCCGCCCTGTACTCGGCTCGCTACGTCCCTGCAACTGCATAGTATACGAAGTTGCGGCGGTTCAGGCAATACTCCGAACCCGCTGCGCAGGTCTACTCCCCGTCGAGGGAACGAACCTGATCCATGATATCCTTCGATCCAAACCTCGCGTAGAATTCCAGTGTCTTGCTCCAAAGATCGGGGGTCAGTTGTTCCCTGACCTGTCTGATGAACTCGGAGGGGACCTTCTGATAGAACGCCTCGGCGATAGCCCCGGCGATGCAGGCCTGGGTGTCGCTGTCGCCGCCGAGCGAGACGGCGTTGCGCAGGGCGTCTTCGTACGAATGGGAGTCGAGAAAGGCGACGATGGCCTCCGGCACGGAACCCTGGCAGGTGACGTCGAACGCATAGCCGGGCCGAATCTCATCGACCGTTCGCGACAGGTTGTATCCGAAACGGCCGCTGACTCTCCGGCGAATCGACTCCTTGTCTTCGCCGTTTCGAGCGAGAAAGACCGCCAGCGCCGTCGCCTGGGCCCCTTTGACGCCCTCGGGATGGTTGTGCGTGCACTCGGCGGTTCGGGCCGCCTCGCGCAGGACGTCGTCTTGCGAATCGAAGGCCCAGGCCACCGGGCTGACCCGCATCGCCGATCCGTTGCCGAAGCTGTTGTATGGCCCCATCGCCGGCACCACCGCCCATCGCAGAAAATGGCCGCCGTAGCCGCGTAAGGGATGCCGACGGGTATACGTTCGCAAGGCACGCCCGTAGTCGCGGTCGCCCAGCAGGGCGTCGGCGACCGCCACCGTCAGCACCGTGTCGTCGGTGAAGGTCGCCAGCGGTCCGAACAGCGATACGTCCTTGCGTTTGACCGGCCTGCCCTCATAGGCCGACCCCGCGATGTCGCCTGCAATTGCGCCCAGCATTTCAAGGCTCCCGATCATCGATTGGTCCGTTCCTGGCCGCTGTTCCGGACGAGAGCATACCCTTTTCCGTCGGGTCGGTCACCTCCGAATCGTGTCCGCGGGGCAACGTCCGATGGCCGCAAGTGGATTGTCCGAGTGCGTTTTCTTGACAGCCCCGACCCACTCTGGCATACTGATCCGACCGTAAGTGCTTTGCATTCACAGTTTTGAAGACATTCATCTGGGTAGCCGTTGGAGCGGTATATGAAAGCGTCGGAAATGCGAAAGGGCCAGACGATCAAGATCGAGGGCAAGCTCTATGCGATCGTCGACTTCGAACACGTCAAATTGGGCAAGGGCGGGGCCGTCTATCAGACCAAGCTCAAGAGTCTGACGGACGGCTCGATCCAGAACGCACGGCTGCGCAGCGAAGAGGTTATCGAGGAGATCTTTCTCGACAAACGCAACTACGAGTATCTGTACTCATCAAGCGACGGGCACATTCTGATGGACACCGAGACGTTCGACCAGATCGCTCTGGACGATGAAGCCTTCGGCGACGGCCCGAAGTACCTCAAGCCCAACACGCCGCTCCAGGTCAGCATGTATGACGGCAAGCCGGTGGTCATCACACTGCCCAATACGGTGGACCTCGAAGTGACGGACACTCCGCCGGAGATCAAGGGCGCTACGGCCACGAGCCAGACCAAGCCGGCCACACTGGAGACGGGGTTGGTGGTGACCGTGCCGCCGTTTATCAAGGTCGGCGAGCTGATTCGCGTGGACACCCGCACGGGCCTGTATGTCACCCGAGTCAAAGATTGAATCGAATCGCGTCGGCAGGTAGCCGCGGGGCGGACACCGCCGACGCCCTCATGGAGAGGATCGAGTTAGCGAAATGGCTTTCGACAGAGTAAGTAGAGTCCTCCTGAAGATCTTCGGCTCGCGCAACGAGCGACTGATCAAATCGTATACCGGCATGGTCGAGCGGGCCGGGGCGTTCGAGGATCGGATTCGGCAGCTCGACGATGCGGCGCTGAAGGCCAAGACCGCCGAATTCAAGGCGGCCCTGGCGGCCGGAAGGAACCCGGACGACATCCTTGCCGAGGCGTTTGCCGTGGTGCGGGAAACGGCCCGGCGGACCGTCGAGATGCGACACTTCGACGTTCAGCTCATCGGTGGCAACGTGCTGTTCGAAGGCAAGATCGCCGAGATGGCCACCGGCGAGGGCAAGACCCTCGTGGCGACGCTGGCGGCCTATCTGGTGCACCTGACCGGACGGCACGTGCACATCGTCACGGTCAACGACTATCTGGCGAAGCGCGACGCCGAGTGGATGGCGCCGGTCTACAATGCGCTGGGCATGACGGTGGGGGCGATCCAGTCCGACATGGATACGGCCGGCCAGGAGCGAAAAGACACCTATCTCTGCGACGTCACGTACGGGACCAACAACGAGTTCGGCTTCGACTATCTGCGCGACAACATGAAGACCATGCTCGAGCAGATGGTCCAGGGGCCGCTCGAGTACGCGATCATCGACGAGGTGGACTCGATTCTGATCGACGAGGCCCGGACGCCTTTGATCATCTCCGGGCCGGCGTTCGACGACGTGACCCGCTACAAAAAGGCCGACCAGGTCGCGCGGCAGTTGATCTCGCTTCAGGGGGGGTACACCCGGACCAAGGCGCAGATCGACGCGGCCGAGCGCAGGATCGCCAACGCGCAGGGCGAGTTGTCCGAGGCCAAGAAGGACAAGGACAACAAGCGGATGGAGAAGGCCCAGCAGGCCATCGAAAAAGCCCAGGAGGAGATTGCCGCCGCACAGGCCAGACTGACCGAGGCGACGCAGTACTACGAGGTGGAATTCGACCGCAAGCAGGTGCGCATGACCGACGAGGGCGAAAAGGCCGCCCAGGACATTGCGGGCATGGGGTCGTTCTACACCGGGACGAATATCGACTGGCCCCACCTGTTGCAGCAGAGCCTTCGAGCCCATGTGGTCTTCGAGAAGGAAAAGGACTACGTCGTGATGGACGGCAAGGTCGTCATCGTCGACGAGTTCACGGGGCGACTGATGCAGGGGCGGCAGTGGTCCGACGGCCTGCACCAGGCGGTCGAGGCCAAGGAGGGGGTCACCGTCAAGGAAGAGAGCCAGACGCTGGCGACGATCACGCTCCAGAATTTCTTCAAGCTGTACGCCAACATCGCCGGCATGACCGGTACGGCCGCGACCGAGGCCGACGAGTTCATGAAGATCTACAAGCTGGATGTCGTGGTCGTTCCGACGAACAAGTCGTGCGTCCGCGACGATCGGCAGGATGTGATCTACAAGTCGATGGCCGAGAAGTTCAACGCGATCGTCGAGGATATCCATGAGACCAGCGCCGCCGGCCGGCCCGTTCTGGTCGGCACGATCAGCATCGAGAAGAGCGAACTGCTCTCGACGGCCCTGACGAAGCGATACGGGCTCGACCACGAGGTCCTCAACGCCAAGCAGCATGCCCGCGAGGCCCAGATCGTTCTCAAGGCGGGTCAGCAGCACAAGGCGCACGACGGCCGGATGTGCGGCAACGTGACCATTGCGACCAACATGGCGGGCCGCGGCACCGATATCAAGCTCGGTCACGGGGTGGCCGAGATCGGCGGGTTGCACATCCTCGGCACCGAGCGGCACGAGGCGAGGCGAATCGACAACCAGCTTCGCGGGCGCGCCGGCCGGCAGGGCGACGCCGGATCGAGCCAGTTCTTCCTGAGCTTTGACGACGATCTGATGCGCGTCTTCGCCCCGGAGTGGACGGTCAAGGCGCTGTCCTGGATCGGCTGGGAAGAAGGCCAGCCCATCTACCACAGCCGCATCAGCAAGGGCATCGAGAAGGCGCAGAAGAAGGTCGAAGAGCGGAACTTCGAGATCCGCAAGAGCCTGCTCGAATACGACGAGGTGATGGATCACCAGCGGAAGATCTTCTACTCCCGCCGGCGCCAGGTCCTCGAAGGCCGCAACCTCAAGGCGATGATCGAGGAGATGATCGACCATACGATCACGGGCCATTGCGAGTCCATCCTCGACAAAGAGTATCCCTTCCGGTGCATGCTCGAATGGGCCCGCGCGAATTTCGATGTTGAGTTGAAGATCTCCGACGTGGCCGGGGCCGAGCCCCAGGATGTCGCAAATCTGATCAAGGACCGCGCCAAGGACGCCGCCCGGAACAACATCTCTCTCTCGCTGGGCGAATACCTGGAGGATTATGCGGATCCGGGCACGTGGGACGTCGCGGGCCTGACCAAGTGGGCGATGTCGGCGTTCAAGGTCAGTCTCAGCGCGAGCAAGGTCAAGAACCAGTCGCCTGAGGAGATCGAGGAGCAGCTCGTTGCGGCCGCGTGCGAGCAGGTGGACCGACGCGACTGCTCGCCTCTGGCGGAGTTCCTGCGGGACGACTTCGCCGTGCGTCGCCTGGCCGAGTGGGCCCGGGCGAAGTTCGATCTGAAGCCGGACATCGAGAATCTGAAGGGAATGAATGCCCGGCAGGCGCGTGAATGGATGCTCGCCGAGACGGCGCAGAAATACCGCCGGCGCGAGATCGAGTATCCGGTCGAATTCGCCATGAGCATGGCCTACGGATCGCAGGGGGCCAACGTCTATGGATTCGAGTCGCTGGCCCAGTGGGCCAACAAGAAGTACAACGCCGAGCTCTCGGCCGAGCGGTTGCAGAACGAAAAACCGCGCGAGGTGCACGAGCAGTTGATGCGGCTCAGTGAGAGCTACAACGACGGCAAACTCGACGAAGAGCTGGCCGAAAAGGCCGCCCACCTGAACGTCGAGGAGCTGACCCGGTGGGCCAATGAGAGATTTGAGGCCTCGCTGAAACCTGAAGATCTGGGCCACGAGGACGATCCGAAGGAGCGGCTCCGGGCGGTGGGCGTCTGCTTCCTGCGCCGTGAACTG
This sequence comes from Phycisphaerales bacterium Planc_01, assembly GCA_001603075.1. Lineage (GTDB taxonomy): Bacteria > Planctomycetota > Phycisphaerae > Sedimentisphaerales > Anaerobacaceae > Anaerobaca. The sequence continues at coordinate 16,359 of LVBB01000156.1, read as the reverse complement.
GCGGACCTGGAACGGTACGTTCTGTTGCAGGTCTACGACAGCACGTGGAAAGACCATCTCTACGCGATGGATCACCTCAAAGACAGCATCTGGACGCGTTCGTTTGCCGAGAAGGACCCCAAGGTTGAGTACAAGCGCGAAGGCTACCGGATGTTCAACGAGATGCTCGAATCGATCGAGGATCGCGTGACGGATATCATCTTCCGCGTGCATCTCGAGGCGGGAACGCGGGCGAGGAGCGTCTGGAACGTCAGCCAGACCACGCACGATGAGGTAGGCCAGTTCGCGATGGCCGAGCGACAGCGCGCTGCCGCCCAGGCCCCGCAGGGAGAGCAGAAGGTCAAGCAGATTCGGCTGGAACAGCCCAAGGTCGGGCGCAACGACCCCTGCCCGTGCGGCAGTGGCAAGAAATACAAGAAATGCCACGGCAAGGATGCATAGGTGGTGGTTTGGGTGGAATGGGTATTGTGGGGGCGGGGCGGCGGCCCCAAAAAGAAAACATCGAGCAGCAAGGCGCTACCCGATGTTTTCCGGAGGGGAGAAAAATCTTAGTTTTCCTTTTTCGTATCATCAACCATACAACGCAATTGCCGCATTGTATGGGTTTCTGTTCCTTGCGTCCAATAATTCGTACGCGGGGTCGGAGCGGTGGTTCGCGTTCGGATGTGGATTTTTGCGGTGTCGCTTACGCAGATTGCGGCAGTTGACTGGAATTTGTCGTCCGCCTCGGTCAAGTCAGCCGATTTTCTGACTGGACAACGCGTGGGATGGTGTGGATGATTCCTCTGCAAGCCCCATGTTCTTAGTGGGGTTTCGAGGGTTTGGACGGGCGCGAAGCCCCAGTGGCAGGTTTTGGTCGACATGGACGAACGCGGGCCGAACGGAGTGGGGAGCACGAGAGGTCGATACGGGCGCCTCGTATGGGGGCTTGGCTTGTTTGCTGCGGCCGGGTTCGCATGGTACGCTCCCGGTCGGCGGATGCCTGGAGGTGAGGGGAGCTACCTGCTGTATCTTCCTGTGGTGTTGGCGTGCCTGTGGTTCGGCTGGCGGGGGTTCGCTGTTGCGGCTGTGGCCGGGGCGTGTCTTGCGACGGCCCAGGTTGCCACGGCGAGAGCCGGAGCGGCGATGATCGACGATCTTCTTCGTTCGCTAATTCTCGTGGCCGTCGGTGCTGTCGTCGCGGCGCTGAGGGAAAGACAGCTTGACGCCGAGCGCGATGCCGATCGGCTTCGCGCGAAGCGGGACAGAGATGCACAGGCGACCGAGTCTTCGGTGGCGTCGTCTGGCTCGGCACCGAGCGGGACGCCCGAGGTCGATACCGAGAGCATGCTCGACGCGATCGGCGAACATGTCATTCGACACGATACGGACATGCGCGTCCTGTGGGCCAACCAGTCGGCCTGCGACTCGGCCGGGCTGTCCCGAGAGGCCATCATCGGTCGGCACTGTTATGAGCTCTGGGAGCACCGCCAGGACCCCTGTCCCGGCTGTCCCGTGGTCGCCGCCATGGAAACGGGTCGGCCTCAGCGGGCCGAGAAGGTCTCCGTCACCCATCGGACGTGGTCTCTGCGAGGCTACCCCATTGTCAACGATCTCGGAACCGTCGTCGGGGGCGGCAAGGTGGCCCTTGATGTCACGGAAGTCGCGCGCGCCGAGTGCAGGTTGGTCGAGGAGCGGAATCTGTTGAGCACTCTGATCGACAATCTGCCCGATGCCATCTATGTGAAGGACCGACAGAGCCGGTTCGTTCTGTGCAATTCGGAGGTCCTGCGCCGCAAGGGCGTGGCGACCATCGAGGAGATTGTGGGCAAGACGGACCGCGACTTCTACCCGCTGGAGACGGCCGAACGCGCCTACCAGGACGAACAGGAACTCATGGCGACCGGTCGCCCGATCGTCAACCACGAACGATGCGTCATCGCCCCGGCTTCCGGCGAGAGCACCTGGAATCTGACAACGAAGGTGCCGCTGAGAAATGAGAGCGGTCAGGTCATCGGCCTCGTGGGGATCGGACGCGACATCACCGATCGACGACGCGCCGAGGAGGCCTATCGGACGCTCGTCGACCATTCCCTGCAAGGACTGGTCGTGATCCAGGACGAGCGGGTGGTGTTCACCAATCACGCGATGAGCCAGATCAGCGGGTTCTCCGTCGAAGAGATTCTCGCGAAGTCGCCCGAGGAGATCTGGGATTTCGTGCACAGCGAAGACCGCCAGCGCATCTGGGACAACCATCGCGCCCGACTCGAGGGCAGGTCGCTTCCGGAAAACTACGAGTTCCAGGTCGTTCGCAAGGATGGGGCCGTTCGCTGGCTGGAACTGCATGCCTGCCGCATCGAATACCGCGGCCGCCCTGCCGTGCATGCCACCTGCACCGACGTCACCGCGCGGGTGCACACGCAGAACGCCCTGAAGCAGAGCGAAGCACAGATTCATGCGCTGTTGGATGCGATTCCGGATCTGATTTTTCGTCTCAGCGCCGACGGCGTCTTCCGCGATTACCGGATGGCAAAGAGCCAGGAGTTCTATCGTCCCCCGGCGCAGTTCCTCGGCAGGCCTGTGGCCGAGGTCCTGCCGGCCCCGATTGCCGCGTTGGTGACGGATTCCATCGATCGGGCTTTGACCACGGGGCAGACGCAGACGCTGGAATACCAGTTGCCGTTGGCGGAGGGGCTGCGTGATTTGGAATGCCGACTGGTGGCCTGTGGCGAACGGGAGGTCATCGCGATCGTGCGTGACATCAGCGAACGCAAGCAGGCCGAGCATCTGTCGAAGATCACGCACGATCTGGCGGTGAAGCTCAACACCATCGATCACATCCGCAAAGGCGCTCGTCTTTGTCTGGATGCGGCCGTTGCCGCCTCCCAGGCGGACTGCGGGGGGGTGTATCTCGTGGACGAGGTTTCCGGCGAGATGAAATTGCTGAGCCACCACGGCATGTCGGGCCGCTTCTCGCCGAACGTACTGTGGGTGGGCAAAGGTTCCGCGCAGATGCGCGTGCTGGCCCAGGGCAAGCCCGTCTACTACGGCGCCGACGAACGTCGCATGCCGTTGAGTCCTGCCCAGAGAAAGGCCGGGCTCCGCGCATACGCGGTGCTTCCGATCAGCGACGACCATGCTCTGATGGGGGTCCTGGTCGTCGCATCGAGTCGTTGCGAGGCGATGGCGGATCAATGTCGGCCGGCGCTGGAGACCATCGCCGCCGAGATGGGGACCACTCTGGCGCGCCTACGGGCCGAAGAGGCGTTGCTGGCTTCGGAACGCAACTATCGGGAGATCTTCAACGCGGCCAATGAAGCCATCTTCGTCCACGATCCGGTCACAGGGGACATCCTCGATGTGAACCAGACGGGTCTGGACATGTTCTGCTACTCTCAGGAGCAATTGCATCGCATGGGCGTGTCGGGTCTGTGGGCCGAGCCCCGCGCCGATAGCGCAGAGGTGATCCGCGACTGGTTCGCCAGGGTGGCTCGCGAGGGCCCTCAGGTGTTGGAATGCCTGTGCAAGAGCAGCAACGGTCGCTGTTTCTGGGCGGAGATGAACCTCAAACAGGCCCGGATTGGGGGACGCGACCGCGTCGTGGCGGTGGCGCGGGATGTCAGCGAGCGGATCGAGGCGTCGCGGGCGGCCGAGAATCACCGCGTGGAACTGGCGCGGGCCTGGCACGCCAACACGCTCGGCGAGATGGCGTCGGGTCTGGCCCACGAAATCAATCAGCCCCTTTGCGCGATCGTCAATTACGCCGCGGGCTGTCGGCGACTGGCCGAACGGGAGCCGGTGGACGTGAAGACTCTGGGCGACTCGATCGAACACATCGCAGACCAGGCGGAACGGGCCGCGGCGATCATCCGGCGGATTCGCGGGCTGGTCGCAAAACGCCAGCCGGACCGCACCAGCCTCGATGTCCACGACGTGCTTGACGAGACGATGCGGATGGTGGACGCGGAGATCGCCCGGCTGGGCATCACCGTCGTTCGCGACATGGCCGAAGGTTTGCCCAAGGTTCGAGGCGATGCCGTGGGGATCCAGCAGGTCACGCTCAACCTCGTGCGGAACGCCCTCGATGCAATGAACGGCGCGACCCCCGTGCGAAGTCTGACCCTCGCGACGCGGCCCGCCGACAGCGGTGACGGAATCGAGATTGCCGTCGCCGATACCGGCCGCGGGCTTCCATCGCAACTGACCGAGAGGGTCTTCGATTCGTTTTTCACGACCAAGAATGAGGGTCTTGGGATTGGTTTGTCCCTGAGTCGTCGGATTGTCGAAGCGCACGGCGGTCGGCTGTGGGTCGAGGCAAACGAGAGCTCCGGGGCGGTTTTCAAATTCATATTACCGGCGGAAGGAGTTGAACATGAGCAGTGCAAACCCCATCGTGTTTGTCGTCGATGATGATGAGGCGATCTGTCAGTCGCTGCGTCTTCTGATCGAAGATATCGGTCTTGCGGTTCGGACCTTCAACGGGGCTCGGCCGTTTCTGGATCACTACGATCCGTCGCAGCCGGGGTGTCTGGTGCTGGACGTGCGGATGTCGGGGATGAGCGGCATCGAGCTCCAGGCTCGGCTCAACGAGTCGAACGTGGAGATCCCGACGATCATCATCACCGGTCACGGGGACATTCCGATGGCGGTGGAGACCATGAAGGCCGGCGCGATCGATTTCATCGAGAAGCCGTTCCGCGACCAGGTATTGCTCGACAGCATTCAGAGGGCGATCGAGCTGGACCGACGCGTGCGTGCGACAAAGGAGCATGCCAGAGGTTTCCAGTCGCGCGTAAAGGGCCTGACCCGGCGAGAACGCCAGGTGATGGACCTGCTGATCCTGGGCAAACCGAACAAAGCCATCGCCTACGAGCTTGGGATCAGTTCGAAGACGGTCGATTTTCACCGCACGAACATCCTCGACAAAGCCGGGGCCGCCTCGGTGGTGGAACTGGTCCGTCTGTCGCATCAGGCCGGATATACCAGGGAAAAGGCTGGGGCGCTCCAGTAAGAGGACTGGAAACGGCCCCTTCGTACTGGGAAAGGGTCGGGCTGGCTTGCGAGAGTTTCCCATTTATGCGAATGTCCATCGGATCGATCACATAGGTAGAGTGATTGCGTCAGGAGGCCACCGACGGCGGCACAGAGACTCGGTGGCCAGGTGCGGTGTTCATCCCGCGATAGAACGCAACTGCCGGAGCCGGTTCGGGACCGTTGGCTCCGCATCGGACGATGATGGGAGTGGGGTTGCGCCAAAGACCCCAAAAGCAAGAGGTGCAGTCATGTACGCAAGACCGATGCTCCTGATCGAGGGGCCTCATGCAAGGCCGCCCACAGCCAGCGAGGCTTTGAACGAACTGGGTCTGACCGGCAACGTGGTGCATTGCCATGACCTCGGGCAGGCCCTGGAGCGGCTCAATGGCGAGCGAGCCCTGGAGCCGGCGGTCATCGTTCTTGATGGTCTGATTGAGGACCACGAGGGCCTGGACGTCCTGAAAGCTGTCAAATCGAGCGAGACGCTGAGGTCGGTTCCGGTGGTGGTGCTGGCGCCATCGGGCAACACGCGGGTCGTTGACGAGAGCTTTTCGCTGGGGGTGGCCGGCTTCGTGGTCAAGTCCGGCTCGCGAAGTGAATTCGTCGAGGCCGTGCGGGCGATCCACGAGTACTGGACGCTGAGTGAAGCTCCGCCGTGCACGTGATTCAGGCTCGATTCTGACGGCTGCTGGAAAGCCGGGGGTTGTCAGAGGCGTTTTCGAAGCCAACGGGGACGAAAAGCATCGCGCAGCCGCTCGATGAATCGCACGCCCAATCGCTGCGTGCAGGTCGGCACATCATGTCCTCTGAGGTCTTCGCTGGTGATGGGCCGGCGTCGAGGCCGAGCCAGGGCGGCAATCATGGCAACGAGGCTGCCGAGCCGGGCCGCCTTCGATGGTCGGGTCGGCCTGCGTGCATCGGATCGCAGTTGGATCACGGTGGGAGCCACGTGTGCCTGTCGCCTATCTTTGCACCGCTCGTTTGAGCGAGGTGAGCAGTTCATCTCCGGTCCGGCTGATGCCTTCGCTGACGCCGAAGAGCTGATGCCGTTCGACGATCTCCGGGGCGTCACGGTAGTATCGCTCGATTGCCCCGACCCCACCTTCGGCCGCGCCGGCCGCGCGGTACTCGCGGGCCAGAAGCCAGGCACTGACTTCATCTTCGTATTCGGCCGGGTAGATCAGGGCCACGGCGAACCGGTCGTCGGCATACCGGGCCAGTTGGACTTTGGCCCGACAAGGGGGTTCGGTCGTAATCGCCGCACCGACCAGACGTTTGAAGTCGTCCCGGGCCTGTTCGACCGCTGTCGAATAGAAGAGCATCCCCGACTCCAACTGAAACGTCCGGGCGGGCACACCCTTGATCTCCAGTCGGCCGTCCGGATAGGCCCGATGGATCTTGTAGACCTTGCTGTCGCAATAGCGTTCGCTTTCGAGCAGTTCGGCCACTTCCTCGGCTGTGAATCCGACAGCGACCTGGTCGCCGAAATCGAAGATATACAGCCCCGCATATCTCTGTGGTTTTTCGAGTTCTGGCAGTTTCATAGCAGGTGATTATACGTCGCGGTGACGATGCTTGCACGAACATTTCTCGCGGACCGGCCTGGCTGCGCCCGTCGGGAGGTGGGGCGAGGTCAGATGGGGGTCTGGGCGGCCTGATTGACGAGAAACAGCACGGCCATGCGGACGGCCAGGCCGTTCCTGACCTGATCGAGAATGACGCTGTTCTTGCCGTCGGCGACCTCACTCTCGATTTCCAGGCCCCGGTTGATCGGGCCGGGGTGCATCACGAGGATGTCCGGCTTGGCCCGCTGCATCCGCTCGACCGTCAGGCCGAAGTAGCGCGAATACTCCCGAATCGACGGGAACGGGTTGCCGCCCAGCCGTTCGAACTGGATCCGCAGCATGTTGACCACGTCGACGTGCTCGATCACCTCGTCGAGGGAGTAGCTGACCTTCACCGGCAGCCGGCTCGCCTCGGCGGGCATCAGCGTCGGTGGGCCGACCAGCGTCACCTCGGCGCCAAGCTTGGTCATGGCCCACATGTCGCTGCGGGCGACGCGCGAGTGCGAGATGTCGCCGACGATGGCGATCTTGAGCCCTTCGAGCGAGCCCCTCATCTGGCGGATGGTGTAGACGTCGAGCAGGGCCTGCGTCGGGTGCTCGCAGAAACCGTCGCCGGCGTTGATTACGCAGGCGTTGATGCTCCGGCTCAGCAGCTTCGGCGCTCCGGCGGCGTTGTGGCGGATCACGACGATATCGACGCCCATCGCCTCGAGGTTGCGAGCCGTGTCCAGCAGGGTCTCGCCTTTGCTGACGGCGCTGCTCTTCTTGGTGAACTCGACGACGTCGGCGCTGAGCCGACTGGCCGCCAAGCCGAAGCTCGTCCGCGTCCGCGTGCTGTCCTCGAAGAACAGATTGACGACCACCTTGCCTCGCAGGGGTGGGGCCTTCTTGACCGAGCGCGTGCTGATCTGCTCGAAGCCCTTGGCCGTATCGAGGATGTAGAGGATCTCCTCGGCGCTGAGGTCCCGAAGACCGATCAAGTGCTTGCGTCGCCAACTGAACTGCTTGCCTTTTCGCGTGATCGCCATGGTTGTACTGTGCCGTCTCTTGGAGCCGTGGTGGGTGTGTTGCTCCACGATACTGAGGATGCGGTTCATTGTCCCTACTCGACTACAACCTCGTCTCTTCCATCCGATTCGATGAGGTTGACCTGGACGACCTGTCCGGGCCCGACCTCGGCCTTATAACCGATATAATCGGCCTGAATGGGGAATTCCCTTCCCCCGCGTTCAACGAGAACCGCCAGGCGGATGGCCTTGGGCCGGCCCAGATCGATCAAGGCCGACAGCGCCGCCCGGACCGAACGTCCGGTATACAGCACATCATCGACCAGGATGACGGTCTTGTCGTCGATGTCGAAGCCGATTTCTGTGGTCTGCACCAGGGGATGACCGCTGCTGTGAGGCGTGTTGAGGTCGTCACGGTATAGCGTAATGTCGAGCGTTCCGCAGTGGATCGGCCGGCCCAGCCGCTCCGAAAGACGGCCGGCCAATCGTTGAGCCAGGATCTCGCCGCGACTGCGAACGCCGATAATCACGGGATCGTCGCCCTGTAACGCACGATCGGCGATTTCCTCGGTCAGGCCCAGGAGACTCTTTTCGATCTGCTCGGCGTCGAGGATGACCTTCATATCGGCTGTCCAGTCTAAATCCGGTTCCACGCGGTTGTTGTGGGTCGTTGGGGGAGTATAGCACCCGCCGGCCGCCGACGCAAGGCCCACGTTCTCAGTTTTGCGAATCGGCCTTGGCAGTATTGGCAGGGGCCGGTATACTACACGTCGCAGTTGGAAATTGCTTGAAACGGAGGTGGGTTTCTGCTATCATAGGCACAGTCACAGGGAGGGCGCAGCCCAGCAGCAGGGAGGCTGGTTTTTGGGGGAGTGATGGCGTGCCGGAGAGCGGTCCCAGCCACATCTTGGGTCTTGTGATGCGAAGAACGGCAGACGATGCGACGATCGTGGTTCGCAGGTTATGGGTCGTTGGCCTGCTGGTCGGCGTATTGATCTGTGCCGGTGTGGCCGGCGCCCAGGAGGCGTCGCTGCTTCAGCCGCAGGGGCTGGACTATGTGGGGATCTACGCGTTACGTCAGATCGATCCCGCTCTGACCGGTGACGGCGTGCGCTTCGGCGTCCTCAGTCGCAGCGTCAGCTACAAGGACGGTGAGCCCCAGAACGACTATCAGCCCAACCTCAAGCACGCCTGCTTCCAGACAGCCAGGCTGCGTTCGTACGACAAAGGCCTGCTGGCACCGGGCGTCTCGGCTCATTCGACGGCGATCTGCTCGATCCTCTTCGGGGAGGATGCGGCGGCGGCGACGCCGTTCCTCGGCTCGTTCTTCTATCAGGGCGTCGTCCCGGCGGCCGAAGGGCACATCTACGAGTACTTCCACTTCGGCGAGCAATATCTGTTCGAGCAGAACACCCCGGCGGTGGACGTCATCACCGCCAGCTTCGGCTTCCAGTTCGAGAACTGGTGGACGCGGGGCGTCGAGTCGCTGGCCGAGCACGCCGGTCTTCCCGTCGTTGCCAGCGTCGGAAACGGCACCAATGCAACAGACCCGCCGCTCTATCCGGGGGCCGGGTCCAACGTGATCGGCGTCGGCGTGGTCAGCTCCGTCAAGACCGGCGATCCGGTGATCGACCTGATGCACTTCGCGCTGGCGTATCCCGATCAATCGACCCTGGGGCCGACCCAGGACGATCGCTCCAAACCGGACATCGTGGCGCCGGGCAATTGCGTCGTGGCCGGTGCGACCGACGATCGCAGTTACACTACATCGGGCGACTGGTCCAGTTTCGCTGCGCCGGTCGTGGCCGGTGTGGTCGGGTTGCTGGTGCAGACCGCTAGGCAGGACCCGAGCCTCAGTCCGGCCGTCTCGCCCGATGGCGGCAATTGCGCCATCAAGGCGATTCTGATGAGTTCGGCCACCAAACTGCCGTTCTGGCACAAGGGCCGGCTGACCACCGAAGACGACCGCGAGGTGCCGCTGGATTTCGTCCAGGGCGCCGGGATGATCAATGCGTTGGGTGCCCATCGAATCCTGACGGCCGGACGCCATCTGCCCGGCAGCGTGCCTTCCACCGGGTGGGACTTGAACGAGATCGACCGGGCACAGGGCCTTCCGCAGGTCTATCGTTTCACGGTCGATGAGTCGATGGGCAAGATGCTCACGGCCACGCTCGCCTGGAACCGGCACTACGGGCAGACGTTTCCATTCGAGCGCATTGCCGCCGCCGACAGCGACCTGCGCATCGAAGTATGGGCGATCGATCCGGAAGATTCGAGCAACGACCTTCTGCTCGACTTCTGCGACAGCAAGGTGGACAACGTCGAGCATCTCCATGTGCAGATGCTGCCGGAGTATCGTGTGTACGAACTGGTGGTCTCGTACGCCGACGGCGACGGGCAGATCGGCGGCCAATCCGAGCGCTACGGCCTGGCATGGACGGTGGGCGAAAGGTCGCATGCCAACAGCATTCTCTGGCACGATCTCAACGCCGACGGCGTCGTGGACGAAGCGGACCTCGCCATCTTTCTGGCCAATCGCAATCTCGGCTTGACCTCGCCCGACGCGTATCTGATTGGCGATGTGAACATGGACGGGGTCATCGACGGCGCCGACCTGGAGAGCCTGTTCGCCAATCAGAACCGCAAGGCCGAGTGGCACGTGGAGACGGCCACCAACTAACCGCCGAACGGGATCGTCCCGTTTGTGCCGCCCGCAGAGACCTCTTCGGCGAATCCAGTTATGAATGTCGCGAGATGCCGGAACATCCTGTGTTGGTGTGTTCTGGCCGCCACGGCGGCGTCGGGCGCCGAGCGCTGGCGTTTCATCGTGACGTGTGACAGTCGCCAGGCATTGACGGGGGTGAACGAGCCCGTTCTGGCGGAACTGGCGAGTGAGGTTGTGCGACATCGCGCGGACTTCCTGCTCTATCCGGGGGACCTCGTCCACGGCGTTCGAGCGACGCCCAACCAGTTCGAGCAGCAGTTGTGGACTTGGGTGCAGGTCATGCGGCCGATCTACGAGGCGGGCATTGGCGTCTATGTCTGCCGGGGCAATCATGAGGCCATGGATGTGGCGGGAGCCGAGCCAGGGACCGAACCCAATCCCATCGACAATCACGCCCTGCGATGGCTCCGCGTTTTCGGCAACGCGGCCCATCCCGATCTGATGCTGCCCGGCGACGGCCCCGCCGGAGAGGAGCATATGACCTACGCGGTCGTGCACAAGAACGCACTGATCGTGTCGCTCGACCAGTATGCGGGAATCAGGCACCAGATTGCCCACCGCGTCAATCAGGACTGGCTCGACGAGCGACTGGACCGGAACGCACAGCCTCACGTATTCGTCTTCGGGCACGAACCGGCCTTTCGGACCTACCACACGGACTGTCTCGATGCCTTTCCATCCGGGCGAGACGCCCTTTGGGAGAGCATCAAACGCGCCGGCGGACGAACGTACTTCTGTGGGCACGATCACTATTACGATCATGCCGTGGTCGACGACGGGGATGGTATGCCCGAAAACGACATTCACCAGTTGATCGTGGCGACGGCCGGCGCGCCGTTCTACACGTGGGCCCCGCCGTACCTCGGCGACAACAGCTACTTCGTTCCCGAACAGCTCCACCATGCCCCTCGCTACGGCTACATTCTCGTTGAGGTCGATGACCTGGAGGTCACACTGACCTGGATGGAACGGCGGAGCAACGATCTGTCGGTGCCGCCGTTGTACGGACCCGGCGAGACGTGGGGGTATCGCGTCGAGCCCGGACCGGTCGTCCTCTGGCCCAACGGCACCGAGCGGCTCGCCGCCTCGCAGCCGCACACGGTGCGATGGAAGACCACCGGAAACGTCGATATCCGCCAGGTCGTCATCGAATACTCTGCCGACGCAGGCGCGAGCTGGACGGTGGTGGACCGGGTGACAAACTCGGGCCGCTATGAGTGGAGGGCGCCCGCCGTCGAATCAGATGCCTGCCTGCTCCGCATCCACGACGCGGAACGCCCACATGTCTATGACGTCAGCGACAGGCCGTTCTCGATCTTCCATTGCCCGACGAGGCTGCGGGCCGACCTTAACGGCGACTGCCGCGTCGATTTCGCCGATCTGGCGATCCTGCTCGGCGAGTGGCTGATGTGCGGCAACCCCGACGACCCCGCCTGCGACCCGCTGCCATAGCCCGCCATCCGGGTCCATCCGTCACGTTGGTGCTCGTGGTTGCAATTTCTTGTGGCATTCTGCGTCTAACGGCGTAGAATGGCCCGCATCAATCCGGTGTCGGTGGGTGTAGAATTCGCAGCGTGCTCGCCACGGCGCCGTCGACCAAAGCATGAGGAAATGGCTCTGATGCTCGACATCCAGGAGGAAATCTCCAGAGCCCGTGAGGGCACCAGCGGCCTGCGCCGAGAGACGATTCGGACGGCCGTGAAGGAGTATTTCCGCACGCTCGGCACAGGACGCCTGGTGGCAAGTGCGGATTTCGATGCCGCACGGGACCGGGCGATGGGCGCGCTCAAGGCCGACCTGTTCCGCGCTGAGACCCTGGCCGTCGTCGCAGGCGGCCGTCGGCTCGACGACCGGGCCGTGGCCGGGCTGGCCTTGACGTTCGACGCGATCGCCAAGCCTCTGAAGATCCCTCACCCGCCGGTCGTCCGCGAGCCGAAGGTCTACACGCTGGCCCTGGCGGCTCTGGCGGGCGCCGCCGTCGGGATGCTTGCCCTGGCGCCGCTGCTTCGCTGGGCGTATGACATGCGCGATCTCGGACTGGTGGTGGGGGGGCCTGTCGGCGCGCTTCTGGCAGTGCTGATCGTGTATCGCCTCTCACGCGTCCGGCTGTTTCTTCGGTTCCTGCCGGGCCTTTCATCCGACACGCGATCGCTGTCCGGGCATGCCCGCAAGGACCACGAAGCGGTCGTTCTCGCCTGTGTCGAGCAGTGGATGGACTGGGCGGTCCCGACGCTGGCCGTATTGTGTCTGCACGGCTCTCTGTCGCAGGAGCCGCAGACCAAGAGGGAAGCCGCGTTCCGCCGAATCGGCAAGCTGATCTACACCCTCCATCAGACCGCAGGCGAGTCGTTGCCGGTTGTGGTCGACGAACTCATTCAGGAGGCCAGGAATTATGGTTTTGAAGGGCTCGACGGCCCGGCGGCATTCTCCGAGGATCGCGGCCGGGAACAGGACTCCATGATCTGGAAGGGGGGCCTTGCGAGCAAGTACGAGACCTTCGGTCATATTGTCGAGGGCGATCCTGTGATCGTCGAGCGGCCGCCGGTCGTCTTCGAGGGCAAGGTGGTCGAACGCGGCCTGGTCAGAAAAGTGCGAGAGACGACCTGAGATGAACGATCGTGGTGTCCTATCCATCGACTTCGGGACTACGAACTCTTACTACTGCAAGTGTCCGGCCGACCAGATTGCGCCGGTCGGCGTCGATTTCGGCACCGGACGCGACGGCCTTCCCACCGCCATCCTCTATCGAGGCGACCGCGAGCCCCTTGTAGGCGAGGCGGCGCTGCACGAGTTCGGCGAGGCCTCGGCGCAGGAGCGCCGGCAGTATCGCCTGTGCACGCAGTTCAAGCCGGACATCGCCCGCAGCGCCGAAGCTGCCGATGCCGCTGTGGGTTTTCTACGAACGGTGATCGACCAGGCCCGCAGACAGCATATCGCGCTCGACCCCGTCGATCTGAATGTGATCTTCGGCATGCCCAGCGAATCCCAGGGCGATTTCCGCACAACGCTGACCGAGATCGCAAAGACAGCCGGCTACGGTCAGGTCCGCCTGCTCGACGAACCCAAAGGGGCCTTGCTCTACCACCTGTGGCGAAAGGATTTTTCGCCGGAGGAGGCGCAGAAGGGGATTCTCGTCGTCGACTTCGGCGGCGGGACCTGCGACTTCGCCTTTCTGCAGGGTTTGCGCGTCACCTGTTCCTGGGGGGACATGGAATTGGGGGGCCGCCTGTTTGACGATCTGTTCTTCCAGTGGTTCGGCGAACAGAACCCGGAGGTCGTTCGGGATCTGCAGGAGACGGGCGACGCCTATTACGTCCATTCCTATCTGTGCCGCGAGGTCAAGGAGTTCTTCTCGCTGACGATGACGCGCGACCGCACCGAGACCGTCAACAAGTCCGTCGGCCGCTATGGTAGTCTGCGCGGCATGGACTGGGCGGGATTCGCCAAGCGGGCGAGCCGCTACGTGCCGAGTCCGACTCTCGTCGAGCACCTTCAGAACATGGGCGTGCGATGCCGCAGCGTGACGCAGCGCGAAGAGGCCGTCGATCTGATCGAGTGGTTCCGACGATCGCTCGTCCAGGGACTCGCGGAAGAGGCCGTCCAGGGCGGCGAAATCAGCCGGGTGATTCTGGCCGGCGGCAGCAGTCAGTGGCCATTTGTCGCCGACGTAATCGCCGACGCATTGAACGTCGATTCGTCCCGCCTGTTGCGAAGCGACCGGCCGTACGCCGTGATCGCGCAGGGCCTGGCGATCCTGCCGGCGCTGCAGAGGCAGTTCGACCAGACGCGAGACAGGTTGCGGACCGATCTGCCGCAATTCTGTCGGACGCGGGTTCGTCCTCTCGTCGAACGCGTCACGGGGGCATACATCTCCCAGGTCGCCAACGACGTGACATTGGAGGTCTTCGACAAGTCGATTCGACCCGTTCTGGAGGAATTCCGAAGCAATGGGGGTTCGGTAAGCACCTTGCGGCAGACCATCGGCGCCAACGTCAAAGCCGACGAAGATCGGCTCAGAGAGATCATCGAAGGACGGATGCGAACCTTGAGTCTGGGGCTGCCGGGGCAACTCAACGAGCTACTGGCCGGATGGTTTGGCTCCTATGGCCTGAGCGTGGGCGACAACCCGGTCGGTGACGGGCGAGCCGTCGCGGTCCAGCGCGACATGATCGGACCGGAAGCCCCCGACCTCTATGGCGGGATCATGGAAAGCGTCGGCTGGTTCGTCGTGGCCATGGCCACCAGCGCCGGCGCCATGATCTGTGGCGGGACCGGCATGGCCCTTCTGGCGTCCGGGCCGGTCGGCCTGCTGGCCGGGGCGCTGCTCAGCGCCGTGGCCGCGTTCTTGGCCGTGCGCTATGGCAAGGCAAGGGCGAGGGAACTGGCCGACAATTGGAACGCCCCGGCGTGGGTTATCCGGCGGGTCATGACGCCGTCGCGCATCGCCCGAGCGCGCCAGGAGTTCAGATCGCGGCTTGAGGAAACGCTCCGCCGCGAGACCGCAAACCTCCAGGACCAGATGGAAACGCGGATCCGCGAGATCACCGAATCGCAGATCGAAGGCCTTTCCGAAGTCGCCCAACTCTGACCGTCGCGTGGCCGCAAGAGCAGGGGGCCTGTCTCTTGCGAAACAGGCCCCCGATTGCACTTGGGATGGCGGTGCCCCGGTTCGCTTCTTGCGAACCGATCACTCTGAATCGAAAGGCCGTCCGAAACCGACGTCGTCCACGTAGACCGTGCCGGCGCCGCCGACGGTCGGGCTGGTCTTGCTGCCCACCCCGATCACCATCGTCTGGACGCGAGCTAAGTTCACGCCCGCCAGGTCGGCATACGGAATCGACCATTCCTGCCACGTCGGACGAAGCGTGATCGCCTCATCGGCATTCACGATCGTCACGCTCTGGCCCGCGCTGTCCTCGATGCGAACATACATCGGGTCGGCCGAGTCGTTGCCCGTCGGCTGCGTCGCCCCGATGTCCGCCGTCTGCCAGGCGCCCGTTACGCTGCCCGTCATCGCCACGTTCGAGAACTCCGCCGCCGTCGTAATCGCGGCGTCGTGACTGGTCACCGCCAGACCGATATAGACGTTGGCCGTCATCGGAATTTCCACCGGCGCCGTCGGTGTGATATCCACCCACGTGACGCCGTCGGCTGAGATCTGCGCTGTGAAGAGGTTGTTCGTCCGCGTCAGCTTCGCCCAGTACGGCAGCGAGATATCCGCCACGTCCGTATTGGCGCTGTCGGTCCCCGCCACCGGACGACGCTGGAACGACGCCCCATGCGTCGGTTCCGGGGTCAGGGCCACGAACGCATGCTTCGAGCCGGCCTCCAGCGTCTCGCGGATCATCACGCCCGCCTTGGCCCACTCGTTGCTGCGGACCAGGTTGTCCACCCGGACTACGATCGATCCGTTGCCGCTGAGGCTCTTGTAGGCGAAGCGGAACTGATCGGCCGTGCCCCAGATGTCCGTGCCGATCGCGCTCATGATGACGCCCCCGTCGGCCGTCTCTTTGAAGGCCGGCGCGTTGCCGCGAACGTACAGCACCAGCGTATCGGCCCCGTTGCCCGACCAATCCTGCGCCGGGGCGAACCGCCGCTCGGCCTCGGAATAGAACGGCGAGGTGCTATTGTCGTACTGCAACGGCATCGATTGCATGCCGCTGTGGACGATGGTCTTCTCGGCGAACGGCGTCTGGATGTAGCCGACCGTCGAGCCGGTGTTGTTCACCCAGCCGTCGAGCCACGTGTCGAAGATCGCCTCGCCGGCCTCAAGGTTGTCGGTGTACGTCTCGAACCCGTCGATCAGGGCATATTCCTGCGTCGAGAAGCTCCACAGGGCGCTGCCCCAGACCGGGTTGGCGTCGGCCGGATTGACCGCATCGACCATCCAGTAGTACGTGCTGCCGAACTCGATGTCGCTCGGCGCCAACGTCACACCGGCGGTTGTGCCGACCAGGGCCAGTTCGTTCGGGTCCCCGGCCATGTAGACATCGTACGAGGCCGCATCGCGACCGGCACGCCAGCTCAGCGCGGTCGTTACGTCCACACC
>LVBB01000155.1 GCA_001603075.1 Phycisphaerales bacterium Planc_01 | reverse complement strand
CGCACGGACTCCTTCAGCGCCCAGACGAGGTTGATGGCGGGGGTGCCCCAGTACTTCGAGGGATCGTGCATGACGGGAAGCCACTTGTCGAAGTCGATGTACGACTCGGGAATCGCGCCGAGCGTCGCGCGCTTCTCCATCGCCTTCTTGCTCGCCCAGACCATGGTGAGGCCCGGGGCCACGCCGAAGGCCTTCTGCGTGCAGGAGAGCACGACGTCGATCCCCATGCCGTCCATGTACTGGTCCGCGCCGCCCGAAGCCGCCACGCCGTCCACGATGTAGACGATCTCGGGGTGCTTCTTCATAACTTCGCCGATGGCGGCGATGGGCGCTTCCACGCCCGTGGATGTCTCCACGTGCGTCACGGTGACCACCTGATACTTCTTCGAAGCGAGCGCCTTCTCCACCATCTCCGGAGTTACGGACGAACCCCACTCCGCGGCGAGCACGTCGGTGTTCAGCCCCTTGCGCGCGCACATGTCGATGAACCGGTCGCCGAAGTACCCGTTGGAGCAGATAAGGACGTTGTCTCCGCGCTTCGTCGTATTCGCTATGGCCATCTCCATCCCCATGGTGCCGGAGCCTGCGACGACGAAGACCTCTCCGTCGCAGCGCCACATGGCCTTCAGGTCGGCGACGACCTCCGAGAAGTCCTTGACGAACGCCGCGTCGCCGAAGGCGACCGTCTCGCGGGCCATCTGGTCCTGGATGGAGCGGACCACGGGAGTGGGACCGGGAATCATGACGAGCTTGTTTGTCTTGATCATATTCTGCTGCCTCCTTAAAAAAGTGTTCTTCTGAACTTCATCGTTCGTCCGGCGCCCCGCCGGACGATATACGCTCTTTCATCTTTCCCGCGCGTTCGGCACGGAGGCGCTCGCCTCCGCCCGCACGGGGAAACAGAGTCTCCGCGCTCTTCGAGATCGCCTCCGCCGTCCGTTTCACAAGGAGGCCGTAGGAGTCCACCATCTCCGAAGAAAAACGGTAGACGGGCGCGGAAACGCTCACCGCCCCCAGAGGACGGCCGCTCCCGTCGAACACCGCCGCGCCGACGCAGCGCAACCCCCGCTCGTTCTGCTCGTCGTCGACGGCGAAACCGCGCGAAAGAATCTCCGGGAACTCTGAGGCCACCTCGCCCGGAAGCGGTTCGGGGAGCTCCTTCATCTCGTCCGGCGAGAGCCGGGCGAGCAGCGCCCTTCCTGCGGAGAGGCGGAAAAGCGACGCCTTCGCCCCGATACGGGAGTGCATACGCACCTGGTAGGGGCTTTCGAGCTTGTCGAGGTAGTAGAACTCTCCCCGTTCGTAGGCGAAGAGGTGGACCGTCTCCTTCGTCTCGTCGCGCAGCGCTCGGAGGTGCGGGCGCGCCGCCTCGGCGAACCCGGTCTGACTGCGGTACGCGTCGGCGAGCATCAGACAGACGGGACCGAGTTCGTACTCGCCGCCCCGGTTCATCACCGCGCGCTCTCCCACGAGGCTGTCCAGAATTCTGTAGACGGTAGCCTTGGGAAGAGCCACCGACTCGGCTATTTCGGAGATTCCGAGAGGACGCCGCTCCTGCGCCAGATGCACAAGAATTGAAAATGCACGTGAAACAACTCTGATAGCGCCGTTTTCCATTTTCGTTTCGCTCCATGGATTTTTTTTCCGCATTGCAGATTCATCATAGGACACAGTATGCAGAATGTCAAGAGCCGTTTTGAGGCGCAGCGTTTGGATGCTCGCCGCACAACGTCCCATCCCCTTCTTCTTGCGCAATGGTTGCGTATACGCATCCTTGAATTCGGCAAGGATTCGTGACATACTCTTCTCCGGGAAGAACCGAAATCCAAAGAAACGTAAAAAAGAAGGAGCGTGGAGCGAAACGACGAGCAGCATACATACGCAAACGCAAAAAGACTTCGAGAAACAGGAAAAAAACAGGAAGGAAAAACGCCAATGAAAAAGAGAATTTTCGCAATGACGGTCGTGTGCATCCTCGCGCTCCTGATCGCTTCCGGAGCTTCCGCCGCCGAAAAGAGCAGGGAAGAGACGCTCGACGCGGCGTACGAGCATCTTGTAAAGGTAATGAATCCCGGGGAGATGAAGCAGCTCTTCGCGCTCTTCGACGGCATGAAGGACATCGGCCTTTCGTGGAACGAAGATCTTCTTCTTCCGCTCCGGAGTATCATCGCCTGCAAAACCAAGGAACAGCTCTATGTACTCTGGGGTGTCGCCGCAATGAATTTCAGCTACGCGATGCTCTTCGACAAAAAACCGGAAGGTTTTTTGGAAGGCGGAAGGGAGATCGACGAGCGAATAGGCTTCCCGAGGGCGGAACTCCGCGAAGAAAGCCTTGCGTTCGCGAAAAGCCGCGAGGGGCAGTCGGCAAGTTCGGTGGACTTTATCCACGCCATGCTGAACAGGGCGAAGACCGATCAGGCCGTGCTCAACACGCTTGTGGGAGGCTTCTACGGCAGCACGCTGGAGCTTTTCCATCTCTTCTCCAGCCTCGGTCTCGCTTCCGGAGTCACGGAGGAGTTCGTTCAGTTCGTCAACGCCCATCTGCCGCAGCTGACCATCGCGCAGGAGATGCTCAAGTCCTATTCGGAGAACGGAGAACTGGCGAAGCTGCTCGATACGGAGAACAGGAAGTCCGTCATCGACTCCATCGTGGGAATCATCACGAAAGAGATGGGGAAGCTCACCGAGGACGATCTGAGACGGATACTCTCCATCGTCAAAGCCGTCCGAGATCCTTTGGTCGCCCCCTGCAACTGATTCACGCGTCGGGGCGTCCTTCGCGGACGCCCCGACGGAACCTGTAAACGCTGAAACGTTGCTCTTCACTTCGGCCAAGGAGACTATGCGATGTCGATGACCGAAATCGTCTTGAATGCCCTTCTGAACCTCTTCGCCCTGCGCGCCGCGTCCGCCCCCTCGAACCTCCGGGACGCGGTTCGGGAACGCGCGGGGTTCTATCTGCGCGAACACCTCGGTCTCGACGCCGTCGCCCCTTATATCGAGCTGTACGATCTGACGCTCGATATGCAGAAAGAAACATCTCCCGAACTCCTTCTCGCACGGAGCGCCGCCGTCGCCTCCGGCCTGCGCCTTCAACTTCCCCGCGACGAACAGTTCACGATCCTTGCGATGCTGCTGGAAGCAGTTCCCGAAGACGCCTCCTCCGAAAACGCATTGCTTCGGACCGTAGCGGAGGCGTTCGCCGTGGAGCGGCAATTTCTGGACGCATACGCGCTCTTCTCCGGCTCGGCATTCCCCTGGGACGGAGACGGGCTCGACGACAGATTTCTCCTCCCTTCGGCCCCCCTCCCGCACGAGACGCACTCCTCTTCGTTCCGGATCCTCCGCCGTCCGCAGTTCAAAAGGACGTTCGCTATCTTCCGCGCGGAGGAAGAAGGACCGTGGTTTATCAGGACCTCTTCCCATGGAGAACTTTTTCTGGACGGCATCCCCTTCGACGGCGGCATCCGCCTCCTGAAACAGGGCTCGGTCGTCTCGAACCGGCAACGGGACCGCATCCACTTCGGCGAGATCGCCGCCGCATTCTCCGTCTCTTCCGCAACGATGCGCCCCCACATCCTCGCGGCAAATCATCTGGACTTCCGTTACAACGGCGCCCCCGACACCGGCCTTCACGACTTCAGCTTCTCCGTGCGGGGAGGCGAGCTTGTCGCGATAATGGGAGGAAGCGGCTCCGGAAAATCGACGCTCCTCTCGCTACTGACGGGCAAGCTCCGCCCCCGCTCCGGAAGTCTGCTGCTCGACGGACGAGACGTCGCCGGCGACGCGATGCTCCGCCGCGGTATCCTAGGCTATGTGCCGCAGGACGATCTTCTTTTCGAGGACCTCACGGTCTTTGAAAACCTGTACTACGGCGCGCGCCTGGGACTGCACGGAACTCCCGAGGACGAGATCCGACGACGCTGCGAACGCCTGCTCGACGGCCTGAACCAGCTCGACGTCGCCCACATCCGTGTCGGCTCTCCTTTGGACAAGACCATCAGCGGAGGACAGCGAAAACGCCTCAACATCGCGCTGGAACTCATCCGGGAACCCTCGGTGCTCCTCGTGGACGAGCCCACCAGCGGGCTCTCCTCCGCGGACTCGCTGCACGTCGTCTCGCTTCTCAAGGCCCAAGCCGCCGCCGGGAGCCTGGTCGTCGCGGTGATCCACCAACCATCGTCGGACGTCTACAAGATGTTCGACAGACTCTGGATGCTCGACACCGGAGGGCGTCCCATCTACGACGGCAACCCCTTGGACGCGCTCGTCCATTTCCGAAGCGCCTCCTACCGCGCGGGCGAACAGGAGTACGCCTGTCCCCGCTGCGGAAACGTCAACCCGGAGCAGCTTTTCGAGATCGTCGAAGAGAAAACCGTCGACGAGCGGGGTTTTCCGACGAAACAGCGGAAGGTCTCTCCCGAGGAGTGGCGCCTCCTTCATCTGAAAACAACGCTCCCCGCCGCACTGCCCGCGCCGCCGACGCCGGAGAACGACGAAACGAATCGCACCCCTCCGCCGCTGCGGGAGCAATTCTCCGTCTTCTTCCTGCGGACGATGAAAAGCCGTCTCGCGAACAAGAGCTACCGCGTTTCGGCGCTCCTCCAGCCGCTGCTGCTCGCTCTGGCCGCAGGACTCCTCTTCAGAGGTTCGTGGGGGGGCGAATACGTCTTGCGGAACAACAACAACCTTCCAGGCTATTTCTTTATCAGCACGGTGATCGCCGTCTTTCTCGGGATGGCCCTCAGCGCGGACGAGATCAACAGAGACAGGAAGATCCTCGAACGCGAGCGCCTCCTCCGACTGAGCAGGGGCGCATATCTCGCCTCCAAATGCGCGTGGCTCCTCCTCGCGGCTGCGCTCCAAACAGGCATCTACACGTTTCTGGGAAACAGCTTGCTCCACATCCCCTCGTCGGGGTTCGCCGCGTGGGCTATCCTCTTCAGCACGGCGTACTGCGCGGCCATGATCGGGCTGATCCTGTCGGACACGCTCTCCTCGTCCTCGGCGATCCATATCCTCATCCCCGTGCTGCTGGCTCCGCAGATCATGCTCGGAGGTCCTACGATCCCCTTCGACGAGCTGCTCCGCAAGGACGCCGGAAACCGAAACGTTCCCCTGATCGCGGAGATCATGCCGACGCGGTGGGGGTACGAGGCCCTCATGGTGGAGCACTACAGGAACAACCCGTTCCAAAAGGCTTTTTTTCACGACGAGACGCGGGAGAAGTGGTTCGATTTCCTCACGGGGGCATACATCCCCGAGGTACGCGGCCTGGCGAGCTACCCGTTCTCGCCGACGCTCGACATAGCCGGGATCCCCGCGGACGCCGACAAAGCGGGCCGACGGCTGAAAATTCTGCGGAACGAGCTCGATTATCTGGATCGCTTTACGGGCCTGCGATGGCGGAGGGAGGGACTGAACGACGACGATCTGGCCTTGGAGATATACTCTCGCGAGGTCCAACGGAAAGTGATGGCGCGGCTCAAAGAGGTGGAAGCAGTTCTCAAACCCCTCCGCGAAGAGACCGCGCAACGCCGGGTCGCGACCGAAACCGCGCTTCGCGGAACGCTCGGACACAAGGGGTTCGAAGAGTTCAAGAACAGGAGTTTCAACAGAGAGGTCGAAAAACAGCTCCTCGGCATCTCCGCCGAGGACGCGATCGTCATATCCGGGCCGCGCCTCGTCCCGAAGGTCCTCCCCATCGCCATGGAGCCCGAGTCGCGCTTCGGCAGGGCGCACCTTTTCGCTCCGTTCAAGCGCCTCGGGAAGTTCGAGGTACAAACGCCGCTTTTCAATATCGGCGTCCTTTGGCTCCTCTCCACACTCATGGCCGCAGTCCTCCAAGCGCGCCTTCTTCCGCGCGCGGCGACGTTCTTCCAGCGATTCCGCAGACGATAACGTTTTCGTTCGCGAAAACGGACCGTAGAAACGCTCCCAGTCGCTTCGATTTCTCCTACACAGTCTGCCTCCGGACCAGTTCGGCGAAGAG
>LVBB01000154.1 GCA_001603075.1 Phycisphaerales bacterium Planc_01 | reverse complement strand
GTTGATGGTCAGTCGCACGAACTTCACCGGAACCCCATCGAACGGCACGGTCGTGTTGGCTTCGTATGTCGCCTTGGCCGTCGCCCGAGCGAACGTGAAGTCGCCCAGCGCGGTCCACTCTTCACCATCCACCGAATACTCGACGGTCACGTCCTTGAGCCCGAAGCCCAACAGCAGCTCGAACTGGACGTTGTAGTTCCACACCAGCATCTCGTGCAGCTTGTAGACCCGGTCGAACTCGTATTGGAGGTAGAACGGCCCTTCGTCCGGGGCATAGGCCAGCCACATGTCTGCCGCCTCGACGGAATGCTGATCGGCGGCATTGAGGCCCGAACCATCGATCGTCTTCTCCGGCCCAGCAGCCGCATCGAAATCACCGTTGCTCGTGGCGATGATGTTCGCAACCGGATACGCGAACGGCTCGCTGGTGAAGCTCCAGATTTCGCCCTTGAAGATCGTATTGTCGGGCGCGGCGTTGACTTCATCGACGCGCCAGTAGTACGTTGTCCCAAAGTCGAGCAGCCCGGCGGGATCGTAGGTGGTCCCGGCCTGGCCCTGGCTGAGGAGCACATCCAGTGGATTGGTCCGGCTGGCTGCATTGACGTCATCGAACGAGGTGCCGAAGTACACATCGTGTGTCGCCGCGAACTCGCCCGCCGTCCAGCTCAACACCACGTCACGCTGAACGTCGATGGCTCCATTGTCGGGGCTGGGGCTCTGCGCCAGCGACTGATCGGCCAGACCGGCCATGATCTTCCGGATCTCGCCATCTGACAAGGCCTTGTGGTAAACCTGCACGTCGTCAATAATGCCGTTGAAGAACTGACTCGTATCCCACGAGCCGATGATGGTGTTGCCCGATGTCCCAAGATACGGCGTGCCTGCATCTTGAGCCACCTGCTCGCCGTCGACGTAGATTCGGCGGTCCCGGTTCTCGTAGTCATACCAGAAAGTCACGTGGTACCATGTGTTGTCCTGGAAAACGCCGGCGGGTGAATCGAGATCATTGCTGTAGAATCCGAAGCGGACGGCGCGAACGGGGGCATCGTCGCTGCTGGGTCCACCGAGCCGCATGTGCATGTTCAGGTTCGTCGAGTCCGAGCCCCTCTGGGAGAAGATGATGGCCGAACCGCTCAACACCGGATTGATCCACATTGCGATGGTGAAACTCCGATTGTCGAACTCGATGTGAGGCGCCGTGATTTCGGCATCGGAGCCATTGAATTGCATCGCGCCGGCCAACCTTCCGGCGACCCATTGCGCGCCACCGCCGACGGTGCCGTCGTTGCCGTTTCCGGAGCCGTCGGCCGCGACGGTGCCCTGGCCCTCATCGAAGGACCACCAGGCCACGAGGGCCGGGTCGAACCCCGCCAGGACCGCTCCGGCCGGGCTCAACAGAGCAAACAGGGTTGCCAATAACACTAACTTTCTACACATGTTCGTCCTCCTTCAAAAGACAGTCAAACCTCGAACCCCTGTGCCCGCTACAAGCCGGAATTCGTTCCGGATGAAGAAATTTCTTCCGGGCAGTCAGGGTATCTTTCCGGCGGGTGAAGACAATGTCAGACCGGGTGTAGCGACCTCCTTCTCATGGCAGATCACAGACCACTCGTATCGATGAAGGGACATGACGGCGTGCGAAAACACCCTCTCCGGACGTCTCCGTATCGATTTGCGTCAGGCAAATCACCCCGTGCTACGACCTCCGACCGATATTGAAACCTCTGCGTCACCGACGAGCGAGGCAGATCGCTTCGCCGCCTCCGGCAATGGAGGTTTCGACAGAGCTTTTCCTATACCTCTTTGTATACCAAATGAACGTCACGAAAACAACCTTTTTTCCGGTCATTCTGAGATTGCCCAGGTGTCGTGGCGACGGCGTTTCTGCGGACTGCCAGGGGGATTTCGGGCTCGGTATTCGGCGAAGAGCCGGGTGTCACTCGAAGACAAAGGCAATCAGCAGGCCGACAAGCACGGCGGCGACGAGCAGAATCGCGCAGGCGATCTGTTCGAGGGACAGGCTGAGCATGAAGGTCAGACCCGTCGTAGTGACGAGGGTCGCGATGCCGGAGGGGGTGCCCGCGAGGCCGGCAATCGTGGCGGCGGCTCCCACCTGGCAGGAGGCGGCGGTGACCGTGGTGCCCGCCGCAGCGGTGTCGGCCGGGGCCGTCAGCCAGCCGAAGAGGCCCAGGGCCGTCAGCAACAACCCCTTGCCGAACCCTCGTTTGGTCAATCGGCGACGGAGCGAGTGCCTGGCCCGGAAGAACAACACGCGGGCCCGCAACTCCTTGCAGTCCATCATGTCGGCGATCTCGGCGAACGACAACTGCTCGTAGCACCGCAGCGTCAGTACGCTTCGGTAGGTCAGTTTCAACTGAGCCATGGCATCGACCACGGCCTCAGCCAGTTCCTTCCGCATGAGCCGGTCCAGGCCGTCGTCGCGGTCGTGTGCGAGGTAGTCCGAGAGGCGTTGACGGCTGATCGATGAGAATCCGATCTGCTGGGTGCGGGCCTCGTCGCGGTAGTGATGCTGGACCTGGCCCAGGGCGGTCCGAAACAGCCAGGGCCAGAATCGATCGGGGCGCTCGATGTTCCTGACGTTCTCGACCATTTTCAGGAGGGTCTCCTGTACAAGGTCCTGGGCCAGATCGTGGTTGAGGGTCAGGCGGTAGATGTAGGCAGAGAGCCTGCCCCGGGCCGCCTCGGCGAGACGGTCCATGGCCTGCCGGTCCCCATGTTGTGCCTGGCGGACCAGTTCGACGATATCGATATCGGTACACATAGGCGTTGCTCGCCTGATAGAGTCCTGATTGTACCATTTCGTTACGCAAAATCTCACATTTGTCTCGGCAGGCAGGGCAGCAGGATGCGTCGGCCCGCGAACTGCCGGGGTGAAGCATGGCTGCGATGCATGCTTGTGGCGGCAGGGGTCTTCTGGTAGCATGACGTGGGCTTGCCTCCGGCTCGGCGGGTCTTGAGTCGCAGACAAGGGAGCACGACGGAAGACCATAGAAAGGAGTGCCTGGCTCATGTCACTGGAAAGACGCGCGTGTCTGTCGTTTCTTCTCGTCCTGATCGTTCTTGGTCCGGCGCCGGCGGCGGTGAAGGTCTGGCAGGAGCCGCTGACGCTTCCCACCTACCGGCTCGAAGCGCCCGACGTGAATCCGCGCTTCTACACCAATGAATCGTATCAGGGCGCGCAGAAGCGGGTCTATCCCTATGCGATGCAGGACGGCGTGACGAACATCCGCGAGGAGCAGACCTATACGGCCCTGTACCTGGAGAACGAGTATATCAAGCTGTGCATCCTTCCGGAGATCGGCGGGCGGCTGTTCTACGCGACCGACAAGACCAACAACTACGAGATCTTCTACCGGCAGAATGTGGTCAAGCCGGCGCTGATCGGCATGCTCGGGGCGTGGATCTCCGGCGGGATCGAATGGTGCGTCTTCCACCACCATCGCGACACGACGCACATGCCCGTCGATTACACGCTGGCCGAGAACGCCGACGGCAGCAAGACGATCTGGTTCGGTGAGACGGAGCGGCGGCATCGGATGAAGTGGCTGATCGGCGTGACGCTCCATCCGGGCCGGTCGTACATCGATACGACGGTCAAGCTGTTCAACCGGACGGCCCAGCCGCACTCGATCCTGTACTGGGCCAATGTCGCGGTCCACGTGGACGACACCTACCAGGTGATCTTTCCGCCCAGCGTCACCGCGGCGACCTACCACTCCAAGAACGATTTCGCCCGCTGGCCGATCGGCGCCGAGACCTATCGTGGCACGGACTACCGAGGTGTGGACCTGAGTTGGTGGAAGAACCATCCGGAGCCTGTCTCGTTTTTCGCCTGGGACCTCCAGGAGGACTTCATGGGCGGCTACGATCACGGCCGCCAGGCGGGTGTGGTTCACGTCGGCAACCATCACGTCGTGTGCGGGGCCAAACTGTGGGAGTGGGGGCCCGGACCTCGGGGACGGATGTGGGACAAGATCCTGACCGATGAGGATGGGCCGTACGCTGAGTTGATGGTCGGCGCGTTCAGCGACAACCAGCCGGACTACAGTTGGATCAAACCGTACGAGGTCAAGACGTTCCAGCAGTGTTGGTATCCCATTCGCGCGATCGGCGGGTTCAAGAACGCCAATCTCGATGCGGCTGTCAACCTCGAACGGACCGACGACGGCAAGGTCAGGCTGGGGTTCAACACAACCGCTCCGCACAAGAAGGCCAGAGCGATGCTGACCGCCTCGGGGCAGACCATTCTGGACGCGACGATCGCCATCGGTCCGGCCGAGCCGTTCGTAGCGGAAGTGGCGGCGCCGGAGGGCGTCGATGTCACCGATCTGCGGGCTTCTCTGCTCTCGGCCTCGGGCCGGGAGCTGATTGCCTATCGGCCCGTCGAGCGCCCGTACGATCCGAATCTGCCGGCGGTCGTGAAGAACCCGCCGGCCCCGAAGGACATCGAGACCATCGAGGAGCTGTATCTGACCGGCTTTCGCATCGAGCAGATTCACAACCCCCGCGTCGATCCGTTCGATTACTACAACGAGGCCCTGCGGCGCGACCCGGACGACACGCGGACGAACACGATCGTGGGCATCAACTACAACCGGCGGGGCCTGTACGCCAGGGCCGAAGAGCACCTGCGCCGGGCGGTGACGAGGCTTTCGGCCGACTATACACGGCCCGTCAGCACCGAAGCGTTGTACCATCTGGGTGTGGCGCTGCGCGCCCAGGGCAGGATCGACGAGGCGTACGAGGCCTTCTACCGGTCCACGTGGGATTACGCGTTTCACTCGGCAGGCTACTATCAGCTTGCAGAGCTGTCGTGCGGCAAGGGCGACTGGGCGACGGCCATCGAGCAGATCGATAAATCGATGACGACCAACGCCGTGAACACGAAGGCGCGGAACCTCAAGGCGGCGGTGCTCCGGCGTCAGGGGGATCTCCGACAGGCCCGGGCGATCGTCCAGGCTGTGCTTGCAGGCGACCCGCTCGATTTCGTGGCGAGGAACGAATTGGTTCTGATCCAGACGGCCCTCGGACAGAGACGTCGCGCCGCCGATACGCTGGAGCGGCTGGAACGCACGATGCAACGCAACGTGCAGGCCTACCTCGAACTGGCGACGGACTACATGGGCTGGGGCCTCTGGGACGAGGCGGTCGAGGTGCTCGGGCGGGCGGCGCGCGACAAGACGGATGCGGCCGGCCGCTATCCGCTGGTGTATTACTATCTCGGCCACATCCATCATCGCAACGGCGATATCGAGGCGGCCCGCAAGCTGTTCTCACAGGCGCAGGCCATGCCGGCGGATTACTGCTTCCCGTTCCGTCACGAATCGATCGCGGCGCTGGCCGCCGCGATCGAGTGCAACCCGGACGATGCGCGTGCGGCCTACTACCTTGGCAACGCGCTTTACGACGTGCAGCCGGAGCGGGCGGTGGCCTGTTGGGAACGGGCGGCCCGGCTCGATCCGAGTTTCGCCGGGAGCCATCGCAACCTCGGGTGGGCTTACCATCGAATAGCCGATGATGTGCCCAGAGCCATCGCCTGTTACGAGAAGGCGATCGCATGCAGGACCGATGATGCGCGTTTGTTCGCGGAACTGGACCATCTGTACGAACTGGGCAACGTGGACCCCGCCAAACGACTGGAGATCCTCCAGAAACACCATGCGACGGTCATCAAACGCAACGACAGCTTCCAGAGTCTGATCGCGGCGATGGTACTGACGGGCCATTACGACCCGGCTATTGCGAATCTGGCGAATCACCATTTCCACGTTCGGGAAGGCGGCGGAGAGATTCGCGAGGTCTACGTCGATGCCCATCTGCTTCGCGGGCTGGAACGGCTCAGGAACGATGACCCGGCCAAGGCCCTGGAGGACTTCCTCGCGGCGGCCGAATACCCGGAGAACCTCTCCGTCGGTCGGCCGCAGAACGATCCGCGGGCGGCGCAGATGGCCTACTATGCGGCGCAGGCTCACGAGGCTCTCGGCGACGCGGAGAAGGCCAGGGCCCTCTACGAGAAATCGGCGGCCGAGGCGGGCGCGCGCTGGGCGCCCGAGTCGCGTTTCTACCGGGCGATGTCGATGCGTAAGCTGGGGCGCGAGGAGCAGGCCACGGAGATCTTCGAGGAGTTGATCCGAACGGGCACCGAGCGGATCGAACGTGATGAGGAAGTGGATTTCTTCGCCAAGTTCGGCGAGCAGCAGGCCCGCCAGGCGCGGCTCGCCTCGGCCCATTACATCCAGGGACTGGGCTACCTCGGGTCCGGCCGGACCGAGGCCGCCCGCAGTGCGTTCGACCAGGCGGCGAAGCTCAACGTCAGTCATGTCTGGGCGAGGGCTCAATTGGCGATGCTGCCTTAGAAGCTCGATTGTCGGTGTAATGCGGCGGGGTCCGCAGAAGCAGAACCGACAATTTCGTCGGTCCGGGGTGCGTCCGTCCACAGTTCTGTCGCTTTCCGCGAGGTCGCTGCCAGTCTCGGGGCCGACGACGAGCCTGCGGGTGGCACGGCGTTTGCAACGGATTCCTGCATGGGTCTTACGAGAACGTCGTTTCTTGCCGGGAACGCAGGGCATGCATCTGTTTACCTACGGTTCGCTGATGTTTGAATCGGTTTGGACACGGCTGGTGCGGGGCGCCTATGCCAGTCGCCCGGCCCGCCTGCACGGCTTCACCCGTCGCAAGGTGCGCGACGATGTCTATCCCGTCATCTTCCGGACCCACGACGCCGAATGGGTCGATGGCCTGGTCTACCTGGACATCGGTGCAGAAGACCTCAAGCGGCTGGACTTCTTCGAGGGCGAATTCTACGACCGCCAGAGTCAAACCGTCATCGCCGGACGCGAGAGAATCACCGCCGACGCCTATGTCCTCAGGGACGAGTACCTCCACATGACCGACCACGCGGCGTGGGACCCTCAGTGGTTCGGCCGCGAAGGGCTTGCGGCATTTCTGGGGCACTACAAGGGCTTCTGACCGCGCCCGAATCCCGCATTACGGCCCGTTGGCGATGTGGGCGGATCGGGCACGCCAGTATTTTGCTGACAGCGACCGGCGAAGATGCTATGGTGATGCCGTTGTTGGGCGACCTGGTGACATGTGGGAGGCCCGCTGAGATTATGGTCTTTTCTGCTGTGGGGGACGAAGCCACGCATGAGAATCGAAGTCGTCATGGCGGCGATGTGGATTTGTGCCGCCGTCGCGGGCGGAGCATGGGCCGGTGAGGCTGAGCCGTCGGTCGAGTCCAGGAAACGAGAGGTGTTTGTCGGTGCCGGCGTCCTCGTCAGCTCGAAGCCGTACAGGGGGATCGATCCGCGGGTCTATCCAATTCCGATGTTCGGTTATGAGGGCGAGAGGCTCTACCTCCGCGGCGTCGGCGGGGGGTATCAGCTATTCCGCATGGGCGGCTGGTCGCTCGGGCCAGTCCTGCAGCCTCGCTTTGACGGCTACGAGGCCGACGACAGCCGTTACCTGGCGGGGATGAAGGATCGCGATCTGACGCTCGACGGCGGCGTCGGGCTGACCTGGCGGACAAAGTGGGGCCTGATCGGCCTGTCGTGGATCACCGATCTTCTCGGCAAGCACCATGGCCAGGAGCTGGAATTCAGCTATACGGCGATCCTCCCTTACGCCGGCTTCGATTTCATTCCGTCAGCGGGACTGCGTTACAAGAGCGACAACCTCGTCGATTACTACTACGGCGTGCGCACCAGCGAGGCCCGGGCCGGACGGCCCGCCTACGAGGCCACCGAGGCCGTCGACCCCTTCGTTCGGCTCGCGGTTCGGCGCAAGCTCGGCGGCAAGTGGAGCCTGCTCGGCGCCGTCCAATACGAATGGTTCGACAGCGAGATCACCGACAGCCCCATCGTGGACCGGTCGAACGACGTCTCCTTCGTCGCGGGCCTGCTCTACTCGTTCTGAGCGTCGGCGCGCCGCCCGTGTCGATCTTGATTGGGTAACTCAACTCCTGAACGGGTGCTTCCACGGCGCGCGGTAGGGGCGCTGGAGCATATCGTTGGCCTGCGCGTGGTTGGTGATCTGCTCGGTCTGCTCGTCCCATGCGATCCTGGCGCCGACGTCGTAGGCGATCATGGCCAGTTTGACGGTGGTGGTCGAGCGATGCCCATCTTCGATGGTGCAGCCGGGCTGCGTTCTGCCGCGGACCGCGTCGAGGAATTCCGTCATGTGCGCCGTGCCCATGTCCGCACCGACGTTGTGCTCGATGCGCTGCGCATCTCGGCCCTTCGGGATGATGACCCAACGCTGATCGGTGACGAAGACGGTGCCTTTGTCTCCGTAGAAGAAGATCCCGTTGGCCACCTCCGGCGTATACTCGGCGGCGCCGTAGATGCGATGGTTCCAGAACACCGGACAGGTCTCGAAATCGAAGTGGACCGAGAGGATGTCCGGCGTGGTGATCTTGTCCTTGAAGTAGTAGATGCCGCCCGAAGCCTGCACGCTTTTCGGCGTCGTCTCACCCAAAATATACCGCGTTGCATCGATCAGGTGGATGCCCCAATCGACGAGGTGGCCGTGGCCGGTGGTCTTCTCCAGCCGCCAGGCGAAGTGGCCGATCTGCGGACTGTAGGGCAGCTTGGGCGCCGGGCCGCACCAGAGGTCCCAGTCCAGCGAAGCGGGCGGGTCCTGCGGCGTCGTGTCGAGCATTCCCGCCGTGTAGTGGATTTGTGCATCGGCCTGGATGATCCGCCCGAGGTGGCCCTGGCGGATGTACTCGCGGGCCTGTCGAATCGCCGGGCTCTGCCTTCGCTGGAAGCCGACCTGGACGATGACACCTTTCTTCCCGGCCGCATCCACCATGACGCGACCCTCCCGCACATCGTAGGCGAGCGGTTTCTCGCAGTAGACGTCCAATCCCTTCTCGACCGCCGCGAGGAAGGGCAGCGCGTGCCACTGCGGCGGTGTGGCGATCACGACCGCATCAAGCCCCGGCGTCTCCAGCAGCTCGCCATAGTGCTTGAACGTCTTCGGGCGGGTGCCCTGCGATTGCTCGACCTTGTCGGCGCTGTCGGCGAGATGCCGGCTGTCCACGTCGCACAGCGCGACGACGGCCACGCCGCCGGCCTTGAACGCCGCGCGGATGTTGGCCATGCCGTAATTGCCGCAGCCGATGACGCCCAGGTGAATTCTTTGTTTGTCGTCCTGATCTGCGGTTGTCCGTGTGAGGAAGGCGTTCATGGCAAGGCCGCTGCCGACCGCCGCTGTGAGGAAGTTCCGCCGATTCATCTTCGCCATCGTGTCCCGTCCTTTCCATCATCGGTTGTGATGAAGACTACATCCCTTCACGTACTCGCTCCAGACCATGATAGCGGGCGATGCCCGCGTGTCAACCGACTGCCTCGCAACGGTCGGGCGGGGTCGCAGAGGCCATTCACGAATGCGGGGCCCGCCCCAACGTCCATTGGGACAGGCCCCGTGTCGATTCATCACGCTGTCGTCTGCCGTTTGTGCGGGGCAGTGTGCCGCAGGCTACCGGTGCTCGGCCAGGAACAGGATCTCCGCCTCCGACAAGGCGCGGTCGTAGATGCGGACATCGTCCATCTGGCCGGCCATCTCCCGTTCGAGAGTGCCGCTGTTGTTCCATGCGCCCAGAGAGGCGCCGCCCAGGATGAGGTTCGTCATGGGGGCCGACAGATCGCGCGAATCCTCGATCTGACCGTTCAGATAGATGGCCGCTCGTGTCGGAGAGACGGTCAGGGCCATGTGGCTCCACTCCCCGGCGTTGACCATCGTCACGCCGGCGAGGTCGCCGCCGTCGAGTCCGTTGATTCCGACGTTGACCAGGCCGTAGGAGAGCTTGAAGTGCACCGCGCCGGCCGCCCAGACATCGGTGTTCATCCCGCCGGCGAACTGCACGTCGGCCAGAGACGACGCCGGGTGGACCCACATCGCATAGCTGAACGCGCTGAACGTCGCGCTGGCGCCGCCGATCCTCGGCACGGCCACGGCGTCATCGATGCCATCCAGGTTCAGGACCCCGTCCGCGGCAACGGCATGGCCCAGCAGCGTGCCATGATAGCCGTTGCCCGAGCTGTCGGCGGCGCCGTTGTCGAAGAGGTACTGAAGCGTCAGCCCGTCCGTCCCCGGATCGACCGGAGCGAGAATCTCCGGGGCCGTCCGGTACAGCAGGATGTCATCGACGTAGACCAGGCCGGAACCGCCCCCGTCCACACCGACGCTGAGGCTCGTGACATTGTACAGGTTGGTGCCGGCCGAGGCCAGATCGATGTTCCATTGCTTCCACATGGGCCTGGTCAGTGCGTCGGCATCCCCGTCGTAGACGACCTTGGTGCCGTTGATCTTCACATAGAGCCGACCGCCTGTATTGCTCGTGCTGCCACGGAAGTACAGCACGAGCGCCCGGATGCCGGCCCGGGTCCAGTCCTGACCGCCAAGATCGAGATCGGCCACGGACGTCGAGGCCGAGGTGTTGTCGAAGTACAGGGGCATGGACTGTTTGCCGCCGTGAACGATGGCCTGTTCGGCAAACGGGGCATTGAGGTAACCGACCTGGGAGCCGTTTGTGGAATCCTCGTAGCCGTCGAGCCAGGCCTGGAAGATGGTCTTGCCGCCATCGATGTCGTTGGTGTAGCTCTCGAAGTCGTCCACGACGAGACAGTCCTGTGTTGAGAAACTCCACGGGGTGCCGGTCCAGAGGCTCGGGGCGGCATTGTCATTGACCTCGTCGATTCGCCAGTAGTAGGTTGTCCCGAGATCCAGCGTGCCGGGGTTGTATTGTGACGGAGCGACCACCTCGACCACGGCGAGCGTCTCCGGGGCGGTTCCCAGCAGGACTTCATGCGAAGCGGCCTCGCGGCCTGCGCGCCAATCGAGAAGGGTCTCGACCGACACATCGACCGCACCGTCCGCCGGCTCCGGCTCGCGCGCCAGAACAGGGAGATAGGTGAATCGGACCTCGCTGAGGCCGTACTGGCCCATCGTCCCCCAGCCGCTGTTGACGACCAAGCGGACGTATCTGGCGGCGACGCCGGCGAAGTCGATCGTGGTGTTGGAGGCATAGGTCGCCGTCGCCGTGGCGCGGGTGAGCCGGACGTCGTCGAATACGGTCCACTCGGTTGCGTCGGTCGAGTATTCCACGGTGACATCCTTGAGCCCGAAACCGAGCACCATCTCAAACTGGCTGTTGTAGTTCCACACGAACATCTGGTGCAGCTTGTGAACCGCGTCGAATTCGAACTGAATCCACAAAGGCTCGCTCTGGTCCCACGCGGCCAGCCACATGTCCTCCGAAGCGAGGGAATGCTCGTCGGCGGCGTTGAGACCGGAGCCGTTGACCGTGTTCTCCGGCCCGGCGCCAGCGCCCGATGTCGCATTGCTTGTTGCCACGACGCCCTGGATCGTGTAGGCCAGAGGTTCGGTAGTGAAGCTCCAGACCTCGCCCTTGAAGATCGTGTTGTCCGGGGCCGCATTGACCTCATCGACGCGCCAGTAGTAGGTCTGACCGAATTGCAGGACCTCGGCGGGGACATATGTGGTGTTGCCCTGGCCTTGGCTGACGAGCGCCGCCATGGGGTTGACGCGATCGGCGGCGTCGATGTCCTCGAACGTCGTGCCGAGGTAGACGTCGTGCGTCGCGGCGAATTCGCCGGCGGTCCAGCTCAGGACCGTGTCACGCGGCACGTCGGTGGCGCCGCTTGCCGGCCTCGGGTCGGCAGCCGTCTCGAAGCCGGGGGCCTTGCCCGCCATGACGCCGGCCAACTCCGCCTCGGTCAGGACATGATCGTACACGCGCAGGTCGTCGATCAGGCCGCTGAAGTAGTGTCCGAGACTCGGAGAATCCGCGCCGATGCGGAAGTTCTGCGTCGAAAGGCCGACGGAGACGGCTTCCGACGAGGAATCGACCAGCACGCCGTTGTGATACTCGTGGAACATGTCACCGGCGTCGTCGAGGACCCATGCCAGATGGGTCCACGTGTCACCAGGGATGGTGGGGCCGTCGCTGTCCCGGTTGAGGTTTCGCGCCGTAGCGCTGCAAATGTCCATCTCCATGCGGTCATTGTAGATCGAGCACGTGAAGCCTCCGCCGGCAGCGTTGTCGGCCTGGCGGTTACTGCACATCTTGTAGTCTCCCCCGGCGGGCTTGTTGATCCACACGGTGACCGTCATGCCGCCTGTTACGGCGGTGTCGATGTCCAGCAGGCCACACATCACGTAGTCGCCGGAGCCGTCGAGTTGCAGCGCGCCGCCGAGATAGCCGGCCGCCCAGGTCGCGTCACCGTTGAGAGTGCCGTCGTGCCCGTTGCCGGAGACGTCGGCGGCGGTCGTGCCGGCGCCTTCGTTGAACGTCCACCAGGCGAGGAGATCGGCTGCCGCCGGCCCAGCCGTCGTCAGTCCAATCGAAAGGGTTAAAAAGACGAGACAAAACACTTTCCTAACCATGACAATCCTCCAGTAGAAATTACTGCTCCAGCGCCCCATCGTGCGCCAATGTAGTGCTCTTGTGCCGATGCCGCCCCGGCCTCGATCACCGCATATACCGGGGGTCTTGAGGACGTTTCAGTCGGCGACGCTTTTCGTGCTTGCCTGGGGGCGATCGCTATCAGACCCGGGCATGTTCCTCCTTCCTGTGCGGTGCGGATGTTGAAGGGCGTGATCGATTGGCAGGCTGGCGATGCACTCCGGGCGGGGATGTGCCGATTCGCTGTTCACTGTGCGTTGCGCCTGCCATATCTCGTCGTGGCCTGGATATCGGCCGATTCTCCGCCGTGCCGGTCGCGACGCGGCTGTCCTCCTGTGAGAACGCCAAAGCCTGTCTAACCCGGCATGCTAACGTTAGAAACCGCATTTCATTATGGCAGATCGGTCCGGGGCGATCAAGGAAATTCTCGGACGCAGCGTGTGGCCTCCGCCGGCGGGCCGAGTGGCTACAGGCGAGCTGGGCAGATGGCGGCACTGCCGTGGGGAGCCGGCATGTGAAAGTGGGTTGGTCCGATGGATGCGAGAACCAATCTGTCGGACGCTGACTGGACCGAAGAGAACGTGTCTCGTCGGACGAGGCGCCGATCACGAACCTATTCGAATGTCCCCTGTACCCTCAGGCCTATTGGGTTGTGACGCCTGAAAGGAACAGAAGCATCACGAAAACCGTCAGGACTATTTCATTCATAGCTTACACCACCCCAAAAAGTGTCGCCTGTATTATACAGGAAACGAGTTCGCAACGCAAGCGGCAAGGTCATGATTTTTTCCTCCTGCCCGGCGGGTGTGACGGATGGAACGGAAGACAATTGGTGTGGTTTTTTTTCTTCTCGGACGAACGCGGCCGATGTCTGCGTTCTGTCGTGATTCGACGGGAGCTTTGCGCCGAGATCTCAGGATGATGTCGTGAGGCGTGGGCTACTGGGCGGCCTTCCAGCCACGCTGAAGGAGATTCGCCAGGATCGTGCGCTCGTTGCGATAGTCGGGATGCAATGCGAGGTTGATCTGTTCCCACGGATCGGTGTCAAGGTCATAGAGCTCGAACTGGCGCAACGAGGTCGTGCGGGATTGCCAGTCGGCATAGCGCCAGCGTTTGGTTCGCACAGACCGTCCGATATGATCGTCCACAGCGCAGACCGTGAACGCCGCTCGCTTCCAGGGTTGCAGCGGGTCGTGTAACAGCGGGCCGAAGCTTCTGCCCTCGGTTCCGTCCGGCACCGGGACGGCCAGAAGGTCACAAACAGTCGGCAGCAGGTCCACCAGTTCAACGATCTCGTCGCATACGGTTTGGCGCGTGGTAACGCCCGGCACGCGGACCAGCAGGGGAACACGGGTGGATTGCTCGAAGAGCGTTCTCGCTCCCCAGAGCCCGTGTTCGCCCAGATGGAACCCGTGATAGCTGAGGATGCCGACGATGGTGTCGCTGCACTGTGGCGATCGATCGAGCGCGTCGAGCACAGCTCCAATCTGCGCATCGACGAAAGAAACGCAAGCGTAGTATGCCAGAACGGTCGTGCGAGTGACCTCCTCCGACATGGGGCCGTCGTCATCGCTTCCGAGCGAGATGTCGTCGCGGCCGAATCGCCTGGCGACGGCAGGGATGTCGCGGTCCTGGCAGGTAGGGGCCTGGGGACGCGGGATGCGACTCGGATCGTACAGGTCGAGAAAGGTCGCAGGGCATCGCAGCGGCATACGAAGCGACAAGGCATCCACCGACATGAAGAATGGGGACCCTTCCTCGGCGGATTCGGCAAGGACTCTCGTGACGCTTCGACTCGTGGACTGCTCCCGGCGTTTCTGGTCTGTCTCGCTGCGACGTCTGCGAACGTCGTGACAGCGCCCGGTACGGTCGGATATGCCGCGCCGTCGTGAGCCGGTAGACGGTTGGCCGATTCCTACGTCACGAAATCCGTACTGGCGAAGCATCTCCGGCAATGACCGTGCCCCTGCGGGGGGGCCATCGGACACGGCGCCGACGGGGTCGGGACGCAGGCCCGTGAGAAGCGAATTGCGCGAGGGGCCGCTCATCGGTGTCTGGCAGTAGCATCGGGTGAATCGCATTGCTCGCGTTGCGAAGCGGTCGAGGTTCGGGGTTCGGACCTCTGGATTGCCGTAACAGCCAATGGCGTTGGCCGTCAGGCCCTCGACGAGGATCAGCAGCACGTTCATACCGGAGGTATCCGGCATCCCGGCCGGCGGGGCGGCGCAGACCCTCGGCGACAACACGTCGGGCCGGGCCAAGCCCGCCAACGATACAGCACAGCCTTTCAGGAACGCACGGCGCTTCATCACTGCCTTCTCCGGATCGTCGGGATTGGCTCGCTGTGAAGACGAACCTTCCCTGTACCGACAGGATATCGCGCCGCGGCGCATCTTTCAAGTCGCTGCGAGAGGCGCCCAGGGATTCTTTGATCTGGATGCTTGATTCTGGTACAGTGCCGTCTGTATGGATGCCATGGAGATCCGTGGCTGTACGGTTCGTCCTCAACGCACTCGCCGTTCTCCGGCGACGTATAGGACGATCCCGGTGTCCAGCTGGGCTTCGAGCCGTGACTTCGGATCGACGGAACGGAAATGGAATGAAGGTGACCCCTATGGGAGTGGGCAAACGTCTTGGCGGCGCGTTGGCAGCATACCTGAGACGCTCGGTGGGCGCATTGTCGATTGGGCTGGTCTGCGCGTTGATGGTCCTGAGCGGCTGCGCCAGTCTCCGCATTACCGACCCATCGCGCACGGCGACGGAGCAGTTCCTCCTCTCGCAGGCGGCCATCGAGGCCGTCAAGCCCTTCTCGTTCGTTGTCCTGCGCGGCCACAAGATCTTCGTGGAGGACACGTATTTCGCCGCGGCGGAGAAGGAGTTCGTTGTGGGAGAACTCCGTGCCAAGCTGCTTCTATCGGGTGTGCAAATTTCGGCCAAACGCGAGCAGGCGGAGATTGTGCTCGAGGTGCGAAGCGGCGGGGTGGGCATCGACCGGTACGAGACGTTGTTGGGCATTCCGTCGATCGGGACGTCTGCCGCCGCGGCGGCCGCCGGCGCCGGAGTCCCCGTGGCGAGCATTGTGACACCGGAGATTGCCATTACCAAATCGATCAAACAGATTGGCTTCGCCAGCGTCGCCTATGTGGCCTACTGGGCGGATACCGGGGAGGTCGTTGACAGTTCCGGGCCGTCGGTCGGCAAGGCCTTCCGCGACGACTGGTGGCTGTTCGGGTTCGGTCCACGGACCATCGGCACAATCCCGCCGGTGGACCATCAGGTCGATTGATGTGGCGGCCGTAACCATGGACATGTATGAGGAGTGATCGACGGATGCGCCGCTGGGCGATTCGAATCTCCATCGTTCTCCTTGTGGTCCTGCTGCTGGCAGGCTTGGCCACGCAGATCGTTCTGATGACGGATCTGCCCCGGCAGTGGATTCTGCGCGCCGCCGGCGAGCAGTTGGGCCTGGACGTGACGGCCGGATCGCTGTCGGTGGGATGGATGGGGCGAACGGTGATCGGCGAGCTGGCCGTAACGGCGCCGTTGAGCGAGGGGCAGGTGCTCCGGGTCGAGACGGTGGACCTGTCGCATCGTTCGATTCCTCTGCTTGCGATTACGCGATCGCTGGGACTCGATTCCGTCCGGGTCGACAGGCCGCAACTCGATCTCCGGCGGGATGCGAACGGCCGGTGGAACGTCCAGGATGTGGTCGCCCGGCTCATCGCCCACGCCAACCGGGCTCCGGACAGGCGAGGGACGTTTGCATTGCCCCGCGTGGACGTGCGCGAGGCGCTTGTCCGGATCGCCGAGCCCAACGAAGACGTGCAGACCGTTGGTCCCGTCGATGTGTTTGGCACGAGCAACGGTCTTTCGGCCTGGGGATTCAGCCTCAAGGCGCCGAAGGGGACCCGGTTGCATGGGGAACTGGCGCAGGGCGGCAACTGGCCCCATCGCGTCGATTTCCACATCGAGCCCAACGATTTGCCACTCGGCATGATGCGGATGGCCGATCTCCAATCGATTCAAGTCTCCGGGCGATGGACCGGACAGGTTCGGGACAATGGTCTGGCCGGCACGTTGCGGCTGGATCGCTTCGATATCGGCGTCGCGGTCGTTGCCGGCGCGGTGGATGTGATCCTGCAGGGCGACGGTCTGGTCCTGACCCCTCAGGACCTGGCGGTGATCGAGCCAAATCTGGCCGGACAGAGCCTCCGTTTCACGGCCGGCAACGTCCGGCTCGATCGCGACGCCGCCAAGGCCGATCGACTGGTGGTCGCCGCCGATTCGGGCGCCGCGCAGATCAGCGGCCATTGGGACTTCGATCAACGCGGCGGAGAATGGTCCGCCAACTGGGCGGGCAGCCTTCGCGGACAGGGCGGCGAGCACGACGGTACCGCCAGAGTGGCGATCAAGTCGCCGCTGTCGGGACGCAAGGAGATGACGTTGCGGACGGCCCTGACGGTGCGGAATCCCGTCGGGGAGCTGCGCGTCGATACGGAGATTCGAGGGGCTGGCGGCGACTGGCGAAAGACATTGTGGGAGGCGTCGGCCGAGGAATTGGTCTGGACGAGCAGGGCCCGTCAGGTCGATCTGAGCGGCGCCGGCCTCAAGGTTGCGCTGGACTGGCCGAAAGTCCAATTGGCGTCGTTGAAGCTGCCGGACACCCAGCGGATCGATGCGGCGGCCGAATTGGATGTCCAGACGCTCCAATGGCGGGTCCAGGTTGACGCCAAAGGTGTCAAACCGTTGAGCGGGCAGGGTCCGGATCTGGACATCCGCATTCACGGTTCGGGCAACCGCGAAGAGGCGGTCATATCCGAATTGGGCATCACGAAGGGCGATCGCCTGGCCACCGCCAAGGGCAGGCTGAGCCTGCCTTCGGGCGAAATCCATGGGGCCCATCTCTCGGCGAGGTGGTCGGATCGACGCAGCGGCTCTGCGGAGTCCGCGACCGAGACGCCGGGGCAGTGGACCTGCGAGGTCGAGGTCGAAGGACAGGTTCGCCCGATGGACCTGCGGTTCGGCGGGGCGATTGCCGGCCGCCGCGTGCGATTGGGGCGACAAACGGTGCCTCAGATGAGCGTCCCATTGCAGGGAACGGTCAATGCCGAGTATGTCCAGATCGCCACGGAATCGTTTGACCTGCTCGGTGGGCGATGGCAGCTCAGCGGGCGACACGAGTTGTCCAAACCTCTGACGCAGCTTGCCTTGATGATCGACAATCTGTCGCTTCAGGCGGCTGCCGAAATGGCGGGCTCGCCGCTGAAGTACCAGGGGCAGGCCAAGGCTCGCTTGCAGTTGGCGGTGCCTGGTTTCGCGATGGACAAGGCACTTGCCTATGGAAGCTGGGAGATCGCGGATCTGCGCATCCCGCCGTTCGAGGCCCGGCAGGGGCGCGGCACGTTGCGAATCGCCGATGGTCTGGCGAGGCTGGACGAGATTCGTCTCGAACAGGAGGGCGGTCAGGCGCTGGGGTCGATGCAGTTCCGGTTGGATCAGCCGCAGCGGCTGTCCATCGAATTCAAGACCACGCAATGGCCTCTCGAATGGGAGCCGCAGGCCGTCCGGCTACTGGCCGACACGGAAGCAAAGGGTACGGTGGACGTGCAGAAGAAGTCGCTTGATGGAGAGGCAACGATTTCCGGCCTGCTGGTTGTCGCCGACGAGCATTTCGGACGCCTCAGCGCCTCGGCCCGGCTGCGCGAACGAACGTTGGACGTGCATGCGTTCCGCTGCGACTTGCTCGGCGGCCTGGTGGAAGGCTCGGCGCGTGTGCCGCTGGACCAATGGACCGGCAGCACCGGACGGATGCAATGGCAGGGGATCGAGCCCAATGCGCTGACGCCCTGGTGGCCGCAAGCCGCCCAGTTCGCCGGCCGGCTCTCCGGGACACTCGATGCGGTCGAGGCGGACAAGACGCTGCGCCCGTTGGAGCCTTTGCGTGTGGAACTCCACGCCCAGATTCCGGACGGGCGTTTCGCGCAGGCGCAGTTGGCTGATTGTCACATCGTGGCCTATGTGGGTCCGAACCGGTTCGTGGTCGACCGGATGGATGCTCATGTGCTGGGCGGGGTAGCCAAAGGATGGGCGCGGGCCAGGCCCGGTCCCGAGAGGGTCTATCTCACCGCGGTCGTGGATTTCAACGACATCGATCTGGGCCAGTTCGTATCGAGCGATGCGACGGATAAGGTTGTCGGCAGACTGGGGGGCCGCACGACCATTCTGACCAGTACGGACTGGCGGTACCTCAGTGGGCAGGCCGACCTGGAGATCACGCGGTCCGATCTGGTGGACGCTCCGATCGTCCGGACGCTCTACGACACGCTGAGTCTGGGGCTCGGCCAGACCGAGCCGGAGGGCACCGGCCAGGTCAAGCTGCGTTTTGACGGCACCCGCATTCGAATTCCAAGCTTTGCCTATTTTAACCGTGGCGTGGAAATCCGTGGGGCCGGGCAGATCGTCGATTTCACACTGGCCGGCCAGAGCCCGGTCGAAGGCTACGCGGTCGGGTCGACCCGCGTGCTCCGGGGCGTTCGGCTCCCCGGCGTCAGGGAACTGGACCGGCTCATGGCCTCCATGCAGACCGGGGTCGCCTCGGTCGCCATCGACGGGACGCTGAGCGATACCAAGGTCACGGTCGTTCCCCTGCCGGCGGTCAGCGGCGCCCTGCGGAATCTGCTCTGGTCGCAACTGAGGGAATGAACCGGTCTTCGGGGCCACTGCGAGACGGTCGCCGCCTCCCCGTCTGTCGGGACGTACGTCAGGCAGATCGGCGATCCGACCGTATCGAGATTGATGAAGCGGCATTCGCAGGAATTTGGCAGGATAGGGGAATTGCCCATTGCCAAATCCGATGGGGGCCGATAAGATCGTCGGCCGTGTGGGGTCGAGTCCCGGCAGGTGATCTGGACTTGGTGTGTGAGCAGCGGGGTGAGAAGTCGCACCCGTTTTGCTCATCGAACGGTATTCGCTGTGCCGATATAGGAAAGGGGAGATGCACAGCGGAATCTCCTGGTGTTTATTCTCCCCTTAGGACAGCGGCGCATCCGGCCGTTCATGTCGTCGAGCGTTGTGGCTTGGATGCGGTTCTGTCGGAGATGGATCTTATGGCAGACACTCTCTCGAGGCTCAAGTCTCTGGCCAAACCTATCCGTGTTGCCATCATCGGGGCCGGTCACACTGGCAAGGCGCTGTTGTATCAGTGCGGGATCACGCCCGGCATCGAATGCGTTGCGGTGGCGGACATCAAGGTCGACAAGGCTGCAGGCGCGTGCTCGGCCTTCGGTTGTGCGCACCGTATCGTCAAGAACCTCCCGGATCTGCAGGATTGCATTGCACGGGGCACCATCGGCGTGGTCGAGGACGGCGAGCTGCTGGCGCGGTGTGAGTCGGTGGATGTGCTGATCGAGTCGTCCAGCGCGGTGGCCGGCGGCGGCCATTTCGCGGCTGTGGCGTTGGAGAATCGCGTCCACGTGGTCATGATGAATGCCGAGTCGGACCTGATCTTCGGTCCCTACCTGATGAACCTGGCGGAGAAGAACGGGGTCGTCTACACGACCTGCGACGGAGACCAGCCGGGCGTGATCAAGCGGCTGGTGGACGAGGTCACCCTCTGGGGGTTCGAGCTGGTCATGGCCGGCAACATCAAGGGATTCCTCGATCGCTACGCCAATCCGACCTCTATCGTTCCGGAGGCCGACAAGCGGTTTCTCGACTACAAGATGTGCACCGCGTATACCGATGGGACGAAGCTGTCCGTCGAGATGGCTCTCGTGGCCAACGCTCTGGGACTGGAAACGGACAAGCCGGGGATGCACGGGCCCCAAACGAAGGACCTGCTGGAGGTGTTTGACCACTTC
Source organism: Phycisphaerales bacterium Planc_01 (assembly GCA_001603075.1). Classification (GTDB taxonomy): domain Bacteria; phylum Planctomycetota; class Phycisphaerae; order Sedimentisphaerales; family Anaerobacaceae; genus Anaerobaca. The sequence continues at coordinate 17,829 of LVBB01000154.1, read as the reverse complement.
GATTTCGACCGGATCTATGAGGGCCGGCGCGCCGTGGTCGATTACGTTCTGGGCTCGAAACCCTATGGCGGCGTCTTCGTCGTCGCCCGGTCGGACAGTCCATTCCAGCAGGCGATGATGAACTACTTCCCCTCGCAGATGGGCACCGGCCCGTATTTCGTGTTCAACCGGCCGTATCATCTATGTCATGTCGAGGCGATGCAGTGTGTGGCCGAGGCGTTTCTCGACCACGAAGCCCTGCTCCAGCCGACCGCCGGATTCCGGACGAACGTCTATGCCTATGCCAAGCGGGATTTGCGCAAGGGTGAGGCGCTGGACGGAATCGGAGGGTATGCCTGCTACGGCTTGATCGAGAACTGCTCGGAGAACGAAACGCACAGCGGATTGCCGATCTGTCTGGCGGACGAGGTGAGACTGAAACGCAATGTGGCCAAGGACCAGAAGATCTTCATGGAGGATGTCGTTTACGATGCCCGCCGTTTGGATTATCGCCTGTACACATTGGCTCGTGACGAGTCTCATGCCGTGTCGTCGTAGAGAGGGATCTCTTCGTCATCGGCCGTTTCAAGGGGGCTGCGGCCGGTGGACAAGGATGTTGAAAGGGTGATGGCATGAGGCTGGGCATTGCGGTCGTGTACATGGTCAGTGAGAGGAACGAGAGACTCCTCGACCTGCACCTGAGCCAGATCGAGAAGAACACGACGACGCCGTATACCATCTATGCCGGCGTCAACCGCCTGCTGCCGCAGTTCCGCAAGAAGCTCGAAGCCAACCCGCGAGTCAAGATCTGTCCGTGCGAACCGTACGTGCCCGGCAGCGGGCTTCTCCCCTTCGAGCAGGACCAGGTGGCGACGAAAGGCCTGGCGTATCTGGACAGCAAGTACGAGCACTCGTGGTATCTCGAACAGTTGATCCGCCAGGCAATCGATGACGGGGTGACGCACGTCGCCATGTTCCACGTGGACTCCTTCCCGGTTCGACAAGGCTGGGACCGGGAGCTGATGGCTGCGTTGTCCGATCGGTGTGTGCTGGCCGGGGCGGTGCGAGATACGAAAGAAGACTACAAGCCTCTGACGGCCGGGATCCTGTTCTCGTGCGAGTTCTACCGCCAGTACCAGCCGAGGTTGCTGCTGACGCAGGCGGAAAGCGATTCGCCGGAGTACCAGCGGTACTGCCAGGCATATCCGCACGGCCGAGGCTCGGGCGTCGGTTACGGTTTCCGGATCTTCGTGGAAGGGTTGACGTGGCATCCCCTGGTCCGATCCAATCGCGGTGGCAATCATGCACTGTTTGGGATGATTCACGGCGACATGATCTTCCACCTTATGGCCGCAGCGGTGGTCGACCAGCAGAACGGCGTGGATTATACCGTTCGGCCCTCTCAGCGGCGCGGTCTCGTCGGCGCCATGGCCAGGTTCTCGGTCCTCACGATCCCGGAGGGGTTTCGAAAGACGCTTCGAAGCCATCTCTCGGGACGCATAAAGAGATGGTGTCGATCCGATGATCGGCAAGACTGGGAACGCGAAAGGGCGATGTTGCTCGACAATCCGGAAAGCTACCTGGCGCACTTGCGCAGCGGAACGGGATATCCGGACGCCGCAAAGCGATCCGCCCGATGGACCGCCGATTCGCCAGATGTCGTTCGATCGTCATAGACAGGATGACGGATGTCGATTGTGCTCTATCGTCCCGTGCAGGATCGTGACGTCAGCATCGCACGATCCGGTCTCTCATGCGGCGCGCCATGTTGATCGCCCCGCGCGGGCAATAGCGACAGATGAGCTCTTTGCGTCGAGCGGTCTGAACCTGTCTTCTCTCGGTCGCACTTACCTGCTGGACGCCCTGTGACAGTTCTCGGATCTCATAAGCATTGAGTCGCTCCTTGTAGTTGGCCTGGAGCCATTTGACCAGGCCGTACTGACGGAACAGCAGATCGGCTGTGGGTTTCTGCGTGAACTCGAACTGCCTGATCCACTTGTAGTCTGAGTCGTCCACCACAGCCTGCATATGGGCCAGGACCTTCGGACTGGTTCGGGTGCCGAGGGAGCCGGCCCAGTACGTCTTCTTCTGCCCTGTAACCTCATCGGGCATGCCGAGTTGGCGGCAGTAGTCCTGAGCGAATCGCTTGCTCCAGCCGGTGAGTTTGGGGTCCAGCATGGCCTTGGACCAGGCGTACAATGCGGTATGCATGAAGGGCTGATGAACCTGCAGACCGAGCAGGCGGGTCGGATCGATGGTCTTCCACGCAACGATGGCCTTTCGGCTGTAGGGGCCGACGCACGCGCCTCCGAAGATGCCGTCGCCGCCATCGCCGGCGACGATCAGTGAATGGCCCAGTTCTTTGGCCTTCTTGCTGGCGATGTACGCATAGACGACGTCTTCAAAAGGATAAGGCTCAGGCAGACGGTGAATCATCTCCTCCGCCGCTTGAATGAAGTCCTCGGGCGCAATCTGAATCTCGCGCAGCGTCCCGGTGAGTGTGGCGGCCAGAGCGCGCGCCTTGCCGGACTCGGGACCGGTCAGATGGATATAATCCGCATCGTCACGGTCGTAGAGTTTAGCCAGGATCGAGGAGTCGAACCCTCCGGAGAGGTGAAGGGCGAACTTGCCCGATGGTCTCTGAGCTTTGATCGCATCGGGAAACGGTTTCTCCACGCGCCGGTAGACCTCATTGGTGTCGCCTGTGTAGACGACGGCCCGGTAGTAGTCCTTGAAGAGCGTGCGGGGAATGAAGTAATAGCCTCGCATCAGGAAGTCCCACATGCTCTTCAGATCGAGTCCGTTCTTGTTCCCGTAGAACATGCGTTCCAGCGTCCAGCTCATCCTGATGTCCTCAACAGAACTGTGCAAATACAGTGTCTATCATGCCTCGGACATGCTGCGATCCGTTTCCTTCTCGGCGATCGGCCTCTACTATGAAACCATAGCGTGGGTGTGTCAAGCCTGTCCGACTCACCTTTGGGAGACACGGTTGGTCAGATAGGCGCCGGACAGGACGAGGGCGGCGCCGAGGGCCAGAGAGATGGTCAGCGGCTCGTGCAGGAACAGCCAGGCCAGCAGGACCGCGAACACGGGGACGAAGTTGATGCACAGACTGGCCCGCGTCGGGCCGATCTCGCGAACGCCTTCATAGAACCAGACGAAGCCAAGAACGGTCGCAAAGACTGTCATATAAACGATGGCCAGCCAGTCAAGGGCCGTGGCCCGGGCGATGTCGTGCCCGAGTCCATCGAAGCACGCCGCGGCGAAGAGGGCGACGGACCCGGCTACGATGGAGTAGCACACCGCCACAAGGGGCGAGAGGTCGCGCATGACGGTCTTGCCGAGCAGCGAATAGGCGGCCCAGCTCAGCACGCAGCCGAAGATCATTGCTTCGCCCAGACCGACGCCGCCGGCCAGGACCTGTCTGAGGTTGCCTCGGGACACGACCACCGCCGCTCCCAGGACCGACAGCACCACGCCGGACGATCTGACCCAGCCCAGCCGCTCTTTGAAGAACGCCGCCGAGCCGACCGCAATGAAGGCCGGGCTGGTGGCCACGATGACCGAGGCGCGGCCGGCCTCGATGAGACTGAGGCCCTTGAAGAACAACGCATTGTAGGCGAAGACGCCGATAGCGCCGAGCAGCAGGACGGCCAGGGTTTGCTGTCGGTCCGGCCGAGGCAGCGTGCCGTACTGATGTCGAACCATCGCAAGGAGCAGCACGGAGGCCAGGGCAAACCGCAGAAACGCGATGGCAAACGGACCAAGGTGATCGGAGACGTGCTTTCCGGCGATGAACGCGCCGGCCCAGAACATCGCCGTCAGCCACAATTTGAGGTAGGTCTTCATGCCGTGCCACGGCCCGAATTCAACATCGCCGCAAAATCGTCGGCGTTCAGTTCCGCCAGGCTGTCGACGACGCGGTCGGCCTGGAACAACTCCCGGCGGTTTCGCGTCGTCGTCACGGCGACCGCGCGCATCCCGGCGGCCTTGGCCGCCTGGACCCCGTGCACCGCGTCTTCGACGACGACGCATCGCTCGGGGACCAGAGAGAGCGCCGTGGCTGCCTTCAGGAACGTCTCCGGGGCCGGCTTGCCCTCGACCACCTGCTCTTTGGTCACAGCGGCCTCGAAGTAGTCGCCCAGACCCAGCGGTCCCCAGAAGACGTCGAGATTCGCCCTGGGCGCCGACGAACCGATGGCCAGCCGAAAGCCGTTGGCCTTGAGATCGCCCAGCAGGACGAGCACGCCTTCAGCGGCCTTGGGCCGGCTGTGGACGAGTTCGCGGTATCGGCGTTCCTTCCAGTCGGAGAGGCGATCCAGTTCGCTCGGCGAGATGTCCGGCCGCAGCATCGGCAGGATGGTGTCGTTCTGCATGCCGAACGTGCGGCTGAAGAACTCATCGGACATCTCCAGTCCTTCGGCCGCCGCCAGGTCGAACCACGCCTGCCGATGGGCCCAGCCGCTGTCGACCAGCACCCCGTCCATGTCGAAGATCACACCCCGTTGTCGATCCGAAGAGACCATATGGAGAATCCCCAATCTGCCCATCGTGGAAACACCGCCCGAAAGGTGGTCCATCCTATCGATCCACGTCCCGGGGTCAAGCGGATTTGCCCACGATTGCTCGGCCAGTGGCCTCGTGATACACTAACGCGGTCAGTCGTCAAACGGCTTGAGGACAAAGACATGCCGAACGCAAGACACAGTGTTGCCCGGTACGGCTCGGTGTTGCTGGTGCTGGCCTGGAGTGTGGTGGCTCAAGGTCAGACTGTGAACGGGTCGTCGCCGCTCCATTACATCAACACGAGCTTCGAGAACGCTTCGCCTCTGCACTGGCAGATCGGTTCCGATGGCGTGGTGCACGTCTACCTCATCTACGATCACGAACGGTCCTCGCCCAATCGGGCCAACGGCCACTGGTTCTTCGAGATTCAGGCGGTCCCCGGCGCCGAGCTGACGCTCGTACTGCACAATTTCGACAACGTCTGGAATGGCAAGAAGGGCTCTCCGCTCGACAATCGAACCATCGGGTTCGTTTCCGAGGACGCCAAGACATGGCGTGTCATCCGCCTGGAGACCACCAGAGACAACTGTCTGCGATTTGGCGTAACGGTCGACACCGGCTCTCTGTACGTCGCCCGTCTGGAGCCGTATCGCTTGTCCGATCTCGAAGCGCTCAAGAAGCGAATTGCTGTGAATCCGAACGTGGAGATCAAGACGATCGGCAAGACGGTCGAAGGGCGGGAGCTGGAGATCATCCGCGTCGGCCGCACCGACGCGCCGCATGGCGTCCTGCTGCGGGCGCGGGCCCATCCGTGGGAGCCGGGCGGTAGTTGGGTGGTCCAGGGCCTGATCGATCGCCTGCTGCGAGACGACGCCGAGGCGCGGCGCTGCCTGCGTCGCTATTGTGTCTATGTGATGCCGATGGCCAACAAGGACGGCGTCGCCCGCGGCTGGACGCGGTTCAACGTGCTCGGCGCCGATCTGAACCGCAAGTGGGATCGGCCGCCGGACCCGCAGACCAACCCGGAAAACCACGCCCTCGAAACCTGGCTGACATCAATGGTGAAGCGAGGGCGAGCGGCTCAGTTGATGATCGACCTGCACAACGACAACTCCGGTAAGCTGCACGTCAGCCGTCCCGACATCGACCTGGAAGATTACCTCGCGAAGATGGCAAGGCTCGAAGCCATGCTGCGAGAGCACACCTGGTTCACGGAGGGCAGCACGACGGCAAGTTTCCGCAACCCCGGAAGCATCGGCGAAGGGCTGTTGGAGCGGTTCGGAATTGATGCCTGCGTTCTGGAGCTGAACGGCAACTGGATCGCGGGCCTCGACGACTACCCCTCGGCGACGAACTGGGAACTGTTCGGGGCCCAACTCTGCGAGGCGCTGTATCGCTACTTCGACGACGGCGATTCGTAGGAGACAAATCGCCGATCAGGGCTCGTAGCCCAGCTTCGTCCAGACACCTCGCTGGACGCGGTGCAAGTCCTCATTGCCGGGCTGCGTCGCCTCGGCACCGTTGCGGCCGGTGTTCTGCCAGTAGTTGTAGTCTGCCTTGGCGACGTCCAGCGTGCGCGGGTCTTTCCATTTCCAGTACTCGCTGTGGCCGTCGGCGAAGCCGAAATTGGTGCCGTCGCCGTGACGCGCTGTCACCTGATCCCACCACCGTTCCTGATCGTACCAGAGCGTCCAGCTATTGGGACTGAGCCGGCCTTCGTCGAGGAAGACGATTCTCTCATCGGCCCGCTTGATCTGCATCCGGCGGTAGACCATCAACTTCGACGTCCCGGGAATCCCATCGTAGCCGTTCATGGCATCGGTGATGGCGTAGGTGACGACCTCGCCGCGAACGCCCGTGGGGCACTTGTACAGCTTGGGCTCGGGGCAGTAGCGAAAGAGCCCTCCCTGTCGGATTCCCTCGATTCGGGTTTCCTCCGGCGTGGTGGGCTCGCGCCAAAGAACCCAGGCGTTCGAGAGGCCCGTATTGGCCGGGACGACCTTGTCGTTGTTGTCGTCGGCGTACAGGATCCAGCCCATTGTCATCTGCTTGAGGTTGTTCAGGCATGCGATTCGTTTGCCCTGTTCGCGGGCCCGGCCCAGCGTGGGCATGAGGATGGCCATGAGGATGGCGATGATGGCGATCACGACGAGCAGTTCGATGAGGGTGAAGGCGTTTCGCTTGAGGCCCATATGCCTTTCTCCTACCAGAAGGAACCGATGGTTTCCGATACCGGCGCCATTGTACCAACGACCCACCGGGCAGGGCAAGCGTCAATTGCCTGGACCGACGGGCGGCGGCCCGAATAAGCTTGGGGCCTGTGCCACGCGGACACAGGCCCCGAATCGATCCAGTTCATCTCGCCCGGCCGCTCAGAGAGCGGGCCGGACGCACTGTAGTCGAATGTCTCAGAAGGGTTTGTGCATAGGGGCCCTTCTTCCAGCCAGCCAGGCAATCTCGCCGTCGGCCAGCGCTTCGCTGTAGACGCGCACTTCATCGACGGCACCGGGGAAGAAGACCTCATTGTCCTGGCGCTTGCCCACATGGAAGGGGCCCGGCGTGTTGACGTTGTCCACGTCGTCGCTGCCGATCAGCAGGCCGTCGCCATACCAGCGCACGGTCGTGCCGTCAAACGAGGCCGCCAGATGGTGCCATTCCAGGTCGATCGGGAGGATGTTGAACTCCCAGCCGTAACGGTGCAGGCCGTAGTAGCCCAGCGTGGCGGAAGTGCCACTGGTGCCGACGGCCTCGATGTCGAAGTGGCCGCCGTTGCCGCTGGGCCCCGTGAAGCCGAATACGTTGGCCCAGGCCGTGATCGAGGTCGTGTCGGCCTTGGCCCATCCGGCAATGGTCCGCGGGGCGGCACCGGTGATGCCGACGGTCTCGACGACCACATACTGTCGGACGCCGTCGAGTGCGATGGCCTGGCCGTCCTTGCCGGCGACATAAGTCGGGCTGCCCTGCACCGTGCCGTTGCGGCCTCGGCCGGAGCTGTCATTGGCATTGCCGTCGAAGGCATACCGCGCGACGAGACTCCCAGTGCCCGGCTCGGCCGGCGTGACGAACTCCGGCACGTTCGGATACAGTCGGATGTCGTCGATGTACAGCGTGCCCCTGGCGCCGGCGCCGTCGATGCCGATCGTCAGCGACGTGACGCTGCTCAGATTCGCACCGACAGTCGTCAGATCGATGTTCCATGCCTGCCAGACACCTCGGGTGATGTCCGCCGCATCGCTGTCATAGACGACCTTGGTGTTGTTGATCTTGACGTACAACTGCCCGGTGTTGCCGGCGGTGCCGTGGAAATACAGCGAGAGGCTCTTGAGACCGCGTGCGGTCCAGTTCTGCGGTGTCGCAAATGTGCGCACGGCCTCGGCGATGGTTACGCCACCAGTGTTCTCATAGAACAGCGGCATGGCCTGCCGACCGCTATGAACGATGGTCCTCTCGGCGAACGGCGTCTGAAGGTAGCCTACCGTCGATCCGGTGTTGTTGACCCAGCCGTCGACCCATGTGTCGAAAATGGCCTCACCGGCATCGATGTCGTCGGTGTAGCTCTCCATGTCATCGACAACGGCGTATGCGCTGGTCGAGAAGCTCCAGACGTTCCCGGCCCATGTGCTGGCGGCCTCGTCTTCGCCGACCTCGACGATCTGCCAGTAATAGGTGCCGCCGTACACGAGATTGGCGGGCGTGAAGGTTGGTTGGGCCACGGTGCCGGCCAGCGCCAGGTCTTCGGCGTCGGTTCCGACATAGACCTCATGCGAGACAGCCTCTCGGCCCGGCCGCCAGGCCAGAACGGCGCCCGGGTCCACATTGGCGGCGCCATCGCTCGGCTGCGGTTCGCGCGCCTGGACGGGAATGTAGGTGAAGCGGACCTCGCTCAGGCCGTACTGGCCCATGGTGCTATGGCCGCTGTTGATGTTGAGGCGGACGTATTTGGCCGCGACGCCGTCGAAGTTGACGGTGGTGTTCGCGACGTAGGTGGCTTTGGCCGTGGCCTGGGCAAGTTCAAAGTCGCCCAGGGTCGCCCATTCCGCGCCGTCGACGGAGTACTCCACAGTGACGTCCTTGACCCCGAAGCCCAGCAGCAACTCGAACTGGACGTTGTAATTCCAGACGAGCAGCTCGTGGAGCTTGTAGACGTTGTCGAACTCATACTGGATGTAGAGATCGGAGCCGTCCTCCGGCGCCTTGGTGAGCCACATTGCCGCCGGTGCCAGCGAATGTTCGTCGTTTTCACTGAGGCCGGAGCCGTTGACCGTGTTCTCCGGTGCAGCGGTCGCGTCGAACACACCGTTGGACGTGGCGGTGATGCCGGCGATCGGGTAGGCCAGAGGTTCGGTCGTAAAGCTCCAGAGGCTTCCTTTGAAGATCGTGTTGCTCGGCGGAGCATTGACTTCATCGATACGCCAGTAGTAGGTCTGGGCGATGTCGAGCAGTCCGGCCGGGTCGTAGCTGGACGCGGCCTGGCCCTGGCTGACAAGAACACCCATCGGATTGGTCCGACTGGCGTTGTTGACGTCGTTGGCGACGGTGCCGAAGTAGACATCATGTGTCGCGGCATATTCGCCCGGCGTCCAGGAGAGAACCACGTCGCGGCGCACATCCTGCTGGGCGTCGCCGGGGACGGGGTTGCCCGCGGTGGTGCTGGTCAAGTCGCTGCCCGTCATGATCCGTTGCACTTCCTCTTGCGTCAGGCCGCGCCGATAGATGCGGACATCGTCGATCAAGCCTTCGAAACTGCGGCCGGTGCCTTCCTGCGTTCGGCCGATGACCAGATTCTCCGTGTCGGCCGCGCCCGGACCTACGGCCCCGTTTGCGAATCTGCCGGCGTCTTCACCGTTGACGTAGTACTGGTGCCCATTGCTGATGATCATTCCGCAAACGTGCACCCACTCGTTGATGGGGATGGCTCCGGTACTGCTGGACGAGCCGATGTAGGCGCCCGACGGGCCCGTGCTGAAATGCAGGTTGTTGGGCGTGGTGTAGAGGCTGTAGGATCGGGCGGTGCCATTGCCCTTGCCGATCACGCCCTGATAGCCTTGGCCTGGGGTCTCCCGCCTGGGAGTGTTGATCCAGGCCATCACCGTTGCCTCGCCATCGACATTGAGCGACGGATTGTGAGGCACTTCGACATATCCATCTACGCCGTCGAGTTGCAGGGCGGTGCGGAAGTAACCCGGCGCCCATGAGGCCCCGCCCATGAGGGTTCCGTTGTTGCCGTTTCCGGATGAATCGGCCGCAGTGGTTCCGCCGCCTTCATCAAACCACCACCAGCCAATGATGTCCGGGTCCACGGCGCCGTAGGCGGTCCCCAGGCTCATCGCCACCGCGAGAGCCACCAGTAAACACAGTCGTCCACACATAGCAGTCCTCCTTCAAGCAAACCATCAGATAATAATGAGATTCTTGGGCGGGGCGCTCGTGTCGAAGCGCGGGGCGGATATGAGCAGCAGGATCGTGCGCGCTCACGCCCTTGTCGACACCGGCAGCCTTCGCCGCACCATTCTATGGAGCTATCGGCCGACCCACCTCCTTCCTGAAGCGAAAACGAGCGTGTGCGCTCGGTCCCGGTGTGTGGCCGGACCACGTGCCGTCCCCCCGCGTTTACCGATCTGTATCGGCCCTCGATCCATACCCCAATGCCTCCGAAACCGGCCCGAAGACAGCCGCCCGCCGGTGGCAGAGACCAACCACAGCGGCAGGGACGCCTTCGACCACGGTTCTTTATAGCAGATGGGAACGCCGTCCACAAGACAGGAAGATCGTGAAAATTCCAGTGAGTTCACGGAGAAACGCCGCCGGATCGGGCGGTTCGTCCGGAGCAAGGGGGAGTGCCCCATGCGGCTGGATCGGTTCAGCCGGCTGTCGGCGCCAGGGGTTATGGGGCCGTGCCGCGGCCGTCGGAGACCTCGGAGACGGTGGCTTTGTCCTGCTGATCGAAGCTCCAGACGCTGCTGACGCCGTCCTTTTCCTTGACGACGCAGACCTTCTGCGGGACGAATCGCGTGCCATTCCAGACCCATCGCACGGTGACGTCGCCATACATGACGTCGCCATACGGCAGATCCGAGATGTTTCGGGCATCGACCGACCCCACGCGAGGGGCCTGCGGATGGTTCGCGCCTTCGTCCGGTGCGTTGGGACCGTCCTGCTCGACGTCTTCGTCGAGTGGCGTCTGAGGGGCAAACGGGTCGTCCAGGGCGAGCGTCTCAGAACGGATGTGTCCGGCAGGGGCCGAATCGGGCACTTGGGCGCTGCCGGATCGCGGCGGCTTGCTGCAGAACAGAAGCACGAGGATGGCCACATTGACGATGAGCAGTTCAAGCCGTGTCGTTCGCGCCAGCATCTTCCCGATTCCTACCAGTTGTCCCATTGCGCCCGACGGCGACCGCGGGGCCCTCGCAGGCGATCCGCAGGAACGCCGCCTCATCAAGGATCGGCCGAAAACGACCCTCACATAAAATATAGTGAAACCTCCGACAAATCCAAACGCCGGCAGGGTGCTCCTGATGCGCTTGTCGCGGCCCCAATCGAATCGGCCGGTGCGATTGGCCCGCACGGCAAATTACCGAGGGCGATTTGCATCCGGGACGGCGGTGTCCGATAACCCGCCATCGTCTGCGCCCGAAGTGAGGGCGAAGTAGTAGAGCGGAACATTGGCCCCTTCGCCGATCGTGAAGTAGCCCTGCCCCTGGTGGTCGAAGCAGATGGCTTCTCCTTGCAACTCCATCCGCAGCGGGATGCCGATCTGCTTTGTGCCGAAGGCCTTCCACAGGGGTTCGCCGTCCGGCCGCATCCAGAGCGAGGCGTTGAAGGGACTGCGGACGATCACACGCCGGCCGTCGGGCGAGACGTCGCCGGCCACCGCGAAACCCCAGGGCAGGGTGGCGACGTGTTCGAGTACGACCGGGCCGGCCGGCGATTCGCCGAAGGCGGCTCGGTACACCCGGCAGAACAGCGAGCGTTTGGCGATGATGTAGAGGTCGCCGTTGAGCGGATCGACCAGCAGGGTTTCGGCGTCCCGCGGGCTGTCGGGATAGGTCAGTTCGAGCGCCTCGGCCGGACCGATGGGAATCTGCCCGAATGGCCTGGCCACATCGACCTCGGGTTCGGCGACCCGGTAGACCCATACCGACGGATATTTGGATTCGTTGTCACCGATATCGCCGATGTAGAGGTACGCCTGATTCGGATCGGGCCCTGGGCCGATGGCGATGTCCTCCCAGTCTCTGGCGTTCGCTCCGGTGACGGCGCAGACGCCGAGAAGATTGCCCCGTGTGTCGATGGCGAAGATGCGAGGGGCGTCCCCGGAATCGTTGTGGATCCAGAGCACGCCGGGGTTTTTGCGGCTGGCCACGAGTCCGGACGCCTCCCGGATCAGCGGGCTGCGGACGATGCCTGCCTCGATGCCGGGGGCGAACTCCTCCGACCACGCCAGCGTCGCGCACGACATTCCCCCGGTCGCACACAACAGCAACGCAAGATAGCAAACGGTCGATCTGCGCATTCTCGTTCAACCAAAAAGGGTCTTGCGGCGCCGCAATTCGGCGAAGACGCGCTCGGGATCGGCCGGGTGCATCGCCAAAGCGACCTGTACGGCCGGATCGCCGGCCCGAAGGAAGATGTTGGTTGCTTTCTCGCGGGCGATTGTGGACGGCACGCCTGGCCGACCGCGCGCCGCTGCCTGTCTGGTTTCGTTCAGGCCCCGTCGGACGGCCTGGTTCTCGGGCTGAATGGTCAGCGCGAATTCGTAGTTCTCCGCTGTGTAGTCGTGGCCGCACCAGAGCCGTGTCTCATCGGGCAGTGCCGCCAGACGCTGCAGGGACGTCCACAGCACGCCGGCGTCACACTCCATCGGCCGGCCACAACCGCCGACGAACAGCGTATCTCCCGTGAACGCGTCGCCCGGTTCTCCGCCGGGCGCCGGCGGCAGGTAGTAGCAGACCGAGGTTCGCGTATGCCCCGGCGTGCCAAGGACTTCAACGGTCCGGCCACACAGTTCGATGGACTGGCCGTCTCGAACGAGACAGTCGATGCCGACAATGCGCTGCGCATCGGGGCCGACGATCCGGCAGCCGGTGCGCAACTTGAGTTCGGCCAGTCCGGCGGTGTGGTCCGCATGATGATGCGTCACGAGCGCGGCGACCAACGCGATTCGGTGTGTCTCCAGGGTCTGCAGGACCATCGCGGCATCGGTCGGGTCCACGACAAAAGCACAGGTACCGTCGAGGTGCCAGAGGTACGTGTAGTTGTCGCCACACGTCAGTATGGTCGGCGGGGCTTGTGCTGCGCTCGTATGCTCGAAGTCCATTGCCCCAGAGGTTACCCCGGGCGAAGGCGTCCGTCAAGGTCAGGCTCACGCGCCTTGCGGCGGGGGACCGAGCCGTTCGTCCGCCGGAGGATAGCCGAACCAGGGCGGCCGGGCCAAAAAATAAGGGCCGCAAGCCTCCCTGCTCACAGCCCGAACGATAATGAAAGCTGATGTTCAACGATAGCACTCTGCATTTGCACGCCACACCGATGCGTCCGCTGTCAACAGGACCGGACGCAGCGATGCACTCGGCTTGTGCAAACGCCGCTTCGCGACGAAAAAGGGAGACATGGGAGCGCTGCTCTCTTCATCACCCCGTGCCTCCCTGCTGCCCAGTGCCTTGATTTCAGTCCGTTGAAAACTGATCGTAAGGGTTCAATTTGCACTGGCAACGCGGGACATTGTATGCGTCCAAAGGCCCTCACGTCAATTGTGGCGACTACGTATTGTGTGTAATCATTTGTGATGAAGGTGCGATAGGCCGGAACAGCGGCGTCGTTGTGCGGCTGTGCGTTGGACGGTGTCACCGCCCCGCATGTCGCCTTGGGGGCCGATGAGAAGAGGACGCCCGCACGCTGGTCTGCGTGGGGCGTCCTGCTCGTGAGGATATTCCCTTCGGATATCCCCGGCTGCGTGGCCCTTTCCGTTGGGTGCGTGGGCCAGGTGGGACTGTGTCAGAAGCCGTACACCGCTCGGAGTTGCTCGTTGGTCGGTATGCTCGTGTAGTACTCGCCTCGTGGACCCCTGTACCAGGGACCTTCTCTGGTCAACTGAATGGATGTCATCGATCCGTTGGAGTTGGTGATCCACACGGTGATCACCGTCGACACCGGTTCGATGATCGGTGGCGTGACGATAACGGGTTCGACGACCGGAGGCGGAACGACCACGACCCTTGGCGAGGGCATCCACACGGGGCCGTACGGTCGTGGCCACCGTCCGGGAAACACCACCGGACCGCATGGGGGGCCATAAGGGCGGTGTCGTTCGACGTCGCGCCCGATCCAGATGCCCAAACCGATCTCGGGCGAGATGACCACCCGGGTACTCGTTCTGGCTTGTGCGGGCACCGGCGCAACCAGCAGGGCGAACAGCACCGCCCCAACTGTGACTGTCGCAATGCGTCTTTGTCGTGTCATCGTCGTACCCTTTCATTGGCTGACGTCCTTGCGTCTACCCGTTTAAGGCAGCCGGCAGGCCGCCGGTAACGGTTTCATTCCATTCTTGTCTGTCATGGCGCCATCGCTTATCATTGCCATATCGATGGCGCCAATGACGCCGGTTCCACTGACTGGAGCGTAACCATGGCCCGGAGCTCGCTTTACCAGATCGCATGTGTTGGCGTGATCCTCTGCATCTTCGCGTCCTGTGCCGTTTCGCGAGGACGCGACAAGGCGGATACCTGGCCCACAGAGACATGGGAAACGGCCGCGCCTGCTGAGGTGGGCATGGATGAATCGCTTCTGGCGATGGCCGAAGACTACGCTCTGACGGGCGATGGTTCGGGGATTGTCAGCCGTCACGGGCGGGTGGTCTTGCGGTGGGGCGATCAGAAGCAGACGTACGATCTCAAGTCCTCAACGAAGGCAATCGGCATCACGGCTCTCGGACTGGCCCTGGCCGACGGCAGGATCGCGGGTCTGCATGAGCCGGCGGCCAGATACCATCCCGAGTTCGGGGTTCCGCCCGAAGCCAACAGGAACCAGACGCGACTGAAGCGGATCGCGCTGTTCCACCTGGCGGCGCAGACCGCCGGTTTCGACAAGGGCGGAGGATATACCGAACTGCTGTTCGAGCCGGGTACGAAGTGGTCCTATAGCGACGGCGGTCCGAACTGGCTGGCCGAGTGCATCACGCTGGTCTACGAGCGCGACTTGCAGGAGGTGATGTTCGAGCGGGTGTTCTCACCGATCGGGATCGGGCGAGACGATCTGCGGTGGCGGGCCAATGCATACCGGCCCAAGGAAATCCACGGCGTGGCGCGACGCGAGTTCGGCTCGGGTATTCATGCCAACGTCGATGCCATGGCTCGCATCGGTCTACTCTACCTGCGTCGGGGACGATGGCAGGACCGGCAGCTCATCCCATCGTGGTTCGTCGATGCGGCCCGCACCGTGCCGCATGGCGTCAAGGGAGTGCCGGTTCTCAAGCAGCAGGAGTACGGCAATGCCTCCGATCACTACGGCCTGCTCTGGTGGAACAACGCCGATGGGACGATGAAGAACGTCCCACGCGACGCCTACTGGTCGTGGGGCCTGTACGACAGCCTGATCGTCGTCATCCCCTCGCTGGACGTCGTCGTGGCGCGGGCGGGCAAGTCCATCGGGCGCGAACGAACTCCGCACTATGCGCCGATCGAGCCGTTCATCGAGCCGATCGCCCTGTCCGTGAAGGATCGAGGCCGATGGCCCGGCGCCCCGTATCCGGCCAGCGAGATTGTCCGTGACATCGAATGGGCGCCGGCCGATACGATTCGTCGCGCCGCCGACGGCAGCGACAACTGGCCCATCACCTGGGCCGACGACGACCATCTGTATACCGCCTACGGGGACGGCTGGGGCTTCGAGCCGAAGGTGGAGCAAAAGCTGAGTCTGGGTCTGGCCAGGATTGCCGGCGGGCCAGCCGATTTCACGGGGGTGAATATCCGCAGCGAGACGGGGGAGCGGCGGGGCGATGGTCGTTCCGGGCCGAAGGCCAGTGGGATGCTGTGCGTTGATGGCGTGCTGTACATGCTCGTGCGAAACGTGGCCAATTCGCAGGTGGCCTGGTCGAGCGACCACAGCCGGACTTGGCAGTGGTGCGACTGGAAGTTCGAGACGAGTTTCGGTGCTCCGACGTTTCTGAACTTCGGCAAGGACTATGCCGGGGCACGGGATGAGTTTGTCTATGTCTATTCGAGCGACAGCGACAGTGCCTACGAACCGGCCGACCGGATGGTCATGGCGCGCGTGCCCAAGGACCGCATCCGGCAGCGGCAAGCCTACGAGTTCTTCCGAGGGCTGGACGTCGCCGGCGTGCCGCTCTGGACGAAGGACATTCGCGAGCGGGGCGCCGTTTTCGTCCATCCCGGCCGCTGCTATCGTACCGGAATCAGCTACAACGCGGCACTGAAGCGATACTTGTGGTGCCAGATCCTCCCCGAAAGCACCGATTCGCGCGGCCCGCGCTTCCAGGGCGGCTTCGGCGTCTACGAAGCGCCCGAGCCGTGGGGCCCCTGGCGCACCGCCTATTACACCCAGGCGTGGGACGTCGGACCCGGCGAGACCGCCGGCTTTCCCACCAAGTGGATCAGCCAGGACGGCCGAACCTGCCACCTCCTCTTCTCCGGCAACGACTGTTTCTCCGTCCGCAGAGCCACCCTCCGCTGAATCTGCCCCATCAGCAAGTACGTGGGGTCAGAGGGGGTTTTGGCCGCACCAGTGGCGGGGGGTGTTGTCTTCGGCGGCGAGCCAGGCGGCGTGGCCGTCGAAGAACAGGTTGTTGCAGCCTTTGGCCCGGTGGCGTTGGGCGGCGACGCGGCGGGTCAGGTTGTTGCCGGGCGTCTCGGCCTCGGAGGCGGGCAGGTGCGTGGTGGACCAGAGGTCGAGCAGGTTGAACCGGGACGCGACGTTCAGCTCATCGCGGTCGGTGATGACGGGCCGCCAGTCGCCGGCCTCGTTGTCGGCCAGATAGATCCGCTCGCCGGGCTGTCGGACGTCGCCGAGTTTCGTGGGCTCGTCCTTCTGTCGGCCCCGGTTGCCGGTCGTCAGGCCGGGATCGTCGAAGTCCCAGGCGTTGACCACATAATCAACGGTCTGCTCGCTGTTGGGTCGGCCGCTGAGCCCGACGCCCGCACGCGGGAACGATGGACACTGGTAGACGTCCACCCGGCGGTAGTCCGTGGCGGTCTTGTAGTCGGTGCCGAGGTAGGGCATAAACGCGAGGATCCACTTGACCTCGTGGTCCAGCGCCCGGGGGACGGCGTCGTCGTTGGCGTGGGCGTAGGCGTGCATCGCCAGGCCGATCTGACGCAGGCTGTTGAGGCAGTAGACGGTTCGGGCCTGGTCGCGGACGCGGCTGAGAGCGGGCACCATGATCCCCATAAGCAGGGCGATGATGGCGATCACGACCAGTAGTTCGATCAGAGTAAACGCGTGGTTGGGTCGCATCGCAACATCTCCATCGCCGTCGAATTCCTACGTCGGCCGAATCTGCCATCTACGATTGTACCGAGTCCAGCAGCCGGTTCCCACCTGCAAGCTCGGCCGAGGGGCGCATTGGGGGCGGGGCACGCCGGCCGGCGACATGGTTATTCTGTCGGAATTCCGCAATGATCCTTGTGGGCGGGTCGGCGGGCCGGTATACTTGCCTCAGTGTCGCACAGTAAAAACGTGGATGATGCGTCCTGGGAGTGGAAACAACGCCGGCCATTCTTGTCATGTGACCCTCGCCTTGGGTCCGACTCCTCTTCGCGGATTCTGTCAGGACAACCCGGATAGGGCCGTCATCGGCTTTATGGCAGTTCGCAGCTCATTGTGGAACCTCGCTTATGGAAGCGGGCCGTTGCCACAATCTAAACGCGTCGCACAGCGGCGTATAAGGAGAGTCGAGATATGAATATTTACGTAGGGAACCTCGCCGGCGAGGTGACGGACAACGATCTGCGCGAGCTGTTCGCCGGCCATGGCCAGGTGGAATCGGCGAATGTCATTACGGATCGATTCAGCAACGAGTCGCGCGGGTTCGGGTTCGTGGAGATGCCGAACAAGACCGAGGCGGCCGAGGCGATCGAGGCGCTCAATGGACATGACCTGAAGGGCCGCAGCATCACCGTCAACGAGGCCAAGCCCAAGGCCCCGAAGCGAGGCGGCGGCGGTGGCGGCGGTGGCTATGGCGGCGGCGGAGGCCGGGGCCGCAGCGGTGGTGGCGGTGGCGGCTACGGTGGCGGCGGTGGTGGTGGCGGCCGAGGCCGTAGCGGTGGTGGCGGCGGGCGCCGGTTCTGATTGACACCGCCCGGCGGCGCGTGGCATCATCTCCTGCCACAC
>LVBB01000153.1 GCA_001603075.1 Phycisphaerales bacterium Planc_01 | reverse complement strand
CATGCAAACCTGCCCTCTCCCCACCTGCCAGTATCTCTTGCGCCGCTTGAAGCACGAACTCTTTGGCCAAAACTGGGAGATGACTCAGGGGCAAAAGGGGTTGACAGGGACGGTCGGGGGGGACGATAATCCAGTTTTGTGGGTGGACGCCTGCCGGGACAGGTCGCGTGGCTGCAAGGGGCCGCTCCGGCCCCATACCCCGAGCGTCGCACGGTGGGTGTCCCTGTCGCGGATACGACGAATCGCAGGAGCTTCGCTGGAGCGGTGTTGTCCTTCGACGTCCATCACGACGATTCCAAAGGGGCGTAACCATGAGCGAATATCACACCACACGCCGCGAGTTTCTCACCCGTTCGATGTCGCTGGGAGCCGGTCTGGTCGCCCTCGGTCCGGTGGGCCGGGCCCTGGTCTTGGCGACACCGGGGGCGAAGATGAAATTCGGCCTGGTCACGTACCTTTGGGGGGATGACTGGCCGTTGCCGGCGCTGATCGCCAACTGCCGCAAGACCGGCGTTCTCGGCGTCGAGCTCCGGACCCAGCACGCGCACGGGGTCGAATCGAATCTCAGCAAGGACGAGCGAGCCGAGGTCAAGAGGCGATTCGACGACAGCGGCGTGACGCTGGTCGGGCTCGGGACCAACTTCGCGTTTCATTATCCCGAGCGCGACCGCTTGCAGAAGGAGATCGAGGGCGCCAAGGAGTACGTCGTGCTTTCGGCCGACTGCGGCGGCTCGGGCGTCAAGGTCAAGCCGAACGATCTGCCAAAGGGCGTCCCGTACGAGAAGACGATCGAGCAGATCGGCAAATCGCTCAACGAACTGGGCGCGTTCGGTGCGGCGCACGGGCAGGAGATCCGGCTCGAAGTCCACGGTAGTTGCTCGCCGCTGCCGGTGATCAAGGCGATCATGGACGCCACCGACCACCCCAACGTGAAGGTCTGCTGGAACTGCAATGGCCAGGACCTCGAAGGCGAAGGGCTGACGTACAATTTCCATCTCGTCCGGCCTTTCTTCGGTGCCACCGCGCACGTCCGCGAGCTGGACATGAACGACTATCCCTATCAGGAGCTGATCGACCTGATGGTGGGGACGGACTACGACGGCTGGGTCCTGCTGGAGGCGCGGACGCGGCCCGACGACCGCGTGGCGGCGCTGGCGGCGCAGAAGGCGGTCTTCGCGCAGATGGTCGCCAAGGCCCAGTCGGGCGGAACGCGGTCCGGCAGCGGAGTAAAGGTCACGCCGCACAGCGACAGAGTCACGGTCGAGATCGACGGCAAGCCGTTCACGGAGTACTGCCACACCGCCAAGCCGCGACCCTATTTCTATCCGGTGATGGGGCCGACGGGCGCGGCGGTGATTCGCCATTGGCCGATGGCCGAGAAGCCCGACGAGGCCCGGGACCATCCGCACCACAAGTCGCTCTGGTTCACGCACGGCGACGTCAATGGCGTGGACTTCTGGGCCGACGGCGACACCCGCGGGCGGATCGTCCACGACAAGTTCGTCGAGATCAGCTCGGGGCCGCAGGTCGGCGTCATCACGTCACAGAACAACTGGATCGCCCCGGACGGCCGGACCATCTGCACCGACACCCGCCGGCACCGCTTCTCCGGCGGGCCGGATGCACGAATCCTGGACTTCGAAGTCACGATCCACGCCTCGCACGGCGAACTGGTCTTCGGCGACACCAAGGAAGGGACCATGGCCATCCGCCTGGCGCCGACGATGCGTCTGAAAGGCCCAGTGGGCCAGGGCCACATCGTCAACAGCGAAGGCGTACGGGAGGGCGACACGTGGGGCAAGCGGGCCGCCTGGTGCGACTACTATGGGCCCGTAAACGGCGAAGTGGTGGGCGTGGCGATCTTCGACCATCCGGGCAACCCGCGCCATCCGACGTGGTGGCACGTGCGGGACTACGGGCTGTTTGCGGCCAATCCCTTCGGCATTCACGACTTCGAAAGGAAGCCGGCCGGCACCGGAAATCTGGTCGTCCCGGCCGGTGAGAGCGTCACTTTCAAGTGGCGATTCTACTTCCACAAAGGCAATGAGGTCGAAGGCAAGGTGGCCGAGCGTTATCGCGAATACGCCTCCTGAGGCAAGACGAAAGACAGACGAATGCAATCGCATTCGAGTGCAGACCTTTAGACGAAAGGAGCCATTATGGGTAGTGTAACACGTCGCGACTTCATCAAGAGCTCGGTGGCCGCCGGAGTGGGCCTGGCGCTGGCGGCCCCGCACTCGCGCGTGCTCGGCGCCAACGACCAGATCCGCGTGGCCGTCGTCGGGGTCGGCGGCCAGGGCGGAGGCCACATGCGGTACTTTCACGGCTGCGAAGGCGCCAAGCTGGTGGCCATCTGCGACGCCGATACCCGGCAGATGGAGGGCAAGGCCAAGGCGTTCGAGGAGAAGGAAGGGTACAAGCTGCGGACCTATACCGACGTCCGCAAGCTGCTCGAAGACAAGGACATCGACGTCATCACTTCGGCGACGCCCAATCACTGGCACGCGCTGGTGACGGTGTGGGCCTGCCAGGCGGGCAAAGACGTGTACATCGAGAAGCCGGCCAGCTACTGCATCTGGGAAGGCCGCAAGATGGTCGAAGCAGCCCGCAAGTACAAGCGCATCGTGCAGATCGGGATGCAGAAGCGCTCGTCCGAGGCGCATCCGGCCGCATTCGAGTGGATCAAGGAAGGTCACATCGGCAAGATCAAGTGGGTTCGCGGGTTCTGCTACAAGGGACGGGGCCCCGGTACCAACGGGATCGTTCCGGGCACGAACGGCCCGGCGCCGATTCCGGCCACCGTGGACTACAACCAGTGGTGTGGTCCGGCCGACATGGTCCCGCTGCACCGCAGCCAATTCCATTATGTCTGGCACTGGATGTGGAACACCGGCAACGGCGACATCGGCAACCAGGGTCCGCACGAGATGGACATCGCTCGCTGGGCGCTGGGCGATCCGGGGCTTCCGCGACACGCCTTCAGCATCGGCGGCCGCTTCGGCATGGGCGAGACCGACGACGTCGGCGAGACCGCCAACACGCAGATCGCCTACTTCGATTACAAGCCGGCCCCGCTGATCTTCGAGGTCCGCGGACTGCCCCGCAAGAAAAATGACCGCGCGATGGATCATTTCCGTGGCACGCGCGTGGGCGACTGCGTGCAGTGCGAAGGCGGCTACTTCCCCTGCGATGACGGCGGCGGCTGGGTCTTTGACAACGACGGCAACCGGATCAAGCAGTTCACCGGTCGCGGCGGCGCCGGACACCACGAGAACTTCATCAAAGCGGTTCGCAGCCGCAAGGTCAGCGACCTCAACGGCGACATCGAGATCGGACACCTGTCGGCCGCCCTGTGCCACATGGCCAATACCTCCCATCGCCTGGGCAAGAAGGCGACACCCGAGGAGATCAAGGCGACCATCGGCGACAACGCGGAAATGATGGACTCGTTCAACCGGATGCTCGAACACCTGGCTGCCAACGAGGTGGACCTGGAGAAAGAGCCCATCACCATCGGGCCGATGCTGACGATGGACGCGGACAAAGAGCAGTACGTCGGCGAACACAGTGAGCTGGCCAACATGTTCCTGAAGCGCAACTACCGTGAGCCGTTCGTCGTTCCGGAGAACGTCTGATGCGGTTCGCGTTGTGCAACGAGATGTTTGAAGGCCGGCCGATGGCCGAGGTGGCCAAGATCGCGCGGCGGCTGGGCTATCATGGTCTGGAGATCGCGCCGTTCACGTTGGCGCCGTCGGCGACTGAGGTCAGTGCATCGCAACGCAAAGAGACCCGGCGGGTGATCGAAGACCACGGGCTCGAATGCGTGGGGCTGCACTGGCTGTTCGCCGGGCCGACGGGCCTGCACATGACCACGCCGGACGAGGCGACCTGGACGCGCACGCGGGATTACCTCCGCGCTCTGCTCGATCTGTGCAGCGATCTCGGCGGAAAGGTCCTCGTGCTCGGCTCGCCCAAGCAGAGAAGCCTCGTCGCGGGTCAGACGTACAGCGGCGCGTGGCAACGTGCGGCCGACCTGCTTGGCTCCGTGCTCGATAAGGCAGGTGATTTCGGCCTGACGATCTGTTTGGAGCCGCTGTCGCCTGCGGAGACGGACTTCATCAATACGGTCGATGAAGGAATGAAGATGGTTCGCCAGGTGAACCATCCGAGCCTGAAGATCCATCTCGACGTCAAGGCGATGTGCTCGGAGAGCAAGCCGGTGCCCGATGTCATCCGCTCGGTGACGGCCGACGAGATCGGCCATTTCCACGTCAACGATGCCAACCTCTATGGTCCCGGCATGGGCGAGGTCGATTATGCCCCCATCGCCGAGGCGATCGCCGAGGTTGGCTGGGACCAGTGGCTCTCGGTCGAGGTCTTCAAGTATGACCCCGACCCCGAGACCATTGCCAACAGGAGTATCGGCTACCTGCGCAACTTCTGGCCGTAGTCATTGGACTTGACAGGAAACAGGCCGGAGGCGGTGTTCTCGCTGCCTCCGGCTCTTTTTCTGTCCGACCCGGACCGATGCCGGCTCGCACCGAGCGGGAAAAAAGGTTTGCGTGTGGGCGATGACGACGGCCTAATGGTGCAGGATGTGTCAAGTAGGGCGGCCGACGGCCGCGACGACTGTACCTTGAGGACGAAAGGAGAACGTCCATGAATGTGGCGAACAGATGGCTGTTGACTCTGGTGATCGGATGGATGTCTCTGGTGGCTGGTTGCGCAGAGGTAGGGATTACGGGCCGGCGGCAGTTCAACCTTGTGCCCGACTCGATCATCAATTCGCTGAGCGTTCAGCAATATGCCCAGTTCATCTCCGAGAACAAGGTCAGTACGGACGGCCAGAAGAACGCGATGGTCCAGCGCGTGGGCGAGCGGATCGTCAAGGCCGTGGACGAGTACGCCCGCATGAATCTGGCGAAGGACCCGTTCGAGGGCTACAAGTGGGAGTTCAATCTCGTTGAGGACAACGCGGTCAACGCTTTTGCCATGCCGGGCGGCAAGGTTGTCGTCTATACGGGCATTCTGCCCGTGACGCAGGACGAGGCGGGCCTGGCGGTGGTCGTCGGCCACGAGATCGCCCACATCTTCGCCAAGCATGGGGCCGAGCGGATGACGCAGAGCCTGATCGTCGAGATGGGAGGGATGGCGTTGTCGGTCGCGCTGAGGGAACAACCTGAGACGACGAAGAGCCTGTTTATGACGTCGTATGGCATGGGCTCGCAGGTGGGTGTATTGCTTCCGTTCAGCCGACTGCACGAGAACGAGGCGGACCGCCTGGGTCTGATCTTCATGGCGATGGCGGGCTACGATCCGGCCGCGGCGGCGGCGTTCTGGGAGCGGATGGCGGGGATGAAGAGCGGCGAGCAGACCCCGGAGTTCCTCAGCACGCACCCGGCCGATTCGACTCGAATCCGCAATCTCAAGGCGCTCGTCCCCGAGGCGATGGAGTACTACAGACCCGCCAGTTGACGACGCGGCTCTGACGTTTACGCTGTGGACGGGGACTTGTTGCTGAGCGAGCGGGCCGCCGAGCGCCCGGCCAGGGCCCCAGTGGAAAAGCACATCTGCAGGTTGTACCCGCCGCAGGGGCCTTCGGCATCGATGAGCTCGCCGGCGAAGTACAGGCCCGTGCAGACCTTCGATGCCATGGTCTTGGGGTCGATCTGCCGTCGGTCCACGCCGCCGCGCGTTACGGTGGCCTCTGCGATGGGCCGTGTGCCCGTGACATTCACCGGCAGGGCCTTGAGAAGTGCGGCAATCGCCCTGCGCGTCTCCTTGCTGACCTGGCCGGCCTGGGTCTCGCCGTCGCACCCGGCCAGCGTGCAGAGCGTCGCGGCCAGTCGTCTCGGGACGAGTTCGGCCAGGACGTTCGAGATGGTCTTTCGGGCATGGGCCGACAGTCTCTGTTGAAGTTGCCCATCCAGTTCAGGCAATGGGGTCTGCGGGAGCAGGTCGATGCACAGGCCGATGTCGCTTCTTCCATCGGCAAGTTCGTCGGCGAGCAGACGGCTGATGTCCTGTGCGGCGGGCCCGCCGAGGCCGTCCTGCGTGAAGACGATCGCGCCGACGGAGGCGATCTTCCGCGGGCTGCACTTGGCGTAGATGCGCACATCCCGGACCGCGACGCCCGCCAGGCTGCCCGGCCATTTCTGCTGCGTTATCAAGGGCACCAGGGCTGCCTTCGGGGCCACGACGGTATGGCCCAAGGCCGCGGCGAACCGGTAGCCGTCGCCGGTCGAGCCGGTCTGCGGCCAGGAGACGCCTCCCGTGGCCACGATCAGTCGCTTTGCCCGGACGACGTGCCGGGCCGTGGCGACAGCGAAAGCGTTCTCTTCCAGAGCGACTCCGATCGCAGGGCTTCCGCATCGCAGTCTTACTCCGGCCCGCTCGGCTTCGGTCAGGAGGACTTCCCGCACATCGACCGCGCGGCCATCCGCAGGGAAGACGCAGCCGTCGGCCTCGACCGTCGTGAGCAGGCCGTGATCGTGGAAGAACGTGCGGACGTCAGTCGGTGACATCTCGTGGAGGCTGTGGCGAAGGAACCGGCCCGCCTCGCCGAACGCGCGAACGAACTCGTCGATGGTGGCATCGTGCGTGAGATTGCAGCGTCCGCCTCCGGTGACCAGGAGCTTTCGTCCGGCCGACGGGCTCGCTTCGACGACGGTGACGCCGGGGCGCTCGCGTGCGGCGCAGATCGCCGCCATCAATCCGGCCGGTCCGGCCCCGAGGATACAGATCTCGCTGTCCATATTGTGGTTGGTTTCCTCCGGCCGTGACGTCATGCATTCCGATCCATGCTACGGTTCAGCGGCGATGTCCAGCACGCGAGGGTCGTTGCCTTGGATCCGGACGGTGATCTGCTGCCTCGTGTCGGCGCCCAGGTGTTCGATACAGGCGACGAGCAGATAATCGACGGCCTGTCGAAGCGTGGGCCGGTCGGTACGTATCGTCGCCTCGCCGACCCAGACGAGTTGTTTCTGCTGTGTCTGACGGTCATTCCTGAGCAACCGCAGGACGAGCCACTGGCTGTACAGCGTGTCATAGTAAGGCGCATAGGCCGTATGGCCGAAGCCGAAACCTCGACTGTATCCCCCGTACAGAAAGCCCGCCCGCATCTCCGGCGTCGGGCGGCGGTCCACCACATCCTGCGTCGTCGTGCCCACGCGGAAGACGATCTCATAGGTCGCCTTCTCCGGGCTCTCCGCGAGGGTGTAGCCCTCGCCCTGGAGGAGCCGCTCGGCCTTGGCCAGGATCTGCCTCTGGAAGATGAGGTTCTCTGCGTTGGGATCGGTCGCAACATGAATGGGGGCCTGTCGGGAGATCGGCTCGGTCAGCTCACTGTAGCCGTTGAACTCCACGCGGTAGCTCGGGCTGCATCCCGCAGCGGCCAGGGCGACCAAGGCAAGCCCGGCAAGAGTTCTGATCATGGCGAATCCCTTTCCCACGTTTGGCTACTCCAGCGCAATCTTCGACAGGTCGGCGGTCGGCTTGGGGAATTTCATCCGCAGCTTCGACAGATGCTCGACGAGGATTTGCGAGATGGCGAAGTTGCGGAACCACTTCTTGTTGGCGGGAATGATGAACCACGGCGCATGGTTCGTGCTGCACCTGCTCAGGGCCTCTTCGTAGGCCCTGGTGTAGTCGGGCCAGTACTTCCTCTCGTCGAAATCGGCTTGACTGGCCTTCCAGTGCTTGGTCGGGTCGTCGAGTCGGGCCTTCAGGCGCTGGTATTGCTCGTCCTTGCTGATGTGCAGGTAGAACTTCAGGATATGCGTGTCGTTCTCGGCCAGGATATGCTCGAACGCGTTGATCTGATCGTATCGCTTGGACCAGACGGATTTCGGGACCAGGCTGTGCACGCGTACGATCAGCACGTCCTCGTAATGCGAGCGATTGAAGATCCGAATCTCCCCTTTGCGGGGCGCGACGCGATGGATGCGCCAGAGAAAATCGTGGGCCAGTTCCTCTTCGTTGGGCGTCTTGAAGGAGATGACCTTGCAGCTCTGCGGGTTCAGCGGCCCCATCACGCGCCGAATGGTCCCGTCCTTGCCGCCGGCGTCCATGGCCTGGAGGACGATCAACACGGAACGCTTGTTCTCGGCATACAGCAGATATTGCAGTTCGGAGAGCCGCTTGAGGTTCTGCTTCATCCGCTTGTGGGCCGCCTTCTTGTCGGGCAGACGGGCCGTATCGTCGGGGTCCCGCCTGGCCAATGTGATCTTCTGGCCCGGTTCGACTCGGAATCGCTCGCTGAACTTCATGTCTGCATCTCCAGGCGGACCACATCGTGTTGGAGCCGTCGCGTTCGGCGGGCCTTCTTACACCACCCGGATTATACGTCGAGGCCCGAACGGCTCATAACAGAAAACTAACTTCCTCCTAACCTTGCGCAAGCGCCATCGCGGTACATTCCAATAGACGGATCGAAAAGCAGGGTCAAGGCATTCGGACCGCTCGACCGATAAGTAGTAGGAAAAGAGAAACTGACCCAGGGCCGATTGGATGGTTGCTTTGAAGATCGCAGACATCACCGACAGCGTCGTCGAACTCGGCAGATCCTGCCCGTTCGACATGGGGCACGCGTTTCGAGTCAGCCGGCTTGCCTTGCGGCTGTTCGATCAGCTTGCGCCCTTGCATGGGATGGGCAACACCGAACGGATCTGGCTGCGGGCGGCTGCCTTGCTCCACGACATCGGCAAATCCCAAGACCCCAAGGACCATCACAAGACGGCCCGCGATATCATCCTCCGTTCGGCCTCATTGCCGTTCAGAGCGGAGGAGCGGGTCATCATCGCCTTGGTAGCCCGCTACCACCGCGGTTCGCTGCCGGAGGGGGACCACGCCTACTTCCGCGACCTCGACGCCGAATCGCAGCTCTATGTGGCGAAGCTGGCGTCACTATTGCGCCTGGCCGACGGACTGGACGAGGGACGCTCGGGGCTGGTGGACGACGTATTCTGCCAGATTCGCCCGCGATGTGTCCTGTTGCGGGCGCTCAGCCGGGACACCGTGAGCCTCAGGAAGGTGCTGAGAAAGGCCGATCTGTTCGGCCGCACGTTCGGTCGCGATGTCGTCGTCGGTGTCGAGATCGTTCCGGCGCATCTCGATTTGGGCCTTGATTCCAAAGCGGCCCCGGCCTATGCTGCTGCGAGGTAGGTAACGCAATCGAGAAGCTGTTGAGAGACCGCCGTGGGACGTCTGGTCATTCTTTCGGGGCCATCCTGTGTGGGCAAGGGGCCGCTCTATGCGGCGTTGAAGAAATTCTACCCGAACATTGCCGGCCGGCTGAGCAGGTTCGTGCTGTACGACAGCCGTGCGCCGCGTCCGGGCGAGGTGGACGGGATCGATTACCATTTCCGCCGCCGCAACGAGATTGAAGCCCTTCGCGAGCAGCCGCACTTTCGTGTCTTTGCGGTCCGAAACGATTTGCAGGCGATGGACACCCGGAACCTAAAACGCAGGTTGGCAGCGTCCGATGTCTTCTTCGAAGGCAACCCGTTCATTGGGTCGGGGTTGATCGAGTTCGTTCGGGCGCACGACATCGCGTCTCTGAGCGTCTTCCTGTCACCCTTGACAGGCGAGGAAATCATCGAGCTGAAAGGGCGCGTCCCGAGCGTGTGTCTGCCCGAGTTCATCACCGATGTCATGCGGCGAAAGCTCCTGCGACGCACGAAGCGGCAGAAGGGGATTCTCTCGCAGAAAGATCTGGAGAACATCGAGATCCGGGCCGAAAGCGCCTATGGCGAGATGCAGCAAGCCTGGCAGTTCGACCACGTCATCGCCTGCCACGACGGCGAAGACAGCGAGAACTGGGATGCATTCTACCACCCCATCGGCGACGCGCGCAGGGCGATACAGGTGTTTGCCGCCCTGCTGGAAGGCCACCGGCCGGACGGGGTCGAGACATGGGGGCAGGACCTCATCGGCTGATGCTTGGACGGGACGGTGCTGGAACCGATGGATGAAGACCGGGAACATCGCAAAGCTGCTGTGACGACGGCCGATTCAAGCTGTCGGCTCGTGGCCTGTCAGTATCTGAGCGGGCAGCTCGACGCCCTGGTGACCCAGATGGCCGGCGTCCGGCGAAACGAGGACATCGAGCCGGTGCACCAGGCACGGGTGGCGTCGCGACGGCTGCGCGTTGCGCTGGGGATGTTCGCCGACTGCTTCGATGCGAAGAAGGTGGGCCGGTGGCGCAAGCGACTCCGGGGGCTGACGCGGGGCCTGGGCCCGGCGCGGGACCTGGACGTGCACATCGCGTTCGTGGAAGGCTTTCTGGCCGGCCTGGAGGAGAAGGACCGAACGCATCGCCCTGGGATCGAGCGACTGTTGCTGCGGCTTCGCCAGGACCGCCTGGCCGCCCAACCCGAGGCCGTCGAGACCCTGGATGCGCTGAACAAGGGCGACCTGCTGGCCGAGATGCACGGCGAGATCGAAAGGGCCCGCTTCCTGCTGCGGACGCAGAGCGTGCCCTTGCAGAGTCCTGTGGTCTTCGCGCGGGCGGCCGCACACATCCTGCGGCGCCAGCGCGATCTATTGACGACGGCGCCGGTGCTGGACGATCCGGACGATGCCGCCGGCCACCATCGGGTCCGAATCGCCGCCAAGAAGCTGCGGTATACGATGGAGGTCTGCATTCCGGCGTTCGACGGGTTGCTTGCCGGCGCGATCAAGACCGTCAAGACGCTGCAATCGCTTCTGGGCGACATTCACGATTGCGACGTCTGGGTAACGAATCTGGGAACGTTTATGGAGCGGGAACGGGACCGGACCATCGAGTATTTCGGGCAGGCCCGGCCGTTCCATCGGTTCCTGCAACCCGGACTCGAATTCATTCGGACCGAGCGGGCGAACCACCGCCGACAGGTCTTTGCGGAACTCGTCGAGTGCTGGCGGCGCCTCGACGACGAGCGGTTCTGGAGCGACCTGGAGACGATGCTGGAAACATACGTAGAGATCGCGCCGCAACCCCATCCCGCTACACAGGACGAGCCGATCCATGGCACGGAAGAAGAGATCGAAAACGATAGCTCTGCTCAGTGACGTCCACGGCAATCTGCCCGCGCTGGAGGCCGTTCTCGACGATGCGGCGCACCGCGAGGTCGCCGAGATATGGAACCTCGGAGACATGCTGGGGTATGGGCCGTTCCCGAACGAGGTCCTCGGACGGCTTCGCGAGGTGGCGAAGGTCAATATTGTGGGCAACTACGATCGAAAAGTCCTCGATTTCGCGCGCAAGCGGGACAAGTGGAAGCGCAAGAAGCCTCCGGCCAAGTATATCGCGTTCCAGTGGAACGATGCGCATCTCGATGCCGCCGGCCGGGACTTTCTCACGTCACTGCCGGAGCAGGCCCGCCGCATGGTCGGCGGACTCGACGTGCTGCTGGTCCACGGCAGTCCGGCCTCGATCGATGAGCTGCTGAACTCCGATACGTCCCGACAGCGTTTCGGCGAGCTGGCCCGGTTCGCCCAGGCAGACGTCGTGGTCTGTGGGCATTCGCACGAGCCGTTCGTCCGCCATATCGACGATGTGTGGTTCGTCAACCCGGGCAGTGTGGGGCGGCCGGAAGCCGGCGACTGGCGGGCCTCGTATGCGGTGCTGGAGTTCTCCGGCGAGAATCTGAAGGTGGGGCACCGTCGTGTCCCTTACGATATCGACCGGGTGGCCCGGGCCGTTCACGCCGCAGGGTTGCCGGGCGAGTTCATCGACGTCTTCCGCAAAGGCAAGAGCCTCGACCAGCTTCAGGACGACGTATTGGCCGGGACCGGCGGGGACGAGCGGTCCGACAAACGTCTGGAGGCCGTCCTGGTCCTGGCCAGTGACTGTCAATACGAGCGCGAACACACCCATCAGGTGACGAAGCTGGCCCTGGAGATCTTCGACGCCCTCAAAGAGGTCCATCAGATGGGTCCCGAGGAGCGATTCCGGCTTCACTGTGCGGCACTGCTGCATGACATCGGCTGGGTGGAAGGCCCCCAGGGGCACCACAAGACGGCGATGAAGCTGATCGTGTCCGATCCCAGGCTTCCGTTTCGGCGGTCGGAGCGTCAGATGATCGCGCTGATCGCCCGGTACCACCGCAAGGCGCTGCCGGATGTGCGGCACAAGTACTACGGGAACCTCAGCGACGCCGAACAGCGTTGCGTCCGGGTGCTGGCGGGCATTCTCCGGGTGGCCGACGGACTTGACCGCAGCCACAACCGCGTTGTGCGAGGCATCGTGTGCCAGGCGTCGGATTGCCGGGTTGTCATGACCTGCGACGTGCGAGGTCCGGCCGACGCGGAACTGGCCGCAGCGGCCAAGAAGGCGGATCTGTTCAGCGAAGCCTTCGGACGGCTTCTGGAGTTGAAGGTGGCCGGCAGGCA
The DNA here is from genome assembly GCA_001603075.1 of Phycisphaerales bacterium Planc_01. Classification (GTDB taxonomy): domain Bacteria; phylum Planctomycetota; class Phycisphaerae; order Sedimentisphaerales; family Anaerobacaceae; genus Anaerobaca. The sequence continues at coordinate 41,361 of LVBB01000153.1, read as the reverse complement.
GGGATGACGCCATTTCGAGTTGTGGCGCGGATCGAGCAGGTTGATTATGGCGACGACAGATGACAGATCGAAGGCGCCCGGTGCGGCCGAGATCATGGCAGTCATCGACATCGGCTCCAATTCCATTCGCATGATGATCGGGCAGGTGTTGCCTGACGGCCGGGTCGAGATCCTCGAGCGGCTCCGTCGGGCCGTGCGTCTCGGGCAGGACGTGTTCCGCAGCGGTCAGATCCGCGCCGAGACCCTGCGCAGCGCCGTGGGGATTCTGCGGGATTACCGTCACGTCCTGAACACGTACGGAGTCCATCGCGTCCGTGCGGTGGCGACCAGCGCCGTGCGCGAGGCTGCCAACGGCGACACCTTCGTCGACCGTGTCCTGATGGCCGCCGGACTGGAAGTCTCGATCATCAGCGTGACCGAAGAAGGGCGGCTCACCGTCTCGGCGGTGCGCGAAGCGGTGGGCGAGAAGCTGCTCGGACGAGGCAAGGCCCTGGTGGTGGAGGTCGGGGGCGGCAGCACCGTGCTGAACCTGCTCAGTCGGGGGGAGATCACGGCGTCGCAGAGCCTTCCCACCGGCTCGGTCCGCATGCAGGAGGTGCTGGCGACGACGGGGGAGCGGGCCGGCCAGGCCGCTCGTCTGATTCAGGGGCAGGTTGCCAGCGCGATCTCGGCCTTTCGCAGTCTGCTGCCGCTCAAGAGTGTGCAGACCTTCATTGCCGTCGGTGGCGATGCGCGATGGGCGGCGGCCCAGGTCGGCAGGCCTCTGGGCGCCGACCGTCTCGAAGCGGTGTCGGCCGAGGCCTTGAGCGAGCTGCTCGATCGCTGCCGGCCCCTGACGGCCGATGAGCTGGCGCGCTCGTATCAGTTGCCCTATACGGATGCCGAGACGATCACGCCGGCCCTGCTGGTCTACCAGGTCCTGCTGGAGGCGACGCGGGCCAAGCGGATGATCGTAACGGATGTGTCGATGCGTGACGGCCTGCTCCTGGCGTTGGCGCGCGACGCGGCGGGCACCAAGGACGACGCGGCGTATCGGGAGATCATCCAGTCGGCCCAGGGCATCGCGGAGAAATACCAGGTGGACGTGGCGCACGCCGAGCAGACGCGCTCCCTGGCGGTGCAACTGTTCGATCAACTGACCGGCGAGCACCGACTGGGCGAGCGTCACCGGCTCCTGCTGGAGGTGGCCGCCATCCTGCATGAGATCGGGACCTTCGTGGCCAGCCGGGCCCATCACAAGCATAGCTTCTACCTGATCGTCAACTCGGAGATCGTCGGACTGACCCAGGACGAATTGGCCGTGGTGGCCAACGTGGCGCGCTATCATCGTCGCAGCCGGCCGAAACCTTCGCACCTGGACTACATTTCTCTGCCGCGCGAGCGTCGGATGATCGTGAACAAGCTGGCGGCGCTGTTGCGGATCGCCGAGTCGCTGGACAGCAGCCGGACGCAGCAGATCCAGACGCTCGAGTCCCGTATCGACGGCAACGGCCTGGTCGTTTCCGTCAAGGCCGGCGGTGATTTCACGCTCGAACGCAGGGCGATCGCCGACGTGGCGGACATGATGCTGGATATCTATGGTCTGGACGTGCGGCTGGAGGAAGCGATCCGGCCGTGAACGGCCCCAACGAAATGCTTGCGAGTGCTATGGCAAAGAAGAACGATCTGAAATCGGCGGAGTGGTTCATCAATCGCGAGTTGAGCTGGCTCGAGTTCAACGACCGGGTCCTCCAGGAAGGGCGCAGCCGGGCCGTGCCGCTGGGCGAACGGCTGAAGTTTCTGTCGATCGTCAGCTCCAATCTTGACGAATTCTTCATGATTCGCGTGGCCGGCCTCAAGCAGCAGAAGGCGGCCGGCGTGCGGAAGAAGGACGCCAGCGGTCTGACGCCCGCCCAGCAGTTGTTCTTCATCAGCGGCAAGGTCCAGGAGATGGTGGCCCAGCAGACGGCCGCCGTCACCGAGGCATTCAAAGAACTGGAGGCGCACGATTTCCACCTGGTGCGACGGGACGAGTGGACGGCCAAACAGCGTCAGTTTCTCGCCCGCTTCTTCGCAAGCGAGATGCTGGCGGTATTGACGCCGCTGGCGGTGGAGGACCTCGATCCGTGCCCGCTGCTGCCGGGGCTGCAACTGTTCGTAGCGCTGCTGGTCTGCACGTCGCGAAGCGAACCGTCGCCGCAGAAGCTGGTGGTGGTCCCCGTTCCCGTCTCGCTGCCGCGGTTCGTGAACATCCCGGCCGAGAAGGGCGTTTACGTCGCGCCTTTGGAGGAGATCATCATCGACAATGCTCGCGCGATGTTCGGCGGATGCCGGGTCAGCGAGGCGGCGGTCTTCCGCATCACGCGCGATGCCGATGTGTCGATCCAGGAGGACGAGGCGGCCGACCTGCTCAGCACGGTTCAGGATGCGGTGCACGCACGAAAGCATCGGGGCGTGATCCGCCTGGAGATCAGCGCCCGGCCTAATCCTCGCGTCCGGCAGTGGCTCACTTCGACGCTGCGGCTGCTGCATCACGACGTGTACGAGATCGACGGTCTGCTCGATGCACGGGCCCTGATGCAGTTGATCGACATCCCGCCGGTGCAGGACCTCTGCGCCGGCGAATGGCCCCCGCAGGAGCCGGCGGACCTGATCGGCGCCGAGGAACTCTGGCCGGCGATCCAGGAACGTGACGTGATGCTGTTTCATCCCTACGAGCGATTCGATCCGGTTGTCGAGCTCGTGCAGATGGCGGCGGAGGACCCGGCTGTCCTGGCGATCAAGCAGACTCTCTACCGGACCAGCGGACAGTCGCCTGTCGTCCGTGCCCTGGCCCGGGCGGCGGAGAACGGCAAGGAGGTCACCGTTTTGGTGGAGCTGAAGGCGCGCTTCGATGAGGCCAAGAACGTCAACTGGGCCCGGCAGTTGGAGGATGCGGGGTGTCACGTGATCTACGGCATTGCCGGGCTCAAGACCCATGCCAAGGCCCTTCTTGTGATCCGTCGTGAGGCGGCCCGCATTCGCCGGTACGTCCATCTGGGCACGGGCAACTACAACGATCGGACGGCCAGGCTCTACTCCGATATCGGGCTGATGACCTGCGACGACGAACTGGCCTCGGACGTTGCGGCGTTCTTCAATCTGCTCACCGGGCTCTCCGAGGCGGTCGAATGGCAGCAACTGGTCATCGCGCCCACGGACCTTCGCACGAGACTGACCGAACTGATCGAACGCGAGATCCAGGTCTCGACGCCGGATCGGCCGGGCCTGATTATGGCCAAGATCAACTCCCTCGAAGACAAGGGCATCTGTCAGGCGCTGTACGAGGCGAGCCGTGCGGGTGTGGACGTCCAGCTCAATGTTCGAGGAGTCTGTTGCCTGCGGCCCGGCGTCCATGGGCTCTCCGAGCGGATCGCCGTCCGCTCGATCGTGGACCGATATCTCGAGCACGCCCGGATTCTGTATTTCGCCAACGGAGGCCACGAGGAGGTCTATCTCAGCAGTGCCGACTGGATGAGACGGAATCTCGACCGGCGGCTCGAACTGCTGTTTCCCGTTCGGGACGCACGGATCCGGCGGCGCCTCGTCGGCATTCTCAAGACGTTCTTCAGAGACAATGTCAAGGCCTGGGAGCTGCTGGACGATGGGCACTACCGTCGCGTCGTGCGCAAGGGACGTGCCGTCCGAGCGCAGGAGATATTCCATCGTGACGCCGTGGTCGCGGCGCGATCAGCGGAGCACGCGAGCCGTCCGTTTCGGCCTCTGATGCGGCCGAAGTGACGCACTGTCCGCTTCGGTGATCTCCTTTTTCCGGAACCGGTGGCTCGTGGATTCGTATGGTCCTGTTGTGTATTTCGCACGCGATCGCGGTGGGGATCGAACGATGTTGACCGGGGAGGCGTATGGCCGCCAAGAAACTCTGCACGCTTGTCAAGAAAGGCCTCCACAAGGAGGATCCGGAGGCGTACAAGGAGTTGCTGCGCGGCGCCAGATATGCATGCAAGAGATGTGGCCGGGCTGCCGCCAGGGCCAAATGCCTCTGCAAACCCACCAGACTCTGATCGTGTTATAGGGCGTATCGCCTCCCTTCTTCCCCCAAGGGATCATTTTCTACCCGCAAGCATTCCGGCCGGGCGGAAATATCGCGGGATCGGCCTGTCTGACTCCGCGCCGGCGGTTCCGCAGTCAAGTTGGCGTGCCAATCGGTCGATGCTACGGCTGAACCGCGACCTACTTGGAGATGCAACGAATGGATGAGCACAACGAACGCCGACAGGAGAAGCGACTGGGGTACCAATGGCCGGTCTGGTTCAGCGAGGACTTCACCGAGACGCTGTCTCAGGGGCTGATGATCGATGTCTCCAGCGGGGGGATCGGGTTTAGCTGCGAGCCCGGCAAGGAGTGCCCGCGCGAAGGCCAGCATCTGACGGTCCGCTTCAGCATCCCGCGGTTCGAAGGCGACGATCCGACGGCCACGGTCAGCATCACGCGCACGGGCGAGGTACGCCGGGTCGAGCGAACTGCGGCCGGGTTGTGCGCCGTAGGCATCGAATTCGATACTCCGCTTGGTCTGCGACCGGCGGAGGTCAGTTCGCTCAACGCCATGTGCAGCAATCGTCCTGGGGCGTAGTGGACCGCATCGGCTCTCGGGTGGCGGCTCAACGCCGTTGGACCGGACCATCGCGACTTTGCCGAGAACTAACAGGACGCTAACGCTCGTTTAGCAATCCCCCCGTAGTATCCACAGAGCGGTCCGATCCCTTCGGATGGGGAGGGACCCCCCGAAACAAGGCCTTTTGCAGGGTCGAACGACGCCCTGCGGGAGCAAGCAACGTGGATACGCAGTTCAACGTCTTCGAGATTCTCCGAATCGCTGAGGAGATCGAACACAAAGCAGCGAAGTTCTATCTGAGGGCGGCCGGGCAGTTCGCCGACGCGAGGCGACGAGACCTCTGCTATGATCTTGCCTCCTGGCGGGTCAAGCACGAGCGTGCCTGGATCCGTCTGCGACAGGAATACTCTGATAGAACGGGGGAATTCGGCACGTTCGATCCGGACAACTACGTTCGGTCCAATCCGCACGTGATGGCAAGCCTGCCGTGGTTTGGTCCCGGCTGTGGTTCCCAAAATGGGCTTGCCGGCTATGAAGATGCGACGCAGATCGTTCGCGATGCCCTCCGAAGGGCCGAAGCGGTGTGGATCTTCTACCGCGGCCTCAAGGAGTTTGCCTGCGATCCGGCCGCTCGCCGCATGATCGACGCCATGATCGCCGAGGAAGACCGTCACATTCGCCAATTGAACCGATCTCTCGGCCAAATGCTGGGGCGATCGGGTGATTTCGATCAACGGGCCCGCTCCGATTCCGTCGGCACGGCCAACCATCGTTGAGCTTGACCCCACAGGCCAGCGGTCGGTCACCCTGGTGCTCTCGACACGACCACGATTGGATACCCTCTCCAGAAGGCCCATGCTGCCATCGGCAACCGCGCGGCTGCGCCGAAAGGCCCACAGGCAACTTCCCTCTCATCCGGACCGTTTCTGTGGTAAAGCAGGTCGGCCGGACGGCCGATATGGACCCGTGAAAGAAACTTCCCTTTCATAAAACAGCTCCCGCTTCTGGACCGGCAGGAGCTGTTTTTCTTCCTCAATGCCGCAGGGACCTATTTCGGCTTGTCTTCTTCTTTCTTGCCGCCGAGCAGGCCGCCGAGACCCTCGACGAGGCTCTTGCCGGGCGTTTTGACAGCGTCCCTTAACTGATCCGGCACCTTGTCGCCCAGCTTGTCGCCGAGCTGCTCCTGGAGCTTGCTGTCGATCTCTTTCTGGAGGCGGTCCTTGCCGGCCTTGACGAGGGCCTGTTTGAATTCCTCGCCCAGCCCCTTCGTGTCGAAGACCAGACGCGGTGATGTGATCGGGCCGACGACGCGGATCGTCGTGCTCAATTCGCTCATAACGGCCAGGACCTCCGAGGTCTGCTCGGCCCCGAGCCCGAGGAGGCCTTTGCCCTGTCCCTTGGCCTTGAGGTCCTTCAGGTCCACCTTGATGGTCAGGTCGACGAGTTCCTTGGTCAGTTGTCCCGCGAAGGAGCCCGAGGCGGCGCCGGAGTCAAATGCGATGCCCGAGTCCTCGCCGAGTCCGGCCTGGATCTTGCTCAGATCGAAGCCCTCGAACGTGCCTGTGACTTGAGGCGTCCCGGTCGAGTAGTCCACCTGCGTCTTCAGGGCGGCCGGGGTCTCGTGCGAGGTCAGCTCCAGCGTGATCGGCTCGCCGAGCGCCTCCGGTGCATCACTCAGGTTCGTCAGGAGGATGGCGCTGCTGCCAAACAGCTCGCTCGGCAGTTCCACCTTGTCTGCCAGGATGCGTTTGGCGAGCATGGTGACGGTCGGACTGGTGGCCGCCTTCGCCTGAAGGTATTTCAGATAGGAGTCGGGGGGCCCCGTCGCATCGACCGGAGCCTGGTCCTTGCCCTGTGGCAGCCACTTGCGGAGTTGCTCCAGTTGCTCCTTGAGTTTCTTGGCGTCCTTGGCGTACTTCTCGAGCTTGGCGATGTCGTTGGCGTCCACGGCGTAGCCGTTCGGGTCGAAGGGTTCTTCCACCGCCCCTGGGACTTCAAGCACCTCGCCCGGCGTTTGTCTGGGCTGATGGAACTGCATGCCCGAGACCTCGACGTTCTCCATCACGAGGCGACCGAGCAAAAGGTCGTAGATGCTGGCGCTGGCGGCCATCTTCTCGACCGCCACCTGGTTCTGCGTGGGCTCCTGCGCGTTGGTAACCTGCAGGCCCTCGGCCGAGACGCTGCCCCCCAGCAGCGAGATTCCCAGGCTGCCCAGGTTCACCTCGGCCCCATTCGCTCGCGTCAGGGTCTGCGTGGCGTAGTTCTTGACGGTGGTGTTCTGGAGGAAGTGTGCCGCCGCGAAAAACGCGCCGACCACGATGATCGCCAGCACGACGCCCGCCTTGCGGATGTAACGGGTCTTGACGAACATGCTCTTGACGTCTTTGGCCCGTTTGCCGATCAGGAGGCGGTCCAGGATCCGGACCCAGGTCTTGGAGTAGTAGGTGCGAAATTTCTCCGACTTCTCATCGGCCTTGAGCATCATCCGGCGGAAGTTGATCACCGTAAAGGCCAGTGCCAGACCTGCAATCGCCCCGACCACCGGGCCGATCACCAGCGCTCCGGCCAGGGCATACCGGCTGAAATCCGTCATGCCGATCACCGGGATCGACGACAGTGCCTTGAGAATGCCCGAATGATGGTCCTGAACGTAGATGCCGACGTGGTACAACAGCGGCGCCGCTGCCAGGGCCGCCGCTTTGCCGATGCCCAGCGATAGCAGGAACAGACCCAGGTGAACGTTGAGAACGAGCACGACGACCACCAGTGCGGTATGCAGGCCCGACCAGCCCGGCATCAGACCGACCCAGAACCCGATCATGACCGACAACAGGATCAGCGGCGGGGCCACGCTGCCCCGAAACACAGCCAGCAGTTTCTTGATGAACCCGGGAAGAAGCATCGTTCGGCCTCCCTGCAATCGATTGGTTATTCTTACCCCCGTAACAATGAGCCCATAATCCGGCTGATTATACCGGAGCCCGCCGTCTTCCGGCAAAGCAATTCGGGTCCTTCCAGTCCGCCAATCTGCCGGGCCCGCCCATGGCCGATGGCGGGCGGGGAATCAGGAAAGCCCTTGCCAGCGTCGATGGCCGCTGGTATGCTCTGGGAATTCGTTTCCTCGACAGCAGGTGCAACGCTAACTCTTTGTTACGGGAAGATTGTGATGAGTCATCCGGGTTTGTCGAAACTTGATGAATTGTGCGTCGATACGATCCGTTTTCTGTCCGCCGACGGGGTGCAGAAGGCCAAGTCGGGCCATCCCGGGATGCCGATCGGCATGGCGCCGGCGGCCTACGTGCTCTGGACGCGTCACCTGAAGTACAGCCCGGCCAATCCGCTCTGGCACAACCGCGACCGTTTCGTCCTCTCCGGCGGCCACGGGAGCATGCTGCTCTATTCGCTGCTGTACCTGACCGGCTACGACATGAGTCTCGACGATCTGAAGAGCTTCCGCCAGTGGGGCAGCAAGACGCCGGGACACCCGGAGTACGATCCGTCGCTGGGCATCGAGGCGACAACCGGCCCGCTGGGCCAGGGCATCTCCAACGCCGTGGGTATGGCCATCGCCCAGAAGTATCTCGCGAACCACTTCAATCGCGAAGGCTTTCCGATCGTGGATTACAGGGTCTACGCTTTCGCCGGGGACGGCGACCTCGAAGAGGGCGTCAGCGGCGAGGCCAGCTCGCTGGCTGGGCACCTGGGCCTGGACAATCTCGTCGTGATCTACGACGACAATCATATCTCCATCGACGGTCCCACTGAGTTGTCTTTCACCGAGGACCGTGCCAAGCGCTATGAGGCCTACGGCTGGTACGTGCAGGAAGTCGGCGGCGACGGCAACGACATGAAACGGTTTGAGAAGGCCCTGATCAACGCCAAGAGCGAGGTGCAGCGGCCGTCGATCATCAAGTTGCGCACACACATCGCCTACGGGTCGCCGAACATGCAGGACACCGCCGACGCGCACGGCTCGCCCCTTGGCGAGGAGGAGATCCGGCTGATGAAGGAGCGGTTCGGCTGGGATCCCGATAAGAGCTTCCACGTTCCCGATGAGGTCGTCGCCCACACGCGTCAGGCCGTCGAGCGGGGCAAGGAGGCCGAGGCCGAGTGGAACGCGCTGTTCGCATCGTATGAGAAGGAATACCCCGATCTGGCGAAGGCCTTCCGCAACGCCGCCGAAGGGAAGCTGCCCGTCAAGATCGATTCGCTCCTGCCGACGTTTGACGTGAGCAAGCCGATTGCCACGCGGCAGGCCTCGGGCCAGGTCCTCAGCGCCCTGATGCCGCAGATGCCGCTGGTGCTGGGCGGCTCGGCCGACCTGACGCCCTCGAACAACACGCAGTTCAAAGGGGCCGAGGACTTCCAGAAGGACTCGCCCGGCGGCCGCTACATCCGCTACGGGGTGCGCGAGCACGCCATGGGCGCGATCCTCAACGGGATCAACCTCTCGGGTCTGCTGCGAGCTTACGGCGGCACGTTCATGGTCTTCTCCGACTACATGCGGGGCGCCGTTCGCGTGGCGGCCCTGTCGAAGTATCCGTCGATTTATGTCTGGACGCACGACAGCATTGGGATCGGTGAGGACGGGCCGACGCACCAGCCGGTGGAGCACTTCGCGGCGTTGCGGGCGATTCCCAATCTTCTCGTCTTCCGCCCGGCCGACGCCAACGAGACCGCCCATGCGTGGAAGTACGCCTTGGAGCACCGGGACGGCCCGGTCGCGCTGCTGCTGACGCGGCAGGGCGTGCCCGTGATCGATCAACGCAAGTTTGCTTCGGCCTCCAACATCAGCCGCGGCGCCTACATCCTCACCAGCCGGGGCAAGCCCGATGTGGTCCTGCTGGCGACCGGTTCGGAAATCGCGGTTGCGCTCGAAGCAGCCAAAATGCTCGAAGCTGACGGCCTGTCCCCCCAGGTCGTGAGCATGCCGTGCTGGAAGCTCTTCGACAAGCAGGACGACAAGTACAAGAATTCGGTGATCCCGCGCGATGTTAAGGCCCGTGTGGCCGTCGAGGCCGGCATCGAGATGGGTTGGCGCAAGTGGCTCGGCGACGACGGGGTTTTCATCGGCATGACGGGGTTCGGCGCCTCGGCGCCCGGCAAAGTCTGCTTCAAGGAGTTTGGCATCACGCCGGAGAACGTCGCGAACGCCGCCCGAGACCTCGTCAAAAGGCTCAAGGCCGAGGAAAGCTGACCTGGCGAGTACGAGGACCGAAATTCGAACAAAATCAAAAATCAAAAGGCAAAGATCAATCCGCCTGCGGCGGAGTGGAATCGCCTTCGGCGATACTTCTTGAATTTTGACTTGGAGTTTTGACTTTTGATCTTTGGTTTTTGATTTTGTCATGGATTTGTCGCGGGACAAGGTGGTTTCGCAGGCGATCTCCCGGCTGGGGGCGGTCCCGAAGGGGGCCGTTCAGGTCGAGGGGACATGGGGTTCCTTTGCGCGCCTGCTGGCCGCTCATGTCGCCCGGACGCGGAATCGTCCGGTTCTTTACATCTGTCCCCACGTCGATGACGCCGACCGGGCGGTGGACGATCTGCGGACGTTCGAGGCCGGACGGGTCGAGTTGCTGCCGGCCTGGGAAGGCGAGGAGGAACTGGCCGACGCCACCGACGAGACCCGCGCCGAACGGCTGCGGATCGTCTCGCTGATGACCGGCAGCGACAACGCCCTTCGCCGAGGCGGCCTGGTTGTCGCGCCGGTGCAGGCGTTGTGCCAGCCGGTGGCCAAGCCGGCGGCCCTGGAGGCCGGGTCGCTGCATCTGAAGGCTGATGCCGCCGTCGATCCGGAGCAGGTCGTCGAGTGGCTGGTCAACAACAGCTTCGAGCGGGTCGATGCCGTGGACTTGCCGGGCCAGTTTGCGCGGCGGGGCGGCATCGTCGATATCTACGCCCCCCTCATCTCACGGACTGCTGATGGCGGATTGCAGATGGCGGATTCACGCCAGAGTGGCAAATCTGCAATCCCCAATCCACCACCCGCAATCGGTTCGCAGGCCATACGCATCGAGTTTTTCGGCGACACGATCGAGAGCATCCGCGAGATCGACCTCGACACGCAGCGGTCTACGCACGAGATCGCCAGTCTGGGCATCGTGGCGGCGACGGCCGGCGCGACGGCCGATCAGCGGGAGCTGTTCACGAACATCCTGCCGGAGGAGGCCATCGTCGTTTGTGAAGAGCCGTTGGACGTCGAGGAGGTCGCCAAGGTCTATCTGACCCGCGTCGAGGACGGCGGCCGCCTCTATTCCTGGCCGGATATTCACCAGTCGCTCTCGCGCCTGGCGCAGTTGCACGTCTGCCGGTTTGCCGGCGCTTCGACCGATGGCTCTCTTCGGCTGGGCGTCAGGAGCGTCCAGCAGTTCGAACGCAAGGCCACCTCGCTCTGGGCCGGACACAAGGCGGCCCTCGAAGAGCTGATCCAGCGATCCAAAGAGGGTCACCACATCCAGCTCTATTGCGAGAGCCCGGCCGAGATGCACCGCGTCGGCGAGATCGTCAAGGAGATCGACGGCGAGGTGCCCCGCAATTTCGAGCTTCTGCCGGGCTACGTCCATCAGGGCTTCGTCGTCGAATCGCTCCACACGATCGTGGTCAGCCATCACGAATTGTTCGGCCAGTATGCGCTTCGCCGGCGGCAGCGGCCCGTCCGCGCGATGGCCCCGGTTGATACGCTGGCCGATTTGCAGCCGGGCGACTTCGTCGTCCACGCCTCCCACGGGATCGGCAAGTACCTCGGCACTGAGACCGTCGAGGAGAAGGCGGGCAAGGCCGAGTACCTGACGATCGAATACGCCGACAAGGTCAAGATCCAGGTCGCGGTCGCCAACATCGCCCTGGTGCAGAAGTACATCGGCACCAGCCCGAAACGTCCGACGCTTAGCAAGATTGGCTCGAAACGCTGGCAGAAGCAGAAGGAGAAGGTCGCGCAGTCCGTTCGCGACCTGGCCGCCGAGCTGCTCGAAATCCAGGCGAAACGTCAGGCCCTGGGCGGCATCGCCTACGGCGCCGATTCGAACTGGCAGATGGAGTTCGAGGAGTCGTTCCCCTATCAGGAGACGCCCGACCAGATCACCGCCGCCGGCGAGATCAAGGCCGACATGCAGGAGCCGGTGGCGATGGACCGGCTGCTGTGCGGCGACGTCGGCTACGGCAAGACCGAGCTGGCGATGCGGGCCGCCTTCAAGGCGGTCGAAACGGGCAAGCAGGTGGCGGTGCTCGTGCCGACGACGGTGCTGTCGGTCCAGCACACGCGGACGTTTGCCGAGCGGTTCGCGGACTTCCCCGTTGTGGTCGAGGTCCTTAACCGCTTCAAGACGCCCAAGCAGGCCAAGGACATCGTCGCCCGCGCGCGGGCCGGGAAGGTGGATATTCTGATCGGCACGCACCGGCTGCTCAGCGGCGACGTCGGCTTCAAGGACCTGGGACTGCTGATTATCGACGAGGAGCAGCGGTTCGGTGTCGAGCACAAGGAACGCCTCAAGCGAATGCGGGTCAACGTGGACATCCTGACGATGACCGCCACGCCGATCCCGCGCACGCTGCACATGGCGCTGCTGGGCCTGCGCGACATCAGCTCGCTGACGACGGCGCCGCTGGACCGGCGCAGCATCGTCACGCAGGTGGCCGCCTACCATCCCGAGCTGATCCGCAAGGCGATCTATCGCGAGCTGAACCGCCAGGGCCAGGTCTTCTTCCTGCACAACCGCGTCCAGTCAATCCAGGCCAAGGCGATGGAGGTCCAGAAGCTGGCTCCCGATGCGCGGCTCGACATCGCACACGGGCAGATGAGCAAGCGCGAGCTGGAAGACGCGATGGTCAACTTCGTGCTGGGCCGGACCGATGTGCTGGTCTGCACGACGATCATCGAGTCGGGCCTGGACATCCCCAACGCCAATACGATCTTTATCAACGACGCCGACCGGTTTGGATTGGCCGAGATGCACCAGCTTCGCGGCCGCGTCGGGCGGTACAAGCACCGCGCCTACGCCTATATGCTGCTTCCGAACAGCCGGCCTATCGCGCCGATCGCGGCCAAGAGGCTCAAGGCCATCGAGGAATACTCGCACCTCGGCGCGGGCTTTCGCATCGCGCTGCGCGACCTGGAGATTCGCGGCGCCGGCAACATCCTCGGGCCTGAGCAGTCAGGCCACATCCAAATGGTTGGCTACCAGATGTACTGCGACATGCTGGCGCAGGCGGTGCGCGAGCTGAGAAACGAGAAGGTCGGGTCCGCCATAGGCGGACCGACCGCCAACCTCGACCTGGGCTTCTCGGCCGTGATTCCCAAGAACTACATCCCTATCGACCGCCACCGCATGGATGTCTACCGCAAGATTGCCGTCGCCCGGACGCCGGCCGACCTCGATCAGATCCGGGCCGAGCTGGCCGACGTCTATGGCCCGACGCCTGAGGAGACCAAGGCCCTGCTCGACCTGGCGGAGCTGCGCATCGCGGCGGCCAGGTGGGACATCCGCAGTATCGTCGCCTCCCAGCCCAATCCATTGAAAGCAGGCGACCTGGTCTTCTCGTTCCGAGCGGACCCCGGCGAGAAGGCCAACGCCCTCTTCGCCAGCGTCAAAGGCACCGTCCGCATCGCCGACCCCAAGACCGTCTACCTCCGCCTGCCCCCCAACTATTTCGAGCCCCAAACCCTCGTCACCATCCTGGGAAGGATGCTAAAGCAGGAGGCGCAATGAGTGAGGCGACGACGAGAGAGCCACGGCCGCTGTTCAGAGGTCCTCTCTTGGTACGTATCTTTGTGATCTACCTTGTGATTGCGGTGCTGCTCGCTGTTGTCGGACCGCTGTTTATGCACCCGCCGGGTGACGACTCCAGAAGACTGACCTGCATAAAGAATCTCAAGCAACTTGGCATGTCCCTCTGGCAGTATGCAGACAACCACGAAAGGCGATATCCGCCTCCAGAGCAGTGGTGTGACCTTCTTGTCGGTGGTGGCGACATTGACGTTAGCGTCTTTCGCTGTCCGGCGACGAAAGTGGGGCCGAGCAATTATGCGATGAATCCGGACGCCGATCCGGACAGCGCGGGGGATGTTGTGCTGTTGTTCGAGAGTTCGCTCGGCTGGAATCAATTCGGAGGGTGTGAATTGCTGACGACGGAGAACCATAGGGGGCGGGGGTGCAGCATACTCTTCGTCGATGGCGGTGTCCGCTTTGTCAAGGCCGATGAGTTGGGCGAACTGAAATGGGCCGATGGCGAGATTCCGGAGGGCGAGTTAGCGAGTGTGTCGGGCTCTTCTGAGGCGACTCGCTGAGCGACGACTTTGTCATTCCGAGCACCGTCGAGGAATCTGGTTGCGAATAGGACGCGCGTGTGGCCTATGGCCAGACCCCTCGACTCCACTTCTTTTCGCTCGGGGTGACAAAGACAAGAGCAATGGCACAGGCGGGTACGGCGGGTTCTCAATCCACGCGTTTACGTGCAGACAAGAAGTTCTGAACCATTAGGGTCAAAGACGGGTATAATGGGGCGACGTTGGTTTGGAAGGCTGCTTTCGCCCTTGCTTGTCAGGAGAAGACCGATGAACAGGCTCGCGTCCAGATTCATCCTGTTGTCTGTCGTTTTCGCATTTGTCGCCGTTCCGACGTGGGGTGCGGAGGAGGTCAAGACGCTGGCCATCGGGGCCAAGGCGCCGGATTTCGCCCTTCCGGGTGTCGACGGCAAGGTCCACAGGTTGTCCGATTACGCCGGGGCTAAGATTCTCGTCATCGTCTTCACCACCAATCATTGTCCTACCGCCCAGGCGTATGAGGACCGACTCATCAAGCTGGCCGACGACTACAAGGACAAGGGGGTGGCCTTGGTGGCGATCTCGCCGAACGACCCGAAGGCGGTCCGGCTGGATGAACTGGGGTACTCCGATCTGAACGATTCCTTTGAGGAGATGAAGATCCGGGCCAAACACAAGGGGTTCAACTTCCCCTATCTGTACGACGGCGAGACGCAGAAGGTCTCGAAGGCGTATGGTCCGGTGGCCACGCCGCACGTGTTCGTCTTCGACGGCGACCGCCGCCTTCGTTTCGTCGGCCGGATCGACGAGAACGAGCGGAACCCCAAAGAGGCAAAGTCCCACGATACGCGAAATGCCGTCGAGGCGCTGCTGGCCGGTAAGCCCGTCCCGGTGGAGACGACGCGGACCTTTGGCTGCTCGGTCAAGTGGTCCGACAAACGCGATTCGGTCGAGAAGGCCTTCGCCGCATGGGCCAAGGAGCCCGTCAGCCTGGAGGCGATCGATCTCAACGGCATCAAGGACCTCGTCAAGAACGACACGAACAAGCTGCGGCTGATCAACGTCTGGTCCACCGCCTGCGGCCCTTGTGTGATCGAGTTTCCCGAGTTCGTCACGATCAATCGGATGTATCGAGGGCGGCCGTTCGAGATGATCGGCCTGAGCGTCGATCCGGCCAGCCGGGCGGACGAGGCACTCTCCTTCCTCAAAGACAAACAGGCATCGTTTCAGAACCACCATTATGCCGCCGACGACGTCTACGCGTTCATCGAGGCGGTGGACAAGGACTGGCTCGGGGCGATTCCCTACACGTTGCTGGTCAAGCCCGGCGGGCAGATCATCTACCGCCACATGGGCCTGATCGACCCGCTGGAGGTCAAGCAGGCCATCGTCGGATATCTCGGCCGCACCTACAAATAGCCTTGAAATCGGCGGGCCGAACCGGCGTCCGATAAGGACGAATCATCCGCGAGAAGCACTTCGAGGGTCTACCTGGGAAATTGCCTGCGGATCGAAGCTAACTCCCTGTGGCAAATGATGTTGTGAGAGGCCTGGGTAGAGCGGAGAGGTCCGAGTCATCTGGGGTCTCGACACGGAAACCTGTTGTAGAGGGGCGTTCGATCTGATATAAGTGAGGTGTTGAGACGTATGGGCTCACGTGGCATGGCGTGTGCGAGGCCCTTGCCGTGGGTTCTGATTGGGTCGGGTGGTACGGTGGTCGGACGGAGGTCCTGACGCGGTGTGTATCTCGATTCAAAAGCTGAAGCGGGGGGTGTGCATGTCTTTCTGCATTTCGGATCAGGTCTACCCATATAGCGATGGTTTATTCCCGTCGGAAGGAGGTGAGTCAGCAGGTTCCATAGGTGCTCCGCGTGAAGGACAAATCCAAATGGGTCCACGGCGATCAGGAGGAGTGATCTGATGGTGTCGCCTGGCTCGATTGTAGAGTAAGGGCATCTCGGCGCGTTGCCGGAGAGGCGTCTTCTTGTCGGTGTTCCGCTGTAGGAGGCAAAGCAATGAAGAAGCTATTGTTGGCATGCACCATCGCAGTGGCCTTCAGTACAACGGCGATGGCCTTGGAGATTGCGATTTCTACGCAGGCAAACTGGTGGTCGCAGGCGGCGGCGGACCGGGAGATACAGGAAATCGTTGACAACGTGACGTCTGTTCCCGTCCTGCGGTTCACCGCAACGGAACACGATGCCCTTGCCGATTGGGTCGTGGCGCACACGGGAGACGGCGTTCCCGACCTTCTGATCCTTTGCGGGCAGTGCCCGGCCACGATCTATCCGCCGGGGAATACGCAGCCCGACCGCTCGCTGATCGAGCTGTTCCTGGACGACGGCAACTGCATCATCAACACCGGCGACTGGATCTTCTACGTCGTCAACGGCGCCGGCACCAACGGCACCGCGGCTCTGCCGAACATCATGGACATCCCCAGCATGGAAATGTGGGATGACGATACGCCCGTGACGGTGACCGCCGACGGTGCAAAGTACACTCCGTCGCTGGCCAACTTTTCCACCGACCGCGCCATCCACCTCGATGCCCTGACGAACGACTGGTATGCGGAGTTGATTCTCGCCATCGCCGCCGACGGCAACCGGGCGGACCCCATGATTGCCCGCAATTCCGTGACCGGCGGTCGCATCGGCGTCTTCTTCCAGACCTCCGGCCAGGACAATGACCCCCGCGGCGAGGTGATCAGTGAATGGATCAACAACTGGTACCTCAAGGTGGCCGCCGATCCGCGGATCGCGAGCAATCCCGATCCGGCCCATGAGGCGGTCGATGTGCCGCGCGAGGCGGCACTGAGCTGGACGGCAGGGCAATTCGCCGCGACCCACGATGTCTACCTTGGAACGGTTTTCGACGACGTCAACGACGCCGGCCGGACGGATCCGAGAGGGGTGCTGGTCAGCCAGGCGCAGAGCGCTACGACTTACGATCCCGTCGGACGCCTCGACTTCGAGACGACCTACTACTGGCGCGTGGACGAAGTGAACGCGGCGCCGAGCAACGCCATCTTCAAGGGCAAGGTTTGGCACTTCACGTCCGAGCCGTTTGCATACGTCGTGCCGAATGTCACGGCCACGAGCAACGGTGTGTCCGAAGACGGCGCCGGGCCGGAGAACACGGTCAACGGGTCGGGTCTGAACGCGGACAATCAGCATTCGACCGACAGCACCGATATGTGGCTGGCGCCGGCGGGCGATGACCCACTGTGGATTCAGTACGAGTTCGACCGCGTCCATCAACTGCACCAGATGCTGGTCTGGAACTACAATGTCCAGTTTGAGTTGCTGCTTGGCTTCGGGATCAAGGACGCGACGATCGAGTACTCGACGGACGGCGTCGATTGGACCGTTCTGGGCGGCGTGGAGCTGGCCAGGGGCACGGCCAAGGCCACGTATGTCCAGAACACGGAGATCGACTTCGGCGGCGTCGCGGCCAGGTACGTGCGTCTGACCGTCAACAGCGGCTATGGCACGATGGGCAAGTTCGGCCTCAGCGAGGTTCGGTTCACATTCATTCCCGCTCAGGCCAGGCAGCCGCAGCCGACCGAGGCTGCTACGGGCGTCGATCCGGGCATGGTCCTCGGTTGGCGTCCCGGCCGTCATGCCGCGGCGCACGACGTCTACATCGGTGCCAATCCCGATGCTCTGGCGCCGCTGGCAACGGTTTCCGACAGCCAGGTCGCGCCGGACAACCTGCAGTACGCTGCGACGTACTTCTGGCGAGTGGACGAGGTCAACGAAGCCGAGGCGGTGAGCCGATGGGAAGGCGACGTCTGGAGCTTCTCCACCGCCGCCTTTGGCGTCGTCGATGACATGGAGAGCTATACGGACGACGTGGACGCCGGGGAGGCCATCTTCCAGGCCTGGATCGACGGTTGGGAGAATGGGACCGGCTCGCTGGTTGGGTATTTCGACACACCGTTTGCCGAGCGGACCATCGTCCACGCCGGAAGGCAATCGATGCCTCTGGAGTACGACAATACCCTCGCACCCAACTACTCCGAGGCGGTGCGCTCGTTCGATTCGGCGCAGGATTGGACCCGGCACGGCGTGCAGAGCCTGGGGCTGTATTTCCGCGGCCGGCCCGGCAACAGCGGCCAATTGTACCTGAAGATCAACGGCACCAAGGTTCCATACGACGGCGACGCGGCCGACCTCGCTCGGGCGCTGTGGCAGCCGTGGAACATCGACCTGTCCGCCGTGGCGGCCAATCTGCGCAGCGTCACCGAGTTGACCATCGGCATCGAGGGCGCCGGCGCGAAGGGACTGCTGTATATCGACGACGTTCGCCTGTATCCGAACGCGGTCGAGTTGATCGCGCCGATCGAGCCGGACGCGGCCGGTCTGGTGGCCCGCTATGCCCTGGACGGCAATGCCAACGACAGTTCCGGTCATGGGTACAACGGCTCGCTGGTCGGCGCGCCGACGTACGTTTCCGGTATGCAAGGTCAGGCCATCCAGCTCAATGGGGTCGATCAGTACATCGATTTCGGCAACCCGGCCGGCTGGCCGGCCGGGCGATCGGCCCGATCGATGACCGGATGGGCCAAGTCAAGCGTCGTGGATGCGGGCTGGCGCTGGATCGCCACTTACGGCTCGCCCGGCACCGGGACGGCGATGTTCATCGGGATGAACGCGACCGATCTCTATGGTGGCGGCTACGCCGACGATATCATGCTCGCCGGTTTCTGGCGGGTGGAGGAGTGGCATCATATCGGGCTGACCTACGACGGCGACGTGGCGAAGCTCTATGCCGACGGGATTGAGGTCGCCTCGGCCGCCAAGAACTGGAATCTGACCCGGAGTCGCGCGCACATCGGCCGGCAGGTCAATGACGCCGCCGAGTTCTGGGTCGGCACCGTCGACGAAGTGCGGATCTACGACCGTGCGCTGTCGGTTGAAGAGATTGCCTGGCTGGCGGGAAGGACCGTGCCGATGCACAAGCCGTTCTGATCCGTCCATGCGGGAGCCTCCAGCGGCTTCTGAAGCCCTGCATGTGCATGAAGCAGCCTGTCATCGAAGGGCAGGGCGCGCAAAATCGCCCTGCCCTCGGTTTGTCAGTTGGCGGTTGCAGCGGGCCTGTCGGACCGATACATTAGGCCGATGGCACAGAATCCTGTCGGCTGTACATACGAATGGGAGGATGAACCCGCATGAATTCGAGCAACAGAGTCTCTTCCGCACTGCATCTGGTCCTGGCTTGCTGCTGCGTCGCCGGCTCGGCGGCGACGGCATCGGATCTGGATGAGACGATCCACAAGGTTCGCATGGGCACCTTGGTGGTGGAGGCCGAGCCGGGTGTCGAGGTGCGCATCGAGCAACTGCGCCACGAGTTCTGGTTCGGCGCGGCCCTGGCCAATCAGCCGTTTGGCGGGCGGATGGACCCTGAAGATCAGGCCCGATACCGCCGGGTCTTCCTGGAGAATTTCAACGCCGCCGTGACGGAGAACGCCCTCAAGTGGCATGTCATGGAGCCGCGTCAGGGACATGTGGACTACTCCGTCGTCGATGCGATTCTCGAGTGGACCGAGCAACATGAGATTCCACTTCGCGGGCACAATATCTTCTGGGGGATTCCCAATCGCGTCCAGTCCTGGCAGAAGGCCCTCGATGACGACGCGTTGCGCGAGGTCGTCAAGGCCCGAGCCTTGGACATCGGCAAACGCTATCGGGGCCGGTTTGCCGAATACGATCTGAACAACGAGATGATCCACGCGAACTATTACGAAGAGCGTCTGGGCCCGCAGATCACGCGGGACATGGCGGACTGGGTGCGGCAGGGCGACCCCGATGCGGTGCTGTTCTTGAACGACTACGACATCCTGACGGGCAGGCGGCTGGACGATTATATCGCGCACATCCGCGGGCTTCTGGGTCAGGGTGTGCCCATCGGCGGGATCGGGGTGCAGGGTCATCTTCACGGCGACTCGTTCGATCCGGCCGTTCTGGAAAGCTCGCTGGCCCGGCTGGCCGAGTTCGACCTGCCCATCGTCGTCACGGAGTTCAACTTTCCCGGCCAGCGCTCGAAGCACTACAACAAGCGCGATGTCCGCCTGTCGGACGAGGAGGAGCAGGCCAAAGCCAGGGCCATCGTGGATTACTATCGCCTCTGTTTTGCCCAGCCGGCGGTCAAAGGGATCTTGATGTGGGGATTCTGGGAGGGAGCGAACTGGATTCCGCCGTCGTCGCTCTACCGTCGGGACTGGTCGCCGACGCCGGCCGCCGAGGCCTATCGCGATCTGGTGTTCCGGCAGTGGTGGACCACGTGGCAGGGACAGACGGACGCCAAGGGCCGGTGCGAAGTCCGCGCGTTCTACGGCCGATATCGTATTGCCGCGGGCGACCGGGAGACGGTTGTCGACCTGGCGCGCCAGCAGCAAACGAAGCGGGTCTCGTTTCGGCAGCCTTAGACTGGCTCAGATCGCGATTGCATTTCCGCCGCTGGGCAGGTAGAGTATCGACCCGTATGAGGTCGGTATCCTTGAGGCCTGCTTGGGTGATAGGAACCCCCATTCTGCTGGCAGGATAGGCAAGATGACCGAACAGGTGCCCACACGCGATGCGGCGCTCGGGTTGTTGAAGCAGTACAATCAGAACGAGGCGTTGATCAAGCACGCCTTGTCCGTGGAGGCGGTGATGTGCTATTGGGCCCGCAAGACGGGCCAGGACCAAGAGATGTGGGGCCTGATCGGGCTGGTTCACGATCTCGATTACGAACAGTTCCCCGAGCAGCACTGCCACAAGAGTGCGGAGATCCTGCGGGAACAGGGGTGGCCCGAGCCATATGTCCGGGCGGTGCTTTCCCATGGCTGGGGTATCTGTACCGACGTCGAGCCGAAGACGGAGTTGGAGAAGGTGCTGTATGCGATGGACGAGCTGACGGGGCTGGTCGCGGCGACGGCCCTGGTGCGTCCGAGCAAGAGCGTGATGGACGTGACCGTCAAGTCGGTCAGAAAGAAATGGAAAGAGAAATCGTTTGCCGCCGGCGTCAACCGCGAGGTCATTGAGAAGGGGGCCGCTATGCTGGGTGTGGAACTGACGGCCCTGATCGAGGATGCCATTGCCGCGATGCAGGAAGTGGCCGAAGCGATCGGCCTGAAAGGTGCGGCCCCGGACCCGCAGTGACGGCGGCCCGGATACTCTCAGGCGATCGGGGGACAACTTCGTTATGCGGAAAAGCAGGATGACATTGAGGTGCGATGGCCCAACGCCGGACCGGTCGTTATGGCGGCCGGGACGATGGCGTCCGTCGACCGCATGCCTGATTCTCGTCGCGGCGCTCGCGGCAGCGGCGCTGGGGGCCATCGGTTGCGGAGGTGACCAGCCTCGCAAGGGTGCCTTGTCGGAAGAGGAGATTCAGCGTATGGCCCTTGCGGCCAAACCCGTAGCGGCCGACGAGATCCTCGTCAGTGGCGAGCGAATCACCTGTGAAGATATCATGAACATCTCGCCGGGGACGGGCCCCTCCGACGTCTCGTTCAAACAGTGGCTCGAAGAGGTGGCCAAAGCGACAACGCTGGAGCAGTTCATCGAGCTTGCGCGGCCGCGCGTGCGTCAGCAACTCGGCGCCAACGTCAGCAATATCGTGCTCTACAAGCGGGCCCGACGTCAGCTGGGCGACCGGATCGACGATACGTTGGACAAGCTGGTCGAGAAGGAACTGCGGCGGTTCGTCATTGAGCATGGCGGCAACAACGCCCAGGCCGACGAAGCGCTCAAGGAAATGGGCATGAATCGCGCGACGTTCAAGGAAAACAAGAAGAAGCAGATCCTTGCCCAGTATGCGGTGGAGTCGAAGATGGCGCGCAGCCGGCCGATCACCTACAGCGAGCTGGTGGCCACCTACGATCGGATCAAGGAGCAGGCGTTCGTTCAGCCCGGGCTGGTCCAGTTTCGTCTGATCGATATTTCCGCCGGCAAGATCGAACTGGCCGATCCGGACGACGATCCTGTTGTCGCAGCGCGCAAGCTGGCGGAGGAATTGGTAACCCGGATCGTGGCCGGTGAAGACTTCGGACAACTGGCGGAGGAATACTCCCGATACGCCGAGCACTATGTTAAGGGATCGGAGGGGCTCTGGCCGGCGAGAGATCCGGAATCGCTGGCCGAGCCGTACCGCGCCCTGGCCCCGGCGGCAGCCAAGATCGAGGTCGGCCAGATCGCCGGGCCGATCGATGTGCCCGGCCACGCATTCATCATGAAGCTGGTGGAGAAACGCCCCAAGGGCTACCTTCCCATGTCGCAGGTCCAGGAACGGGTCGAGGCGAACATCGAGGAAACCCGGCGTCTGGAGGCGATTGCACGGCTCGATGCCGAGATCGTCGAACAGATGGCGCTGGCCGACACGGATCGGTTCCTGAACGACTGCCTCGAACGTCTGTACCGTGCGGCCAACCCGCCGGCGCCCGTCCCATAGCTCTGGGCTTGTTCCTCGCGAGAGATCATGGATATCATCGCTCACGGTATCGATTTGGTGGACTGTCCCCGCATCGCCGAGATGCTCGAACGGCACGGCGAGCGGTTCCTCAACCGGGTGTTTACGCCCGCCGAGCAGGCCTGCGCGCGAGGGCGGTACAACTCGATTGAGAACTACGCCGGGCGATTCGCGGCCAAAGAGGCGATCCTCAAGCTGGTAGGCACGGGCTGGCGGGGCAAAATCGCCTGGACGGATATCGAGGTGACCAACGACCCGGCGGGCCGGCCCGAGGTGACGCTGTCGGGGGAAGTCCGGCGGATCGCATGTGAACTGGGGATTGAACGCATCAGTATCAGCATTACGCACACGGCCAACTTCGCCATCGCGTCGGCTGTGGCCCTGGCACGCTCCCATGAAAGCCGGTGAGCTCGACTGTATCGTCGTGGGGGCCGGGCACGCCGGTATCGAGGCCGCCCACGCCGCCGCCAGGATCGGCGCGCGCACGGGCCTGATTACTCTCAGCCGGGACACGATCGCCAAGATGAGCTGCAATCCCGCCATCGGCGGACTCGGCAAGGGCCAGATCGCCTGCGAGGTCGATGCGCTGGGTGGCCTCATGGGCCTGGCGACGGACGCCACGGGCATTCAGTTCCGTCTGCTCAATCGCTCCAAGGGGCCCGCCGTTCGCGCGCCGAGGGCCCAGGCCGACAAGTACCGCTACCAGGAGTTCATGCGGGTTGCGCTGGAACGGACGCCCAACCTGACGATCGTCGAGGCGATGGTCTCGGAAATCCTCACAGAGCACAATCGCGTCCGAGGCGTGCGATGTCACGATGGGGCCGTCTTCTCGGCAGCGACGGTGGTGTTGACGACCGGGACGTTCCTGCGGGGCCTGATGCACGTGGGGACCGAGCGACAGCCGGGCGGGCGGCTCGGCGAACCGGCGGCCGATGAGCTGTCGGCCAGTCTCGAACGGCTGGGCCTCGAAGTGCAGCGTCTCAAGACCGGAACGCCCGTGCGGCTCGATGCGGCGACGTGCGATCTCGGCAAGCTCGAAATCCAGCACGGCGACAGCGAGCCCGTGCCGTTCTCGTTTCTGACGGACCGGATCGACCGCGCGCAGACGCCTTGCTGGATCACCTACACGAACGAGCGGATGCACCAGTTGATTCGCGACAACCTCGATCGCGCACCGCTGTACACGGGCCAGATTCAATCGACCGGACCGCGCTATTGCCCAAGCATTGAGACCAAGATTCTCCGCTTTGCCGACAAGCAACGCCATCAGGTGTTCCTCGAACCGGAGGACGAGGCACAAACGACCATCTACTGCAACGGGATCAGCACGTCACTGCCCCGCGAGGTGCAGGAACAGATGCTTCGCCTGATGCCGGGCACCGAGCGTGCGCGGATCGTCCACTACGCCTACGCCATCGAATACGACTACTGCCCTCCGACCCAGTTGCAGCCCAGTCTGGAGACGAAACGCATCGACGGTCTGTTCCTGGCCGGGCAGATCAACGGAACCAGCGGCTACGAAGAGGCGGCGGGGCAAGGCATCCTGGCCGGCATCAACGCGACGAAGAAGCTCCGCGGCGAAGAACCGCTGGTCCTGGGGCGAGATCGCGCGTACATCGGCGTTCTGATCGACGATCTGATGACGCGGGGGATCGACGAACCCTATCGCATGTTCACCTCGCGCGCCGAGCACCGGTTGGCCCTGCGGTCCGACAACGCCGACCGGCGACTGACCCAGATCGGTCGGTCCATTGGTTTGGCTGACGATGTCCGTTACGCCCGGTTCCGCAAGAAGCTGGACGACATCGAGCGCCTTCGCTCCTACCTGCAGGCGACGCGCCGCGAAGGCAGCAGCCTGTGGGACCTGTTGCGAAGGCCCAACAGCGATTTGGCCGGACAATTGGCCGCGCTTCCCGAGATCAAGGTCACCGGCTATGGGCGGCATATTGTGGAGGCTGTTGTCGTCGATGCCAAGTACGAAGGCTACCTGGCCAAGCAACAGCGTCTGGTGGCCGCGCAGCATGACCTCGACAGCAAGAAGATTCCCGCCAACTTCGACTACGCCGGTGTGGAGCACCTGCGCTGCGAGGCCAGAGAGAAGCTCATTGCCTTCGAGCCGGCCACCCTGGGCCACGCCTCCCGCATCAGCGGCATCACGCCGGCTGACATCACGGTCCTGCAGGTGTGGCTGAAGAAGCTCTCCGGTTCGGCACGCAGGGCATCCGGGGAAGGAGCGGCGTGACGTCCATGCTCGATCTGTCGGACAATGCGTACAACCGAGGCCTGGCGCGGGATGAGCGGAAGTTCAAGCTGTGGCGTTCGGCCGGGTTGCTGTTGACGTACAAGTGCAGTGCGACGTGCGAGTTCTGCTATTACCATTGTTCCCCCCAGAAGGGCGGGCTGATGCCCGTCGAAACCGCTGTCGCTGCCTGGCGCTCGTTGAAGAACCTGTCCGGCGATGGGGCCAGAATCCATCTGACCGGAGGCGAACCGTTTCTCTACTGGGATCATCTCGTCGAGATTCTCGCCGAAGGCAAGCGGCAGAAGCTGGGCCCGGTCGATCTGGTCGAGACCAACGGCTCCTGGGCGGCGGACGAAGAACTCGTCTGGGACCGTCTGCAAACCCTCCTCGATCTCGGCGTGCAGCGTCTGAAGATCAGTGCCGACCCGTTTCATCAGGAATACGTGGATGGCGAGCGAGCTCGCCGCCTGGCCTCCGCAGCGAAACGGGTGTTTGGCTCGGACCATGTCCTGGTTCGCTGGGAGGAGTACCTTGACAGGCCCCGGTCGGGCAGGCTCAGCGATGGCGAATGCACAGAAGCCTATCGCGAGCATCCATTCCGTTTCACGGGCCGGGCGGGCGACCGCTTGGCCAACCTGCTTGCATCCAAGCCTGTCGAGACGTTCAGGAATGCGAATTGCCTGGGCGATTTCCTGGGCGCCAAAGGCGTGCATATCGACCCCTACGGCAACGTCTTCAGCGGCACGTGCAGCGGGATCGTCATGGGCAATGTTGACCAGATGTGCCTGGAAGAAACGTGGAGGCAGTTCGATCCGCTGGCAAACACATTCGTAGGACTGCTGTGCAGAGAAGGGCCCCGTGGCCTGTTGGAGAAGGCCAAATCGCTTGGCTACCAGCCTCTGGGGGCGTATGCCGGCAAGTGCCACCTCTGCACGCACATCCGCCGGTTCCTCTTTGAAAAGGGCCTGATGCAGCCAGCCGTCGGGCCCCCCGAGTGCTATACGCGGGCGACGTCGATGACCTCATGAGCGCGATTGTGCGGCAGCCGGGGAAGACGACCCTCGCGTGGCCGCAGAACCCCAGCAGGCCGTGTGCAAATATCTTGAGAAATGGTTGATTTTTCACTTGCGACTTTGATTTATATCAAATACTATCATGGTAAATCAAATAAGGAGGCATATACGTGGGTACATCGAAGCAGTCAAGAGCCGGCAGACGGAAGAAGACGGTGGCGGAACTCACCGAGGCCGAGTGGGAGATCATGCGGGTTGTCTGGGACAAGGAGCCCTGTGCGGCCGGGACCGTCCAGGAGGCGTTGGCGGCCACCAAGGACTGGTGCTACGCGACAGTCAAACTCACCATGGATCGCATGGCTGCCAAGGGCTTCCTGGAGATCGAGCGGATTCGCAACCTCCAGCTCTTCCGGTCCTGCATCAGCGAGGTGGAGGCCCGACGAGGTGAGCTCCGCAAGATGCTCGGGCGAGCCTTCGGCGGGGCGATGACGCCCATGCTGAAGTTCCTCATCGAGCATGAGGGGCTCTCCAAGGACGAAGCGGCGGAGCTTCGCGAACTGGTGAAGAAGGCTGAGAAGGGGGAAGATTGACCCTGTAGATTCACAGAAGTGGGAGGTCCACCCATGGTCGCGATCATCAATGAGTGTGTGAACGGCTTGAATCACCTCGGCGACGCATTCGGCCGGTACGCTGTCGGGGCCTTTCTGCAATCGGCGGTGCTGGTCATCGTGCTCTTCGGTATCGACCTGCTGCTGCGCAAGCGGGTGCGCGCCGTCTTTCGCTATTGCATCTGGCTGCTCGTGCTGGTGAAGCTGATCTTGCCGCCGACGCTCTCGCTGCCGACGGGGATCGGATACTGGGTCCCGGACCGTGCACCTGCCGGCTTCGTTGTGCCGGAGCATTTTGTGGATATCGACCGGTTTGAAGCAGCGGGGCTGCCTTTTTCGGCGTCTCCTCAGCCATCGGGCGCAATGCCTCCTGTGGAGCCTTCCACAATCGTCGTTGAGCCGGATGGCCCTGTGATACCTGCTGCCGTGAATCTGACCCCGATCACCTGGAAGGCAATCGGCCTGTTGTTCTGGCTTGTGGGGATACTCGCCTTCGCGGTTGCGCTCGCCCAGCGGATGCGGTTTGTCCGGGGGCTTGTCGCAGCCGGTCCGACGGCACAAGGCCCATTGCTCGATATGCTCGAGGCGTGCCGCCGGCAGGTCGGAGTCCGGGGGCGGGTCGAATTGCGAACCTCGGAGGCCCTGTCCAGCCCGGCGGTCTGCGGCCTGCTGCGACCCACCATCCTGATGCCGGGTTCGCTCGTGGACAAGCTCTCACCCGATGGACTCAAGGCGACCCTGATCCATGAGCTGGCCCACATCAAGCGAGCGGACCTGTGGGTCAACGCTGTGCAGACGTGCCTGCAGGTCGTCTACTTCTACAATCCGTTCGTGTGGCTTGCCAACGCCATGATCCGCCGGACCTGTGAGGAGGCGGTAGACGAGACGGTCCTCGTCGCTCTCGGCGGGCAGGCGAGAGATTACAGCAACACGCTCATCAGCATCGGCGAAATGGCGTTCTGGAAGGCGGATTTCGGGCTACGCCTGGTCGGCGTCGCCGAATCGAAACGAGCCTTGAAAAGGAGGATCAAACACATGCTGACGCGACCTATACCCCAAACAGCGAAAATCGGAGTCTTCGGCGCAATCGCAATCCTCCTTATCGCGGCCATCCTGCTGCCCATGGCCAGAGGCGAAAGGTCCAGCCAGGAGGCGTCCACGCCTTCAGCGGAAGCCACAGCAAGAGCAAGCGAAACAGCTTCTTCTGCGCAGGTGGGCGATGTCTTTGTTGATCCGAACACCGGACTCAAGTTCGTGCTGGCCCAGACGTTCTCCGGGGCCAACGACGTGATTCTGCATGTCAACAAGCTCATCCTGTCGCCCGATGCGCGTTTCCTGCTCTCTTGGGGGCGTGTCATCCCGCTCGATGGAACCGAGACGTTCCGCTACACCAAGCGCCCTGGTGATGTCAGCAACGTGGCGGTGTCTCCCAATGGGCGCTACATCGCCCACGGACAAAACGCGGTCTGGCTGCAGCCTGTTTCCCCCGAGACGCTGCGGCCGGACGGTCCCGCGAAGAGACTCCTGGACTTGGGAGGAGGACGCCTGGCGCCTGGATGGGGCGGACAGAAAGCCCTCTACTGGACGCGGGACTCACAGACGGTCTTCTTTCCGGCCTACGACGCGGAAGGCCGGTTCCATCAGTACGCCTTCTCCGCGGGGACCGGTGCCCCGGTCAGTTACCCGGACGCCGCAGCCACGGGGCTGCCCTCGCCGGATGGAAAGTGTGTTGCCCTGACCCTGACGGACTCCGGCGGAGGATTCTGGGTGAAACCGAGGGACGACGGCGCCGCGCGAATGCTGTGCGAGCAGACGCCGAACCCAATGTGTTGGTCCCAAGACGGGCAGTGGCTGATCGGAGCGCGACGGCGGTTCGGAGCTCCACGGTGGGAAGGGGCGGGATTCGTGCGATACCCTGAGGGCCAGGAGTACCTCATTTCCTGGCCGATGGAACTTGAGACGAATTCGGTGCTCTGCGTGGGGCCGTCTGCCGATCGGAGCAAGCTCTTCTTCTATCAAGGGAGCACCAAGCTCACGTATGGGGTCCGGGTCGCGTCGGCCGAAGGCGCGGCTCTCAGAGAGGTGGACGTCGCGCCGGATTACAGGATGGAAGGCTTCCAATGGGCGCCCGATGGACGGACAGTATTTCACCAAGCATACACCGAGCTGGGGGAAGACAGTCGGCAGTGGGAAACCGGTCTATTCGCGAGTTCCTTCTCCGGGGACATACCCGTTCCGTTCACCCTCCAACCCGCCGTCTCCGCCAAAGCCACGCTCCTGTCCGTATCGCCCGACAGCAAGTGGCTGCTCTTCACCCCGGCCCGGGAATCCGGCACGAGCACGGTGGATTTGAACCTGATCCCTCTGTCCGTGGCCGACCATAAGGCGAGCGGACCGGCCACGGCGCTATGTCGCATGACATCCCCGGGGCCTGCGGTATGGTCGCCCGACAGCACGCGGGCGGCATTGGCCTGCAAGGCCGATCCCGCGGACGACGAAGACATCTGGGTCGTCTTCACGGATGGCAGAACGCCGATCCGTCTTACCCGAACGGCCGCGATCGAGCGCGACCTGACGTGGTCGCCCGATGGGAAGATGCTGGCCTTCGTCTCCGAGGACGCGGGCACCGGGGAGTTGAAGGTGGTCCCAAGTGTCGGTGGAGACGCGGTGGTGATCCGGAAAGATACGCCGAAATGGGCATGGTCGCCGGACAGCAAGTCGCTGACCCTTGCGGAAGACGGCGTGCTGGTGCGTCAGCCCTTGTCCGGCGGCAAGGCGGAGCCCATCGCCGACTTGAAGGAACTGGGAATTGAGAGTTTGAAATGGCACGGTTGGAGCCCCGACGGCAGCCGACTGGCCCTGGCCTGCTGGGAGCAGCTTGCTGGAGCTCCACGGAATTCTTGCGGGCACATTCTGTTCGCACGCGTTGAGGGAGGTCGCCTGCAGAAAACAGGGGCAGTGGACATGGGTCCGGCCACGAACACTTGGAGCCATGCCTGGTCGCCGGACGGCACGCACGTGGCGTATGAGTGCGAGGGTCTTGCAGCCGTGAGGCCCGAAGGGCGGCTCTATGCGGTGGCCGTGGACGACATCGTGGAGAGAATCGAAGCGGGGGCGATTCCGCCCACTCAGCCAAAGGCCGCCACACCCGCCGTTACAGAAGACCCATCCGAATCCCAACCCGCCGGCCAACCTGAGCCTATTACCGGTCCTGTCTTCTCGGACAACTTCGACAATGGGCTGTCCAAGCATTGGCAGATTGTGCCTTTGAGCCCCGAGGCATCACCCCCACCGGCTCACGCGGTCGAGAATGGTCAGTTAATGCTTGTAATGTCCCGTGCCTGCCTCAAGCAAATAGACTGGGCGAACTACCTTGTGACCGTCCGTGTCTGCGTGAGGGAAGGGGGCCCTGGGCCGGGATTCGTGGGGATTCAGGCGCGGGCGACACCCTCCAACTTCGGCATCAAGGGCCTGGATGGTTACATTTTCTCTGTCTATACCGCACCCACAAGCTCGTCGGGGCTCACATTCAACTATAGCAATGCCTCAGGCGCGCGCTATGGGGCCCTTTTGGGCAGAAATCCCTGCACCTTAGTCCAAGGCAAGTGGTACAAGCTGGCATTCGAGGTCCGGGGCGAGCACTTGCGGGGCTATCTGGATGATAAGCTTGTGATCGAGAGAACAGATGCGCGGCTGTCCAAGGGGCCTGTAGCGATCAGCGCTGCGAAGTCCCCTGTCCTATTCGACGATTTTAGCGTTCGGCGCCTGCCATAGAGTGCAGCATGATCACACCCCTCGTACGTGTGCAGACGATGCCGCTGTGGACCCGTCATCGAGCGGCGGCGATGGCGTCTCGGAGGGTGAGGGTTCCTTCGTAGAGGCTGCGGCCGACGATCACGCCGGAGACACCGATGGGGTGGAGCCGGCGGATGTCGTCCACCTCCTTGACCCCGCCGGAGGCGACGACCGGGGTCTTCACAGCTTGGGCCAGGGCCTCGGTCCGCTCGATGTTCGGTCCCGTCAGCATCCCATCTTTCGCGATGTCGGTGTAGATGATCGCGGCCAGCGGCAATTCGTCCGCGCGAGCGGCGAACTCGAGGACGGTCTGTTTGCTGTCTTCGAGCCAGCCGTGCGTGGCGACCATCGAGCCTCGGGCATCGAGGCCCAACACGATCCGGCCGGCGAACTTCTCCGCCATCCGGCTGAACCAGTCGAAGTCGCTGACCGCCTTGGTCCCGATGATGACACGCGTCACGCCCATGTCGAGCAGTTGGGCGATCGAGGCCTCATCGCGCAGGCCGCCGCCGACTTCGACCTTCAACAAGTCGAGGCGGGCGATGGCCTCGATGGTCGCGGTGTTGACCGGCCGGCCCGCCTTGGCGCCGTCGAGATCGACGATGTGCAACCACCGCGCGCCGTCGGCGTGGAACTGCCGCGCCTGCTCGGCGGGGTCGTCCCGGTAGGTGATTTGCCTGTCGTATTGTCCTTGAATCAGCCGGACGACCTTGCCGTCCCGCAGGTCGATCGCTGGAATCACATCCATAAGCCGGGCCTTTGCATTTGACTGCCTTCCGTTTCAGACGTACCATGGCATCCTGCACCCAATCGTAGATTGCAGACAGGGGCCTGTAAACCATAAACCGAGAGAGCCCCGATTGTGACAGCATTCGGTGCGATGCGCCCTGGTACAGGAGGCAAGACATCGTTCGCGAACAGGTGAGAATCGTTGTCGTAGGCAGCTCGAACATGGACCTCGTCGTTAAGGCGCCTCGGATCCCTCAGCTCGGCGAAACGGTCCTCGGCGGCGACTTCGTCATGGTCCCCGGCGGCAAAGGCGCCAACCAGGCGGTCGCGGCGGCCAAGCTTGGCGCGGAGGTCTGCTTCGTTGCCCGTCTCGGCGATGATCTGTTCGGTCAGCGTTCGCTCGCCAACTTCGAGAGGGAAGGGCTCCGCACGGAATACGTGACCTCGACGCTGGGAGTGGCTTCGGGGGTGGCGTTGATCGCCGTCGACTCGGCGGGAAACAACGTGATCGTTGTGGCCCCCGGCGCCAACAACCGGCTCAGCCCCGACGACGTGCGGCGAGCGCAGCGTGAGATCGCCTCGGCCGGTGCGGTGGTGGCTCAGTTGGAGGTCCCCGTCGAGACGGTGGAATGTGCCGCGCAGATGGCCCGTGAGGCAGGCGTGCCTTTTGTTCTCGATCCGGCGCCGGCGCAGAAGCTGCGGCCGGACCTGCTCAAGCAAGTGACGGTGCTCACACCCAATGAGACCGAGGCCCAGATCCTGACCGGGATGGAGGTGAGCGACGAGGTGACGGCATCCCTGGCGGCCGAGCGACTGCTGTCGTCGGGCGTCGGGGCCGTGATTGTGACGATGGGGGCCAAGGGCTTCTTGCTGGCCGACGGGGCCACGAGGGAATTCGTCCCGGCGGTGCCGGTGCGGGCGGTGGACGCCACGGCGGCCGGGGACGCCTTTACGGGCAGCCTGGCACTCGGTTTGGCACAGGGACAATCCCTTCGTGAGGCGGCGATGTTCGCCGGCCGTGTGGCGGCGCTATCGACCACGCGGATGGGGGCGCAGTCCTCGATGCCGACCCGACAGGAAGTGGACGCATTTCGCTCTGCGATGGAACTGGACGGATAGGAGAACGCCATGAGTCATTCGAACCGATGGATTGTGAAGGTGCTTGCCGTTGCCATGATGATCCTGGCTGTGGCCTGCGGCGGGTGTCGCAAGAAGGATGACCGGCCTACGGTTGCTCTTGTGATGAAGTCGCTGGCCAATGAGTTCTTCAAGACGATGGAGGAAGGGGCTCGGGCGCACCACGCCGAGCACAAGGACCAGTACAACCTTGAAGTGCGAGGGATCAAGGACGAGACGGACGTCACCCAGCAGATCGCGTACGTCGAGCTGATGATGGCCCAGGGCGTCGACGCGATCGTCATCGCGCCGGCCGACTCGAAGGCCCTCGTGGCGGTCTGCAGGAAGGCGATGGACGCCGGGATCGTTGTCGTCAATATCGACAACAAGTTCGACGAGGACGTGCTCCGGGATAAGAACATCAAGATCCCATTCGTCGGGCCGGACAATCGCAAGGGGGCCAAGCTGGCCGGCGTGTATCTGGCAACGCGCCTGAATCCGGGCGACAAGGTGGCCATCATCGAAGGGGCCCCCAACGCCTTCAACGGGATCCAGCGCAAGGCGGGGTTCGAGGACGCGATGATCGGCAGCAGCATGAACATCGTGGCTTCGCAGACCGGATACTGGGAGACGGACAAGGCCCAGCCGATCGCCTCGGCCCTGATCAACGAACACCCGGACCTCAAGGCCCTGCTGTGCGCCAACGACAGCATGGCGCTGGGGGCGGTGGCGGCGCTGCGGGACGCGGGCAAGTCCGATGCCATCTATGTCGTCGGCTTCGACAATATCGCCGCCGTCCAGCGTCTGCTCAAGGAGGGCAGGATCCTCTGCACCGTGGACCAGCACGCCGACAAGCTGGCACTGTATGGGATTCAGTACGCTCTGGACATTCTCGCAGGCAAGGCGACGCCCGCCGACAAAGAGACCCCCGTCGATCTGGTGACGGCGGAAACGCTCTGATGATGGCTTCTGGGACCGATGTTCTGCTGACTGTCGCCGGGATCGACAAGGCCTTTCCCGGCGTCCAGGCGCTCTCGCAGGTCGGCATCGATCTTCGCGCCGGCGAGGTACATGCCCTCGTCGGCGAGAATGGGGCGGGCAAGAGCACGCTGACGCGGATCATCGCCGGGATCGAGACACCCGACGCCGGGCGGATCGTCCTGGCCGGGCAACCCTATAGTCCCGTCGGCCGTCGGCAGGCGGAGGCGGTGGGCGTTCGCATGGTGATGCAGGAGTTGAACCTGATCTCCAATCTGAGCGTCGCCGAGAACATCTTCATCGAACGCCTTCCCAGCCGGCTCGGTTTCATCGACTACAAGGCCCTCAACCGTGCGGCCCGCGATGCGATGGATCAGGTGGGGCTTTCGCAGATCGATCCATCGACGCCTGTTGTCTCTTTGGGGGTGGGGCAACAGCAGATGGTGGAGATCGCCGCCGGGCTGTCGAGACGGTGCTGCGTATTGGCGCTCGATGAGCCGACCGCTTCGCTGACCGACGGCGAGGTCGAGCTGCTCTTCGCTCAGATCGCCCGACTCAAGGCCGACGGCGTTGGGATTCTGTACATCTCGCATCGGATCGAGGAGGTGCTTCGGATTGCCGACCGCGTGACCGTGCTGCGCGACGGCAAGGTGGTGGCCACCCGCGTCGCAGCGGAACTGGACACCGACAGCGTCATTCGCCTGATGGTGGGCCGCGACCTGGACCCGGACGCGTTGTCGCCCGGCGGGCAGCGGGGGGCTCCGGCCCTTCGCGTAACCGGTCTGCGGGCGGGCAAGAAAGTTCGCGATATCTCCTTCGAGGCCTATTGCGGCGAGATTCTCGGCGTGGCGGGCCTGATGGGGTCGGGTCGAACCGAGACGATGCGGCTGCTCTTCGGGGCGGATCGGCGCGACGCCGGGGACATCTACCTGCACGGCTCCGACAAGCCGGCGCCGATCCGGCGGCCCCGTGACGCGGTCCGGCTCGGAATCGCATTGCTCACCGAGGACCGCAAGGAGCAGGGGTTGTTCCTGCCTCTGCCGATTCGGGCCAACGTCTCGATCGCCCATCTGAAGGGCGTCAGTACGCTGGGTTGGCTGAACGTCGGCCGTGAAAGGGCCGTCGCGAAGCGGTTTGTCGAGTCACTGGATGTCCGCTGTTCCTCGCCGGAGCAGGCGGTCGGCCAGCTCAGCGGCGGCAATCAGCAGAAGGTGGTGATCGCCAAGTGGCTCTACCGAGATTGCGACATCCTCATTTTCGATGAGCCGACGCGCGGGATCGACGTCGGCGCGAAATTCGAGATCTATCGCATGCTGGCCGCTCTGGCCCGGCAAGGCAAGGCGATCCTCTTCGTTTCGTCCGACCTGAAAGAGCTGATGGCGATCTCGCATCGGATCATGGTCCTCTCGGCCGGTCGTGTGGCCGGGACGTTTGCCCGCGACGGCTGGTCCGAGGCACAGATCATGTCAGCCGCCTTCAGCGAATACGTCTGAGACACAACCTCACGGTATGGGAACAGAGGCATGACACCAACGAACCAGGGATCGATTCGGTTGTTTCGTTTGGCAGGCATCGAGCTGTACCTGCACTGGTCGTGGTTCCTCGTGGCATACTACGGGATCAGCATGCGGGCCGGACGCTATCCGTCCATGACATGGAACGTGCTGGAATACCTGGCGTTGTTCGCGGTCGTCCTGCTGCACGAGTTCGGCCATTCGCTGGCCTGCCGGCAGGTCGGGGGTCGTGCCGACCGCATCGTCCTGTGGCCCTTGGGAGGTGTTGCATACGTGGACCCGCCGCAGCGCCCCGGCGCCACGCTCTGGAGCATCGCCGCCGGACCGCTCGTGAACGTGGTCCTCATTCCGGTGTTCTTTTTGCTGGCGACGGCGATGGGAGCCGGCGGTCTGGCGGAACGTGCGCCGAATGCATTGCGGCTGGTGCAGGCGATCCTGTTCATCAACGTCGGCCTGCTGGCCTTCAACCTTCTGCCCATCTATCCCCTCGACGGCGGCCAGATCCTGCGCTCCTTGCTGTGGTTTGTGGTCGGTCGA
Organism: Phycisphaerales bacterium Planc_01; assembly: GCA_001603075.1. Lineage (GTDB taxonomy): Bacteria > Planctomycetota > Phycisphaerae > Sedimentisphaerales > Anaerobacaceae > Anaerobaca. The sequence goes on along the minus strand of LVBB01000153.1, from coordinate 6,525 downwards.
GCGTGGAGCCTGATCGTCGCGACGGTGATCGGCCTGATCGGCGTCGCGGGACTCTTCCTGTTGGCCCTCTGGACGCAATCGCTCTGGCTCGGCATTCTCGCAGTGTTCATTCTTCTGAACTGCTGGAGCGGACTGCGGCATGCGCTGCATCTGGTTCGTGTGGCCAGGGTGCCGCGCCATGCCGAGTTCTCCTGCCCGGCGTGCCGGACGTCACCGCCGGCGGGCGCCGTCTGGACTTGCGGCAACTGCCGAAATCGCTTCGATATGTTCCAGGAGCAGTCTGTCTGTCCCCATTGCGGCACCGCCTATCTGACCATCCCCTGTCTGGACTGTGGGCAGTTCCACCCGCTTGCCGCCTGGACGTCTGTCTTGCCACGTCCATCGAAGCCGCCGGTCGTCGCTCTCGACGATGATCATCTCGGCTGACAAACGGTGGACGATGGTGTTCCGGTGATCGTCGCCGGCGACAGCCAAAGACCTTCCGGGCCGGGCGTTGTCAACCGCCATGCGAGCGGGTAGACTCTGGGGGTGTTGGAATTCGCGTGGATGCCGGGGGCTCAGAGGCGATGTTGAGGTTCGTCAGCGACAGGCAGATCTATGAAGAGGTCATCTGCACGGCTGTTGCCGGGGCCAGGCGGCAGCTCTGGCTGGCGACAGCCGATCTGAAGGACCTGTACGTCCACAAGGGCGGGCGGATGGCACCGTTCCTCGAAGTGCTCTCGGACCTGGCGGCGAAGAAGGTGGAGATTCGCCTTCTCCACGCCAAGGAGCCGGGGCCGCGATTCCGCAAGGACTTCGACCGCTACCCGAACCTGATCGGCGGGCTGGAGCGGATGCTCTGTCCGAGGGTCCATCTCAAGTGCGTCGTGGTCGATGGGCGGTTCGCCTACGTGGGCAGCGCCAATCTGACCGGCGCCGGCCTCGGCGCCAAGAGCCCGCGACGGCGGAATTTCGAGTCGGGGATCGTGACGACCGACGGCGACATCGTCGCCCAGGTGATGGAGCAGTTCGACGGGATCTGGCGGGGCAGCCACTGCGCCGAATGCGACAGAAAGGAATTCTGTGACGAACACATCGACATCCTGTCGGCCGGGGGCAGGCCGACCTCCTGAAATCGTGCGTCCGCATCTGAAGTGTTACGCGTATCTCGACATCGAGACGACGGGGCTGAGCTGGGACCGCTGCGATCTGACGGTCGTCGGCGTCGCGCGGGTGCGGGGCGGCGAGGTTCAGGTCGGCCAGCTTGTCGGCGAGCGGATCGATGCCGAAGGCGTGCTCTCGCTGTTGCAGGGGGCCGACGAGGTGTACACGTACAACGGCAGCCGATTCGATCTGCCGTTCATCCAACGCCGGCTGGGCCTGGACGTGAAACGCTGCCTTCGGCACACCGATCTGATGTACGACTGCTGGCGACAGAATCTCAAGGGGGGTCTGAAGGTGGTGGAGGCCCGGCTGGGCATCGACCGACGGCTGACGGAGGTGGACGGCTTCATGGCGGTGCGGCTGTGGTGGGACTACGTCAATAACGCCAACACGCAGGCCCTGCGCACCCTGCTGGAGTATAACAGGGAGGACGTAGTCAACCTCCACGTCCTGCGGGACAAGCTGGGGGTGGCGTAGACGGCGTATGGCGATCCCGATGCAATCCAACGACGCGGCGCAGAGCCGCCTTCGCGTGCTCGTCTACGGCGGCGGCGCCGTGGGTCTCGGCATCGCAAGCTGTCTGCTGCACTCGGGAAGCGACGTCGATCTGGTCGCGCGGCCGCACACGGTTGCGGCGCTGGAGAAGGATGGCCTGATTCGGACGGGCATCTTCGGGCGGGTGCATGCCGCCCCAGGCAGCTTCCGCTGTCATTCGTCGCTGAGCCAGACCCGTGGCGAGTCGTACGATTATGTCCTGGTCTGCACGAAGTCGTTCGACTCGTCGGCGGCCGCACAGGACCTGGCCTCCTGGCGTGACGGCATCGGCCGGGCGCATCTGGTGCTCTTTCAGAACGGCTGGGGCAACGCGGAGGCCTTTGCCGCGCATTTCGACACCCAGCACGTGTTCAACGCGCGGGTGATCACGGGGTTCCGCCGGCCCCGGCCCAACGAGGTCGAGATCACCGTCCACGCCGACAGCATTCACATCGGAAGTCTCTTCGGCGTCGATGCCGCGCCGGTCGAGCGCCTGTGCCGGGCCATCGACGCAGGCGGCATTCCGTGCGAGACGACCGATGCGATCGAGAAGGACCTCTGGGCCAAGATGCTGTATAACTGTGCCCTCAATCCGCTCGGGGCGATTCTCCATGTGCCGTATGGCGTGCTCGCCGAGCACACGGTGACGCGGGACTTGATGGATCGGATCGTGTGCGAGGTCTTCGAGGCGATGACCGCCGGCGGATATGCCACGCATTGGGCGCGGGCGGAGGAGTTCCTGGCGGTGTTCTACGACCGGCTGGTGCCCGACACGGCGGCACACGAGTCGTCGATGCTCCAGGACATCACGGCCGGAAAGCGCACCGAGATCGACGCGCTGAACGGTGCGGTCATCCGCCTGGCCGGCGAACGGAACGTCGAGACCCCATACAATCATGCTGTCTATCGTTTGATCAAGTTTCTGGAGGATGCTCCAGAGGCGTCACGTCTGAAGTTGTGACGTTGGCGGTGTACTGGGGCGCGAGACAACGTATAATGGCGGCAGAAGCATGTTTGTGAAACGCAATGATATGCGCAGCACGCGGGCCGGATGGGTCCGGCGTCTGCGAGGCCGGGACCGATGGCAGGCAAGAGAATCGACGAACATACATTGAGGGTGCTTGAATTCGAGGACGTGAAGATCCTCGTGGCCTCTTATGCCGCCAGCGACCTGGGCCGGGATGCGGCGGCGAGGCTGTATCCGTCGGTTGATTCGCGGTGGACCCGGGTGCGCATCGCCGAGACCTCGGAGCTGCGCGCGGTGCTGGATCGGGGCGAGCGCGTTCCGATGGCGGGGCTCCGCGACATTCGGACGATGTTCAAGCAGTTCGGCAAGAAGGAGACCGTCTTCGAGCCCGAGCAACTGCTGGAAATCGCCGACACGCTGGCGGCCAGCGGCCGTCTGCGGATCTTCCTGACCAATCTGGAGCCGTCCGAGAGTCGCCATCTGTACGGGATGGGCGAGAAACTCGGAGAATTCAAGAACCTGGTCGATGAGGTGGGTCGGTGCGTCGGCGGCGACAAGCGCGTCCGCGACAGCGCGTCGGACAAGCTCAAGGAGATTCGCCGGACCATTGGGCTGCTCAGCGAGAGGATTCACGAGAAGTTCGCGGACATCGTTGCCTCGGCTGCGTTGCGGAGGGCTCTCGAAAACGACAAGTTTCTCATGCGGCACGGCCGGCCCGTCGTCGCGATCAAGGCCAACTATCGCCACGCCCTGCGAGGCACCGTGCTCGACCGCTCCAATACGGGTGCGACGCTGTATGTCGAGCCGGACGAGTTGGTCGAGATGAGCAACGAACTGGAGGACGCGCTCTTCGAGGAGAAGAAGGAGGTCGGCCGCATTCTGTGGCACTTGACCCGGCTCGTCCTGGACGAGCAGAAGGCGATCCTCGACAGCGTGCGAACGCTGGCGCTGGTGGACCTGACCTATGCCAAGGCGCGCTTCAGCATCGCGTACGACATGACGGCGCCGGAGATTCGCTCCGACGGGGCGCTGCATCTGCGGCAGGCCCGCCACCCGCTGCTGCTCCAGTGGGCGGCGCGGCAGAACGGGGTCGAGGTCAGGGAGCTGGCGGACGAGGTCGTGCCGATCGACGTGCGCCTCGGCGACGATTTCGATCTGCTGCTGGTGACGGGTCCGAATACCGGCGGCAAGACGGTGGTTCTCAAGACCATCGGTCTGCTGGTGGCGATGGCGCAGAGCGGGATGCACATTCCGGCCCGCGCCGGTTCGAGCCTGTCGGTCTTCCGGCAGGTCTATGCCGACATCGGCGACGAGCAGAGCATTCAGCAGAGCCTGAGCACCTTCTCGGCCCACATGCGACAGGTCGTCAAGATCCTCACCGGGACCAATGATGGAACGCTGGTGCTGCTCGACGAGCTGGGCGCGGGCACCGACCCGATCGAAGGAGCGATTCTGGCCACGTCGATTCTGGACGGTCTGATGAAGCGGGGCGGCAAGGTGGTGGCGACCTCGCACCTGGGCCAGCTCAAGACGTTTGCTTACACGACGGCCCGCGCCGAGAACGCCTCGGTGCAGTTCGATACGGAAACGCTGCGCCCGACCTACCACCTGCTGATCGGCACGCCCGGAAGCAGCAATGCGCTGGTCATCGCACAGCGTTTGGGGATGCCCAGAGCGGTGCTCGAACGGGCAGAGAAGCTGCTTGCGCAGGAATCCGACGGCAGCTCGGAACTGATTAACCAGGTCCAGGCGACTCGGGAGGACGCCGAGCGCAAACGGACGGAGGCGCAGGGCGTGCTCGACGAGACGCAGGAGGTCCGCCGGCGCGTCCGTGAGAGGCTCGGCCGGGTACGCGAGCAGGAGCGGCGGCTTCGTCAGCAGGCCGACCACGAGATCGAGCGTTCGATGCGGGCCGTGCGCGAGCTGGTGGGTCGCTTCGCCGGCGAGATGCAGAACGCCCCGCAGACCTGGAGCGGAAAGGCCTCGGAGCTGACGGCGCGAATCCTGGAACTGGCGGCCGAAACGCCGCTGGCCGTTCGGCAGGCCCAGTTCATCGAGACGCTCCGGCGCGGCGACAGCGTCTACGTTCTGCCGTTCCGGCGCGAGGGGGTAGTCGATCGCATCCATCGCAACCGCAAGACACTCGTCGTGTTCGTCGGGAGCAAGCAGGTCGAGGTCCCGTTTGAGGAAGTGGGGCGCCCGGAGCAGCAGATGGGGGCATACTGAGGCCGTCAGTCCATCGCGGCGGACAGAATGGTGGCCAGCTCGTCGTCGTGTAACTCGATGGGGTTGCCCTTCATGCTGCTGGCCTTCTTCGCCTGGGCGACGGCGGTCGGGAAGTCGGCCTCGGTCAGGCCATGACGCCGCAGGCCGGGCAGGGCGAGGGCGCCGCAGAGGTTTTCCACCCATGCAACCCCATCCGACGCGCAGGCGGAACGGTTGCCGGTCGCGATCCGAGCGACTTCGTCGAATCGGGCCAGGACAGGCGAACCGGCCGCTCGATCCTGCAGGGCCTTTACATTCGCTGCCATGACGTGGGGCAGGAGCTTGCCGCAGATCGCACCGTGAGGCGCCTCGATCATGCCACCCAGCGGTCCGGCGAAGCCGTGCACCGCCCCCAGGCCGGCGTTGGCCAGGGCCAGCCCGCTGAACAGGGCGGCCAGCGCCATGTCTTCGCGCGCCGTTGCGTCGTCGCCATCCTCGAACGCGCGACGGAGGGAGCGCGCGGCGCAGCACAGTCCTTCGCGGCAGATCCCGTCGGTCAGGGGATTGGCCTTCTTCGTAACAAACGCCTCGATCAGTTGGGTCAGCGCATCCAGTCCCGTTGCGGCGGTGACGTCCGGCGACATCGAGTGTGTCAGGAGCGGATCGACCAGCGCCACCTCCGGCAGCAGGAATGGGCTTCGCATGCTGACCTTGACCCTGTGCTCGCGGACCAGGAGCACCGCGTTGCGCGTGACCTCGGCGCCGGTGCCCGCGGTGCTGGGGACGGCGATGTACGGGGCCGCGCGATTCCGCAGGGTCTTGCCCAGGCCGACCACCTCAAGGTAGTCCTCGATACTTCCTTCATTGGTCAGCATGGCGGCGACCGCTTTGCCCGCATCGATCGCACTGCCTCCCCCGATCCCGACAACAACGTCGGCCCGGGCCTTTCGGGCGGTCGCTGCCGCCGCAGAGGCGGTCTTGGTCGTTGGCTCGCCTCGGACGCCAAAGGTGATGGGTTCGAGGTTCGCTTCGGTCAGGAGTTTGACGATGTGCTCGTAACGCTCGGGCGTACCGCCTGTCAGAACGAAGGGCCTGTCGCCCAGCGACGCGATGACCTGCGGCAGCTCGGCGGCAACGCCGGGCCCGAAGACGATTCGATTGGCGGTGGCGAATTCGATTCTCATGTCATCGGCCGATCAGGAAACACTCATGTCCCAGCCCCGTTCGTCCGGGAAGACATTGGTGTACCTGACCCCGGTTCGAGGCTCCGCCATCATCTCGGCGACGGTGTCGCGCCACTTTGCGTAGTGGGTGGTTTCCTTGTGCCTGGCCGGGTCGTCCGGCGTCCGATAGACCTCGACCAGGACGAAACGCGTCGGATCGTCGGCCTGCTGGACGACGTCGAACCGGGCAATCCCCGGCTCCCTGACACTGTTGCGGGCGTTCTCCAGGCTCGCGGCGCGAAACGCCTCGACGCACTCAGGCTTGACGCGGACATGTACGTGCACGATCACCATAGGCCACTCCTTTCAGGCGAACTGATCGAGCCGGCCAGTCTAACAGACCGTCTGCGTCCCGGCAATGCTCACGAAGCTCTCTGCGGTTCGCAGAGGCGCAACTGTCCCATGGAGAGTGGTGGGGTGATAGAAACAGAGCCTCTTTGCCGATGAAACAGG
>LVBB01000152.1 GCA_001603075.1 Phycisphaerales bacterium Planc_01 | reverse complement strand
GGCGGGTCCAGCCCCCGCCGCACCGACGCAGAGCGGTGGAGGCAGAGGACCCGGACGGGGACGCGCCCCGACCACCGTCCACGCATTCGACCTCGTCTGCCTCGACCGGACGACGGGCAAGCTGCTGTGGCAGAAGACGGCGACAAAGGCCGTTCCCCATGAGGGCCACCATCAGGACCACGGATTCGCCTCGTACTCGCCCATCACCGACGGCAAGCATATCTGGGCCAGCTTCGGCTCGCGGGGGCTCTACTGCTTCGACATGGACGGCAATCTCAAGTGGTCGCAAGACCTGATCCCGATGACGACCAGAAGCGGTTTCGGCGAAGGCAGTTCGCCGGCACTGGCGGGCGATGCCGTCGTCGTGGTGTGCGACCATGAGGGGGATTCTGCGATCTTTGCCTTTCATAAGGAAACGGGGCAACGGCTCTGGCGCAAGGATCGGGACGAAAGAACCACGTGGGCAACCCCGATATCGGTCCAGGTCGACGGCAGGCTCGAAGTCATCGTCAATGCGACGAACTTCGTCCGTAGCTACGACGCCCAGACCGGCCAGATTCTTTGGCAATGTACGGGCCAGACGGACAACGTCATTCCGACCCCGGTTCTCGGGTTCGGCAAGGTCTTCTGCACCAGCGGCTTCCGTGGAAGCATGCTCCAGGCCATCCAACTCGGCCGCACGGGCGACCTGAGCGGTTCGGACGCCATTGCCTGGCAGGTAGACAGCGGCACCCCCTATGTTCCCTCGCCGATCCTCCACGACGGAAGGATCTACGTCTTCGCGGTCAACGACGCCGTGCTGTCATGCTATGACGCCCGAACGGGCAAACCCCACTACACCCGGCAGCGTCTCGAAGGGATCAGAGGCGTGTACGCGTCCCCCGTGGCGGCGGCCGATCGAATCTACTTCACCGGTCGAAACGGCGTCTCGGTGGTGATCAAGAGTGCCGATACACTGGAAGTCCTGGCCACAAACACACTGGACGACGGGTTCGACGCCTCTGCGGCAATCGCAGGCGATGCGCTGTATCTCAAGGGACGAAAGCACCTCTACTGCCTGATGACCCCGCCGTCGGGCAACTGACCCCGCCACGCGGCGGACCCAGTCAGGGCAGGCGCGAACGGCGTCGATCTGACTTACGGCACACAACGAGCGGCAAGGCCCTCCCGACGCCGGTTGGCGACCGGTTCGGTTATCGGCCCATGTCAGGGTCTTGCGTGTGGAAATCGAAAAGAAACACCGCCAGACCCACTTGCCACAGCCACCCAAGACACCTATACTAACACCTGGAACCAGGCACGGGCAGTTTGCGTAGATTCCAATAGGCCTGCGCGACGAAATTGGCGTTCCCGCATTCCTATCGTCGTATCGGTGACCGATAATATGGAAAGCAATCGTATAGGGAGCCTGGGTTATCGACGCCGGATCAACGGATCTGTCCCATCCTTGTCGACCGCTGTCTTCGGGCCCACCATGCTCGTGGATTCGGCTGCTTCCGACCCGTGTTCCGCGTGCTACGCGCAGGACCGCGATGCCCTGCCAGGGAAGCGGAAGAGCGCGAAAAAAGCGTTACGAATCACGTCTCCGCTGGCACTAATCTGTGTAAGTCATATGTCCGACATTCAGAGTCAGAAGAGAATTCGCAGTGAAATGTCTAACTTTAGAGAGGATTCCTAAAATGGACGGCTTGAGAGAATCGCGTTTGAGAAGCGTCGTGGCCTTGGTGGCGGGCCTTTGCCTGGTGGCTTCTGTGGCCTGCGGGGCGCCGGTGAGTCTGAGCAATGGCGTTCCGGTCACGGGGATTTCCGGGGCGGCCGGCAGCGAGCAGTTCTACGCGATCGTCGTACCCTCCGGGCAGGACGACCTGGTGATCAGCATCTCCGGGGGCACCGGCGACTGCGATCTCTACGTGCGCAAAGACGCCGAGCCGACGACCACGACATACGACTACCGGCCCTACAAGGTGGGCAACAACGAGACGGTCACCGTGGCCAATCCGGCGGCCGGAACGTGGTTCGTCATGCTGCGGGGCTACACCACCTATTCGGGCCTGACCCTCGTGGCCAGTCATTCGGCCAGCATCTCGGTCGTGACCTTGACCAACGGCGTGGCCCTGACCGGCCTGAGCGATGCGACCGGGGGCCAGAAGTTCTACAAGATCGATGTGCCCAGCGGGCAGACCAAGCTGGAAATCGCGATCTCCGGGGGCACCGGGGACTGCGATCTGTACGTCAAGCGGGGCGCGCTGCCGACCACGGCCGATTACGACTATCGACCGTTCCTGTTCGGCAACAACGAGACCGTCACCGTCAACAACCCGACAGCGGGAACGTGGTACATCATGCTGCGGGCGTACAACGCGTATTCCGGCCTGACGCTGCTGGCCAGCCACACCGGAGGCGTCGGATCGGTCCTGACCAACGGCGTTCCCGTGACGGGCATTTCCGGAGCGCAGGCCAGTGAGCGAGTCTATCGTATCGACGTTCCGGCCGGGCAGACCAATCTCGAGATCAAGATCTCCGGCGGCACCGGGGACTGCGATCTCTATGTCAAGTTCGGCGCCCAGCCGACGGTCGGCAGTTACGACTACAGGCCGTTCCTCTCGGGCAACGACGAGACCGTCTCGATCAACAGCCCCGCCGCCGGCACGTGGTTTATCATGCTTCGCGGCGGCAGCGCCTATTCGGGGGTGACACTCGTGGCCACCTACGGAGACGTATTCATCCTCGAAGACGGCGTTCCGGTCACCGGTATCTCCGGTACTCTCGGCAGCGAACGGATCTACAGGATCGATGTTCCGACCGGCCAGTCCACTCTGGAGATTCTGATCGCCGGCGGCACCGGCAACTGCGATCTCTACGTTCGATGGGGCGCCAAGCCCACGACGTCAAGCTGGGATTACCGACCGTATCTGACGGGCAACAACGAGACGGTGACCATCAGCAATCCCCAGAGCGGAGCGTGGTACATCATGCTGCGAGGTCGGACGGCCTATGATGGGGTCACGCTCAAGGCCGACCACTGGTTCACCGGGACGGTGACCCTCCTGGGCAACGGCGTGCCCGTCACCGGGATCTCCGGCGCCGAGGGCAGCGAGCGGTTCTATCGCATCATCGTGCCCACCGGCCAGACGAAGTTCGAGATCGAGATGTACGGCGGCACGGGCGACGCCGACCTGTACGTCAAGAGGGACTCCGTTCCGACAACGACCGAGTACGACTATCGTCCCTTCCTGATCGGGAACAATGAGAGCGTCGCGATCGACAACCCGACCGGCGGCAACTGGTTGATCATGATCCGAGGCTACCAGGCCTACGCGAATGTCACACTCGTGGCCACCTTCGGAAGCGGCACGACTCCCGATCCTGTGGCCGCCCTGAGCAACGGGGTCCCCGTCACCGGGTTGGCGGGCGCCGCCGGCAGCGAGGTCTATTACAAGATCGACGTGCCGGCCGGGCAGGCCAGCCTGGAAATCGCGACCTCCGGCGGCACCGGCGACTTGGACCTGTACGTCCGCCGGGGGGACAAGCCCACGGCGACGCAGTGGGACTATCGTCCGTATCTGATCGGCAACAACGAGACGGTGACGATCAACAACCCGACTGCCGGCACCTACTTCATCATGCTTCGAGGGTATCAGGCCTATACGGGCGTGACCCTTGTCGCGACCTATGTGCCTCTGGCTGATCCCGTTGTCATGCTGGATAACGCAGTCCCGGTTACGGGTCTGTCCGGTGCGGCGGGCAGCGAGAAGTTCTATGCGATCGTGGTGCCGGCCAGTCAGGATTTCCTGAACATCTCGATCTCCGGCGGCACCGGCGACTGCGACCTCTACGTCAAGAGAGGCGCCAAGCCCACCACGACGAGCTATGACTACCGGCCGTATCTCGTCGGCAACAACGAGAGCGTTGCGGTCGCCAGTCCCGCTGAAGCGACCTGGTACATCATGCTCCGGGCGCACCAGGCGTATTCCGGTGTGACCCTGCTGGCCTCCTACGGGGCGATCGGCGTCGGCAATGATTTCAGCGGCGACCCGGACTGTGTAGCCCTGTGGCGCTTTGAGGATGACTACCTGATCACCGATTCAATCGGCACGAACACGCTGACGAATTACGGGGTGCAGGCCGAGACGACCGATTTCAAGGAAGGTGACGCGTCTGCACGATTCCGCTCGACCGAGTCGGACTGGATGAGCATCAACGACAACCGCCTGTCAGCGGGGTTCCCGACCCGCAACGGCGATTCGAACGTCCAGATGTCGATCTGCTTCTGGATGAAGGCGGCGAGCTTCTCCTATGAGAACACCATCATCGCCAAGTATCTGATCGCCACAGGCGATCGGTCCTGGAGAGTGTTCGCCGGCAATCAGGGCCTGACGATGGGCGCGTTGAAGATCGGCTTGGGCACGGACGGCGGTTCCCGATTCGAGACCTATACGTTTGACGCGTCCAATCAACTCCTGGCGCTGAACCAGTGGTATCATGTGGCCTTCACATACCGCAATTCGGATCGCCGATACCACGTGAGAGTCTGGGACGCCACGGCGGACGCTCTGCGATTCGACGCCGTGGGGACAATGGGTTCGTCGCTGGCAGTCAACAACGCTCCGTTGACCCTGGGTAACCTGCCCTTGGAGTCGAGGTATTACGACGGCCTGCTCGACGAGGTGGTGGTCTTCAAGGACATCCTGACGGTGGCCGAGATCGACCGCATTCGGCAAGGCGCCTACGGACAGCCGTAAGACGCATTGCCCTGAATTTGACCTGTGGCCGGAGGGCGTCGCTGGGGGGCGCCCTCCGGCTTTCTTTTTCTGCCCGAGTGACTATCGCTGCGGGGCGATGCGGTGGTCATGGGGTTTGACACCTTTTCTATTGCCACCGAAGCCGATGGGTTTCGGGTCGTAGTCTCCGATGATCTGCACCTTGCTCTCGGACGCGATCTTGTCCCCCAGGCCGAGCGACCAGTAACATGCATTGACCATCAGCCGGCGGAAGTCCTCGTCCTGGAAGTCGCCGGCGTGTCCCATCGTGGTCGTGAAGACCTTCGCTGTCTTGCCCAAGTCACCGGTGTAGGTTCTGGTCCAGGCGACCGGCACGGGCTTCTTGTCTTCGTTCACCTTGTCGGCGGGGTCCATGCCGACGAGGACGTACCCCAGGATGACAGGCGTGCAGTCGCCGTGCAGGGTGGTCAGCCCGTAGACGTCCGACGGGCCCCATATCTCCCCGACCCCACGGACGATCGGATGGTCCGTCATGCCCTCAGCGATGAGTCCTCGCGTGCTTTCCTTGTTGTGGATGCCATAATGGTTGACCCACGTCTCGCCGAGCACCTGGCGACCATAACCGCCTCGGAAACGCTCATCGCCGTTGTCCCAGCTATACTTGGCATAGGGGCTGTTCTTGTTCTTGCGATAGTAGAACGGATGGGTGGCGGTGCGAAGGGCGATGATGGGCCTGCCCGAGTTGGTGTAGTCGATGATGTGTTTCATCTGTTCGTCGGGCAGTTCGCGGAACCGCGTGAACAACACCATCAGATCGGCGTCGGCCAGGACCTCCAGGCCGGGGATGTTGTCGCCGATCACCGGGTCGATTTCGCCGGTTTCCTCGTTGATCGCGAACAGCACGGTGCACTTGAAGCCGTGATGGACGGCCAGGATCTTGGCGAGCATGGGCATCGACTCTTCCGAGCGATATTCCTCGTCGCCGGTGACGAAGACGATGTGCTTGCCCTGGCCCGGGCCGACCTTGCCTTCGAAGGTGATCCAGCGTGGGTCCGAAGCGAAGAGGGGGCTTGATTGGGCCGCGAACAGGGCGATCAACGTTGCCCACAGGCATCTCTGGGGGGTGGTCATATCGAAACCTCCTTTCATCAGGTGCGATTTTTGGGGGTGATTATAGCATCGTGTATGGCGGCGTGCACGGTTTATGTTGTCTCGATTGTCGGGCGGGCACCTCGTTCGGGCCTGTAAACCACATGTGAAAAAGGTTGACAGGTTCGGGTAGCGCCTGTAGAAGGGACACGAATCCGCACCGAGAGATGCGGCCCAATTCGGATGACGCGTCCGGCCCGTGACCCGGTCGGATGCTTAGGCCAGGAGCCGGAACACGATGGCTATCATCATCAACTCTTTTCGGGGGCACCCATGAAGACAGGAATCAATCTCTTACTCTGGACACCATTCGTCACCCAGGAGCATTTTGGCATTCTGGAGAAGCTCAAGGCCACCGGGTACGACGGGGCGGAAATCCCGCTGTTCGGCGGCGACGTCGCACACTACAAGACAGTGGGCAAAGCTCTGGCGGACAATGGTTTGAAGTCCACCGCCTGCACGGTGATGCCGGACGAAGAGCACAATCCGATCAGTGCCGAGCCCAAGCATCGCCAGGGCGGGGTCGATTACCTCAAATGGGTGATCGACTGCTGCGAGGCCTTCGGGGCTGAGGTCCTGTGCGGGCCGTTCTACCAGCCGCTGGGCAAGTTCACAGGGGTGCCGCCGACCGCAGACGAGAAGAAGCGGGCGGCCGAGGTCCATCGACAGATCGCCGACTACGCGCAGAAGGCCGGCGTCGTGCTTGCGGTGGAGTGCCTGAATCGCTTCGAGTGCTATTTCCTCAATGTTCTCGACGACGGCGCCGCTTATGCCAGGCAGGTGGGCCATCCCAGCTTCGGCGTGATGTACGATTCGTTCCACGCGAACGTCGAGGAGAAAGACCCGGTCGGCTGCATCACGAGAAACCTCGATATGATCCGTCACGTCCACATCTCTGAGAACGACCGTGGAACGCCGGGCAAGGGACACGTGCCATTCGATCGCATCCTCAAGGCGCTGCGCGCCGGCGGATACGACCAGTGGCTGACGATCGAGGCCTTCGGACGCAGTCTGCCCGAGTTGGCGGCGACCACCTGCGTTTGGCGCGACCTGTCGGCCAGCCCGGAGGAATGCTACGAGTTCGGTCACAAGACGATCATGGACAACTGGCAGGCGGCGGCCTGAGGATGAAGCAGCCCGCCGGGAATGCATAGGGAATCGGAAAGGAGCCAAAGATGAGTTCGAACCCCCTCCCCAAACTTCACAACGCCATGTGGCCGGGACTGGTCGGCAAAGGTGACGGCCCGGGTCAGGAGCCGCCGATCAGTCTCGAACGGATGCTCGAACTGACAGCGGGCGCCGAGGTGAACGGCCAGAAGTTTGACGGCATCGACTACTTCCTGTTCCTGCCGCATACGGACCCCAATGCGAGCGACAGCGAGCTGAGAAAGATCGCCGACCTGATCGCAGGTTACGGTTTCAACGTCGGCTCGCTGGTCGCACCGATCTGGGGCGGCACGGTGGGGGATACGGCGATGGGGGATATGGCGGCCCGCAAGAAGTTTCTCGAAGCCGTTCGGGTGGCGTGCCGCATTGCCGGTGTGTTCAACAAGCATGGCGTGCGGAAGTACGGTGTCATCCGAATCGATTCGGCCGAGTTCGGCGTCGAAAAATGGCGACAGGACCCCAAGGGCAACACCGCGAAGATCGCCGAGACGTTCCGTGAGGCCGCCAAGATTGCGGCCGATCACGGCGAGCGTCTGGCCGCGGAGGGCGAGATCTGCTGGGCCGGCCTGCATAGCTGGAAGGACATGCTCGACCTGCTCGAAGCGGTGGGGATGCCCGAAACGCTCGGGTTCCAGGCGGATATGGCCCACACCTATCTCTACCTGATGGGCTACAACGCGCCGGAACACGCGCTGCTCAAGCCCGGATATACGGAACAGGAATTTTACGCCGCGTACGAGAAGATGGTCGACAAGCTGCGGCCCTGGACGATCGATTTCCACGTCGCACAGAACGACGGCGAGGTGCACGGCGCCGGCTCGCACGACAAGACAGGCAAGCACTGCCCGGCCGGCGACCCCAACGGAAAACTGGACATCGTCCGCTGTGCGGGCTACTGGCTCAAGGATGCCCCGAAGCGTGGCATCAGGCACATTTGCTGGGACGGATGCATGTTCCCCAACGCGGTGCTCGAAACGCAAGGCACCTGGAACGCGATTCTCGATGTGATGCTCAAGGTGCGCGCCGCGCACGGATGGACAGCTTAGAACGTCCGGTGGGCACAGCCCACCCTGCGATCAGGACTTTGAATAAGGAATCACTGCGATGACCAAACCACTGAACGTTGGCATGATCGGCTACGGTTTCATGGGCCGAACCCACTCGAACGCCTACCGCAAAGCTCCGAATTTCTTCGATCTTCCGTACAAACCCGTCCTCAAGACCATCTGTGGGCTGGAGGAGAAGGAGGCAAAGGCCTTCGCCGATCGGTGGGGCTACGAATCGTATGTGACCGACTGGCGCAAGGTGATCGACGACAAGAGCATCGATGTCGTCGACATCTGCGTGCCGAACAACTACCATGCGGAGATCGCCATCGCTGCCGCCAAGGCGGGCAAGGCGATTTGTTGCGAGAAGCCCCTGGCGCTGAACGTCGCGCAGGCCGAGGAAATGGTCGCTGCCGTAGAGAAGGCGGGCGTGCCCAACCTGGTTTCGTTCAACTACCGTCGGATTCCCGCCGTGACGCTGGCCAAGAAGCTTATCGATGAAGGCCGTCTGGGCCGGATCTTCCACTACCGGGCGAACTTCCTGCAGGATTGGACGATCTCGGCGCAGGTGCCGCAGGGCGGCATGGCGACGTGGCGTCTGGACGTCAAGGCGGCCGGTTCCGGCGTGACCGGCGATTTGCTGGCTCACTGCATCGATACGGCGATGTGGCACAACGGGCCGATCGGCGCCGTCTGCGGCATGACCGAAACCTTCGTCAAAGAGCGCATGCACGCCGAGACCGGCAAGGTCGAGCCGGTGGGCATCGACGATGCGTGCACGTTCTTCTGCCGCTTCGACAACGGCTCGCTGGGCAACTTCGAATCCAGTCGCTACGCGCGCGGTCACAAGGCCCTCTATACCTTCGAGATCAACGGCGAGCATGCATCGATTGCATGGGACCTCCACGACCTGCATCGCCTGAGCTATTTCGATCATCGCGACGATTCGATCGTGCGAGGCTGGCGGTCGGTCCACGTTACCGACGGCGACATGCCCTACATGGGCAAGTGGTGGGTGCCCGGATTGCAGATCGGTTACGAGCATTCGTTCGTTCACCAGACGGCCGATTTCCTTGTGAATATGGCGGCGGGCAAGCCGACGGCGCCGACGTTCCGCGACGCTCTGGCCACGCAGAAGGTCTGTGAAGCCGTGCTCGCTTCGGCCAAGGCGGGCAAGTGGGAAACCATCAAATGAAACGAAACATCGACGGTTGCAGATTGACCGCTGGGCAAGAAGCAACAGTCCATAATCACTACTCAGTAGAAAAGGGTGCTGTCCATGGCGAGTAAAGCAGTTGCAGAGAAAGCCCTCGAGCAAGGGAAAGGCATTTTGCGTCTGGCCCCGGCGTGGGTGCCGCGTTCGTTCTGTGTGCCGGGGCGGCGGATCAAGCTGCACCCCGATGACTACTATGCGCTCGGTGGCGAGCGGGGCGGTCTGGATGAGCGATGGTTCAGCTCCACCACACCGGCCGACAACGGTCCGCTCACCTCGCCCAACGAGGGGCTGAGTTTCGTCGTCTTCGAGGATGGCGCCAAGACCAAGCAAATCCTGCTTCGCGATGCGATCGACGCGTTGAAGGGCCAGGTCATCGGCGACCGTCTCTGGAAGCAGTACAAGCGCTGGCCGATGTACTCGAAGTTCTTCGACAACAAGGCTGCGCTGCCGCATCACATTCACCATCGCGACGAACACGCGAAGCTGACGGGTCAACTCGGCAAGCCGGAGGCGTACTATTTCCCGCCCCAGGTGAACAACCACGGCGGCGATTTCCCCTACACCTTCTTCGGGCTCTATCCCGGCGTGACCAGGGACCAGGTCCGCAAAGCTCTGGCAGACGCGGCCGAAGGCAGGGACAACGCCATCACGGCACTGGCGCCCGCCTACCGACTGAGCCCCGGAACTGGTTGGGATGTTCCTCCCGGCGTTCTCCATGCCCCCGGCAGCCTTTGTACTTACGAGCCCCAGAAGGCCTCGGACGTCTTCGCGATGTACGAGAATGTCACCCACGACCAGGTCGTGCCCAAAGAGTTGCTGTGGAAAGACACGCCGAAAGACAAGTCCGGTGATGTCGATTGGCTGCTTTCGGTGATCGACTGGGACCTGAACGTCGATCCGGACTTCGCGAAGAACCGCTTCATGCAGCCGATCCCGGTACGGCCGGTCAAGGAGATGCAGGCAGCCGGCTACATCGAGAACTGGATCTGCTACAAGTCTACCGCCTTCAGCGCCAAGGAATTGACGGTTCTGCCCGGACGCACCGTGACGATCAAGGACAGCGGTGCCTATGGGATGATTATGATGCAGGGGCACGGCAAGATGGGCGTCTGGGACATCGAGACGCCCACGATGATCCGCTTCGGTCAGTTGACCCATGACGAGTACTTCGTCACGGAAGCAGCGGCGAAGGAGGGCGTCAAGATCACCAACCCGTCGAAGACCGACCCGATCGTAATGCTCAAGCATTTCGGTCCCGAGAACCCCGATCTGACCGTGAATTAGCCCGTGGGATGGTTCGCGGCCCAAGAAGGGGTGCGCACCCATCCTGCCGTTTCGATTAGGAGCCAGTCATGTCGCAGAGGAAATCAAGCCTGTCTCGCCGTGCGTTCCTCGGACGCACAGCAGCTTTGGCGGCGGTGCCGTATATCGTTCCGGCCTCGGTGTTCGGACGCAACGGCGCCGTCCCGCCCAGCGAGCGCATCATTCTGGGGGGTATCGGCCTCGGCGGCCGCGGCACCGGCGTGATGAACTGGATGTTGCCCGAGAAGGACGTGCAGTTCGTCGCCATCTGCGACCCCCAGCGGCAACGCCGCCAGCGAATCAAGGAGATCGTCGATTCGCGCTACGGCAACAAGGACTGTGTGATGTATCACGACATCCGCGAGTTTCTGGCGACGCGGACCGACATCGACGCCGTGCTGATCGCCACGGGGGATCGCTGGCACGCCCTGGCCTCAATCTACGCCATGCGGGCGGGCAAGGACGTGTACTCGGAGAAGCCGTCGGCCATGACGATCCAGGAAGGCCAGGCGGTTGTCGATACCGCCCGTCGATACGGGCGCGTTTACCAGAGCGGGATTCAGCGGCTCAGCGAGGGCAATTTCACGTTCGCCAACGAATTGCTCCGGCTGGGGTATCTCGGTGAGATCCACACCGTGCGGGCGCACATTGCCCCGTGGGATGCGGCGGAGATGCGCCACGATTGGCTGCCGGAACAGCCCCTGCCGCCGAAGGACGAGGTGGATTGGGACGCTTGGCTGGGCCCGTGTCCGTGGCGGCCGTACAACGTTGCCTACACCCAGGGGCAGTGGCGCAATCACTACGACTTCCATACGAGTTGCATCGGCGAATGGGGCGCCCACACGTTCGCCCAGTGCCAAGTGGCGCTGGATCTGTGGAAGACCTCGCCCGTCGAGTATGGATACGTCGCGAACGACAGCGGCGACGGCATGGTCATGCGGTTCGCCAACGGCATCAAGATGGTGCTCGAACGCGACATGGACCAGAAGATCTGGCACGGTTCCTGCGGCGTGCGTTATGAAGGCACCAAGGGCTGGGTGGCCATCGCCGACGGCTATCCACGATGCGAAGTGTCCAACCCAGCCTGGCACAGCGACTTTCAGAAGCTGGTTGAGGATTACGTCGCGCGTACCCAGCGGCCGATGAGCCACGTCCGTGACCTTTTCAACTGCATCAAGTCGCGCCGACAGACCGTGGCCAACCCGGTCATGATGCATCGGTCCATGTCCACGGTTCACGCGGCCAACATCTCGATGTGGCTCAAACGGGACCTGCGGTACGATCCGGTCAAAGAGGAGTTCGTCAACGACGACGAAGCCAATCGATTCCGTTCGCGTGCGATGCGGGAACCCTGGACCATCTGAGAGCCTCATTTTTGCTGGAAGGAAATCGACCCATGTTCAAGTCAAGAATATGCGTCCTCGCGATGATCGTAGTGTTGTTCGCCGGCCTGGTTCCGACGTGGGCGCAAACCGTCGCTTCGAAATCGGACGAGGGCAAACTGATCGCGACGCTGACGTCGCCCGATGCCTCTCGCAAGGACAAGGCCGACGCCTGTCGGCAGTTGTCCATCATCGGGACAAAGGCGGCCATCGCACCGCTGGCGTCGCTGCTGGGCGACCCGGAGATGTCCCACATGGCGCGCTATGCTCTGGAGCCGATCCCCGATCCTGCGGTCGATCGGGCCTTTCGCGATGCGCTGGGCAAGCTCAGTGGCCGGCCTCTGGTCGGCGTCATTGCCAGCCTCGGCGTCCGGCGCGACGCCGAGGCGATCGAGCCATTGACGAAGATGCTCATGGACGGTCAGGCGGGTCCTCTGGCCATGGCCGCTGCGGTACGGACGCTGGGTCTGATCGGTACGGTCGGCGCGGCACAGGTCCTGACGGTGAGCCTGGACCACGCGCCGCCGGAGGGCATGCTTGATGTGTATGAAGGGCTGTTCCGCTGCGCCGAAAGGCTCGCCGCCGAAGGCAATGGCGAAGAGGCCGCGGCGATCTACGCGAGGCTGCGTCAGGTGAAGGAGCCGCACCAGGTCCGAGCCGGGGCCCTTCGCGGTGCGATCCTCATGCGTCGCGGCAGGGAACGCGCCACGCTGATTCGGGAGCATCTTGGTAGTGACGATTACGTCCTGTTCGCCGCTGCGTGCCAGACGGCGCTGGATCTTCCGGCTCCCGGAATCACGCGGGTGCTGATCGAATCGTTGCCGCAGTTGCCCGCCGACAACCAGATCCTGGTGATTCAGACGCTCGGCAAGAGGGGTGATGTTGCGTCGTTGCCGGCGTTGTTCGACGCCGCCAGGACCGGACCGACCGAGGTGCGTCTGGCGGCGATCAAGGCCATGCCGGAGATCGGCGAGGCCTCGGTGGTGCCTGTTCTGGCAGGCCTGATGGCCGATGCGGACGGGCGAATCGCGCAGACCGCGAAGGAGAGCCTGGCCTCTCTGCAGGGCCCGGCAGTCGACCAGGTCGTGATGACGATGTTCGAGAGCCCTGAGATGGACAAGCGCCAGGTGGCACTCGATCTGATGGGACGCCGCCGGATGACACAGGCGGTATCTGTTTTGCTCCAGGCCGCCGGTGGTGCGGAAGGGAGGCTTCGTCCCGCCATCATTCGGATGATCGGTGAGCTGGGCGGTCCGGACCGCCTGCCTGCACTGCTGGCGCTGCTCGATGGACTGGAGTCGCCGCAGGACCTTGATGCCGCCAGGCAGGCGATGAGCGTCGTCTGTGCAAAGGCGGACGATTCGCAGGCCGCGAGCGACATGCTGGTCGATCGGCTTGGCCAATCCAAACCGCCGCAGAAGATCGTCCTGGTTCGTGTGCTGAGCGGAGTGGGCGGTCCCACGGCCCTGGCGGCGGTCCGTCGGGCGGTCGATGACCCCGACGGTGATGTGCGCGCCGCCGCCATCCGCGCATTGGGAACGTGGAAGACGACCGATGCCGCTCCCGAACTGCTGGCCTTAGCCCAATCTGCCGATAACGCCACCGAGAAGATGCTGGCTCTGCGATCGTATGTGGGGTTTGCCGCCCGGCGCGATCTGCCTGTCGAGGTGCGGCTGGCGATGTGTCGTCAGGCCGCAGGGCTGATCGAACGCAATGATGAGAAGACACTGCTGCTGGGCACCCTGGGCGGTATCGATTCGGTCGAGGCCTTGGGACTGATCGAACCGTATCTGGCCGATTCGGCCACGAAGCAGGAGGCGGTCGTCGCGGCACTGGGGGTCGCCGACCGGTTGCTCAGCCATCGCGACGCGGGCCAGTATGCCGCCAAGCTGATCGCACCGCTGGAAAAGGTGGCTCAGGCCGCCCCCAACGACAATCTGGCCGAGCGGGCCCGGACCCTGCTGGCCCAGGCCCGGACCAAAGCGGGGCAGTAGAGCACCGGCTGTCACCGTTTGATCATGCGGGGAGCCCAGCCCGCCCACCGGTGCGGCTGGTCCCCTCTTGCTGGTGGGAAGGAAGACAGAGGGTTGCCAAGAATGGGGTTGCCCTGGAGGCCCCCGTTGTGGTATAAAAGTGGTGGTTTCGATGCGCATTTTTTCGGACCTGTCGGCAGGTTGAAGCGGTCGTTGCGGTGACAAGGGTCCGAAGTGCCGGCCATGGCGATGTCGGGAGTCTTGGCGTTGTGCATATGCTGCGGATTCAAAGCCAGAGGGGGGAAGTTCAGGTCTTGCCGCGGTGCTTGCGGCATCGCGGGTGCTTTCTTTCTGTTTCCAGAGTGCAAGGATCTGTGCGCGCGGAAAGGAGGTGAGTAAGCGGGGATCGTGTTTTCCTGAGGCTGGCGGGTCTACCGGGTGGCCCGATCGACAGGTTGGCTTCGGATAGGCCGATAGAGAAGTGAGGCTCGTATGGAGGCTGAGGGGCCAGGCGGGCATCCGATGGCGGGGAGCGAACACGTTCGGAGGCATGCCCATCCTGGTTCGCCCCATATCGTTGTGGATGGCTTGCAGTGACTCCGAAGGAGTTCGGGGTCCGCATGAGATCACACATGGACCGGATTCGGAGGTCGCGATGAAAGTGTGGTGCGGGCATCTTGGGATCGATTGGCATGAGGCGTCGGCGATGCCTGTCCGCCCACCCCCTTCCTCGCATCTTTCCACACATGTAGCGATCGAAAGGAGGTGAGCGTGAAGAGATTTCTCGACCCCTCAGCAGTCAAGTGAATGAACTGGCTGAGGATGGGTGCTGCGGTTTGGCTGCGCGGGCGGACCTGATCGCAGAAGGGCGAGGTTGCTTCGGTGTGTGGCCGGAGCGAAGTTTCCTGATGTGACATGGTGAGGATTAGGAGGAACGAAAATGAAAAGGGCATTGTTGCTGTGCGCTATCGTGCTGGCCTATGGCGTATCCGCCATGGCGGCCGATATCGCCTTCTATGTCGGGGCGCCCAATACCGACGGCTGGTATACGGTAGACGCAATGACGACGGACGTCGAGACGATCATTGCTCAGACCGGGAACCTGTTCAAGGACGTCAAGCAGTTCAATGACGATCAGTTTCCTGATTTCGAGGCGTGGGTGCAGGCGAACATGGATGATGGCGAACTGGACATCATCTGGTTGAATGGCTGCATGCCCAGCGTTCTTTACCCCTTCCCCAATGTGCAGCCGAACGGCTCGCTTGCCGAAGAGTGGCTCAACCACGGAAACATGATCATCAACGTGGGCGACTGGTTCGGATACGTCTCGTATGAGGGGGGGGTTCGAAACAGTGAGAACGGTGGTACCGGCGCCGCCAATATCCTGAACCTCGCGTCGGGCATCATCGTCAGTGCCGACGGCACGACGTTGCCGGTGACGGACGCGGGGAGGCAATACCTGCCGAGTCTCAACGATCCGGCCCCCACGTCTCGTCCCATCGCTCTGAGTGCGGTTGTGGCCCCGTGGGAAGTGGCGGCGGTCTTCGCGCAGAATGCGGCCGGTACGCAGGCGGATCCCGTTGTCCTGCACAACACGGAGACGGGTGCTTACATCGCCTTCATCAATCAGGGTGGGTCTGGAAGCTGGATCGATGACAGAGGCTTGACCTGCTCCGAGTTCATCATCAACTGGGTCGCGACGGTCATTGGGTTGGGGAATCCGGCGCTGGCCGGCGACCCCAGTCCCGAAGACGGGGCGGTCGACGTCCCCCGCGACGTGGTGTTGAGTTGGATGCCCGGCGAGTATGCCGCCACACATGACGTCTACTTCGGAACAGTCTTCGACGATGTCAACGCCGCCAGCCGGAGCAATCCCATGGGGCTGCTCCTCAGCCAGAACCAGACGGGTACCACGTTCGACCCGCCCGGCATCCTCGATTTTGGCACGACTTACTACTGGCGCGTCGATGAGGTCAACGCCGCACCGGACAACACGATCTACAAAGGAATGACCTGGAGTTTTACCGCCGAACCGCTTGCCTATCCGGTGGCCAATGTTGTCGCCACGAGCAACGGCGTCTCGGAAGATCGAACCGGGCCCCAGAATAGTGTCAACGGCTCCGGCCTCAACGCCGACGATCAGCACTCGATTGCCAGTGGCGACATGTGGCTGGCCAAGCCCGGCGATGAGCCGCTGTATATCCAGTACGAGTTCGATCGTCTCTACAAGCTCCACCAGATGATCGTTTGGAACTACAACGAGCAGTTTGAGATGATCCTCGGGTTCGGACTCAAGGACGTCACCGTCGAGTACTCCGCGGATGGCGCCGACTGGGCCGTGCTGGGAGATGTGCAGTTGAATCAGGCTACCGCGAAGGCCACCTACACAGCCAATACGACGATTGACTTCGAAGGTGTGGCGGCCAAATTCGTCCGCCTGATCGTCAACAGCGGATGGGGCGGAATGGGTCAGTACGGCCTGAGCGAAGTCCGTTTCATGTACATCCCGGCACATGCCCGTGAGCCGCAGCCGGCCGACGGCGCTGCCAATGTCGCCGTCAACACGGCGTTGGCCTGGAGAGCCGGGCGCGACGCCGTCTCACACGAGGCGTATTTTGGCACCGACGCAGAGGCGCTGGCGCTGGCGGCAACCGTTGCCGGCAACAGCTATGCTCCCGGTGCGCTGAACCTTGCCACGACGTACTACTGGCAGGTCAATGCCGTCCAGGAGACCGAATCGTGGGAAGGCGCCGTCTGGAGCTTCGCCACGCAGGAGTATCTGGTCGTCGAAGACTTCGAGAGCTATACCGACGACATCGATGCGGGTGAGGCCATCTTCGACACCTGGATCGACGGCTGGGTCAACAACACCGGCTCGACGGTCGGCCATCTTCAGACCCCGTTTGCCGAGCGGGCGATCGTCCACGGCGGCCGCCAGTCCATGCCTCTGTTCTATGACAACACCGGCGTGGCCACCTCGGAGGCCGATTACGCGCTGACGGCCAACTGGTCGCAGCACGGCATCCAGAGCCTGTCGCTGTACTTCTATGGCGCCACCGGCAACACGGGCCAACTGTACGTCAAGATCAACGGGACCAAGATCGCCTACGACGGCCCGGCGGTCAATCTGTCGCGGCCATCCTGGCA
>LVBB01000151.1 GCA_001603075.1 Phycisphaerales bacterium Planc_01 | reverse complement strand
CCTTCACCGGAATGCGCCCCTCGTTGACGGCTCTCGCCGTCTTCTCCGAAAAGGGCACGGCCCCGAGGAAGAGCCACCCCTCCTCGTCGCAGGCGGCGCGGATTCCGTTGGTCATCTCTTTCGAAAGATCCCAGCGGTTCACCGCGATGCCGAAGGGAACCGAAAGCATCGTGCAGAGGGTGATCACCCTCCGCAGATCCGAGAGCGCGGAGCGCGAAGGTTCTGTGACCAGCACCGCGAAGTCCGCTCCCGTCAACGAGGAGATAACGGGACATCCCACACCGGGAGGCCCGTCCACAAGCAGCAGCGGGACGTTTCGTTCGACGGCTTCACGCTTCGCCTCTCTGCGCAGAAGGGCGACCAGCATACCGGAGTTCTCGCCTCCGGGCGTCAGACGGGCGTACCACATCGAACCAAAATCCGTTTCGCCGCGGCGGAGCACTCCTCGCTGGAACTTCCACTTCGAGATGCACTCCTCGGGACAGACGAGCAGACAGCCGCCGCACCCTTCGCAGAAGCCGGGGTCCACCACAGCCTTCCCGTCGCGGAGCGCGATAGCCCCAAAACGACAGAAACGCTCGCACTCCCCGCACCCCGTGCATCGCGAAGCGTCCACATTCGCGACATCCATGCCGAAAAAGGGGCGCTGTTCCGTCTCGCGCGGCGAGAGAAGCAGCTCCAGGTTCGGCGCGTCCACATCGGCGTCGGCCATAACCCTCGCCTCTTCCGCAAGGGCTGCGAAACAGGCCGTGAGCGTGGTCTTCCCCGTGCCGCCCTTTCCGCTGACGACGACGATCTCGCGCGGATTCATGAGAATCTCCTTTCGATGGCACGCCAGAGGGACTCCGTCTTCCATACCCACGTTTTCTCGGAGCGGTACGGGCAGACTCCCCTTGCCCCGGCCTCCGCGGCGGAACGGGTGAAAGGGAAGCGCGCGAACACCTCGACGGAGAAGCGGCGGCACAGGTCATCCAGCGATAGATCGCCCATGCCGGTCTTGTTCGCGACAATCCCCGCGGGCTTTTTCATGTCCGCGGCGACTTCGAGCACGCCCGCGACATCCGAAAGACCGAACGGCGTCGGTTCGACGACAAGGATGGCGGCGTCCGCCGCGCGCAACACCGCCGACACCGGGCAGGAAGCGCCGGGAGGCGCATCCATGATCCAGTCGTCCGTATGCAGGGCTTCCCCGGCCTCGATCGTCGCCTCGATGAGCCGCACCGTGCTCACGCTTCCGACCTCGAGGCGTCCTTCGAGGAAAGGCGCCCCCTCGACGAACCCGGAACGGATCTCGCCGATCACCTTCTCTCGCTCTCGCATCGCCCCCGTCGGACAGACGAGCGAACAGACGCCGCATCCGTGACAGAGCGATTCATTCACCACAGGCAGCCCGGAGCCGAACCATGCGATGGCGCCGTATGTGCACGCCTGCGCGCATCTGCCGCAGGCCGAGCAGAGATCGGGTTCCAGGTACGCGACGGGCTGATGCACGGAGCGCCGTTCATCCGGCGCGCACCCCAGCAGGATGCCGAGATTGGGCTCCTCGACGTCGAGATC
>LVBB01000150.1 GCA_001603075.1 Phycisphaerales bacterium Planc_01 | reverse complement strand
TGCCGACGATCTGCACCGCTGAGACTGTCCCAACGGACCGGTCATGGCCGGTACATGAGATGGGTCCTCACAGCGTCCAGCCTTCCCGGTATGGCGGATTGAGACATTGATTGGCCTCGGCGGAATTGGCGAATCGCGCATTCGGCCCATCCCATTCGAGCCTCTCGCCCAACCTCTTCGTGGCGATGATGCCCAGCAAGGCGATCTCCGTCAGCGGCCCGCCGTAGTCGAAGTCCGAGCCGGCCTTGGTGCCGTTCTTGATCGCATCGAGCCAATCCACGAAATGGTCCTTCACGCGCGGCAGCGTCCTGGCCGGCTGCGTGTACGCCTTCATCTTCTCCTCCGGGAAGAGCCGCAGGCCGCCGGCCCCGTGTGAGCCGTACATGATCTTGCCCTTCTCACCGATGACGATCGCGCCTGTGTCGGGCACCTTGCGTCCGGGCTCCAGGTCATCCGGCCGGGGGATCGTCTCGACCCCATCGTGCCAGACGAGCCTGACTGGTCCGCGATTGCCCCTGGCCTCGAATTCGTACGTCACGATAGTGCCCTTGGGGAATGTCTCGCCGTGCGCCTTGGGATCGTAGCCTTTGGCTTGGGCCTGGACCGTCTTCGGTGCACCAAGATCGAGGGCCCAGAAGACAGGATCGACCACATGGCAAACCCAGTCGCCGATGACGCCGCAGCCGAACGGCATCCAGCGGCGCCACGTGCCCGGTACGTACATCGGGTGATACGGCCGAAACGGCGCCGGCCCCAGCCACAGGTCCCAGTCCAGCCCCTCAGGGACCTCGTGCGCCTCCTGAAGCCTGGGAAGATTGTCGATAGCGCTGTAGACCGACCCGCACGCCGCGTGGACCTCGCTGACGTTGCCGATGGCCCCGTCCCAGATCCACTCGCAGAACATCCGAATCGTGTCGTAGGAATGGCCCTGGTTGCCGAGCTGCGTCACCACCTTGTGCTCGCGCGCCGCCTTCATCAGGGTGCGGACTTCGTGAATCGAGTGGGCCAGGGGCTTCTCGCAATAGACGTGCTTGCCCCGCCGGATGGCGTCCAGGGCAATGACAGCATGCGTATGATCGGGCGTGGCGATGGTCACGGCGTCGATCTGGCTGTCCATCTCGTCGAGCAACTTGCGGTAGTCGCGGTACTTCTTCGCCTTGGGGAAATTCGCAAAAGCATCGGCCGCCCGGCGGCTGTCAACGTCGCACATCGCGACGATGTTCTCGTTCCTGGTCCCGTCAACGCCGGCGCCGCCCCGACCTCCGACCCCGATGCAGGCGACGTTGAGCTTCTCGCTGGGCGGCGTCTGGCCCTGACCCAGCACGTGACGAGGCACGATAGTGAAGGCGGCGATGGCGCCTGTGGCGGATTTGACGAATTGCCGTCTCGATGTCTTTGCGCTGCGATCACCCATATTCACACCTCAATCATTGGATTGGAGCATCGTGCTCTATTGAATGACACCATTTCATACGGGGCAAGTCTACCACAACAGACGCGGGAACCCAAGACGAATTGCCTCTCGCACGGCCGGCCGGCTACCGGACGGGCGGCATCTGGACGAACCGTTTCCAGCAGGCCTCGATTTCAGCCGGAGGCTTCATGCCGGCGTGGACGTACAGGCCATAGCGAAGGTGCAATGGCGTGTTCGGCTCGATCAGACGCGGGCCGTCAAACGTCAGCGACGCGCCCATCCAGCCATCGTTGCGGACGTGGAAATGGGACGGATGGTTCGGATTGTCCGGGTGGTCGAAGAGGGTGACGCCTTCGAGTACCCCGTCGGCGATCGCGCCGGAATAATCGACCCATCGGGCCTGCTTCCAGAGAACCTCCTTCTCGTTGACGCCGCCTTCGGAGTTGCGGATGCGCCCACCGCCGTCGTGGACGCCGAGCGTCTTGGCCATGCGCACGCCGACCATGCCGAACGGCGTCTTGCCCAGCGTCACGGCCTTGTCCTTGGCGTTCAGCGTCAGATCGAGAACCAGCAGCCACTCGTTGCCGTCGAGAAGCGTCACCGTGATCCGTCGGGTTTCGGCAAGCAGGACGGCCCCGTCGGCGGCCGCCCATTCGTTCTCCGCGACGATCGCCGAGGTCTCCCCCTCATCGACATACTCGACGATGCGCTTGTGTCGGATTACGCCAAGCCGCTTGTCGCTCCAGAAATCCACGCCGCCCACATCGACATGCGAAATCCAGATGGAATTGTGGTGGCTGTGGGATTCGGGGTCGTGCGGATGGCCCATCCGTGTGAGGCTGCGGCCGGACGGTCCGACGATCGGATAGAGAAACGGACGCTCCAATCCCGCGCCGAAATGGTACCGCGCGATCTCGGCCCCGTCCCGCTGAAACGATGCCTGCGCGTACGGTTGCGGAACCACCTGCAACCGTGGCACCGCCTTCGGCTCCGGCACCTCCTGCCCCACCGCCGCATCGCCGCCAAACACCCCCAGACACAACACCATCGCGACAACCTGCCCGACAGACAATCGTGCGCGCATGTCAACTCCCCTTGATGTCAACGATTCTCGTGCCATGCTTCGTGCCGGCGGCCCAACTGTCGGATACATGCATCCGATCCACCGCCATTCTACCACCTTGCGGGCGGACGGCAACCATCGCGCTGCGCGGTGCGCCTTTGCCTTCCACATGATGTCGGTAGAAATGGACGCCGCAACGCACAGGGTCGCGTTGCGGCGTCAGATCGACGTCAGCGAGCGATGGTCGAAGGGAGATCGAGCGTCGGACCGTCGAACCAGGACTTGCTGGCTTCAGCGGTGCCGCCGTAGGCGCCGAGGTTGACGATGCCGCCGTTGGGGATCGGCTCGTCGCCGACCGGGGCAAGAAGATCGCCGGCATCGATGCACGGACTGGTCACATCGTCCCGCACCCAACTCTCGGCGACCGGGTCCCAGCGTCCGGCCTGGCTCTGAAGATGGTAGTCGCCATCGACCCACACGTCGTCCTCCGGGTCCTCCGGCGTTCGGCTCGGGTCCCAGTATCCCGGCGAGGCAAACAGAGGATCGACGTCGAAATTGCCCTCCCCCACCCAGCCACCACCTATGTTGCTGTAGCGAGCCAGCACCGGCCCAGATACCTCGCCTTCGGCATTGCCCCAAACGATGCAGTGGTCCAGAAGTGTTCCGCCTGTCGCGTCCGACAGGCCACCGTCGTTCTGCGTCAGCGTGCAGTGCGCCAGTGTTGGAGCCGCCCCTTCGCTGTACAGGCCGCCGCCATCAGTCGCAACATTGCCCACAAGGAGGCAGTTCGACAACACCATCTTACTGTTGTAGTTGTAGAGCCCGCCGCCACGTGGCCCGACAGCCCGATTCGCGATGAATCGACAATGGACCAATGTGGGAGCGACCTCCACAGGCGCACCTCCTCCGCGTCCGAATCCGCCGCGGGTGTATAGAGCGCCCCCATACCGGGCCACGTTCTCTCGGAACGTACATTCTGTCAGTGCCGGGGCACTGTAGCTGTTGTACAGTGCTCCCCCGCCCCATCCGGCTGCATTCTCCGTGAAAGTGCACCCGACCAGAGTCCAATCGTCCTCGCGGACCACATCACCACTGGTCCGAGCGGTCGGCCCGCTATTGACGATAGCACCGCCGGTGTCCCGAGCCTCGTTCCGATGAAACGTGCAGTCCATTATCGCGACGTTACCGCCGTCCCGCGCCAGACCGCCACCATCGCCGGCGCGATTTGCCTCGAACCGGCAATCACGGAATGTCATGCGGCCCTTGCCAGAAACGCAGACTCCCCCGCCCGAACCGCTGAAGGGCGTCTCCGTCCTCGCAACGTTCTCGAAAAAGAGACAATCGGTGCATTCACTGTCGGCCTCCGGGCTTGCATACATACCCGCTGCCCTGTAGGCCTCATTTCGCCGGAACGTGCAGCGCTCCAGTGTTACGCCGCCGCCGGCGATGCACAATCCGCCGCCACACTGTTCGGCCGCATTCGCCTCGAACAGGCAGTCTGTGAATGTGGGATGGCCGCTCTCGCTCCAGAAGCCGCCCCCGTCGCCCCAGGCGAAGTTTTCGGTGAAGACACAGTCCTTCAGCACGGGACTGCCGCCGACGTTGCTCATCCCGGCGCCGTTCGTTCGCATGCCTCTGGTCTTGTTGCGGGTGATCGTACAGGCAACAACCGAGAGGTGGCTGTCTACACACGTGATCCCGGCGCCGCCTTCTCCCCAGCCTCCAGCGATCGTAAAGCCGTCCAGTCCGGTTGTAGCATCGTTGCCCACGGAACTGACGATGATCACGCTGTTGTCGCCGATGTTGGCGAAGTCGGGGCCGTCGTCGCCGTTCAGGTCGCCGCTGAGGATCGTTTCGTAGCGTTCGATGTCGCGCTCGTCGGGATCGTCGCCGGTCAGGCCGGCGTAGCCGCCCGTCAGCGTCACCCCGCTGATGAGGTGAAACGACGCATCGCGGTCGCCTGGAACGATGCCGACGCCGCGGTCGGGCGTGTAGACGCCCTGGGCCACGCGGATTTCATCGCCTGCGCAGGCGATAGCCAAGGCGTCTTGGAGATGCGTGTAGGCATCGGTCCAGGATGAGCCGTC
>LVBB01000149.1 GCA_001603075.1 Phycisphaerales bacterium Planc_01 | reverse complement strand
TCGCGGATGGAGGCCAGCGGGGTTCCAGGCGTCGCCACGTCGCCGACCTTCCCCAACGGCGTCACCTCCCACGAAGCATCGGGATCGATCTGCTGCACCGAGACGCCGCGCGAGACGAACGCCCCCTCTTTTTCCAGCAGCTTTCCCAGCGGACGCCCGATGCCGTCGAAGATGCACCCCATCAGCCCCGGCCCCAGCGCCATCGACAGCGGTCCGCCCGTGCCGGTCACCGGCTCGCCCGTCTTCAGCCCCGACGTCTCCTCGAACACCTGAATCAGCGCCTCGTCGCCGTCGAGGCGGATGATCTCCCCCAGCAGCGACCGCATCCCCGTCATCACCATCTCGCGCATCGCGAAAGCGCGCATCCCGGAGGCCCGCACCACCGGTCCGTTCACCGAGACGATCTTCCCCGCGCCGCTCATCGGACGCCTCTCACAGCGCCGCCAGGAGACGCTCGGCGAGCGTCTCCTTCAGCTCGGCGGCGACTTCGTGCCAGTCCGCGGCGGCCCGCCACGACCCGTCGGGCGCCTCCAGCAGCACGCCTCCCGTGATCGGCGCGGGGTCCGCGGAAAGCTCGAACGACACTCCCTGCAGCCGCGCGCTCACGCGCTCGATCAGCGCGCGGCCGAGGTGCGCGTCCTCTCCGGCGAGGGAGAGCCGCACGACGCTCCCTCCGGGAATCCCCGACGCGGCGGAAACCGCCAGCCCCGCCAAAATCTCGGGGTAGTCCGGGCGGTCGCGCAGCGCCGTCAGCTCCTTCTGCAGCAGCACGCACGCCTCGTCGAGCAGGCTGTTCTGCAGCCGCAGCCGCTCCTTCGCCCGCGTCGCCTCCGCGCCCGCGATCTGCCGCTTCGCGATCTCCTCGGCGCGCTTCACCGCCTCGGAATGAATCTGCTCCACCATGCGCTCCAGCTCCGCGTTCTGCTCCTCCAACTTCGAGGCCGTCTCGCGCCGCGCCGATTCCAGAATCGCCTCCCGCTCGTCGTCCGCCTTCTTCAGCAGCAGATTCTTCAGGGAAGCCAGCTTCTCGGGGTTCCGCAGCTCGTAGCTCGCGCCGGAGGGGGTTGTATCTTTATTCATTCCACTTTCACTCCAATCGCCTCGCGGATGTACCGCGTCAGAAAATCCGCTCCCCGCAGGCTGCCGTGCCTGTCGGGAATCTCCACCAGAAGCGGCGGTTCGTCGCGCTCCCGCAGGGCCTTCACCAGCGCGGGGACGGTCGCCGCCGCCCGCTCCGTCAGCACGAGCACGCCGACGTCGCGGCGCTTCTCCAGCACGTCCTGCACCGCCGCCGCCGTCTCCTCCGCCCCGTGCGCCTGCACGCCGGGGATTCCGGCCAGGCGCAGCAGGACGAGCGAGTCGTGATTGTCGCTGATCAGAAAGCCCTTCATTTCCCTACAGCTTGCCCAGAATCAGCAGCGAGACGATGACCCCGTAGATCGCGATGCCCTCCGCCAGGCCGAGGTAGATCAGCGTCGTTCCCAGCATCGAGGGCTTCTCGCCCACCACGCCGAGCGCCGCCGCGCCCACCACCGCCACCGCGATGCCCGCGCCCACGCAGGCCAGCCCCGTCGCCAGGCTCGCGCCCAGAAAGCCCATCCCCGCCGCCGCGCCGGTTGTCGCCGCCGCAGCGGTCTCCGAGGCCGCCGCCCCCGCCGACGACAGCGTGAGCACCATCGCCGTCATCAACAGGCAGCTCAGCCCCAGCATGAAGCCCGCGAGCACCGCGCGGGGCCGCCGCACGACCTTCCCGCGAAGCCGCCACCCCGCGCCGCACGCCGCCAGCGCGCCGGCGGCCAGAAGAATCACTCCAGTCATTGAAAAAACCTCCTCGAAAAATCTTGATGAAACCGGCTCCGCACAAACCGCCGGAGAACACTCCCAAAAACACTCGCGTTGCGAACGACTTCCGAAAGAAACCCCGTCACTCGCCGCCCTTCCAGGTCACCGGGCGGAAGGGCGTGCCGCCGCCCTCGTAGAACT
>LVBB01000148.1 GCA_001603075.1 Phycisphaerales bacterium Planc_01 | reverse complement strand
GGCCAGGCGATCAACTTCGACGGCTTCGCCGATTACGTCGAACTGCCCATCGGTCCGGTCGTGAGCACGCTGAGCAGCGCGACGGTGGCGACGTGGGTGGACTTCTCGGCGGCGAGCGGTTCGTGGACGCGGATCTTCGATTTCGGCAACAGCAGCACAGCCGGGTACATGTTCCTGTGTCCTCGCGGCAGCACGAGCGGCCCGATCCGGTTCGCCATCACGCCGGCCGGCGGAACGGGTGAGTCGATCATCGAGACGTCCCGATCGCTGCCGGCCGACGGCTGGCACCACGTGGCGGTGGTGATCGACAGCGCGGCGATGACCGTCCAGGTCTACGTGGATGGCGAGGTGGCCGGCAGCGGAGCGACAACGACCCTGCCGAGAGACTTGGGCGCCACGACACAGAACTGGCTGGCGCGGTCGCAGTACACGGCCGATGCCTACTTCGCCGGCTCACTGGATGATTTCGTGATCTACAGCCGGGCCCTGTCGCCCGGCGAAGTCCGCTACCTGGCCGGCGACCGGTAACGTCCCTGCTTGATACGATGGTCTCGCACGATCCACCGGGCCTGTGCCACCACGGCGCAGGCCCGGCCTCTATTATGCCATGCCTGTTGCGCGAAAATGCGCCCAAGCCCTCGTGGTCATATCAGCAGCTCGAAACACGGAATTCCGGTCCCCAAAACTACAAAAGTGTTGATGCTTCGCCTGGAAACCACAAAAGAGTAGATTCCGTGTTGTCGTCACCTCTCGATTGGGCCTCCGCAAGATGCTGTCAGTGCTGTGGATACAGAAACAGCAGGTCTCACGGGCGTCATTGGCACGGCTTTTGTTCCTGAGAGCCTGCAAGTGATGGTCTTGGGTTCGGCGGACGTCTTCGCCGACGCAACAATGGTCCGATGTGGAGGCACGACAGAAGTGATGGCGAAACGAAGAAGGTCTGTTTGGCGACCGGGCTGGCGGTCTGTCGCGACATGGTCATGTGTATTGTTTGTGGCCGGCACCGCCTCGGCGGCCGAGGAGGGGCCGACGGTGCAGTCGCTGGAGCAGGGACTGAATACGGTCTGGGTCCTGGTGGCGGCGTTTCTGGTGTTCTTCATGCAGGCCGGCTTCGGCATGGTCGAGACCGGCTTCATCCGGGCCAAGAACGCCTGCAACATCCTCACCAAGAATTTCCTGGATTTCTGCATGGCGTCGCTGGGCTTCTTTCTCATCGGCTACGGGCTGATGTTCGGCAACGGCAACGGCCTGGTCGGCACGCAGGGCTGGTGCCTGGCAGGGCTGGAGACGACTGTCGGCGGGATTCCGTTGTATGCCTTCTGGCTGTTTCAGGCGGCGTTCTGCGGGGCGGCTGCGACCATCGTGGCCGGCGGCATGGCGGAGCGGATGAAGTTCCCCGCGTACCTGATCTACTCGTTTATCATCTCGGCGTTGGTCTATCCGATCGTTGGTCACTGGATCTGGGGCGGGGGCTGGCTGTCAAAGCTGGGTTTCGCCGACTTCGCCGGATCGACCGTCGTTCACACCGTGGGCGGCATTGCAGCGCTGATGGGCACCGCGATTCTCAAGCCGCGGGAGGGCAAGTACGACGCGCAAGGCAAGCCGAACGTCCTGGCCGGTCACAGCATCCCACTGGCATCGCTGGGGGTCTTCATCCTGTGGTTCGGCTGGTTCGGGTTCAACGCAGGCTCGACACTGGGTGTGGGCGACGGCTCGCTGATCGGACTGGTGGCGATGAACACGAATCTGGCGGCGGCCACCGGCGGCATTATGGCAATGCTGACCGTCTGGAAGCGGTTCGGCAAGCCGGACCTGTCGATGGCGATGAACGGCGCTCTGGCGGGGTTGGTGGCGATCACCGCGCCGTGCGCCTACGTCGCCCCGTGGGCGGCGCTGGTTATCGGGGCCGTGGCAGGCTTCGTCGTGGTTCGTGGCGTCGAGCTGCTCGACCGGTTCCGAATCGACGACCCCGTCGGCGCCGTTCCGGTCCACGGCATGTGCGGCATTCTCGGCACGCTGAGCATCGGCATCTTCGGCAAGGCCTCGCTGGGCCTGGCCCACAACGGCCTGATCTACAGCGGCAACCCGACGCAACTGGCGATTCAGGCGCTCGGCAGCCTCAGTGCAGTGCTCTTCGTGGCGTTCAGTATGGGGGCGGTCTTCAAGCTGATCGACCGCACGATCGGGCTGCGGGTCAGTCGCGATGAGGAACTGCGCGGGCTCGATATCGGAGAGCACGGCATGGAGGCGTACGCCGGGTTCCAGGTGTTCACGACCAGCTAACGACGCCATGACATGGGAGCAAACAGATGAAACTGATTATCGCCTATATTCAGCCGCACAAACTCAACGATGTGAAACGGTCTTTGTACAAGGCCGACGTCCACAAGATGTCCGTGACCAATGCGCTGGGCTGCGGGGCGCAGCGCGGGTACCAGGAGAGCTACCGGGGCATCAAATTCGAGGTCAATCTGCTCAAAAAGGTGCGGATCGAGATTGGAGTCAATGAGGATTTCGTCGATCGAACGATCGAAGCCATCATCGCCGGGGCGCGAACCGGTCAGATCGGGGATGGGAAGATCTTTGTGCTGGATCTGCCCGAGTGTATCCGTATCCGCACAGGCGAGCGCGGCGGCGATGCCATCGGATAACCGGAGCGGTCGCGAGAGAGCCGGCGGGCGAACCGATATTGCCATCATCGTCTGTGCCCACCATGTGGGCACGCGATTCGAGCCTCGCCCACGCGGGCGAGGCTCGGTTTTGAGTGAGTTTATAAGCCACAATATTGTAGATTGGCGACCAATGAATCGACAAGATTGTAATTCTGACGGCAGAGGTCCTTGTGGCTGGTTTTCTTGTAATAAGTTGTAAATGCAGTAGTTACGACCTTTCTTCTCGCAGATCATGGTTGGCACGGTGATTGTAACAGGTTCTTGTGCATGTGTCGGAATCGCACCCGGCGCAGATGACAACAGACGATGATGGAGTCTGAAACGATGATCGGTGGCAAGAACCAGACGTTCTGGTTGGTGAGGGGTTCTCATGTCCGGCCGCGGCGGGGGCATGCGCCGGCGCCTCGTGTGCAATGGCATTGGGTTACGGGTGAGGCTTGTTGGTCGCGGACGGATTCTGCTGGGGAAACCGCCCGGCGGCGCGAGCCTCGCCCTTTCTTGACAGCCCTGCGCCACAGGGATAGCATGCAAGCCGCATTGATCGTCGCAGCGGAGACCATGGCGTTGGCAGGCATCTCAAAGCGCGTCTGTGTGCGGCTCATGTCATGAAACGACGGCGGCCGTCCGCCGGACGGCGCAGATGAAATTGACCAGGAATCAATGGGATGGCAATTGAGGAGTCAAAGATGTCGATTACAGTCAGTGATTCGTTCGGACGCAACGTGTTCAACGAGGCGACGATGCGGGAGTGTCTCCCGAAGAACGTGTTCCGCTCACTCAAGAAGACGCTGAACGGCGAGCAGCCGCTCGATCCCGTTACCGCCGACGTGATCGCCAACGCCATGAAGGACTGGGCCATCGCCAAGGGCGCGACGCACTATTGCCACTGGTTCCAGCCGATGACCGGCCTGACGGCCGAGAAGCATGATGCGTTCATCTCTCCGACGCCCGACGGCCGGACGATCATGGAGTTCAGCGGCAAGGAGCTGATCAAGGGCGAGCCCGACGCCTCGTCGTTCCCCTCCGGCGGTCTGCGGGCCACGTTCGAGGCCCGGGGCTATACGGCGTGGGATTGCACCTCGCCGGTGTTCGTCAAGGAGAACGGCAAGAACATCACACTGTACATTCCCAGCGCGTTCTGCTCGTATACGGGCGATGCCCTGGACAAGAAGACGCCGCTGCTGCGTTCGATGGACGCGCTGAACAAGCAGGCAGTTCGCGTCCTGAAGGTTTTGGGCAACACCAGCAGCTCGCGGGTCACGGCCACGATGGGGCCCGAGCAGGAGTACTTCCTGATCGATCAGGAATTCTACAAGAAGCGTCTGGACCTGGTTCTGGCCGGACGGACGCTGTTCGGCGCCAAGCCCCCGCGCGGACAGGAACTGGAGGACCACTACTTCGGTTCGCTGCACGAGCGCGTGGCCAACTTCATGAACGAGGTCAACAACGAACTGTGGAAGCTCGGCGTCACGGCCAAGACCCAGCACAACGAGGTTGCGCCGGCGCAGTACGAATTGGCGCCGGTCTTCTCGACGGTCAACGTGGCCGCCGACCACAACCAGGTGACCATGGACACCCTGCAGAAGGTGGCGTTGCACCACGGGTTCGTGTGCCTGCTGCACGAGAAGCCGTTCGCCGGGGTCAACGGCTCGGGCAAGCACAACAACTGGAGCATGGTGACCGACGACGGGATCAATCTGCTCGATCCGGGTGATACGCCGCACGACAACATGGTGTTTCTCGTGATGCTCTGTGCCGTGATCAAGGCGGTGGACAAGAACGCGATGCTGCTCCGCGCGAGCGTGGCCAATGCCGGCAACGAGCATCGGCTCGGCGCCAACGAGGCGCCGCCGGCCATCGTGTCGGTCTTTCTGGGCGATCAGTTGACCGATATCTTCGAGCAACTGGCCAAAGGCCCGGCCAAGAGCAGTAAGGTGGGCGGCCAGCTCAAGCTCGGTGTTTCGACCCTGCCGCCGCTGCCGAAGGACTGCACCGACCGCAACCGGACCTCGCCGTTCGCCTTCACGGGCAACAAGTTCGAGTTCCGCATGGTCGGCTCGACTCAGTCGGTCTCCGGGCCCAGCTTCGTGCTCAATACGATCGTGGCCGACGCTCTCTGTGACATCGCCGACGAACTGGAAAAGGCCCGCGACGTCAAGGCGACCGCGCAGAAGATCCTTCAGGACATCGCCGTCAGGCACGCCCGGATTCTGTTCAACGGCGACAACTACACGGCCGAGTGGGTGGCCGAAGCGGAGAAGCGCGGGCTGGCGAACATCCGTTCGACGGTCGAGTCGCTCAAGAGCATCCCCTCCAAAGAGAACCTTGCGTTGTTCAGCAGGCACGGCGTGCTCTCGCGTCAGGAGCTCAAGGCGCGAACGGAGATTCTGCTCGAGGTTTACAGCCGCCAGATCAACATCGAGGCGCAGACCATGCTGAGCATCGCCAAGAGGCAGATTCTCCCGGCATCCTGCGAGTACTCCGCTCGCCTGGCAGCCGCGGTGGCGGCCGTCTCCGGAGTCGGCGGCAACGCCGAGACCCAGAGCAAGATGCTCGCGCGTGTCTGCGAACTCGTCACGACGCTGGAGAATGGGATCGGCAAACTGGAAGAAGCCACGGCCAAAGCAGCCGCGACGACTGGTTGTGAGGCCCACGCCGAAAGCTACGCGCATGACGTGCTGCCGGCGATGGGCGTCGTCCGGGCGGCCGCCGATGAGCTGGAGACCCTCGTCGACGCCAAGCTCTGGCCGCTGCCGATCTATGCCGAGATGCTGTTCCTGCGATAGTGTGTTGTTGATTCCCGTTCGTAGGGGCGATCCGCCGCTGGCGGACGTCGCCCCTACGAACATCGATGGAGCATCGCGGGAGGAAGGGGCTTGCTTTTTGTTCCTGGGCGACGTAGATTTGTCGCGCATGGAACTGGCGATTGAGACAAGCGGGTTAACACGTCGCTTCGGTGATCTGACAGCCGTGGACGGTCTGGATCTGCACGTCCGGACCGGGACGTTCTACGGCTTTCTCGGTCCCAACGGCGCCGGCAAATCCACCACGATCAAGATGCTGACGGGTCTGCTGGCCCCCACCTCGGGGTCCATGCGCGTCCTGGGCGAAGACACGAGCGATCTGCGTCGGGCCCGTGAGGTCAAACGGCGCATCGGCGTGGTGCCCGAGGATCTGGCCCTGTTCGACAACCTGACCGGGCGAGAGTACCTGACCTTCGTCGGGCGAATGTACCAGTTGCCTGCCGCGATGGTGCGACAGCGCTGTGACGAGCTGCTGGCGATGATGACGCTGGCGCACGAGGATGCGAAGCTGACCGTCGAGTACTCGCACGGCATGAAGAAGAAGCTGGCGCTGGCGG
The DNA here is from genome assembly GCA_001603075.1 of Phycisphaerales bacterium Planc_01. Classification (GTDB taxonomy): domain Bacteria; phylum Planctomycetota; class Phycisphaerae; order Sedimentisphaerales; family Anaerobacaceae; genus Anaerobaca. The sequence continues at coordinate 200,491 of LVBB01000148.1, read as the reverse complement.
CGGCCCTGATCCCGAATCCTGATCTGCTGTTTCTGGACGAGCCGTTTGAAGGTGTCGACGCCATCTCGTCGGCCGTGCTGCGCGATACGCTGAGGCAGTGCGTCCGCCGGGGTGCGACCGTGTTCCTGACCTCCCATGTGCTGGAGATCGTCGAGAAGCTGTGTACCGACGTCGGGATTATCGCTCAGGGTCGGCTCGTGCACCAGTCCACGATGGATGAGATTCGAGATCGCGGCTCGCTCGAGCAGCGGTTCCTCGAAGTCGTCGGAAGCGACCATATCGAACGCCAGAAGCTCAGTTGGCTGGAGGGGTAGATGGACACCGACCAGCTCCGCACGATCCTGTGGCTGCGCTGGCGTCTGAGCCGCAACCAATGGGCGCGAGCCGGCGGCCTGGGGGCGGTGCTCACGCTGATCGTCGTTGCCCTTGGACTGGTCGCCGGCGCCGGCGGAGCGCTGGCGGGTCTTCTGGCGGGGGGCTTGGCGCTGCCGAAGGTCCCACCGACCATGCTGCTGGCCATCTGGGATGCGGTGATCGTCGTGTTCCTGTTCTTCTGCATGATGTCTATCGTCTCGGAGATTCAGCGTTCCGAAACGATCGACATCGGACGCATGCTGCATCTGCCGATCTCGCTGAGACAGATCTTTGTCATCAATTACCTTGCCTCACATCTGTCTGTGAGCGTTATCCTGTTCGTTCCCGGTATGTTCGGATTGGCCCTGGGACTGGCTCTTGGCAAAGGCTTGGTCATGCTTTGGCTGCTGCCATTGGTGATTGGCTTTGTCTTCATGATTACCGCGTGGATCTACTGCCTTCGGGGCTGGCTGGTTACGCTGATGATCAACCCGCGACGCCGGCGGGCGATCATCGCGGGCGTCACCGTGGGGTTCATTCTCCTGACCCAACTGCCCAATCTCCTGGTTCAGTTGACTTCGGATCGTGGCCGCCACCGGCCGAGGACTGTCCCATCGGCATCCTCCGAGGAACAGGACCAGATACCCTCACAGGGCAAGCGGGAAAGACCGATTCCGCCGCTCATGCTGACCGCGCACAAAGTTGTTCCGTTTCTCTGGGTGGGCAATGGGGCGATGACGCTGGCCGCCGGTGATGTCCGGCCAGCGATCCTGGCGACTCTCGGCGTCTTCGCCATCGGGACGCTGGGGCTCGGACGCGCCTATCGGTCCACCATTCGCTTCTATCAGGGCGGCGAGACCAGCAAGAAGACCAGGCCGAAGGCCAAGACCACGGTTGTCGTACGCGTCCGTGACGACGGCGACGGGCGCCTGCCGGGCATACCCCAGGAGGCTTCGACGCTGGCCCGGGCGTTCTTTCGGTCTCTCAAACGCGCGCCTGAGGTGAAGATGGCGCTGGGGATGAACCTGATGTGGCTGGTGATGTTCGGCGGGATGGCGCTGTTCAAGCGATCCTCCACCACTCCCGACATCGCCAAGCCGTTCATGGCGACCGGCGCTGTGGCGGTGACGTTTTTCGGCATGAGCCAGCTCCTGTTCAACCTGTTCGGCTTCGACCGGGGTGGGTTCCGCACGCTGGTGCTGCTGCCGACGCGGCGAGAGTGGATCTTGCTCGGCAAGAACCTCGCGTTGTTTCCGATTGCCGCCGCGATCGGTCTGGTCTTGTTGGCCCTTGTGACGATTGCCGTGCATCCGCCGACGATGGTCGTGGTCGCGACGATCCTGCAGTTGCCTGCCGCCTTCCTCTTGCTGAGCATGATGGGCAATCTCCTCTCGGTCCTCGTGCCGTACCGGGTCGCTCCGGGCTCGATGAAACCGACGAAGACGCGTACGACGACGACCTTTCTGATTGTACTGTCGCATCTGCTGTTCCCCGTGACGCTGGCCCCGATCTTCCTCATGCCTCTGTTGGGGTTGCTGTTCGAGTGGGCCGGGTGGGCCTCGGCCGCGACGGTGAACCTTATCGCCTCGGCAATGCTTCTGGCAGCGCTTGTCCTGTGCTATCGTTTCAGCCTGCCCGCCCTCGGTGACCTGCTGGAACGACGCGAGAGGCAGGTCCTCGACGTTGTCGCCCGCGAGGTGGAATAGACTACAGAGTGGATGAAGGTTAGACCATGAACGTGGATCGCAAGGGACCGACGCTGGGAGATAGGATGCAGGAGACAGCAGGGGCGAAGGACTATTTCGATGCGGCGGCGGCGACGTGGGATGAGAATCCGACGCGTGTGGAATTGGCGAAGGCCGTTGCCGGGGCGATGCTCGCAGCGGTCCCATTGACGTCTCGGATGGCGGTGATGGATTTCGGGTGTGGGACCGGGCTGATTACGCGCGAGCTGGCCCCGAAGGTCGCTTCGGTCACGGCGGCCGACACGTCGGTGCAGATGCTGGCGGTGCTTGAAGCCAAGGCGAAGGCGTCGGGCCTGGAGCATGTCCGGACCCTTCTGCTCGACGATGGATATCCAAAACCATCGGGCGTACAGTTCGACGCCATCGTCACCAGCATGGTTTTTCACCATATCGAGGACATCCCATCGCTTCTGTCGCGGTTCGCGCAGTGGGTTCGTCCGGGCGGCTGGATTGCCGTCGCCGATCTCGAACCGGAGGATGGGACATTCCACAGGGGCGGCGCGCATGAAGTCCATCATGGCATCGACCCGGCTTGGCTCGGATCGCAGATCGAGACGGTGGGCTTTTCGGTCAGGAGCATACGGACGGTCCACACGATCCGTCGCCAGGGCGAAGGCGCCGATCGGCCCAAGGACTACCCCGTCTTTCTGCTGGTTGCGCGCTGTTGATCTACGTTCGCCAGGTCAGCGACGTGACCTGGCCGTCGATGCCGGTATTGCCGGCCACGGCGTGCAGGGTGAAGTCACCGCCTCGGGCGGTCAGGTTCGCCTCGACCCAGCCGAGGGGCATCTCGCTGCGGAAGCTGTAGCCGACGGCCGGCAGGTTGATCAGGTGAATCCCTTCGTGCACGGCGTAGAGGTAATCGTGCGAATGGCCGTAGACCAAGGCCTTGACCTTCCGCACGGGCTCGATGATCTCGAAGAGCCTCGGCGAATCGAGCAGGTCACCGTCGGTGTCCCGCAATGAATGATGGAAGCACAGCAGCAGGGGGGTCTCGTCGGACTCGACCAGATACGTCTTGAGCCAGTCCCGCTGCGCCTTACCCAGCAGTCCCGGCGTCTCGTTGACCTTGACGAGCGAATCGAGAAGGAGCAGCCGGACGGGGCCGGCGTCGACGATCGTCACGTGTTTGCCTTTGATCGGCTGGATCCGACCGGGCGGGTCTGCGAACTCGGCCAGGACGTTTGCCCGGTCGTCGTGGTTGCCCAGCGCCATGTAGATCGGCACCTTGCCGTCCAGCGGCGACAGCAGTCGGCGGACCTGGACGTAGTCTTCCGCCAGCCCCCGCAGACGGGCCACGTCGCCGGCGATCACCATTCCCTCTGGCGGATCGGCCAGCACCTGCTCGACGACCTTTGCCATGTGGTGGTGCGGATAGAACTCGCCGCTGTGGTCGTCGGGATCGGCGGCGATGTGCGTATCGGCCAGAAATGCCCACCGGCTGGCGAGGGTCGGTGCATAGCTCGACGGCTTCGTCGCACAGCCCGGCAAGCCGAAGGCGCCCGTCGCCAACGCCGCTGTGCCGGCGGCAAGGAATTCACGTCTGTTCAACCGTCGATCGATTCGCATCGTCATAGCCTGCTCCTTACCCTGGGCCCTGTTGATCCTGTTGCCCTAGGTTGCTTATAGCACCATTTGACGCTGTCGTGCAACCCCCGAGCCAGAATCCAAAGGCGGCTCCGTTCTGGTGGTTTTGCGGTTTCGTCGTGACCCTGTCCCACTTCTGACGCCTCTTATCTGTGAGTCGGCTTGGATTGACATGCCGGGCTGGGCCTACTACGATACGATGCGCGGCACGTCATCGAAGTCGAAGAGAACGAATGCGGAAGCGGAATGACCAGGTTTAAGGAGCGATGATTATGAACAGGCGGCATATGGCGGTGTGGGCGAGTCTGATCCTATTGTGCATGGTGTTCGGTTTCGCTCTGAGCGGTTGCATCTCGGGCCGGTCCGACGTCCGTTATGGCTCGAAGGGTCCGGCGGTGGGCACCGATACGCTCCGCCAGATCAAGGTGGGCGTCACGAGCAAGGAATGGTTGCTCGGAACGCTCGGCGAGCCGACGAGCCATAGCCAAACGCCCGAGGGAACGGAGATCCTCCGATACGTCTATACAAAGACGGTCGACAGCGACTTCAGCGCCTTTCTTCTGCTGAACTTCGACGATAAGCGAGAGGAACGCACCGTGCTCTACTTTGAGATCACCGACGGGATCGTCACGCGGTACTGGAGAGAGCAGCGGTAAGCCTGGCTGCTGCCGACGCCGGGGGGCGACGGACGATGAAACAGAGGCTTGTCGGTTGCCGCGCAAGCGGATAGAATCGCCTCGCTTTCTTTCGGGTCGGTTCGAGTGATTGCAGGAAACGTGCGTGGCAGGCAGATTCATCGACAAGCGGGTGATCGTTACGGGGGCGTCGGCCGGGATCGGGGCGGCGGCCGCAAGGCAGTTTGCTGCCGAGGGGGCGTGCGTCGTTCTCGTGGCCCGGCGCAAAGAGGCCCTCGAAACCGTCGCCCGCCAGATCGGGACCGACCGGTCGCTGGTGGTCGCCGCCGACGTGACCAATACGGACGCCATGGGGGCGATGCTGGAGCGGACGCAGACGCAGTTCGGGGGGGTGGACATCCTGGTCAACAACGCCGGCTATCACGCCCGAGGGCCGCTTGAACAGCGCTGCCCGGACGAACTGATGCGGATGATCGACGTGAATCTCAAGGCGCCGGCCGTTCTGTGCCGTATGGCCTTGCCTTATCTGCGTCGAGCCGGGGGCGGCGCGATCGTCAATGTGGCCTCGCTGGCCGGCCGCGTGCCCAGCGGCGGAACGGCGACCTATTGTGCGACGAAATTCGGATTGCGTGCCTTCAGCCTGTCGCTGGCGGAGGAACTCGAAGGCACCGGCATCACCGTCTCCGTGGTCAGTCCCGGCCTGGTGGACACGGAGTTCTTCGCCGACCAGGTCGAGTTCGTCACGGCTCTGGCCTTCTCCCAGCGGATGAGCACGGCCGAACAGATTGCCGGGCAGATTCTTGCCTGCGCCGCCGACGGGCGGCGTGAGCGAGCCGTGCCGCCCTCCATGGGTGCCATCTGTACGATCGGCTACGTCTTTCCCGGCCTGCGGCGCGTGGTTCGACCCTGGCTGGAACGACGGGGCCGTGCGAACAAGGAACGATACATCGAGAGCCGGATCTCTCGCCGGTTATCTCAATCCGCATCGAGTCGCAATGCATCGGGCCATGCCTCGGATCGAGGTGACCGTTGAGCGTTGAGGTACGGACTCGACCGTTCCGCGAACGAGTGGGCCTGACCGACCTTCTTCGCGGCATTCGCTACGGGAAGCATCGCAGGCGGGTGCGGCGTCTGGCGGCGATGACGCCGGAGGAAACGGAACAGTTTCAGATCGAACGGTTGCGAGACATCGTCACCCACGCCTATGAGAATGTGGAGCTCTATCAGCGCCTGTGGCGCCGGGCCGGTGTGCGGCCGCAGGACATCCGGACGCCCGCCGATATCGAGAAGCTCCCGATCGTTACGAAGGAGGATTTCCGACAGAGCTTCCCGGACGGCATTCTGTCGCGAGAGTACTCGTCTCGTCAATGCTATATTGTGGGGACCTCGGGCTCTACGGGCACGCCGGTACGCGTGTTTCTGGACCTCGACAAGGCCCTCTTCGATTTCTCCGTCAATCTGCCGCAGATCATGGCCGGACGCCGTCCCATTACGGTGGTCTCGGGCGCGAAGGACTTCCTGTTGCGAACGAACATCCGGCACCTGTTCATCGTGGTCGATGAGGCGCGGGCCTATGAGAGCCTGCAAAGTCGGGTGTTTCCGTCGATGAAGCACGCCGTGGTGAACTCGCTTCTGTCCCCGCAGGAGCACATCGAGGCGATCAATCGCAAGCGGCCGGAGCTTCTGATGACGTATCCGAGCGTCCTGCGCAACATCTGCATGGCGGTCCGCGCCAGCGGTACGGCGGTGCATCAGCCTGACTTGATCATGGCCGCCGGCGAGGTTCTGGACGAGCCGCTTCGCAAGCTCATCGGCCGGACGTTCAGCGCCGAGTTGATGAATGTGTACGGTTCGACGGAGGCGGGATTCCTTGCCGCCGAGTGCCCGGAGCACTGCGGCCTGCATCTGCTCGCGTGGAAGGTGCTCGTGGAACTGCTGGGCGACGATGGCAAGGAAGTCGCTCCCGGCCGGACAGGGCGAGTGGTGGTCACCGATCTGTTCAATCGTGCGACCCCGATCATCCGGTATGCGGGATTGGGTGATTACGCCTCAAGGGCGGTCGAGCCATGTCGTTGCGGCAGGGCGTCGCCCATGCTCGCCCGCATTGACGGGCGTCGGGTGGACTCGATCGTCCGGCCCGACGGCCGCATCCTTCATCCCTATCATCTCACGCTGGCCCTGGAAGACGTTCCGCATCTGGCCAAGTTCCAGATTCGTCAGGAGCGACACGACTACATCCGCGTCCTGCTGGTCAAGGATGTCGTCGCCGAGGCGGCGGACGTCTCGTTCGCTCAGGACGGTGAGCTGGGCAAGACCATCGTCGAACGGTTCTCGCGCATTCTCGGCCCTCAGGTGACGGTCGAGCTCAATACGGTGACGGATATCCCGGTCCGTCCGGGCTCGCACAAGTACGCCACAGTGCTGTCTCTGGTCTGCACAGATTGACCGCCCGGATCAGGACATGGTCCTCCGGACGTACGCCGGGCCGAACGTTCTCGTCAGCACGCCGGGCACACGGCCGCGTCGGACGAGATCCACGAAGCACGAGAACAGTGGGTTTCTGCGGCGCGGTCCGGCCTGCTTCATGGCGTCGAGATTCGCCGAGGCGATCTGCAGGGCGACCGCTTCCAGGGGCCGGTCGGTCTCTCGCGCCAGGGCGATCAGGTGCCGGACCTTGGGTGTGAGTTGCTGCTCGATGAATCGAACGACGGTCTCGTGGCTGACTGCCAGCGAGCCCACAATGCCGCCGAGTGTGCCCCCGCTGTTGGAGACGAAATCGGGAAAGCAAAGGACGTCCCTGGCCAGCAGTGCCTCGCGGGCCTTTTCGGTGACGGGATTGTTGGCTCCACAGACGATCGCCCTGGCCTGGACGCGATCGGCATTGGAGCTGTCGATGCTCCAGGATAAGGCGCAGGGCGCGAAGAAATCGGCCGGTACCGCCGGCACGTCGCCTGGCGCGATGCGTCGCGACGGATCGTATCGGTTCACGCAATCGCTTCCGGCGGTGTCCCGCTCTCGCAGCAGCCGTTCCACGTCGAGCCCCTCGGCATCGTAGACGGCGCCGCGATCCGTCGAGACGGCCACGATGCGACAACCGGTTTCGACGAGCTGCTTCGCCAGCTCGCCACCGACCTTGCCGAACCCTTCGATGGCAATGCGGCAGCCTTTCAGGGCGAGTTTCTGTGCCACAGCGACTTGTTCGATACACAGACGCACTGTCAGCGCCGTATAGTATCCCGAATCCCGCGCCGATCGCGGCCGCATCAAGCCGGCGGTCCGGCTAATCAGACGCAGGTCGTCGTCGTCTGTTCCGGCGTCCGTGCCCGGCAGATAGCGTCCCTTGAACGGCACAAGCCGTTCGGCAAACGACCGCACGAGTTGTTGCCTGTCCTGCGGCGACATCGTGTCGCGATGTGTGATGATCCCGGCCTTGGCGCCGCCGAACGGCCACTTCAGAAACGCATACTTCAATGTCATGGCCCGGGCCAGGTGGCACAAATCGGCCGTGGGCATCTGTGGGACCATGCGAATGCCGCCGGCGCTGACGCCGCCGATGCTCGAATCGATCACGAGATGGCCCAGCAGGACTCCGTCGCGGTCGAAGAACGAATGAAGTGACTCCGGTGTGATCTCAGGATTCTCTCTTTGCATGCGGATCCGTCCCGTGGAAATCTCGGCGCGCCGATATATGGCGTGACCATGGCAGTTCGGCAGACGCGCCCGACGCACTTGTTCCGCGCGCCGTGGCGATTGCCGGAGGAGGGACTCGAACCCTCACCCTGTTGCCAGGACGGGATTTTGAATCCCGCGCGTCTGCCAATTCCGCCACTCCGGCTCGGGCGATTGGTCTATTGCGGCGGGTATCATACGGAATCGGCTTGTGGTCGTCAACCGTCATTTCCTGCGATCGGAGAAAACGCACTCGTCCGGGCCTCCGTTATTGCCCGGAGGCCGCCGACCGGCTACAATCGGCCATAGGGGGACGTTGAAAGCGCACCTATGGCACGCATTGGGATTCGACGAAGGCAGTTTGCCGGAGCGGTCGACGCCAGTGTCTTGACGCCGATCGTCGGGCGGAGTCGGGCGGTAGTGCAGGGCCGCTCCAACGGGGCCGTCCGGCCTAACCTTCTGTTCGTCTTCGCCGATCAATGGCGAGCGCAGGACACCGGCTACGCGGGCAACGCCGACGTCCGGACGCCCCACCTCGATGCCCTGGCAAAGATCGCCGTCAACTTCCGCAACGCGGTGTCGGGCTGTCCCGTGTGCAGTCCCTACCGGGCGAGCCTGGTCACGGGGCGCTACCCGCTGACGCACGGCGTCTTTCTGAACGATGTCCTGTTGAACGACCAGGCGGTGTCCATCGCGCAAGCGTACAACCAGGCCGGGTACGACACCGCCTATATCGGCAAATGGCACCTGGACGGAAACCATCGAAGCGCGTTCATCCCGCGGGACCGGCGGCAGGGCTTTGCGTTCTGGAAGGCCCTCGACTGCACGCACAACTACAATGATTCGTTCTACTATGATGATGAGGACGTCCGGCTTCGCTGGGACGGCTACGACGCCATCGCCCAGACCCGCGAGGCCCAGAGATACATCCGCGAGCATCCCGGCGACCGGCCGTTTGCGATGTTCCTGTCGTGGGGCCCGCCGCACGCGCCGTACCACACCGCGCCGGAGAAGTACCGGGCGCTGTTTCGGCCCGAGTTGCTGGCGGTCCGGCCCAACGTCCCCGAGGCCGACAAAGACAAGGCCCGCGAGACCCTCGCCGGCTACTACGCCCACATCGCCGCCCTCGACGACTGCATCGGCGATCTGCTGGCGACGCTTTCGGAGCGCCGGATCGCCGAGAACACGCTCTTTGTCTTCACGTCCGACCACGGCGACATGCTGTATTCGCATGGCCGCCAGAAGAAGCAGCAGCCTTGGGAGGAGTCGATCCGCGTGCCGTTCCTGCTGCGTTATCCGGCGGCCTTGGGCCCCGGCGGGCGGACGATCGACATGCCGATCAACACGCCGGACATCATGCCCACGCTGCTCGGACTCTGCGGCATCGATGTGCCCGATACCGTCGAGGGGACGGATTTCTCGGCCGTGGTGAAGGGCCGAACGCCTGTCCCGGAGAACGCGGCGCTGATAACTTGTCCCTCGCCCTTCGGGCAGTGGAGCCGCAGGATCGGCGGCCGGGAATATCGCGGTGTACGCACGGAACGCTACACGTACGTGCGCGATCTCGATGGTCCTTGGCTGTTGTATGACAACATTGCCGATCCGTACCAGTTGACCAACCTGGTCAATCTCCCTGAGCATGTGCGGTTGCAGGAGTGGCTGGAGCGCCTGCTGACCCAGAAGCTGGTGGAGACCCGCGACGATTTCCGCTCCGGCTGGGACTACATCGAACAGTGGGCCTACGAGGTGGACGATTCCGGCACAGTCGTCTACACGAACTGAATCCGGAGGTGGAATCATGCTGCAACGGATGTGGAGAACGGCTTCGTTCCTGGTCCTGGGAACGCTCGCCGCGTGTAACGCCGAAGCGAAGCGCCCGGAAAGTTGGGTGCGGACGGGACCGCTGGGACCTGTGCCCGCGAGGGTCTCGGACCGTCTGCCGCTGTCCGATCAGGGCAGCGAGGGCGATTGGGTCCCGTACGAGCCGATGACGGACGAATTCGACGGACCGGCGCTCGATCCGAACAAGTGGTGGCCGCGAAACCCAGGCTGGTTGGGCCGCCAGCCGGCCTATTTCTGGCCCGGCAACGTCACCGTCTCGGACGGCAAGCTCCACCTGACGATGCGCCGCGAAGAAGTGCCCGAGATGCCCAAGGACAAAGGCTACCACACCTATACCTCAGCCGCCGTGCAGAGCAAAGGCCTGGTCAGATACGGCTACTTCGAGGTCAAGGCCAGGCCGATGCGGTCGCACGGGTCCAGCTCCCTCTGGTTCTATCACAGCACGCCTGAGGAGTGGACTGAGATCGACGTATTCGAGATCGGCGGCGGGGCGTCCGGCTTCGAGCGCAAGTACAACATGAACGTCCACGTCTTCCGAACGCCTACCGAAAACGAGCACTGGTCGAGTCACGGCGTATGGACCGCGCCGAGGGACCTGGCCGACGACTATCATGTCTACGGCCTGGAATGGGGGCCCGACAAGATCAAGTGGTATTTCGACGGCGTGCTGGTCCGTTGGGTGGAGAACACCCATTGGCACCAGGCGCTGACGCTGAACTTCGACAGCGAGACGATGCCCGAATGGTTCGGTCTGCCCGAGGACGACGATCTGCCGTCAACCTACAGCATCGAATACGTCCGGTCCTGGAAACGCCCGAAGGCCCAGTAGGTCATGCGTCGCTTCGGCAAGCGCTCGCACGACGGCGCAGGGCATCGTTGCTGGTGTGCGTTCCTATGCGAAGCTGTGGCGGACGGGCTGTTTCTTCAGTTCCGCCAAAGTGGGCAGCAATTCGAAGGAGCGGACGAGGTGGGCCTCGGTGAACCGGTCGATGGTGTGCTGAATCTGGGCCATCGTTCGGCCGTGCATCATGGCGAAGAGACTGTAAGGCCATCCTTCGAATACCTGTCGCTCGTAGCAGTGACTGACAGCGCCGGAGTGGGCGAGCCGGCGGCCAGCCTCGACGACGTGCTCGGGATCGACGTGCGCCGCGAACATGACGTTGGCGGTGAAGCCGAGCTTGTGGTGGTTGAGCACGCCGGCAATGCGGCGGATCACGCCGGCCTCGATCAGCTCGGCCAGCAGCGCGAACATCTCCGGCTCGGCCATACCCGCCGGCCGCACCGCATCGAACGGCCGAGGGAGGATGGCGAGACCATCGCGCAGGCCGGTGAGCAACTGCTTCTGCTCGTCGCGCAACGCAACGGGTTCCGTCTCCGGCACGCGCTCGACGTCCCGCAGCAGCACGTCGTCGTCGCTCTCGGCGTCGAAACGCACGTCAAGCTTGAAAACGCGCGTCACCGGAAGGCTGTGAAACGCGATGTCGAACCGCGCCTGAAGATCGATTAGACTGAGCTGGAGCTGCTCGGGCGATTGGGCCTGGAGAGTGAACCAGAGGTTGAACTCGTGGTTGCGCAGGTAGTTGTGCGAGACGCCGGGAAGGGCGTTGACCGCCGCTGTCACCGGCCGAATCTGTTCATCCGACACGTGGGCGGTCACGAGCGTGCTGGCCATGCCCAGCGTCCGCTGATTGAGCACGGCGCAGATACGCCGCAGCACACCCGATGCCTTCAATTGCTGCGCCTGTTCCAGGACCTCCGCCTCAGTGCAGCCCAGGTCCGCTGCGATCTCGGCAAACGGCTGCGAAACGAGCGGCAGGCCTCTCTGAAGGCGATTGCACAGATGTTTCTCGAAATCGGTTAGCGAGACCGTCATGGTTTGCCCTTCGGCTCGTACCCGCAGACGGGGTCTGCGGCGAGGTAGTCGCCCGTCATGGTGTAAGCGCGGGCGCGGCAGCCGCCGCAGACCGTGACGTAGGCGCATCGGCCGCACTTGCCCTTGTACGCCGGCAGGTCGCGAATCTCATTGAGGAATGGCGAACGGTCCCAGATCGCGGCGAAGTCGTAGCCGTTTTCGACGAGATTGCCCGCCGAGACATCGAGGAAGCCGCACGTCTGGACGTCGCCCCGATGGCTGATGAAGCCGAAGCCGCGCCCGCCCATGCACCCGCTGACGTGCACCTTGGGCACTTCGGCGTTCATCTCGCGAAAGGGCCGGGCATATTGCGGCCCGCAGGTCACGCGAAGCTCGATGCCAAGCTCGCTCCGCAGTTGCAGCAGTTCGGCCAGCAGTTCAGCGTATTGGCTCGGTTCGAGAATCTCTTCGCTGATCTGCTCGCCCCGCCCGATGGGAACGAGAATGAACGGATTGTAGCAATAGGCCCCGAGCTTCCGCGCCAGATCGGCGATGGCCGGCACCTCGTGCAGGTTGCTGCGCGTGATCGTCGTATTGATCTGGAATCGGACGCCGGCTCGCTTGGCGGTCTCGGCGACCCGCTGGACCGTCTCGAACGCGCCTTCGGTCCGCCGGAAGGCGTCGTGCGTTTCGGCAGTCGCGCCGTCGAGCGAGAACGACAGCGCCATCAGGCCGGCCTCCTTCAGCGTCGCCAGCGATGCATCGTCGATCGCATAGCCGCACGTGGCCATCACCACATAAAGCCCAAGGTCCTGTCCATGCCGCACGAGTTCGACGAGATCGGCGCGTTCGGTGGGCTCGCCTCCGGTCATGATGACGACGCACTTGCCACAGGCGGCCACCGCGTCGAGGATCTTCTTCCACTGCTCGGTGCTCAGTTCATCGACGACGGCGCCGTCGGCATCGGCCCGACAGTGCCGACAATTGAACCGGCACCGCCGCGTCACCTCCAGCGCCATCAATCGCGGTCTGTTGTCCTGTTTGTGTTTCGTCATCAGTCGCCACTCTACCGGAATCCGCTCTCTGCGTCAATTCCGGCTCGCCTTCGGCGACCGACGGGATATAGCGAACGACGTCTGTCGAGGAAGACATCGCACACTCCTCATCTGCAGGCTTGGCAAGGGTTTGTGAGATTGTTGAGAAGGTCGGCGATTGGGTCTTGCTTGCGGGGCAGGGGCGCTCGTATGATTGCATACCAGAACACTCGGAATCGATTGCCGCGTGCTCGAAAAGCACAACCAGGATTTGTATGGGAGGTTGCCATGGAATGGACGAATCGATCGAGGGTTGTCATGGTCGGCTGTGCGGTTCTCATTCTCACCTGTGGTGCTCCGGCTCAGGACTGGCCGCAATGGCGGGGGCTCGCTCGCGACGGCAAAGTCAGCGGGTTCGCTGCGCCGTCACAATGGCCGACAGAATTGACGTCGCAATGGACGACGACGGTCGGGCAGGGCGACGCGACGCCCGCTCTCGTGGGCGGAAAGCTCTACGTCTTCGCTCGACAGGGCGGTGACGAGGTCACGCTGTGCCTGAACGCCGCCGACGGCAAGCAGGTTTGGCGGGACGCCTACGCGGCCCAGGAGGTGACCGGCGCGCCCGCGCGGCATCCGGGTCCCCGAAGCTCGCCTACAGTCGCTGATGGCAAGGTCGTCACACTGGGCGTCGGCGGAGTCCTCTCCTGCCTGGACGCCGCGACCGGCAAGGTGCTGTGGCGCAAGGACCCGTTCCCCCGAGTCGTGCCGCGGTTCTTTACGAGCATGTCGCCGATCGTCGTCGATGGAATGGCCATCGCGCATCTCGGCGGGCAGGGCAACGGCGCGCTGATCGCGTTCGACCTGGCGAGCGGCGAAGAGCAATGGCGCTGGGGTGGCGAAGGGCCGGAGTACGCCTCCCCCGTGCCGCTGACAGTGGCGGGCACGAAGCAGATCGTCACGTTGGCGGAGAGGAGCATTGTCGGGGTCGGGGCCGCCGACGGCAAGCTCTTGTGGCAGTTGCCGTTCGCACCGGCGGGTCGCGCCTACAATGCCGCGACGCCCATCGTCGATGGCCAGACGGTGATCTACACGGGCGCCGGGCGCGGCACCAAGGCGGTGAAGATCGCCAGGCAAGGCGACGCCTTTGTCGCCGAGGAGCTTTGGAGCAATCCCGACCTGGCGCCGCAGTTCAACACGCCGGTGCTCAGGAACGGGCTTCTGTTTGGCCTGTCGAACAGCGGCAATCTGTTCTGCATCGATGCCCGGACGGGACGGACCGCCTGGACTGACGCGACCTCCCGCGACCGCAGCGGATTTGGGGCGATCGTGGATGCGGGGTCCTGTCTGATGGCGCTGCCCAGCAGTTCCGAATTGATCGTCTTCAAGCCCACAGCCGAGAGATTCGAGCAGATCGTCCAGATCAAGGTCGCCCAGACGCCGAGTTATGCCCATCCGGTGGTGGCGGGCAATCGCATCGTTGTGAAGGACCAGGATGCCGTGACGATGTGGGCGCTTCCGTGATGTCCACAGCACCTATGGCACGACCGGGGCCGTGTTCTCCGGGCCGGTGATGCCCGGCGGCAGTTCGAGGATGTAGATGTTGCGGAAGTGGATCTCGGCGCCCTCGGACTCCAGACAGAGATAGCCCTTCTTGACGGAGGAATTGCGGATGCTGTTGACGAACTTGCCGTTGACCGCCAGCTTGACCGTGCCGTCGACGCAGACGACGTCGTAGACGTTCCACTGGCCCTTGCCCTTGCAGCGGTTCTCCAGCGACTTGCTGCGGGTGCCGCGCGGGTTGTCGGGCGTGGCTTCCAGTCCGCCGGCACCGAACAGTTCGCCGTGTACGTAGGCGATCGGCGGCAGCGTGCCGTCCGGCCGCTTGTTCTGGTTGACCCAGTCCAGTTCGAGCATCTGCACTTCCATGCCCTTGGGAAGCTGCTTGCCTTCGGGGACGGTGCCCTCGCTCCAGACGAAGACGCCCGAATTGCCGCCCGCCTCCATGTGCCGCCACTCGATGTGCAGGATGAAGTTTTCGTACTGCCGGTCGCTGCGCATCACGCCGATGGGGTGCCCGCTGCAGACGAGCAGGCCGTCCCGCACGCTCCAGGTGTCCTCGGCGGTGTTGACGTTGACCCAGCCGGTCAGGTCCTTGCCGTTGAACAGCGAACGAAACTGCGGCAACACGAGGTCATCCGCCCAGGTCGTGGATGGCATCAGCGTCGCGGCGCACAGCAAAACCATCGCTTGCTTCTTCATGGTTTGATCTCCATCAATCATTGCGGTTCTCATTGGTCCTGTGCTCGATCATCGCGCGAATGCCGGCCAGGGGCAGGGCCGCGCTGGCCAGATAGTTCGGAAGCTGACGTGTGGAGCCGAAGACCCATTCGCAGGCGCCGCCGGCCTTGAAGTCATTGACCATCTCGATCACGGTCCGGTCGGCTAAGTCCGGATCGACTCGATCGAGCGCGCAGACGAACCATCCGGTCGGTGTCGCCCAATAGGCGCCGTTCTGATACGTGTCCCGCTGGCTGACCGCCTTCTCCCAATAAACGCCGCCGGGCAGGTGGCGAACCTGGCCCGCCTGGACGATCTCGGCGTAGCGATCGCGGAAATAGGTCGCGACGGCCTGCGACTGCTCGGCGTCGGCGACGCCAAGATAGACGGCGAACGCCGAGCCCCAGATGTCGTGCTCGCGGCAGCACACCGTCGCCGCGCGGAACAGGCCGACCTGCCCATCCCAGAAGACCTTGCGAATGCTCCGTGTCACTCGCTCGCTCTCGGCCGTCCACTGCCGGGCGTCACCGTCGCGCCCGGCCGTCTCCAGCAGGTCGGCGAGCTGGCGGCACGCCTGAACATACAGCAGCGAGCAGAACAGCACGTC
This sequence comes from Phycisphaerales bacterium Planc_01, assembly GCA_001603075.1. GTDB lineage: Bacteria > Planctomycetota > Phycisphaerae > Sedimentisphaerales > Anaerobacaceae > Anaerobaca. The sequence continues at coordinate 184,889 of LVBB01000148.1, read as the reverse complement.
CCCCTGTTTGCGAATCGTGTCGGTGAAGCCATAGGGACATCGCTCCTGCGGCTCGCCCGGCACGATGTGGACCAGGCCGGTGCCGGGATTGCGCGGGACCGCGTTCATCGTTCTGACGAGCGGTTCGACGATCTCGCGAACGAGTTGCACTTCGCGGGTCTTGCGGTATGTGTGCCAGGCGACCGCCACGGTGAACGGCGAGCCGTCGGCGACCGGATGGACGCCCATCGAGCCGAAACCGGGCTTGTAGATCGGCGTGCCGTCGAACTTGATGCAGTCGACGCCCGCGCCGTCGGCATCGAGGCAGCGCACGAAGAGCCGGCATGCATCGGTCAGTTCCTTGTCGGAATAGGAATCGATGGACCCTTCGAGCGTATACTCGAAGTCGCGCAGCCAGAACGCCTCGTAGCCGATCCCCACTTGGGGTGGAAACGCGGTCGTGCCGTCGGCCATCGTCCGCGCCGAGCCCCGGATGATGCGATGCGCCTCGGCTTCGAGCCACGTCACGGCCTTGGACAGCGTAGTGACCGCCTCGGGTGGATCGGCCGTCGCCTGGGGAACGGCGACGAGGGCCAACAGGAGCATCGTGCATTGTCGGAGCATCGAATCGCCTCTCGCTTGTGTGTTGCTCACTGCAATTTTTCGTAGGGCCACATCGCAATGCCACCGTCCAGGACACGGACGTCCTCGAAGCCCGAGGCGCGGAGGATCAGCGCCGCTTCGTACCCGCGCAGCGAGATCTGGCCGAACGTCACGATCGGTTTGTCCTTCGGGATCTCCTCGATCCGTCCCCGCAGCGTCGCCAGCGGGATCAACGTCGCGCCGGGCAGACGGACCTGGTCGTGCTCGCCAGGTGTGCGGACGTCGAGAAAGACAAAGTCCTTCTTGTCCTGGAGCATCCGGTGCACTTCTTCGGCACAGACGCCGACCATGTGGCCGTCCAGCTTGTTGCGGGCGACGTTGGCGGCGGTAATCAGATTGTCCATCGCCGGCGAATAGGGCGGGGCATAGCCGAGGTCGAGGCCCGCCACTTGATCGACCGTCATGCCGGCGGCAATGGCGGTGGCGGCCACGTCGATTCGCTTGTCTCCGGCGCCGGGCCCGACGGCCTGGACGCCGAGGAGCCGTCGCGTGTCGCGATCGACCACGAGCTTGAGCAACAGCAGGCGCGCGGTGGACAGGTAGTTGGCCCGATCCGGCGCGGGCGCCAGCGCGACCGTCACCGCGTAGCCCAGTTCCTTCGCGGCGCGCTCCGTCAGGCCGGTGCGGGCGACGCAGTAGTCGAAGACCTTGCAGATCGTGCTGCCGAGGATGCCCGGAAAGGCGTCCTCGCCCCCGCAGAGGTTGACCGCGGCGACGCGACCCTGCTTGTTGGCGGTCGAGCCCAGCGGAACATAAGCGGGGCGGCCGGTGAGGATGTCGGTGCATTCGACGCAATCGCCGGCCGCATAGATGTCAGGGTCCGACGTGCGCATCTGCTCGCTGACTTTGATCCCGCCGGTCTCGCCGATCTGCAGACCGGCCGCACGGGCCAGGGCGGTGTTCGGGCGGACCCCGATGCCCATGATGACCAGATCGGCCGCCAGCGTCCCGCGATCCGTCACGACGCGATGCACCTTGCCATCGCCTTCGAACGCACAGACCTTGGTGTTTGTCAGGACCTTGACGCCGTTGGATTCGAGATGCAGTTCGACCAGTCGCGCCATTTCCGCATCGAGGATCCCCAGGGTCTGCGGCTGCATCTCGACGATGGTCACGCGGCACCCGCTGCGGGCCAGGGCCTCGGTCGTCTCCATACCGATCAGGCCGCCGCCGACGATGACCACGTCGCGCGCCCGGTCGCCGGAAAGGCCGGCCTTGATCCCTTCGGCGTCCTGGACCCCGTGCAGGCAGAAGATGTTGTCGAGGTCGTGGCCGGGAATCGACGGCCGGATCGGCGAGGCGCCCGTGGCGAGCACCAGTTTGTCATACTCCAGGTCGAATTCCCTCCGGCTGCCAAGCTCCTTGACACGGACGCTCTTGGCGACGCGGTCGATCTTGATGGCCTCCGTTCGGCTGAGGATACGCACGTTCTTGACCTTCTGGAAGAACACCGCGTCGCGCAGCGCCCCCATCGGCGTGCTCATCAGCTCCGCATGGTTCTTGACCTGGCCCGAGATGTAATAGGGCAGCCCGCAGCCGGCGTACGAGAGAAACTGGCCTTTCTCGACCACCGTGACACTGGCGTGGGGCATCAGCCGAATCACCTTGGCGGCGACCTTGGGCCCCGCGGCCACACCGCCGACGATCACCACCTTCATGGCGCTCGCTCTGCCGCTGTCTGTGAGGCTGTCAATCTCGCTCGGGTCGGCCATCGGAAGCTGGATGTCGAGTCGGGCGCCGCCGAGATCGGCCTTGCCGGCCTGGACGGTGCCCCCCAGCGCCTCGACGACCGCTTTGACGAACGACAATCCCAGTCCGACCCCGCCGCGCGTCGAGCTGCGCGCCGATGCGGTCCGATGGAATGGCTCGAAGACCTTCTCTCGCATGCCCTCTGGAATACCGACGCCCGAATCCGCCACGCACAGATGGATGAGGCGGTTCGCCGGTTCGACGGTCAGCGTCAGCCGGACCTGGCCATGCGACGGGGTGTACTTGAACGCGTTGTCGATCAGGGCGTCCAGCGCTTCGGTTAGGGCCGGCTCCGTGCCACGGACATACGCCGGCTCGTCCTCCGCCTGCACCACGAAGGTCAGCCCGTATTCGATGGCCTTCTCTTCATAGCGCGTCCGGGTGTTGCGGACGATGCCGGCCACATCCACGACGCCGTCGATATGCTCCTGACGCCCCAGGGCCGAGACGATGGCCAGCATCCGCCGCACGGTGGCCACGCCCTCGTCGCATCGCAGATTCGCCCGGGCGATCAGGTCCTTCTGCTTGGGCGTCAGCGGCCCCGCCACCTCGGTGGCCAGCACGTCCAGAAGGGTGCTGATCGTGCTGATCGGGCTCTTGAGCTGGTGCGCGATCAGCGAAGCGAATTGCAGGATCTCCGATTGACCGGGCTTGTTGTCGATCTCGTCTGCCATCGTTTCGGTATACCTCTATCGTGTTGTCACTTGCTGCCGACGCGGAATGCTCAATAGGGCTTCGTCCGGCCGGGCATGGCACAGGCATACAGCCCATCGGGGCCCGGCGTGACGGGAGGGGCGGCGTCCCAATGGTAACGATCCGGACCGAGATCGGTCTCGGACTTCATGGCGTCGTCCCATGTCACGATCTGCCCGGAGTAGGTCGCCATACGCCCGAGGATCGCGGTCATCGTGCTGCTGACGCCGTAGTCGCCTTCGTTGTACGCCTCACCCGCGTCGAGTGCCGCAAACAGGTGGTCGTGTTCGGCCTGATGGCCCGCGACGCCCGGATCGAATCGAACGGGTTTCTCGCCCTGCACGGCCAGCACGCCGCTGCCCAGATCGGCCTGGCCCTTCGTGCCGTGGGCGATGCCGCCGAAGCTGCTCCAGCAATTGGGGAGGTGCCCGCAGAACAGGAACATCTTGGTCCCGTCCCCATAGGTGTACTCGACCGCGTGGTGGTCGTAAATCTCGCCGCAGTCGGGCCCGACGCGCACCTGCCGTCCGCCCATGCCCCGAGCTTCCACCGGGTGGTTGCCTTTGGCCCAATCGACCAGATCGAGCGCATGGACGGTCTGCTCGACGATCAGGTCGCCGCAGAGCCAGTTGAAGTAGTACCAGTTGCGCATCTGGTATTCCATCTCGCTCTCGGCACTCTGGCGTCGATGGACCCACACGCCGGCATTGGTGCCGTAGGCGCGCAGGAACATGATCCGGCCGATGGCGCCGTCGTGGACGCGGGCGATCACCTCGCGGGCGTTGTTCTGGTGGCGAATGTTCAGGCCCACCGCCACGGCCAGGCCTTTGGCCTTGGCCCGCTCGTTGGCGGCGGCCACCTTGCGGATGCCGGGCACGTCCACCGCCACGGGCTTCTCCATGAACACGTGCTTGCCCGCGGCCACCGCCGCCTCGAACTGCTGCGGGCGAAATCCGGGTGGGGTCGCCAGGATCACGAGGTCCACGTCCGAATCCATTACGCGGGCGTAGCCGTCCATGCCGAAGAAGCGGCGGTCGGACGGCACGTCCACGCGGTCCGGGTGCTCTTTGGAAACACTCTGAAGACTTCGGTTGAGCCGATCTTCAAAGGCGTCGGCCATGGCGGTGAGCCGGGCACGCGGACAGGCGTTGAGCGCCTGGACCGCGGCGCCGGCGCCGCGCCCGCCGCAGCCGATCAGGCCGATGCGCATGGCCGCGGTCCCGCCTGCATACGCCCGCGCCTGCAACGCAGCCGTCAGCGCCGTCACCGAGGCGGCGGTTACCGAACTGCGGAGGAACTGTCGGCGCGAAATCCGGCCGATTCGCGATCTGTCTTGCGTCTCCATCGGTTCTCCTTTCCCCTGTCGGTTGGGTGGCATGCCTCAAGGCGTAGTGAAACGGAGCCTTGGGGATGGCACTCGCCATTATACCGGATCGGACGCGAGGGCCATAGATACAACTGAGCTGATCCGCTCAGAAACGAATGGCCAACTGGATTCCGGCGCCGGCATCGACAGGGAATGCCGTCAGGCTGGCCCGGTCCGGGTCGGGAAGGTTCATGAAGGCGTCGTGAATGAAGGCGGTAACGAAGTGCGCGAGCGCGGCGCCGAACAGGACGTCCGATGGGTAGTGCTTGCGTCCCTCGACTCGCGCCCACGCAACGCCGCCAGCGAGGATGACGTTGCCGGTCTGCAGCACCGGTCGAACGCCTGTCGGCAGGTCGATGGAATCCAGATTCCGGTTCGAGAGCGTGGCGTAGGCAAAGGCGGAGGAGCTGTGGCCCGAGGGGAAGCTGTTGTCGTTTTCCTGGTTCGGGCGGTCCCGGCTGATTGCGCTCTTCATCGCCCCGGTCAGAGTCTGTGTCAGCCCGATCGCGCCACCCTCGACGGCCAATCCCTTCAGCTTGGCGTATACCCACGGTCCGGCCTCGTCGCCGCTCGGGGTGGCCAGCGCCGTCACCAGGGTCTCGACGGCCAGGAAGGTCTTGAGATCATTACTGGCTTGCCGGGCGTCTTCTTCTGAGCCGAAGACGGGGGTATGATCGGTCGCCCAGTCGGAGACTCTCTCGTCGAAGTCGTCGATGGCGAACATTGCTGCGCCCGCCAGTGGGATGAGCGTGTGGGGACTGAAGAAGGCGTTCTTGGCCGCCTTGGCGATGCGGTCTGAGTCGAAGCAGGTGAAGGCATTCTGGCCCCATCGGCTGCCGTCCGGCAACGTGCCGCAACCCGCGGTTGCGAGGACGAGGCTGAACAAGATGATCTCCGTCTTGCTCATGGTTCCATTCTCCATCGTGCTCACCGAGCAGGCAGTATCCTCGATTCGACGCGCAGGACGGCGGATCGGCGCAGCGACGGGATGGTGACGGTGCCGTCGCGGGGCGTTACTTCAGATCGCGTGTCGGTCCAGGGATCGTAAAGCTGCACGTTTGCCCCAGCGGGAATCGGGATGCTCGACAGGTCGATCCGGACGTCGCTCAGCGTATCGGGCTTGTGGCCCTCGACCAGTTCGGTTCGCCAGTCGTTGCGTGCATCGCGGCACCAGGCGAGGAATGTCTTGCGGCCGGCCAGGCCGTAGATGCGCAGCCGGTCGTGCGCGATCGTGACCGGCTTGAACGCCTCGGCGGGCGGGTCGAGCCCCTCGACCGTGCGGGCGAACCGTGCGAAGTGATGCCACAGGTTCGGCTGCTCGATGGCCTGGCGCCACCACCAGACGTGGCCGGGCCCGGCGGCCCCGCTGAAGAACGGCGAGAAAAGCATGTCGTGCAGGAGCGTGCCGTCGGGGTCCTTGGCGTACAGTTCCGAACAGCCCGCGTGCCGGGGCTTGACGGCCCCGGTCTCGGTCAGGATGATCGGCTTGCCCGCGTCAAACGCGATCAGTTCATGGACGGACTGCGCGGCCAGGACATCGACCGGGCCGTGACAGATCGCCCAGCCGGCGCCTTCGTCGAGGTAGCGATGCACCTGGGCGACGTCGTTGTCCTCCAGCAGGCACAGCGTGCGATAGCTGCTGCGTTTGTTCTCCCCATCGTAGCTGCCGAGGCTCTGGATGGCGAGGTTGCGCGGAAATCGACGTTTCAGTTCGGGCAGCATCGCCCGCGTCCAGTCGAGCCACTCGGAATCGCGCACCGCGTCCATTTCGTTCCACAGTTCCCACGCGAAGACCGCCGGCTCATCACCATAGCGCTCGGCGTACCAGTCGAGCTTGGCTTTGAAGTGGTCGCGACCCCGGCTGGTTGAGAGATACTCGTGCATGCTCTCGTAGAGGCCGCCGTTGGCCTTGTGATAGATCGTGTTGTCGGACCAGCGCTGCCGCTCGGCGCGGATGTCGCGGAAGTGTTCGAGGCACATCTTGACGCGGATGCCGTTGGCCCTCGCCATCGCGAGGAAGCGGTCGATGACGCGGGCCCGCTCCGGATCGAATTGCAGGGGCTTGTCGCGCTCGACGTTCCAGTTGTTGTGTCCCAGCCAGACGCGCACGTAGTTGATGCGGCTGGCCGCCATGATCTCGAAGAGACGGTCGAATTCCAGTTCCCTGGGCGGATCGACCAGATTGAACCCGATGGGGACATAAGGACGGCCATTGGACAGCTCGAAGTAGCGGTTGTCGCGTGGACTGATGACGACGAACGAGGCCAGGTCGTCCTGCGCCGCCGCGCGTAGGGGCGAATCATGATTCGCCCTCGCCAGCATGATGCTGGCAACAATCAGCACGATTCGTTGTGTCTTGTTCATCGGTCAGTACTCGATTGCGATCACCGAAGCGATGGCGTCCGGCGCCCGGCTGGGCAGTTGGATCGTCACGCCGTCCGGAGTGGTCTGCGTCTTGAGCGCCGCGCGGCCGGCGTCGGCCAGCAGGTAGGCCTTGGCAATGCGCTGCCCCGTGAGCGGGACGAACAGCTTGCCGTCGGCCGGCCACGTAAAGATGTGAGCGTAGAGCTTGCCCGGCTTCTTCGTGTAGCGGCCCCAGGCGGGCTGCTCGAATGGGCTGGCGGTCGTCTCGTAGATCGCCTCGCCGTTGACGGCCATCCACTTGCCGATGACGCGCATCGAGTCGATGCTCTGGTGAGGGATCGAGCCGTCGCCTTTGGGTCCGATGTTGAGCAGGTAGTTGCCGCCTTTGGAGACGATGTCGACGAGGTTGCGGATCAACGTCTCGTTGGACTTCCAGGCGTCGTCGTGGTCGGAGTAGCCCCAGGTGGTGTTCATCGTCATGCAGACTTCCCAGTCGACGCCGGGGATGCCGGTCGCGGGAATGGTCTGTTCCGGCGTGGTGAAGTCGCCGTGCTCGGGCTTCCACTTTCGCAGCCGGTCCGAGGAGTCGTCCTTCTCGATGTCCGGGATGTGATAGAGGCGGTTGTTCGAGATGATCCCTGGCTGCAACTGCCGGGCCATCGCCATCAGCTCATCCGACCGCCAGAACGGCCCCTCGTTGCCCTCCTTGGAATAGTCCCACCAGATGACGTCGAGCGTGCCGTAGTTGCTGAACAGCTCGCGGGCCTGCTGGTGCAGATAGTCCACGTAGATGTCGTGGTGGCGCGGGCCGTTCGGCGAGGGCCGGCCGCGAAGCGGGTGGGGCAACTGGTTGGCCTTGTCGTAGTCGTACTGCGGGTGGTGCCAGTCGATGACCGAGTGGTAATAGCCCACCTTCATCCCTTCGGCGCGGATCGCATCGGTGATCTCCTTGCACAGGTCGCGGCCCACGAGGTCGCGGGCATCGTAGGTGGTGTACTGCGAGTCGAACAGGCCGAACCCGTCGTGGTGCTTGGTCGTGAAGACCACGTAGCGGCAGCCCGCCTCCTTGGCGAGCTTCGCCCATTCGGTGGCGAAGCCCTCGGCCGGCTGGAACTTCGGCACCGCCTGATGGGCGTACTCCCACGTGTCGGCGCGGACCCGCTGCTGGAGCCACTCCATCCCGCCGCGCGTACCGACGGGCTTGTCGTTCCACGTTCCGGCCAGGCCGGAATACAGGCCCCAGTGGACGAACATCCCGAACCGCGCCTCCCGCCACCACTGCATTCGAGCGTCCCGCTGTTCCTGGGTCTCGGCATACGTGCTCTGAACGAACAGCGAACCGGCCAGTGCCATCGCCAGCGCGATTGTCACGGGGGTTCGCAGGGGGGGTGTCGATCTGCTCATGGTGCTCTCCTTCGTTTCTCTTTTCGAACAGGATATGCGTATCTATGATGAGGACGTGCTCATCTTGTGGGAGTCATTGTGATCGGTGAGACCCTTGGGGGCAAGGGAAAAGGTATCGCTTCAGATGGGGCCGGCTCGGATTCGATGACGCGATCGCCAAGCATCGTCAAGGCCCGCGGCGGAGTCTCTGAAGATGGCAGCTTGGTGGCCATGTCCCAGTAGAAGGCAGCAAGCTGATCGTGTAATCCTGCAGCGGCGAGAGCGGGCAGAGACGTCAGGTCCGAAGGGTTCAATCGGGCGGCTACCCTCCAGATGCGCAGCGCATCGTCTCGATCTCCTGCTTGGCCAGCCACGGCGGCGATGCGGGAACACCAAGTGGGTACTTCCGTCGGTGAGAGTCGCTTGCGGGCCTCCGGGAAGATCTGTTCGGCCCGCTTCCAGTGGCCCGCGTCCAGACACGACTCGAAGAGCGTGAACGTGGCCTCCTCCCTGAGTTCGCTGTTAGAAGCCTTCTCGACCGCATACTCCAGCAGAGCAATGGAGCGTTTCGGATGTCCCATGCGATTCATGATCCAACCCAGCGCGGTCGCCCGGCTCGGGTCGGCTTGGCTGGCCAAAGACTCGGCCTGCTCGAAATATGGCTCCAAACCCTCTCGCGGGACGCTTTCCAGCATCCGCCAAAGCAGGCGGCTCTCCGTGTGCTCCCACTTGGGGCGATGTGCCAGCCAGGTCCATAGCAGTGCGTCGCCGGCGGTGACATGTTTCTCGAATGTGAAGGCCAGCAAGTTGGCCGCTCTCTCTGCCGACAGAGCCTCAGCGGGCGCCTGTTCGATCTCGCTTCGCAACAGGGCTACCGCCTCAGGCGTTCGATCCATCCGCATGAGGAAATGGGCGTAGTCACCGAGCAGCCAGCGGCGCATGTCCGTGTATCCTTTGGACGCCGTCTGCGGACGAGGCTGTGGTGTGGTGAGAGCCAAGCCTCTCTGCAACGCATATTCCTCTTGATCCGGTTCGTTTCGGCCGCGGTAGTACAGAGCACGTCGGCGCCAGTACTCCGGGTCGTCGGCTCGCTGCTCTTCTTCCTCCCACATCCGGCGCTCGATGACGCGCTGGCCGCTGGCCTGCTGGACTTGACCGGCGAACAGGGCATGGAGGCCGAACCCGTGCTCGGCGCGAATGTCGGCGGATTCGACCATCCATTTCTGCGCCTCCTCGGCTCGGTCCATTTCGAGGAGACACTTGGCCAGCCCATCCCGGACTTGTGCGTCGAAGGCGGCTCGCACCTTCTCGGGCGGCATGTACATCTGGTGATTCGCTCCGCGGTCCTGCACTTCCTCGTCCGTCAGAGACATGTCAACCGCCTGTCTGTAGAAGGTTGCAGAGGTCTGCCATTGGGCGAGCATCTGTAGTCGCGAGGCGATCCTCTCCATCTGCGTGGCCAGGCGTGGGTGAATCGTTTCGGGCAGCCATGACAGGTCCCAACTTTCTTGTCCGGTATGTCGCGCGCCGGCCAGACCATCCAGGAAAACAATGACATGCTCAATGTTGTTTGGGTCTCGCCTGATGTGCCCAGTCAGCTCCTCGATCAGGCGTTGCGCTCGGCCGTGAACGTTGCTGAACCGCAGTCGTTCTTTGATCCAGAACCCATCCCGGCCTGTAGGCATACCCGCCAACCAGCGGTCGATCTCCTCGATGTTGCGCCCGGACTCCAAGAGGTGCTCCAGGAGCCGATTCTCCAGGTTCAACTCAGAGACGTTATCCGCGAAAACCTCGACCACCCTCTGGGCCAATTCCCATGCCAGGAACTCGTCACAGGCGGCATAGTAGATCTGCGTGACCTGGTAGTTGTCCAGGTCGGGGCAGAGCAACTTCAGTTCTCTGAGTGCCTTGGCTGCGTCCGCATGCATGCCTGCGCGCATCAGCACATTCAACTTGAACATGGCCACCCGGCCCGTCTGGGGCGATATGCCGGCGGCCGCCTGCGCCAGATCGATAATGTCGAGGTTCTGATCAGCGATCAGGCTGACGAGGTCGCGCTGCATGGTCCACCAATCTGGTTCGTCCTCTATCGGCTCCTTTGCGCGCATCCCGATGGCAGCGCTGATGAGGATAAGGATCAGTGCGACTCCGTGCGAACGAAGGTGTGGTCTCATACACATTTCCGCGCCCCGCTGGAACAAACAGGCTGACGTGTCTGCTTCATTCGCTGCCATTCTCCCATAATCCTCGGGTTCTGCAAGGGAAATCCCGGCCGGGTATTCGCTGGCGTTTCGTGGTACGAGGAGCTGCTGTCGAGCGCCGTGACTGCGGTGCCCCAGATAGACGATGCAAAGCCTGAGAATGGGGGTCACTCGGATATCTCAATCAGTCTGACGGGGCCGAGGAGGCCCGAGTCGAGCAGGGGGGTGTCCTTCCAGGGGACTTGCCACGTCAGGGACCTGTCGATATTGGTCCGGCAGAACCTTGGGCTTTCGGGCGATTGCGCATCACCGACGAGTCGGTTCGACCAGGTGTTGGCGACCTCGACGACGAGTTGGTTTGTGCCTGCCTTGACAGCGCCGGTGACATCGACCTGGAAGGGGGGCTTCCAGAGAATGCCCCGGCTCTGCCCGTTGACGTAGACCTCAGCTACGAATCGCACTTCGCCCAGATCGAGAACGATCCGCTTGCCCGGCGCGATCTGGCCGGCGTTGACGTCGAACGTGTTGTGATAAGACGCTATCCCCGAGAAGTACTTGATGCCGTCCTCGTCCGCCTGCGTCCACGAGATCAACTCGTCAAACGTCTTCGACGCCGGTGCGCCCCATCCTGCGGGGAACCGCACCTCCCACGGTCCGCTGATCTCACGACGACGTGTTGACGCCCGCGCGGGATTCTCGGTCGCCATCCCCAGGTCGTCCTCATCCCGAAAGACCACAAAAGCGCTCCCGTAGGGAGGCAAGCCCAGACTGACACTCGTCGTTGCGTGGTCTTGCCGGTGGTAACTGCAGAGGTGAACCTCACCTGTATCAGGCATCCACAAATATGGCACTCGGTTTTTCACGCGAAATATCCACATGCCGACATGCGCGTATCGGGTGAGGTTGGCGACGAAGTAGATGTCCGCTCCAGATGAGCGACGATGAATATAGTCAACCGGATGCGGCATGATGCTGGTGAATGGTGCGACGCTGCAATCGGGACCGACACCGCGGTCGTTCAGGATGACTCTCAGATCCCTGCCCCAGATGATTTTACCTTTGCCACAGGCATGTTCTTTGACCGTTGTGCCATTGCAGGGGCCCCAGAGGCGATCCGCGATCGTGCGGACCTCGGTGTCCCGGCGGGCGAAATCGGCCAGGCCGTTGGAGCGGATGGGCTTGGGCCCGACGACCGTCGCGCCGTCGGCGACCAACTGCTCGATCTTCTTCAATACAGCCAGGTCGATGTCGTCGCGGTCGGGCAGGACCAGCAGTTCGTAACTCATTCCATCGGGCAACGTCAGGCGACCACCCTTGACGCTCATTCGCGTCAGGATCACCTCCGCGTTGCATACGTCGTAGTCGTAGCCAAACCCGAGAGACGGATCAATATGTTTTGGCGGCACGAAGTTGAAGCCCTGATCCCCATAGTAATAGCACACGTCGGCGACGAACAGGCCCTGCTGGAGCATGTAGGAGCACCGCGAGAGGTAGTCGATCCAGGGCTTGGCCTTGGGCCACCACGCGATGCTCGGGCCGATGTGCGTGCCGGCGTGATAGACCCAGCCCGGCCGGTCCGTCGCCGAAGGGTTATGTGCGGCGGTGTGGAACGTGAAGTGGTTCGCACCGTCGCAGAAGGCGCGGTCGGCGATGGGCTTGAGCTCGAAGGGCCCATCCTGCCAGTGCCGCCAGCTCGTGAACGCCTCCATATCGACCTGGCTCTTACCGTAGATGTGCGCGGCGCAGGCGGTCTCCTTCACGACCCAGACGTTGTGCTCCTTCCAGAACTCGCCTCGCGGGATGTCGAGCGTCCCAAGGGCCTTCAGTGCGTCGACGGGCACCTGGTGCAGGGGCGGTCCCGGCCCGCCCGCCTCGGCGCAGAGCAGCAGGCCATGTTCGTTCGACAACTTTGCAGCGGTCCTGTAAAAGGCATCGACCAGCAGATCGCCCAGCGTCTTTCGATAGTCGTAATCGAATCGCCGCGCCGCCTCGTGGTCCTTCAGCGTGCAGCCGGCCAGCAGCGGCAGGTACCGCGTCATGTCGTACCCGCGCCGCCGGGCGAACTGGGCCAGGAAATCGGGCGTCCACGTCGAGCCGCTCAGCTCGTAGCTGCACACGTACATCTGCTTGAGCGCCGTGTCCTTGAAGTCTCCCAGTTCCTCGTGGAGCTTGTTCAGCAGGTACTCGAAATGGAACCTCGTCGCCTCGGCGTTGAAATGGTCGATGGCGAGCCCGCCCGAGTTGGGGCTCGGCAGCCTCAGCGACAGGCCCGTATTGGCGCAGACGAACCGCATCACGATCCATTCGCCTTCGGGGATGTCCCAATCGAGATGCCCGTTCGCATCGACGCGGTTCGTCACGTCAATGATCTCTTGCGGGTCTTCGATCACCAGCGGAGGCGGACCGGCGGACGACCAGCTTCCGGCCGCGCCCGACTTGGCGCCGTCGTGGATATTGGCGGCGGTCCAGTTCTGCTCTGTCTCGCTGCCCAGGGCGGAGCTGCTGTGCAGCAGACTGGCGGCGGTCTTGCTGCCGTCGGGGTGATAGGCATTGGCGACGTTGACGCCGTCGGTCGAATAGACCTCGAACTCGCCCAACTGCACCCGGTCGAATCTGACGTTGTGCCCCGACAGGGCGACGAGCCTGACGTAGCGGGCTTCGATTGGCTCGAAGCGGAACGTCTGGGCTTCCGTAATGGGTTCGAGCGCTGCCCGCACAATCTGGCGGAAGCTGTTCGGCTCCGTGCTTTCGGGCGACGCGTAGACCGCGAAGTCCCTGGCAAACAGGTGCATCGGGCCGTAGCGCTTCTCGTCGCCGCTGGGTGTGTTGTACAGGACTACGCGGTCGACGGTATGTGTCCCTGGCGGAGCGAGTTCGAAGACAAATTCGTGTCCCGCCAACCGCTTGGGTGACGGGATCGCCAGCACCGCCGTGTCCTTGACATACGCCGGCTTGCCGTCGGGCCCTCGCGGCGCAGCGGCCGGCAGGGCGGGCATAGGCAGAGGGCCATCGAGGCGCATCGGGCCTGTCACGGTGATCTGGCAATGGTAGAGGCCCATGCTGGCATACCGGGGCGGGACCCAGGGCCCGCCGCAGTTCCAACTGCTGGACGTGACCAGGCCCACCTCCATGCCGAGCCGGGTCGCTTCGCGAACGGTGTGGCCGATGGCCTCCAGCGATTCGGGCCCCATGAACGCCGGACCGGCCGGTACGATCTCCGCCGGATCGCGCGCCCCGATATCGAAGATATACACACCACCGATGCCCTTGGCCTTCATCTCCTCCAGTTCGACTGTCATACGGTCATGGTTCGTCAGGCCGTTGACCCACGCCCAGTAGACCGACGGTCGCGCCGGTAGCGGCGGCTCCTGGAATCCTGCCTGCAGAGGGTCTTCGGTGCCCGCGCGGAGAGACCACACCTGCGACAGAATGAGGATCGCAGTCAAGACGTGTGAGAAGCGATGCCAAGCCACGAAATCTACCACCACATCGAGGGATTGTCGGAGGTTCCAGTGCGCCAGCGGACCTCCATTTCATCGAACTTGCGCCAGTCGACATGGCCATCGAGGAAGAGGATGTTGCCTCCGGAAGGCTTGGTGCTGTTCCTGATGTGGTTGCTCCTGTCGTATACTTGCCAGCGCGACCAACAGCCTCCCGTGGCCTGCGTGAAGTCGGATGTCTGCCGATTGGGTCCGTCGCTGGCGGTCACGTCAGTGATCAGTTCGACGGTTGCTGGAGGTGCTTTGTACTTCGTGGAGGTGGTGGACTTGACCCATTGCTTCTTGGGGCCATCATAGCTGAACGGGTCCAACTCTCGGCCGCCGCCGTATTTGGTGTCGATGAGCCAGTAATACCCCATGATCCGATGATAGTCCTTTCGCGTCGCCTCGGCCGTGGGCTCGGGCGCGAGATAGCTCTCGGGTGTTCCGGCCGGGAGGTTCTCTCCATAGCGCCAGAACAGGATGCTGTCCCGCTGCTTCCAGGACGGGCAATAGAAGGTGTGTCGGTCGAAGGCACCCGTCTTCATGATGATGTCCGTGGTCCAGTAGGAGACGTCGAACAGCCAGCGGTCGACCTCATTCATGGGAAGCTTGCCGTCGTAGTCGTTGGCATAGGCGAACAGACCCAGCCCCATGTTCTTCTCGTTCTGGCCGCAGACCAGTCGGCGCCCCTGTTCGCGAACGGCCCCCAGCGCCGGAAGCAGGATGCTCAGCAGCACGGCGATGATCGCGATGACGACCAGCAACTCGATCAGTGTGAACCCTGCCATGCCCCGCTCCACCTGATGATTCGACGTCATGCGAGTATCCCTCCCTTCTCAGGACAGCTACGCCACACATCGCAACAAGCGCTCACCGATAGTCTACCGCGTCCTGGGGCAGGACGCAAGCGCAAAACCGGCAAGAACGTCGTCGTTCGTTGTTCGGCGCCGCTCTGGACGCCAGGCAGGTTCTGTGCTATACGTTGTGGCGTCGCCTATCGTCGGCGTCTGAGGGGACGGAGCGTCCAGAAACGCACAACGAAACGAAGGAGAGTACTCATGCGGAACGCCGCACGCTGTAAGACCCTCGCCTGTCTTTGTGCCTTCGTCCCGATGTTTGCCCTGTGCCTCCCGGCCGAAGCCGGGCACACGTTCTACGTCTCGCCGGCCGGCGACGACGCCACGACGGGAACGGACATTGACCGGCCGTTCCGCACCCTCGAACGCGCCAGGGACGCCGTGCGCCAGCTCAAGGTCGGCGGATCTCTCGACGCCCCCGTGACGGTCTACCTGCGAGGGGGCCATCACGCCCTGGCCGAACCGCTGGTGCTCGAATCGGCCGATTCGGGAACCGCCGCCTGTCCGGTGCTCTATCGCGCGTACGCCAGCGAGCAGCCGGTGATCACCGGTGGCCGCCGGATCGCCGGCTGGACGAGGCAGAAAGACGGCGTCTGGACGGCCGACGTGCCCGCCGTCAAGGCAGGCCAGTGGGACTTTCGCCAGCTCTACATCAACGGCCGGCAATACCGTCGTGCCCGCATCCCCAACGAGGGGTTCCTGCGCGTGGCCGGCTGTCCCGAAGGCACCCCCAAGACGGCCCACTACCACAAGGACTGCCAGTCGTTCGAATTTGCGCCCGGCGACCTTGACCCGGCTTGGACGAATCTCGACGACGTGGAGGTGATCGTCTACCACTTCTGGACCGACTCGCACCTGCCGATCCAGATGATCGACACCGAGAAGAACCTCGTGACGTTCAAACACAAGGCGGGCAAGGTCTTCACGGACGATTTCAGCGAGGACGGGGCCCGCTACATCGTCGAAAACGTCTTCGAGGGCCTCGACGAGCCGGGCGAGTGGTACCTGAACCGCCGCACGGGCGTGCTGTACATCATCCCGCGCCCCGGCGACGATCTCAAGAGCGCCGAGGTCATCGCGCCGTTTGCCCCCGCGTTCCTCCGCTTCGAGGGCGACCCGGTCAACCGGCAGTATGTCGAGCACATTGCCTTCGACGGCCTGTCGTTCGAGTACACGAACTGGCGCCTACCGCCGGGCAACTCGAACGACCGGCAGGGCTCGGCCGGCGTTCCAGCCGCCATTACGCTGACCGGGACGAGGCGATGCCGCTTCGATCGCTGCCGCGTGGCGAACATCGGCACGTTCGCCTTCGAGATCGGCCTCGGCTGCACCGACAACCACTTCACATACAACGAGATCAGCCACATCGCCGCCGGCGGGTTTCGCGTCAACGGCGGCACCGAGCGGGACCACCCGCTTGAGCGCACGGGCAACAACATCATCACCGACAACGTACTGCAGTATTATGGCGAGGACTACCCCTCGGCCGTCGGCGTGCTCCTGATGAACACCAGCGGCAACCACGTCGCCCACAACGCGATCCATCACGGCTGGTACACGGGCGTTTCGATCGGCTGGGTCTGGGGCTATCAGCGCAGCATCAGCCGGGACAACGTCGTCGAATTCAATCACATCCACCACATCGGTCAGGGTCTGCTCTCCGACATGGGGGCGATTTACACACTGGGCATCTCGCCGGGGACGGTGATCCGCAACAATCTGATTCACGACGTCGAGGCCAACCACTACGGCGGCTGGGGCATCTACAACGACGAAGGCTCCTCCCACATCCTCGTCGAGAACAACGTCGTCTACAACACGAAGTTCGCCGGCTACAACATCCACTTCTGCAAGGAGGTGACGGTCCGCAACAACATCTTCGCGTTCGGCCGGCTCCAGCAGCTCAGCCGCAGCCGGGTCGAGCCGCACAAGAGCGTCTTCTTCGAGAACAACATCGTCTACTGGACGGAAGGCAAGCTGCTCGACGGCAACTGGAAGGACAAGTTGTACACGTTCTACTTCCATCCCAAGGACGGCAGCGGCACGCGCGAGACGACCAGCACGTTCGATATGGACTGGAATGTCTACTTCAATCCGACGCAGAAGCTCGACGACGTCTCGTTCAACGGCATGACCTGGGACCAATGGCGGCAGACGGGCAAGGACACGCGCTCGGTCTATGCCGACCCGCTGTTCGTCGATCCCGGCAACCACGACTTTCGGCTCAAGCCCGATTCACCCGCGATGAAGATGGGTTTCCGGCAGATCGACGTGACCGCCATCGGCCCGCGCGACCCGGCACGTCGTTCGTTGTAGCGGGCATGAGATGTATCGGTGGGCCGGCGGCCGCCGCCTCAATTTGTGTCACGGTAGGCATTCAGATCGTTTGCCGGCGGCAGGCCGACGGGGCTGGGGCCGATGCCGCCGACTCCAAGGCTTCCGAATTCGCAGGTGACTGTCTGACCGTCTTTCGTTTGGATCTCGACCTTCGTGGCGGTTCGTGACAGACGGACCGTGCGGTAGTCCTCGCCCAACACCGGTCTGATCGGTCGGTCGATGACCTGGCCGTCACGCAAAAGGTCGGCGTAGGTGACCTCCTGGGCGTTGTGGCTTCGCAGATAGACGCTGGCAGCCAGGGCCACTTGTCTGAGATTGGCCCGGATCGCTCTCTCCGGATACTCGATGCGGTATCGCTCCCACTCACTCCGTCTGGGCAGCCTCGAAAGGGCGAACGAGAGACTGAATGCGACCACGGAAAACGAGACAATCACGAGGATGCCGGTTCGGGTGGAAATCGTTCTCATGGTTCACCTCCGGGCCGTCCATCACGCGGGGCGAGTTCTTCGTTGGCACACGTCAACTCACTCCCATCAGCCCATATGCATCAGCCTATGGCGGGTCCATTTCAACGCAGGCTGAAATGCCCCGCAATCCCACTGTCATGGCAGCCTCTCATCAAAGACCGCTTCTCGCGCGGGTTGGATTGACGGCAGCCAGCCCGCTCCTATATGACCATTATGACGTCGCACCGGGAGAACGCAATACCGTACCCGGCTGTTTGGGGAAAAAACGTCGCCTCTATTAGAGCGTCTTGCGGCCCGATCACTCTGCGGCCTCTCTGAGATTCTCGGCTGAAATTCTGATTTTGGCGTTAGAAAACGGTCGATGCGGCGTCTACATGGATAGGGGATCGGATGATTCCGGCACGAGAGCCACAGTTCTTGCATGGAGCACTGCGATGAAACGGCAATGCTGTCCACGGCCTGACGGACGTGATGACTGTTCCGTTCGAGTTGACCTTTCGGCCTGCGAAGGCCCGGCGATGGACCATGAAAACCTCTTCGCGTGGGGCGCCCGGGCCCGGCGCGAGACGGAATGCTTCCTCAACGGCCACATCTACGACGCCACCAAGGGCTGGCCGGCGCTCGGCGTGCCTCGGCGGATCGTCGCCTGAATGCCGTCGGCCTTCGCCTCTTGGCTGCTGCTACGGGGGCGAGACCGTGTCGGAGGTCCGGCCGGAAAGCACGTGCTCCTCCTCGCCCTTGATCACGGCCTCCACGACCAATGTGGCATCGTCGCGGGATTTCAGCCATGCGGTCTGAAATAGTACCGTCCCGTCGGCTTCGGTGGTCCCCAGGACGGAGCCGGAAGCCGCGCCTTGCCAGCGGCCATATACGTCGGCATCGGCCAGCGGCTCGCCGACGGTCTCGATAGTAATCACCGCAACGGCCCGCCACGATCTCAGCAGACGTCTGGTGCTCAGCTCGATGGTGACATGGGCGGTGGGTGAAGGATTTGTGGATTCGGACACGACGAGGTCTCGACCGATGGAATTCATGTCGCCGCGATCGTCCGTGACGACCAGCGTCACCGTATAGACTCCGCCGACGGCGTAGCGATGCGTGGGGTCCTGTTCCGTCGAAGTCGTTCCGTCGCCGAAATCCCATGCCCATGCGACGATTTCGCCGTCTTCGTCTATACTTTCGTCGGCGAATGCGACCGCCAACCTGTCCACGACGAATGAGAAATCGGCCGTCGGGCTCTGATTGGCAGGTTCGCTGACGGTGACCTCCTCGGACACGGTATCGGCACCGTCACGGTCGTCCGTCACCGTCAGTGTTACGGTGTACGTTCCGCCAACGGCATACGTGTGGTCGGGGTCCCGCGCGGTTGACGTCGTTCCATCGCCGAAGTCCCACGTCCAGGCGATGATCGGGCCGTCCTCATCGATGCTCTGATCGGTGAACTCGACCGTCAATCCGTCTATGATGAATGAGAAGTCCGCGGTGGGCGGCTCGTTGGCCGCCTGCTCCCTCTTACCGGCCCAGCCCAGCGGTTCGGGACGGTCGTCGGGTTCCGTTTCGGGCTGACTCAGTCGCTTTTCACCGGCCTGGTCGGCGCCGCGGTCGATCAGGGCCTGGCGAATGGCGTAGACGCCGGCGGCATCGTAGGCGCGACCGTATTCGGCGATGTAGAGGGCCGCCAGTCCCGCCGCGTGGGGCGCCGCCATGCTGGTCCCGCTGGCGGTGGCGTACCGTCCACCCGTCCAGCACGACCGGATGGCCACGCCGGGCATCATCAGGTCGATGGCGGCCCCCGGCGAGACCACGGGGTTGCCCTGTACTACGCTGCGGCTGAGATTGCTGAAGCCGGCGAAGGTATCGTCTTCGCCCTCGCTATGGGCCGGACCGACACCGCCCGGCTGGCCGTCGGTGTCCACCATCGCCGAGATCGTGGCGACCTCGGGATAGGCCGCGGGAATCACGTCATCATTCGTGTTGAAGACCCCGTCGGCCCCGTACACGTCGGCGCCGTCGTTGCCGGCCGCGACGACATACACCACGCCGGCTGCGACGCTGTTCGCAATCGTCTCACGCAGAATGTCGCTCTTGCCCGTGGCGGTCAGGCTCAGGTTCGCCACCTCGATCGTGCCGGCGCGTTCGGTGACCCATTCGATCCCGGCGATCAGGTCGGACAGATACCCCTCGCCATTGGCATCGAGCACGCGGACCGCCCACAGGCGGGCCCCCGGTGCGACGCCGACAACGCCGGTGTCGTTGTCGATGGCGGCGGCGATTCCCGCGCAGTGCGTGCCATGTCCGTTCGCATCGTCGTACCGGTTGTCCTGGACCGACGACCAGCGTCGCGTATAGAACCGCCGCCCGCCGACGACGCGCAGGTCGGGATGGTCGATGTCGATGCCCGTATCGATGATTGCGATATCCACATCCAGCCGGTCGTCGATGCCGTCGATCTTGATTGCAGGATGGCGATCTACGCCGATTCGAGCCACGCCGGTGGGCAGGGTCTGGGCGGCGGTCCGGATGCGGATGTCGGGCTCAACGCGGACCACGCCGGGCAGCTTGAGGATGTCGTCTCGGCTCTGCCCCGGCGGCAGTTGAATCGAGAACCCACGCATGGATCTGTGATACACATGACCGAGTTGGCCTCGGGTGCGCTGGGCCACCCCGCGGCCGGCCTGCAACGCATCAGCCGACCGGCTGACCTGCACGATGTAGGCGTCGCGAGACTCTTCCGAACGCCTCGGCTGGCCTGTGGCTGTTGTCGAGGCCAGGACGGCGGCGGAAAGCAGAAGTTCCCATAACCATTTGTGGACCATAATATCCCCCTATTTGCGGTTGCCGGCTACGCTTCGCCGAAGACGACGCGGTGAACCTTCCGACCGCCGGCGGCGACTGACATACTGTTGTATCCGTCTCCACTATGTATCGGCAGAGAGAGCGCGGAAACTCCGCTGAAAATCGATGCCTCCCGTGCCGTCGCAGTTGGGAGGTACGTCGGAACCGCGATGGGCCGGAATCAGCATGTGCGTGGCGGGACGGGGCGGAAATGGCGAGGGCAGGGCCCTTGCGGATACCCTGCCCTCGATGTGGGACATTCATTGCGTCGGGTCGTCAGGCGAGGGCCCGACCCCGATTCAGTTTCAGAATCCTGTGTAGATCGGTCCGGGCCGGCCCACGAGGGCGGCGACCTCGGCCATGGTCAGCGCGCGGTTGTAGATGCGGACTTCGTCAATCATGCCGTTCATGTACTCGGTTCCGGAGCAGTTTCCAATGCGAAGTTCCTGGTCCGGCTTCATGAGAAGCGGCGTCCCCGTGAAAGTCACGGTCGTCGACAACACGCCGTCGAGATAGAGATCGGCCGTCCCGGCCGCCGCATCGATCGCATAGGCGATGTGGTGCCAGGCGTTCGTGCCAACCACTCCGCCGCGCGCCGCCGGGATGTCGACGCTTGTATTGAGCCAGGCGCTGCCGTCGCCGATGTCGCCGTGAACGCGCGTCGCCTCGACCTTGACGTCGAACGTGTTGTCGCTGTTGAAACGTGTCCCGAGAATCGCCCGCAGCGCATCCAGATCTTTGACATGGATCCAGGCGGCGACGGTGAACGAGTTCAGGGCGAAGGCGTCGGAGTACGGCACGGAAACGTATTGCGGCACCGTCGCGTTGCTGGCGAGGTCGAGGGCCTGGCCCTGGAAGCCGGGCATGAAGTCCGGAGTCCCGGAGATGGTGCCGTGGCGGCCGCCCGCAACATCGTTGGCGTTGCCGTCGAGAGGGTAGTACGCGACCAGGCTCGCGTCGTCCGGCTGGACCGGTGCGACCAGTTCGCTCGCATAGGGATAGACCCGGATGTTGTCGATGAACAGCGTCCCCATGGCGCCGGCGCCTTCGATGCCGATCGTCAGCGTGGTCACGTTACGCACGTTCAGTCCGGCCAGGTCGATCGTCCACGGGATCCAGGCGGCGATCTTCAGATCCTCGGCCGAACCGCCGTAGAGCACCTTCGTGCCGTTGATCTTGGCGTAGAGTTGTCCGGCGGTGTTGGCGCGATCGCCGAAGAAGACCAGCGACAGGCTCCGGATGCCGTGGACAGACCAGTCGTGCGAGACCTCGAACGTCCGCTGTGTCTCGGACACGGAGATGCCGTTGGTGTTTTCGTAGAGCAGCGGCATGGACTGCTTGCCGCTGTGGGCCAGCGTTGTCTCCGCAAACGGCGAGTTGAAGTAGCCCACGGTGGAGCCGGTGTCGTTGACCCAACCGTCGAGCCACGTGTCGTAGATGCGGTTGTCGTCGTCGTTGTATGTTTCGAAATCCTCGATGACGATGGAGTCAGCGACGGAGAAGGTCCATACTTCGCTGGCCCAGACAGCAGGCTCTTCGACCTCGTTGACCTCGTCGACTCTCCAGTAGTAGGTCTGTGCCAGCTCGAGGGCGGCGTCGTACCGTGGCTCGGACACGGTCGTCACGTCCGCTGTTCCGTCGGCCACGGCCTGTTCGTCGGTGCCGATGTACAGATCGTGCCGTGCGGCCTCTCGGCCCGGTCGCCAAGTCAGCGCAATCTCCGGTGCCAGGTTCGCGGCGCCGGAGGCTGGCTGTGGCTGGCGGGCGAAGGCGGGGATGTGCAGGAAGCGGACCTCGCTGAGGCCGTACTGGTTCATCGTGCCCCAGCCGCTGTTGACGGTCAGACGGACGTACTTCGCAGCCACACCGGCCAGATCGATTGTCGTATTGGCGGTATAGGTGGAGGTGCCGCTCGCCTGGGCCAGCGTCACGTCGCCCAGCATCGTCCAGTCGGCGCCGTCGGTCGAATACTCGATCGTCGTGTCCTTGACCCCAAAGCCGAGGATCGACTCAAATTGCACGTTGTAGTTCCAGACCAGCATCTGGTGGAGCTTGAGCACGCGGTCGAACTCATACTGAATCCAGAGCGGCGTGTCGCCGTCCTGCCTGGTCTGCCACATGTCGTCGCCGAGGTTCGAGTGCTGATCCTGGGCGTTGAGGCCCGATCCGTTGATGGTGTTCTCCGGCCCAGTGGTGGTCTCGAAGAGGCCGTTGCTCGTAGCAACGATGCTCTCTACGGTGTAGGCCAGCGGCTCGACCGTGAAGGTCCAGACGTTTCCGGCAGAGACCGCATCGGCGGGTGTTCCGCCGACCTCGTCCACGCGCCAGTAGTAGGTCCGTCCGAACTCCAGCCGGCCCGGATCGTAACCGACGACGGTCTGCCCCTGGCTGACCAGTACGCCGCGCGGGTCTGCGACGGTGGCGGCGGCGACCTCGTCGTACGAGGCGCCGAGGTAGACGTCGTGTGCAACGGCCGAGTCACCCGGCTTCCAGCTCAGCCGCGCTTCCCGGAATACGTCGACGGCCTTGTCCGCTGGACTGGGAACGGTCGCGCGGTCCGAACCGAGCACCTCATTCGTGAAGCCGTAGACGTGGATGCCGTTGTTGTCGTCGTTGGTGAGGAACCGGAACTCCACATCCGTGTCGTCGGCGGTGAAGGTATAGTCGAGATAGTGGGCGCCGCCGCCGTCGAGTTCGATGTCGATCGACTCGGCGAACACGCCGTTGCTCTCGCCGTCGGCCTGGCAGGTGATCGTGCGGGCGGTTTCCCCTGTGCCCCACGAACGGTAGTACAGGCGCGCCGAATAGGTCACGCCCGGTGTCAGATCGGAGAGGACCAGTACAAGACCCGCGCCGATCGTCGTCGAGGCGGAATGATAGATCATGTCGTAGAACAGGTCGACCGAAGCGCCGTCCACCTGCGTGCTCGGGTCGCTGCCGGCGTGCACGCTGACCGCCACAGAGCTTCGGGTGTCACTTACCGTATAGCCGTATCCTTGAGCGCTGGTGCCCGCATATGCCGCTATGATGTTGGCGCTCGGGCCCGCTTCGAAGGTCACCCCATTGATGGTGGCGACCGGGCTGGTGCCGAAATCGAACGCATGAGTGTAGATCTTACTGCTGTCGATGCCGATGGCGGCGTCGGTGCCGCCGGCCGGCAGGTCCACGAGGGTGAATGTGGCCGCCTGGCCGGCGATACTCAAGGCCAGCAGGCACAGTAGCGAAAAGACGACTCTGTTACCCATTCTTCTTGTCCTCCAACTTGCTTGATCCGTGGTGTTTCTGCCCGGTTCGGACCGTGCGAACCGTTGCCGCCGTTGTCCGGACAGGGAACATCTCCCCCGGTCGCGCAGACGTGGAATGGAAGACTGCCCAAGGCCAGAATCGCTCGTCACTCCGCTCGACAATCGACTGGCAGCCTCATGCTGCAATCACCAAACATCCTCCATCTGGGCCACCTGTGGCAGTAACCCTCTGTCGGCCACCAGCGGCTTTCCTTACTATAATACCATTTCTCGCGGACGCCGGCAAGAGAATCCCTACCGACGCCCTGGGGGGCGAGGCTTTGTCTTTGACGCGTGCCGCCGGGGCCGGTAGTCTGGTGGGGGTACCGATGCGGCCGGCGCCGAACGGCCCTCTTGACATCCCAAGCGAAGGAGAGCGGATCATGGCGAAGAGCGGACAGGTCAACGTGGCGATCGTGGGGCTCGGGTTCGGAGCGGAGTTCATTCCCATCTACCAGGGGCATCCGAACGCTCATGTGGAGGCGATCTGCCGGCGCAACAAGGCGAAGCTCCACGAGATCGGCGACGCCTGCGGGATCGAGAAGCGCTACACGAGCTACGCCAAGCTGCTGGCCGATCCGGCGATCGACTTCGTCCACATCAACTCGCCGATCCCGGACCACGCGCCGATGTCGATCGCGGCGCTGGAGGCGGGCAAGCACGTGATGTGCACCGTGCCGATGGCGACGACCGTCGAAGAGTGCAAACAGATCGTCTCGCTCGTCAAGAAGACGGGGCTGAAGTACATGATGGCCGAGACCGTGGTTTACAGCCGGGAGTTCCTGTTCCTCAAGGAGATGTACGAGAAGGGCGAGCTGGGCAAGGTCCAGTACATGCAGGCGTCGCACCCGCAGGACATGGAGGGCTGGCCCGAGTACTGGGAGCGGATGATCCCGATGCACTACGCCACGCACGTGGTCTCGCCCGTGCTCGGCCTGGTCGACGGCCGGGCCGAGTACGTCTCCTGTTTCGGCTCCGGCGCCATCAACGCGAGGCTGGCCCGCAAGAGCGGCAACCGGTTCGCCATCGAGTCGTGTCATATCAAGGTCAAGGACTCGGACGTCGCCGCTCACATCTGGCGGTTCCTGTTCGACACGGCCCGGCAGTATCGCGAGAGCTTCGACGTCTACGGCTCGAAGAAGAGCTTCGAGTGGACGCTCGTCGAGGGCGAAGAGCACGTCCTTCACACCGCCAAGAAGCCCGAGCCGGAGATTCCCTCGCGCGTGCGGGTTCCCGACTACGCCCAGCGGCTGCCGGAAGAGATCCGCAAGTTCACGCGCACGATCCAGGACGCCGGACACCTCTCGTTTATCCAGGGCGGCGGCCACGGCGGATCGCACCCGCACCTGGTCAACGAATTCGTCTCGGCGCTGCTCGAAGACCGCGACCCGCGGCCCAACGCCGTCACCAGCGCCAACTGGACCTGCGTCGGTCTCTGCGCCCACCAGTCGGCCCAGAAGGGCGGCAAGATCGTCCGCCTCCCGGCCTTCACCCTGACCGACTGAGCCGCCGAGACAACCGCCGTCTCTCGTCGCCGAGGCACTGGGCCATGGAGCATGGAACCCGCAACCCTCTTCGGCGGGGGTTGTGAAGCTGCTCGGATGGATATTCCTGATCGGCGCCTTCATCGTGCATATGGTCCTTTGGCACCAGATGACTTGAGCCCGAACGGCTTTCTTGGGCTTGCCACTCAAAGCAGCCGTCCGAGGTCATGCGCAGTAGCTGCGAATCGCAGGTTGCGTGTTCGGCCCGTCGTTGCCGAGCGGATTGGTCTTCGGCCGGGTGGGGGGAGACCCTGTCTTCGGCGGCCTCGTCGGCTGGAACGTTGGAGGGAACACCACCACGAGCATCTGGGACTCGAGACCCCGGGCTGGACTTGAAGTGTCAGGCACCGGCAAAACCACGGCCGAGAGGCAAGCGATCCAGACCTTTCCCGATGCCAGGTGGGACTTCGTGGGCGAGAGGGAGAACAGAGTGACATCGTGTCCGGAAGGGGGGTGGACAGAAGCTGATGATGGGTATATCATGGCCGCGTCAATGGTTGTGGTCTTGAATCGATGGAGTCTGCCATGTTAGACCGTATCGTTATCCTGTTGGCCTTGTCGGGACTGATCGCGGGCTGTTCGGCCCGCATGCGCGATCCTCGTGCGCGGGCGGCGATTTGCGCCAGGAGCTGGAAGGCCAAGGGGTTTGCGTTCGATGCCAACACGATGACGTGTGATGAGATGTTCGCGCGGGCGCAGGCGATTCGCAACGCCGCCTATTGGCGGCAGCGCCGGTATACGTTCGACCCGGACACGATGACGGCCCGACAGATGGACCGCAAAGCCGCCGAGCTTCGGAGGATGAAAGTGCGCGTATATCCGCCGGCCGTCGCGCCGCAAGATGTCCCGATCCGCCGGATGCTGGAGGCGATGACGGTGGCCCAGGTCCGCGAGCGGTATCCGCAATACGACGACATGGACGATATGGAGCTGGCGCGCGGGGTTCACGGCAGGTACTTCGCCGATGTTCCCTTTGACGATTTTGCCGCGCGGTTCCTGGCGCAGTGAGCCGGGACGGTCGGCGGCGTGCGTTCAGTCGCGTGCAGATCGGTGGATCTCGGTCAGGGCCGCCCGGCTCAGATAGGGGCCGAAGAAGAGCCGGTAGTCTTCCTCGCTGACGTCCGGATGCTTCGCGAGGCATTCCTCCACCACGTCCATGCGCGTCTTGAGCGTCTCGCAGCCGAACTCAGGGCACTGCCCGCAGTTTTGCAGGCCCTTCTCGCGAACGCACGGGTACACCCGGCAGTCCTTGTCGGGCGCCTCGGCGCCTTCGTGGCATCCCTTGCACGGCCGGATCGCCTCGGGTGCGAGCTGGCAGTCGTAGTACCTGGCGAACGCCGCGCTGATCCTGTCGGGGCCCGGCCCGCCGGCAAGGTTGGCCTCGAAGAACAGACACAGGTCGCAACGATAGCCGCACTTGGCCACAATCGGTTCCATAAGCCGCACTCCTTATCCACAGGATTGGGGCGGACGCGACCGCGCACGTGTCGTCCACGACGCCGCCGCATCCATTGTCGCTTTCGACCATCTTCATGTCAATCGGACTTCGGACCGTCGTGTGATTCCGTTTGACACGGTGGGGCTGCCCCACTACGCTCGGTGCCGCTGCCTGGGCGGCGGTGTCTCTGTGTGGTGGTCTTCCTGGTGTTTGGAACCGTGGGAATGAAACGAGTGTGTGTCTATTGCGGCAGTGGGGTCGGGGGGCGGCCTGAGTACGCCGACGCCGCACGCATGATGGGCAAGGCCCTTGCCGATCGGAGGTTGCACCTGGTCTTCGGCGGCGGGCGGATCGGCATGATGGGTGTTCTGGCACGGACCGTGCTGGAGCACGGCGGCCGCGTCACCGGCGTGATTCCGAAAGCCCTGCACGAGATGGACCTGGCGCTGAACGATGTGACGGACATGCGGATCGTCGCCGACATGCACGAGCGCAAGGCCCTGATGGCCGAGCTGGCCGACGCGTTCATCGCGCTGCCGGGCGGGTTCGGCACGATCGAGGAGTTGTTCGAGGTCCTGACATGGGCCCAACTCGGGTTTCACGCCAAGCCGGTCGGCCTGTTGAACGTGGCGCGGTATTTCGATGATTTGATCCGGTTCGTCGATCACGCCACCGTCCAGGGGTTCATCGCCCCGGCCCATCACGATCTGCTGCTCGTGGCCCCGACGCCGGATGAATTGCTGGCCCGGCTGACAGACTATAAGGCCCCGCGAGTGGACAAGGCGCAGTGGGCCCTTCGCAGCGGCCTGGAGTGAATGCTCACGTTCGACCGCAGGGTGGTCTTCTCATGGGATACCGAACGATTTCACTGAAGCTTCCCACCGACTACGACGAGGAGATGCTGCGCGAGCGAATCGAACGGACTCTGAAGCTGACGGACTTCTCCTTTACGATTGAGCACAAGAGCCTCGACGCCTGCCGCAAGAGCGACATCCACTGGCTCGTTCGCGTCGGGGTCGCTTCGGAGCAGATCGACGGCGGCGTCCCGGAGACACCTGCGCCGCTGTGCATTCCGCATGTTGCGCCGGGCCGGAAGGCCCTGGTCGTCGGCAGCGGTCCGGCCGGCTTCTTCGCGGCGCTGGTCCTTCAGAAAGCCGGCGTCCAGACGACGCTCATCGAGCGCGGCTCGGACGTGGACATGCGAGCCGAGGGCATTCGCACGTTCGAGAAGACGGGCCTCTTCAATCCCTCCTGCAACTACGCCTTCGGCGAAGGTGGGGCAGGGACCTTCTCCGACGGCAAGCTCACCTCGCGCAGCAAGCACATCACGCGACAGCGGCAGTTCATCCTGGCCAGCTACATCGACGCCGGCGCTCCCGAAGAGATCGCCTACATGGCCCATCCGCACCTCGGCAGCGACAACCTGCGGCGGATCGTCAAGCGGCTGCGAGAAGAGTTCCTCGCCCTCGGCGGACGGATGCAGTTCGATACGATGCTCGAAGACCTGACGATCGAGCGGGGCCGCATCGTCGAGGCAGTGACATCGTCGGGTCATGTCGAGGCTGATTTCTACGTCATCGCGCCGGGCCACTCGGCTCACGAGACCTATCGCATGTTGATCGGTAGGGGTGTACCGTTTCGCACGAAGAGTTTTGCCATCGGTTGTCGGGTCGAGCATCCGCAGGAGCGGATCAACCTTGCCCAGTGGGGCCGGACGAGCCTGCCCGGCGTCAAGGCCGCCGAATACCGCCTGACCTTCAACAGCGAGGGGCATCTGCCCGTCTACACGTTCTGCATGTGTCCGGGCGGGGCGGTGATCCCGGCGACCGCCTATGCGAACACCAACATCGTCAACGGCATGAGCTGCTATCGGCGGGCCGGGCGGTTCGCCAACGCCGCATGCGTCGCCGCCGTGAATATCGAATCGCTGCTGGGCAGGCCCATCGCGCCGGCCGAGGCGCTCGACTGGCTTGGGTCGCTGGAGGCGAGCTTCTACGAGTACGCCAACGGCTATGCCGCCCCGGCCTGTCGCATCAGCGAGTTTATGAATCGAAAGGCGCCGTCCGATGTCCCTGAATCGAGCTATCCGCTCGGGTTGAGACCCGCCTCGCTGTGGGAGATGTTGCCTTCGCCGGTCAGCGATGCGATTCGGGAGGGACTGGGGAGTTTCGCCCGCAAGATCAAGGGCTTTGAGACGGGCACGATCCTCGGACTGGAGAGCAAGACCTCGTCGCCCATCCAGGCGGTCCGCGACGCGACGGGCCTCTGTAGCGGCTTCGAGAACCTCTATCTCGTCGGCGAAGGCAGCGGCTACGCCGGCGGCATCATCTCCAGCGCCGCCGACGGCATCAAAGCCGCGATGCGCATCGCCGAGTCGATGGCCGGCAGTCGGGCCCGGCGATCTTGACCGAGGGCCGGCCGCCATGCTATAATCAAAGCCGATGGAACCCGGACGGCGTTCGCGTCAGGTCGTGCGAAGGGGCCGTTGGGGGGTGTTTCCGATGAGATTTCATCCTGGGTGAGGGCGTGACCATGAAGATGTTGCGATTGGGTTTCGGTGTTCTACTTGTTGGTTTGTTCGCGTCCGCTGCGGCGGGGCGGTGGGCTCGGCCCGATTACATCCCGGCCGAACGCCTGATCGCCAATGCCGAGGCCTACATCGCCGAGGAGCCGAACGACGCCGCCGGCTACTACACGCTCGGACGGATTCACTACCTGGCCTTCGCCAACAAGGCTTTCCTCGTCGGCGCCTTCAACGAGCAGGTGCCGCCAGCGGTGATTCAGCATTGGTGGTGGGAGGACTATCTCGACGGAGCCCGTCGCGCCGAGGCGATGCGGATCACGATGGAGGAATTCGGCATCAAGTCTGTCGCCGAGCTGACCGACGCGAATCGCTCGGCCTTCTACGAGCGGGTCGGTGTGGTCGAGGCCGAACTGACCGCCGCCGAGTGGCAGCCGAAACCGCCCACAACCGATCGACTCATCGAGCATGCCGGCGCTGCACAATGGAACTTCTATCGCGCCGCCTCGCTCGATCCGAACAACGCGTTGTACGTTCTGGGCCAGGCCAGCCTGGGCGAGCAGTACCTGGAGTTCTTCGCCGAGACCGGTCCGGCTCTTATGCCGCCGGCCCTGAGGGCGATTCTGCTCAATGCGGTCCGGGAGACCTACCTGCTGGCCTACGGGCTGTCGATCCGAGACGACCTGGGACTCGAATGGCTGCCCATCCACGGTCTTGGCGGCATCATCAGCTATGAGGCCGGCAGTGCGTTCGTGCGCCTGTGGAAAGCCGAGCCGGCCATCCCAGCGGAGGTGCAGGAGAAGATCGGTGAGATCGAGGCCAATCTGGCGACGTTCGAGGCGCTGCCCGTCGGGGCGGTGACGCCCATTGTGTTCGCCCTGGAAGGGGCGTCATCTCTGGCCGATCTGCTGGCCCCGGCGACGACCGTCTCGTTCGATCTGGACGGCGACGGCCGAGCAGAGAAGCGGCCATGGGTTACGCCCACGACGGGCTTCCTCGTCTGGGACCCCGGCCGGAAGGGTCAAATCACTTCCGGCCGGCAGATGTTCGGCTCGGTGACGTGGTGGATGTTCTTCCACAACGGCTACCGTGCGATGGACGTGCTGGACGACGACCGAAACGGCCGGCTGGATGCGGCCGAATTGGACGGGCTGTCGGCTTGGTTCGACCGCAACGGCAACGGGCGCTCCGATCCCGGCGAGGTGGTTCCGGTCGCCGATCTCGGAATCGTCGGGATTGCGACGCGGCCGGACGGCTCGGACGGGATCTCGCCGATGTGTGCGGCGGGGCTGAAACTCCGCGACGGGCGGACGGTCCCGACCTACGATTGGATCGCTCCGGCTGCCACGCCTGATCCGGGCCGATAGACGGTGAGCCGGCATATTCCTGGAATTGCCCGCTACGATGTGTAACCTGCCCGCCGGGTCTGACCACCTTTTGCGTATGGGTGGAGTGGCCGGGGTGCTTTCGTGCGCTGAGAACGGGGTATTCCGAAAGACCGGCCGAAGGCAATGCCCGGCAGACTGAAAAGGGAGGTTGAGTATGTTCCGATCGTCGATCCTGACCTTGGCAGCGGGCGCGATGTGTATCGCCACGGCGATGACGGGTCGCCTGGCTGCCCAGGAAGGTGTCTCGTTGGCGATCAACGAGATTGTGGCGTCCAACGTCGCGGCCGGGCAGGACCCGCAGGGCCAGTATGACGATTGGATCGAGATCTACAACTATGGGGATGCGCCTGTCGATCTGGCCGGCATGTACCTGACCGACAATCTGGCGAACCCGACGAACTGGCAGGTGCCCCACGGCGTCCCCGCCTTGACGACGGTGGCCCCACAGGGGTACATCGTGATCTGGGCCGACGGCGACACGGCCGACGAAGGACTTCACGCGAGTTTCAAGCTTGCTGCCGACGGCGAGGACGTCGGCCTGTTCGACGTCGACGGAACGACCTTGATCGACGGCGTAAGTTTCCCGGCGTTGGCTACGGATCTGTCGTACGGCCGCTATCCCGACGGACAGGACCCATGGCAGTTTTTCGCGACGCCGACACCGGGTGCAGCGAACGAAGGGGCTTATGAGGGCCTCGTCGAGCCGATCGGATTCAGCCATGAGAGGGGGTTCTACGACGATGCGTTCACCGTCACCCTGAGTACTCCGACGCCGGAGACGACGATCTACTACTCGCTGGATGCAGGCGAGCCGGGGCAGCCCGGTGGCCGGGGGCTCACCGGTCAGGTGTACAAGGGACCGATAGAGATTCGCGGGACCACGTGTCTGCGGGCCGTCGCGCTGAGACCGGGGTGGAAGCCTTCGCCCATCGGCACACAGACCTATATCTTCGTCGCCGACGTGATTGTCCAGTCGCCGTACGGCCAGAGCCCCGGCACGGGCTGGCCGGCGCCCGTGGCCCAGACCGGCGGCGGTTGGTTTCCCGGCATGGGCGGTGGCCAGGTCATCGACTACGGCATGGACCCCGAGGTGGTCAACGACCCCAGGTACAAGGACCTGGTGGATGATGCTTTGCTTGCGATCCCCACGATCTCGCTGGTGACGGACCTGGCCCACCTGTTCCATTCGAGCACGGGGATCTATGTGAATGCTTTGCAGGACGGCCCCGCGTGGGAGCGGCCGGTCTCTATGGAGTTGATCTACCCGGACGGAACCAGGGGATTTCAGATCGATGCGGGCCTGCGCATTCGTGGCGGCTACGGTCGCTCGGCCGACAACGCCAAGCACGGATTTCGCCTGTTCTTTCGGGCCGAGTACGGCGCATCGAAACTGAAGTACCCCTTGTTCGAAGAGGAAGGCATCGACGAATTCGACAAGGTGGACCTGCGGTGCGAGCAGAACTACTCCTGGGCCTTCAAGGGCAGCATGGGCGACGACAACGGCGGCAAGAACAGCCTGCTGCGCGACGTGTTCAGCCGCGATCTGCAGGGGGCGACAGGACAGCCTTATACCAGAAGCCGATACTACCACCTGTACCTGAACGGCCAGTACTGGGGGATCTACCAGACCCAGGAACGCTCCGAGGCCCGCTACGCTGCGTCGTATCTCGGGGGCGAAGTGGAGGACTATGACGTGGCCAAGGTGGACGCCGGTCCGGGGGCGCCCTACACCATCCATACCACCGACGGGAATCTGGATGCCTACAATCGCCTTTGGCAGGCCGCCTCGAAGGGCTTCAGCACCGATACCGCGTACTACCAGGTCCAGGGGCTCGACCCCGACGGCACGCCGAACCCCGACTACGAACGGCTCGTCGACGTCGAGAACCTGATCGACTATATGATCTGCACGTTCTACGTCGGCGATCTCGACGCGCCGATATCGAGCTTTCTGCAGAATTCCCGTCCAAACAACTTCTACGCCGTCTACGACCGCACGAATCCCGACGGCTTCAAGTTCTTTCGACATGACGGCGAGCATACGATGTTCAACGTCAACGAGAATCGCACGGGACCCTACAGTGCGGGACAGCAATCGCAGTACTTCAACCCGCAGTGGCTGCATCAACAGCTTACCGCTCAGCCCGAGTACAGGATGCGCTTTGCCGATCGCGTCTACGAGCACTTCTTCAACGACGGAGTCATGACGCCGGCGGCCGCGGCGAGCCTGCTGACCGCGCGCAAGGACACGATCGACCTGGCGGTCGTCGCCGAGTCTGCCCGCTGGGGAGATACGAAGGTCACCAAACCGCGAACCAGAGACGACGACTGGCTTCCCCAAGTCAGATACCTGCTCGACGAGTACCTTCCGAAACGCGCGGATATTGTTCTTGGCCAGTTCCGAGCCAAAGGCTGGTATCCGAATGTCGAGGCGCCCTCCTTCAACCAGCACGGCGGGGCCGTCGACAATGGCTTCCTCCTTGCGATGGCGGCCCCTGCGGGCGAAATCTACTACACCATCGACGGCAGCGACCCTCGTCTGGCGGGAGCAGGGATCCACGCCGGGGCAATCGCCTACGCCGGCCCCCTCCTTCTGACCGAGTCAACGCGGATTCGGGCCCGTGTCCTGCATGGCGGCGCCTGGAGCGCCGTCCATGATGCGACGTTTGCGGTGGGACCTGTGGTCGAAGGTCTGCGGATCAGCGAGATCATGTATCACCCGATGGACACGGCCGGCGCCGAGTACGTGGAGTTGACCAACATCGCCGACGAGACGATTCATCTGAACCTTGTTCGCTTCACAGATGGAATCGACTTCGTCTTCCCCAGCTTTGAGCTGACGCCGGGGGCCTGCTGCCTGGTAGTCGGTGACATCTCCGCCTTCGAGGCCAAGTACGGGCCGGGGTTGCCCGTCGCAGGCCAGTATGCCGGCAGACTGGCGAACGGCGGCGAGACAGTCGAGCTGGTCGATGCGATGGGAACCGTCGTGCACCGTTTTGCCTATCGCGATGACTGGTACGACAGTACCGACGGCAGGGGTTTTTCCCTGACGAGGACCGATGTGACAGACCCCGATCTGGAGGCGTGGTCGCGGAAGGAAGCCTGGCAGCCGAGCAGCGTTGTGGACGGCTCGCCGGGCGTCGCCGACCCGGGGGTCCTGCCGCTTCCATAACGTGCATCGGCCGTCGGTGGGATCAGGCGGATTTCTTCTTTTCGGTCTTCTTTGCGGCAGGCTCGGTCGGAGCGGCTTTGGTCTCGGTCTTGGTTTCTCTCTTGTCGCTGCTCTTGGCCGAGGTGCTGCCGTTGTCT
Source organism: Phycisphaerales bacterium Planc_01 (assembly GCA_001603075.1). Taxonomy (GTDB): domain Bacteria; phylum Planctomycetota; class Phycisphaerae; order Sedimentisphaerales; family Anaerobacaceae; genus Anaerobaca. The sequence continues at coordinate 151,029 of LVBB01000148.1, read as the reverse complement.
CTCTGGGCGGCCTTCTTGTAGCTGTCGCTGCGATAGTCGGTCTGATAGAACCCGGAGCCTTTGAACAGGATTCCCGCGCCGGTGCCGATCAGCCGTCTTAACGCCGACTTCTTGCACTCGGGACACTTGCGAAGCGGCTTGGCCGTAATGGGCTGGAATTCCTCGAACTCGTGCCCGCAACTATCACATGCATACTCATACGTCGGCATGATGATTACTCCGTATCTGTGTTCCGACGATCCTCGGCCGAATCCTCATGGTTGCCGGAATCATCGGGTGTCTCACAGGGTGTTTCGGTTTGGGGTGGCGCCTTGGCGCAGGCCCGCTTGTTGACGATGACCTTGCTGGGGCGGACGACGCGCCCGTTGAGCGCGTAACCCTTCTGAAACTCCTCGAGGATGATGTTGTCTTCGTGGTCCGGGTCTTCCCGACGCATCATCGCCTCGTGACGGCTGGGGTCGAACGGCTGGCCCATGGCCTCGATGATCTCAACCCCGTGCGACCGAAGCGTGTCGAGCATCTGATCGTAGACGATCCGAACGCCCGCCAGGACGGCTTCGACGCTCTCGGCGGCCTGCGATTTCTCGAACGTGTGGTCGAAGTTGTCCAGCGTCGGCAGCAGCGTCTTGATCAGATGCTCTTTCTCATAGGCGATCGATTCGGCGACCTGCCGGGCCGTCCGCTTCTGAAAGTTGGCGTAGTCGGCGCTGACGCGCTGGAGTTTGCCGAACAGATCGTCCCGCTCGCTCTGCATCGCTTCGAGTTGCTCGCGCAGCGACTCGATCTCTTCGTGCGTCGTGTCGTCTTTGGGCTTGTTCTTCTTGTCTTTCATCCGTGGTTCCCGAGATGTCGCTTGAGTTTTTCAAAGAAACCCTGTGACTTGGGGGACACGTCTACGTTCTCCGTCTTGGCGAACTCGCGGAGCAACTCTTCCTGCCGGGCGTTCAGGCGAGCGGGCGTCTCCACGGTGACCTGGACCAACTGGTCGCCCCGGCGTCCGGACCGCATGTCGGGCAGGCCCTGGCCCCGGATGCGAAAGAGGCTGCCGTACTGCGTTCCGGGCGGAATCTTCAGTTGTTTGGTTCCGTCCAGGCTGGGCACGTCGATCGTCGCGCCCAGGGCGGCTTGGGTCATGCTGATCGGGACCACCGCAATCAGGTTGTCGCCGTCGCGTTCGAGGAACTCGTGGGCTTTGATACGCACGTAGCAGTACAAATCGCCGTGCGGTCCGCCGCCCTGGCCGGGCTCGCCTTCGCCTGCGACGCGAATGCCCTGGCCCTCGTGCACGCCCGCGGGAATCTTGATCGTGACAGTGCGCTTGCGTGGCACGTGCCCGCTGCCCTTGCACTTCGGGCAGGGTTTGGTGATGACCTGCCCGGAGCCGTGGCATTGCGGACAGGTCGATACCATCTGAAAGAAGCCGCCGCCTTTGGCGACCTGGCCCGAGCCGCCGCACACCGTGCATCGGCTCGGCTGGCTGCCCCGCGCTGCGCCGCTCCCGTCGCATTCGGAGCAGCGGTCCTGGCGGGTGAATTCGATCGTCTTCTCCGCCCCCTGCGAGATCTCATTGAGTGTCAATTCGACCCCCGTTTCGAGATCGTATCCGCGCGTCGGACCGCTCCGCCGGCCGCCTCGGCGGCGCCCCCCGGGACCGCCGAACATGCCGCCGAAGAAATCCTCGAAACCGAACATGCTGAAGATGTCCTCGACGTTCATGCGCGAGAAATCGTGCATGCTCGCCCCGCGCAGCCCATCATGACCGTACTGGTCGTACTGCTTGCGTTTCTCGGCGTCGCTGAGGACCTCGTAGGCCTCGGCGCACTCCTTGAACTTCGCCTCGGCCTCCTTGTCGCCCGGGTTCTTGTCCGGGTGATACTTGATCGCCAGACGCCGATAGGCCCGCTTGATTTCGTCGGCTGAGGCGCTCTTCTCGACGCCCAGGACTTCATAGTAGTCGCGTTTGGCCATAGATCTTCCACCCGGCGTCGCGGCCCATTTTCGTCAGGCAAGTCCAGGGCAGGTCCTGCCGAAAATGAGCCACGTGCCGGGGTCTCAGTTATCGAACGGAACCGGCGACCGGTTCGGCGTCCTCATCCTTCAGCTCGGTGACCAGGACGTTGGTCGTCAACATCAGGCCGGCAACGGAGGCGGCCATTTCCAGAGCCGTCCGCGCGACCTTGGCCGGATCGACGATCCCCGCCTTGATCATGTCGACGAACTCACCTGTGTTGGCGTTGTACCCAACGTTCTTGTCCTTCTCCAGCTTCTCGAGCAACTGTGCCACGACCACGTCGCCATACTCGCCGGCGTTGTCGACGATCTGGGCCGTGGGTGTCTTGAGAGCGCCGATCACGATGTCGAACCCGGTCTTCTCGTCGCCCTTGGCCTTGCTGCGGGCCTTCTCGACCTCTTTGATGGCCTTGAGGAACGTCACGCCGCCGCCGGCGACGACGCCCTCGGCTGTGGCCGCCCGCGTGGCGTGCAGCGCGTCGTCCAGCAGGTCCTTCCGCTCCTTCATCTCCGTTTCCGTCGCAGCGCCTGCCTTGATGACCGCGACGCCGCCGGTCAACTTGGCCAGACGCTCCTGGAGCTTCTCCCGGTCGTAATCGCTGGTGGTCTTCTCGATCTGGGCGCGAATCTGATCGCAACGGGCCTGAATGTCCTTCTTCTTGCCGGCGCCTTCGATGATCGTCGTGTTGTCTTTGTTGACGACGATCTTCTTGGCCTGGCCGAGTTGCGCCAGCTCGATGCTTTCGAGCTTGAGCCCGAGGTCTTCACTGATGACCTGGCCGCCCGTGACGATGGCGATGTCCTGGAGCATGGCCTTGCGGCGGTCGCCGAACCCCGGCGCCTTGACCGCGCAGACCTTCAGGACCCCTTGCAGCCGGTTGATCACCAGCGCCGCCAGGGCTTCGCCCTCGACCTCTTCGCTGATGACCATCAGCGGACGGCCGGTGTGGACGATCTTCTCCAGCAGGGGAATCAGCTCGCGGACGTTGGAAATCTTCTTCTCGTGCAGCAGGATATAGGCGTCTTCCAGCACCGCTTCGAGCGTGTCGGGGTTGGTCATGAAGTATGGCGAGATGTACCCGCGGTCGAACTGCATGCCCTCGACCACGTTCAGCTCGTTTTCCATGCCCTTGCCTTCCTCGACCTCGATCACGCCTTCTTTGCCGACCGCGTCGATGGCCTTGGCGAGGATCTCGCCGACCGCCGCATCGTTGTTGGCGCTGATCGTCGCGACCTTGGCGATGTCGGCGTGGCCCTTCACCGGGACGCTCGCGTCCGAGATGAATTTGCTGGCGACCGCCGTCGCCTTGCCGATCCCGCGGTAGAGGGCCATCGGATTGGCCCCCGCGGTGACGTGCTTGAGCCCTTCGAGGTAGATTGCCTCGGCCAGGACGATCGACGTGGTGGTCCCGTCGCCGACGACGTCGCTGGTCTTGCTGGCGACCTCGTTGACCATCTTGGCGCCCATGTTCTTGAACGGCTGGGGCAGCTCGATCTCCTTGCTGACCGAGACGCCGTCCTTGGTCACCTTGGGGGAGCCCCAGCTCTTGTGCAGTACGACGTTTCGGCCGGTCGGTCCGAGCGTCACCTTGACGGCGGCGGCCAGCTCTTTCAAGCCGTCGCGCAGCTCGGCCCGTGCGGCGTCGTCAAACATCAATTGCTTTGCCATTGTTCTTCTTCCTCACTTAGTCCGTTCTTCCCGGCGGGCCGGGAGGTCATACCGTTGCCGTTTGCGCCTTACTTGTCCACGATGCCCAGCAGGTCGCTCTCGCGAAGGATCACGTACTTCTGGCCGTCGATCTCGATGTCGTTGCCCATGTACTTGGGGTAAATGACCTCGTCGTTCTTCTTGACCGACATGGGGGCGCGTTTGCCGTCGTCCTGGACCTTGCCCGGCCCCATCCACACGACCTTGCCGATCTGCGGTTTTTCTTTGGCGGTATCGGGCAGGAAGATCCCGCCGGCGGTCTTGTCCTGGGCCTCCAACGGCTTGATCACCACTCTGTCATCCAACGGTTTGAGCTTCATATCCTGTTACTCCTTCACCAACAAGTGTTTCGATGCAGTTTCTATTGTTCTATTGGTTGTTTCCGGTCAGAACGACGACGCTGGCCACGGCGTCGGGCGCCTCGGAGGGCACGGAGACGACGATCGTGTCACCATGGATCGCCACGGGCAGTCGGGCCTTCCTTCTGTCGGCCAGCAGATGGGCCTGGACGGCGCCTGCGCCGGGCAGACTCAGCGACAGCCTTCCATCGGTGGGCCAGTCGAAGACATGCAGATAGAGACGGTTGCCCTGGGCTGTGCATCGGCCCCACGAAGGCCGGCCGATCGGGCTGGCGGTAGTGCCGTAAATGCTCTCGCCGTTCACCGCCATCCATCTGCCCATCGCTTCCAGCCGCGCGACGCTGGCCGCCGGGATCAGGCCCTCAGGGGTCGGTCCGACGTTGAGCAGGAAGTTGCCGCCTTTGCTGGCGATGTCGACGAGATGGCGAATGAGGTCTTCGCTCGACTTCCAGTTCTCATCGTAGGCCTTGTAGCCCCACGTGTCGTTCATCGTCATGCAGGTTTCCCAGTCCACGCCGGGAAGCCCCGTCGCAGGGACCTGCTGCTCCGGTGTCCCGAAATCGCCGGCGTAGTCGTCACCGGCGCTGAGGCCTTCCATCCCTTTGCGGCCTTTGCCCACCCGATTGTTGATAATCAGATCCGGCTGGAGTTCGCGCAGCCAGGCGTACAGCTCCTTGCCCTTGGGCTCGGTCCAGTCCTTGATCCACTCGCCGTCGAACCACATCACGCCGAGGGGCCCGTAGTTGGCCAGCAGTTCGGCCAGTTGGGGCTTCATGTACTGCTCGACATACCGGTCGAAGTTCGGGTTCGACCGGTTCGTATCGTTGTAGTTCGGATAGAACGGCGCCTGGGCGTCAGGGTGGTGCCAGTCCATGATCGAATGGTAGAAGCACAGCTTGATCTTGTGCCTCTTGCAGGCCGCCGCCAGTTCCGCCAGGATGTCCCGGCCGAACGGCGTGGCGTCCACAATGTCCCACTCGGTGACCTTCGAGTCCCACAGGCAGAAGCCGTCATGGTGCTTGCTGGTGATCACGATATACTTCATGCCCGCGTTCTTGGCCAGGCGCACCCACTCGTCGGCGTTGAAGCCGATCGGATTGAATGCGTCGGCGAACTTCTCATACTCCTCGATCGGGATCGGGGCGCTATTCATGATCCACTCGCCGATCCCGTCGATGCGTTTGCCCTTGTACGTGCCGGCCGGGACCGCGTACAAGCCCCAGTGCACGAACATGCCGAACCGCGCGTCGCGCCACCAGGCCATGCGCTCGTCGTCGGTCAGGGCCTTCTTCTGGGCCCGGCCGAGGCGGACGTCTTGCCCGCAGCCGCCGATGAGAACCGCCAGCAACAGACTTGCGACGGTCACACGCGTCATTGCCGCTTGGCTGTACAGTCTGTCAGTCATTCGTTCACTCCTTTGAGCAGAACGCTTACGGTTACCGACTTGGGTGCCGGACTACATCATGCCACCCATGCCACCCATGCCGCCCATGCCGCCCATGCCGCCCATGCCAGGGCCGCCGGCGGGCATCTCGTCTTCGTCCTTGGGCTTCTCGGTGACGAGGCAGTCGGTCGTCAGAAGCAAACCGGCGATGCTCGCGGCGTTCTGCAGGGCGATCCGCGTGACCTTGGCCGGATCGATGACACCCGCCTTCACCAGATCCTCGTAGGTGTCCGTGTCGGCATTGTAGCCGAAGCCGTCCTTGCCCTCGGCAACCTTGTTGACCACGAGGTTGGCCGTTGCGCCGGCGTTGTGGGCGATGTAGTAGCAGGGCATCCGCATGGCCTTGGCCAGGATCTCGGCGCCGGTCTTTTCGTCGCCCTTGAGCTTCAGGCTCGTCACCGCGTCGATGCACCGGACCAGGGCCACGCCGCCGCCCGGCACGATGCCCTCTTCGATGGCTGCGCGAGTGGCATGCAGGGCGTCCTCGATACGGGCCTTCTTCTCTTTCATCTCGGCCTCGGTGGCGGCTCCGACGTTAATCTGGGCGACGCCGCCGGTCAGCTTGGCCAGTCGCTCCTGGAGCTTCTCGCGGTCGTAGTCGCTGGTGGTCACTTCGATTTCGTCCTTGATCTGTTTGATCCGGCCGTGGATGGCCTCCTGGGTGCCGGCGCCCTCGACGACGACCGTGTTGTCGTTGTCGATCGTCACCTTTTTGGCCTGGCCGAGTTGCGAGATGCTGATGTTGTCCAACTCGATGCCCAGGTCCTTGAAGATGGCCTCGGCACCGGTGAGCACGGCAATGTCCTGGAGCATGGCCTTGCGTCGGTCGCCGTAGCCGGGGGCCTTCACCGCGGCGACTTTCAGCACGCCCTTGAGCTTGTTGACCACCAGCGTGGCCAGTACTTCGCTCTCGACGTCCTCGGCGATCACCAGCAGTGGACGCTTGGTCTGGGCGATCTTCTCCAGCAGCGGAACCAGCTTGGCAATCGTGCTGATCTTCTCCTCGTGGACGAGAATATACGGCTTCTCCAGCTCGCAGACCATCTTGTCCTGGTCGGTCACGAAATGCGGCGACATGTACCCGCGGTCGAACTGCATTCCCTCGACAAACTCCACGGTTGTCTCGAAGCTCTTGCCGCTTTCAACCGTGATCACGCCGTCTTTGCCCACCCGCTGGAAAGCCTCGGCCATGATCTTGCCGATCTCGCGGTCGTTGTTGGCCGAGACGGCGGCGATGTTGACGATGTCGTCGGTCTTGCCGATGGCTACGGGCTTGGCCAGCGTTTTGAGCTTGGCGACGGCGGCCTTGGTGCCCTCTTCCATCCCGCGCTTCAGTGCCATCGCGTCGGCCCCGGCCGCCAGGTTCTTGTAGGCCTCCTTGAACAGGGCCTCGGTCAGCACCGTCGCAGTGGTCGTCCCGTCGCCGGCGATCTTGGACGTCTTGCTGGCGGCTTCCTTGACGAGCTTGGCCCCGAGGTTTTCGCCCTTGTCGCTCAACTCGATTTCCTCGGCGACGGTCACGCCGTCCTTGGTCACGTTCGGGCCGCCCCAGCTCTTGTCGAGCACGGCATTGCGACCGCGCGGGCCCAGCGTCGCCTTGACCGCCTTGGCCAATTTCTCGACCCCGGCCAACAGGCTCGCTCGTGCCTCCGCTTGGAACGCCAAATCTTTGACTGCCATAATTGCGTGCCTCCTTAATTTGCATGCGTTATAAACGTTCTCAGGCCATACGCACCGCGTACAGCACCATCTCTCTTGCAAAAGATATACCAGCAACCCTTGCCACGGCACTTCAATTTGCCGGATACACCTTAAGTGCCTGTGGCCATTTATCTTATAGTTAATTCAGATCGTGTCATCTGCTGTCGAAACGCCACAGTCTGCTGTTACTCGTGCCAATTCCGGCAGGTGCCCGGCCGCCGCACACGCCAACTTGACAGCCGTCGGCGGGCGGCAGAGGGCAGATCGGCCGGAGCCCGCATATGAGGCCGAGCCTCATCGATTCGGCTGAGATATTCGTTGATTCGGCGATGCAAACGGTTGAGATCGGGCCGGGCGTTCGGGTAGCATGGAGGCCGTCACGTGCAGAAGCCTCCCCGGCTGGGGGGCGGCCGGCGTCGGACGACGGGAGCCAAAGTCATGGGCGTTGCGGCAACATGGACAGCGCAGGACCAAAGGGGGAAAGGAGGTCGCGAGGTTCTATGGTGACGATTCGCAGAAACGGCAAGGCGGGAAGGGCGTTCACGTTGATCGAGCTTCTGGTGGTGGTCGCGGTCATTGCGGTGCTGATGGCGATCCTGATGCCGGCCCTCTCGCGGGCACGAGAGCAGGGCAAGCGGGCCGTGTGCCTGAGCAACGTCAAGCAGTTCGGCTTGGCCTGGGTGATGTACGCCGACGACAACGATCAGAAGATCGTCAACGCCTGTACGGTCGAAAACACCGAGGGGCACAACGACAGCGAGGAGCCCTGTTGGCTCTATTTTCACGATGGCTGGACCGATGTGGAGCGGCGCATCCAGGGCATTCAGGACGGGGCCATGTGGCCCTACGTCGGCCAGCTCAAGATCTACAAGTGCCCCACCGGCATTCGCGGCGAGGTCAATACGTACGCGATCGTCGACTGCATGAACGGGGCGATGCAGAGCATTCCGGGCGTGCCGAAGGAGGTCTACATCCGGAACCGCTCGCAGATCAAACGGCCGGGCGAGCGCATGGTCTACGTCGACGAGGGCAAGACCAGCACGCAGAGTTGGACCATTTTCTACAACCAAGCCTCCTGGTGGGATTCGCCGCCCACGCGCCACGGCGAGGGCACCAACTTCAGCTTCGCCGACGGTCATGCCGAGTATTGGAAGTGGCAGGACCCGCGCACGGCCAAGCTCGCCCGGCGCGAAGGCGATTACGGCTCTCTGATCGCACTGCCTGACAATCCCGACATCCAACGCGTCCAGCGCGCCGCCTGGGGTCGGCTCGGCTATGAGCCATGATCGTCCGCCAAGCGGGTGGCCAGGCGTATCGCTCGGCGTTTCGCGAGTGGACGCCGGGCGTTGACGGGTCGGGGCGGCCGGGGTATGGTATCTGCCGAGTTTCGATGTGCAGAGCATGAACGGGCGGCCATGCGACCAGGAACGAACGCTGACGGTGTCATCATCGGGGTCTTGATGTCCATCGGGCCTGGCTCGATCTGTCGGGGCTCGGCGAAGATCGGTAGGGGGGTAGCGCGATGAAGCCGGACAGGGCCAGGCCGATGACGCAGACCCCGCAGAAGGTGAAGTTCTCGTTCCAGAAGATCATGACCGGCTCCGATCTGTCCCGCCGGCGGCTGCCGTTCATGGCCATCGAGAGTCCCAAGCGCGGCCCCGTCGTCTGGCTGGCGGGCTGCATCCACGGTGACGAAGTCACGGGGATCGTGACGATCCAGGAGGTCTTCAAAGCGGTCAGGAGGCGAAAGCTGCTCAAGGGCGCGCTCTATGCCTTTCCGCTGATGAACCCGATCGGATTTGAATCGGCCTCGCGCAACATCACGATGAGCCGCGAGGACCTGAACCGCTCGTTTCCGGGCGACCGCAACGGATCGCTGGCCGAGCGGATCGCCGAAAAGGTGTTCACGACGATCAAGCAGACCCGTCCCGGTCTCGTTCTGGACCTGCACAACGATTGGATGAAGTCGATCCCCTACGCATTGCTCGATATGCCGCCGGGGGCACGGTGCGAGCCGGCCTATGAGACGGCGGTCGCCATCGCGAACCAGTCGGGCTTCCCCGTCGTCCATGAGACTGAGGCGGCCCCGACGAGCTTTTCCTACAGCCTCCTGCAGCAGGGCATCCCGGCGCTGACGTTCGAACTGGGCGAGTCGTACGTTGTTAACGAGACCAACGTCGATTATGGCGTTCGCTCGATCCTCGGCATCCTGTCGCACCTGGGGATGATGGAGGCGGTCGCCGCACCGTTCGCGCTCGATATACCCGATTCGGCCCGCGACCGTATGCTGAAGTTCTGCGACAAGCCGGTCAGCTCGACCAGCGGGATCATTCGCTTCATCGCCCGGCCCGGCGACCTCGTCCGCAAGGGCCAGCCGGTGGCGCGAATCTTCAACACGTTCGGCAAGCTGCAGGACACGATCCTGGCCCTGGACGATGGGATCGTCCTGGGCCATTCCGATTCGTCGGTGGCGTTCCCCGGCGCGCCGATTATGGCGTTTGGCATGATTGGCCCGCGCCGGAGCGACGAGGCGACCTCGCCTGTGCCGCCCCCCCCATCCGACCGGCCCCAGGAGAAGGGCAATGCCTGATTCAATCGACCTGACGCAGAAGCAGTACATCGTCCTGGTGCAGTGCCACATCGTCAAGGAACGCTGTCCCGGGTATCTCTGCGAGAAGGCCTTTCACGAGCGGACCGGCGGCTTCTCGTCCTATCCGAAAGACAAGGCGTATCGAATGCTCTCGATGACGTGCGGTGGCTGCTGCGGACGCGCCGTGCATCGAAAGCTCACCCAGTTTCTGCGGACGATCGCCAAGAAGGAAGGCATCACCAAAGAGCAGATCGTCGTACAGTTGTCCTCGTGCATCACCAACGACAACTACCACGCGCCGCCGTGCCCGCATCTCGACTACATCCGGACCCTGATCGCGCGGATTGGCCTCGACGTGCTGGATGCCAGCGTTGTCAGCACCACCTCCGAGAAGCGCAGGCGCGAGGGGCGATACCATTCGTGAGGCGAGCGCCATGACGAAGAGGCACGTGACGCCCAGCCTGTTCGCCTCGCAGGAGCCGCCCGAGCCGGCGGGCACGCACATCATCCGCGTGGCTCTGGCTTCCGCGGCCGACACGGAGTTCGACTACCTCGTGCCCGATGCGCTCTGGCCCATCGAGGTGGGCCGGCGAGTCGAGGTGCCGTTCGGCCGGGGCAACAAGCCCGAGGTCGGCTTCTGTGTCGAGTCCGACGTCGCGGCTGAGAAGGCCTTCGCCGGCGGGGGGGGCAAGAGTCGTCTCAAGCGGGTGGCCCGTGTCCTTGACGACGAGCCGCTGCTCGGGCCCGACCTGATGGAGCTGGCGCGATGGATCGGCGAGTACTACGTCTGTCCGTTGGGGCAGGTGCTGGCGGCGATGGTGCCCGGCGCGGTCAAGCGAGCCGCGGGCGTCAAGAAGCAGCGGTGCGTGTACCTGGCCGCATCGCCCGAAGAGGTCGCCGCCGAGCTTCGCAGCGCCAAGCAGAAGCAGATCGTCAGTTTTCTGAGCGAGCGGGAGGCGGTGACGGTCGATTCGGCGGTCGAGGTGGATGAGCTGGTCGCGGCGGTGGATTGCCGTGCGCCTGTGGTCAAACGTCTTGCGGAGAAGGGGATCGTCAAGGTCGCCGTGAGAAAGGTCCTCAGCGCGTTGCCCGTGGCGCCCGAATCGATGGCCCATCCCGAACGCGAGGTCGTGCTGAACGCCGATCAGCGGCAGGGCCTTGCACAGATCGTGGGGCAGATCGAGTCGGGCCGTTTTGGTGTCACGCTTCTACACGGCGTGACCGACAGCGGCAAGACCGAACTGTACATCCGTGCGATCGAGACAGTGCTCGCCAGGGGCAAGGCGGCTATCGTGCTTCTGCCGGAGATCGCGCTGACCGCCCAGACCGTCCAGCGGTTCGGTGCGCGCTTCGCGCGGATCGCGGTGATGCACTCGGGTCTGACTGCCGGCCAGCGCAACGTCCAATGGCAGAAGATCCGCGCGGGCGAAACCGATGTGGTGATCGGGGCCCGGTCGGCGATCTTCGCGCCGCTGCCCAACCTCGGGATCGTCGTCGTCGACGAGGAGCATGAACCGAGCTACAAGCAGGACACGGTCCCTCGCTACCACGGGCGGGACGTGGCGATCAAGCGGGCACAACTGGCAGGGGCCCACTGCATCCTCGGCAGCGCCACGCCGTCGCTGGAGAGCCTCCACAACAGCCGGACCAAATCCAGCTTCACGCTGGTCCGGCTACCCAAACGCGTGATGGACCTGCCGATGCCCGAGATGAAGCTCGTGGACATGCGGTCGCGGGAGGCCGTCGCCGACCGGCTGGACCTGCTGAGCCGGCCGCTGGTGCAGCACCTGACCGAGACGCTGGCCAGAAAGGAGCAGGCGATCCTGCTGCTGAATCGGCGGGGCTACAGCAACTTCGTCTTCTGCCCGTCCTGCAAGCACACGCTGCAATGCCGCAACTGCGACGCGGCCCTGACCTTTCACAAGACGCCGCGCACGACGTCGCCGATGAAAACGGTCACCGGCTGGCACATGGACTTCGGCTACGCGATCTGCCACCACTGCCTGGCCAAGACACTGGTTCCGCGCAACTGCCCCGTGTGCGGCAAGGCGATGACGATGATCGGCCTGGGTTCGCAGCGGCTCGAAGAAGAGCTGGCGGCCAGGTTCCCGGCGGCCCGCGTCCGACGGGTCGATAGCGACTCGATGGCCAGCCGGGACTACTACCGCCTGCTCAAGGAGTTCGGCCAGGGCCGAATCGACATTCTCGCGGGCACCCAGATCCTCGCCAAGGGCCTGCATTTCCCGAACGTCACACTGGTCGGCGTCGTCAGCGCCGACACCTGTCTGTATTTACCGGACTTTCGCTCCAACGAGAGGACGTTCCAACTGATCTCGCAGGTGGCCGGACGAGCCGGACGCTCGGAAAAACACGGCACCGTCTTCGTCCAGACCTACTTCCCCGACCAGCCGACGATCCAATTCGCCCTCAAGCATGATTTTGAGGGGTTTGTGCACGAGGAGATGAAACACCGTGAGATTTGCACGCTGCCCCCGCTGTGGCGGCTGGCGACGATCGTGATGCGCGACGAGACGTACGATCGCCTGGAGGAGGCCGCCAACAAAATGCGCCTGCGAATCGACGATGCCGTCGCCCGACACGCCTTGCAGGTGAAGGTTCGCGGGCCGATGCCTGCGGTCATCAGCCGAATCCAGCGGTTCCACCGCCTCCAGATCGTGGTCCAGACGCCCACCCCGGCGATCATGGGCAGATTGTTCGCCGAACTGCGGACGTCGCCGCCAATTCGGCCGGCGGTGAAAATTGCTGTTGACATCGACCCGGTGAACTTGTTATAGCTTGCAGTCCTTCGCGACACGTGCTATACTACGTGTTTCGACGACCGGGGAGTAGCTCAGCTTGGCTAGAGCGCTGCGTTCGGGACGCAGAGGTCGGAGGTTCAAATCCTCTCTCCCCGATTCATCCTTGGGCTTGATCTATTCTCCCCCTGTCTGCCGCTGTCGTGGGTTTCTTACGCCGACCGGAGGACAAATCCTAATGGACCTATTGGACGTATGGGCGTCCCTACGCCCTGTTCTGCAGACACGGGCGGCCGGATGGAACTTGCTTCGGGGCTGTGGCCACAGTATAGTCAGGCATCTCTGCGGCGGCTCGTCGGCCGGTGGGCGATTCGGGCGGCAGGGGACGCGCGATAGGCGATTCCGCCGGTCTGGCGCGTTGGGGCATGGATGCGAAGAAAGACGATGGCAAGGAAAGCCGTGGCACGTTCCGATACCGCCAGTCTGGACTGGGAACCGCTCGACGGTGGCGGGGTGCGTCTGACCTTGAAAGGGACGCTCAACGCCGACAGCGTTGAGGGCCTCTGGCCTCAAGTGATGCGGAATCTCGCCGAACGGAAACCGTCTGTCATCGAGATCGACGCCAAGGGCGTCGAGAGTCTCGATGCCGCGGGCATGGCCCTGCTCTTCGAACTGCGTGCCGCCCAGGAAGACGGAAAAGGGGGCTTTCGCATCCGGGGGCTGCGGGACGATCTCGGCGAGATGATGAAGCTGTTCGATCCCGGTCGGCCGTCGGCGCCGGCGCGCGGGCCCGGTCTGCTGATCCGCTCGGTCAATGGCCTCGGCCAGGCCGCCCATGAATTCGTCATGGGCTTTCATTCCCAGGTCGGTTTCCTGGGGGAGATCTTCGTTCGGCTGCTGGGCGTTCTGATTCGTCCGAGTCGTCTGCGCTGGGCCGATACCTTCCTGATCGCGGAAAAAGCCGGGGCCAATGCCGTCGGGATCGTCGCGTTGATGGGCTTCCTGATCGGGCTGATCCTGGCCTTTCAGTCGGCGATCGCCATGCGAAAGTTCGGCGCCGAGATCTACGTCGCCGATCTTGTCGCCATCTCGTTGTTTCGTGAGCTGGGCCCTTTGATCACGGCGTTCATTCTGGCCAGCCGCAGTGGGTCAGCATTTGCCGCTGAACTGGGGACCATGAAGGTCAATGAAGAGGTCGATGCCCTGGTCACGATGGGGGTGGACCCCGTTCGGTTTCTGGCCTTGCCCCGGATGGTGGCAGCCGTCGGCGTGATGCCGCTGCTGACCCTGTTCAACATGCTGTTCGGCCTGATCGGCTGCGGGCTGGTGATGCGGTCGTTCGGTTACCCGGTGACGACCTACGTCGAGGAGATTCAGCAGGCCGCAAGTCTGGGTGACTTGTTCGGCGGGCTGGTCAAGACCGTCGTTTTCGGCGCATTGATCGCGGGCATCGGATGCCTGCGGGGCCTGCAGACCGGCAACAGCCCCAGCGCCGTCGGCGATTCGGCGACCCGCGCCGTCGTCAGTGGGATCGTGGCCATCGTCCTGGCCGATGGGGTTTTCGCCGTGGTGTATTACTACCTGGGGATATAGCGGATGACGGCTTCCAATGCGCCGATCATTCAGGTCCGCGATCTGACCGTGGGCTACGACCACCACGTCATCCTTCAGAACGTGGCGTTCGAGGTGCGCGCCGGCGAGGTCTTCTGCATCCTGGGCGGCTCGGGGTGCGGCAAGAGCACGTTGCTCAAGCACATGATTGGACTGCATCAACCGATGACCGGGAGCATCCTTGTCGACGGGACCGACATCGTCACCGCCACCGGCGAGGAGCGTCGCGCCCTGTTAGGCCGGATCGGGGTGGCCTATCAGAACGGCGCGCTGTTCGGCTCCATGACTCTGATCGAGAACATCTGTCTGGTTCTGGAGGAGTTCACGAGCCTGCCGCGAGGAGCGATGGAGACGATCGCCCGGATGAAGATGAAGGTGGTGGGGCTCCAGGAGGCGGGGCATCGGATGCCTTCGGAGCTCAGCGGCGGGATGCGTAAACGCGCGGCGATCGCCCGGGCGATGGCCCTCGATCCGAAGATCGTCTTCCTGGACGAGCCGTCGGCCGGGCTGGACCCGATCACCGCGGCGCAGCTCGATGATCTGATCGTCGAATTGTCGCGCACGCTGAAGATCACATTCGTTATCGTGACCCACGAACTGCCGAGCATCTTCACGGTGGCCGACCGTGTGATCATGCTCGACAAGGAACGGAAGACCATTATCGCCGCCGGCCGGCCCCAGGACCTGCGCGACCGCAGCGACGATCCGTGGGTGCGTCAGTTCTTCAACCGTCAGTCGTCGGGCGAGGCGGTATGAGGGCGGCCGGAAACGTGTTCTGCATTCGTCAATACAGAGATTGGGACGGATTGGTTTGATGGGAAGGAAACCGAGCTACTTCAAGATCGGCGTCTTCGTCATTCTCGCGACGGTGTTGCTGCTGGTCGCCGTGGTCATCTTCGGCTCCGGTCTCTTCGCTCCGGGCAAGCTGAAGTTCGAGACCTACTTCAATGAATCCATCACGGGCCTGACCGTCGGCTCGCCCGTCGAGTTTCGCGGCGTTCGCATCGGCCAGGTCGAGACCATTGCGTTTGCCGGCGGCACATACGAGATCCCGCGTGAGAACGGGCGGCTGTCCGGATTCGAGCCTTTCGTGCGCGTCGTCTTCTTCGTGCCACGGGAGACGATGCCCCAGTTCGCCGTCGATCGGACCGAATCCGTCCTCGAACAGATGATCGCACGTGGGCTGCGGGTCCGCATCAACTCGAACATCCTCACAGGGCAGGGCTATCTCGAAGCGAACTATCTCGATCCCGCTCGTTTCCCCGTCCTGGAGGTGCCGTGGACGCCCGAGCACATCTACATCCCGTCGGCGCCGAGCGAACTGACGACCCTGAAGGACTCGCTCGACAAGATTCTGATTCGCTTGCAGGAGATCGACTTCGAGGGGCTTGTCGATTCGTTCCGTCAGACGCTCGTCGCCGTCGAGAAGGCCGTGGGCGAAGCGAATCTGGCCCGGGTCAGCGAGGAGGCCACGGGTCTTCTGGCCGAGGCGAGGCAGAAGGTCCAATCGCTCGATACGGAGGGCATCAGCGATGCGACGCGGCGGCTGCTGGCCTCGCTGGATCAGACCGTTACCGACGCCAACGTTCCGGCGCTGAGCGGCGAGGCGAAGCGCCTGATCGCAGAGGTCCGCGTCACGAACGACAACCTTCGGCGTCTGCTGGCGGCGCCCGAGGGGATGGCCGGCGGGACCAACCTGCCGGAGGTGGTCGCCCGGCTCAACCGGGCCCTGGCGAGCATCGACCGGCTCGTCGCAACCGAGAAGCCGGAAATTGAGGTTATCATCGGGAACTTCCGCGAGATTTCCGACAATCTGCGGGACCTGACCGAGAGTCTCAGGGCCCGTCCTTCGGAGCTGTTCTTCAGCAAACCCCCACGTGAATCGGAGGCGTACAAATGACGCGCACATGGACCCGATCGGCCCTGTATCTTGTTGCGGCAGTCTGCTCGCTTGCCCCGGCGGGCTGTTCCGGACCGACCTCGGCGAGTCGGCGTTTCTTCATGCTCGAAGCGCCCAGGCAAGCCGCGCCGGTCGCCCGTGAAGGCAAGGCGATACTGGCGGTGCCCCGGTTCACTATCGATGCGGCGTATGCCGGCAGGGGGCTGGTCTATCGGCTCGACGAGCACCGCTACGAGTCGGATTCCTACAACGAGTTTCTCATTGCTCCGGCCGTGATGGTCACGGAGAAGACGCGCGACTGGCTGGCGGGGTCCGGGCTGTTCGCCCAGGTCCTCAGTTCCGGCAGCGGCGCCGAGCCCACGCATCGGATCGAGGCCAACATCACCGCTCTCTACGGCGACTTTCGTGACAAGGCGGCGCCCAAGGCCGTGGTCGAGATGCGGTTCTTCCTGCTCCGCACCGAGAGCGGAATCGATCCAGAGGTCGTCTTCGCCAAGTCGTATCGGGCCGCCTCCGACGCCAGGACGGCCGATCCGGAGGGTCTGATCGCCGGCTTCGACCATTGTCTCCAGACGATCCTGGCGGAGTTGGAACGGGACCTGGCCGACGTTGTCTGAGTCAGGGGCGTACGATCTTGCAGGCGACGTCGCTGCGTAGCGCCGGCACGGGAACGCTCAACCGACTCCGCTCGCACTGAATGTGCTGCGTCTCGATGCAGACCCCTTGGCGCGTGTCCCACCATTGGACGGCATACACGCCCGGCGCCAGACCTTCGACTTCGAGCGTTGCCGCCGCGACCTCTTGCGGCCGCTGCCCGGCGACGACGACATTCCACCACGCGGCATCTCTGCTGGACAGCCAGAGATAGGCGCGATCGCTGCCCTGGTAGCCCAGCACACGCAGACGTGCGTCGGACGCGGTCGCCGTCGTGGCCGTCAGTCCCGCGAACGAAATGTCCTCCATGTATGCCGCCAGCGGCCGATAGTGGTGGTAGGCATTTTGCTGATCCAACAGCTCCCACCACCAGAACATCGCCGTGCCCGATGGTCCGGAAAAGGCCGACGCCCACAGCGCATTGCGGAAATGTATGCCCTCGACGTCCTGCTTCATGTGGTCGCTGAGCCCCCATTTGTCGGTGGCCAGGCCGAACTCGCCGAGCAGGGCGGGCTTCTGCGGGGCGTGCTCGCGAAGGAAGGCCGCCTTGTCGAGGATCGCGCCGACCTCGTCCTTGAAGTCGTCCTGGCCCGGCCGCAGATAGTGGTGCGACTGCGCGACGTCCAGCGCCGTCAGCCGGCAGTCGCGCGCCGACGGGTGCCACGTGCTGGTGGTCCGCAAGTGACGGTAGATGTCGATCTCGTCGAGATAGCGGCCGAGTTCTCCGTAGAAGCGATCCGTTGGCTTGCCTGGATCGATCTCGTTGAAATACTCCCACATGCCGACGCTGGTCGAATAGCCCCAGCGGGCCACGGCGTGTCGCAGGAAGTTCTTCGCGTCCGCGATGGCCTGGTCGTACTCCGCACTGCTGGCATCGGACAACGAGTTCATGTACAGGTCGCGCGTCAGGACGCAGAGCATCAGATAGATGTCGCTTCGCTCGGCCGCCTGCACGATCTGATCGAGCATGAAGCAGTCGAGCGGAATGTAAAAGCCGCGTACGGGGCGGTTGACCTCCGCCTCCCAGAGCAGTTCGGCGCCGTCGGCACTTTCTTTCAGCGATAGCTCGGCCAGCCACGCGGTGCCGTCACCGGAAAGGGCGATGGTCGTGCGGCCCAGCCAGTATTCGTTCGCGCCAGTGGTGAACTCCTTCTCGAAGGTATCCCACGTGCCTGCCTCGGCGGGTGCCTGCCAGCGGTGGTCGCCAACCCGGACTTGCAGGCCGGTTGCACCCTCGGTCTTGAACCGGCCGCGAAGCGTGTAGCTCGTGTCAGGACGCAGGGCGACACGGTGCGAAGGGGATACCTCGATCGATGTGCCGTCCACACCCTTGATTACGACGCATCGGCCCTCACCATCCGGCAAAGGCACGATGGGCGATTGACGGTTCCATGAACGCGTCCACGCGCTTTTGCGGGCCTCGATGGCGATGGCCCAGTCTTCGCAGCAGGTCCAGATCCGCACGAAGTTCGCGCCGTTCCGCGTCAGTTCGGCGAAGATCGCCTCAGTCTTGGGGACGTTGACGTACTGGCTCTCGCCGATGAACGCGAGGTTCTGGCCGACGGCGAAGAAGGGATCGCCTTCAGTGAATTCCAGGAATCTCGGGTCCTTCCGACCGACGCGGAGATACCCCCGGCTCTGTGATGGGATGCACTCGACGCGGATGGCCTGCGAGAGCGATTGGCCCTCGCGGTCTCTCAGGCGGGCCCGGATCGCAAACGTTCCCGTCTCGGCCGGCGCGAATCGCGCCTTCCAGGTCCCTCGGCCGACGGGATAGCACCACGCAACCGCCTTGCCGTCTCCGGGCAAGTCCCTCCGCTCGTAGTCCTGGCCGAAGAAGGCCGGCAGAACGAGGGATCTCCCGCTGGGGCACTCAACCATCAGGTCGATCGCCACCTCGCACGGATCGAAGGGATTGTCGTAACTCCGCTGCGGTTTCAGCGTCAGTTCGAGCTTCTCGTACTTGCCGACCTGCGTCGAGTGCGGCTCGATGGCCACCGGGCCCGGTGCGGCCCGAAGACCGCTGAGCCACCCGCCAAGAAACAGCGCCGCGACAAGCGTTTGCATTCGGATCGTCCCATGTTGCATCTGCCGTTCTCCTTCGGAGTGGTGTCATTCACGAAAGACAAGCCTATCATCTTGCATTTGTCGTGAGAAGGCCCCATATTTGGTGTCCGTACCATAGTCGACACTCGCAGGGTTGGAAGAAGGAGGTTGGCATCGTGGCAGAGCGAAGGATGACGCGGCGGATGTTCCTGGGCGATGTGATTGGGGCGACAGGGGCGGCGGTGCTGTCACCGGTCCTGGCCCGGTCGGCAACGGCTGCGCAGAACGCGACGTTGCACGTGGCCTGCAACGCCTACTCCTGGTCGGTGTTCTACCAGCGGCAGGGCCGCAACTTCGACCAGTCGCTCGATGAGGGTCTGGCCGAGGTGGCCGCCAGCGGGCTCAACGGGTTCGAGCCCTCGTTTGCCGACGTCGCGCAGGTCGAGCGTTTGGCGCCGCTGCTGAAGAAGCACGGGTTGGAGATGCGGTCGTTCTATGTCAACAGCCTGCTGCACGAGGCCGACCGGGCCGACGAGAGCATCCGGCAGATCCTCACCGTCGCCCCCAGGGCCAAAGAGGCCGGGGCCCGGATCGTCGTGACCAATCCCAACCCGCTTGCGTGGGGCGGCGCGCAGGACAAGAACGACGAACAACTCAAGGTGCAGGCCGCGGCACTGAACCGGCTTGGAGCCGAGTTGAAGAAGCTGGGGCTCACGTTGGCCTACCACAACCACGACATGGAGCTGCGGCAGGCCGCACGCGAGTTCCACCACATGATGCTCGGCACCGACCCGGCGAACGTGACGCTCTGCCTCGACGCCCACTGGGTCTATCGCGGCGCCGGCAACTCGCAGGTCGCGCTGTTCGACGTCGTCAAGCTCTACGGCAAGCGCATCAGCGAGCTGCACCTGCGCCAGTCGCAGGGCGGCGTCTGGACCGAGGCGTTCGGCCCCGGCGACATCGACTATCGTGCCCTGGCCGAGATGCTGCGCCAGGCGTCCGTCCGCCCGCACGTCGTCCTCGAGCAGGCCATCGAGACCGGCTCGCCCAACGCGATGACCCCGCTGGAGGCGTTCAAGGAAAGCACCCAAGCCACCCGCCGCCTCTTCGCCGGCATCGGCGCCGCCTGACGGCGACCGTTCAGACGGCCAGATCGTCAATTCCTTCCTTCTCTCGCTCGCCCGAGAGAGAGCATGGACAGCGCGTCCTCGGCTATCTTGACGAGGCTTACGATCACGACGAAGAACTCGAGACGGCCGAGGAACATGCCGGCGATCTGGGTCCAGAGCACGAGGCGAGGCGCCTGCGAACTGGTTACGCCAACGGACAAGCCCACCGTCCCCAGGGCGGAGGCGAACTCAAAAAGTGACTCTTTGACGCCGTAGCCGTGGGCCGCGACAATGGCGACGCCGAGGAAGTAGGTGGCCAGGTAGAGAAACACGAACGTGCCCACTCGGCGGAGGCGGTCCTCGCTGATGAAGTCTTTGCTTTCGCCTTGCCAGATGTGATTTTCTACCACGGCGGTCCTGGGCAACAGTGCCCGGCGAATGTCCCACGTGACTGTCTTGAACAGAACGTAGACGCGGTATTGCTTGATGCCGCCGGCCGTCGAACAGGCGCCGCCACCGACCAGCATCAGAACGATCAGTATGAATATGCTCTCCGAACCCCATCGGTCGTAACTGACGGTGGAGAACCCCGTGGTGGTCAAGGCGGTGAAGGTTTCGAACACCGCCACACGAACGCTCTTTCCCAATGTCGCGTACAGCGGCAGGCAGACCGAGAACAGCAGACAGAGCATGCAGACCGGCAGCAGGACCGCCATCAGACGCAATTCGCCGCTGCGCGAGACCGCCCTGAACCTTCCGCGAAAGAGCAGATAAGCGGTCAGAAAGTTCATATTGCCCAGCACCATCAGGGGGATACTGACAGCCTCCACCAGCGGCGAATCCCAATGACCGATGCTCTCAGACCGCGTGGAGAACCCGCCGGTTGAGATGGCTGCAAACGCATGGTTGATCGCATCGAAGACGCTCATGCCCGATAGGGCATAGGCCGTCACACCTGCTGCAGCATAACCGGCGTACAGCAACAGGACCAGCTTGGCGGACTGGCGAACGTGAGGGACCAACTGGTCGGTCCGTCCTTCCGCCAGAGTCAGCGCCGGCCCGACGGGCCCCAGGAGGGCCGCCAGCATGATGATGGCGAATCCGGCCCCTCCGGCCAGTTGCATGATGCTGCGCCAGAGCAGGATCAGGTGCGGGGTCTGCGTGACGTCCACGACGGACAGGCCGGTCGTCGTCCATCCGCTGACGGACTCGAAGAAGGCATGAGTGAAACTCATCTTCAGTGCGGCCGCCAACGGCCAGGCGCTGAACAGGCAGATGGTAAGCCAACTCAGCAGAACGACGACACCGGCGTATTGAGCGGAGAGGCCCCTGGTGCCGGCGGCGCGAAAGGCGCGCCACAGGACGGCGCCCACGACACAAAGCACCGCCGCCGGGATGAGGAAGGCAGCGGCGTGACGGCTCTCCTGCGGCCACGCAACCAACACCGCAAGCGGACACAACATCAGCAAACCGCCCAGAACGAGGATCAGCCCGGTGTAGTGAAGAACGCCTGCGTATTGCTGCGCCAAATTGGTCCTGAGTCGCACAGTCGCTCCTTGGTCTTACGTATCGTCGCCGGTGAGCGCTCTGAGCACCTGCCCATGGTTCTCCGGAAGCGTGATCACGACAAGGCGATCCAAGGGCTTCAGTGTCGTCGAGCCGCGAGGCACGATAGCTTCGCTGTCGCGCAGGACGCACCCAATGAGCGAATTGTCCGGCAATTGAATCTCGGCCAGCGCTCGACCGACGACGGGCGACGTGGGTTTGACGAGGACTTCGGTCACGTTGACCTTTCCCTCGGCCACGGAAGTCATCGCCGTGATTTCCTCGAAACCCGCACGCTGTTCGATCAGGCTGGAGACCAGGTGGGTTGTCGAAAACGCCGAGGTGACGCCGAGCTTCTGAAACGTAGCCTCATTATCGGGATCGTTGACCAGGGCGAGCGTTCGGGGCGCGCCAAAACGGAGGGAAGCCAACTGGCAGATCACCAGGTTGTCCTCGTCGTTCGGTGTTGCCGCCAGGACGGCGTCGGCCGTCGTGGCGCCCGCTTCCTGCAATATCCGTGGGTCGCTCCCGTCGCCGAGCACAATGGTGGCCTTCGACTGTCGCGCCAGCCACGTGCACTCGGCTGCGCTGCGGTTGACGATCGTAACCTGGTAGCCCTTGGCCAGGAAGGAACGGCACAGGAAGTAGACGAGCTTTCCGCCGCCGACGATCACGGTGTGCATGGGTCAGCTCCCTCCTGCGCCGGGATCGAGAACCCTCGTATCGATGCGAGGATTCCGTCGCCCGCCAGGGTGGTTGGACAGATTGTCACGATGCCCAGCGTGTGGCAGAGCTTCTCGCGCTGGGGTTCGAGAATCCTTGCCATGACCTTGGGCACGTTGAAGACCTTCTGGGCGATCTGGGCGATCATGAGATTGACGTTGTCATTGTGGGTGGCACCGACGACGATGTCCGCTTCGTTGATCTTGGCTTGCTTGAGCACGGCCAATTCCGTGGCGTCTCCTTCGACCTTGAAGCCGCTGTACTCGGCCGAAAGGTAGGCGAACGCCGCGCAGTTCGTGTCGATCACGACCACACTGTGACCTTCATGGCTCAAATGGTCGGCCAGATAGGTGCCGAGCCGTCCGCAACCCACGACAATGATGAAAAGGCTTCTGTCCGCCGGCATTTAGCCTTCCTTCTCCGGTCCCGCCTCTTCCCGGACGAATGCCACGCTGCCGCCGGGCTTGGCGTTTGTCGAGCGGTAAAGATTGACGCGGGCCGGTTCATACGTCGGGTCGATGGAAAGAGCGGCGCGATAGTTCTTCTGGGCCTCCAGGCGGCTGCCTCGAACGTCGTGGAGGGCGCCCAGAAAGTTAAATGCTTCCGGACGGGAGGCGTCGATGGCGATGGCGCTGCGCGCGTGCTCGGCGGCCGCCTCGAACTGTCTTTCGCCCACACACTTCTTGGCCATTTCGATCCGGGCGTCGTAATCATGGGCTTTCGGCTCGGTGAGCGTGCTTCTGTCGAGGACCTTCGACACCAGATCGCGGATTTCTTTAGGAGAAAAGGGCTTCTGAATGAAGTCCACGGCGCCGTACTTCATGGCATCGACGGCCGAGTCGATGCTCCCATGCGCCGTGATGACGATCACGCGCACGTCGGGCCGATTCTCGCTGACCCATCGCAGTACCTCCAGGCCGTCCATCCCGGGCATCTTGAGGTCCAGGAGCATCAGACAGAAGCTCTTGTCCTTCATCCTCGCAAGGGCCTCTTCGCCGTTGACGGCCGTGTCGATCTCCAGTTCCAGGGCTTCGAGTGACTGCGCCAAGGTCAAGCGAATGTTCTTCTCATCATCGACGATCAGAACCGATCGGGTCTTCATCTTCTGGTCCTTTCATTTCCCGCCCATTCTACCACCGGGATCGTAAACGTGAAAGTGCTGCCTTGGCCGGGGACCGAATCGACCCAGATCGTACCGCCGTGCGCTCGCACGATTTCCTTGCAGATGGCCAACCCCAGGCCGGTCCCCCCCACCGATTTGTCGGTCTTGACCTGCACGAACTTGTCAAAGATACGCGACTGGTACTCGTAGGGAATACCGGCGCCGCTGTCGGTGACGGAAACCTGAATCTGCGGACCGATCGCCTCGGCGCTGAGCCGGATGGACCCTCCCGTGTCGGTGTAGCGCATCGCGTTGGAGATCAGGTTGGTCAGCACCCATGCGATCTTGTTTGCATCGACCTTGACATCGGGCAGGTCTTCGGCGATCTTGAACGACAACTCGATGGATTTCTCGTCCGCCTGGTTCTTGAGCATGGCGACCGCCTTTTCGAGCAGCATGGCGACGGGCGTCCGATCGAATGCCATGTCCATCTTGCCGGCTTCGATCTTCGAGATGTCGAGCAAGTCGTTGACCAGAGCTCTGAGCCGCTGCATCTCCTCATGGGCGGCTTCGAGCAATTGACGTTCGTTGTCGTTCAATTTGCCGGCCGCGTTTTCCCGCAGAAGCTCTACGCTCATGCTCATGCTCGTCAGCGGAGTCCGCAGTTCGTGCGAGGCGGCCATTACAAATTCACTCTTGAGCCGATCCAGCTCCTTGAGCCGCGTGACGTCCCGGAGCACGAGTACGACGCCGATGACCCCCGCGTCCGCCGACTTCACGGGCGTGATGGAAAACTGATAGTGCCGCTGCTGGCTGCCGCGTTCAATGCTCAGGAGGTTCTCGCCCGCTTCCGGGACCGACGGTGTCCGCCCCGATTCACAAACTTGCCGCATGTCGCCGAGTAGTTCTTCGTTGCTGACGAGCTCGAGAAAGTGCTTTCCGACGACGTCGAGTCGGCGTCTTTCGAAGATCGCCGTCGCGGCCGGGTTGATATCGGCCACCTTGAAGTCTGTGTCGACCACCACGAGACCGTCATCGACACTGCGAATGATTGCCTCGCTCTTTTGTTTCTCAGAGACGATTTCCTGGACGTTCAAGTCCCTGTACGCGCGCAGCTTCCTGGTCATGAGGTTGAAGTCGGTCGCGAGTCGCCCCAACTCATCCGACGAGGCGCGCCCGACTTCGACATCGTAATCGCCCTCGGCGATCTTGTGCGTGGCTGCGATGATCCGCGACAGAGGTTTGGTCAACAGGGCTGAAAGCAGGAGGCTGAACGCCAGTCCGACTCCAATCGCCACCATGCCGAGGGTCAGCATCGACACGATCGCGCGCGTGGCCACATATCGAGCGTGCTCGCTGGCCTCGAACATCGTTTTCTGGTTGATCTCGCGCAGGTGAATGCACGCATCACGAACCGATTTGAACGAAGGCAACACCGTCTCGTGGTAGAGCGTATTCACGTCGGCTGGTTCCGTTCGTAGCGAAAGGCTTAACCGGGAGAAGCGGCCCAGATATGCCCCGTACCCCGAATCGATCGCGGCCACGATCTCGGCTTCGCCCTCGATGGTGATGTTGTCCTTCGCACGGGCCAGCCACTGCAGGAATTGACTTTCGTTCTCTGCGAACTGTCGAAGCCCCTCATCCTGATAGCGCAGGATCAGCAGGAGGATGGCGCTGTCCTGCCGTTCGATGGCGTTGATCATGTTCTCAGCGGCCAGAATGCTGTTGTAGTTCTCCGTAAGAATGGCATTGCTGGCTCTGCCCAGTCCTCGCAGATTGGCGTAGGACCACGCAAGAATGACCACCATCAGGGCAAGGGCGATACCATAGCCCAAGAGTATCTTCGTGCGTAATGTCCATTTCATTGACGGTGCCTCTCGCTGCCACCGGCTTCCCGGGGGGCATGTGGAGATCGGCTATCAGCAGTGAAATCGTTCATCCGCGGCCCATCCTACCGCTATCCTTCGCCCCGTCAAGGGTCGTCCCCCCGGGCGAATTCGCTTGACGGGGGGGCGGATTTGGGTTTAATGACGCGGCTGTTGTTGGAATGAGAACCCTGTGAGAAAGGTGTTTGGATGATCAAAGTCAGTCAGCGAGCGAAGAGCGTGCCGCCTTCGGCGACGATCGCGGTGACGGCCCGGGCCAAGGAACTGAAGGCGCAGGGGATCGATGTGGTCGGTTTCGGGGCGGGCGAGCCCGATTTCGATACGCCGCAGTACATCAAGGACGCCGCGATCAAGGCCCTCAACGAGGGCAAGACCAAGTACACGCCCGCCGCGGGCATCATCGAGTTGCGGGCCGCCATCGCCAGGAAGCTCGAACGCGAGAACGGGCTGAAATACGCCCCTGAGCAGGTCGTCGTCAACATCGGCGGCAAGCACTCGGTCTACGAGGCGATGCAGGCGGTGCTCGATCCGGGCGACGAGGTGCTGCTGCCGCGGCCGTACTGGGTGACGTATCCGGAGGCGATCAAGCTGGCCGGCGGCGTCACGAAGATCGTCGAGACGGACAAGGCCAACAGCTACAAGATCACGCCGGAGCAGCTCAAGGCCGCCATCACGCCCAAGACGGCGATGCTCATCATCAACTCGCCCAGCAACCCCGGCGGCTTCATGTACACCCCCGACGAGCTGCGGGCGCTGGCCAAGGTGCTCGAAGGCACGAACGTCTGCGTGATGAGCGACGAGATCTACGAGAAGCTGATCTTCGGCGACTCGAAGTTCATCAGCTTCGCGGCGCTGAGTGACGACGCGTTCGGCCGGACCCTGACGCTCAACGGCCTGAGCAAGGCCTTTTCGATGACCGGCTGGCGCTTGGGCTACACCGCCGGGCCGCTGGACATCATCAAGGCGATGTCCCGACTCCAGGACCACATGACCTCCAACCCGGTGACGTTCGCCCAATACGCGGCGATCGCTGCGATGGGCCCGGAGGCCGATGCGACGATCGAGGCGATGCGGGTCGAGTTCGAGAAGCGCGGCAGGTACATGGCCGAGCGGCTCAACGCCATCGAGGGGCTTCAGTGTGCCGAGCCGGCCGGGGCGTTCTACTGCTTCCCGGACGTCAGCGTCCACTTCGAACGGACCATCGGCGGCGCGAAGATCACCAGCAGCATGGAATTCGCCACGGCCCTGCTCGAACAGGCCAACGTGGCTCTGGTTCCCGGCCTGCCATTCGGCTGCGACGACAACGTTCGGCTGAGCTTCGCCTGCTCGATGGAGAATATCACCAAGGGCCTCGACCGACTGGAGCAGTGGCTGGCTCGCTGAGCCGTCACGCCCATCGATAGGCAAGCGGCGGGGGCTGGAGCATCGCGTCCTCTGGCAAAGGCTGTCGCACGCGCCGCCACGGCCCTATTCGCGGTCCACGCAGAGTTTTCGACAAAGGGCAACAGCCGGGGGGCCGTTCTTGACGATAGAAGCAGAAGAACGTATCCTTCTGCGATATTATGAGTCGAAACCTGTTGGAAAGTAGGCGAATGGCGGAAAACCAGACCGGCGAGGCAGGCACATTGCTCACGACGCAGGGACGCTCGACGCTCTCCCGCTTGTCGGTGGTAGTCGGCTGGCTGGCGATGCTGATCTTCGCGTTTCACGCCTGCACGCACATGGTGGCCGCCGGCGACACATGGGTGGCGATGGCGTGCGGGCGGCACTTCGTCAACCACGGTGTGGACACGGTCGAGCCATTCAGCGCCAACAGCCACGACGCCGGCCCGACGGAGGCCGAGGTCGAGACCTGGCCGGGCTGGGCCCGATGGATCACCGAGAAGGTGGGCCTCGAAACCGTCCGCAAATGGCACCCGACCGGCTGGATCAACCAAAACTGGCTGACGCATGTGATCTTCTACCGGCTCACGACGATGCTGGGCTCGGCGGCGGAGCCCTGTTTCAACGCTTTGGTGATCTGGAAGTTCGCTGTCTACTTCCTGGCGGTCGCTGCGATCTACTTGACCGCCCGACTGATGGGCGTGGCCCCCGCGCCGGCGGCCGCGGCATCGGGCTTCGCTTTGTTCATCGGCCGGTCGTTCTTCGATATTCGTCCGGCCGGCTTCTCCAATCTTCTCGTGGCGGTTTTCATCCTGATCCTGGCGCTGACGAGCCACCGCAACGCGCTCTACGTCTGGCTGATCGTGCCGGTGATTGTCTTCTGGTCCAACGTCCACGGCGGGTACATCTACGCATTCATCGTGCTGGTCCCGTTCGTGGGCTGGCACCTGATCGTGCGACTGCCGAGACGTTGGCTGGTGGCGGTCTACAGCATCCTGACGTGGATGGTCCTCTACGGCCTGACGCACCAGTTTCTCGGTCGCCTGGCCGAGCTGACCAACGAGTATTTCCCGCAGCGTCACGCCGTTGCGCCGAGCGCAGGAAACGACTGGATGGTCGCGTTCCTGCTGCTGGCTGCCGGCGGCAGTGTCGCGGCGGTTTTCCACCGGCGGATCAGCGACGCTGCCGTGACGGCCCTGCACGCCGTGGCGACGGGCGTGGTGTTTCTGCTGCTGCTGGTGCGTTACTTCCCGGCGCCGCCCAATACGATGAACGAGCGCGTGCTGAAGATCTTCGCCGACCACGCGGCCGGCGGACGTTTGACCTGTCTGGGCATGTTCGTCCTGGCCGTGGCGCTCGCGGCGGTGGTGCTCTCGTCGAGGGACAAGACGATTCGCGTCCTGGAACGCCGGGCGCTGCTGCACACGGTCGGGGCTGGGGCGGTCGCGTTCGTTGCGATGGTCCTGTTCAATCCGTTCCACCTGACCAACCTGACGCACACCTTCGTCATCTCGGTCAGCGAGCATGCCGAGCGATGGCGCGACGTGCACGAATGGCATCGGGCGCTGGACTGGGCCAATCCCGTCGGCACCGCGATTCCGTTCCTGGTGATGTACGTCCTTCTCTGGCTGGCTGTGTGTCTGTGGGCGGTCCTGTCCGTGCGTGCTTTGGTGGCGGAGCGTTCCCCAAGGAAGCGGGCCGCAGACGATGATACGACCGTGGGGCCGAGGATCGACATCGCCTTGCTGCTCGTGGCGGCACTGACGGTCTACATGGCGATCCGATCTCGCCGGTTCATTCCCGTCGCCGCATTCGCCGCCTGTCCCGTGCTGGCGTTGCTGGTGCAGCGGATCGTTGGCTTCGTGCTGACGACGGCGAAGGGTCGCGGCACCGCCCAGCCGGCCGATTCCGGCCTTCGCGAGGCCGTTGACCGCACGGTCCTGCTCGGCATGGCGGCGGCGCTGGTCGTATTGGGACTGTGGCGTTTGGTCTTTTGGCCCTGGCTGTTTCTGCCGGTGCCGGGCCATGCCGGCCAAATCCAGCCTCGTTTCTGGCTCCTGGCGTTTGGAGTGCTCCTGGCATTTGCGGGCTTTCCGCTGATGGCGGTCTTCTCTCGCGACCGCAAGCGTTCGCAGGGAACTGCTGGTCTGCCGCCTGTCGCGTTGGTCTGGCCGGTGGCGGCGCTGGCCGTGACCGGCGCCGTCCTTGGATTCGGCCTGTGGGTGGGGCTGAGGTTCAAGCAAATCTACCTGGACTACTGGCCGGCCGATCCGAGGCTGACGTCCATCTTCATGCGAATGACCGCCTCCGACGCCAAGCCGTTCTACGCCTGCCAGTTCATCCGTGAGAACAAGCTCTCCGGCAATATGTTCAACTACTGGACGGAAGGCGGGTTCATCGCCTGGGGCCAGGACCCCGATCCCGAGACCGGGCGGACGCCGCTGCAGTTGTTCATGGACGGTCGGGCCCAGGCGGCCTACGACACCCGGACGTTCGACCTGTGGACGGAGATCCTCACGGGCGGGCCGGCCGCACGCAGGGCCGCCTACGAAGGACGCAACCTGACCGCCGCCGAGTACCGCGAGATCGGCGCGTGGGTCACCGAGCAGCTCGACACGTTCGACGTCTGGGTGGTCCTGATGCCGGCCAATCAGTTCGACAAAGGTTTTGTCTACGGCCTGGAATACGACCCCAACTGGCGGATAGTCTTCATCAACAACAAGCAGAAACTGTTCGTCAACGTCTCAACCGAGAAGGGCAAGAAGCTGTTCGACGGCATGTTCACCGGTCAGACGACCTATCCCGACGAGTTCACCGCCAACTTCTCTGTCGGTCGAAACCTGCTGGTGCTCAGAGAGAGCGGCCAGAAGGAACAGGGGCTCGACATGTTGATCAAGGCGTTTCACCTCGATCCGTCGCCGGGGCCGATGCTCGACCTGCTGCTGATCGCGGCGCAGTTCGCGGAACTGCGACCTCGCGTCGACGAAATCTGTGTCGAGTACACCACGCATTTCGAGGCCAACAAGTCGAGCTACGCCGGCCATCACGGTTACAACCTGCGCCTCGAAGCGGCGCGCCTGGCGATGGTGCGGCTCAAGCAACTGGCCGATGCTCAGGGCAACCGCGAGGCGTCCGAAACCTATGCCCGACAGATGCAGCAGTACCTGGCCGAACGGGACTCCATCTCCAATCGAAAGAGGTGGTGAGCCATGGCCCAGGCGGACAGCCCTGTGTCACCCGACGGCGTTTCTCCATCGGCCGTGTCGATCTCGGTGTTCTTTCCCTGCTATAACGAGCAGGACAACGTCCGTCGCGTGGCTGAGCAGGCGATCCGCGTGCTCGAAGGGCTGGGGGCCGACTACGAGGTCATCATCGTCGATGACGGCAGTGTCGATGCGACCGGGCGGATCGCCGATGAGATCGCCGCCGGCAACGACCGCGTTCGTGTGATCCGCCACGAGCGTAATCGGGGCTACGGCGCGGCCCTTCAGTCGGGGTTTCGCGCCGCGCGCAAGGAGTTGGTCTTCTATACCGACGGCGACGGCCAGTTCGACATCGGCGAGATGCCGGCTCTGCTGCCTCTGATGGCCGACTACGACATCGTCAGTTGCTATCGGATCGACCGGCGGGACAACCTCGTGCGGAAGATCAACGGATGGCTCTGGACAAAGGTCACCGGCCTGGTATTCTCAATGAAGGTCCGCGATGTGGACTGCGCCTTCAAGCTGTATCGGCGAAGCCTTTTCGATCGGATCACGATGGAAAGCACCGGGGCGCTGATCGATACGGAGATCCTGGCGCGGGCCGTACGGAAAGGGTATACGATTACGCAGAAGGGGGTGCATCACTATCCGCGCACGGCCGGCCGGCAAACCGGGGCCAGTCTCCGCGTCGTCCTGCGGGCCTTTCGGGAGCTCTGGCGATTGCGGGGCCGCATCGTGCGCGACCCGTAGCCGAAGTCGAAGCAGTCCGACGCGATGAATCAGGCGGGATATGCCCAAACGCAAAGTCAATCTCTTCGTCTATGGATCGCTGCGAGACAGTCGCATCTTCAAGTCGGTCAGCGGCATTGCCTTCACGCGAAAGCCCTCGAAGATCGACGAGAAGGTACTCTTTGCCGAGCCGGCCTTCCTGCCGGGGCATCGTCGGGTCAGTCCGGATAACGTCTACTACTATGGCGTCAAGACGCCTGACGCCCGGATCGAAGGGCTGGTCATCTATGACGTGCCCGGCTCGGCGATGGCCGAGGTGGACCGGTACGAGGGCAAGCGATACCGGCGGGAGACGGTGCATATCTACACCGCGCACGGCAAGGTCGAGGCGCAGGCTTTTCTGGTGACACCCGAGTCGATGCGAAAACACTTCGGCGACCGCTTTCACGTCAACCTCATCCACGAACTGTGGCTCCGCAAACGGATCGAACGGTTCCTTCAGAGGCACACGCGTCCCGGCGAGCGGACGGCCGACGCTGAGATCGAGCGCCGGGCCCAGCGGGAACTTCTGGGCACGACCGAACGCGATCTGGTGATGAGCCACTACCACAGCGAGGCGATGAGCGACTACTATCTGGAACGCGAGCTGGACCGTCCGCGTCCCAGCATCCGGCACCTCCTCACCGAACCGGCAGCCGCTCCGTATCTGGGCAGTTATCTGGCACTGGTCCTGCGGCAAGTGCTGCTCAACGAGTTCGACGAGCAGATCCAGAGCCGGCACCGTTTCGATCTCGAGCACCTGCGGACGAGTGAGCGATACTTTGCCCGCTCGGTCAGTCTGCTGGCCGCCTTGCAGATGGTCAACGCCAGCCGCAGCGACGTGGAACGGATCGTCGAACGCGGCCTGACGATGCCGCCCGACAAGTTCGACTTGATCGACTACGTCAAGTACGCCGTCCGCGCCTCCCGGAGTATTTTCGATCCACGCGTGGCCGAGGCCAACCTCAGCCGCATTCGCTCGAACCGTCAGCCGGGTCTGGTGCCGCTTGGCTTCGAACTGGAGCTGAGCAACCTCGGGGCCGACGCCGTCGAGCCCCGACGCAGCGCCAGCAGGGCGTCCGATCCGGCCTACGACGGGTTCCGCTATTTCTACGATTTCTGTCTCGATGTCCTCTGCTGGAAGCTGGGCGGCTATATCGACGACCACACCGGCTCCGGACAGCGGCGGCGCAGTTCGGGCTTCCTCGAACTGGCGCCTGGACGGCTGAGCATCGCCGGCGAGCTGTCGCGCCCGGCCACATCCGATCCCTGGCTGATGAACCAGTTGATCCACGAACTGGTCGGCTTCTTCCAGGTCCGTCCGCACAGCCTGCATCTGTCGCTCCAACTGTTCAAGAGCCGGATCGGGGAGCAGAACGTCCTGCCGATTGGGTTCGTCAAGTGTCTGCTGGCCCTGGGCGGGGGCTCCGAACGCAAACCGGGCGGTCTGTGGGTCTCGCGCATGGGCCGCGACGAGATCACACAGGAGCGCCTCGGCCACGAACTGGTCTTCGCCCGACGCAGCCGGCGCAACTGGTATCTCGGGCATGACGACATCGGCGACAAGGCACCGGCCCAGGCGACGACATACATTCAGCAGTACAAGTTCATCCGGCTGGAGAGGAGGGCCAACTACGAGCCGCTGATCCTGTGCCTCAAGGGTCTGCAACTGGCCCTGAACCCCGGCGACTACCTCAGCGCCGAACAGCTACGCGGCAGCGCACGATTGCGCCGGCAGTACGAGCAGTTGAAGGTCTGGGCTGCCGATCCGACGCAGATCAGCTCCCATGTCATCGCCAAGTTCCTCAACGCCGCCCAATACGGACTGATGATCGAGCGCCATCGCCAGCCCGCGCATTCCCTGCACTACATCGAGTGGGCCCTCGGCGCGATCGCCGTTCGGCTGCGGATGTTCAACCAGCAGGTAAGAAAGCCTGCTCCCGGCGCGGCCGAGTGATTGCCCCTGCGGTCCGCCGGCCCTGCGAGGCGAGCGTCAACGCACGTTGGGGTCCTGACGCAACTCATAGAGGCCGCCGCCGGCGTGCCGGAGCTTGCCCATCTCGACGAGTTTGTCCCAGACCTGGCGGGGGTATTGGTTGGGCGGCTGGATCGCCACGATATCGCAACTGCGGCCCCCGCTGAAAGGCCCTCCGCCCAGCGTGGACTCGGCGTCCAGCCGCGTCAGCTTCAGACGTTTCTTGAATGCCTTCATCGCCTGCTTCAATGCCGCCGGCGTCAGGAAGTCTTCGGGTGCCTCATTGCTCATCGGATGCTCCTGCTATCGACCGTTCCACTGGGTGCCGCAACGTGGCGCCAGCGTAGGGCCGCCGGGGCAACCTGTCAATCCGTTGCCTGCGATTGTCCGACGAGTCGGGCGCGCCCGCGAGCGGCTACGCAAACCGCAGTTGCGCCAGAGACGCCTGGTCCTGCTGCGGTTCCGGCGGTGTCATCGTACGCGGGCAGTTAGCCTCGAAAGACCGCAGCAGCGCGTGGGTCTTGCGAAATCTCGGCCGAAGCGTGCGGAACAGGAGCGACGCCTGGTATTGCCGGCTGTGCAGCGTCAGAAGACGCTCGGGACAGTCGCTGGCCGCCAGGAGTCTCCTGTAGGCGATGAGTGTGTAGGGCAGGGCGATCGGTCGCAGCAGCAGGGGGGTCGAGCGCCACCCCACGGCCAGGAGGCCCTTCCATCCGATTTGATCGAGCAAGCTCCGCGGCGCCTGCCAAGCCTCTGGTCCGTCCGACCAGACGGCATCCTCCATGATCGTGCGCATCTTTTCCCATCCTCCTTCCGGGTGCCTGTCGCGGCTTCCATTGCCTTCGTCGCGAGGCTCGCGACGATCCAAGCATATACATGAGACCTTAGCAGAATCTCTCGCTCTGTGCAATCGTGGAAAACACCGACAGCGGATCATCATTCCTGATGACTCGCCCGGCCGCCGCCGGTCAGGCGCGCCGCTTGCCGCCGTAGGCCGTCACCAAGTGCCGGTAGGCCTTCGTGCGTTTGAGCCGCCGGATGGCAACGCGAGCGATCCGGTCGTGGTCGAAGGCCAGATTGGCGGGCAGGCGGTCGATATCGAACCATCGCGCCTTGGCCGCATCGTCGCCGGCGCGGAGGCGGACGGGCCCCTCGACGATTCCTGTGAAGACCACCGTGATCTGCCGCCCGCGCGGGTCGCGCCCGACCGTGCCGAACGCCCGCAACTGCTCCAGCGCCACCCCCGTCAGACCCGTTTCCTCTTCGAGCTCGCGGACGATGGCGTCCTCCAGTTCCTCGTCCATCTCGATGAATCCGCCGGGCACCGCCCAACGGCCTTTGTACGGGTCCTTCTTCCGCTCGACCAGCAGCAGCCGGGCCTTGCCGCCCGACAGGCGAAACACCGCCGCATCGACCGTCACCATCGGCCGAGGCCACTCATATACGTACTTGCCCTTCTTCACCATGCGATGCCCTCTCTATCGCTCACTTCGACGCGTCTCTGCGCATCGGCCGCCATTCTATCGCCCCGCAGCGACATTTCAACCGCCGATGCCGGATCGCCGTTGCCGAAGGGCCGCGTTCGGCGTACAATCCGCAACTTATGTCTGATGGATGGAACGACATTCTTCTGATCAAGCCCAGCTCGTTGGGTGACATCGTGATGGCGCTGCCGGCGCTGTCAGCGATGCGTCGCAGCTTTCCGGCCGCGCGGATCACCTGGCTGGTGCGTCCGGCGTTTGCGCCGCTGATCGAGGGCCACCCGCACCTCGACGAGATCGTTCATTTTGACCGCAAGACGCTGGGCAAGGCCTGGTACCATCCGGGCGCGATGAAGGCCCTCGTGGGACTGATCGCGGACCTGCGCCGTCGGCACTTCGACGCGGCGCTCGACCTCCAGGGCCTGCTTCGCACGGCTTCGCTGGCATGGCTGTCCGGCTGCCCGCAGCGGTTCGGCCCGGTCTGGGGCCGCGAGTTCGCCCACCATTTCTACACCACGACCGTGCCGCGACGCATCGAGTGGGTCCACGTGATCGACTACTACATGAAACTCGTCGAGGCGATGGGCGGTTGCGATCTCGGCGTCGAGTTCGTCCTGCCCCAGAAGCCCGATGCGGTCGCCTCAGCGGCCACGCTGCTGGCGCAGAACGATCTGACGCCGTTGCGATATGCCGTCTTGATCCCCGGCTCGGCCCAGGTCAGCAAGTGCTGGCCCGCCGAACGGTTCGCCGCCCTGGCCAACCGGCTGACGTCGGACCACGGTCTGGCCGTCGTCGCGATCGGAAGCAAGGCCGAGCGCATCATGGTCGAACGGATCCAGACCCACGCCGCCTGCCGGGTCGTGAACCTGGCCGGTCGGACCTCGTTGCCCGAACTGGTCGAGGTGCTCCGATCCGCCCGGCTCGTTGTCGCCAACGACACCGGGCCCGGCCACATCGCCGCCGCCCTCGGCCGGCCGCTCGTGATGATGTTCAGTTGGTCCAACCCGCTCCGCGTCGGCCCCTATCGCCGGCCCGAATGCGTCGTCGGCTGCGACGTCGAAGCTCGCGGCATGGCCGTCCGCAGCGCCGATCCCGCCCACGCGATCGAGCACATCACGCTCGAAGAGGTCTACGCGCGTGCAGCCGAACAACTTGGCTCCTGAAGGAAGCGAATCGATGGCACGAAGGTACGTACACGGATATGATCCACGCGAGAACACGCGATTGCAGGACCAGGCCTCGACGCTGGTGCAACTGCTGCACGGTGACACCGCCTATGCCGCCGGGACCACCGTCCTGGAGGCCGGCTGCGGCGTCGGGGCCCAGACGGTGACCTTGGCGCGAAACAGCCCCGGCGCGCAGATCATCTCCGTTGATATTTCCGAGCATTCCATCGCCCAGGCGCAGGCGGCGGTGGCGGCGGCCCGCCTGACGAACGTCACGTTCCGCCAGGGTGACATCTTCGGCCTGCCGTTCGAGCCGGAGTCATTCGACCACGTCTTCGTCTGCTTCGTGCTCGAACACCTTGCCGAGCCCGTTCGCGCCCTGGTGGAACTGAAGAAGCTGCTCAAGGTCGGCGGCTCGATGACCGCGATCGAAGGCGACCACGGCTCGACGTATTTCCATCCTGATAGCGCCAAGGCCCACGCCGCGATTCGCTGCCAGGTCGAGTTGCAGAGACAGGCGGGAGGCAACGCGAACATCGGCCGCCAGTTATTTCCGCTGCTCACCGAGGCCGGCTTCGATGGTGTCCGGGTCTCGCCGCGGATGGTGTACGTCGATGCGAGCCGGCCCGACTTGGTCGACGGCTTCACCTGCAAGACGTTCACTGCGATGGTCGAGGGCGTGCGAGCGGCGGCGCTGGAGGCCGGCCTCGTGGATGCGTCGGATTTCGACGAAGGCGTTCGCGATCTCTACCGCACGACCGAGCCCGACGGCGTCTTCTGCTACACCTTCTTCAAGGCCGTCGCCGTGAAGAGCGCATAGCCTTACCCGAAGGTGTGACGGTCCCAGCCCCAGGCGGTGGCGGCCAGCTCCTCGAATGTCACGTAGATGCGGTCTGTCGGGATCGCCAGCTCCTCGTGGAGCATCTGGCAGATCCGGCTGGTGAGGTTCTGATTGACCGACGGACTCAGTCCCCCGATCCCCTTGACGGCCACCAGAGCGCAGGGGCCGCTCTCGCCCGCCATCGTCATGGTCGCCTTGTCCTGAACGCACGCCATGACGTATTGCTCCGGCTTGCCCGTCCCTTCGGCCGCCAGACGCGACAGGCCCTTGGCGATGGACTCCTTCTTGCTGCGGTCCGACAGATCGCACGAGGTCGCAAGCTGAATCAACGGCATCATCATCTCCTTATCGACCGATCGACAACGCGTTCGTTTCTCCCGACAAATCCATACATACCACGATTTCGCCCGCCTGACAACCGCAATCGACTGGCGGATTCGATCCGGTGCCCGGCGGCCCATTCCCGTCTCGTCGTATGACAGAAGGGGCTGCAAGCGGCTTGCAGCCCCTCCTGCCACGTTCACAGGTGGATCGCTTCGGCCATTGGCACAGCCGCCGGTCACTCGGTCTCGGCGGGGCGGCCGTAGCCGACGTCGTCCACGTAGACCGTGCCCTTGCCGCCGGCCGTCGGATTGGTCTTGCTGCCCACGCCGATGAACACTTTCTGAACCCGGCTCAGGTTCACGCCCGCCAAAGAACCGTACGGGATTCTCCACTGCTGCCATGACGGGCGAGCCGTGATTGCCGCATCCGCACTCACGACCGTCGCGCTCTGGCCCGTGGCGTCTTCAACGTGAACGTACATCGACTCGGCCGAATTTCCCACAGGCTGAACCGCGCCGATCTCCGCCGTCTGCCAGTCGCCTGTTGCGGCGCCGGTGATCGTCAGGTTCGAGAACTCCGCCGCCGTCGAGATCGCTGTGTCGTGGCTGGTCAGCGCCAAACCGATATGGACGTTGGCGGCCATCGGAATCTCCAGGGCCGGACTGACCGCGATTTCGACCCAGTTCACGCCATCTTCCGACTGTTGCGCCGTGAAGACGTTGCCGGTGCGGGTCAGTCGGATCCAGTGCGGGATCGCGATGTCGGCCACGTCCGTATTGGCGCTGGCCGCGGCGGCGACCGGGCGACGCTGGAACGAAATCCCGTGCGATGGTGTCGGCGTCACCGCCACGAAGGCGTGCCTGGACCCGGGCTCCAGCGTTTCGCGGATCATCACGCCGGCCT
Source organism: Phycisphaerales bacterium Planc_01 (assembly GCA_001603075.1). Taxonomy (GTDB): domain Bacteria; phylum Planctomycetota; class Phycisphaerae; order Sedimentisphaerales; family Anaerobacaceae; genus Anaerobaca. Next base: position 113,841 of record LVBB01000148.1, on the reverse strand, counting down.
TCGCCCATTCGTGGCTGCGAACCACGCTGTCGACCCGCACCACGATCGAGCCGTCGCCGCTGAGGCTTCTGTATGCGAAGCGGAACTGGTCGGCGCTGTCCCAGATGTCGGCGCCGATGGCGTTCATGATGATGCCGTCAGCGGTTTCCAGGAAACCGGGAGCATTGCCGTGCACGTACAGCACCAGCGTATCGGCTCCGTTGCCGGTCCAGTTCTGGGATGTATCGAACGCTCTCTCGGCCTCCGAGTAGAACGGCGAGTTCGTGTTGTCGTACTGCAACGGCATCGACTGGCGGCCGGTGCGAACGATGGTCTGCTCGGCGAACGGCGAGTTGAGATACCCCACCGTCGAGCCGGTGTTGTTGACCCAGCCGTCGAGCCATGTGTCGAAGATCGCCGTGCCGGCATCGACGTCGTCGTCGTAGGTCTCGAACCCGTCGATCCATGCGTACTCCTGCGTCGAGAAGCTCCACGTCGCGCTGCTCCAGACCGGGTTCGCATCCGCCGGGTTGATCGCATCGACCTTCCAGTAATAGGTGCTGCCGAACTCCAGATTGCCCGGAGCGAAGGCCGTGCCGGCGACCGTACCGGCCAGGGCCAGGCCGTCGGCATCCTCACCGAGGTAGACCTCATGCGAGATCGCGTCACGACCGGCTCGCCAGCTCAGCGAGCTGCCGACCTCCACGTCCGCGTCGCCGTCGGCCGGCTTGGGCTCGCGGGGCTGCGCCGGGACGAAAAGGAACCGGACCTCGCTGAGTCCGAGCTGCCCCATCGTGCCCCAGCCGCTGTTGACGGTCAGACGGACGTATCGGGCGGCCACACCGTCAAACGCGACGGTCGTGTTGGCCTCGTACGTGGCGCTTGCAGTGGCCCTGGCGAGTTCGACGTCGCCCAATACGGTCCAGTCCTCTGCGTCTATGGAGTGCTCGACGGTTACGTCTTTGAGCCCGAAGCCCAGGAGCAGCTCAAACTGGACGTTGTAGTTCCAGACGAGCATCTGGTGGAGCTTGTAGACGCGGTCGAACTCATACTGGATGTAGAGCGGTTCGTCGCCGGGTCTGGCCAGCCACATGTCCGCACTGTTGGTCGAGTGCTGATCGGCGGCGTTCAAGCCGGAGCCGTTGACCGTGTTCTGCGGGCCTGCTGCCGCCTCGGAAACACCGTTGCTGCTGGCCAGGACGTTGGTCACCGGATAGGCGAATGGCTCGGTGGTAAAACTCCAGACTTCGCCCGTGTAGATCGTATTGCTCGGCGGGGCGTTGACCTCGTCGATTCGCCAGTGGTAGGTCGTGCCGAAGTCCAGAAGGCCGGCCGGATCGTAGCCGGCGGCGGTTTGGCCCTGGCTGACCAGCGTACCCCTCGGATCGCTTCGGCTGGCATCGTTGACGTCGTCAAACGAGGTCCCGAAGTACACGTCATGGGTCGCGGCGAACTCGCCGGGGGCCCAACGGAGAACTTCGTCCCGCGGCACATCGACCGCCTCATCCTCTGGTCGAGGGTCGGAGGCCAGTTCAGCCGGTGCCAGGCCCTCCATAATTCTCTGGACTTCCTGCTCCGTCAGTGCGTGGTCGAAGACGGCGACATCGTCGATCATCCCGTGATAGTAATGGGAGCTGCCGGTGCGATGCCCGATGCGAAGCGGGAGCCTCGGAGGAACGAGCGATCCGGCCTGGGCCTGTTCCAGCCTCATCTCTCCGTCCACATAGACCCTGGCAGCAGCGCCATCCCAGGAGGCGCAGACATGCTGCCATTGGTCCGGTTCTGTCATATTGTTCGGCGTCTGTTGCACCACATGGCCGCCGTCCAACGAAAGGGTGAAGTAGACGAAGCGCGAGTCTCGGTTGACGAACATGCCGTAGTTCTCCCATGGTCCGTTCTGCTGGCCGTTCGCCATGATACACAGCCAGACGTCGCCGGCGTTGAGCCACCGGATCCACGCCGCGATTGTCACGTGGCCCTCGATCGCAAGACTCTCGGACGCGGGCACTTCAACATAGTTGTCTACGCCGTTGAACTCCAGGGCGCCCTTGTATCTGCCTTGGGTCCAGGTCGCCCCATGGACCGTGCCATGGTTGCCGTTTCCGGAGCGGTCTCGGACCACCGTGCCTGCACCCTCGTCAAGATTCCAGTATGCCATCAGATTGGCGCAGACCCTGCCGGCCAAACCCAGCAGCAGGACGCAGGCAACCAGATGGATCGGTCTTCTACACATGGCGGTTCCTCCTTCAGCAAAGACTCAGAACACCGATGCTTCGGCACCGCGCCGGGACGGGCCTTTCTCGTGCAACTCGGCGCAGTCCTTCTTTACGACGATCGTACGTTGCTCCTTGCTCGAACCGTTTCGTCCCGCGACGAAGGCATGCAGAGTCTGCCCGAGACCTCCTTTCTACGTAGAAATACGTATAGCGCAATGAAGGAAGAGGTGATCTGACGAATGCCGCGTGAACTGGGCACTCGGTTCCCCCCTGAAGCGTGTGTCAGCAACCACACCCTGCATCAGGGCCTCCGATGTCCGGGTCTGAGACGTGCCTCGCGTGGAGTCGGGGCATCCTCCCACGGAGTGCACATGCCAACCCTTTTCGTTTTATAGCAGACAGGCGGTTCCCGTTCAACCAGATTCCTGGTTGCGGCCTCGACATCTGGCGGGCTCTACCCTGACAGATCGGGGACGCTGCGGATCAACGGGTGGGCTCTGTGGCGGCCCAGCGGAACTTGGCGGAGGCGCTGCGGGGGTTCGATGCGACCTCGGCGCGCTGCGGTACGATGACCTCTTCGGCGGCGGCGTAATACAGGCCCGTCCGTACGCCTTCCCGAAACGACCGCTTGACGAGACGGTCTTCGCCGCTGTGGAACGTGATGATGCCGATGCGGCCTCCTGGACGCAGGCAGTAGGGGGCCAGGCCCAGCAGCCTCTTGAGGCAGCCCAACTCGTCATTGACCAGAATGCGGAACGCCTGGAACGTACGTGCGGCCGGGTGCAGCAGGGCGGGGTGCGAGGCCCGCTGCTTGTGCCAACTCGCAGTCGTCAAGCCCTTGACCGCCAGGACCAGCTCGACGAGATGCGAGGTGCGCGTCAGCGGCTCTGCGGCGCGTCGCACGACAATGGCTCTTGCGATCTTCTCGGCGTCCGGCTCGTCGGCCAGGTCGCGCAGGGTCTCGGCCAGCTCTCCTTCGCCCAGAGTCCGGACGAGGTCCGCCCCGGTCCGCTGGAGGCGGTCGTCCATCCGCAGATCGAGTGGACCTTCGTGCTTGTAGCTCATGCCGCGATCGGGATCGTCGATCTGCATGCTCGAAACCCCGAGGTCGGCGAAAAGGACATCGCAGCCGTCGAGCCCTTCCTTTGCCAGAACGGCGTCCACACCGGCGAAGTTGCTGCGGTGGAAGCTTGCAGGTACGCCGATCCCGCTCAGTCGCTCTCGCGTACGTTCCAGCTCGATCCGATCGACGTCGAGGCCAATCAGCCGGCCGCCCGGCCCGATCCGCCGCGCGAATTCCAGGGCGTGGCCGCCATAGCCGAGCGTACAATCGACGACGATTTCGCCCGGGGCCGGATGCAGGTGAGCGACGACCTGCTCGATCATGACGGGCACGTGGCTTCCCGCCGGCGTCTTGCCCTTGGCGCGCAGGTGCATCGCCATCTCCGGATGGGCCTCGATGTTTCGCTCCTTGTACTTCTCGCGAAAGTCCCGGGGATGTGTGCCGCGATACCGGGGCCGCCGCGGCGGCTTCCACGGCGGCCCGGCGCCGTCGCCCAATCGCTCAGATTCGCTCATATCGGCTCTGTGTTTCCGTCCTGTCGCACTGCCGGCAACTCCGGGGACTCCCGAACGGTCGCCGTCCGCGACGCCGGCATGATACTCGCCTGCGTCGAAGACGTGAAGCCCAATCGTGCGCCGGAGGGATTCGGTCCGGCAAACGGGATTGATGCGGGCGGTGGCGGCCCGTATAATCGGCGTCATGGGATTGTTGAGCCGTCGTCAATGGAATCGTGTCTTGGAGGAAACGCCCATGGCATCTCGATCTTCGTCCATGTGGATTGTCGTCTTGCTTTGCGTTTGCGGCGCTGTCTTCGCCGAAGGAGCGATCGACGTTTATCCGGCGAATCCGCGCTATTGGCAGTACAAGGGCGAGCCGGTCCTGCTGATCGGGGGCAGCAAGGACGACAACCTGTTTCAGATTCCCGACCTGAAAGATCACCTCGACTTGCTCCAGAGCGCCGGCGGCAACTACATCCGCAACACGATGAGCGCGCGGATCGACCGGGGCTTCGAAGTCCAGGCGTTCGCCAAGCGGCCCGACGGCAAGTACGACCTGGACCGCTGGAACGACGAGTACTGGCGGCGGTTCGAGAGCCTGCTGGCGCTGACGGCAGAGCGTGACATCATCGTCCAGATCGAGGTCTGGGACCGCTTCGACTACTCGCGCGAGCACTGGGACGTGAGCCCGCACAATCCGAAGAACAACGTCAACTACACGTTCGAGGCCTCGGGCTTGGCCGAGCGGTATCCGAACCATCCGGGCAGCAACGAGCAGCCGTTCTTCTTCACCACGCCCGAACAGCGAAACAACGCCGTCGTGCTGCCGTACCAGCAGCGGTTCGTGGACAAGATGCTCTCGCACTCGCTGAAGCGCGGCAACGTGCTGTACTGCATGGACAACGAGACCTCCGGCCAGCCCGCCTGGGGCGCCTACTGGGCCCGCTACATCCAGGCCAAGGCCAAGGCCGCCGGCGTGAAGGTCCACACCACCGAGATGTGGGACGCCTGGGACCTGGCGCACGCCTCGCACCGCGCGACGTTCGACCATCCGGAGCTGTACTCCTTCATCGACATCTCGCAGAACAACCACCAGAAGGGCCAGGCCCACTGGGACAACGCCCAGAAGCAGCGGGCGCGGATCGCCGACCGGCCGCGACCGCTGAACAACACGAAGATCTACGGCGCCGACACCGGCCCCTTCGGCAACGACCGCGACGCGATGGAGCGCTTCTGGCGCAACATCTTCGGCGGACTGGCCTCGGCCCGGTTCCACCGGCCCGACTCCGGGCTGGGGTTGGGGGACAAGGCCCAGGCCAACATCCGCAGCATGCGAATGATCACGGATCGGATGCGGGTCTTTGCGTGCGAGCCGCACAACGACCTGCTCGGCGAGCGCGAAGCCAACGAGGCCTATTGCTTCGCCAATCCGGGGACTGAGTACGCGGTCTGCTTCCCCGACGGCGGTCAAGTGACGCTCGATGCCCGCGCGCTGAAGGGCCCGGCGACCGTGCAGTGGCTCAACGTGCTCAAGTCCGAATGGTCCGAGCCGCAGCGCGTAGAGAAGCCCGGCGTGCTGACGCTGGAGTGTCCCTCGAAGGACTACTGGGTGGTCCTGGTGCGCCCGTAGGGGCGAATCATCATTCGCCCACACAAGAGGTCAGGGAGGACGGATGCAAACGAAGACAACGCCGACGATCTACACGGTCAGCCAGGTCAACGCCCTGGTCAAGGAGGTCCTGGAGACGAGCCTCCCCGCCCGGGTGATGGTCAAGGGCGAGATCACCGGCTGGAAGCAGCACGGAAGCGGCCACTGTTATTTCTCGCTGAAGGACGAAGGCTCGGTGCTTCCCTGCGCGATGTGGAAACCGAACTTCGCCCGCGTGCGGTTCCGCCCGGAGAACGGCCTGGCGGTGATCGCGACGGGCTTCGTCAGCGTCTATGTCCCGCAGGGCCGCTATTCGCTGGTCGTCGAGGAGATGACGCCGGAGGGCGTCGGGGCGCTGCAACTGGCGTTCGAGCAGATGGTCCGCAAGCTGCGGGCCGAGGGCCTCTTCGACGACGAGCACAAGAAGCCGATCCCGACGTATCCGCAGCGGATCGGCATCCTGACCAGCGAGTCCGGCGCGGCGGTCCACGACATCGCCGACAGCGTGCACAACCGCTGGCCCTGCACGCGATTGGCTCTCTATCCGGTTCCGGTCCAGGGCGAGGGCGCGGCCCGGCAGATCGCCGCCGCCATCGCCGACGTCAACCGGCGCAACGCGAAGCTCAGGCTCGATCTGCTGATCGTCGGTCGCGGCGGCGGCTCGCTGGAGGACCTCTGGGCGTTCAACGAGGAGGTACTCGCGCGGGCAATCTTCGCGTCGAAGATTCCGATCATCAGCGCCGTCGGGCACGAGGTCGATACGACGATCGCCGACCTCGTGGCGGACCGTCGGGCCTCGACGCCGACGAAGGCCGGCGTGGTCGCGGTGCCCGACATGCGGGACGTGCTGAGCGATCTGGACCATCAGGGCAGCCGCCTGATGCGCAGCGTCCGGTCCCGCGTCGAGCTGGGCGGCGAGTATCTGCAAACGATCCTGGCCAGCTCGGCGTTCCGCAACCCGCTGCTGGCCGTGCGGATGCGGGAGCAGCACGTTGATGAACTGGCGTCGGACTTATCCGCATCGGTCCAATCCCTTCTGGCGCAGCGGCGGGCGATGCTCCAGGACTGCCACGAGCATATCGCGCGGATCGAGCCGCACCGGCTGCTCGGCGCGATGGCGGTCCGGCTCAACGAACTGACGAGCCGGGCGCGGGCGGCGATCACCGCCGTCGTGAACGCCCGGAAGATGGACCTGGCCGCACGCGAAGGCCGTCTGGCGGCGCTCGACCCGCGCAGCGTGCTGGCGCGCGGTTATACGATCACGACGAACAAGACGACCGGCAAGGTCGTCCGCACGCTCAACGACGTCCGGGTCGGCGATGCAATGCTCACGGAACTGGCCGGCAAGGCCGTCATTGAAAGCAAGGTGTGTAGGGGCGAATCATGATTCGCCCTCATGGATGACGACATCCAGACGCGACAGGAAACGATACCATGGCCCAGAAGAAGACCGAAGACGATATCAGCAAACTGAACTTTGAAGACGCGATCAAGCAGCTCCGAACCATCGTGGACAAGATCGAGCAGGGCCAGATCCCGCTGCAGGACAGTCTCGAACAGTACGAGCAGGGGATGGCCCTGATCCAGCACTGCCGGCAGATCCTCCAGAAGGCCGAGAAGCGAATCGAGAAGATCTCCAAGACGGACGACGAGCCGGCCGTCCCGCCATCCGAACCCGCCGACGAAACGCCCGACCCCACCGACGAAGAAGCTCTCTTCTGAGCGGCAGTCCGATTCGCCATCCCCAAGCGCTACTGCGCTTGAGGCTGCCACCCCATGCATGGGAATCTTCGCCCCGCGAGAGGTCGGGCCGCTGGTTTTTCTCTTGCATGCTCCTGTGGGGTCGGTGACAATTCTCTCCGATGGGAAGTGTCGCGGCGGGGAGACGTCTACGCGTGACACGGCGGCCGTTGCGGACGGCTTGAATCGGGTAAGAAGGGAAGGGGACGACAGCGATGATTCAGTGGTTGAAGGAGTTGGATGAGGTTCTGCGCGGGCACAAGGGCGATCCGCAGCTTCTGGCAGGCGGCACGTCCCACATCCGCATCAAGCCGCTCGTAGCCGTGTCGATCGTGCTGGGGATCGTCTACGGTCTGTGCATGGGGCTCTACGCCGTATTGACGCGAACGCCTCCGTGTTTCGCCCAGATGTTCGCTTCAGCCATTAAGGTGCCGATCCTGTTCATCCTGACGCTCATCATCGCATTCCCGTCACTGTACGTCTTCAGCGCGCTGCTGGGCGTTCGACTGGGCCCGAAAGACACGCTGCGGCTGATCCTGGCCCCGGTCTCGGCCAATCTGGCCGTCCTGGCCTCGCTCGGACCGATCACCGCGTTCTTCACGCTCAGCACGTCGAGCTATCCGTTCATGAAACTGCTGAACTTCCTGTTCTTCGCGATCTCGGGCGTCATCGGGCTCAAGGTCCTGTTGACCATGCTGGCGCGACTCGATGCGGCGCAGGCCGGACCGACGAAAGCAACGCAAGACTCCGCGCCTGCCGTCAAGCCCACCGACGGTCCTGGGCCCGCTGTGACAGTCGTGCCTGTTGCGCTATCGCCCTCGGGCGACATCCTGGGGACCACATTTCGCGTCTGGCTGGTGATCTACGGTCTGGTGGGCGCCCAGATGGGCTGGGTGCTGCGGCCGTTTGTCGGGGCCCCCAACCTCGCGTTCGAGTGGTTTCGCGATCGTGAAGCCAACATCTTCGTCGATCTGTTCCGTACGATCGCCGCTCTGTTCGGTGCGTGATGCGCGCGTTCTTCCGGGCGGCTGACGATTTTCTACGCGGCAGGGGCGTTTTCGCGGTCGATGCGCCCTTGATGGGACGTCTGCGCTGGCTGCTGGTTCTCATGCTCGTTTGCGGACTGTTCTACGGCGCGGTGATGGGGACGTTCAGCGGGCTGAAGGCGGGGCGGCTGCACCAGTTGCTCTACTCCGGCGTGAAGGTGCCCCTCCTGTTGCTGGCGACGTTCGTGCTGTGTCTGCCCAGCTTCTTCGTGATCAACACTCTGGCGGGGCTGCGCGACGATTTCGGGCAGGTCCTGCGGGCGCTCGTCGCGACGCAGTCCTGTGTCACCGTCGTGCTGGCCGCCCTGGCGCCGATCACGGCGTTGTGGTACGTCTCGTGTCGGGACTACGGCCTGGTGCTGCTGTTCAACATGGTCATATTCGGCGTCGCTACCCTGGCCGCCCAGATCGTCGTCCGGCGTTACTATCGCCCGCTGATCGCCCGCGAGCCAAGGCATCGGCGTCTGCTCTGGGCATGGTTTGTTCTGTATGCCTTTGTGGGCGTCCAGATGGGCTGGGTCCTGCGGCCGTTCATCGGCAATCCCGAGGCGCCCGTGGCCTTCTTCCGCGCCGAGGCCTGGGGCAACGCCTACGTCGTCGTGGGCGGCCTCATCTTGCAGGCGGTCGGACGCGTGCCGGCGCCGTTGCTGACGTTCCTCGGTATCGCCGCCTTGCCTTTGCTGCTCATCCTGTCGCATCTGCTGCGCGGCATCTTTGCCTCGCGCGACCGCCGCCGAACCCCGTAGGGGCGAATCATCATTCGCCCGCGCCCCACATGTTGCGCCAAACGCGGAGACGGCGAATTTCGGTTGCCTGGCGCCGCCGGCGGGGGCATAATGGGACCGTCCGTTGCGAGCGTGGCGGAATTGGCAGACGCGCCAGGTTTAGGTCCTGGTGTCCTTCGGACGTGGAGGTTCGACTCCTCTCGCTCGCATTGGGTGGGGGCGAATGATGATTCGCCCCTACGGGCAGACGACGCGCGATGCGAGGGGCGAAATGCCAAGGGATTACTTCGAGCTCGACAAGCGGCGGACGAACGTGCGGGTCGAGGTGGTTGCGGGGATCACCACCTTCCTGACGATGGCCTACATCATCTTCACGCACCCGAACATCCTCGAACCGACCGGGATGGACAAGACGGCGCTGATCGCGGTGACGTGCCTGATTTCGGCGCTGGCGACGATCGCGACGGGCCTGTTCGGCAAGGCGCCGATCGCGATGGCGCCGGGCCTGGGGCTCAACTCGATCTTCACGGTGCTGGTGGTCTCGGGCAAGATGGACTGGCAGACGGCGCTGGGCGTGGTGTTCCTGTCGGGCGTGTTCTTTCTGGTGCTGACGCTGGTCGGGCTCCGCCAGCGGATCGTCGAGGCGATCCCCGGCTCGCTGATCGCGGCCATCGGCGTCGGAATCGGGCTGTTCATCACGTTCATCGGCCTGACCGACCTGGGCATCGTCGTGGCCGATCCGTTCACGATGGTCTCGGCCGGCCCGATCACAGCCAAGGTGCTGATCGGTCTGGCGGGCCTGCTGACGATGGTCTTTCTGGAGAGCCGCAACGTGCGCGGCTCACTGCTGATCGGCATCGCCGTCTCGACCCTGCTGGCGGCGGCGACCGGCCAGGTGGCTTTGCCCGAGCGGGTGATCTCTCTCGATGTGAACATCCGTCCCATCGCCTTCAAGCTGAACGTTCTCGGCGCGCTGAAGTGGGGGTTCATGGGCAGCATCTTCACGCTGATGTTCGTCGATATGTTCGACAGCATCGGGACGCTGGTCGCCTGCTGCCACAAGGCGGACATGCTCGACGAACGCGGCAAGATTCGCGGCCTGGACCGGCTGCTGGGCGTCGATGCGGTCGCCACGATGGTCGGCGCTCTGCTGGGCACGTCCACGACGACGTCGTTCGCCGAGTCGGCCTCGGGCATCGAGCAGGGCGGCCGCTCCGGCCTGACGGCGGTGGTGGCCGGGGTGCTCTTCCTCGCAGCGCTGCTGTTCATCCCGCTCGTTGCGATGGTCCCCAAGTACGCCACGGCGCCGGCGCTGATCATGGTCGGCCTGTTCATGGTTAAAGAGGTCAAGCGCATCGACTTCAGCGACTTGGCGGAGGCGTTCCCGTCGTTCATCCTCATCGTGATGATCGCGCTGAGCTACAGCATCAGCACGGGCCTGGCGTTCGGTTTCGTCTCGTTCGTCGTGATCCATCTGGTTTCGGGCCGGGCCCGGCAGGTCAAGCCCGCCATGTGGGTCATCGCGGTCCTGTCGGTGACGTTTCTCAGTCTCGAGCAACTGCCGGGTCTGATCGAGTGGTTCGTAGCGACGCCGTGAGGCGTTATGTTCCCATATGCCCTGACGGGCACACTATAAACAGGTGCACAGCCAAGGAGGTAATGCAATGGGCAAGGTGTCGATCGGGGTCAACATGGAATTCGTGCGTCACGAGGATAAGCCCTTCGAGTGGGGTGTCGCCAAGGCGGCCGAATTGGGCTACAAGTACGTTGAGCCCTGGGTGCATCTCGGACGCGAACTGATGAGCGAGGCGGGGTACTTTGCGACCATCTCGATGTCGGAAGACCCGATTCGGATTCGCAAGATTTGCGAGAAGGCGGGTGTGAAGTTGTCGGGTCTCTCGGCGCACACGCCGCTGTGCAAGCCCGACATCAGCGGCAACTACCTCAAGCAGGCGATTCGCTTCGCCGCCGAGTGCGGTGCGCCCGTGGTCAATACAGACGAGGGCCCCAAACCTTCATGGACCACACGACAGGAGGACCACGTCCTGATGAAGTACACGCTGACCGAGGCAGCGGCATTTGCCGAAAACCGGGGCGTTCTGATCGGGATCGAGCCGCATCAGCAGTACAGCAAGACGCCGGCCGGCCTGGATCGAATCGCGGGCCTTGTGGATTCGCCCGCCATCGGGGTCAACTTCGACACCGGAAACTCCTATCTCAGCGGACACGACCCGATCGTCTGGCTCGAACGTATCAGGGACCGGCTCGTCCACCTGCACGCCAAGGACATCTCGATCCAACACTCCAGGGCCGAACGTGGCAAGGTTACCGGCACGCCGGCCGGCTGCGCGTGCGGCGACGGTGTCGTCGACTGGAAGAAGGTCGTGGCGATCTGCAAGAAGGCGCCGCGCAACATCGTCCTGAGCGTCGAGTGCGGCACCGTCGAGCAGGCCGAACGCAGCATCAAGCATCTCAAGCAGTTTGTCTGAGGGCACTGGAGGACGAGGGATGTGCGGGCGAAGCACTGTGTACGCCATTGTTCTTGGCTCGCTGACTCTGTCGGCGATAGCGGATAGCGTGCCGGCCGGTCAACCGATGCGGGCCATCGTGGACGCCAACAGCGTGTTGGTGAAGGCGGGCGATGTTGAGATTGCGGAGTATCGCTACGGCGACGTTCCGTTCAAGCCGTACGTCAAGCGGTTGTTCACGCCGAACGGCCTGAACGTCCTGCTCGATGCGCCGCACGACCATCTGCACCACCATGCGCTGATGTTCGCCGTAGGGGTGGACGGCGTGAATTTCTGGGAAGAGATGCCGGCCGCGGGGCGGCAGAAGCACGTCAGATTCGCCGAGCTTGCAGACGAACTGCCCCACGTCGGCTTCATGGACCGGCTGGACTGGGTCGATCCATCCGGCGAGCGACTGTTGGCCGAGCAGCGCGCGATCGTCGTGTCACGTCCTGTTGTGCCACGGGTGACCATGCTGACCTGGGAGAGTCGCGTTTCCGTGCCGACAGGCAAAGGCGCGGTTACGTTGACGGGGGCGCACTATTTCGGATTGGGCATGCGGTTCATTCGGGCCATGGATGCCAATGGGCAGTTCCGCAACGCCGACGACAAGCCGGGCGTCGTCTTTCGAGGCGAAGAACGCCTCATCCGCTCCAATTGGTGCGCCTACACCGCTGGCGTCGACGGCGACGATGTGACGGTCGCGATGTTCGGTCATCCGAGCAATCCGAGACACCCCACCATGTGGTTCACGATGACCGAGCCTTTCGCCTATCTTTCCGCAACGCTCGGGCTCCACGAAGGACCCTTGGAACTGGTCGAAGGCAGTCGCCTCGATCTTCGGTACGCCGTGGTCCTGTGGGACCGACGGGCACAGGTCGATGAAATCGATGCGATATACCGACAATGGGTATCGACACACACGAGCGAGTCCAACCGATAGAGGAGTGACCTGGCATGAGCGACAGCAGTTCGAGGGTGACGCGGTGAGGGTTCATGCGTGGGGCCGGCGCGCTGGCGGCAGCGGTGTTTGTGGCATCCGCGCGCGAGCCGGCTCCGGGGCGGGTGCGTGGGGCCAACGACCGGATCGGTGTGGGCTTCATCGGTTGCGGCGGGCGCAGCGGGGCGCACTTCCAGGCGATGCGCCGAAGCGGCCGTTCGACGTCAGTCGGTTCTTCCGCTGGCGGATGTACGAGGACTACGCCGGCGGACGGGTCCCCACGATCCGGGGCTGGGAGGGGACCCTGACCGTCCAAGGCAACGAGATCGTCTTTGCGCCCGCTCAGGAGTCCAAGAAGAGGCCGCTGCGGGTGGCCATCGAGCACGGCGAGGACTTCGTCGAGTACTGGCGGGGTCTCCTGGCCTGCTGCCGGTCTCGAACGACCGAAACCGCCAGCCCGATGGACCTGGCCTACCACGTCCAGACGGCCCTGCAGATGGGCATGCTCGGCTGGACGCAGGGCAAAGTCGCCCGTTTCGACCCGGCCGCCGAGCGAATCGTCCTCTGACCATCGCAGACACGGCGCCAGAAAAGCAGCCGTGAAATATTACCTATTTTGCCAGTTTTCTGGTATAATACGGGGCCGGGCCCACGCAAGGGGGCGGACGTATGAAGAACGGGGTTGTGATTGGGAGCTATGGAACTCGACCCGCGACGAATGCAGGACTGGCAGATCGCCGAGGCCGCCGAAGAGCAGATGAAGCCGATCGGGCGCCTGGCGGCCGAGTTGGGCCTGCGTGACGACGAGTTGGTCCCCTACGGCGCCAAGCTCGCCAAGGTGGACTACGCCAAGGCCCTGGAACGCCTGGACGGCGCGCCCCGCGCCAAGTACATCGATGTGACCGCCATCACGCCCACCCCTCTGGGCGAGGGTAAGACCACCACGACGCTCGGCCTGATTCAGGGGCTTGGCGTCCTCGGTAAGCGCGTTTGCGGGGCGATTCGCCAGCCCAGCGGCGGGCCGACGTTCAACATCAAGGGCTCGGCCGCCGGCGGGGGGCTGGCCCAGTGCATTCCGCTGACCCCGCTGTCGATTCGCTTCACGGGCGATATCGACTGCGTGACCAACGCCCACAATCTGGCGATGGTCGCCATGACCGCCCGGATGCAGCACGAGCGAAACTACGACGACGCCCGCCTGGCCCAGAGCCGTCTGCGGCGCCTCGACATCGACCCCGACCGCGTTCAGATCGGCTGGGCGATGGATTTCTGCGCCCAGAGCCTGCGGAGCATCCGCATCGGTCGCGGGGGCAAGATGGATGGCTTCGAGATGGACTCCGGCTTCCAGATGTCGGTGGCCAGCGAGGTGATGGCGATCCTGTCTGTGGCGACGGACCTGCGGGACCTGCGCGAGCGGATCGCCCATATGGTTGTGGCGTACGACAAGCAGGGCAACGAGGTCACCACCGGCGCTCTCGATGTCGACGGCGCCATGACCGCCTGGCTCGTCGATGCGGTCAACCCGAATCTCGTCCAGACGCTGGAAGGCCAGCCCGTCTTCGTTCACGCCGGACCGTTCGCCAATATCGCCATCGGCCAAAGTTCCATCATCGCCGACCGCCTCGGGACCAGGCTTGGCGAGTACCACATCACCGAGAGCGGCTTCGGCGCCGATATCGGCTTCGAGAAATTCTGGAACCTCAAGTGCCGCATGTCGGGACTTTCGCCCGACGCCGTGGTGCTCGTCGCTACGATTCGTGCATTGAAAATGCACGGCGGCGGTCCTGCCGTCAAAGCCGGCGTGCCTCTGGCCGGCGAGTACGTCACGGAGAACCTCGGCCTGGTCGAGGCCGGCTGCGAGAACCTCCTCGCTCACATCGACATCGTCAGGAAGAGCGGCGTGCGGCCCATCGTCTGCATCAACAGCTTCCACACTGACGCCCAGGCCGAGATCGACTTGGTCCGCCGGATCGCCGAATCCGCCGGGGCGCGGGCCGTCTGCTCGGAGCACTGGCTCAAAGGCGGCCAAGGGGCCCTCGAACTGGCGGAGGCAGTCATCGAGACCTGCAACGAGCCGAGCCATTTCCAGTTTCTCTACGACCTGACGATGCCCCTGCGGCAGCGGATCGAGCTGATCGCCAAAGAGGTCTATGGGGCCAAGGGCGTGACGTACACCGACGAGGCACTGACCAAGGCCAAGCGGCTGGAAGCGGAATCCTACGGGACGCGGCTGGGCACCTGCATGGCCAAGACGCAGCTCAGCCTGTCGCACGATCCCGAACTGAAGGGCCGACCCACCGACTGGGTGCTGCCCATCAACGACATCCTCGTATACAAAGGGGCGGGTTTCGTCGTCCCCGTGGCCGGCTCGATCCGGCTGATGCCCGGCACCGGCTCCAACCCCGCCTTCCGCCGCATCGACGTTGACGTCGAGACCGGCAAGGTCCGCGGCCTCTTCTAAACACCCCTTCTCGCCGCGTCTGCGGAGACCTCCTGGCATAGGGGTGGCAGCCTCAAACGCGCCAGCGTTTGGGGATGGTGAATGGGTCTGTCAGGTCGGTTTCGCGAGGTTGCCATCACCCGCCATCCCCAAGCCCTGCGGCCTTGAGGATGCCACCCGTCCCTTCTAAACACCGCCTTCGCGGCGTACTTGTCCGGAACATCCTTGACATCTGTCGCCAACCGTTGAAAATCGGAATCTCCGGCTCGGCCGGGGCGAATCGACCAGGCCAAAGCAACGTCTGTAAAGGAGCGTCAATGACCGCGACGATTATCGATGGCAAGCAGGTGGCGGCCGACATTCGGGCCGAACTCAAAGCGGAGGTGGCGACTCTTAAGGCCAAAGGCATCGTGCCCGGTCTGGGCGTCATCCTGGTCGGCGACGACCCCGCCAGCAACTCGTACGTGACCGCCAAGGAGCGGACCTGCGAAGAGCTGGGCATCTACTCCGACGACAATCGGCTCCCGGCCGAGACGTCGCAGGACGAGCTGATGGCGTTGATCGGCAGGATGAACGCCGACCCGAAGATCAACGGCATCCTGGTCCAGTTGCCGCTGCCCAAGCACATGAACGAGTCCGAGGTGCTCTTCGCCATCGATCCCGATAAGGACGTCGACGGGTTCCACCCGGTCAGCGTGGGCAAAATGGTGGTGGGCGAGAAGGCGTTCCTGTCGTGCACTCCCCACGGCGTGCTGCACCTGTTGATCCGAAGCGGCGTGAAGATCGACGGCGCGCACGTCGTGATCGTCGGCCGCAGCAACATCGTCGGAAAGCCCCTGGCCAACATGCTCGTCCAGAAGAGCCCTACCGGTAACGCGACGGTCACGGTCTGCCACACGCGGACGAAGGACCTCGCCTGGCACACGCGACAGGCCGACATCCTCGTCGCCGCCGCCGGCCGGCCAAACACCATCACCGCTGACATGGTCAAGGACGGCGCGGTGGTCATCGATGTCGGCGTCAATCGCGTCGAGGACGCCGGCAGGAAGTCCGGCTATCGCCTCGTCGGTGACGTCGATTTCGAGGCGGTCAAGGAGAAAGCCTCCCTGATTACCCCCGTCCCCGGCGGCGTCGGACCGATGACCATCACCATGCTCATGGTCAACACCGTCCTGTCCGCCAAACGCGCCGCCGGCATCGAATCCCATTGAGCACGTGACGTTGCCCGTGTGTGCGGCACGAAACGCCCGCCGTCAGCAGCGCTGGATCCGCAACGGAGCAGGAGGGATTCGAACCCCCGGTGCCTTTCGACACAACGGTTTTCAAGACCGTCGCCACAAAACGATAAGCCTTGCCCTGGCAATGACTTAGAGCAAGGGCTGTCCGGCGCTTACAAACCTGCTTACAAACGAAACTCGAAAACGGTCGATATTCCAGCGCCCGAACTGCCTCCAGACTTGGCCGAGGTCGTGACATGTTGGCCGGACCTGCCGGACCACATCAAGGCGGCGATCACTACGCTCGTGCAGGCCCACGGCAAAGGAGGGAAGTGATGATGGGACGCAGGAGCGCTCACAAGCGAATCCCTCTGGCGCAGCAGATGGCCTACGATGACATGCGCGGGCAGTTTGAGGCGATGGGTGCTGGGGGCTGGTACAACCGACATCAGAAGAACTACGCCCTCAAGCTCATCGATCAATACGGTGTCCGGGCGACTGCACGGATTCTGGAGATTCCACGCCGAACGCTGCAACGATGGTGTCGTCGCCAATCGAAGCGGGTTCGCCGGTGTCCGGCCTGGGTCTATGCATGGGCGGCCAGGCGACGTGAGAAGCGTGCGTTCTGGTCACGGAGAGGCTACGGCTGAATCGGCGGCAAAGCCGAAATGTCGCCACTTAAAAAGGGATTGTGCTGGGGTGGGGATCGACGTTCTCAGGCGGAGCCAGTACCCCAAGCAATGCTTCATCCGGCAATGCTCGACAGTCGGCTGGGGAGTTTTCCGCGCCATACGCGCGCGTGTGCGCGGTAAGTGGCGACAATTCCACCTGTGACGAGAAACGCAACCGTGGATCGAGGCAGATCCCTGGCAAGAAAGCATGCAGAATCCCTAATAATTTCGGCAATTGGACGGAGAATGACGATGGGGCGGTACTACTGGGACCAGAAAAACACGGTTGAGGAATCCCACAGTGTGAGCGTCGCGTTTCTACGGAAGCATGACTACTTTTTGCGGTCACTGCTCCGGCGTGATTACCTGGACGAACCATTGGGGCGAACAGACGGCCAGCATCGGCGTGACTGTCTGTGCGCATGACGGTGAAGGCCACGCCCAATTTCAGTACACCCACACGCACCGGTCCACGGGCGAAGAGACCCAATGCGACTACAAGGTCCCGCTCGTGACGACACCCTGTCACTTCGGCGGCGTCCGCTGGTGGTTCCTCTGCCCGTTGAGCCGGTACGGCGTCTATTGCGGCCGAAGGGTGGGCAAGCTCTACCTGCCGCCGGGTGGGGTCTACTACGGCTGTCGGCACTGTTACGACCTGTCCTATGAGAGCCGGAACGAACCTCGTCTGGCCCGTCCCGGTGGTATCGGCTACCCACTCGTTCTTGAGAGGCAGTATGAAGACCTCTATGGCCAGGTCCATCGCTGGACCTATCGTGGCCGCCCCACCAGGAAGGCCAAGAAACTGCGTATCCTTGAAGCCCGCCTGGATGCCTGTTGCGGAGGTTGAGAGGGCTCCTGTAGGTGAGATACGCCTGCGCAGGCTTGACGGATCAGGGAGAGGGGGGCGGCTTTGTACGCGTGTGCATACCATTTCTGAGATAATACCTTGTGAGGGGATTATCCACCCTATACCGTGCAACGGAACACGCCTGTTTATGCCCACGGGCCTCCGGGTTTCCAGGATTTCAGGAGGGCTTGTCCTTCAGTAGCAGCCTGCAACGGTGCAAGGAGGAAGGCCCGGAGGTCGCGGATTACGCTCGATAGATCGGGGGCCGAATCGGTGAGGCCATTGCGTTTCAGGAAGGCGGTCCACTGGGTCTGCTTGATGCGATCATTGGCGAACTCGTCGGTCAAGGCCGTCGGCACACCGCTGGGGATAGGGGTGCTTCGGCGTTCGAATGTGGCGGCGATGGCTGCTGACAAAGACGCTCCCTCAAACGGGAACTGCTTCGACAGAACCCACAGGTCGTAGAAGTCCTTCATGCGGCTGATCGCCATGCCAAATGCCACGAGCGCCTGACATTTCTCGGCAATCACCGTTTCACAGGGATAGGCCCTGATCCGAGGAGCGGATGAATCCAACAGAGTCGGAAAATCGATCTCCGCCGGCTCCGGCATCACAGCATCCCCGAAACCGACATCAATCTGGAGGTCATTCCTGGCATTGCCGAGCCGGGCCGGCAGTTTGATCCGCTTGCCCGGATAGTCCTGCGCCTCTCGGATCTCGGAAATGCTGATGCCGCTGTCATCGAACTCCAGGCCGTCCGGCTCGACGACGGTGCGGACAATCTCACGGAACACTTGTCGCAATGCGGTATCCGAAGAATCGCCGATTCCGAGCAGATCAAGGTCGCGGGTAGGCCGGTGTGGCAGATCGGTCCATGCGGCAAAGAGCATGGCTCCCTTCAAGACAAATCGGTCCTTATGCCGGGAGCATCCCAGCCGATACAGGAATCGCTCCAGCATGTACCGTATGAGAACGAGGTTGAAGTCTTCCCCTTGTTCTCTGGCCCTATTCAGGAGGCGATGATGGACTGATTGGGCGAGATTGAGACCGGACCGTGCCATCAGGAAACGGCCTCCAGGTACGGCCGCATCACTTCGGTTACGCGGCACACCTTGGCGTATTGCCAGAGTTGATCGCGCGTGCACTTGCGGCTGCGGAGGCAGTCCCGCAGTGCTTCAATGGCTACGTCGAGGCCGATCTTGTTGCGGTACTTGAAACAATCCGCTACGGTCTTGGCCGGGTTGTAGACCGTGACGCGAACGCCCTCGATGCGATGCCGCTCGACACCTTCTGTAAGAGCCTTCCCAGAGAATCGCATGGTCCGCAATGGCGGGTACTCGACCTGTGGGCGGCGCACATCCCGGGCCAGAGCGATCCAGACCTCGAACGGGTTCGCCGTCCCGATCTCATGGAAGCGCAGAGCAGACAGCAGGCAGACGATGCCATGCGGGACTCGCCGGGCAGCCTGGGCCAGACTGACGTTGGCGGTGGGCTGCGCATCTGCCGGCATGTAGAGCCCCCGGCCAACCCTGATGAGCGTGCCCTTCTCGCAGAGCCGGCGCAGATACTCCGGGTGGATATGGGCGGCCCGCACGTCCTTCACCCGTAGGATGCCCTTGCGTTTCGCCAGGGCCAGTATCTTGTCTTGCTTGTCTGGCATTTCGCCACTCCCATTACCAGCACCCTAACGCCTGTGTACAACTGTCCACACTTATTAGTATATGTGTGCACTTTTACACAGCAGGGTCATGGCTGTCAACCCTTGTTCCCTCTGGGAAACACTTCCCCACGGCCCCTCCCCATACCTCTCACCCACCAGACCACAAGGGTTCAGAATCGTCGGCCGTCCTGACGTCCGAACCCCTGGTTCTGGGCCATCGTCAGCCACACTCCACGCGGCGGACAGCCGGCGCGGACCCACGCGGAGAGTTCGTCGTACCGCCACAGGCTTCGCGTCCCCAGCTTGATGAACATGGGGCCAAGCTCGCCGGTGTTGCTGATCTGGTAGAGCATGGAGCGGCTGATCGACAGCACCGCCGCAACGGCCTTGGCGTCGAGCAGCAGAGGGCCGACATCGGCTTGGCTCTTCGTATCGGACCTTTCAGGGATGTTCTCCAGCATGAGGACGGATTCTACTGGCCAGAATGCAGGGGATGCAAGGCTTTGACCCGCGTCTGGCCCTTCCCGGCAGTGAAAATCAAGTTGAGGCATCGATTGGCCGATAGTATTATGGGGCCGGGTGAAGACCCGTGGTGCTTTTCGAGAGGGCGATATGGCGGAGAGACTGCCGGTCATTATTGACAATCGGGGCGACAAGACGGCCATCAGTGCGGTGCGATAGCTTAGGTGTTTGGGGCGAATAGGACAACATCGCTGGAGTTTACCATGCTGGGATTGACCCTGCGTAGCGAGTTCAAAGGGCGGCGGCTGAAAGGCACGGCCATTGAACTGACCAACCAAAACAACACTGGGGCGACCCAGATTGCGGCATCTGAGTTTCTCAGGATCACGTATCCTACCGCAGATGTGTTGAAGACAATCGAAGCGGCTGGGCCCAGCCAAGGCCGGCCGATCACTCTGAAGGGGGAGCGAGGCCAGGGCAAATCCCACCTGATGGCCGCCCTCTATCACGCCTTCAGTGACAATCCGGCCACACGGCAATGGTTGGATCATTGGGCGACTTTGTTGGAGAATGACAAGCTGAAATCGATCCCGCTTCGTAGCGGCCTTCACGTTATCAGCGAGAGCCTCCACCGTCAGCGGTACAGGCATTTATGGGATCTGGTATTCGACAACCACCCCCAGGGCGCTTACTGCAAGGGGAAATGGGAATCTGCCGGAGACAAGAAGACTGATATCCCGAGCGACGAGATCCTACTGGAACTCTTTCGACATACACCCACAGCGCTGATTCTCGATGAGTTTCAGACGTGGTACGACGGCCTTACCAATACGAAGCAATATCCGTGGCGATCATGGGCATTCAATTTCATCCAGATCTTGTCGGAGATCGCCAAGGAACACCCGGATTTGCTTGTCCTTGTTGTCTCGGTTCGCAACGGCAACACGGATGCTTTCCAGCAGATCCAACGCGTGAACCCCATCATCATCGATTTCAAAGGGCCATCCGCCAAGCATGACAGACTTCGCCTGCTGTTGCATCGTCTATTCGAGAATCGCCTTCAGGTCGGCAATCCCCAGATCGAAAGCTTAATCTCTGAGCATATAGCCGAATTCTTCCGCCTAAGAGACACGGCACCGGCGGAACAGGACCGCATGCGGACGGAGTTCGTCGAGGCTTGGCCATTTGCGCCGCACCTGATGCAACTCCTTGAAGACCAAGTGCTGATGGCCACACACGCTCAGGAAACCCGGGATCTTATTCGCGTCCTGGCAGACCTATACAAGCGGCGAGGCGAGAACGCGGCGATCATCACCGCCGCCGATTTCCGTCTGGACGACGAGGATAGCGGCATTGCAGCGCTCCTGGACTCGGTCGCCAACCAGCATCATGCCAAGCTCCGAGAGAAAGCGATCCGTAACCTGGAGGCCGTGAAGGACGCTGTAGCAGGAACCGGCCAAGGCCTACCTCACCTTGAAGAGATTATCGCGGCCCTGTGGCTTCGCTCACTGGCGGAGGTAAACCAAGCCGGCGCAGACCAAGCTACCCTCCAGATCGACGTGACACGTGACAAGAAGGTAGACGATAATGCCTTTCAGGTAGAGCTTGCGTCTATCGTGGAGAACAGCTTCAACATCCACGAGGACGGCAATCGTTACATCTTCAAGGAAGAGGAAAATCCGCAGGCCAAGCTCATCGCCAGCGCCCGCAACGACAAGCTGTTCAAGGATGATGAAGACAAAACGCACCTTGCGAAAGAGGTTCGTTACGTCATCGGCGGCAACACCGATGTCGCAACGCGTTTTCGGGTAATCGTTCTTCCGCAGTACTGGAGGTCCGACCCTTGGTCGAAGATCGATGAATCGGAGAATCCAACTCATTGGGACGACCGCATCCCACTTCTTGTTGTCCCCGAGCCTCCATCGAAGATCGACGCTACCCTTGGCGAGTGGCTGCGAGACAATCTTCAGAGCTTGCGCAACACCGTTCGATTTCTTCTGCCTCAGGACGGCAGCACCAATGTGTTCGCGGATCGCGACCTGGTGGTCCTGGCTCGATGTGTGTTTCTGGCCGAGAAGTGGAAGGCGCAGAACCCCGAGTACGGCAGGCTCCAGACGAAGTATCAGCGCGAGCTTCGAGATATCCTCAAGGCACGGTTTGACCGCTTTGCCATCATCTCCAACTGGAACTTCCAAGAGCCCAAAAACTGCCGCTTCACTATAGAAAGCCACAAGGCTGAAGGCACCAAGATTCCCGACGCCATTGACAAGCACATCATCGACCATCTGTTCATTCCGGAGGACTTCGAAGACTTCATTCTGACGGCCGCACCGAACAATGAACCTGTGGGCAAGCTCATGAAGGAACTCAAGGAGCCCCGTCCGGGCGGCAAGGACTGCATTGCGTGGCTGGGCGAGACACTGGTAAAGGAGCGTATCATCCGCCTCTGCGCCCGTGGATTGATTGCAATCAATCTGCGCGGCATGGAGTATCTGCAGGTCGAGGACGGTGAGACTGAGGACGTCGCGTGGAAGCGTATGCGCGGCAAGCTCGGAACCGGCAAGCATCTGGACGAAACCCATGTGCTTCTGCCCCAGAACGTCCCTGCGACGGGTGGCGTCGGAACGCTGGATGGCGGCCAACAGGGAACGCTCTTCCCAGGCGGTGGCGTGACAACGCCGACCCAAACCGGAGGTGCCACACCAATTTCGCCCGTCGGTGGCGATGGCGGCATGACGCCCACGGGAGGCTCCCAGCCGGGAAGCATCTTCGGCGGCGGTGGCCCGTACATCCCTCTCAACTTCCCCGCCACCTCCGCGCTGAATCTGCTGGGTAAGATCGAGTCAAATGGCATCACGCCCGGCTCGCAACTGAAGGCACTGAACCTGCGAGTTGACAAACTCACCGGGGCCCAGCTTCAGGACATCATCAAGAAACTGCCTGACGGGATGACCTATGAACTCGGCGTGGAAAAGGAGCAGACGCAATGACGCTGGCCTACGACCTCGTTCACAAGCTCCAGCACGCTGAGCCTCTCGAAGCATGGGCGGCAATTCTGGAGCACGCCTGGTCCATCTGCTCGCAGCCTATCCTCGATGGAAAGGCCGATGCCGAAGTGGCTCGACGCGATCGGGCGATTGGCGATACCGATCTGTATTTAGCTACTGCCGGGTGGGATCTGTGGCCGCATTATGAATCCAGTGCGCCGCTGACATCGAATGCGTTGGTGCAATGGTGGGATGCCCAATCCGGTGGGCGGGCCGTTCTGATCCTCGACGCGCTGTCTCTGCGGGAATCACCATGGCTGCTGGCCGGCGCGCAGGCGCGCGGCTACACGATCCACACTGCCAGGCCCACCTGCGCCGAATTGCCCGCCGATACCACGCCATTCGCCAAAGCGCTCGGCTTTGCTCAGCGTTCATCCCTCAGCAATAATGGTGCAAGCGGCACTCATCGCCTCAGCGGCGCAACCACGGAATCGACGGACATCGCCTGGCGGGATTGCGCCAATCTGATCGGCTCCCAGCCGAACTGGGTCTTCTGGCACCATTGGCCTGACCACCGCCTGCATGACCACGATGACCCCGGCAAGGGGCTGTCGTCGCTGACGCAGGAAGTTGAGCAACACCTGATCGGCGATGACTTCTGGGCATTGGTGGAACGCCTATCGACCGGGCGACGTCTGATTATCACAGCGGACCACGGTTACGCCGCCTCCGGCCTTTTCCCCGATTCCACCAAAGAACAGACGGAATACCTCAAGAGGACTTTCAAGAGCGGGCGGTGGGACAGCGAGACGCAGGGCGCCGGCTCCTGGGTGCCGCCAATCGATCTGGCCATCGATAGTAAGCATGGCAGGCATCTGTTCGTCAACGGCCGACGCAAATGGAAGAGTGCCGGTGGCTATCCAACCCTGACCCATGGTGGGCTGAGTGTCCTCGAAGTCGTCGTACCTTGGCTTGAGATCAGCCATTCAGAGAGGTCCAGATGAAGTTCGGTCGTAGAAACTTCAAGCCCATTGGCTACGTAGACACTTCACTAGGCAAGCTTGCCGTATTCACTATCTCGTACGGCGACCAAACGAAGGTTCTCGGCGAGACATCTCGATCTGTCGAAAGAATGAAGCCGCTTGACCTTGCGCAGCGGTTAATTCCCTACATAGCCCATCGTACGGACGCTCTCGGCGAGGAGGAGGGTAAGCCTGATGCCCCGAGCTTGACAATGGAAGAAGTCAACTCACTGTCACCCGATGAGATCGAATCAATCCTAGATCTATTCATCAAGGACCAGGAACATCTATATCGTAAGCTCGAATCGAATCCGTCAAAGAATGAAGAAGGCAAACGAGTCTTGTCAATGACGTACGGAGAGATCGAGCATCCACGAAAAGAGGGCGAGAGCAATGTGGATTACCTTCATCGCCTTTATGTGCTCGAAAGGGAGGAACTGAAGCGGCAGATGGAAAAGATGCTCGGACCTTCCTTGAGGGCGGCCCATTTCTCTGCTGGCCTCACAGAGAGTATCAAGAAGACGTTACTGATGGGCGACTCGATGTCTAAGGCCTTGGAAGCAATGCGTCCATCCGCTGTGTTCGACTCTGAGAAGCTGAAGCCGAGGTCGATAGAGATGACACCCGCGCTTCCATCCGTCGACTACGGCGCGCTCGCGAAGGACGCAGAGAAAGCCCGTTGGGCACCCTTCAATGCGGTCAACGAACGGCTCGATGTACTCGCAGAGCTCACTGCAAAATCAAGTGAGTTCATGGTGCAGATGAACCAGACGCAGACTACCATTGCCTCAGAGATCAAAGCATCTGGTGAGGAAGCGTCGAAGATTGGCAGAGAGTCGCTGAAGGTCACGCGATGGGGATACTACGTTACTATCGCGGTGTTTGTCCTCACCTTCGCAGGATTCGTTTATTCGATCATAGATCGCATTCAGGCACGTGATGATGTGAAGGAATCGCAACGGCAGACTGAAAACCTGACCAACGGCCTTAACGACCTGGGCAATGCTGTGGAATCAGAGCAGAAGGCAACAAGCGACGAGATCAAAGCTCTGCTCTCCCAAATAGAACACAATCGCGTCACACAAGACAAGCAGGTCCATGCGATCCTCGCTGGCCAAGCTGAGCTGCTTCGCCAGCAAGCCAATGATCGACTCCAGGACCAGAAGACCATCGAAGAACTAAGACGCAAGCTCTCTGAACTTGAAGCCAGGATTGAGGGCCGTGAGCCGCAGACCCAGCCGGTTGAGGGAGGCAAATAGATGGCGAAAGCGCAACCTTGGAAAGACGAGGGGATGAACAAGGCGGAATGGGTGGCCAGGGAGGTCGCCAAGGCCGTCAATGCGGGTAAGCAGTGGGATCTGGAGACGGTCGATTTCTCCGACCCCAACCGCCCGCTGACCTGCCTGGAGGTGGACTTTCCGATCATCCCGATCAACCAGATTGCCGCCATCGAGGGCAATGCGGGCAAGCCGATCTATCAGATGTCCAAATGGTGGGCACGCCGACGCAGTAGCGTTTTCCGCTCGCTGTTGCTCGCTGCCGCCATCAAGGCCCCGGACGATCCTTCCGAGGCTGCCAAGCTCGTCTGGAATGTTTACTATGGCAACCATCAAGCCAAAGGCGCTTTCAAGGACCTGAAGGTGGCCGACATCTTCATGGGCGGCGGCACGACCGTCGTCGAGGGCTCACGCCTGGGCATGCAGATGTACGGTAACGACCTGAACCCGATCGCGTGGTTCGTCGTGAAAAACGAGTTGGCGCAGGTGGACAAGGCTGAAGTCGAAGCCTTGCTCGCGGACATCGAGGCGGAGGTCAAGCCGCAGATCATGCCCTTTTACACCTGCGACTGTCCGCGAGGCCATAAGGGCAAGTGGACGAACGTCACCACGGGCATGGCGATGCCGGAAGATTTCGCCCCGCTGACCCTCACGCCCGAACAGCGTAAGGACTACACCTATGAAGGCCCAGAGGTCATCTACACTTTCTGGGCGAAGCATGGCCCCTGTTCGGTCACCGGGTGCGGTCATCGCACACCGATCATGTCCTCGCCCGTCATGGCGGTGAAGACCATTTCAATCAAGGCGTGGAAGCGTAAGTGCAGACATTGCGGTGCCCAGTACGACCTGGAAGAGAAGGATGCCCGCATGGCACCCGGCGTGCCTTTGGTTGTTGCAGAAACGGAGCGTCCTTATGCAGTGGCTCAGATCGATCAATGGGGCAGGATCGAGTCTGCGACCTGTCCCCTGTGTGGCGAGATCGATGTCATTGGCCGGCTGCCCAAGTCGATGGCCAAAGCGAGCAAGAAGAAGATTGAGCTATCTCTTCTCGTCCATCCGGATTGGCTTAAGGGCGAGCCGGCCACGGATGCGCAGGGCCAGCCATACGGCGGCAGCGCTGACGATGACATTGATGCCACGATCCGCTGGAACAAGGTTCGGGCCAGAACCTGCAAGCTGGTTGAGGTACGGGGCAAGCTGCCTGACGAGATCAAGTGCCCCGAGACGGATATTGTGATCAAGACCGGCAAGGAAGGCGGCACGGTTCCTGGCAAGAGCACATTCACCTGCCAGGCGGAAACCTGTGGACAGAGCCATGATATTCGTGAGGCTATTGCGGAGACGGGCAAGAATGGCCCCATCGCGATGTACGCCGTCCAGGGGTATTGCCCGCATTGTGACAAAGAAGGCGAAGCCTATAACGGGCGATTTTTCGACCCGGTCGCCGATACGGTGCGTTACGACGCCGCGATCAAGGAATGGGGCCAGCGCAGGGACTCGGACCTGGCGGGATACTGGCCGACCAGTGAGGTTCCCTTTGGCTTCATGACGGGTATGGCCAATGGAGATATCCGTAAGGCCCATGGTTTCACCCACTGGTGGAAGATGTTCAACCCCCGTCAACTGCTCGTGCATGCAGCCCTGTTGAAACGGCTCTCCGAGCACGATCAATGGCCAGTGGCAGAGTTCGTGCTTGGTGCTTTTCAACAATATCTGCGGAATCAGAACCTATTCTGCATCTGGGATATCAGCCGCGACTGCATGGCCCCGCATTTGAGCAACAACAACTATCACCCGAAGAGTACGCCGGTTGAGAACTGCGTATTTGCCACCCTCGGTCGCGGAAACTGGCAGTCGCAGTATGGCAACATGTTTACAGCACTAGAGTGGTCGAGTTCCCCGTGGGAGACGGTCCATAATGAGAGCCTTGGCCAGAACAACCTCCACCTAGTCGATGTTCTGACGGGGACAAGCGAGAAGACGTTCTGTAGCGACCCGCTCTGCGGCAGTGAAGCGCTGGCGTGCCAGTCGGCCTCCGAGCAGCTGACTTGTGGCTCGTCGACCGAGCTGACGACGATTGAGCCGGAATCGTATGACCTGGTGATCACCGATCCGCCATTCGGCGGATTGCTGCACTACTCGGAGTTGGCGGATTTCTTCCACGTCTGGCTGCGTCTGGTGCTGAAGAATCGGTACCCCGAATACTTCACCGCCGAGTACACACCCAAGGCCCTTGAGGCCGTGGCCAACAAAGCCCGCCAGGATAATCCGGATGAGTTCTACCAGCGTCTTCTAACCGAATGCTGGAAGGAAGCCGACCGGATACTGAAGCCGGGTGGCCTGCTGGCTTTTACCTTCCACCACAGCGAAGACGCCCCGTGGGTAGCCGTTCTCGAATCGCTCTTTGACGCAGGGTTCTTCCTGGAAGCAACATACCCCATCCGCAGCGATGAGACCAAGGGCACGGGACAATTCGGCTCGAAGATGATCGAGTACGACATCATCCACGTCTGTCGAAAGCGACAAGCCGAGCCCACGCCCATTTCC
The DNA here is from genome assembly GCA_001603075.1 of Phycisphaerales bacterium Planc_01. GTDB lineage: Bacteria > Planctomycetota > Phycisphaerae > Sedimentisphaerales > Anaerobacaceae > Anaerobaca. The sequence goes on along the minus strand of LVBB01000148.1, from coordinate 86,350 downwards.
TGGGCCAAGCTGCGGCGGCAGGTGCTGCACGATGTACGCGATCTGACGGACCTGCTCGAACACCACAGCGAAGAGGGGCTACCCGAAGCAGACCTCCAGGTCATTCGGCGGGGCAAGGCGCTGGAGTACTTCTCCCGGCACTACGGCAAGGTCTTCAAAGATCAGGATACGCCGATGACGGTGCTGGAGGCGCTGCTGGGCATCAACCAGCTTCTCGATGAGGAAGCGGGGGGGATTAAGGAAGCCCCTCCGCACAACGCCGAACCGTTCACGCGGATGCTGCTGCGATTGTTCGACGGCAAAGCGGAACTGCCCCGCGACCAGATGCAAAAATTCCTACGAGGCTCGGGCAGCGGGCCGTCTGATTTCGTCAGCCGGGGCTGGATCGAAGAGAAGAAGAAGGTCTTCTACCTCATCTCGCCGTTGGAGTTGGCCCAGGGCTGGATCGGCAAGCAGCGTAAGGGCATGACCAGCGACTATGACCAGGCGATGTTCTTCATCGGCGCCTGTTTCGAAGGCAGCGGCATCAACGCCAATGACACGTTGAACAATCCAAACTTCAAGCCGCACCCGGCGCTGGGGGCCTTGTTGACATGGTTCAAGACGCATGGCGCAGATTCGAAGACGCGAAATGCGGCCGTCATGGCTGCTCAGCTCTACCGCAACTGGGAAGCCAAGAACCAGCCAAAGGTCGAAGCGCTGCTTCCATTCATGCTCGAAGACGAGGATATCTAAATGGTACGTATGCGATTCAACCATAACTGGCCTCGTCGCGGTCTGGCGCTGCTGTGGGACCCACAGACGCTCGCAGAGTTGATCGACCCGGCCCAGGTGATCTCGATGCGACAGTTCTTCGCGCTGGCCAACGACTGGCCGGATGATCTGCCGGCGGCCAATGGTGACGCGATGGTCGTGTCGGGTATGGAGGGTTCTATCGACGTCCTCGATGCCAGGGACGCCGAGCGGTGGATCGAGACGGACCTGAAGGAAGCGGTGCTGTCCTTCCAGGATTACTACGAAGGCCAGGCGGGCCTGATCTTCTGGCTGCCGTCCGGCCGCAACCGGATCTCGATGAAAGGCGCGAGCGAGCAGTACTTTTGGAGGCATCGTGATTCCGGGAAAGATGGCCTCGCGATCGGCCGCCTGCTGTTCTCGGGCGCGGAGAATGAGGTTGAGCGGATTCTGAATACCGACGACCCTAACGCCGATTACGATGGCAAGCATTGGGCCGGGCTGCATCATCCGAGGATTAGTTGATGGCGGAGGCGTTGTTCCAACCAGGCCAGCGTATACACCATCCGGAGTTCGGCGAAGGGGTCGTTATCAGCGCTTCGCCGGACGGGTACGTGCGCGCGTTCTTCCCGTCGGGTGAACGACAGGTTCATCAGGACGCTCTGCGTGAGGCGCTGAGCCGTACCGATCAGATTCTGGCGAGCGTCGAAGGCAGCGAAGAGCGCTTACGCCGGGCATGGCTTCACGTTGAGGCTCATGCGCTACCCTTAATGGAGAACGCCGCCGCACTGACAGCGGCGAGGATCGACTTGCTTCCCCACCAGGTGGTCCTGACGCATCGCGTGGCAACGGCATCGCCACGGCGGTTTCTGGTGGCCGATGAGGTGGGATTGGGCAAGACGATTGAGACGGCGCTTGTGCTGCGCGAGTTGGCCAGCCGAGGTGAGCTGAACCGGGCGCTGATGGTTGTGCCGGCCGGCCTAGTGAACAACTGGCATCGGGAGCTGAACGAGGTTTTTAACCTCGACTTCGAAGTGTTCGGCAGCGAAGGCGACGTGACCGACCGCAAATCCAATGCCTTCATGAAGCACGATCGTCTCATTGCCAGTGTCGATACTCTTAAGCGGAGAGCACGAATCACACGCTTGCAGGAGGCCCCGCCATGGGACTTGGTTGTATTCGATGAAGCCCACCATCTGTCGGCCTACCGCAACGGCAAGAAGATCCGCAAGACGGAGAACTACAAGCTGGCCGAGGCATTGCGTGAGCATGCGAGGGACATGATTCTCCTGTCGGCTACACCGCACCAGGGCGACCATTTTCGCTTCTGGATGCTGGTGCAGTTGCTGAATCCAACGCTGTTCGCCAACCCCACCGAGATGATAGAGCAAAGACATCGTTTGAACTCGGTTGTATTTCGTCGGACCAAGGCTGACGCATGTACCCCCGATGGCTCGCCTCTGTTTGCACGGCGGTGGGTTCATACCGAATCGTTTACGATGTCCCCCGAGGAAACCACGTTCTACGGCAAGCTCAGAGAGTATCTGCAAGATGGTTTTGATCTCGCCAAGCGCCAAGGCAATCAGGGACGGGCTCTTGGTTTTGTGATGACGATCTTCCAGAAGATCGCCGCGTCGAGCTTTGCCGCCGTGAGAAGCACACTCAGGCGCCGCCAGCTCATGCTGACAATCCACGAAGCGATCTTGAAGGACGAGGCGCTCGACATAGACGGTCACGTTGAACTGCTCAATCAGGCACGGAAGATTATCCACGAGGAACAGCACCTGCCCGACGATCCCATTGGGCGTGGAGAAGCAGATCGTGTTCTCGCGGACGCGAAGCTACGCCTGATCAAGAAGCTGGATGAGGAACGCCTTGAGTCGGCTGCGTCTTCGTACTCCGGCGAGGCAATGTCTGCGGAGGGTGAAGACCTGGCCGCAACAGCCGTATCGCTGTCCTTGCCGGAGGAACGGCTGCGCATAGCGGACCTTCTCGCAGCATTCCCACGAGGCCAGGAAACGAAGATCAACAAACTGCTTCGCGGGCTGGGTACGCTGTGGAGCCAGGATCCTGAGGAGAAGGTCGTTATCTTCGCGACCTACCTGGCGACGGTCGATCTGCTGTCCCACGAGATAGACGCGGCCTATCCCGGACAAGGTGTGGTGGTTCTGCGGGGTGGCGACCACGGTATGAAGCTGGCGGCAGAGAAGCGATTCCGCAATCCCAGAGGGCCAAAGGTGCTTGTCTGTACCGCCGCCGGTCGAGAGGGAATCAACCTGCAATTCGCTCGCATCCTGTTTAACTTTGATCTGCCTTGGAATCCGATGGACCTGGAGCAGCGGATCGGCCGCATCCACCGCTATGGCCAGAAGGATACCGCACAGGTGTATAACCTGGTCCTGTCAGACACCATCGAAGGTAAGATCTTCCTCCTGCTGACGGACAAGCTTGTCGAGATTGCGCGGACCCTGGGCAAGGTGGATGAGCATGGAAACGTCACGGAAGACCTACAGGATCAGATTCTCGGCCAGCTTTCGGAACGCCTCAGCTACGACCAGTTGTATCGGGATGCACTGTCCGACCCCGAGTTGAAACGGACGCGACAGGAACTTGAGGCCGCCATGTCAAACGCCAGCGAAGCACGCAAGGTCGTGTACGAGTTATTCCAGGATTTGGACCGCTTCTCGCTGGACGATTACGAGCCGCTTTCAAACATTGATGCCAGCAAGACCCGAATCATCGAGTTTCTGCGTCTGGCTACGGAAGTGGAGGGTGGAGAAGTCCATCCCATAGACGAGAAACGATTTCGTTTGCGTATGCGTGGATTGGACGTTCCTCTGATATGCACGCTGGACCGGGAGCTTGCCCAGAGTGAAGAAGATCTGGACCTGATAGGCATTGACCACCCCATCATGGACCAGCTCTTCACCCGATGGCGAAGGACGAATCCGGAGGGGATAGGAACGGTCGTAGACGTCGGACTAGGGCAGGATGCCATACTGACAGTATGGCTAGTTCAAGCGTTTGGCAAGGGAGCCGATGCCGGCACGTATATCATCGCTTTGGCCCTTGATCCAGAAGCGAAGAGAATACCGGCGATCGAGAAACGATTCGGGGATTGCTTCCACGGGAAACCCTCGAAATCGAGGTTCGATGCCGTTGCGCGCCGGAAGACACTGACCGATCTTGTGAATCCTGCATTGCAGAGAGAACTCACCCATCGAGGCATCGCCACACGCGAAAGAGGTTACTCTGCGGAAATGCTCGCCTGGATCGAATTGCGATGATGGGGTAAGCGCAGGGTGCGGTGATAACAGTTTCGTGACAAGACGGTCGTCGCCTACAGCGGCCCGCATTTTCAAAGATGACGAAGTTGTCTATTGACTCAGTAGGGCACAAGAATTGAGTTTGCAACTGGAGGGAACCACATGTCACGCAACTATTCGCCCAAGACATTTTTGAGGAAGACGCCGAACGCGTTGTTGAAGGAGTACTTTGTCGCGAAGGGCGTGCTGGGCGAGATCGCGTTCGAGAAGCTGGGGGAGACGCAGGTTGACCCTGTGATCGCCGCGATGGAGGCCCTGCCCGTTCGCAAGCGGACGGAGATCGAGCAGGAGTTCCGTCAGATCAACGAGTTGGCGTACGAGCAAGGCGTTCGCGTCCTGCTGGAAGAGGGCCAGTCTCCCTTCCACCGACTTGATCTGGCCGAGACGTTCGGGGGCATGGGCAGTCACTACGAGCGGGCGTTCTGGATGTTCCTGAATCATCGGGAGGTCTTTGACATCGCGGCGGATCTGGCCTACATGGACAGGGTCAGTTCCTGGCGCAATCGGGAGGTTGGCGTCGGATTGACGCCCGCTGTCGAGAAGAAGGACGTGGAGGCCCTGGAGGCAGGTTTAAGCGAGTTCTATCGGCAAGAAGGACGCGGTTATCACTGCGTGGTTGACAACTACCTGCGTGAAGACCCGGAGCGGCACTGCTATTTCGCGTATCCCGAGGATTACGGCACGGTAGATATGGAACTCAATGAGCAGGAGGAGTTCATCAAGCGGGCACGCAAGCCGGCTCTTGAGGTCGTCTTCGTCTATCGGCCCCAGACGGGCATCCTGGAGACCAACGCCAAAGGGCGGAAGGACCAGATCGAGAAGCTGCTGGGCATCTTCTGTCGGGTGATTCTGGGTCTGGATGGGCTGCCGGACAAGCCGAGCGAGCGTTACGACCTTGCGCCGCTCAAAGACCCGAGCCTTAGCCTGGCCACCGATCCGGAGGATGGCATCGAAGGCGTGTTCATCCGGATGTTGCGTTTCGATCTTCCCGACTCCGGCAATCGGCGCATCACCTTCGAGGCCAGCTCGGATAGCGACGGCAAGGCCATCTACCGGCTGATCGAGCGGGTGATCGAAAAGAAGGGGCTTCCGATGAGCATCGTGACGGTTGCCAAGGCAAAGCTGAAACTGGAGTTTGCCGGGGTGGACGGCAAGAAGGGCAAGACGTTGACGTTTGAGATTTCCACGCCGGACCGCTGCACGCTCAAGGACGATCCGCCGGACCAGATTGCCCGGAAGTACATTGAAAGGTGGGGATTCGTCGTTGGCTGATCTGCTCGCAAAACTGGCGGCGCGACTGAGCGATCCCGATGGGGATATCGTGACGGGCGATGAGGTCAGGGACTGGCCGGACGGCAAGCTCCAGGAACTCGTGGCCGAACGCATTCTTCAGGAGATCGAGCCCGGGCGCACCGTGGTCTGCGACCAGTGCCATGAACGATGTTCCATAGAACCCCAGCGGAGAACCGATCCCCGGACCGACAAAGTGGTTGGGGTCCATCTCTGTATGCCCGAGGAAGGCGGCGGCCGGATCGAAATCGACCTGAATCGCCTGCGACGATGGAAGATCAACAAGCGCAAGCTGGCCCAGATGGGCTATCGCGAGGGTAAACCAGGATCGCCGGCCCGACAGAACCGCCAGGTCAAGAGCGCCACGGAAAAGAACCAGCTTATTGCCGCGCTGCTTGCCCACCACAGATTCTCCGACGACGTGTCGGCGGCGGAACTCAATATGACCCCAGCCACTCAAGAGGGTTTGGCCAGCAAGTTGAAGTGGAAGCAGTCCAAGGTGTCCCGAGTCCTGAAGCGATGTTTCCCGGCCGGGTTCTGGTCCCTGTACAAGCGAGACTGCCAGTCGGACGCGTTGCGCGGAGTCTTGACGAAATTGGACGAAGACGTGACCACCATCGAACCTGTGCATTATCAGCCGCATCATCCCACACCTCGCGAAGAACAAGAGGCCGATTCCTATCGGTGAAACCGGATTATGCACTTTTGTCGGTGAAAGTGCATAACTGCATAAGACACGCCTTCCCCTCCCAACTGCTCCAAAGCCTGCTGAATCATGGGGTCTACCCCCGACAAGTGTGTCAGAAGTGCATATTTCCTGCCCAGTAGATGCCTGCGAAGGCAGAACAACGAAACCTATGTGAAAGGGCATGGAAATGACAGACCAAAATATTCAACCCAAGCAGCAGTGCAAGTGTCGCGATCTGGACACGGCTCTGGCCATCTCGGCACGGGAGTTGGCGCAAATGCTCCGCGTGTCGCTCCGGCAGATCTGGCGACTAAATGCCAGCGGCAGGCTCCCGAGGCCAGTGAGGATTGGCGGCAGCGTTCGGTGGAACCGGCAAGAGATTATCGAGTGGTTCGAGGCCGGATGTCCCGACCGCCGGACATGGCAGGCGCGAAAGGCGGTGCAGGGATGAACGAACAACGACGTCAGCAAATCGGCGAGCGGCGGGCTCAGATGCCTCGCGCGTATCGCGCGACCTACGACAGGGCGGTCGCGGGCAAGAGCCTGCGGGCAGCCATCAACAGCTTCTGCCTGGAATGCGTCTGCTGGCAGATTCCGGAGATTCGCGACTGCACCGATATCGCCTGTCCGCTGCATGCCGTTCGACCCTACCGCGAGAGCCTGCAAAGTGGCCATGACGGCCACTCTGGGCGGCCAGAATCGATGAAGTCCATGCGAGACGACCGTAGCAGGTCCAAACATGCGATGTGTTCTGATCGCAGCAGTGTCCCCATGAAGGGGGGCCGCCGATGACTGGCCCGCGCTTTGCGAATGGCACGACAGATGCACAGGTTATGACGCCTGTCGATTCGATCCTGTCCAAGCTGCCGGATGCCAGGCCCAACGGTAGCGGCTGGATAGTGCGATGCCCGGCCCACGATGATGGACGGGCGAGCCTGTCTGTCGCTGTCGGAGAGGATGGCCGGGCGCTGGTTCATTGCCATGCGGGTTGCACTCCAGAGGACATCGCTGGGGCGATGGGGCTCACACTGGCGGATCTGATGCCTTGCCACGACCGGAGGCCTTATCCGTCTCCAAGGGCGGCGACCAGGGCCAAAAAAAGTGGCAGACATCAGAAGAATGCTCCGACCGTCTACGCCACGGCGCAGGACGCCATCGCAGAGCTGGAACGAGAGCATGGGCCGCGTGCGGCGATATGGGCCTATCACGATGCTGTCGGCGAGCCCGTGGGCATGATCGTGCGGTGGAATACCGCTGGCGACAAGGACATCCGTCCGCTGGCCAAGACCACCAATGGCTGGATCATCGGCGGGATGCCGGAACCTCGACCACTGTACCAACTGCCCGAACTGTTAGCACGACCGGACGAATGCGTATACGTCACTGAGGGCGAGAAAGCGGCGGATGCGGCAGCTTCCATCGGTCTGCTGGCAACGACCAGCCCACACGGCAGCGAGAGCGCGAAGACGGCCGACTGGACGCCGCTTGCCGGCCGGGACGTAATCATCCTACCGGACAACGACGACGCCGGCCAGGGATATGCACGAGACGTGACATCGATTCTCCTCGGGCTGGACCCGGCGACGACGGTAAGGGTTGTTGAACTGCCCGACCTTCCGACCAAGGGCGACATCTACGATTGGCTGGAGGCCCGCGATGCGACTGAGCCAGACGCTCTACAAGCGCACGTCGGGCAACTGGTTGACGCCGCCAGTCCCATTGACGCCAGCGAGGTCCTCGGCGGCCCGATTCTCACCTGTCTGGCCGATGTCGAGCCTGTCGAGGTCAGGTGGCTTTGGCCGGGGCGGGTCCCGCTGGGGCGTATCACCTTGTTGGTCGGCAGGCCGGGCGAAGGCAAATCGCTCCTGACCACGTACATGGCCAGTCGGGTCACGACCGGATCGCCGTGGGCAGATGGGACCGTCTGTCCAAAGGGTTCGGTGGTCCTTATCTCGGCAGAGGACGATCCTGCCGATACCATTCGGCCGCGATTGGATGCCCATTATGCCGATGTGAAGCGTGTTCACCTTCTGTCGATGGTACGCAAGATCGAGACCGACGGGCGGCAGCAGGACGTGATGTTCACGTTGGCGGACTTGGCATCGCTCGAACTTGCTCTGAGGAAGCGTCCTGATTGCAGGCTGCTCGTGATCGACCCTATCGGGTCATTCCTTGGCGTCAAGACGGATGCCCATCGGGACAATGAGGTTCGAGGAGTGCTGGCTCCGCTGGCGAAGCTGGCGGAGAAACATGGCGTCGCTGTCGTGGTTGTGGCCCATCGTCGCAAGAGCGCCGGCGGTTTCGCCGACGACCTGGCGCTGGGCAGTCGCGCGTTCACCGGCATTGCACGGGCGGTGTGGCATTTGGCACGCGACGGCGAAAACAAACGCCGCCGACTCCTGCTGCCAGGCAAGAACAATCTGGCCCCTGAGGGTAATGGCCTGGCGTTCACCATCATCGGCGATCCACCCACCATCGCATGGGAACGCGATCCTGTCGCAATGACGGCCGACGATGCTCTGGCGTCAGAGAACGTCAGTCAGGAGAAGAAGCCTGGGCCGAAGCCAGAAGCGCGGAACAAGGCACGCGATTGGCTACGAGATCTACTCCGGACTGGGCCGATGGAAGCCGGTAAGGTCAAGATTGAGGCGACAGACGCAGGTTATGCCTGGCGAACCGTTCAGCGAGCCAAGGATGAACTCGGTATCAAGCCGGATCGGCACCAATTTGGAGGCGCGTGGATCTGGAAGTTGCCTCCGGAGGTTAGAGACGACGACGGTACGTGCCACAATCTATAGAATACAGAGAACTTGGCATCCTGGCATCTTTGGAAGATCAGTGTGAAAATCGCGATTTCGATGTGCCAAGACGCCTGTCGTGACAAGTTCATCAATCTGGCACGATAGATAGGTAATTGGGAAGAATATATTTGACATGTCGTCCAATATCATTACTATGGCGTATATGATTATGAAGCGGATCGCCAGTGCAATTGAGCAGTCGGGCAAGACCCGGTATCGGATTGCCGTGGACTGTGGGATTGACCACACCGTAATCCACCGGATCGTACACGGCGGCAGTTGCAGTGTGGAGACGCTGGACAGACTATGCGAATACCTTGGCCTGGAACTGAGGCCGGTCAAGACGGGGCGAAAGCCCATCAAAAAGAAGAGGTAGTATCATGGCGAGCATCTTCAAACAGAAATACACCGCAAAAGACAAGAACGGCAGGAAGGTGAGGAAGCAGTCGCGGTTCTGGTACATCGACTACAAGGACGCCGATGGCGTCAGACGCCGGGTCAAAGGTTTCAAGGACAAGGCGGCGACGGTTCAATGGGCGGCGCAATTGGAGCGAGAAGCCGAACAGGCCCACGTCGGCATCATCGACCGGTACAAGGAGCACCGCAAAAAGCCGCTGCTCGTCCACCTGGACGACTACAAGGCCAGCCTGCTCAACAAGGGCAACACGGATAAACACGCGTGCCTCGTGTACAATCGGGCCAGGGCCGTCATCACTGCGTGCGGGTTCGCCTTCATCGCCGACATATCCGCATCGAAGGTCCAGGGGTACCTGGCCGACCGCCGGCGAGCGGGTTTGAGCGTTCGCACCAGCAACTTTCACCTCCAGGCGGTCAAGCAGTTCTGTCGTTGGCTTGTGGCCGACGGCAGGGCGGCCGAGAATCCGCTGGCCTACTTGCAGGGCCAGAACGTCAAGACCGATCTGCGGCATGAGCGACGGGCGTTGAGCGAAGATGAATTGCAGCGTCTCGTCGCGGCGACCCGGACCGGACAGGATCACAGCGGCATGACGTCCAAAGAACGGGTCATGCTCTATATGGCCGCTGTGAGCACCGGGCTTCGGGCGAGCGAGTTGGCCTCCCTGACGTGGGGTTCGTTCAACCTGAGCGATTCTGAGCCCTCAGTGAGGGTCTTGGCGGCGTATTCGAAGCATCGGCGCGACGATGTGCTGCCGTTGCGGGCGGATCTCGCCAAGCATCTTCTGGCATGGCGGTGCGAATCGGATGCGGATCAGCGTGCGAGTGTCTTTCCCGGCTTCAATCCGAACAAGGCGGCGAAGATGCTCCGCAAAGATCTGGAGGCGGCCGGAATACCGTATGAGGATGGGGCCGGCAGAGTGGCGGATTTCCACGCTCTTCGACATACGTTCATCAGCAACCTCACGCGAGGGGGTGTCTCGCCAAAGATCGCTCAGTCTCTGGCCAGGCACGGCAGCATCGGCCTGACGATGGACACCTATACCCACATCGGTCTGCACGACGAGAGGGCCGCGTTGGGTGTCCTGCCGTCCCTGCCGGACTCGACGACGGATCAGTGCAATTCGGTTGTGGCAAGAAAGACCGGAACGGATGATCTGCCCGTGGAGCAGGGCGAAAGCGCTTACAAACCAGCTTACAAAAAACTTACAAAAACAGCCTACTTCGATACGCTTCGGTCGTCATCGATTGTCTCTGGTGAAGGTCTACAAATGCACGGCGCATCTGTCGAAGAGACTTTCGATAACGACTTGTCTCACAGTCACTTAGGCACAGACAGTGACGCAATGTCACCGTCTGTCACTCAACGGAGCAGGAGGGATTCGAACCCCCGTTACCTTTCGGTAAAACGGTTTTCAAGACCGTCGCCTTAAGCCGCTCGGCCACTGCTCCAACCTCTGTTTTCTCCGTGTTCTGCGGACCCATACATCGGTCAGAAGGCAAGCCTGTGCTGAGCCGCATTCACACCAACGTCTATTCCTAACAGCCCAGGCCCATTCTGCCAACCCTTTTTCTCTGGTACTGATCTGTGATCGTCAATAGGGGTGGGAGATCGGCGGCCATTGGCAGTGAGACCTGAGAGACTACGTCAAGTCACAAGTAAGGAAGCACCAGGCGAGGTCAACGACGCCGTGAAATCCCGATGCAGCCGGGTCGTCGGCGGTCATGGCGCCTCGGCGGCGAACTCCAACTCGTTGGCCCAGTGTGCCGTCCAGTCCACCAGAAAGGCAAAGGGCGAGCTACGCGACACGCTGCGACGATCAGCCAACTCCAACAGTGGTCCGCCGCCGCGGTGGTTGACGCGGTAGCTGAACCGCACGGTTTTCCCTGCCTCGATCGCCTGCCGGACAGCGGGCATTTCCGTCCATGGAATGGCCGCCTCCGTAATGCGCCAACCGTCGCGGTAGACCGTGACCATTCGCGCGTTTTCGACCGCGCCTTCTCCGGGGGCCTTGGGCTGGCGGGGATAGAAGTGCTTGCGTGGCAGCGTCGGATGGCTCAGACGCCACACCTCGAATCCGCCGCCATATTCCGGGGCGACGTGATTGAGGGCGTACTCGTGGTCGGTACAAACCACCGGCACGAATCGGTCGGGACACCCCGGGAGCGTGGCGAGCGAACTGCTCGGACCCTGCCGGTCCGGGGCAAGGACGTTGAAGGCGATCTGGATGTTGGAGAAGTGGGGCGCGTTGCCGGCCGGCAGAATCGGATTGCGTCGGTAACTGAAACGCCGCACGCCCTCCGGCCAGCGCATGGGAATCAACTCGTCCGAATCGCCGCCGGTCCGCCGATAAGAGACCTGGGGATAGAAGAACATGTCCTCGTCCATCTTCGCGAATCGCAGCGTGCCGGGGTCGGGACGGTCGTCGAGGACCCGCGCCGCGAAATAGAAGTACTCGTCGTCGTATCCCAGCCAGGCGGTGGCAAACCCGCCGTCACCCTCCGGCTCGAACTCCACGAAGGGTAGCCAGGCCTCCTCGGTCAGCGTGCGAGTGGCCGCCCCTTGTCCACTGATGGTCTGTGGCAGCGCGTCCCGCCAATCGTCGAGATTGCCATCCACCGTCACGGAGCGGGGCGAGATGAGATTGACGTGCAGCGGCTCGTAATGGACGGCCAGTCCGGCTGCACCGGCATCGAACCTCAGTGTCAGCGGATACGTGTTGTCGGGACGCGCCGGTCCCCGGACGGGGATTTCGAGACGCACGGTCTCGCGCGGCGCCAGACGCACCTGCTCAGGAGCTTCGACTTTCAGACCCTCAACCGCAACATGCAGGCGTCCTTCTATCGCCTGATTATGGTGGCTCGTCAGTTCCAGCCGCAAGGTGGCACCGTCCTCGACCCGGTGGAGAAGATCCCGCGCAACGACATGGACCGGTTCCAGCCCCACCGTCCGCGCCTCGTGCAGGGCCTGGAGCAGTGCCTCGAAGGACTCCTGCCGGCCGTCCTTGGCGCGCAGGTAGAAGCCGCGGTGGTCGAGCGGAACGACGATCGTCCCCTCGGGCGTTGGGGCTACGGGATTGCCTGTGAAATCGAACATTCCGTAAGACGCATCTGCAGGTGCAGACAATACAAGTGTGGCGTCCCGGTACGGACCGCGCGTACGCAGACCGTCGATCAGCTTGCCTTGGCGCGCCGGATCGGTGGCCGTGCGCAGGTCCTCCAGCCGCGTCAGCCGGGCGCGGGCCTCGTGTTGATCGGCGGTACTGGCCCACAGCGCGCATCCCGGTTGAAACAGGGCGTCCAGGTCACCCAGCACGACCACAGTGCCATCGCCGGGGCGATCGTCGAGCCCGTCAAAGACGAAGACCCACGGGAGACCCCGATCGAAAAGGACCTCGCGGAACCGTCGCTCGCCAACGAAATGCTGGTTGGCGGCCACCGAAGCAGCCATGGGGTAGGCCCGCAGAGGCGCCACCTGCCGCACCCGGCCTTGTTCGGTCCAGACATCCTGCTGATGCACTCGTCGATGGCTCAGCACGTTAACGACATAGCCGGCATAGACGGCCATGGCACGGTCGTACCCCGCAGCGCGGTTGGCGGCAACCACGCCGGCGAAACGGTCGTCCGTGTTGGCCACCCAGGATTCGGTGTCCAGGATCAGCACGCGGCCCTCGCGCAGCGTCCGTTCGCGCCACATCTTGAAGTGTGCGGGCGAATGCAGTCCCTGGTAATGGATCGAGCAGAAATCAAGGAACTTGAGAAACTCGTCGCTGCCGTCGGGAAAAAGCTTGTCCCAGGTGTTGCTCGATGAATCGCAACCGCCGACGAGCACCTGCACGCCGAACTGGGCTTCGGCCTCGTGAACGGCTTCGGCCATCATGCGGTAGATGTCGCGGTAACGCGGCATGTCCGCCTGCCAGCCGCTGATGCTCGAGCCCTCCCAGGGCTCGTTCCAGAGCATCACGCCGGTCACCGGGCCGCGAGGCCAGCCGAACTCACCGATCAGACGCTTGACCTCTGCGCGAAAGGCGGGATCTTCTTCGGGCAGGCGTCAGCAGGTGACGCCCCCGGTTTCCCAGATCGAGAATCGCGGCCCAGCCGAGGTTGCGATCCGGCAGGTCGAACGCAACGCTCAGGTTCTGCCAGCCGGGCGTCTCGCCTTCGGCGGCGGGAAGACGGACCTCGATGGGAATGCGGGCAATGTGCCCGCGTTTGCGCACCTGGGGAAGCCAGATATCACCGGGAATGCCCTCGGTGGCCCACTCCACCACCTCGACGTGTCCATATCCCCCCAACGGCTCAACACCTCGATGGCGCACCTGGAACCGCAGTTGGGGGTGCTCTCCCGGCCAGAAGATGTTGGCCGGTGCGTTGCTTTCCAGGAGTACCACCTCGAATGCGGCCGCTTTATGAAGACCCAGTTCCGCGTGATAGTCTTTCATTCGCTCGTCTGTCTGCATCTGAGCGAGAGCGGGCCATGCAAGGCTGAGAGCGAGACCGGCCGCCAATCGTATCTTGTTCCGAGTCAATGTGCGTGTTGTCATGTCGTTCTCTTTCTCCGAAACTGTCCGATGGCTTTCACACAGCCGCACAGTATACCGCATTGAAACCAGGCCCTTCCGCCGTCATCCTCCTGCGCCCACTGCCTGCATCGCTTGTGGCATCCAGCGGTAGAGCAGAATTTTGGCCCTGTAATCCTCCTCCAGAAAGACAAGGTATTCGCCGTTGGCGCGGCGGTAGGCTCGCAGGCATTCGCGGATATCCTGCAGACCGATCTCGCCGATTTCCTCGGCAGGCTCCATGTGACCCACGCTGCCACCGTCGTTGAGTCGAAACACCTCGATATGGCCTGTGCTGAAGCCCATCTCGCGGGATGCGCCTGTGTATGGGACGAAGAGGTACTCGCCGGCAACGTCGAAACCCATCGGTTCGCAGGAATGATGGCCGGTCGATCCCTTCTGGTAGGGGGTGACGATCTTCCAGCGGAGCGCGCGGTCCGGTCCGCTCCAGTTGTCGTATCGTGCGATGACTGGTCCCATGGGTTTCCAGTGCTGATTGGTGTTTTCGGCGGCGGTGCCGCCGAGAACCATGACATCCTTGGCCGGGTCGTATCGAAGGCGTCTAACCTCTTTGAATTCGCGCGGATGGTCAAAGACGGTCATGGATGCATAGTCCCAGACCGGATTGCCGTGTTCATCGAGACCCTGCATACGAAAGCGGCGGATGCCGTTGGTCTGCGTGGCCTGCCAGACCGTTCCGGTATCGTCCACCCACCAGCCCTGGTACGAAGGCGCGTCCCGGCCGTCGTTGCGGTCGTATTCCCTCGGATCGAAGGCGCCATTTCCGTCTCGATCGCGCCAGATCCATTCGCCCTCTCCGGGCTGATGCGGCGGCCAGCCCTTGCCGTTGCGAATAGGGCGGCCTGCGAACAAGCCGGAGGGAATCGCCGTTTCATCCCCGGAATATGCGTCGAAACGGTATACCTGCAGGTGCTGAGCGTTCATGTCGTTGACGAACAGAAACCGTCTTCCGTCTATGCGGCGTACCCATGCCCCGGCCGACCAGATGTGCAGACGCGGGTCCTGAGGGTAGCGGAACGGATGCACGGTGTATCCCTCGTAGCTCCACTGGTGTCCCGGCGGCTTCGAGTAGTCCATCATGAAACGCTCTTCCTTCGTGAACACCTCGGTATCCGACTCCGGATCCACGTCGGCCATATCGACGAAGTGCAGGCCGAGGAGACGCCAGTTCAGTCTGCCTTTGGCGGTATAGCTTTCGAGTACCGTGCTGCCTCCCCCCGTACTGCCGCGATGCGCGACGTAGATATTGCCCTCGGCATCGCTTGCCACCCCCGCGGGCATATTGAAGCGAAGATCACCGAAGCGGCCGGCGGGGTGGGCATAGATGCCGCCGTGAGCGCCAAAGGTACCGGCCAATCGGGGCGATTCGCCGGACGAGAAGTCATAGATGTGGATCTGCTGCGCCGGCCCGGCGTCGGCCACGAGCAAACACCCGTCGGCGGCGAAGCATATAGCCTTTGCGTCGCCCCCTTCCTGCAGGCGGATCGTTGGTCCGGTTCTCTCGCCGGTCCGAGGGTTCAGCGCGATGATCTCCTGAGGCGATGCGCCGCCCGGTTCGAGCAGCGTCCAGAGCACGCCGCCACGGTCCATCGCCAGCACCCCCGGATGCTCCACCGACCATTCGTCGAGTTGCGCCATGGATTCGGCGTCAAAGACCTTGATCGTGCCGTCATAGGGACAACTCACATAGAGCCGTTCCTTCGTGGCCCACAGACCTGTGATATTGTGCAGACGACGTTCGCCTGGCTCCGAACCGGCAGGCACTTCATCGACGACCAGAAAGGCGCGGGGCAGCGTGTCCCCTTTGCCTCCCTTCCCGCCGGGAAAGGGCACGCCTTTCTGGATATCGCTGCGATGCCGCCGTGACACACCGATCCAATCGAAGCCCTTGGGCGGCCATGTGTCCGGGTCCTTCAGGCCGCCGCCCTCGTTGTTCATGCGACCGGCGATGTACAGATACCTGTCGTTGGCAGCCACGGCGTAGCCGGCCTGATTGCCCCAGCCATGGGTCCGACGGGCCGGACCGAGCACTTCGCCGTCCTTGAAGGCGGTCACGTTGCCGCCGCCTTCCTCCCAGTGGACGTTCGAATAGACCGTGCCGTCGGCGGTGACGAAGATGTGATCGATATCCTGTGGCACCCAGCGCTGCCCGCCGGGATAGGAGTTGCCGATCCAGGAGCTTTCGTACTCCAAACGAGGCGACGCAGCCCCAAGAGACGGTGGGAGGCCTGCCAGGAGAATCGAGAGAACCCAGAGCATCAACACCTTCATCACGATCATCCCTTTCCTTGATATCGCCCGTGACCGGTACATTTGATTCGGTCATCAATCTTGCAGCCGGTCGATTGATACTGTCCAGTGGTTCTTGTCGGGCGTTTTCAAACCCATTGTCTCGCCGCCATCCATGGTTTGCGGCTCCTGCCACGTGCTGTCAGGAATATCCAGCCAGCGGACCTGCAAAGGTCCTTCGTCGCATGGTTGCTGCCTCCATGACAGAGGTTCTACTCCACGTCAAGCGTGCCGACTGTGTAGTACTCTTGATCGTCAAGCAAGGAAGGGTCGAGGGCGATGAACACGGTCCGGTCTTTCTTCTTTGCATGGAGTCGGATCTTCAGGTCGTAGCGGCCGGTGGCCAGGCGGTTGGGGAGCGAGAGGGCGTAATCTTGAGTGTAGATGGTATTCTCCGGGCCCGGCATCCAACGCTGGTTCCCCGCGTCGAACTCGAACTCGGCCGGTTCGGGCCCGACGAGCCGCACCTGGAGTGCGTAGGGATGGTAGGCCGGGGCCACGCCGCGATTCTCCCATGCCAGACGAATTGTGTGCGTGCGCCCCGCACGAAGGGACTCGGGGGCATCGACGTGGTGAAGGAAGTACCAGTACCCGCAGCGGTTGAGCAGTTCGACTGTGAGGTCCGGGTTGTCTGTGTACCAGTCGCGTGCGTCCCCGTGGTAGCCGATGTAGCTGGCCCGCAGGGTCGCCAGGGCGCCGCGAAAGAAGTCGGCGCCGCTGCGGCCGCCGCCGAACTTCGCCAGCGACGAATCGGGCGCGCCGAGCCAGTTGCCGCCGCGCTTGACGTGGCTGTAGTGCTCCAGTTCCAGGACCGTCGGACGATCGCGCCAGATTTCGGCGAACAGCTCGGGGCTGCGAACGGTCGACGTCTCGGCGTGCGCGGTGATGAACCAGTCCACCAGAATGCTGTCGTCGCGGTAGGTCAGGCCCTTCTCGACGATGTAGCGGTGCATCCGCAGCCGTTCCTGCTTGTCCGAAATCGCGTAGACGAAATCGTCCGAGACGACGATCTGCGTCTTGGGGAAGCGCTTCACGTGCAGGTCGATGTGCCTCTTTCTTGGCTCGTACCCATAGTGTTTTCGGCTGCCCGAGTGCAGATGGCCCTCGCCCCAATCGCCGATGCTGCCGACGTCGATGTAACGAAGCCACGGCTTGCCATCGTAGCGGGCGGCGAAGGCGCTAAGGAAGTTCTCCAGCTTCTCCAGAAAGATCGGGTCGTCGAAGACCGGCTCCCACGGGCCATCGGGGCCTACCTCCTGGCCGTTGCGATAGAAGCCGCCTTCGGCCCCGCTTTCCATCACCCATTTGGGCGTGGCGAACTGCTGCTCGATTCGGTCGGTGCTGGTCTCCTTGCATGAGATGCGAAAGGCGATGCCCATCCCGTGTCCGACCCACTTGTCGATGATCCGATCGATCACGTCCCAATCGAAGCGGCCTTCCTGCGGTTCGAGATAGGCCCACGCCAGACGGATATACAGATGATCCATGCCTGGGAATTCCGTCAAGTCCTCATCCCTTGCGATGACATACTTGTTGATATGGTTGTCGGGAAAGTGATGGAACCAGCCCTTGTGCGGGTTCGCCAGTGCGATGCGATCGTTCCAGTGCGGCCGCATGTCGATCCGGCGGGTTGGCGCATCGAGAGGTTCAGAAGGCGGGGCCTTCGGCCGGCCACCGCCCGCGATGTGGTCGGGCCCGTTTTTGACCACGACGTGCAGATTCGTGAAGATCCGATCCATGTCCCGCGCCCACGGATTGTCCCGGCTGGGGGGATTGATCTCAAAACCCCAGGCGCGCTCAAGCTCGTCCGTCACACGTCCGGCCGGACCCCACTCCGTGACGAGCACGCAGACGTCCCATGCGGCGTCGTTGCGATAGATCTCGATCATCGGCGCGTTCCAGATGCTCTGAGAATCGAACGGCTGCTGCAAGGGATCGCGTCCGAAACCGACTGTCGAAGACAGCAGCAGAAGCATCGCCGCTGCGCATCGTTTCAAACCACATCGTCCGAACGGTTTGCCGGATTTCATACTGTACCCTTTCCGAATCATGATGGGACAGTTTGATGCCTATTGGGCTCAGGTCGTCAGACATCACTGTACAGTCTGGGCGCAGTGTCGCGGGGTGTCAATCGCGAAAGGACTGACTTCAAGCGTCTGGCGGCACCGTCCGGGGTTATGGCGACGGCCGCTTTTCGGTTGTTTGGATTCGGGGGGGCGCAATAGCATAGGCGAATCGTGGGCTCGATCCCCGGTATGAACAGGGTGTAGGTCGTAATGAGGAGTCACCATGACAACACACCGCTCAAGACATCGGGGTCGACCCGTCATCATGTGTTCACTTGTCGCCGTTGCCATTGTGGCCTGGATTCTCTCGATGAGTCCCGCGTGTAGCGCGGCCCCCATCTCCCAAACCGCCCGCAACCTCTTGTTGGACGCCAGGGGTTCGGGCAACATCGAGTCTCTCGACAAGGGGCTTCGCGGGGCACCCGATCAGATGATCTTTGATCTCCAGCAGGGCGCTTTCGCCAAGGCCTCGCAGTGGCACGAATACGGCGTGGGATTCGGTGAAGACCTGGGTGTCGTCAGCGAAGAGCGTCCCGTCTGGTGGATGGCCGAATGGCCGCAGCCGGTGCAGGTCAATCTGATCGCGCTGAGCGGGACATACGACAATCAGCCGCAACCGACGACCGGCTGGAAGATCGAGTTTCGCCGCGATGGGCAATGGATCACCCATGCGCGCGGCGTCGGAGGTTGGTATGACCGAGGGTACTACATCTGGGGCGGACCGGGCACCGAGCCGCTGACGATGGACGGGTTGCGAGTCAGTATCTTCAGCCGGGACGACAAGAGCCCCATCCGGAGCGTTCATTTCCGGGGAGAGCCCGGCAAGTCGTGGATCGCGGCCTATTGTCCGCCCATTGCGGCGCGCATCGTGGTCCCGGACTCGCCCCTCCGGGCCACCCAACCGGTAGAGTTCTCGGCTGTACCCACGCTGGGCGACATCCGGACCTGGTCCTGGTACTTCGGCGATGATGCACGGGCGACCGGCCGCACCGTACGCCACATGTTCACCCGTACCGGCGAGGTGGAGATTGGACTTCAGTTCTCCGACGGCGAGCATACCGATCGCATCCGTCGGACGGTGACGGTGCTGCCGCCGGTCGAGGCCCGCATCGTGCCGTTGACGGGGGCCGTGATGGCCGGGCAGCCGGTAGCGTTTTCAGCCGCCGGGTCGCTCGGCGCGATCCGCGAGTATCGGTGGGATTTCGGGGACGGCGTTCAGGTCTCCGGGCAGCAATGCAAACACGTATTTGCTGAGCCGGGCATCTACAAGGTCGTTCTGACGGTCACCGACGGGACCTACAAGGACGCTTGTCTGTCCCTGGTCCGCGTTCACACCGAGCAGACGCTCGGCCTGCCGCAGGTTCTTCTCGACACCGATGCCAAGAACGAACAGGACGACCAGCATTACCTCGGTTACGCATTGTTCAGCGAGCTGGACATCCTGGGGATCAACAGCGTGCACCACGGCGGCGGGCAGGAGCCGATCAACCACGCGGAGATTCAGCACGTCATCGAGCTGTCGCGGCAGAGCGGCCTGCCGGAGCACAGGGTGCCATTTGTTTTTCGCGGGGCCGACCGGCGACTGACCATCCCTGAAAGCGGCCGGTGGTACGACACCGAGCCGATCCCGACCGAGGCCAGCGAGGCCATCCTGGCCGCGGCGCGGGGGGCATCGCTCGACAATCCCGTGTGGATCGTGCCGGTCGGACCCGGCACCAATCCGGCCTCGGCGATTCTGCAGGCCCGGCGTGAAGGCTTCGAGCTCAAGGGCCGCATCCGTATCATGTGGCTCGGCGGCTCCAACAACGAAATCATCAACGAATTCAACGGCAACAACGACCCATGGTCCATGTACGTCGTCTGCCACAGCGGGGTCGAGACGTGGATCATGCCTGCCCCGGTCGGTGCGCGCGTCGCCATCGACAAGACGAAGGAAGGTCACCTGTACGCCGAGCACCCGCTCGGGCAGTATCTCAAGAGCATCGTTCCCGCAAGGAACAAGGCCCTCTATGACGCCAGTTGCCTCTCGGCGATCATCAGCGAGCACCTCGGCCTCGGCTGGATCAAGGAGACCGAGCCGGTGGTCGTGGCCGGACCGCAGAACGGATATCGCTGGACCAGGGCCGAGCAACCGACGCCCGTTCAGGTCATCCGCCAGATCGATCAGAAAGCCATGCAAATGGACCTGTTCAATTCGATGAAGGGCCGGCCGACACCGTTGTCAGTCGCCGATTGACAAGACGGTCGGTGAATTGAGTCAGGCGCAAGAGGAAGGCATTGCGGCGAGACAGGCCGGGGCGGACCTTGATCGCGAGGACATTATGTTCCAGCAATGATGGAACACATCTTGACCCTCTGTCTCTTGCCGACCAACCGTTCTGCAGATGCCTATCAGTCTCCCCTTTGGAACGGTTGCGCGTTTTGCGAAGGGAATCCGCACGTAATGGGATTGATCCCAAGCCACGCGAAAACTACTTTACAGAGTGTTCGGGTATGTTGTACCGTCGATTCACGGGATTCGGAGGCGTGTGATGTCGCCCGGCTGGATGGAGGCAGGATTCGTGCATGCAAGCGTCTCGAAGCCGATCGCGGCACCTTGGCCTGCCGATTGTTGGGCTTTTCTGCGGGTTTCCCACCACATCCATCTCATCGAAACCATCGCAAGAACCGATAGGCAATCCGACCAAATCCGATGTTGAATTCTCTCTTTGGAGGTGCAGCAGTGAAGACGCAATTTCTGGCAACTTCTCCTGTGGTTGTCTTGCTCTCGATGTTGTTGTGCACCACGGCGCGGGCCGACACACTGGCCGGCGTATCGGACATTACCGTAGTTGATGGTGCGCTCGTCAGTATCCGCTACGATGGAACCGAGTATGTGGTGGCCAACGAGGACCTCATGCTCGGCACAACGACCCGGTGGTATATCCCCGCCGCGACAGGAGTGCCAGCCCTGTGGGTCGAAGGGGCCGCGGCGCCCGCTGCAACGGTTACCGGAACCTCCGACCCCAAAGTCTCCGATGTGGGCTCGAAAGCCGACACATGGACCTTCGGTGTCTCGGGTGCCGCCGGAGGCATCTCGTCAATCGATGGGATCGATTTCCAGGAGACGATCTTTCCGCTTCCGACGAAGATGATCTTCGTATTCGAGCGGGGAGGCAATGACAACGGCACCGTTGAGGCCATTCTGGCCGACGGTTCGCTGGGAACGGCCCTGACGCTTACCGCGAATGGCGTCCCCTATGCCAATACAGGGGTCAACGTGGGCGGTCAGAACGCCTTCGGATATGTCTTCACCAGCGAGGAGCCGGTGATGGGGCTTCGAATCACGGCGTCGGGACATGACACTCTGAGCATCTCAGCCGTCCCCATTCGGCTGGACCCGAGGCAGAGTCGTGACCCGCAGCCGAAGGATGGCGCGACCGATGCGCCCCGAAAGATGGTCCTGAGCTGGATGCCGGGAGAGGGGGCCAGCAGCCACGATGTGTATTTCGGGGCTTCATTCGAGGATGTCGAGAGCGCCAGCAGAGCCGACCCGCGCGGCGTATTGATCGGCCAGGGCCAGGCGGCCCGCGAATATGACCCCGGCGTTCTGGAATTCGGCCAGACCTATTACTGGCGGGTCGATGAAGTGTTGACGGACGGGAGCATCTTCAAAGGACAGGTCTGGAGCTTCATCGTCGAGTCCCTGGCGTATCCGATTGTGAACATCACGGCCACCGCATCCGGTTTCGATCCCGGTGCGGGTCCGGAGAACACGATCAATGGCTCGGGGCTCAACGAGGAGAATCGACACTCGGTGGATGCCGCCGACATGTGGCTGACGTCGCCGGCGGCCGGCGAGCCTGTATGGATTCAGTATGAGTTCGACCGCGTCCACAAGCTCCATGAACTGTGGGTCTGGAACTACAACGTGCAGTTCGAAGCGGTGCTTGGCTTCGGCGCCAGAGACGTCATCCTGGAGTACTCCACGGATGGGACCGACTGGACGGCTCTGGGCGATTACGAACTCGCCCGGGCCACAGCCATGGCCGGTTACAGCGCCAACACCACGATCGATCTGCAAGGCGTGGCTGCCAGATTCGTTCGACTGAACGTCAACAGCGGCTGGGGTGTCCTCGGCCAATTCGGTCTCAGCGAAGTCCGCTTCTTCAGCATTCCCGTGCATGCGAAAGAGCCGCAGCCGGCCGATGGCGCGACCGGCGTTGCGCCGGACGCCGTTCTGAGCTGGCGCGCCGGTCGGGAGGCCGTTTCGCACGAGGTCTATCTGAGCGACAAGAGATCCGCGGTAACCGACGGGACATCTCTGATCGACACAGTCGACCAGAGCCGCTACGCGTTGAGCGATCTGGACCTGAAGCTGGGAACGACCTACTACTGGAAGATCAACGAAGTGAACGAGGCCGAGAGCATCGGCGCGTGGGAAGGCGACATCTGGAGCTTCTTCACGCCGGCGTTCTTTGTTGTGGAGGATTTCGAGGGCTACACCGACAACGTCGACGCGGGCGGGACCATCTGGCAGAGCTGGACCGATGGCTTTGAGGACGACGCGAACGGTTCTCAGGTTGGCTACCTGGATGCCCCGTTTGCCGAGAAGGCCATTATCAACGGCGGAAGACAGTCGATGCCGCTGTTCTACAACAACATGGGCGGCGTTGCCTACTCCGAAGCCCAGATCACCTTTGAGACCCCTCAGGACTGGACGCGCGCCGGCGCCGCAATTCTAACGCTGTACTTCCGGGGCAGCGCCGACAACACGGGTGGCCAGGTTTACGTGAAGATCGGTGGCGTCAAGGTCGCCTACGACGGCAATGCCGACGCCATCACATCGGCCTTCTGGACCCAGTGGAGTATCGATCTCGCCTCCGTCGCCACAAACCTGCGAAGCGTCAGGACGCTGGCGATCGGCGTGGAAGGCAGTGGTTCGGGTGTCCTGTACGTGGACGATTTCCGGCTCCTGCCCGGCGTTTCCACCGCAGCGGCCGCGATCACGATTGGTCCCGCCAACAGCCTTGAGGCCGCCGGCAACGACGGGATGCTCCTGTCGATCAATGGGATTGATGTCAGCGGCCTGATCCTGGGCACGACCTCGGCGGATTTCGAGAAGCACGCCGCTCATCCGGCGGTCGATGCGGACAATTTCAATCTCGGCACGTATGCCAGCCTGGACGATTCGAGCTTGGTGACGGTTGTGTTTGCCGTGCCGGTGACGACCATCTTCATCGTCGAACGCGGCGGCAACGACCAGGGGCTGATCCAGCCATGGGACGCCGACGGCAATCCGATGGGTGGCACGGCCGCATTTGCACAAGGCGACTGGTACAAGCCCGGCCTGACAATCGAAGGTCAGGCGGCCGGCGCCATCGTCATTACGGCTGATGAACCGATCTTCGGGATCACAATTCTGCCACCGGTGGGAGGCGTCACCGGCATCGACCCGGCCTGCATCTGTGCCGTGGCCGCACCTTAACCCCTGCAAAATGGAAGCCCTGCGATCCATATGAGTGGGACGCAACGCCCACTCCGATCAGGATGCGAATGTCTTCGGCGTTGCGCGCCGAGGGGGGGCCGTGCATTTTGGGCAGCGGTTTTGCGCGGAATGGGATTGTTGCCACGGACGCGGTCTTCTACATTTCAGACAGGGTTGTGTGTGCTTGATTGAAATCGACACTCAACAGGGAAACAGTGCAATGCGAGTCGAGAAACGTGCTGTCGGTTTCACTCTGATCGAATTACTGGTCGTCATCGCTATCATCGCACTGCTGTTGGCGGTCCTGTTGCCCTCGCTGAGCAAGGCCAGGGAACAGGCCAAGACGGTCCGCTGCCTGAGCAACCTCAAACAGATCGGTCTGGCGATGCACATGTACGCCCAGGACAACGACATGAAGGTGCCGCGAGACGAGACGGACGGCCTGTGGTCGGTGTTGTTCATGCGATACGTCGGCGGGTTGTCGGACAAGGTTGAACACTATTCCGAGGTCAAGATCTACGATTGTCCCAGCTACCCGGACCGCGAACAGACGGTAGACTATTGCATCAACGCCTGGGACATCAAATCGGGCAACACCATCGGCAAAGAACAGCGCGGAGCCAGCAAGCTCGACGAGTTCCGTCGCCCGGGCCAAACGGTCTATCTGGCCGATTACGAGCACGATCCCGAGGCCGCTCACATCCAGATCGTTCGAAGAGACGATGAAGCACAGATGCTGAAAGACAAACTCCGCTGGCTGGACGTCTACGCCCAGGTCCATCTGCCGAGTTCGGACGTACAGCGTCGAATCGCCAGAAAGCGGCACGACAAGAACGTCAATTGCCTTTTCGTCGATGGACACGCCAGCAGGAAAAACCCTCTGGAGCTGACCGCCTGGGATTTCGGCCTGCCCCGCACAGAACCCGAAAAACCATAGGATGGGTCGTTGATCCACACGTTCACGCAGTGGTCCTTCGGTCATCGTCTCCCCGCGAATAGCAGCGTGATGCCATGCGAATTGGGTCGCTTTACGTGCCTTGCGATCTCGTGTACAATCCGACGCCGGCTGGCAACGCACCATATGAGGCAGACGAGGATGTTCAGAGCACGAAGAGTCATTCTGCTGATCGCACCGACCCGGGCGTTTGACCGGGGACTCCTTCAGGGGATCGCCCAGTACGCAAACGAACGCGGTCCCTGGACATTTTATCGAGAGCCTCCACACTATCACGCCATCGACTGGAAGAAGAAGGTCACAGACCGCCTGAGCACCGGACAGGTCGACGGCATCATCATGCGCGAGCCTGAGCGGATCGAGGAAATCATCCGGCGTAGGATACCCGGCATCTGCGCTCCCGTAACCAAGAGAACCATCGAGGGTTTCATCAACATCATCATCGACAACGATGCGGTCGGCACGTTGGGGGCCGAGCACCTGCTGCAATGCGGATTTCGCCACTTCGCCTACTGCGGACTCGAGGACATCTACTGGTCGGCCAAACGGGGCGAAGCCTTTCAGAAACGGATCGCCGAAGCCGGATTCGCCTGTTGCCTCTATGAGCCGCTCAAGGGCAAGGACATGCAGGCCCTGTGGGAGAAGGAGGAACCCCACTTGGTGGCCTGGCTGCAATCCCTGCCCAAACCGGTGGGAATCATGGCCTGCAATGACGACCGAAGCCAGCACGTCCTCGACGCCTGCCACGTTGCGCGAATCCACGTGCCCAGTGAAGTGGCCATTCTCGGCGTCGACGACGATGAGTTCATCTGTCGCCTGGCCAACCCCGCTCTTTCCAGCATCTGCTTGAACGCGGAGAAGCTCGGCTACCGCGCCGCGCAACTGCTCGACCGGGTCATGGCCGGCGAAGCCTGCCACGAGACGACCATCGAAGGACTGCCGACCCATGTTGTGGCGCGCAGCTCCACCGATATTCTTCTGGTCGAGGATCGGGAGGTCTCTGAGGCCATCCGCTTCATCCGCAGAAATGCGGACCGTCCTCTCCAGGTCGATGATGTCGCGGAGGCGATAGCGCTGTCGCGACGCAGCTTGCAGCAGAGGTTCTCCAAGGCAATCGGACGGTCCGTGCATTCACAAATCCTCCGCGAACGTGTCAATCGGATCACTCAACTGCTGGTCGAAACCGATTTGACGGTCGCGCAAATCGCTGAGAAGATGTGTGTTTCCAGCGCTAAGCAACTGGACAGGGTCTTCACGCGGTTCCAGGGGACGACCCCGACGGCCTATCGACTGCGGCACTGCGTCAAGTAGCCGGACCAAGACCGCGCCGTCTTCTCCTGTCTGTGGGTGTCCTCGTGCGCGTTTTGGGGCGCAGGAGTGCACATTGTGGTATTGTTCGGGAGGCGCACATCAGCGATAATCCACGTTGGTTCTTCGTCCACAGTGCTTCTTCATCCAGCAATGGAGGCCATGAATCGTGACCACACAAGCCGAACGCATCTCCATGATCGCACTCGTCGCTCTGGGCCTGGCGTCCCTCTCGCCCGCGGGTCAGATCTCCGGGGAGCTGAAGACCTGGCACAAGGTGACGTTGACCTTCGACGGTCCGGCAACGAGCGAATCGGCCGATCCGAACCCCTTCGTCTACTACCGCCTCAATGTCACGTTCGAGCACGAAAGTGGTGGCCGCAAATACCTCGTACCGGGCTACTATGCCGCCGACGGCAACGCGGCCAACACCTCGGCCGACAGCGGCAACACGTGGCGCGTCCACTTCGCCCCGGACCGGACCGGCACGTGAAACTACCGCGTCTCGTTCCGCAAGGGCGAGAATGTCGCCGTCAGCGACGAGGTCAACGCCGGCACATCGGCCGGCTACATGGACGGGCGGGCCGGCTCGTTCCGGATCGCGCCGACGGACAAGACGGGGCGAGACCTTCGCGGCAAAGGCCGGCTCCAATACGTCGGCGGGCACTATCTCCAATTCGCCGGCACGGGGGAGTACTTCCTCAAGGCGGGCGCCGATGCCCCGGAGAATTTCCTGGCCTACGCCGATTTCGACGGCGATTTCAAGACCGACGGCCGCAAAGACCAGTTCATCAAGACCTGGGAGCCACACGTCCGCGACTGGAAGCCGGGCGACCCCACCTGGCAGGACGGTAAGGGCAAGGGCATCATCGGTGCGATCAACTATCTGGCCTCCAAGGGCATGAACGTCTTTTCATTTCTGCCCA
This sequence comes from Phycisphaerales bacterium Planc_01, assembly GCA_001603075.1. Lineage (GTDB taxonomy): Bacteria > Planctomycetota > Phycisphaerae > Sedimentisphaerales > Anaerobacaceae > Anaerobaca. The sequence continues at coordinate 59,508 of LVBB01000148.1, read as the reverse complement.
TGAATATCGAAGGCGACGATCGAAACGTCTTTCCGTATACGACGTACGACGAGCGGCTTCGGTTGGACGTCTCGCGGCTCGACCAGTGGGAGAGCGTCTTCGAGCACGGTACCCGGAACGGCATGTATCTGCACTTCAAGACCCAGGAAACCGAGAACGAACTGCTGCTCGACAACGGCGATCTCGGCGTCGAACGCAAGCTCTATTACCGCGAGCTGATCGCGCGGTTCAGCCACCATCTGGCGTTGAACTGGAACCTCGGCGAAGAGATCAACGATGCCACGCACGAGCAGAAAGTCACCTGGGCCGATTACTTCTGGACCCACGACCCATATCAACACCACATCGTCATCCATAACATGGGCGACCCGCATTACGACCTGCTGGGCGACGCCTCGGCGCTGACGGGCTTCTCCCTCCAGACGAGTCGCCCCGATTTCAGCCAGGTCCACAGCCGCGTTCTGGATTACATCCATCGCTCCAGGGCGGCGGGCAAGCCGTGGGTCGTCGCCTGTGACGAGCCGGGCGATGCGCAGCACGCGCTGGTCCCTGACGACGAGGACCCCACGCGCGACTACGCGCGCAAGAACGCGCTCTGGGGTGTCTTCATGGCCGGTGGAGCCGGTATCGAATGGTACTTCGGCTACGAGCATCCCCACAGCGACCTGACCTGTCAGGACTGGCGCACGCGCGACAAGATGTGGGACCAGAGCCGCTACTGCATCGAGTTCTTCAAACGGCATGAGATCCCGTTCTGGGAGATGACCAACGACAACGATCTGACCCGCAATCGGGACGACTACTGCTTCGTCAAGCCGGGCGAGCTGTATCTGATCTACTTCAAGAACCCCGGCGAGCTGAAGCTGTCACTCGAATCGGGCGCATTTACTTACGGCTGGTTCGATCCGAAAACGGGGGATGGGCTGGACGGCCTCCTCGTGCCGGGCGAGGCCCGTGCGCCGGGACAGATCACGCTCAAGACGCCCGGCGCTGGAGACTGGCTGCTCTGTCTCAAGAAGGCAGGGACGACGGCCCTTTCGTTTCAGGATGTGACAGAAGACAATCCGCATGCCCTGCTGGCGATCCGCGACTTCGAGAGCGTCTCAGACACCGGGTTCGTGCCGTTCTATAAGGACAGCGATCGCGAGGCCCTGGCGATCAACGCCGCACAGCACAAGGACAAATTCTCGGCGGCTCGGACCACCTTTGCAGGCGAATCCGGCGTTTATGACGTCACCATCACCACGCTGACTGAAACGGATGGCGAATCCACCTATCGGCTCACGATCGCGGGCAAGACGGTCGGGACGTACACGAATCCCGCCACAGAGAACGACTATCAGCCGGCCGGTCATACCTGGCGCAATGTCGCGGTCAGGAAGGACGATGAGATTCGGGTCGAGTTCAACACGGCCTCCAACAAGAAGATTCCAGAGGGCAGCGGTTTCGCCTACGCTCGCGGCCGGTGGACCAAGCTGGCGTTCGAGCGAGGCAACCAGGCGGACATCGTCTTTGAGGAGCGAAACGGGCTGGTCGCCGTCGAGGCCGAGTTGTTTTCGAACCAGACGAAGGCCGAGACGCGTCGCTGGTACATCACGACCGTCGAAGAGACGCCGAACGTTCAACCCGATGGCGACGGCAACCACGCTGCATCGGCAAGCCACGGGGCCTATATCGAGGTTCTGCCCGACACGCGGCGCACCCACGCCGAAAAGCTGATCGTCGGCGAGAATCTCTCGAACGAGCCGGGAAAGATGGCCCTGATTTCCTATCCGGTGTACTTCCACACGCCTGGACGCTACTATGTCTGGGTTCGTGCCTACTCGACAGGCAGTGAAGACAACGGTCTGCACGTCGGACTCAACGACGAATGGCCCACATCGGGCCAAAGGATGCAATGGTGCGAAGGCAAGGACTCCTGGCGCTGGGAGAGCAGGCAGCGGACCGAGGCGCAGCACTGCGGCGAGCCGCACAAGATCTGCCTCGACATCCACGAATCGAGTCTACACGCCATCTCGTTCTCGATGCGGGAGGACGGCTTCGAGTTTGACAAATGGCTGATGACGACGGATCGGGACTTCCAACGTCCTGAAGACGAAGGGCCGGTACAGCGGATTCGCCGGGCGGACCCCGGCCGTATATAGATCTTCATTTAAGCCAGGATTGAAGAATATGACACGTCAGTACAGAATCGCCGTGGTTCCGGGTGATGGAATCGGCCACGAAATCGTCCCTGCGGGCGTCCGCGTGTTGGATGCGGCGGCGCAGCGATTCGGGTTCCGGATTGCGACGGAAGAATTCCCCTATGGAGCGGGCTACTACAAGAAGACCGGGACGTTCCTTCCGGACGACGGTCTGGACGTTCTCAAGGATTTTGACGCGATCTACTTCGGGGCCGTGGGGCTGCCCGACGTCGACGACACGCTGCCCGCCAGGCTGTTCACCTTCAAGGTGCGCAAGAGCTTCAACCAGTACGTGAACTATCGGCCGGCGCGCCTGCTGAACGGGATCGAAGGTCCGCTGCGAGACAAAACGCCCCGCGACATTGACTTCGTGGTCATCCGTGAGAACACCGAAGGCGAATTTGTCCAGGTCGGCGGGTTCGTCCACGAAGACTTCGACGGCGGCATGGCGATTGACACGAGCGTGTTCACCCGCAAAGGAATCGAGCGTGTGGCGCACTATTCCTACCAACTGGCCCGGCGCCGACGCAAACACCTCACGAGCATCACCAAGTCCAACACCCTGATTCACTCGCTGGCCTATTGGGACCGTGTCATTGAGGACGTCGGCCTCTGCTATCCGGATGTGGCGTACCAGAAGATGTACGTGGACAACGCTTCGGCCAATTTCGTGCTCCATCCCGAGCGATTCGACGTTATCGTCACCACCAACTTCATCGGTGACATCCTCAGCGACCTCGGCGGCGCGATCATGGGCAGTCTCGGCCTCGGCGGCAGTGGGAACATCAATCCGGAGAAGGAGTATCCGTCGATGTTCGAGCCGATTCACGGCTCGGCGCCGGACATCGCGGGTAAGGGAATCGCCAATCCGATCGGAGCGATCTGGTCGGGCGCCCTGATGCTGGAGCACCTCGGCGAGCAGGAATCTGCCGAGACGATCGTCAAGGCAATCGAGAAAACCGTGGCGGAGGGCACGTTGTCGGCTGATCTCGGAGGATCGGCCGGAACAGACGAGATCGCCGGCCGCGTGGCCGATGCCGTTCGGACGGTGTGAAAGACCATGACTCGTATCGTCGACTTAACCGTACCGTTGGAGAGCGGCCAAAGAGGCGTTGGCATCGAGCCGGCCAAAACGCTCGAACGCGATGGCTGGAACGCCACAACGCTCCGTCTGTACTCACATTGCGGCACGCACATGGATGCGCCGCTTCATTTCGGCGTGTCGGGCGAGACCATCGACCGAATTCCTCTGGACCGCTGCATGGGACCGGCCTGGGTGGTGGACCTGACGGGAATCGAGCCGCGCGCCCTGATCGGCATCGGACATCTGGGCCGGACGAAAGACAAGGTCTGCGCCGGCGATGGACTGCTGCTGCGAACCGGCTGGGGCCGCCGCATCGGCAACCCCTCGTATCGGAACGCCTTGCCGAGAGTCAGCCTGGAGTTGGCGCATTGGTGCGCCGAGAAGGGTGTGCGCATGCTCGGGGTCGAGCCGCCGTCCGTGGCCGACGTCAACAACATCGAAGAGCTGACGGCCGTGCACAAGGTGCTGCTCGGCGCCGGCGTGATCGTCGTGGAAGGACTGGCCAATCTCGATGAGATTCACAGTGAGAAAGTGATGTTCATGGCGCTGCCATTGCGAATCGTTGGCGGAGACGGCTCCCCGGTCCGTGCGATCGCCATCGAAGACCAGTAGAAAGGAACCGACCGATGAAACGGGACTACTTCCATCGGGTCGCCGCGCTGACGCCGACCAAGATGTGGATCAATAACGTCACCCCCGAGGAAGCGCGAATGGCCATCGCCGCGGGGGCGATGGGGTGCACGCAGAATCCATCGTACACATGGAAGATGCTGAATCACCAGACGGGCAGGATGCACGCTCTGGGTCTGCTCGACGAGATCGTGGCCAACTGCGAGGACGACAACGAGGTCGAGTGCATTCTCCAGCGCAAGCTTGTCCAGCGGGTGGCCGAGGCGTTCATGACGGCCTATGAGCGGACCGACGGCGCCCACGGCTATGTCAGCATCCAGGGCGATCCGATCCACGAGGAAGATGCGCAGGTCATTATCGACGAAGGACGCAAGAATCGCCAGATGAGCCCGAACATCATGATCAAGATCCCCGCTACCGCCGCCGGACTCGAAGCGATGGAGACGCTGATCGAGGAGAACACGCCGCTCAACGCGACAGAGGTCATGGGCCTGAGCCAGGTGATCGACGTCTGTGAGATGTACGAGAAGATCACGGCCAGGACGAAAAAGAAACCGGTCATGTACTTCTCTCTCATCACCGGCATCTATGACGAGTGGCTGACTAACGAAGTGGCAGCACAGGAGATCGGCATCTCGCCGGACATTCTCTACCAGGCCGGGCTGGTCATCGCCAAGAAGGTCTATCGTTTCGTGCACGACAGGGGGTACTCGCTCGGTTTCATCGGCGGCGGGGTGCGCGGGTTGCAGCACTTCACCGAGATGGTCGGGGGAGACGTGTGCATCACGATGAACTGGCAGGGACAGGCCGAAGCACTTCTGGAGTTGGACCCGCCCGTGGTGGCCCGGCTGTTCAACCCGGTTCAGGACCATGTCCTGGATACGCTGCTGGCGAAGGTGCCAGGGTTCCGACAGGCATACATGGAAGACGGTCTGACGGTCGAGGAATATGAAGAATTCGGTCCGGTTCGTTACTTTCGGGACATGTTTGTCAGCGCCTGGGAGAACACGCTCGATCTCATCGCCAAGCGGCGCGCGGCTTTGCGGACAAGAACTGTCCGCTGACCTCTGGAAAGGACTGACGACATGACCATACGTCTGCCGCGCATGAGTCGCCAGCGCTTCGTCCTCATCGGTATCCTGTTCTTCCACAGCGTCAATACCTATATGGACCGGGCCTGCATCGCCTCGGCTGTGGACTATATCAAGCGCGATCTGTCCATTTCCGCCGAGATGATGGGGCTGGTGCTGGGCATCTTCGCCGTGGGGTATGCATTGTTCCAGGTGCCGTCGGGTTGGATCGCCGACCGACTCGGCCCGCGCAAGGCGTTGACCATCGTGGTCTCGGTCTGGAGTGTCTTCACGGCCCTGACGGGTGCTGCGCGAAACGCCCTCCAAATGCTCATCCTGCGGTTCCTCTTCGGTGTCGGAGAGGCGGGAGCCTTTCCGGGGGCCGCCCAGGCGTTCTTTCGCTGGCTGCCGGCCAAGGACCGGGGGCTGGCCCACGGGATCAATTTCTCGGGCAGCCGTCTCGGGGCGGCCTTCTCGCTGTTCTTCATGCCCTGGCTGATCCTCCAGATCGGCTGGCGCTGGACGTTCGTCGTCAATGGATTGATCGGGATTCTCTGGGCGACCATTTGGCTCCTCTGGTTCCGCGACAATCCGAAGGACAATCCGAAGGTCAACCAGGAAGAGCTGGACTACATCGAGAAGGGGCGCGCCAGTGGCTTCGCAACGACGGTGAAGTCCTCCTTTGCCGAGGTCTTCACCTCGATGAATATGTCGCTGGCAATGGTGCGGTATTTCGCCAGCAACGTGACGTTCTTCATCTGCCTGACCTGGCTGCCGAGCTATCTGAAAAATCAATGGCCCGACGATCCGAGGGCGGTCTACTGGTCGGCGACGCCGCTGATCTTCGCCGCCTTCGCCAACTGGGTCGCCGGAACGATGGTCACCCGGTTGTTCCAGCGCGGCATGCCCGTCGGCTCCCGGCGGATCACCGCGATCGTCGGGTTCGCCCTCGGAGCGGCTGGTCTGCTGCTCGCGACGCAAACCGAGAGTCTCTACCTCTTCGTGCTCTTGTTCAGCCTCGCGACGTTCGGAGTGGATATGACGCTCAGTCCGAGCTGGGCCTTCTGCAACGACATCGGTGGCGCCAATTCCGGCGCCGTGTCGGGCTCGATGAACATGGTGGGCAACGTCGGAGCAGCCCTCAGCGCGATCGTGTTCCCGCTCCTGCAAAACGCCCAGACCGGCAGCGCGAACACCTTTTTCGTATTGGCGGCCGGCCTGAATCTGATCGCCGTCGTCGCGTGGTGCTTCATGAATCCCAATCGGGTGTCGGATCGGAAACTCTCCCCGTCCGCGATTCGAACGCGCTTCATCGCCATGCTGACGTCCCTATTCGTCTTGACTGGCGGCGCGGTCGGCTACCATATCTACGAGTCTGTTGAGAAGAAACCAGCCGCAGTGGTAGAGCCGAATCGGGTGGACGTCAACGATGCCACCGATTCCGTTGGGCCGTAAGCGGTGTAAGACTTCGGGAGTGAACCATGGCACAGTTCAAAGGCGTTTGCGTCGGGGCGGGATACTTCAGCCGCTTCCAGTATGAGGCCTGGAAGCGAATCGGTGAAGTGACCATCACTGCGATATGCAACCGCGATGCCGAACGAGCCAGGAGCATTGTGGAGACGTTCGGTATCGAGAACCACTATACGGACTACCGTGAGATGCTCGAGAAGGAGCGGCCCGATTTCGTCGATATCATCACGCCGCCGCCCACGCACCTGGACATGTGCAGGATCGCGGCGGATCTGGGCATTCACGTCATCTGCCAGAAGCCCCTGGCGCCGACATTTGAAGAGGCCAAACAGATCGTCGACCATACCGGCAAGGCGGGCATTCGATTCATGGTGCATGAGAACTGGCGGTTCCAGCCGTGGTACCGTGAAATCAAACGCCTGCTCGACAACCAGACGATCGGTGAGACGATCCACGCCATGGCCTTCCGCTCACGCATGGGAGACGGCTGGGGCCAGGACGCCTACCTGAACCGCCAGCCCTATTTCAGGGACTATCCGCGCCTGCTCGTCTACGAGAACGGTGTGCACTTCATCGACACATATCGGTATCTGGGCGGCGAGATTGAGAGCGTCTACGCCGTGCTCAGGAAACTCAATCCGGTGATCGCAGGCGAGGATTTCGGTGTGGTCGTCTTCAACTTCGCATCCGGGGCGACCGGCCTGTGGGACGCCAATCGCTACAACGAAAGCAGTTGCCCCAATCCGCGCTACACGTTCGGCGAATTCCTCGTGGATGGCGATGGCGGATCGATCCGGCTCTACAATGACGGCCGCCTGACGATCCAGAAGCTTGGCAGCCCCGAGACCGAGCATGCCTATCCGCATGAAGACCGCAACTTCGCCGGCGATTGCTGCTACACGACCCAGCGTCATTTCATCGATCGCCTGCTCGACGGCCGACCCTTCGAAACGAACGGCCCCGACTACCTCCGCACCCTGGCCGTCCAGGAGGCAGTCTATCAGTCGGCCGAGAAGGGACGGCCAGTAACCGTCGGCGAGATCGGCTGAGAAACGGCACGATTGCCCGACGTTGTGATGAAGCAACTCGACCCCAGCCGCCATGCACGTTCAGTCGGACGAATCGGGCCGCTACGCCTCTGAGGTCGATAACGATGGTGGCCACATAGTCCGCTCTGGCAATCGCCTGAGCAAACTAGGCGATGGCCGAGCACGGTCGTTCCCACCGGCAATCTTGTGTTCCAGGAGGAGTTCTCGCTCCATGCGTTTGCCACAGGCCGCACCTCCGGGGCGGTGCCGCCGACATCCGATCCCCGGGACTGCTTCAACCATATCTCGGCGCCCTTCACGGTCCGGCCCGCCATTCCGGTCACTTCGAGCCGCAAGAGAAATGATCCGGCAGAATGCGGGGCTGTCGTCACTTTGAGAGCACCGGACTCAACGTCGATCTTCGGGGGAGCGTCGATCTGTTCTCCTTGTCCTAACTCTCGAAATAAGCGCCGGCGCGGCTGAGGGCGTCGCGGAGAAGGCCGTAGGGCAGGTCGCGCGCGCCGACATTCCTGGCGGCGCACAGGGCGGCGGCGGTGCCGGTGCCCTGGCCCTGGCCCATGCAGCAGACGGTGTTCCGTGTGGACATATGGGCGCGATGGTCCGAGGTGATCATCATGCCGCAGGCGTAGAGGTTCTCGATTCCCTTGGCGCACAGGGCCCGATACGGCACGCCGTACGTGCCCCCGCCCTTGACCTGGAATCGCGGGGCCATATCGTGGAAGGCGTAGACCATGATCTCGTCGTCGAAGTGCCGGGCCTCGATCACATCCTCGTGGGTGATGTCATAGTCGCACTCGATCAGCCGGCCTCGCCGAATGCACAGGTTCGGGCTCGTGCGGGCCATGAACGCCTTCTCGCAGCCGGGGATGTACTGGCGGAACAGCTCGACAGCGCGGGCCATCCGCCGGCGGATCTCCAACTCGGCCTTGGTCACTTCGTCGCGGTCGGTCGGGCTGACCGGCAGCTTGAGATTGCACTTGATGAACATGAAGTAATTGTCGTGGACCGTGGTGGTGATGAAGGACATGCCGATGGCTCTGGCTCCCTCGGCAAGCTCCGGCACGTTGATCTGCGATGTATCGGCGCCGGCGCGAACGATCAGGTTGGGCCGTCCGCCGCGCATGCCCCTGGCCAGTTGGCCGCTGAGCTTGTTCGATCGGAAGAAGTCGTAGTACTTGTCGATATCGACGTTGCCGATGCCTACGCTGTTGCACACGGCATAATCGTTCGGTTCGCTGTACTTCGCCCCCGCATAAGCGCACAAGTCGCCGTAGGCGGTGCAATCGACGAACGACCTGGCGTAGAACGCCTCGCGTCCCGAACGACTCTCGACGATGGCCCCGCGCACCCGCGAGCCGTCCATGATCGCGCCGACCACCCGCGTGTTCACGAAGACCTGAACGCCCGCTTCAACGAGCATCTCGAACGTCACCAGCTTGTAGAGTTCCGTGTCGATCGCCGTGCAGACCGAATCGTAGTTGTAGTGTTCGAGCATCTCGGCGTGGCCCGTGCAGCCGCCGACCTGCATGAGCCGGTCGATGATCTCCTGCGGGATGCCGCGCACCACCTGCCGCTTCTCGACGTCGAACGCCTTCCAGAGGTTGTAGTAGCTGTGCAGGGCGGTGCCGCCCTCGGTGGCGGTTCCGCCCGGATAGCCCTTCAGTTCGATCAGCGCGGTCCTGGCTCCCTGCCGTGCAGCGGCGATCGCCGCGACCACGCCGCCCGTGCCGCCTCCGGCCACCACCACGTCGAACGCGCGAATCGGCAGCCGCTTCGCCGGCTCTTCATAGTAGTCGCCACGGCCCCCGACCGCCGGCGCCGCGTTCAACCCCAGGCCCGCCCCCGCGCCGGCCACCAACATCCGCTTCGAAAACTCCCGTCGATCCATGTTCATCTCCTTGTCAGACCTCGGCGCTTCGTTGAGGTTGGCAGATACAGTATCCCCGTGGATGATATCCTATCGTCGGCCTGCGCGCGACGCAACCGCGCCCTGCTGGAGTAGAAATCGTCAGTCCTTGAACCCCCGCATCCATTGGGGCCAGTCCTCGGCGGTGACATCGCCGAGCGTCGTGAACCGATTGGCCGTGCTCCACGTCCGATCCATGAACAGAAAATTCGTGTGGCCGCTGTGACGACTCATACAGAACCACCGGATTTCATTCGTGCCGTCACTTGTGCCCCAGACGCAATGGCAGTCGGCCGCATGCGCCGGCGGCCGGTCGGTATCGGTGGGCGTCGCGCCGGTGATCGCGCAATCGCCGAACAGCGGCACGTCGCCGGCCTTTTTGACATAGGCTGTCCCCTAGATCTGAGTGAATAGACATCCCCCGACGACCTCCGGCGCATAAGGCGGAGCACGCGGTGGACCTGGCAGGGCGAAGAGATTCGCAGCTACGTGTCCGCAGACGCTGGGGTACGCTCACGGTCTGTCGCTTTGGTCCGGGGTGATGCGCTCACCTTGGCGGCTGACTGTGGCGCGTTTCGCTCGGGTTGTTTCCAGCAGTTCCATCAATGGCGCGAGTTTCAGAGCCGTCTTGTAGACCAGTACGTTCTCCAAGAGGCGTGCCCCTTCCCGGACGGACGCTTCCGGCACGGCGATCAGGATGTTGTGATGCCGAAACTGCCCGAGGGTTTCGCGTTTGCTGGCCAGATATTCCGGCGTCCAGAAGCCGACGATCTCCAGAAACACCTCCGTGCCATCGTCATGGCGAAACGTGAAATCCGGAAGGAAGGTCTTCTGGCGATCGTGCAGGATCTCGCCTTCCCGAATCAACTCCCAGCCATCGCGTTTTGGCCCGAACTTCCCGGCGAAGGACTCTTCCAGGGCCGAGTCGAATTCCTGCGGCGCAGGCAAATGGCTGGTGAAGCGGTCTCGATCCGAGATCGCGAGTGTGGCGCGGGTGTTCCAGGGGGTTCGCACGACGGCCGTCATGCTCCAGCCTTCGCAGACGAGCAAGGCCGGCAGGAACCTTGCGAAGTTCACACCATAGCGGCGTGTCTCCCGCAGCACCGAGGCGGGCCCCGAGAAGGTCAAACGAAAATGCGAAGGACCAAGCCTTACGATTTCGTGCAGCAGCCGCGCCAGTTTGGCGTATCGGACGATGGTCTTCAGGTCACTGGTGGCCACAACGGTCATGCTCTCGGCCCGGTAGAGGCACGCCTGAAGCTGGGCCACGTTGTAGCGCGACAGGAGGGCGGCCGGGTCGGGATAGCCGGCAAACTCCTCCAGAGGCTGGTACGCCATGACATCGGCATACAGCGCACGGTCTATCTCGTCCCACGGCATGCCCAAGCTCTCCGCAAGAGCGGTCTTCGCTTTGCCTTCCTCATGCTCGAAGAGCTGGTCCGACTGCTGAACCAGCGGATGGAAACACGCAACCTGTGAGAACACGTCCAACCGCAGTTTGGCGGCTGTGCCGGTCGGATCGGTCCGGAAAGTGGACTTGTCATCGAGCAGCTTGCAGAACGCCTGGATTCGCCGAACGGGGCAGTTGGGTTCATCGGCGAAGATCGCCTCGATCTGCTGGTGCAGCCATCGACGCTGGCGGCCGAGGCCGGTGCGATAGACGGCCAGCATCCGCTCGGCATAGTCCACATAGTGCCGATGCCGGGTCTGTGTCAGGCGGTCGGGAATGGCCCGGCCCGCCTCATACTCGACGATGGACAGTTCGCTCGTAAGCATCGCTGCGGCGTCTCTTTCGGGAACGCTCGACCTCCTTGGTATCCTCGCAAACGACCTCGTACAGGGTGGCCCTGGAATTGCCCGATCTTCGCAGGACGCGGCCCAGTCTCTGGGTGGCCTGCCGTGTCGAACCCTGGCCGCCGATCACCACCGCCACCTTCGCCTCCGGCACATCCACCCCTTCGTCGAGGACCCGGTTGGCGATGAGGACGCTGAAGAGGCCCTTGGCGAACCCTTCCAGAACGGCCAGCCGCTCACGTTTTCGTGTGTGCGACAGGATCGTCGGCAGCAGGAACCGCCTGGAGACCTCGATCGCCATGGCGTTGGAGCCTGCGAACACCAGGACCTGCTGGCCGTTGTGCAGGCGAAAGATGTCCTCGAGCACGCGAAGCTTCTCGGCGGCCCGGTCCTCGATGGACTGTTTGCGATAGTAGCTCTTCTGTGCGTGACGGGCCTCGGGGTCCGTGCCCGACTCTTTGCAGAGGTCCTGCCACGTATAGCTCGGCTGGTCTTTGCGACGCGATGCGATGAACTGGCGCACCGTTCGGCTGCAATGGTCGTAGATTGCCTGCTCGTCGTCGTTCAGCGCAACCGGGATACGCACGATGTCAAAATCGGCAAGAGTAGACCCCTTCGCTTTGTGGAAGGGCATGCGGTACGCAACGGGGCCGATGAGCCAGTCCAGGTCGGCGTGCAGGCCGTCGGACCGTTCCGGTGTTGCCGTCAGTCCGAGCCGCAGGGGGGCGGTGCTGAGGACCGCCGCCTCACGCCGGCACTTGCCCGGCAGGTGATGCTCCTCGTCGAAGATCAACAGGCCGAATCCGGCTCCCATCTTGTCCATGTGAATGTAGGCGCTGTCATACGTCGTTACGGTCACCGGCCGGATGTCGAAGAGGTTGTCACCGACGATCCCTGCATCGTAGCCAAATGTCTTCAGTATCCGCCTGTGCCACTGATACATCAAATCGCGCACCGGCGCGACAACCAGCGTCGCCACCTTGGCCTCGGCCATCGCGGCAAAGGCCACTTCCGTCTTGCCGGTCCCGGTGGGCATGATGATCTGACCTCGCCGGGAAAGCCTGCACCAGGCGGCAAGGGCCTCCACCTGCTCCGGCCTGAGTTCGGGCAACTCCGTTCTTGGCCAGGGGACGGAGACGGGTTGCGGCACATCATCGCGACAGCCTCCTGCGGCTCGGACGCTGGAATAATGAATCGCGTCACAGCGCCAGGCCCCGACGCGGGGGTCCCACGCCCAGATGGAAGGATCGGCAATGGTGGGGGACTCCGTGCGTTCCAGGCCCGCCAGCAGCAGCGTGCCCCGGTCGAATGACAAGGCTGCTTGCCTCGGTGAGTCCGCGGGGACCATTTGATTCTTTCTCATGTCAGTCATTTGTCCTGGCCGCCATCCATGTCACCCCGACATGATTCCGACAGCGGGCTCGTATCCATGAGCCCGACTGTATTGGATTCTGACTGGCAACCACGTATGTTTCAACGAAAAACAGCTTGCACAGAGGATTCTTGGACCCTCTTGGCTGATTTGTGGGCAACGCCTGTCCCACGTTCCGAGGGAGTGTAAGTATCACGCGGTGATTATACCGAAGTACCGGCGAAAAGCACTGTATGGCAAGGTCCGGCATCGGATTGGGCGGGCCTTCCTAATGCCACGCCTCATGGGCGCGGTTGACTACAGGCGGCAGGGGCGGTTTGGCGGGCCGCTGAGGACGCTTCAGATGCTGCATTCGAAGCTTGATCTGCCGTGTTCGAAGCTCGATACCTCGCATCGGAAGCTTCGCATACCGCGAACCATGCTTCCGTTGCCACGGGCCGTCGCCGGCCGGCATAGTCTCTTCCCCAACTGGGACTTCGGCTCTACCGGCAGAGGCTATATCATTGGCACCCGCGACATCCGCGTGGAAACCAGCGTGGCCGGCCGTTCTGCCGAAGGGACCGAACCCGAAGACCTCACCGAGGGACCGGGACAAGGTGGCGGCCTGAAGCCGTCATCGCTCTATGACGACCAACTCGAACGACGCCTGAAAAGGCACGCCACAGACCAACCACAGGGACCTTACGTCCCGGGCCACCCAAGAACGACGCGGTACAGCATGAAATCGAATTCGTGGAGTCCATCAAGCGTGATGGAGCCGTGATTCGATCTGCTCTACAACAGTGGGCATATCGGCGAACGATTCGATCACGTAGTGCGCCCCGGCTTCCATGAATGTTCGCTCTGCCGCCTGAGTCCGCTTCTCCAGTTCGCTTCGATCCAATGCTTCCAGTTCTGCTTGCGTCAATCCGATCAGATTGCCGGTCTGCGTGACGCCCACCGTCCAGACGCCCGCGTTGAGGCCCTCTTCGATATCGGCGATCGTATCGCCGACCTTGACGACGGCCGCCGGGGGATAAACGTCGAGCGTCTCCATGAGCCGAAAGACCATCCACGGCGCCGGGCGGCCTTTCGGCACATCGAATGCACACAACGCCGCATCCGGCACGAAGTTTCCCTCGGCCGCCTTGCGGAGCACGATGTCCAACATCTCTCGGTTGTAGCCGGTGTTGACGGCGACGGGAATGTCTCGACGTCGCAACTGCTCCACGGCTTGCACCACGCCGGGAATGACGTCCCCGTATTTGGGCAGCGCCTCCAGTTGCATGGGGATGAACTTCTGATACAGCGCCTCCAGGTCATCGCCGGTCCAGTCATGGCCGTGTATGCGACGCCACTGCTCGGCGATGTGAGGCAACTGCAGCATGGCTTGGATGTGGTCCTTCTTGTGGATGCCCATCGGGCCGCGGGCATCGGCGGTGGTGGCTTCGATTCCGTCGCGTCCAAAGAGCTCCACGAAGGCGCCGGCCGGGGCGCAACTGCCGAAATCCACCGTCGTCCCGGCCAGGTCGCTGATGACCGCCTTCACGGGCCCGCTGTATCCGCTGCGATTCATATCCATCAGTGGCTTGCTCCTGCTTCCTGGGGTTTCAGTTTGATGCCGCATTCCTGAACGACGTCCTCGACGGCGCCCAGCAGGTCCCTCACGTCCGACTCGAAGATCCGACCGATGTTCCCGATGCGGAAGCAATCGGCATCACTGACTTTGCCCGGGTAGATGACGTAACCTCGCGCGTTCAGGGCATCGTAGAATCGCTCGAAATCGAACGCCGGATCGTCGGGATAACGAAACGATGTGATGATGTAACCCTGGTCCTGAGGCGCCAGATACTCTGTGAAGCCCATATGGCGCATGCCGGCAACGAGGGTTTCGTAGTTGGCTCGATAGCGTGCGGCCCGGCCGGCGACTCCGCCCTCGGCCTCCAACTCCAGCAAGGCCTGGTGAAAGGCGAGGATCGCGTGGGTCGGCGGCGTGAATCGGAACTGGCCGTTCTTCTCGAGACCCGCCCATTGATCGTACAGGTCCAGGCTGAGGCTGCGGGCATAGCCCTTCGTATCCTTCAACGAGCCGAGCCTCGCCAGGACGAAGGCGAAGCCGGGCACCCCCTCGATGCACTTGTTCGCAGAGGAGACGAGATAGTCGATGTGGCAGCCGGGCAGTGAGATTGGAATGGCGCCGAAGCTGCTCATTGCGTCGACGAAGTACTTCGCGCCGGCGGTCTTTGCCGCCGCCCCGATCGGTTCGATCGGGTTGACGATGCCCGTGGTGGTCTCGCAGTGTACGACGGCCACCATCGCGACGTCGCCGTGTGCGTCCAGTTGTTGTTGTACCTCTTCGACGTCCACACAGCGGTTTTCCGGAAACTCGACGGTGATCGTCTCGATGCCGAGGACAGAAGCGATTCGCGCGATGCGCCGTCCGTACGCGCCGTTGAGGACGACCATCAACCTTCCATCGGGCGGGACGACGGAGGAGACGACCGCCTCCAGTGCGAAGGTCCCGCTACCCTGCATCGGGATGGCGGTGTACTGCTTCAGCGTCGTCTGGCCGAGCGCGACCAGCCGTCGGCGAACATCGTGCACGACCGCGATGAACTCGTGATCGCGCGAGCCCAGATCGCGCAGCATGGCCTGTTTGACCGGGCGACTGGTCGTCAGCGGCCCCGGCGTGAAGAGGATCCGGTCTTTCCAGCCGGACAGCGGTGTCGTTGATTTCATACGGTTGCTTTCTCCTTGCCAAATCTGGTGTTCATTACAGAACGCATATGTGACAACAATTCCGGAACACACCGCGACGGACGAGAGTCTATCGTCGGATGGCGATGGCGATAAGTCCGAAGACGATGCTCACGGTCCCGAGCAGCGCGATGCCCGACGCCAGGCCGTGTGTATCCAGCCACCAACCCAGGGGATAGCCGGCCAGCGCGGCCCCGATGTACATCCATCCGTCCATGATCCCGGCGCCGGTGCCCGACAGACGCTGGCCCAGAATGTCGCCCGGCAGACAGAACAGGGGCGTGTGGATCCCCTGAATCAGTCCGCCGGAGGCGAAGACGGAGGCACAAAGGACGAACGTGCCGACGGGCGAATCCAACAGAGCGGCGCTTCGGGACAGAACAAACAGCGCCCCCCCGGCGGCGACCATACTCAGGGCGATCGTCTGCCAGCGGCGGGCCCTGAAGAGGCGATCGGACAGCACGCCGAGGCTTACCGCGAAGAACATCCCGCCCCAGTCGACCAACGAACCGATCCAGCCGGCCCTGGTCAGCGCCAGGCCGAAGCCGCCCTCGACGGCAGGTGTTTGCAGGATCAGGATGATCCAGTGCAGCAGTCCCCAGCGGATGGCGTTGGCCCCGAAAGCGACGATGTACGGCACCATCATTCGCCGATGGCTGAATGCGTGCCAGTACGCCTGGGCGTCGGCGGGCGAATGCGTCTGGCCACCGGGAGGGTTCCAGGGTGGAGCAATTGCGACCTGCTGCGGGGAGTCCTTGCACAAAACGGCGAACAGGGCCGCCATGCCCGCCAGGAAAAGCGGGGGAAGGAAGAAGGCCCCTTGCCACCCGCCCCAGCGTTCGATGGAGTATGCCGCGACCGGCGCCACGAGCGCGCCGCCGAAGTAAGGGAAGAAGTTGTACAGGCCCATCCACCAGCCCCAGCGTCGCTCGGGGAACCAGTTGCACAGGATCCGGCATCCGGGCGCCCAGCCCATGGAGGAGAAATAGCCGTTGATGGCCCAGAATACGACGAAGAGAATCAGTGTGTGGCTCAAGCCGAAGAGGACGTTGGCTGCGACGCCTCCGAGAGCGCCGATGAGCATGATGCGTTTGGGACTGTAGCGATCGCCCAGAAAGCCGTTGAGGAACTGGCCCAACGCATAGGTCAGGGTGAACGCCGTCAGGACCCAGCCGAACTGGCGGTGGGACAGGCCGAGACTCTGCTCGATCGCTCCGGCGGCAACGCCGATGTTCTTCTTGCCGAAGTAATAGAACAGATAGAGCACGGCCATGCTGAAGAAGGCCCGCATCTGCCAGAGCCTCAGTGTGGCCGAAGGGGATGTCGCTGCTTTGCGGCCGACCTGCGGTGGGTCGGAACCCACACGGCGGATTGGTGGTGCTTCCACGGTCATAGACCGGCGACATTAGCCGCCGTGTGTTAGGCCGGAATTGGAGAAAGGTTAGATTTGCATTTTCCGGAGACCGCCTCGGTTACGCCGAGCCGCCGCGAGCGGGTCGGCAAGAATCCACCGCTAACGAAAAACTAAAGAGATCCAAGCGCTGCTCTAATGGAAACGATGTCTTCTGATGAGAGGAATATGTCTGCACAGCGCCAGGGCAATGGCCATGATGATTTGTTCGCAGGGCACGCAATGGGAAAAGGAACGATTCTTGTCGTCGATGACGAAGAGGACATACAGGAACTGGTGGAACTCCATCTTGTCCGGGAGGGCTACGATGTCTGCACTGCCGGCTCGGGCGAAGAGGCCTTGGAGGTGGCGCAGGCCAAACAGCCTGCGTTGACGATCCTGGACCTGATGCTGCCGGGAATCGACGGGCTGCAGGTCTGTCAGATCCTCAAGGCCAATGCCAAGACGCGGAACATGCCGATCATCATGCTCACCGCCAAAAGCGAGGAGAGTGACGTCGTCACAGGGCTGGAACTGGGGGCCGACGACTACATCACCAAACCGTTCAGCTCCAAGGTGCTGGTGGCGCGCGTGCGTCGCGTGCTGCGCAAGACGGCCGATCAGGATTCGGATGAGGGCGTCATACGGATTCACGATCTGAGTATCGATCCGGTCCGATGTGAGGCGCTGCTCAAGGGCACGGCCCTTTCGCTGACCTTCTCGGAGTTCAACATCCTTCGCGTCCTGGCGCGCCGGCCGGGCGTGGTGTTCACGCGATACCAGATCGTCGATTCTCTGCACGGGGGCAACTACATCGTCAGCGAGCGGGCGGTGGACGTCCAGATCGCCTACCTCCGCAAGAAGCTCGGCGACTGCAAGGACTACATCGAGACCGTCCGGGGCGTCGGCTACCGCTTCAAGGACAGCCCGTCGTAGGCTCCCCGACCGACGGTTGAGGCGGCGGGCTTCAGCGTTGCTCGGCGCCGATGGCGGCGGCGCGTTTGCGGATCGCCGTCGCTTCGTCCGGGCGTGCGGTCTTCTGATAGACCATCGCCAGGGCTTCCAGGCTCCAGGCCACGGCGGGATGCCCAGGCCCGAGGGTGCGTTCCCGGATCGTCAGCGCTCGTTGGTGGAGCGGCTCCGCCTGATCGTAGCGGCCCTGGCCGCAATAGCACTCGGCCAGATTGCTCAGGCTCAGAGCCACCGAAAGATGGTCCGGGCCGAGGGCCTTTTCTTTGATGTCGAGGGCCCGCCGATAGAGTGGTTCGGCCTTGGCGTACCAGCCCTGCGCATTGTACAGGGCTCCCAGGTTGTTCAGGGTCGTCGCCACGGACGGATGGTCGAGGCCGCGGGCCTCCTCTCCGAGCATCAGCGAGAACAGGTAAAGCCGCTCGGCTTGTTCGTACTGGCCCTGGGCCTTGTGCAGCAGCGCCAGGTTGTTCATGCTCAGGGCGACGGTCGGATGGTACAGGCCTCCTGTCTGCTCGGCTACTCTGAGCGCCTTTTTCGCCCTCTCCATGCCGCGCTGATACTCGCCCTGTCGGTACAGGGATAGAGCTTCGGCATTCAGCGTTTCCCACGTGACATCCTGCGTCTCGGCCAATGCATTCGACGCAAGCAGCAGAAGGATCGCTATCGACGCGGCAATGAGCTTACTCATAAGATCTCCTTGGACAGTCTCGAAGGACACCTGTGCCCTCAGAATTCGTGTTCCATGCTCAGGACGACGTCGATGCCTCTCCTGTAGGACGTCTTGGTCGCCTCGCGGTCGATGTAGTCGGAACGATAGACCCTCTCGATCTTGGGATCGGTCAGGTTCTTGATCTGGAGCGAGAGCTTTGTTTGTTCACCGATCGGCTGCACGACGCCGAGGTTCAGCGAGCCATATTCCTTCTCATAGACGTCGGGAACGTAGCCCCGGCCCAGGGCCACGCCGCCTTCGACCAGGGTGTCGCCGCGAACGGTGTAGAAGAGGCCGAGTCGCGTTCCATATTTCTCGCTGTGGTACGTCAGATTCAGATTGTAAAGAAACTCGGGCGTGTTCGTCATGTCGCGACGCCTTCTCGGGGCGCCGACCGCGGCGAAGGCCTGGGCCTCTCCATCCGGCAGGGTGACCTCGGAGTCGATGAAGGTAGCGTTGGCCCCGAGCGTGAAGCCACGGAACTGTTCCCAGAACCTCCCCAGGTCCTGGCGGACCTCCAACTCGTACCCTTCGAGCCAGCCTTCCGGGTAATTGACGGCGGTCGTGTAGAACAGCGACGCCTGGAAGCGTTGCACGTACTCGATCGGGTCGTCTACGTCCTTGTGGAACCAGGAGGCCGAGAGAAGGGATCCGGGATACGGCTCGTAATCGACCCGCAGGTCGTAGTTCCTCAGCGCGCTCATCGTCAGCTCCGGGTTTCCGACGAAGATGTCGGCGCCGAGATACTCCATCTGCATCACCGGCGAAAGCTCCTTGAACGTCTGGCGCGCCACGGTCTCGCTGTACGAGGCTCGGAGCTTGACCTTCTCCCTCGGTGTCACTTCGATCCCGATCGACGGCAGAACATCGTCCTGGGAGTAGGATACGTCTGCCTCCGGCCCGAACCGCGTCCAGCCGGTGCCTCCGGGAGGCAGGTACTGGGCGTTCTCGCTTTCAGGATGGTTGACGATCTTCAGGTCCGTCGATTCATGGCGAGCGCCCCCGACCACCTTCAGAAAGCCGGTCAACGGCAGATCGATCATATAGTACCACGCCGTGATCTTCTGATCGCCGCTGTAGTCCACATCCTGGTCGGAGGCGACGATCGTATGTCCTTCGCCGACATAGACGTTGCCCCAATTCTGCTCCCACGGGGCCTGATAGGAGGTCCCGTCAAACTGATAGAAGAAGCCGTCCTGGTTGTACTTGCGGTCGGTGCGGTCGTGGAATGCGCCGACTTTCAGATAGCCTTCCCGGCCGCTCCACTGTTCGAACGGCAGCTTGCCGTTGACGGCGGCCTGGTCGCTCTTCTCGGTGATGTCCTTCCAGATCCGCTGGGCGAACTCGTTGCCGCTTCCGCTGGGATCGTGTCCGTAGTGGGCGGCAGGGAACTCCAATATGTCGGGGATGACGACGCGTCCGGGGCTCCACCACGTGCGGAACGTCCTCTTGTCGGGCTGGTCCATGCGGGCTTCATTGTGCGAGAGCGTCCAGTCGAGTTCCGGGTCGAGAGTGTGTGCGACTTTGCCCAGCGAATACTCCGGAATGCTCAGGCCGTGTCGTCCCTTCAGTTGGAGTGTGGATTGGGATCGCTCGGTGTACTCCAGCGTCTCGTTGCGGTGGAACGGTGCGTCGATATCCAGTTCATCGCGATACAGACTTCCACGGGTGTCCTCGAGAAGGGTGGCCTCGTCCTCCGTGATCTGCGTCCGCATATAGAGTAGCGAGAGGGCGTGATTGTCCCATTCGGCGCCGACGGCTCCCAGGGCCCCCCATTGAACTGCTTCCACTGCCTTGGTCACATCGTAGAGGGTTGTAAATCCGTATTGCTCGAAGGGCCTCATCGCATAGCGGCCATTGGCCAGGCGGGCCTCATAGATGTGAAACGTTCCGCCATCGTAGTAAGAGGCGTCGTGCTTGTAGTACATACTGCCGAACGCCCCGATGCGAACGCCGTTGTCGAGTTCGTGTTTGCCTCCGGCGGTGAAGGAGCCGCTGTAGATCAGAGGGGCGTCGTCGGGCGTGGTCCCCATGACCCCGCCGAACTGGTTGTTGCGTGGGATGTCCCTGCCGCTGTCGATGCCCCAGAAATCCACTCCGCCTCCACGGTAGGTGAGGAAGTCGTCGCGGTATCGCAGTTGCGTGTTGTACTCGGTTCCGATCTTGGCGGTGAGCACGCGTTCATCGGGGATTCCCTTGAGCACGAGATTCACCGCTCCGCCGGACGCATCGCCTTGCTGGTCGGGTGTGAATGTCTTGCTGACCTGGATGCTCTCGACCAGGGCGGCGGGGAACTGGTCGAGCTGCACCGCTCGTTTGTCCACGTCGGCGGTGGGCAGGCGTACCGCATTCAACTGCGAATTGACATACCGGTCCGGCAGGCCGCGCACCACGGCGTATTTGCCGTCTTCCACCGTGGCGCCGGCCACCAGCCGCAAGGCACCGGCGGCGTCGCTGGCACCGGCCTGGCTCATCAGGTCCGAACTGATCGCGTCCAGAAACGAAGGGCTCTCCATCCGCAGGTTCAGAAGGCCGATCTCCGAGCCGCCCAGTTCGAGATCCTGCACTACGAACTCCTCCATCTCCGTGAATTCGCCGGCCAGAGAGGCATTTACTTCGGTCATTCCTCCGGCCGAGACGACCACATTGGGGGTGAACTGACGGGTATAGCCGTCCTTCGAGAAGACCAGGGTGTAGGTGCCCGGAGCCACCTGTCCGAAGACGAAGACCCCCTCGTCGTTGGTGGTCGTCGTCTCGCCGGTCTCATTGATCCATACCCGGACCAGGGGCAGCGGCACGTCGAAATCCTGGTCGTAGACCACGCCACGGACCCCGCCGACCTGTTGGGCCGAGACGGCGGACACCAGGCAGAGTAACCCTAAAGCATACAAGTAAAAGGGTCTCAGAAGCGGTTCTGTCGGCATGGACCACCTGCAATTCAAGCGACTGTTGTCTCAAAAGCTCATCGTTTCAAGTCTGCCAAAGGATGTCTGTATAGGATAGATGTCAGGCTGGGCAATTTCAAGCAGAATGACGGGTCTAACCCAAAGTTAACATTGCTGGGGGCCGAGCAGCGGTCCAGCCGCGAAAGACAGGGTGCCTAGACGCAAAGCCAAAGCGGATTTAGTCGCAACGCGGCCTCGGGCGGGCAAAGACGCTGAAACGAGAAACAAACAGAAAGTTAACGCATTACCAGTATGCTGCTAATAGTCTGCTAATGTGGCGCGACCACAATGAGCCCCGGATCGCCAGGGTCAAAATGGTCACGCGACGATGTGATTGAGTTCAAGGGATAGCGCGCCTCCTGGCGATCTGCTTTGTCGCGTACTCGCGAGTTGGCATAGTGTGCCGGGCATCTCCCGGCGTGAGCGATCGGCCTCCGGAACCGATGGCTCGGACAGAAGCAGTGCGGAGGAGGCGTGACTCGGACTTCCTCCAGATGGCCGACGGATGCTGCGCAGGCAGCGCAAACAGACGAAGTGCAACCAGTATGGAGAACAACCATGAAGAGACTCGCATTGCTTGCCCTGATGGGCATGGTGGCCGCCGGCACAGCCGGTGCGGCCGACATTGACGTGACGGAGAACATCGTCACGTCCACAACATGGACCGCCGACAACGTGTACTATCTCCAGAACGTCATCTACGTCGAGCCCGGCGCAAGCCTGACGATCGAGCCCGGCACCCTGATTCGCGGCAACACCGCCAGCGCACTGGTCGTGGCCAAGGGTGCCAAGATCTTCGCCAACGGCCGCAAGGACGCCCCGATCATCATGACGTCGGTGCAGGACGACCTGACGACCTGGCGTGCGGTGTCTGAAGAGTGGGGCAACCTGACGATCCTGGGCAACGGCTTGATCGCCGCAACGATGGACGGCGACGGCACGGGCCAGCCGGATGGCACGGACACCGCTCAGATGGAAGGCCTCGTCGCCCGGTTCGCCGGTGACATGCTTCCGCTCTACGGCGGCAACGATGATGACGACGACAGCGGCGTCGTTCGCTACGTCTCCCTGCGCTACGGCGGCCATGTCGTCAGTATGGCCAACGAGCTGAACGGCATGTCCCTTGGCGGCGTCGGACGCGGCACCGACATGGAATACATCGAGATCATGAACAACGTCGACGATGGAATCGAGATCTGGGGCGGCACCGTTAACATGAAGTACGTCAGCATCTGGAACATCGGTGACGACAGCTTCGACGTGGACCAGGGTTGGCGCGGCAAGGCCCAGTTCGGCCTGCTCGTCCAGGGCTACTGTGGTTCGAACAGCCAGGGCTCGGGCATCGGCGACAACATTTTCGAGATGGACGGCGCCGAGGATGCGTCGGCTCAGCCGTTCGGCACCGCGCTGTTCTACAACTTCACGGCGATCGGGCAGCCCTATGACGGCGACCATGCCACCGCCTGGCGCGACAACATGCGGGCCCAGTTCCACAACTGCATCTTCATGGACGTCGGTGAGCGGATGATTCGCGATGACGGCACCGCCGGCGACGGCGGCGGCTACGGCTCGGCCGGCGTTCCCACGCTGGCGGAACTGTTCAGCACGCCGTACAATGCTTATCCGACCAATACCGCCAATATCAATCCCATGGTGCTCTACCCAGACCTCACGTCGGGCAACTGGTGTGACTTCACCAACAATGTGTTCTACAACCTGTTTGAGACCGATTCGCTGGTTCAGTTCGGTGTCATGGACGAGAGCAAGGGCAACGTCATCGCGGAAGACAGCCCGATTCAGGAGATCGTCCGCGAGACCCCCGTGGTCGTTGCCGGCAAGGCCATGGCCAATGTGACCTATCTGAACCCCCGCGCCGCCAACGATGCCCGCCACAGCGACCACGTCCGCGATTGCGGGTTCATCACGCCGGCGCCATACAAGGGCGCCTTCCTTGACCACAACTGGCTGGTCGGCTGGACGGCCGCTCATGCGTTCGGCATGACCGACTAAACGGCGTTCCTCCTTGTGATGAGACCTCCGAGGCCAGACTCGGTGGTAGTAGTCGAACTGATGGCAGTGGCCGATCCGCTGCCATCAGTTCTGCTGTGATTGTGACGGTGAGCCGATCATGAGAGTGCGACTGGTCCTGACGTGTTCGTTGCTGAGCGTGGGTTGCCTCGTTCTTGCCGTTGGCTGCGGTCGGGCGGAGGAGGTGGAGGCAGTTGGGACCGATGGGGACACCTTATTGGCCCCCTATCAGGTAGGCCTGCTGGAGACCGCATTCGCGGCCGCCTCGGCAATGCCCTTGGACCCACACATCAAGGACCGCAGCCGGCTCCAGGAAGCAGTTGTAGCGACCTGCCTGGCACTGGAGCAACCCGAGCGGGCGCTTCTCTACGCCGCCCAGATCCGTGACTGGCGGCGCGGCGCGGCCTACGCGGACCTGGCATTGTTCCATGCACGGCGCCGAGCCGACACAGAAGTACAGTCTCTTCTGGACAGGGCCGCAGACGTGGCCGACAGCGAGGAGGATTGGCGCAAGGAACGAATCCGAGTCAAGATCGCGCAGGTCCATGCCCTCATGGGACGGGCGGAAATGGCGACCCGGTTCGAGCAGGGCGTCGAGCCCGCCGAGAGAGGCAAGGTCGCTCGGATCAGGGCGAGGATCGCAACGCCGGATTCCTTCGACGAGCAGATGGAGGCTCTGGCCGCACTGTTCGCCACCCAGAGATTCGATATCGTCCGAAACGCTCTGGACGCGTGCGCCGAGTTGTTCAACCGCTTTTACGACGACCCCGATTGCCGTGCGCGGGCCGAGGACAAGATCAAAGCGTCCTGGGGCAACCTGCCCGTCTTCGTTCGCATCGAACTGCTGATGGAACTGGCGAACGCTTCTCTGGCACACGCCGATTCGGCCAAGGCGCTAGCACTCCTAAACGAAGCCAAGGACCTGATGGATGCGGCCCGTATGCAACCCGAGTCCGCCATTCCGCTGATGGCACAATTGACCCGATTGCGTTTCCGGGCCGGCGACGAGGCAGGCGCTCGGGCTGAGGCCGAGCGGGCTCTGGCTCTGTTCGACGCGAAGCGCGATACGATTGCCAACATCTATCGGGCCCGGGCGCTTCGCCCGATCGCCGAGGCCTATTGTGCAATGGGCGATACGGCCGCTGCGTTCGATCTCTACAAGCGGGCGGTTGAAGCGGGAATGGAGAACCCCAATTCGAGACCCCGGGCCGAGGATCTGGTGGCCACCTGTTGTTCGCTGGCATTGCACGCCATGGAGCCGGACGCCGTGCTGGCGAGCCGGATTCGCGAAATCCAGGCGGGCTTGGGCGATCCGTGGTGACGGGCGTTGTCCCGGCAGGGAGTTGGGAGCGGCCCGCCTCCAATTAACGCAATTTCAATCATCCCCTAATCTGCCACTAACGTGGCCCGGCGAAGATACAGACAGCCGAGCCACCGTTGTATGCCCACCCGGGTGACTGTGGCTCGCGGATACCGTCCACGGGTTGCATGGATGGACCAGTCGCAGGGTGAAAGGTTGACTGTGATCGGACGAACGTGTCGATGGACGAGCCTGGCATTGCTGATCTTCGCCTCCCTGGCCGGGGCTGTCGAATCCGATCGGATCGACAACATCCGCGCCTTGACGGAGCGATGGGTCGAGACGCGCCGCGTGATCTCCAAAGAGCGGCAGGACTGGACACTCGGCCGCGAAATGCTCGAAGAACGCATCAAGCTCGTCGAGCGAGAAATCGCGTCGCTGCGCGAGAAGATCGACGAGGCGCAGAAGAGTATCGGCGAGGCCGACGCCAGGCGCGCCGAGCTGGTGGACGAGAATGAGACGTTGAGGGCTTCCGCCGCCGGACTGACCCAGACGATGGCGGCGCTGGAAGCTCGAACAATGGTGTTGGACCGGCGCCTGCCGGACCCGGTTCGCGAACGCATGAAACCGCTCAGCCAGCGCATCCCGGCCGATCCGAACGATACGAAACTGTCCCTCGCCCAGCGGTTCCAAAACGTCATTGGGCTTCTGAACGAGGTGAACAAATTCAACCGGGCCATCGAGGTGACCAGCGAGATCCGCACGATGCCCGATGGCAGCGCCGTCGAGGTCGCGGCTCTGTACGTGGGTCTGGGACAGGCTTACTACAGCGGCGCCAATGGGACGGCAGCAGGCGTCGGGCGTCCTGCCGCTGACGGCTGGCATTGGGAACCGGCTGCCGGCGCAGCCGAGCAGGTGGCGGACGTTCTCGCCATCCTGAAAAACGAGAAGGTCGCGGGCTTCGTTCCGTTGCCGGCAACCATAGACCAAGGAACGGCCAATGTCCATCGGTAGGAACATACACCTGCTGATCTGTATTCTTTCTGTCCTGCTGGGGACCGTGTCGACTCGCATCGCCGGAGGGCAGGAAAGTGCCGATGGCGGTACATCCGCATCGCACGCCACACCGCCCGCCGACACCCTCAGTGCCGTCGGGGTCTCCGCTCAGCGACAGCTTGAAGAGAGCCTCGCCGAGCTGGCGGCGCTGCGACAGGCGATTGCGGAGGAGAAGGTGCCGATGGGCCGCCGGCTCAGCGAACTCGAAGAGCAACTGCTCGAAGTGCGTCGCGAGTACCAGCAGACCATGCGCCTTCTCGACAGCCGCACGCTCGATCTGAGCAACCTGCGCTCGGAAGTCCAGTCGCGCCGCGAGGAGAAGACGTACATCTCCAATCTGCTCAGCGAATACATCCGCAGTTTCGAGACGCGACTGCATATCGCGGAGATTCAGCGCTACAGCGACCTGATCGAGGCGGCCAGACTGGCGCCCGAGAACAGCAACCTGAGCGAGACCGAGGTGTATCAGACGCAGGTCGCGCTCGTGACGGCGTCGCTCGAAAGGTTGCATGAGGCCCTGGGCGGAGTCCGGTTCGACGGCAGCGCCGTGGATTCCTCCGGCCGGGTCCGGCGCGGCACGTTCGTCCTGCTGGGGCCGGTCGCCCTGTTTCGCTCGGATGACGGCGAAACCGTCGGGATCGCCGAGCAGCGCCTCGGTTCTCTCGAACCGACGATCCTGCCCTTCGGCTCCGAGGCGATGACCCAGGCGGCGGCCACGCTCGTTGCCACCGGCGCCGGCGAGTTCCCGTTCGACCCCACGCTGGGCAACGCCCACAAGATCGAGGCGACCAAGCAGACACTCATCGAGCATATCCGCAAGGGTGGGGTGGTGATGTACCCGATCCTGGGGCTCTTCGGCGCTGCCATGCTGGTGGTCCTGTTCAAATGGATCGAGCTGGCGCGTTTGCGTCAGCCGTCGGAGCGACGGATTCGTGCGTTGCTCGAAGCGATCTCCGAACGCAAGAAGGAGGTCGCCGCTGCCGAGGCCGCCGCCATCGGTGGGCCGACCGGTGCGATGCTGGCGACCGGTGTCGAGCACCTCCGCGAACCGCCGGCCCTGATCGAAGAGGTGATGTACGAGAAGATTCTCACCGCCAGGCTGAGGCTTCAGCGGTTTCTGCCGTTTATCGCGATCAGCGCTGCGGCGGCGCCGCTGTTGGGTCTGCTGGGCACGGTTACGGGGATTATCAACACGTTCAAGCTGATCACCGTGTTCGGCTCGGGGGACGTCAAGACACTGTCCGGCGGGATTTCCGAAGCCCTGATTACGACGGAGTTTGGCCTGATCGTGGCGATTCCTTCGCTGCTGCTGCACGCGTTCCTTTCTCGCAAGGCGCGCGGCATGATCGCGCAGATGGAGAAGGCGGCCATCCGCTTCATGAACCAGGTCGGCAAGACCCCGTATCAGCCGCAGGATGCCGCCAACACGCTCGCGGAGATGCCCGCCGCCGTGGCGGAGGAAGTTCTGCGACGTCTGAGGAGGCGGGCCCATGTGTTGGACGAGACCTGCGAGGTCGCGCCGTATGCACCCGGCTCGGCCGGCAGCATGATGGAGCCGGCGTCGATGACGATCCATCAGAGCATGACTGTCGCCGAGGCGCTCAACGCGATGCGCGCGGTCGGATCGGATGAGGATTTCCACGCCGTCTTCGTGGTGGACGAAGAGGGCCGATACGTCGGAGACCTTCACGTCCGCCTGCTGTTGACCCGGCCCGAGCAGGCGCGAATCGAATCCCTGATCGATCGGGACACCTTGTTCGTACGCACGGATACCGACCGCGACGAAGTGCAACACCTCTTTCGAACCCATGACGTCCGTGTCATGCCGGTCCTTGACGACGACGATCAACTGGTCGGACGAGTCATTCGCAATGGAGAGTAGATATGGCTATGGAACAGCTTAGGACTTTGTGGGAACAGGCCGTGGGCATCTGGCTGTCGGGTGGCTGGGCCATGGTCGCCCTGGCGATCAATGCGCTGGTCCTGTTTGCGCTGGGAATGCACGTGCTCGTGCGGCTGGCCACCAAGGGACATCGTTCGGTGCCCGAGAAGACCTGGCGCCACTGGATCGATCATCCCGATCGGCGGCGCGGACCGATCGGCAAGCTGCTGGATTTTGTCGGTGGGGCCCGGTCGATCGAGCAGACGGGCGTGTTCTTTGAAGAGCTGCGCGGTACGGAGATCGTCCCGTTCGAGCGCGATCTTCAGGTTATGAAGGTCTGCGTCAGCGCTGCGCCGTTGCTGGGCCTGCTCGGCACGGTGACCGGGATGCTGGCCACGTTCGGCGCCCTGGCGACCGGCTCGGGCGGCGAGAAGACCATGGGCCTTGTCGCAGAGGGCATATCTGAAGCCCTCGTGACCACGGAGACGGGTCTGATCATCGCGCTGCCGGGGCTATTCTTCCAGTATCACCTCTCGCGCCAGCTCGAACGCTACAGGACTTTTCTGGCGCATCTGGAGGCGATCTGCACGCAGAAGCAGCACAAGACGCTGAGCCGGACGGAAAAGGAAAGGGTCAAGCCGGTTCCCGCCGTGCGGCCGCAGCGAAGAGTGGCGGTGCCGCTTCGAACGCCGCAGCGGTCAGAGAAGGTCTTCCGCGAGCCGGTGCGAATCCTGCAGAAACATGGGAAGGTGGCATAGGACCGCGGCGGCCATCAAGACGCCGGCCAGAGACCCGGTCGGCTGTGGCGGGAATGTAATGATCGAGGACAAGCATGGGACGTTTTCGCGAAATGGCGGCCGACGACAGCAGCGACGTCGGGGTGGACATCTCCCCTCTGATCGACTGCGTGTTCATCCTGCTGATCTTCTTCATCGTGACGACGACCTTCGTCGAGGAGACGGGGGTCGAGGTGGACAAACCTCAGGCCGCCTCGTCCGTTCAGTTGGAGAAGACGAGCATCCTCCTGGCACTGACGGAGAAGGGGGAGGTCATCTACGGTGGCCGCGAGATCGGCTTTGGGGGCGTACGCCAACTGGTCAAGCGGACACTGCAGAAGGAGGACGTGCCGGTCATCATTCAGGTCGATGCGGCGGCGGATTCCGGCCTGCTGGTTCGCGTCATCGACGAAGCCAAACTGGGCGGCGCCAGCAAGGTGAGCCTGGCGACCCGCAAACCGCAGAGTTGAGCATGGGGACGGCGCGAACCTGTCAGAGATTCGGCATCGTCCGGGAAGCCGGCCATCGACTGCTGGTCCTCCTGGGGGCCGTGACGCTGACGTTCGCCTTCTTCATTGTGTTGCCATTGATGCAGACGATCAGCAGGCCGCCGGCGGATGATCTGCCGTTGCAGACTGTGGACCTGGCCCATGCCGAACCGCCGCCTCCGCCCCCGCCACAAGACGAGGAGCCGGAACCTGAACCGCAACCCGAGGAGACGCCGCCACAGTTTGTCGAGGAGGCGCCGCCCCTGGATCTATCCCAGCTTGAGCTGGCGCTCAATCCGGGGTTCGGCGACAACTGGACGGGGGGCGGTGACTTCGCCGTGATATTGAACACCGTCGGGCTCAAGAGTGGCGAAGATCTGGACGCCGTCTTCTCGATGGCCGATCTCGACCAGAAGCCGAGGGTCATCTACCAGCCCGCTCCTGCGGTGACTCACCAACTCCGCCGTAAGGCGCCGGCCAAGGTGAACATCATCTTCATCGTCGACGAAAACGGCCGGGTGGTCGAACCGAAGGTTCGCAGCTCGACGGACCCGCTCTTCGAGGCCCCGGCCCTGTCGGCGGTGGCACGATGGAAATTCGAACCCGGCAAGCGGGGCGGCAAGCCGGTCCGCTTCCGCATGATGGCGCCGATCACTTTCCCGGAAGGATAAGCGATGAGACTGGAATCGGAGCACAAGATATACGAGACAGGACATGGGACATGGGCCTTGTGTCTGCTCGGGTCGGTCGTTCTCGGCCTTTCGCTCACGGCGATGGTGCAATCGGCGTTGGCGTCTGCTGTCGAAACCCATTTGAGCGAGGTGGAACTGGAGATCTGGCGCAGCGCGGCCTTCCAGAGACAGTTTGCCGAGAGCTACCTGGCCGAGACGGAAGTCGAGCCGCGAGTCACGCAGGCCGAACGCGAGAAGATGCTGTCCGTACTCGAGCTGATCTCGTCGAACTCATTGGACGAAGCGGCCCGGCTGCTCCAGAGACACACCAAGGACGCTTCCAGTGCCGTATTCGACTTCACGCTGGCCAACATCTATTTCCAGAAGGACCAGCTCGAACCGGCCGCCGAAGCCTACGGGCGCGCGGTGGCGAAGTTTCCGAAGTTCCGTCGGGCATGGAAGAACCTCGGACTGATCCACGTGCGAAACGGTGACTTCGCCAAGGCGATCCCGGCGCTGACACGCACGATCGAACTGGGCGGTGGCGACGCTCTGACCTATGGCCCGCTCGGCTTTGCCTATTCCTCGGTCGAGAACAACCTGGCGGCCGAATCGGCGTACCGCGTGGCCGTTCTGCTCGACCCGGCGACGCTCGACTGGAAGATGGGGCTGGCCCGCAGTTTGTTTCGGCAGCAGCGCTACGCCGACGCGGCAGCATTGTGCCGGACGCTGATTGCCGAGAACCCGACCCGAGCCGATCTCTGGCTGCTCCAGGCCAATGCCTACATCGGTCTCAACGAGCCGCTCAAAGCCGCCGTCAACTACGAACTGGTGGACCACATGGGCAAGTCCACGGCCGACAGCCTCACCATGCTCGGCGACATCTACGTCAACCAGGACTTGTTCGAGATCGCCGTCGGTTCGTATCTGCGGGCCCTTGAGATGGACCCGCGCCGGACGAGCCAGCGCGCCATTCGCGCCGCCGGCGTGCTGACCGCGCGCGGGGCCCACGAAGAAACCAAGCAGCTTATCGAGCGCATTGAGACCCTTCCGGGCAACGATCTGGACACCGAGCAGCGCAAGGACCTGCTCAAACTCCGCGCCCGAATCGCCGTCGCCGAAAGCTCCGGGCCGGACGAGGTCCGGGTGCTCGAAGAGATCGTGGCGCTCGATCCGCTGGAGGGCGAGGCGCTGATCCTCTTGGGGCAGTACTGCGCCCGCGCCGGCGATTTCGAGAAAGCGGCGTTCTACTACGAGCGCGCCCAAAGCCTGGAGAAGCATGAGGCCGACGCCAGAGTGCGCCACGCCCAGTTGCTGGTGCAGCAGGGGAAGTATACCGAAGCCTTGCCTCTGCTGCGGCGGGCCCAGGACATCAAACCTCGGGAAGACGTCCAGAAGTACCTCGAACAGGTCGAGCGTGTCGCCAAATCCCGCTGAGACCGCACTATCGGTCCATCCCGAAAGTCGCAGGGAAGCCTCATTCTTACGCCGTCTCACCGTTGGCTCACATCGCCATAGCGCAAATCGGAACAGGATCCTCGGTGCTCTCACATGCGTTGCGGCCCGAATGCGGACATGGTAGACTGCACCGGCATGGAGAATCGCATGAGGATATCCGATGTGAGAATGGTGCTCACCTGTGGTGCCTTCCTGCTCGCGACACTGTGTTGGGGCGCCTGCGTCTCGGCGTTGTCCGTGGATGCTCCGGAGGCCGCCCTGCGTTTCGACGAAGAGCAGGGGCATCTCGTTTCGCTGTTCGATAAGCGCGCAGGTCACGACCATATCGCCGCCGGCAGCCTTGGCAGTCTCTGGGTGTTGGAGTTGCCCGAGCAGGCCGGAGGCACGCTGCTTTCCGAACACGCCCGGCAGTTCGAATACCAGCGTGACGAAGACGATCCGTTTCGAGTGCGCCTGTCGTGGAGCGGATTCGGTCGGGACGCCTTGCCCGATCTGTCGGTGTCTGTCGACGTCTGCTTTGACCCTGTGGTCCGGGCAAGTCGTTTCTCTATTGCTGTGCGGGGCCTGGACGGAGTGGTTCCCCTGCTGGTGCGTTTCCCGCGGATCGGCGCCATCGCGCCGCAGGAATCGGAGGTGCTCGCCGTGCCGAACTGGATGGGCGAGAAGACGACGCAGGCCAGGCAGATCCTCTCCCCGGCGCCGGGCCGGGCCCACCGGCGCGAATTCGCGTATCCCGGCATCCTGTCCATGCAGTGTATGGCATTCTACCGCGAGAACGGCCCGGGTCTGTACCTCGCCACCGACGATATCGAGGCGCGCAGCAAGAGCTTCGCGGCGTTCGGCGACGTGCAGGGCGGCGTCAGCCTGGAGGTCTGCCACTTCCCCGGCGCCGATCTGGCGGCGAAAGTGGTCTACGAACCGGGCTATGATGTGCTGGTCGGCCTGTTTCAGGGCGACTGGATCACGGTGGCCCAAAGGTATCGCGATTGGGCGTTGCAGCAACCCTGGGCGCGGCAGAGCCGCCTGAAACAGGGCCGCACGCCGGACTGGGTCAGAAACACAGGATTCTGGGTCTGGAATCGTGGCCCCTCCGACGGCGTGTTGCCTCCGGCCGCCGCCATGCAAGACTATCTCGGCGTGCCGGTCAGCGTGTTCTGGCACTGGTGGCACGGCTGCGCTTACGATGTCAACTTCCCGGAGTATCTGCCGCCGCGCGAAGGGATGGACGCCTTTCGCCAGGCAATGCGACAGGCCCGTCAGCAAGGACTGAATCCCATCGTCTATATGAACCAGCGGCTCTGGGGCATGACCGCGGAGAGCTGGGTTTCCCGGCAGGCGGACCGCTACGCCGTCAAGAAGCCGGACGGCACGATCCAGCCGGAGGTATACAACACCTTCACGCGGTCGCCCATGGCATCCATGTGCATGGGCACGGCCTTCTGGCGCGACACGTACGCCGGTCTGTCCGAGGCCGTGTATAACAACCTGGGGGTCAGCGGTATCTACATGGACCAGGCCTGTTCGAGTCTGGTCTGCTATGATACGGAGCACGGGCACCCGCCCGGCGGCGGCACGTATTGGATGGAAGGATTTCGCACCCTCGAATGCGACATCCGCCGGCGATGTCCCGGCATCGGCCTGGCGGGCGAGGGTTGCGGCGAGGCATGGCTGGGCCATCTCGACCTGATGCTGAGCCTGCAAGTCAGTCAGGAGCGGTACGCCGCGCCCGGGCTGTGGGAACCGATCCCGTTCTTCCACGCCGTCTACCACGACTACGTCGCTCTCTACGGCAATTACGCATCTCTGACGCGGCCGCCGTACGACTCGCTCTGGCCCGAGGAATTCGCCCCGCAGCAGCCCCTGCAGTTGCTCGACGAGAAGTTTCGGTACCAGTTCCGCCTCGAACAGGCGCGCAGCTTCGTCTGG
Organism: Phycisphaerales bacterium Planc_01; assembly: GCA_001603075.1. Lineage (GTDB taxonomy): Bacteria > Planctomycetota > Phycisphaerae > Sedimentisphaerales > Anaerobacaceae > Anaerobaca. The sequence goes on along the minus strand of LVBB01000148.1, from coordinate 26,613 downwards.
GGCCAGCAGCCGTGCCTTTCGAACTTTCTGCCGAAACACCTGGTGGAGCGCGAGACCGACATGGCCTATCTGAGGCAACTGGTCCAACTGCGCCAGGCGGCCTTGCCTTTTCTGCTGCACGGTACGTTTGTGCGCCCCCCACGCATGGAGATTCCCGAGATGGAGATCGACATGTCGCGTATGTCCATCTATGCCGGCCAGCAGGGGGCCGTTCAGGAATACCGCAAGCGCGTGCCCCAGTACATGGCGGGCGCCTGGCGCGCCGACGACGGCCGCATCGCGGTGGCGGTCGCCAACATCTCCGATGCGGAGCACGAGGTGCATCTGGCCCTCAGTCGCGAAGAACACGGGCTGCCCGTCCGGGGACACATATACAGGCGACGTGCCGGAAGCCACAAGGAAATCGGCCGGTTTGAAAACGGCCGGGCCACCATCGCCGACGTACTGACGCCGGCCGGTGCAGTTCTCTATGAGGTCGTACCGTGCGTCGAATGAGACGGTCGGGCGCCGAGGACTCCGATGCATACGATCCGAAGCTGAACCGGGCGTTCGGACTTGCCGGTGATATTCCTTGATTGCGCGGGGCATATTTCGTAGGATGGTCGGCGGCATGCGGAAGGCGGTCGCATGCGGTGGCCGTGCAGATGGGAAACGCCGAAACGCGCACGTGAGATTCAGAACCGATACAACGCGAAGCAATCATCCACACCTACCCCAGGAAAGGATTAGCACGTGACAAACCGCAAGAGCAAACCAGTGAAGGACCGGGGGATGTCTGCCGGTCGAAGAGCATTTCTCAAGACGACGGCGGCCTCGGTGGCATTTCCTTACCTGATCCCGGCGTCCGCGATGGGCAATGCCGGCGCCGTGGCGCCGAGCAACCGGATCGTGATGGCCGGCATCGGCATCGGGAACATGGGCCACGGCGATCTGGGTTCGTTTCTCGGCCGGGACGATGTCCAGTACGTTGCCGTCTGCGACGTGAAGCGCGATGTCCGCGACAGCCAGGTGAACCGTGTGAACGAGAAGTACGGCAACAAAGACTGCAAGGCCTATCGCGATTTCCGCGAGGTCATGGTGCGTGGTGATATCGACGCGGTCCATTGCGCCACGCCGGACCACTGGCACGCGATCATCGTGATCGAGGCGTGCCGCAATGGAAAGGACATCTACTGCCAGAAGCCCGAGACCAAGACGCTTCGCGAGGGCAAGCTGATGGTCGATGCCGCCCGGCGCTACAGCCGGGTCGTCTCCGGCGGCAGCCAGCGCGTGCTCGAGGATTACCGGGGCATCGTCGATGCCTGCTGGGGCGGGAGCAAGGGCATCGTCAAGTCGATCAACGTCAATGTCGGTCCCTTGCCGACGGACTGCAACAAGGCGGGCGAACCGGTCCCCGACGGCCTCGACTGGGACATGTGGCTTGGCCCGGCTCCCTGGGCGCCGTACCATCCGCACCGATGCAGCGGCAGCTACAACATCGACGGCACAAGCTGGCGCTCGTTCAAGGACTACTCCGGCGGCGGCATGACCGACTGGGGCGCCCATCATTTCGGCGGGGCGACCTTTGCCATCGATGTCAGAGAGCTGGAGCCGGAAGAAGTCATCTTCCATAACGAAAACGGCAGGAAGTTTGCGACCTGCCGCTACCCGAACGGCAAGCTTCTTCATCATAACTACCCCGGCCGGGGCAATCTGGATGTGGAAAGCACGAACGAAACCGGTCCCTCGAAGCCGGTGCCCAATTACGCCGGAACCGGCGGCATCTACGGCGATTTCATCGACTGCGTCAAGACGCGCGGCAAGCCGTTCCGTGACATCGAGTACGCCGTCCACACCGCAACCGTGTGCCATCTGTTCCTGATCGCCTACGAACTGGAACGGTCGCTGAAATGGGACACGGCCGGGCAGCAGTTCATCAACGACGACGAAGCCAACCGCCTTGTCGACGTGGCACGAAGAGAACCCTGGGTGATTTGAGAACGCAACCGTTGCGACAAGGAGATTAGACTATGACGAATACAGACAGCGTAGGAATGGCAGCGGCGGTTGGAGCGGTTGCGATCGGGGCCGGGAGGGCTGTAGCCCAGACGGGTTCGGCGGCATTGGACGCGGCGTTCGAAACGCTCAAGACCTATGACTGGGGCTCGGACCGCGGGGCCCTCAATCCGATCGATCAGGCGATCATCGCCTCCCACGGCGATGCGGCGGCACGCAAAGCGATCGAGAAGCGCCTGGTGGACGCGCTTGCCGGCGGCCTTTCGCGGTCCGCGCAGGACTACGTGTGCCGCAAGCTGAAGGTCGTGGGCACGAGCCAGTCGATCGAGGCCCTCGCCGCTCTCTTGCCGGCGCAGGAGACCTCGCACATCGCACGCTATGCCCTGGAACGTATCGCCGATGAGAAGGCGGCCGAGGCGATGCGGGACGCGCTGCCGAAGGTCAGCGGCAAGCTCAAGCCGGGCATGATCGGCTCGCTGGGCGTACGCCGTGACACCAAGAGCATCAAGGCCATCTCGGGTTTGCTTGGCGACTCCGATATCCAGGTCGCGCAGGCGGCGGCGCAATCGCTCGGTCTGATCGGCACACCGGCGGCCGCCAAGGAACTCAGCGCGTTTGCGCAGAAGGCGCCCGCCAACATGAAGATCGCCGCAGCCGATGCCTGCCTGGTCTGCGCCGAGCGGTTGCTGGCGGACGGTGAGAAGTCCGAGGCGCTGGCCTTGTACAAACAGCTCAACAGCGGCGATCAGCCCGCACACGTCAAGGTGGCCGCCATGAAGGGCATGCTGGCCGCTACGACGAGAAAGTAGAACCACCGAAACGTCGAATGGTGGATTCCCGCACAAGGCCCGCACCTCCACAGAGGGGTTGCGGGCCTTTTTGCCGACAGACCAGACCGGTTCGATCAGGACTGCCGGCAAGGTATAACGGCATACACGTTGCCGGGGGATGAGGGGCGGATGTGGCTCAAAGGTCGAAACGCCTTGATTGCTGAAAGGGACAGAAGATGAACGACATGCACAACCACACCGATGCCGGCATCGGGGTCGCCGAAGGCTCTCTGACGCGTCGTGAGGTGCTTGCCGGCGTCGCAGCGGTTATCGGCGCCTCGTCGGGGCTGGCAGGATGGTCCGGGGCGGCGCGGGGACAGACCGGGAGAGTCGTTAAGAACGGGCGGATCAAACAGTCGATCTGCGGCGGGTGTCTGCGCGGGGCCCGTCTGGACCAGGAGCAGACGGCCAGGCTGCTGGTCGAGATGGGCCTGGCGGGCCGCGACCTCGTCGGAAAGAACGACTGGGACGTGCTCAGGAAGTACGACTTGGTCGCGACCATGGTGCCGGGCGCCGGGTCGATCAAGCAGGGGCTCAACGACAAGTCGATGCACGCCAGGTTCATGGACGATTTTCGAACGAACATCAAGGCGGCGGCTGAGTACAAATGGCCCAACGTGATCTGCATGGCGGGCGACCGGGCCGGGATCGGCGAAGAGGAGGGCATGGACAACTGCCGGGCGATCCTCAAAGAGGCGGTTAAGATCGCCGAGGATCACGGCGTGACCATCTGTATGGAGATGCTCAACAGCAAGGTCGATCACCCCGGCTACATGTGCGACAACTACCCGTGGGCCTTCGAGCTATGCCGCCGGGTGGATTCGCCGCGATTCAAGATGCTCTTCGACATCTACCACATGCAGATCATGGAGGGCGACTTGATCGCCACGATTCGCAAGAACATCCAGCACATCGGCCACTTCCACACCGCCGGCGTGCCGGGCCGGCACGAACTCGACGAGAACCAGGAGATCTACTACCCGGCTGTCATGCGCGCGATCGTCGAAACCGGATACGACGGCTACGTCGCGCACGAGTACACTCCGCTACGGGATTGGCGGGAATCGCTCGTGCAGGCGGTGAAGGCCTGCGATGTGTAGGCCGGACCGGTCGCCGCGCGACCGGCCCCCGACGCCCCTGACGCACGTTGATATTTTGCGAAGAAGAAGCAAATTGTGCTTGACACCAATAGTATGTATAGCATACTATGCATTGCACAGCAATGGTATCGTGCATGCTTGTGGAGGTCGTTATGAGATTCGAGAGCCAATTGTTGAAGGGGATCGCCCCGGTGGTGGTGCTGGAGATCCTCTCGCGGGGCCCGATGTACGGCTACGAACTGAGCCAGGCGATCGAGCAGCGAAGCGCCGAGATCCTGACGCTGGGCAAGGGCACGCTGTATCCGCTGCTGTACAACCTCGAAGCCAGGAAGCTCATCAAGGGCAAGTGGGAAACGGCTGATTCCGGGCGGAAGCGGCGCTACTACTCGATCACCGGCACCGGGCAGGCCGAACTGGCCGGCCGCAAGGCCCAGCTCGTCGAACTGGCCAAGGGCGTGGATTTGCTCCTCGGCGGTGCGCTCAAGGCGGCGTTCTGAAAATCCCTGCGAGAATGGAGAGCGAATCATGGAAGCGAATCCCGACAAAGGGCCGGCCGGTCTTCCAGCCTGTGCGGTCGAGTACATCGACCGGGTCGTTCGAGCGATCCGCTGGCGCAAGCGCGTGCGCGCGGAGGTGCACGAGGAGCTGACGGCGCATTTCGAGGATGACCTGAGAGATTGTGCAGACGCCGGACAACGCGAAGCCCGGGCCCGCGAGCTGATCGAGCAGTTTGGCGACGCCAGACTCCTGGCGGCTCTGTGCCGCCGAGCCAAGAAACGCTGCCGGCCTTTGTGGCAGAAGGTCCTGCTCCGCACTGCTCAGGCGCTCGCTTTGTTTGTCCTGTACCTTGTGATCTGTTCGCTGCCGTTGTACTTCGGCAAGCCGACGATTCGCGTGAACTACGTCGATTGGCTCAACGACCGCTGGCGCCCGGCGCAAGCGGAGGTCGAGAACGCCAAACGCTATTACGACGAGGCGGTCAGGCTGTACGTCGTGCCGCCGGAGGCTCTTGAGGGGAAGTGCAGCAATTGGACCAGTGCAGCAGCCGGGTGGTTTCCCGACCACAGTGATGCCGAGATGCACTTGCTTGCCCAATGGCTGGCGGACAACGAGCCGGCCTTCGAAAGGCTGCGCCGAGGGGCGAAGACACTGCATTACTGGCCGAAGTATGAGGTCGAGCAGGCCGATTTGGGCGACCCGAATTTCCTCACCGAGGCTATGGCGGAACTCGCCGGTTATCGGAAGGTGGTCCGGGCGCTCCGCGAGAACGTCGCGTATCAGGCATCCCGGGGCGATCTCGACAAGGCTCTGGATGATTGTCTGGCGGCATGGACGTTCGGCTGGCACATGCAGGGCAAGGGTCTGCTCAACGAGCAACTGGTCGGCATTGCGATTGAGGCCGTCGGATGTCACTCCGTCCCGGTCATCCTGCATCGGTGCGAAGTCCCGCCGACGATACTCGAACGCATTCACAAGCGTCTGAGAGCTCTGGTCGATCCCTGCCGTCCCGCGGTCCATCTCGACGGAGAGAAGGTGTTCTGGCGGGACCGCATCCAGCGCACCTTCACCGACGATGGGCAAGGCGGCGGTCGCGCCCTGCCGAAGGGGATGCCCTATACCGCCGGCGACTGGCTGGACAATCTGCTCGGCGTTCTGGTCTTCGACTATCCCGACCGCCGTGACGCCGAGGCGATGGTCGAGCAGTATTTCGAGCGGATGGAAGGTAGTCTGTCGCGCACGCCCTATGGCGACGGTTCGTCGGGCGACCCGGAGACGCCGGCACTGCGGGCGGCGCCAAACGCGCTTCTGGCCCTGGTCGAGCCGGCGCACCAGAGGGTAGGCCAGTTGGTCTGGCGAATGAAGACCGGGGAACTGGCGACGCTGACAACAGTGGCGGTACTTCGTCACGCTGCCGAACGCGGCAGTCTCCCAGAGAGCCTCGACGAGCTCGTGCAGGCGGGCTATCTTGATTCGGTGCCGGACGATCCATTCGGCGCCGGCCCGCTGTCGTATCGCAGGACGGACGAGGGCTTCCTGCTGTACAGTTGGGGCCAGAACCTCGCCGACGACGGCGGGGTGCAGGGCCTCGGCCAGGACGGCCAGCCGCGTATGTGGGCCGACAACGGCGACTGGGTCTTCTGGCCCGTCGCAGGGCCGGCGAATCGGCAGTAATCTCCGTCGGACACGCCGGGACCCGGGAGCGAGACCGGGCGAATAGACTTGACGCCGGCCGGGTCCGGTCATAGGATCGCACCCGGTGTAACTTGCGCGGACTTCGCATCTTAGCAATAGGATACGCAACGGATATGAGAACGTTTCTACGATACATCGCGCCTCGGATAGGGTTTCTGCTCGTGCCGGTGCTGTTGCTCGGCTGCGGCACGAAGGACAAATCGGTGGCCACGGTCGATCCGTCGTTGGGCAAGGAACTGGGTACGACCATTGGCTCGGTGGCGGACGTGGCCAGGCCGGAGCCTGTGGCGGTCGAGGGATACGGTTTGGTTGCCCGGCTTGCCGGCACCGGTTCGGGGGCTTGTCCTCCCGACGTACGAGCCTATCTGAAACAGTACATCCTGGCGCAGGTGCCCGGCAGTTCGGTGGCGCCGGACGAGCTGATCAACAGCAAAACCACGGCGGTGGTCCGGCTGGAAGGGCTGGTCCCGGCCACGTGCGTCAGGGGCGACCGCTTCGATGTGAAGGTCACCCCCATCGCCGGCGCCGACACCACGTCGCTTCACGGAGGCTGGCTCTACGCGGCCGACCTCAAGCTGGCCGGCACGTTCGGGCCGTCGGCTCGGACGCTGGGTGTGGTCGAAGGGCCGGTGTTCATCAATACGATCGGCGTAGCCCAGCCCGATCTGCTGACGGGGTACGTCCTCGGCGGCGGAGTCGCTCAGTACGACTATGTCGGCGCGGTCCAGTTGCGTCGGGCCGATTTCGCCATGGCCAGCGCCATCCGCAATCGACTCAACGAGCGGTACGGCGCCAACACGGCGCGCGCCGTCTCGCCTCGCGTCGTGGAGTTCGCGATCCCCGCGGAATTCCGGGGACGCAGGGCTCGTTTCGTCTCCATGGTGGCGGCGACCTTCCTGGCCGATGTGCCCCAGGAGATGCCGACCCGAGTCGAGGCCCTGGCCCGGCAGCTTGTCACATCCCAGGACAAGGAGCCCGCCGAGTTCGCGCTGGAGGCCGTCGGACGCGAGAGCCTGCCGAAGCTGCGTTCTCTGTTGAACGCGCCCGACACGGAGGTCCGCCTGCGGGCGGCGCGGTGCGTTCTGGCTCTGCGGGACGACGCGGCGCTGGAGACGTTGCGGACGATCGCGCTCGACGAGGCGTCGCCGTATCGGCGGGAGGCGCTGGATGCCGTGCTGGTTTCGGCGCGGCGCAACGATGCGATCTCGCTGGGCCGGCGGATACTGCGTGACAAGGACCCGCACATGGTCCTGGCGGCGTACGAGGCGTTGCGCCGCATGGAGGATGTGGCGGTGCGGCGGGAGCCCATCGGCCGCAGCTTCCATCTCGAACAGGTGGTGCAAACCGACCGACGGGCCATCTACGTCTCCCGAAGCGGCGCGCCGCGCGTCGTGCTCTTCGGATCGCCGCTGGATTGTCACGACGACATCTTCGTCGAGGCGGCCAATGAGACGGTCATCGTCAATTCCCGGGCCGGCCAGGACCACGTGTCCCTGACGCGAAAAGCCGTCTCGCGTCCGGGCGTGATCGGGCCGGTCCGCAGCGGCTTTGCGGTCAGCGAAATCGTTCGGATCCTGGGGTCCGAGCGGCAGCGAGCGGAGGCGGAGAGTGTCTCCGGCCTGGGGATCCCTTATACCGACGTGGTCGCCGTCCTGGAGCAGTTGTGCGCCAAGGACGCCGTCACGGCCGAGTTCTGGGCCGGTCCCCCTCCAAAAATCGGCCGAATAGTCAAGGAATGACGCCCTTCAGGCCGATAACATGACAGTGTGTTGTCCGATAAATCCCCCGGACTCGGGATGGGTGTCTTTGCACGAAAACAGTCGGAACCGGAAGAACTATGCGACTTGAGAAGATCATACTGGACGGGTTCAAGAGCTTCGCCGACCGGACGGAGTTCCATTTTGACGCTTCGATCACCGGGATTGTCGGACCCAACGGGTGCGGCAAGAGCAACGTGGTCGACGCGGTCAAATGGGTGCTGGGCGAGCAGAAGCTCAAGAGCCTTCGAAGCGACCAGATGGCGGACGTGATCTTCAGCGGCAGCGGCAGCCGTAAGGCGGCCGGCTCGGCCGAGGTGACTCTGGTGATCTCCAATCCGGGGGGCACCAGCGGGCGGCTGCCCATCGACACCGAGCAAGTCCAGGTCTCCCGGCGAATCTATCGCAGCGGCGAAAGCGAGTATCGCATCAACACCAAGGTCTGCCGGCTCAAAGACGTCCGCGAGCTGTTCATGGACACCGGCGTCGGCAACCGCGGCTATTCGATTATCGAGCAGGGGCAGATCGAGCAACTGGTGGGGGCCTCGAAGTCCGATCGGCGGATCGTCTTCGAGGAGGCCGCCGGCATCAGCAAATACAAGGCGCACAAAAAAGAGGCTCTGCGGAAACTCGAACGGACCGAGCAGAATCTTCTGCGTCTGGCCGACATCCTCGAAGAGGTGGCCAAGCGGCTGCGCAGCGTCAAGCTCCAGGCGGGCAAGGCGAGGAACTACCTGGAATACACCTCGCGGCTCAAGGAACTGCAAGTGAACTACTCGCTTGTCGAGTACGGCCGCAACAAGGAGCAGCTCGACGACAAGCAGCGGGCCCTGCACGAGGCGAACGAGCGGTTCTCGGCGGTAACCGCCGAGGAGGTCGGCGCCGAGGCCGAGATGAGCCGGCTGGGCAACGCCGTCATCGAGACGGAGCACCGGCTCAGCGAGACGGGCAACAGCCTGGTCGCGATCCAGAGCCAGATCGACCAGAAGCTTCAGCGGATCGACTTCCTGCGGTCGCGCATCGAGGAGTTGGGCAAACGCAAGGCCACGGCCGCCGGTGAGATCGAGCGGCTGGCCGGCCAGGCCGACGCCGTCAATCGCGACCTGGCCCGCCACCGGCAGGAATCGACCGCCTGCGACGAGGCCGTGCACAAACGCACCGAGGCGATTCGCGAGATCCAGGCGATCGCCGAGGAAGGCGATGCCCAACTGGCGTCACTCGAAGCGGAACTGGACGACGAGAAGTCGGGGATCATCGACATCGTGCGTCGCACCGCTCAGCTTCACAATGAGATCCAGAGCCTCTCGAGCTACCGGGACAGCCTGTCGAACCAGCGGAACCGCCTGGCGGGGCGGGCCCAGATCGCCAAGGCCGAACTCGAACGCCTGCTGACCGATCGGGCCCAGCACAACGCCCGCCTGGCCGACATTGCGCGTGTCCTGGTCGATCTGGAAGAGAACCTCGAATCGAAGCGACAGAAGATCGAGGAGGCCCAGACGCAAGTGGTCGAGGAGGGCCGGCGGCTGGCGAGCAACAAGGAGGCCCGCAGCGCGCTGAGCAGCGAGCTGGCGGTGCTGACCGACATGGAGAGGCGTCACGAGGGGTTGGGCCAGGCCGTCCGGAGCATTCTCCAGGCCCAGGCCGACGAACATCGCAAGATCGACTACATCGACGGGATTCTTGCCGACCGGATCAAGACGGACGTCGAGCACGCCGTGGCGGTGGAGGCGGCCCTGGAGGGTATGACCGACGTCCTGCTCATCAAGAGCGCCGCCCGGCTGCTGGTCGACGGCGAGACGGTCTCGGCGCTGGCGGGGCGCGTGCATTTCATCTGCCTCGATCGCCTGAAACCGTTCGTCGATGACGTGGATCTCTCCGGGCGTCCCGGCGTGCGGGGGCGGCTCGTCGAGTTCGTTTCGTACGAAAGCCGCTACGCGCCACTGGCCTGGCAGTTGCTGGGCAAGACGATCCTGGTCGAATCGCTGGCGGTGGCGATCGAACTGTCGGAGCAACTGCGGGCCGGCTATTCCTTCGTGACGCTGGCCGGCGAATGCCTCAGTGCCGACGGCCTGTTGCGCCTCGGCCCGCTCGGCAAGGCGTCCGGGCTGATCTCCCGACGCAGCCGGATCGACCAGCTCGTGGAGACCATCGATCACATCAACGCCGAGATCGCCCAGTTGGAGGGCGAGATCCAGAGGAACACGCAGACCAAGGTCCACCTGGAGAAGCTGTGCAAGGACCTGCGCACCGCCATCTATGAGGCCAATACCGAGAAGACCCAGGTCAACTCGAAGCTGTCGCACTTCGAGCAGGACATCAAGCGACTCAAGGAGGAAGAGCCGCTGATCGCCGGAGAACTGGGAGCGCTCGAGGAGCAGATCGCCCAGTCGGTGCAGCGAGAGTACGATTCGAAGCAGCGGCTCACCGAGCTGGAGGCGGTCAACAACCAGCGGGCCGCCCACATCCGCGAACTCGAAACGATGTACGACGAGCTGCGCGAGCAGCAGCAAAGCCGGGTGGGCGAACTGACGGATTTGAAGGTCCGTCTGGGCCAGGCCGTCGAACAACAGAAGGGGCTCAAGCAGATCATCGAGAGTCTCGAAAATCAGATCGAAACGAACCGGCGCACCGTGGCGACCGCCGAGCGGGACGTACAGGTATGCAACGAGCAGACCGCCGAGGCCCAGCGCGACATCCTTGAATGCGAGTCATGCGTCTCGGAGTTCTTCGTACACAAAGAGACACAGCAGCGGGACAACCGGCAGTTGCAGGAGACGCTGGAGGACCTGGCCGCCGAACAGAAACGCAAGGAAGAGCTTGTCCGCACCGCGCGAACGAAGAAGGAGGAAGTCGAACGCGTCATCGGCGAGCTGCGCATCCAGCTCGGCCAGTTGGAGGTCCGCCAGCAGGACCTGGTCGAACGCGTCCGCGAAGAATTGCAGATCGAGCTGGCCGAGGCCTATGCCGAGCGCACGACCGACGATGTGAACTGGGAGCAGGTCAAGGGCGAGATCAACGAGCTGCGCGGCAAGATCGAGCGGTTGGGCAACGTGAACCTCGATGCGATCGACGAGCAGGCCAGCCTCGAAGAACGTCACACGTTCCTGGCCAACCAGGTGCAGGACCTCAACGAGAGCAAGACGCAGTTGCAGCAGCTCATCCATCGGCTCAACAAGCAGAGCCGGGAGAAGTTCGTCGAGACCTTCGAGCAGATCCGCATCAACTTCCAGCAGATCTTCCGCAAGCTCTTCGGCGGCGGCAAAGCCGACATCGTGCTCGAAGACGCCGACGACGTGCTCGAAGCGGGCATTGAGGTGATCGCCAAGCCGCCGGGCAAGGAGACCCGCAGCATCTCGCTGCTCAGCGGCGGGGAGAAATCCATGACCGCGCTGGCGCTGCTGTTCTCGGTGTTTCGCAGCAAGCCGTCCCCGTTCTGTTTCCTGGACGAGGTCGATGCGGCCCTCGACGAGGCCAACACCGAGCGATTCACAATGCTGCTGCGCGAGTTCCAGAAGGAAAGCCAGTTCATCGTCATCACGCACACCAAGCGGACGATGAGCATCGCCGACGTGCTGTTCGGCGTCACAATGCAGATGCAGGGCGTCAGCAAGAAGATCAGCGTGCGGTTCGACGACTACGCCGAGGAGCCGGCCGCCGCATAGCGGCCGCGGCTGCCTGAGGGCGGTGGGGGCTATGTCTCCCGCCGACTACAGATACTTCGGGTGGATGCCGTACTTCTTGATCTTGTAGCCGAGGATCCGCTCGGTGACGCCCAGTTCTTTGGCGGCGTCACGCTGGCGGCCGCCGGTCTTCTTCAGGGCGTCGACGATCAGTTCCCGTTCCTTGTTGGCGATGATCTCCGACAGCGAGGGATTGTCACTGGCCTGGGTCCGGTCGACCATCTGGAGCGAGGGGGGCAGATGCTCGCTGCGGATCACGTCGTCGCCGCACAGCAGGACGGCCCGCTCCATGCAGTTCTCCAGTTCGCGGATGTTGCCCGGCCAGTGGTAGTGCGTCAGCATGTCGATTGCGGGCGTTGAGATCCGGGTGATGTGCTTGCCGTTCTCGGCGGCGAACCGTTCGAGGAAGTGGTCCGCCAGTAGCATGATGTCGTCCTTACGCTCCCGCAGCGGCGGCAGATAGATCGGAAAAACGTTGATCCGGTAGTAGAGATCCTCGCGAAAGAGGTCTTCGGTGATCAGCGTCTCGAGATCCTTGTGTGTGGCGACGATGATGCGGACGTTCGCCCGAATCGTCTCGGTGCCGCCGACGCGCTCGAACTCGCGGAACTGGATGACGCGGAGCAGTTTGACCTGAAGGGTGGGCGGGAAGTCGCCGATCTCGTCGAGGAAGATCGTGCCGCCGTTGGCCCGTTCGAATCGGCCCAGCTTGCGTTCGACGGCGCCGGTGAAGGCGCCCTTCTCGTGTCCGAACAGCTCGCTCTCCAGCAGGGTCTCCGGCATGGCGGTGCAGTTGACCTTGATGAAGGGCTTGTCGGCGCGGAGGCTGTTGTAGTGTACGGCGTGGGCGACGAGGTCCTTGCCGGTGCCGCTTTCGCCGCGGATCAGCACGGTCGCGCTGCTCTCGGCGACCTGCTCGACGAGGCGGTAGACCGCCTGCATCGCGTTGCTGGTCCCGACCATGTTGCGCATGTCGAACCGGTTCTTCAATTCCCGACGCAGCCGAACGTTCTCGTCCTGGAGCAGCTTCCGCTCGGACTCGACCAGCTTATTGAGCTTGATCGCCTGGGCGACCATCGTCGCCAGGATGTTCAGCAGACGCACGTTCGCCTCGAAGCTGTCGGTCCGCTCGGCCTGCCGGTCCACACTCAGCGCGCCCACCGTCCGCCCGTCGAGCTTGATCGGCACGCAGAAGAACGCCGTCCGTTTCCCGTCGTCCTGCTTGCGCGGACGGGTCCGGCCGAGGAAGCGAGGGTCCTTCGAGATGTCCGCCACGACGATCTCTTCGCCGGTCTGCACCACGCGGCCGGTGATGCCCTCGCCGACCTTGTAGCTGCCGAGGCTCTTGGATTGTTCGCTGAGCCCGTGGGCCACCCGGATCGTCAGTGTCTCGGTCTGCGGGTCCAGCAGGGTGATCGTCCCGCGACGCAGTCGCAGGTGCGTGTCCAGTGATTTCAGGATGCTCTTGAGCGTCGCTTCGAGGTCCAGCGACTCGGCGAACGCCTTCGCCACGTCGCTCAGGAGCTGTACTTCCGCCGATTGCTTTGCCTTCATTGCGGCCCTGTTCTTCGCAGATTCCATATGGTCGGCCCACATAATTGTAGGCAGGAGATTAAAGTTTACAATTTTGTCCCATTCACGGCAAGCAGAAACTCCGTCCGCGTTTTCGCCTTTCGGTGGGCCCGTCGGGACGCCGGGCGATCAGAAGCTATACTTGATCCCGATGCAGGGATAGTTGGCGGCGCCGTGCACCCCGCTGAATGTGCCGAAGGCCCCGGAGCGGTGGTGGATGCGGAAGAATACCGCCCAGGCCGGGTGGTCGGGCAGGGCGAATGTGACGTCCCACATCATGAACGCCAACAGTCGGGCGCTTTGGCCTCGCCGGTAGAGAACCTCCTGTTCCGGCACCACGGTCGTATACGACAGCCCGATGCCGTGCCCCAGCGTTGTCGGCAGGTGCGCGTTCCAGGGGAACTGGTGCCAGCGCAGATGGAACGAGCCGGCGAGTTCTTCGTAGTCGTTGTACCGGCCCCAATGATGCGACGCCAGGGCCTCGAGTTCCACGCCGAGGTCCGTCTTGAGTGACCCGATCCGGTGGATGCGGGTCATCTCGCGGCCGAGGCCCACCGTTCCGAGGTACTGTCGCTTCAGGTGCCAGTTCCCACTGAAGGGGACCTCGTCGTACTTCTTCGGACTGTATTGACCCACATAGGTCAGGGCGTACCACGATGGCTCGCCCGCCGCGCACGCCGGGACGGCGATGAGAAGGATGAGAGCCCCTGTCAATCTGCGCATATCAACCCGTGCAAGAGAACCCGTTCAGCGACGCAAGGGTCTCATCCATACCATCACGGGCCTGGCCTGTCAAGGGTCGGCGGCGACGCGATCGGGCGCGAGCGATTGTGGAGCGAGGCGTTCGGGTGTGCAGGGGATGCTCCCCGCACGCCGGCTCGTCGCATCGCGCCTACAGGCCGAGGTTGTCGCGGATCGCGCTATGGATACGCTGGGCCTTCTCGACCGGACTGATGTCGATGGTGATTCTCGTGGTGTCCTTCGTGATCGACAGGAGCTTGACCGAGACCTTTTTGTCCTGGGCGTCGCGGGCGACGAGTTCGGCCTGCAGGGCGTCCTTCGTGCGCTGGACGACCTTCAGCCCGAGTTCGGACATCGCCCTGTCGGACGCGGCGTAGACGGCGTCGATCTCTCGCGGCTCCTCGGCGGTCAGCTTGCCCAGCCGGTAGGTGGCCCGGCTCTGCGAGGCGGGGTCGACGATGGTGGTCTTGCAGCCCAGACCCACTAGGGCCACGGTGCTCAGCAGGGCGGTCCAAACGATGCGTGCCTTCATGGTCGTTCTCCTTCCTTAGAGTTCGGTTCTCTTGCGGCGCACGACAAGCCGAAACGCGACGGAAAAACGTCGTTTCCGACAGCCTACTACGACGCTCCCGGCCCGGCGTTCGTCGAATCACCCCCTCCGCCGCCGATTCCCCGCTGCCGTCGCAACGCCCGCACCCCGCCCCGTTACCTCACACGAACGAGGCACACATCCCAATTGCTGTTCCTTTCCGAACAGAACAGCACGCTGGATTCGTCTGGGGAAAAGGATGGATGGGGATGGACCGTAGCGCCCTTGGGCCGATGGCCTTGCGTCAGAAGTCTGGTCTGGCCCGTCCGAGCGTCCAGAAGAAAGAGCTGCCCGTCGAACGTGTCGCCCACCGCCCACTGGCCCGTCGCGTCGCCGCCCACGTGCCAGTATTTCTTCTGGTCCAGGATGTGAAGCGAGCGGTCTCCAAGCGCGACCCAAGCAATGCCGTGCGGCTTGCCGAGCATTTCCTCGTTTTTCGGCCAGATGGTGAACAGCGCCTTGTCGGCTCCCCACCACACCTCATGCGTGACCCACTCGTCATACGTCTCCTCGTAGAGGGGGCCGTTGTCCGAGCCATCGGCACGAACAATCCACATCCGCTGCGGTGCGTCGCCGCCCGTTTCCCAGCAGTACATGATCAGGCCCGAGATCGTCGGATGAGCCTGACAGTGCCCCACGCGAAACTCCACGTCTCGAATCGTTCGGAAAACGCCTCGCTCCGTGTCCAGGGCCAGCAGGGCCCACGAGTCACCCTGTTGAACGCCCAGGTACATGGTCTTGCCGTCGCTGTCCACGGTGAGAGTCCCGTGGAGCTGCGTGTTCTCGGGCAGATCGACCACCTTGCGGCGATACGGGTGGTTCGAGGCGTCGGAGCCTGGCTGAAGCACCGCGTCGATGTCCAGGTCCCAGATCGCCCGTCCGCACGAATAGAACATTCGGTTCTTCGTACGGCTCAGGCAGGCGTTGCCCGGCCCGCTGTCGTCGGTCAGTTGCGTGATCGCCCCGGTCGCCGTGGAGACGGTGAAGTACTGCTTCGAGCCGGTCCGGTCGGACACGAAGACGATATGCTCTCCATCCGCCGTCCAGTTCGGATGAGTCTGGTAGATCTTGTCGTCCCGGGCCGGCGAGGTCGTCAGCATGGTGACTTCCGCGCCCGTCACCGAGTCGATATAGGTCGCTCTCTCGGCAGGGAACCGCCTGCCCACGCCGGTGCCTTCCGACGTCTCTTGATCCCCGCAGGCCCACACGCTCAACGCCAATGCCAGAAAGACCGATGCACACGTTGCACGAAAGCCGTTCGTCATGTCCCATGCTCCCAAGTTCGCCAATGTCGCCGCGAAGGCCGCCGTTGTCCCCCATCGTTCCCGCATGATTCCGACGTCATCCGATGCCTCCAGTATACCACCCGCCACGCCGGACGCAAACGGACGATTCCCTCGCCCCACGCGCCACCCGCACCGCATTTCCTCCCGCTGAGTCACGAGACACGACCGGAGATGTGCACCCCACTCGCTCTGCGGGTCCTTGCGAGTGGGCTGCTTCCCAGGGGCAACTCCACAGATCTGCGACAGGGCCACCGCATGGGTGAGTGTCGAGAGGACGCGCGAGCAGGGGAGGCGCGGTACCTGCGATTCGCAGGTACCGGGTATGGGGGGCAGGGCCATTTCACAGATGCGTGGCTTCGCCTCTCAAGCCCGCCGCAGGGCCTCCCATCCGAGGCCTCTCCCGTCGAGCCACCGAACGCTCCCCGACCGGCGCGTCTTTGTGTGGCGTCGTCTGACGCGATTCTCGTGCGTTCGTAGTGACCCGCCTGCGGCGGGTTATCCCCATTCCGTCTTTGAGGCGGCCTCCGGCTGCCTTTTCCCTTGCCTTGCCCCCATCGTTCTGCCATAATGTCCCTAACGAGAGCCGATCGCCGAAGCATTCCGGTGTGAATTCAGGACCCAGAGATATGCCGAGCGCGAGGACCGAACCAAACGCCTGACCGCGCGTGGCTCGACGATGAGGAAAGAGCTTGCTGATGAACCTTCTCGATAGGAGCGCGAGAGTGCTGGCTGTGTGCTGCGTTTGCACGGCACTGTCCGCCGCAGTAAACGCCGAAGAACCTGACATGAGCGAGCCTGCCGGCGTGACGGTGGAAATCACGGCGTTGGATGTCAACGATTTCACACTGACGCTGAGCTACAACATAACGAACGGGACCGATCGCGACGCCTGGGTCTGTAGCAGCATCGCCTCCACCTCCGAGCCCTTCGAGGTGTTCCTGACGTCCGACAAGCAAACGCTTCTGATCAGAAAACGGCTGGATGTTCCCACCAGCGCGATCTGGCGTCCACCAGGGCCGGTAGGAACGTATGTGTATATCGCTCCCGGCGCCTCTGTGGCGGACTCGCTCCGGATCGCTGTGCCGGTGTATCCAAGGTTTCGGTATGCCAGCTCCGACAGCACGGAGGTTGCTCAAACCGTGACGGCTCTGGCCTTGGAGATCGGCTATTATGATTTCGACTTGCCTCTGATGATTCGCAGCATCATTGCCGCGGCACAGAGGTCCGGCCTCGCTGTCGAGGACGTTCCTGCGAGTCTGTTGGATACCTATTTCAGGGGATTGAGGGTCCAGAGGATTCTCGGAGACTTCGACCACATGAACGAGGACCCGTACGGTCACGGGCAGGTCCTCATCCGGTATTCGTACCAGGCTCTGACGGACGAGAAGGTCCTGCGCGTGGATGTCAACGATGTCGCCATCCCTTATGAAGGGCCCCGTCAGATCGAGGGCGGGTGGCACCCGCAAGACGCAACATAGCGAAGTCTTGGCGATGGCCGCGTTAGAGAACCGCCCATCCGCCCTTGCCCTCTCCGGCCGGACCGGCTACTATTATGCCCGAAGGTCGGAGACAATCGCATGATGGCAGCGCGCGAGACAGGAGATATGCGGAAGGCACGGGATGACATCCGTGCCTACGCCACCGGCGGGCAAATGGGAAGCGGGAAAATGGCGTGCGTCACCCATTCCCCCATGAAATACGTATGGTGTCCCGAATGGCGGCACGTCGAGGCGGGCCAGACCTCGCACATCTCGCCCGGCGATCTGTCGCAGTTGACGCACATCAGGCGGCTCATCCAGCCGTTGGGGAATAAGGCGGAGACGTCGGGCTGGACCCAGTGCGCGAAGACGCAGCGCAAGCAGGTTCGCTTGCCCGGCTCGGAGGACGGGGCCGGGCAGGCGTCGCGTCTTGTGGCAGCAAGACACGACCAAAGTAGACTAACAATTACGTTTCATGAATAAACACACACATGTCGTATATATGTGTGTAACAAGTGGCAAATCAGCGGCTACGGCCTGTCCGGCGGCGGGGCGGCGGCGTCGGACGGACAGGGGGCCAATGCACCGCGAAGGTGGCGAGCGTGGGCGCTCGCCGTGCGATGCGATGTTTCCTGCGAATCGGCCGGTGTGTCAGCCGGGAAGGCCGGGCACAGCCTCCGGGTCGGAATTGGGCGTTTTGGGTTGACAGGTCTGTAACGAACCCCTAATATGCGCCATCTACTGTCGGAGTATTGACGGTGGTTGTGCAACGTTGGGCGGTCCACCGTCCCTGTGAAGCACGCTATGAGCTCGCTGGCGGCGCTGGTCGCACGTCTGGTAAATGCTCGAAAAAGCCCCGATGCCGGGAGTGTTTCTTTTCTTTGGGGAAAACGGTCTATGAGTGACTACATCGTTCTCGTCAAGCAGGTCCCTGACGTCTCGCAGATCACCGACAACGCCTTCGACCCGGAGACGGGCACGCTCGTCCGCTCACGGCTGGCTAACGTGATCAACGAACTGGATGCCCAGGCGCTGGCCTTCGCCCGATACATGAAGCAGATCAGCGGCGACGCCAAGGCGCGGATCGTGGCGTTGACGATGGGCCCGCCGATGGCCGAAGAGGTGCTGCGGTACAGTCTGTCGCGTGCGGCCGATCAGGTGGTGCTTCTGACGGACCGCTCGCTGGGCGGCGCGGACACGTGGGCGACGGCCAATCCGCTGGCGTACGCGATCCGGCGGATCGTCAAGGAGATCCTCAAGTGCGGCGACGATTACTTCGTGGTCGCAGGGATGCAGTCGGTGGACGGCGACACCGCCCAGGTGCCGGGGCAGATCGCCGAGGAACTGGAAGTGCCGTGCATCGCCTATGCCACCGACGCCGAATACAAGAACAAGCGGTTCGAGTTCACGCGGATCATCAGCGGCGGCAGCCAGACCGTGGCGACCAGGAAGATGCCGGCGGTCATCACCGTGGCCAAGTACGAATACCCGCTGTTCGCGACGTTCGCCGGCACGCGGTGGGGCAACAAGGCGGACCTCGTCAAGTGGGGCGCCGACGACATCAAGGAGGCGACCCATATCGGGGCCAAGGGCTCGAAGACGGCGGTGATTCGCGTTTTCCCGCCGGGCAAGAGCACGCGCAAGTGCCAGGAGATGAAGGATGCCGCCTCGCTTGCGAAGATCATCATCGAAAGCTTCAAGAGCAGCAACGGCGAGAGTGGAAAGGCCGACGACGGCCCCGGCCCCTATGCATTGCCCGCGCGGCGCAAAAGCCTGCTGGAGCGGCCGTATGAGGCGACGAAGAAGGAGCAGGATGACTACGATATCCTGACGAACATCCTGAGCGAGATGAAGATTGACGACGTCCGCAAGACCCCCGAGGAGACCAGAGAGAAGATCATTGAGAAGGCGGGCGGAGCGTTCCACAAGAAGGGTCTGGAGGATATGCTCAACGGTTTCAGCCTGGCCGATCCGTCGTTCCGGGGCGAGGTCTGGGTCGTCGCCGAGCACAGCGGCGATGGCGTCGTGCATCCGGCGACGTTCGAGCTGACGGGCAAGGCGCGAGAGCTGGCCGATTCGCTGGAAACCACAGTCGGCGTGTGCATCGCCGGAGACAACGTCGCCCACATGGCCGAAGAGCTGATCGCGGCCGGCGCCGACAATATCTACGCCATCGAGCACAAGCTGCTCAGGGATTTCGACCCGGCGTCCTACTGCAAGGCAGTCTCCGATGCGGTTGACAAGTACGTGCCGCAGATCGTGCTCTACGCGGCGACGCCGCAGGGACGCATGCTGGCCCCGATGGTCTCGTACAAGACCGGCTGCGGCCTGACCGCCGACTGCACGGGCCTGGACATCCGCGACAGCTCGCGAAAGGGCGATATCGGCCTGTTGCTCCAGACGCGTCCGGCCCTGGGCGGCAATGTCATGGCGACGATTCGCACGAAAAACTCGAAGAGCCAGATGGCGACCGCCCGGCCCGGCGTGATGAAGCGGATTCCCGCCGACCCCAAGCGCAAGGGCAAGGTCATCAAGCACAAGGTCGAGCTGACCGAGGATGATATCAGTTTGGACGTGATCCGGACCGAGCTGGGCAGCGGCGAGGTCAACTTCGGTGCCGAGGCCATCGTCTCAGGTGGCAAGGGCATGCAGAGCCGCGACAGTTTCGATCGGCTCCTTCGCATGCTCTGCTCCGAGCTGGGCAAGAAGCTGGATACCGCCGTCGAGTTCGGCGCCTCGCGAGCGGCGGTCGAGCAGGGGTTCGTCGAGCGCGTCCATCAGGTCGGCCAGACGGGTACCGCCGTCGGGCCGAAGCTGTACGTTGCGATTGGCATCTCGGGTGCCATCCAGCACATGATCGGTGTCGCCAACACCGAAACGATCGTGGCGATCAACAGCGATCCGAACGCACCGATCTTCAAGCAGTGCGACTACTATATCGTGGGAACCGCCGAGGACGTGATTCCGGAGCTGGTGCAGGCTCTTGAGAATGCGTGAAATGCCATAGGTCCAATGGGTCCAGCCGGACCTATTCCCTGTTGATTGAGGAACGGAACGTGCCGAACAACAACGAATACAACAAGGTCTCGGTTTTGGTGGTGGGCGCCGGCCCGGCCGGTCTGGCCACGGCGATTCAACTGCGGGTCCTGCGGCCCGACATCGACGTGTGCGTCATCGACAAGGCCCTCGATCTGGGAAACCACAATCTCTCGGGCGCCGTGCTCGAGAAGGAGCCGCTGCACTCGTTGCTCGATGCGGCCAAGCCCGATTGGCGCGACACCGACGAGGCCAAGGACGTCCTGGCCAACGTGATCGACAAAGACGACATCCTGTTTCTGCTCGGGCGGGGTATGTCGTTCAATATCTTCTGGGCCCTGAAGATGGCCAAGAGCATGGGCATCGGCTGGGGCCAGATGATCCACCACGGCGACTACTCGCTCTCGATCAGCAAACTCACCAAATGGCTGGGCAATATCGCCCGCGAGAAGGGCGTCGAGGTGCTGACAGGGTTCGCCGCCGATCGCATCGTGATGGACGGCCCGACGGCCATCGGCGTCAAGCTGATCGACCAGGGCGTCGATAAGGAAGGACACAAGCAGCCCAACTACGTCGAAGGCGAGACCATCGAGGCCAGATTCATTGTGCTCGCCGAGGGCTGCGACGGCCTGGTCACCGAGCGGTTTGTCGAGGCCGCCGGTCTGAAACGCGAATCGCACCAGCTCTACTCGCTCGGCGTCAAGGAGCTGATCAAGGTCACGCCGGAGCAGTACGCCAGGTTCTCGCGCGGCCGCGTCATCCACGCGATGGGCTATCCGATCTGGACCCCGGTCATCGGGCCCGGCATGTTCGGCGGAGGGATCGTCTACGCCGGCGCCGAGGACCATCTGGCGGTCGGCATGATCGTCGGGCTGGACTGGAAGTATCGCAATTTCAACGCACAGGACGCCCTGGTCCGTTTCAAGGAGCACAGCTACGTCAAGCCGTTCATCGCGGGCGGCACGGTCGTCGAGGCCGGCGCCAAGATGATCCCGGAAGGCGGCTGGTACGCGGTCCCGCGCGATCCGCACACCGGCAGCATCGGCAAGGACAACGTGATGATCCTCGGCGACAGCGCCGGCTTCGTCAACATGCTCAAGATCAAGGGCCTGCACAACGCCCTTGAGTCGGGCATGCAGGCCGCGCGGGCCATCGTCACCTGCATGGACAAGCCCGAAGGGGCCGCTAGGCGGTATACCGACAATGTCGAGGGCTCGAACATCGCCAAGGAGATGAAGATCGCCAGGAACTCGCGGCACACGATCGCCAAGTTCGGCCCGCTGCAGGGCATGCCGCTGTCGGTGCTGGGCGGCTGGCTGCCGAAGTTCAAAGTCGAGCCTGACTATGAGATGATGACGACGGCGCCTTATCGTCTCAAGCCGAACCAGAACTTCGACAAGGACACGTTCACCGCGGTCGCGGCCACCGAGCATCGCGAGGAGCAGCCGTCGCACCTGACGATCCTCGATAAGACGATCTGCGAGACCAAGTGTACGCCCGTCTACGGCAGT
Organism: Phycisphaerales bacterium Planc_01; assembly: GCA_001603075.1. Lineage (GTDB taxonomy): Bacteria > Planctomycetota > Phycisphaerae > Sedimentisphaerales > Anaerobacaceae > Anaerobaca. The sequence goes on along the minus strand of LVBB01000148.1, from coordinate 4,845 downwards.
CCGTGCATCACGTTCTGCCCGGCCGGCGTCTACGAGACCATCCACGACGAGGTCAAGCCGGCCAACCCTTCGAACTGCCTGCACTGCAAGACCTGCCAGCGCAAGTGCCCGTTCGACAACATCCGCTGGACCGCCCCCGAAGGCGGCGGCGGACCCCGATACAAACGCATGTAGAGAACATCATCGAATAGGGTGAATGATGACGCTCGTTTGTGGTGTGCCTGCAAGGGCGCCCTGCAGCGTGGAGATATTGCCTGTGATCGTGGAACCGTAGGATGACCCGTCCGGCCATCCTACGGTTCGGAGTCCCCGAGCATTTGCCGCGCGCATTGAAGGAATGCGTCAGCATGTGCAATGGTCTCCTGCACCTGCTCTTGCGTAACCTGAACAAACTCGCGGTAATCGGCGCCCTGGCGCAACTCAAACGCCTCTCGCAAGTACCGGCCATAGTCTACGGGGAAGGCGCCCGTCTTGATGAAATGGCGGCCGAGCAGGCTCAGTACGCCGCTGTGCTTGCTGGCTCCGAGTCCCTTGGACGCGAGCATCGCCAACGCGCCGTAGAACATCGCATAGTACGCGCGATTGACGGCATCGCGTTCATGTCCGGCGGCCGCCAACTCCCTCGCGGCGTTCAGCGTTTCCTGCGCCTGGTCAAGCCGATAGGCGATCAACCTGCGAATATCCTCACTCATGCAGAGCCTGTCCCTCCCTGCGAGCAGTTGTTACGAGAGGTGACGACCGAAGAGGACTGTGCTCTATCTCATCCATCGTGTAACAGATCGCAGAAATGACCCTGCCGCACTGCAATTCGGCATCGAAACAGACGCCGATGATCTCCTTCTGCATCGTCCAATCGAGCCGGGGAAGCACGACAAGCAGATCGATGTCCGACTCTTCGTCAAGATCCCCTCGGGCCGCAGAGCCGTACAGGATCACTTCCACCGCCCCGAATCGACTATGCAGTATTCGCACCACCTGCAACAGGGCCTTTTGTTCTTCGACGCTCAATTCCATATCGCTGCTTTCGCGAGAGGCACGCTATCCACGATCACTGTCGATCGCCCTCAATATAGTCCATGGTCGAGAGAAGGTCAAGCGACCCTTGGCCAACCCCTCGAACTGCCTGCACGACAAGACCTGCCAGCGCAAGTGCCCGTTCGACAACATCCGCTGGACCGCCCCCGAAGGCGCCGGCGACCCGCGATATAAACGCATGTAAACAGAGACAAAGAACCGGCGGGGCCTCCGTTGACCTCGCCGGGTTCCTTCTCACGCACGCCGGCCCGGTGTGGCCCTTCGGCGTCCGGCTATCCCGTCGCCCCGTGCTCACGCAGAAGTCGCGCCACTTCCTTCTTGGCTGCTTTGGCCTCCGCCGTCAGGGGCGTCTTCCTGGGACGACCGAACCTGTTGTTATCGCCGACGTCTTCGGCATACGATAACGCTGTGTGTCCGTAGTAGTCTTTTGCATTGACATCGGCTCCGCGACTAATGAGCAGTTTCACCGCCGCCGTGCGGCCCTCATCCGCGGCCAGGTGCAGAGGCCGTCGCCCCCGCTCATTTTCCACGGCGTTCGGATTGGCGCCTCTGTCGAGAAGCAACTTGGCCAAATCGACCTCTTCACATGCATAATGCAGCAAGGTCCAGTCCCATCGGTCTTTGCTGTCGGGATCGGCGCCATGATCCAGAAGGACTCTAAGGACGCCAAGGAGCCGGGGGACATCCGCGGGTTTCGTCGCGTGTGTGTATCCACTCCATATTGCCCCCATCGCAGGCGGATAACCATAAGCCAAGGCTTCGGAGTTGACGTTGGCGCCCTTGCGGATGAGGAGTTCGACCAGCTCTCTGTCTACCTGCATGCAGGCCCGGAAGAGAAGATCATCCGGCTGGGAAGTACCAGCGCCTTTGTCGGCAAGGAGCTTCGCCACGTCTTTGCGACCGGCCCCCACCGCCCAGTCCAAAGGTCTCGATTTCCGCGCAGTCTCAGTCTCGGCATTGACATCGGCGCCATGATCGATGAGCAGCAATACTACGTCCCTGTCTCCGCTTTGGGCGGCAAAGTGCAAAGGCGTTAATCCCGCTTGTGTTCCGCTGATCTTGGCTCCGTTGGCGTTGACCTTGGCTCCGTTGGCGATCAGCAATTCCGCAACTTCTTTGGAGCCTTCCCGAGCGGCGTAGTGCAGGGGGGTCATTCCCTTTTGTCCAACACCTGCATCGACCGAAGCGCCTTGGCTGATGAGAAAAGCAACGACATCCTTCTGTCCTGCCCAAGCGGCGGCCCCCAAGGGAGACAGCGGGTCCCCATCCTGGCCATTGACAGTGCCTCCCCTCTCCAGGAAGCCCTTGATGGCGTCGAGGTCTCCGAGGCACGCCGCGATCTGCATGGTGGAGACTTCAGCCCCCTTGTCAACGAGCAGGCGAACGGTGTCCTTATGGTTCGAGCGAGCGGCGAGCTGGGCAGGTGTGTCGCCACGAGCGTCCCTGGCCTTCACGTCGGCGCCTCGGGCGATCAGTGCCTCTACGATGCTATTCTCGCCGGTCCACGCAGCCACGTGCAGAACCGTCCGGCCGTTGGACCGGGCGCTGTTGACGTCGATTCCCCGGCTCAGGGACCATTCTACCATCTCGAGCTGTCCGCTCTCGACGGCTCGGTGAAGAAGGGTCGTGCCGCCCGCCGCCGTGGTCTTTACGTCAGCGCCTTTGGCCACCAGAAAGTCGACCAGCTCCTTGTTAGCATCTTCGACAGCGAAATGGAGGGGTGTGCACCCGCTCTGATCTTCGGCGTCGACCTCTGCCCCGTGGGCCAGGAGGAGCTCCGCCGCAAGTCCAAGGCGTTTGTTCCCCCTTCCTATCATGGATACACGATGAAGGGGTGTTTGGCCGGCCTCGTTTCTCGCCTTCACGTCAGCGCCTTTGGCGATCAGCAACTCCAGCAGATCGCCGCTGACAGACGAAACGCCCGCCGCGATGTGCAAGGGCATATTGCCTGCCTTGTCCCTCGCATTGATCTGAGCCCCTCTGGCGAGGAGGAACTCGGGCACGAACTTTGCCCCAAACTGCACCGCCAGGTGTAAAGGAGTCTGGCCGGAGCCATCCGCTTCATTGACATTCGCTCCCCGGGTGAGAAGCACCTCCGCCACGTCCTTTCGCGCGTACCAGGCCGCCCTGTGCAGCGGCGTGCGTCCGTCCTCGTCTTTGGCGTGGACATCCGCCCCCTGGGCGAGGAGCTTGTTGACTTGCTCCAGGTCCCCGGCAGCGGCGGCCTCGTGCAGGGTCTGGGGCGAGTTGGTTTCTGTCTTCGGCGATTCTGTCTGGGCCCGGGCGGTCAGGACCAGGGCGGTGGGAACCGTCACGAGGGCCGCTAGAAAGATGAGGCTCGCTGTGATCAGGCTCGGGCGCTTGTAGAATCTCTTGCCTGGCATCAACATGGTTTTGATCCTTTCCTCAAGGTTCTTCGCCGGCCCGGCTACGGCCAACGAGGGAACGGGCCGGGCCGACGTCTCCGCACTCATCAGGGTCTCCACCACCGCATGACAATACTCTCTTGGTTCCGTCCCCAGTTGCGCGACCGCCATCTCGTCGCAGCATTTCTCTCGCTCTCGTCGAATCTCGCGGTTGGCCCACCAGACGAACGGATGGAACCAGAACAGCCCCTGGGCGAGGGTCTGGAGGGCGTTGACCGCCGCATCGAAACGGAGAACGTGGCTCAGTTCATGGGCCAGCACGTGCTTGCGATGTTCGCGGTCGCCGATCTTCAGAAAGTGGGAAGGCACGTAGATGCTACCACGCAGAAGGCCCCAGACAAAAGGCTGACCGATCTCGTCGATGACCCAGACCGGAGGCAGAGGCCTTCGACCGGGAGTCGAGAGCAGGGTCTCCGTCTCCTTCCGTATCGCATCGGGCAGGGGCCGGCGCCTCGCATGGAGCCAGTGCCGGCCTCGCACCGCCCTCAGCAGGTTCATCGCCAGATACAGACCTGCACCGGCGATCCAGGCGATCCCGGCATACATCCGCAGGTCCAACGGCCCGCTCGGGCGGTCCTCGACACCCGGCGGAGTCGCTCGCTCGACCCGGCCTGATTCGGCCACTGCTTGCGGCCGCAAGGGGGGGCTCGCCTGGATCGGAATGCTGCTCCGTGGTTCGATTGCCACGGGCTCGACGGGCGCGGCCTCCGCAACCATGGCTGGGGCCGTCCCTTCGGGCAAGACCCGGATCGGCACCATGTACAGCGGCGGCACGAGGCACTTGGCCAGGACGATCAGCCAGAGCAGGTAGCGGATGTGGGCGGTCCTATGCCGCAGGGCCCACGTGGCAGCGGCCACCACAAGGGTCAGCACGGCAATCTGCCAACTCTGAGCGGCCAGATAGCGTACCAGTTCGGTCAGATAGAGATTCATCGTTGCACCTCCGCAGTGAACGAGTCTATGTGTTTTCGATGAGCTTCCTGAGTTGGTCGAGGTCTTTGGCTTCGAGCCGACCGTCTTCTGCCAGGAACTGCATCAGCGGTCTGGGATCGCCTCCGAAGAGGCGGTCGAGGAAATCGCCGACGGACCGGCGGATCACGTGGTCCTGCTCTACGCTCGGATAGAACACGTGGGCTTTGCCTTCGAGGTCGTGCTTGAGATAGCCCTTTTTTTCCAGCCGTCGCAGAAGGGTCTGGACCGTGGCATATGCGATTTTGCGTGCGGCCGGGAGCTGATGACACACCTCCTGAACGGTGGCCCGTTTCAGTTGCCAGATGAGCCGGAGGATCTCCGTCTCGGCGGGACTGGTCGCGGGCAGGTTGTGATGTTTCATGGCGAATCTCCTTCATTGTACATTTGTACAAGTAGAATATCGTACATTTGT
>LVBB01000147.1 GCA_001603075.1 Phycisphaerales bacterium Planc_01 | reverse complement strand
GTGGCGAACATCCTCTTCGTCCCCACGCTTGCCGCCCTGAAAGTGCCCGCCCTTCCCGCGAATATGTTCGTCTTTTATTTCGGAATCATGGCCCAGATAACGCCGCCCGTGTGCCTCGCCTCTTTCACGGCCGCGGGCATCGCCGGGGCCGACGCGTGGAAAACCGGGTGGACCGGGGCGAGATACGCGCTCGTGGCGTTCCTTATTCCCTTCATCTTCGTCTATGAACCGGCGATCCTGCTCATGGGCTCGGGGCTCGAAATCGTCAAGGCGACGGCGATGCTCTTCACGGGAACACTCCTGCTTGCAGCCGGAATGGCGGGCTTTCTCATCACGCCGCTCAAACACCTGGAGCGGGCGGTGCTGATCGCGGCGGCCATACTGATGATTCTGCCGGAGCGAATGACCGACCTCATCGGCCTTTCCGCGGGCGCGGCGATCCTTTTTCTCTGCGTCGCCAGAAAGAGAAGAATCGAGGGCGAACGCCAATGAGAACGCATCGCGAAGAAGAATTCAACGCCATTATCGCGGGGTCGGGCATCGCCGGACTGATCGCGGCCTGCGCCCTCGTCGAGCAGGGTATGGACAGGATCGCGGCGCTCTCCCCCGGGTACGGGGGCGCCCCCTATATCGCCGCCTTCAACGCCGTCCTGCCGGACACTCCTTCCGGCGATAGCCCCGCTCTCTATTGTTCGGACATGCTGGCCGCGGGCTACGGCCTGGGGAACAGGGAGCTCGTGGAAGCGTTGGGAGCGTTGACGGGAGAGTGCATCGATCTTCTGGAACGCTGGGGCGTCTCCTTCGCACGTCTTGAAAACGGGCAGTACCGTCTGCGCCACGCCTCCGGGTCAAGCTGCCCGAGATCTCTCTGCCGGACGGATACGCTCGTCGGCGGGCATATCGTGCGCATGCTGCGGCGGGCGCTCTCCGAGAAGGGGGTCGCGTTCCTCGACGGAATGTCCTGCGTACACCTTCTGACCGCCGACGGACGCATCGCCGGCGCCGCCTGCGCACACAACGGCGAACCTGCTGCGATTCTCCGCGCCCCGGTCGTTCTTGCAGCCTGGGGCGGCGTGGGAAACCTCTACGGCAAGTCCACCTACCCCGCGGACATCGACGGACGCACCCTCGCCATGGGCTTCGAGGCGGGCGCCTCGCTCGTCGATCTGGAGTTCGTCGAATTCGAACCCCTGGTCTGCTACGATCCGCCCGAAGCAGTAGGAGAACCCTGCCCCACCGCCATGCTCGGGGAGGGCGCCTTCCTGCTGAACGGCAACGGAGAGCGTTTTCTCCTCAAGGTTCGTCCGCAAGGAGAGGCGGGAGCGCCGAAAAGCCTGATCAACAACGCCATCCGGGAAGAGGTCGCGGCCGGCGGAGGGAGTCCGCTCGGCGGCGTCTACGTCGATATGCGCCACCTCGACCGGAAGGTGCTGGAAGCCTACCCGTGGTTTTACGAACGAGTCAAGAACGCAGGGCTCGACGTGCACCGGGAACTCCTCCAGGTGGGACCGATGGCGCACAGTCACTCGGGAGGGCTGGAGATCGACCGCCGCTGTATGACCACTGTCGCCGGACTCTTCGCCGCGGGAGAGGCCGCGGGCGGCATGCACGGCGCCTGCCGCATGGCGGGAAACGCAGCCACCCAGGCCGCGGCCTCCGGGCTGATGGCGGCCAGGGGCATGGCGGAGTATACTCCCCCGCCTCCTTCAAAAACGCCGGAGCTCCTTCCGTTCCGGGAAAACCCGGAAATCAGGGCGACGCTCCTGCCGCGGATCAGAGAAACCGTTTCAAGGCATATCGAAAGAGAGCGGAACGCAGAGGGGCTGCTCGCTGCGCTGGCCTTCCTCAAGAACCTCCGGGAAGAGGCTTCGGTCGACACCTTCACGGAACAGTGCGCCCTGTCGGCGCTGTTGCTCGGCACAGCCGCCCTGACAAGGGAAGAATCGCGGGGAACGCACATCAGAACGGATTACCCGGAACAACGCGGCGAGTTCGACTGCTCCATCCGCATCAAAAACGAAGACGGCGGAATCGTCGCTGAAAGAATCAAGAGATAGCGAGAGGAAGAGGAGAAAAGCATGTTCGAGCCAACAGGAATCATAGCGGCTATGGCAACGCCATTTTTCGACGATGAATCGATCAACCGGGACGAACTCCGCAATCAGGTGCACCGCTTCGTCGATGCGGGAGTCCACGGTCTTTTCTGCCTGGGAACGAACGGGGAGAGCTTCGCGCTGACGTACGACGAGAAGATACAAGTGATGGAGACGGTGATCGAGGAGAGCGCGGGGCGCCTTCCGGTCTACGTCGGAACCGGCTGCATCACGACGGCGGAGACGATCGCGCTCACGAAAGCGGCCGGGGACCTGGGCGCCGACTGCGCGTCGATTATCTGTCCCTACTTCGCCGAAAGTTCGCAGGAGCAGCTTTTCAACCACTTCAAGTCGGTGGCGGAGTCGGTGGATATTCCGATCGTCCTGTACAACATACCGGCCAGAACCGGTGTCAATCTTTCCCATCAGATCGTTTCGAAACTGGCCAGGATTCCGAATATCGTGGGAATAAAGGACAGCAGCGGCAACTTCGACAACATCCTCCGGTACATCGAGGAAACCCGCGGCATCGGCGACAAGCCGTTCAACGTCCTCTCCGGCAACGACTCTCTGATTTTGTGGACGCTCTTCGCCGGAGGAAGCGGCGGTATTTCGGGAGTCAGCAACGTGCTGCCGGACACGATGGCGGCGATTTACGACCTCTGGCGAGCCGGGGATTTCGAGAAGGCGAGAAAGGTACAGGACAGCATCAGACCCCTTCGCGACTGCCTCAAGCTGGGCAATCCCAACTCGATCATCAAGCGCGCGGCCAACCTTCGAGGAGAGAAGCTGGGCCCCTGCCGCGCGCCGTTCAATATCACCTCGAACTCCATAGACGACACACTCCGCGAAGTTCTGGCACTCTACGCCTGAGGGCGAAACAAAGTTGCGAAAGCGAGGAACACCATGAAAAAACCGCTTATCGGCATCACCATCGGCGATCCTTCCGGGATCGGGCCGGAAATTTCTCTGAAAGCGCTGCGGCATGAGGAAGTACTCGATACGTGCATTCCGCTGCTCTACGGCGACGAGTACGTCCTTCGCCGGACGACCGACATTCTGGGAGACGGGATGAAGCTGCACGTGCTCGGGTCTCCGAAGGATGCCTTTAATAAAGGAGCCGTGAACATCGTCTCCCCCGGCGTTTTGAACGAACCGTGGGAGTACGCGAAAGTACAGGGAACGTGCGGAAAAGCCGCCTTCGAATACATCGGGCGCGCCATCGGAGACGCGCTCGACGGCTCGCTCGACGCCGTGGTCACCGGACCGATCAACAAGGAGGCGCTTCACGAAGGAGGAATCCCCTACTCCGGACATACGGAGATTTTCGCCGATCTGACCGGAACGAAAGACTACGCGATGCTGCTCACCGGAGGGGACATCCGGGTAATCCACGTCTCCACGCACATCTCGCTGCGGAAAGCGTGCGACAGGGTCAAGAAGGAACGGGTCCTCACCGTCATCCGGCTTGCCGAGGAGGCGACGAAGGGGCTGGGCGTCGCACAACCGCGCATCGCCGTCGCCGGACTCAATCCGCACAGCGGCGAGAGCGGGCTCTTCGGCGACGAGGAAATCAACGAGATCATCCCCGCCATCGAAGAGGCAGGACGAGAAGGGATACGGGTGACGGGGCCGGTTCCGCCCGACACGGTCTTTCTGAAAATCGCAAAGGGAGAGTTCGACATCGTGGTGGCGATGTACCATGACCAGGGGCACATACCGCTCAAGCTCACCGACTTCATGGGCGGCGTGAATATCACGGTCGGCCTGCCGATTATCCGAACCTCCGTCGACCACGGTACCGCGTTCGGAAAGGCGGGAAAGGGAACCGCGGACGAATCCAGCATGCTCGCGGCCATTCGTTCCGCCGTGAGTCTCGCACAGAACCGAAAACACAGGAACGGAAAGTAGAGAGCCGCATGGGCGCCCGATACATCGTCATCGCGGATGACTTCACCGGCGCGAACGACACCGGCATACAGTTTCTGAAAGCCGGATACAAGGCATCCGTGCTTCTGGACGCTTCCGCGATCCCGTCGATCACCGGCGAAGACATCGTTGCCGTGGTGGACACCGAATCCCGGAACGTCCCGGCGAAGGAGGCGGCGATCCGCCTTGAAACCGTCGCCGCGCACATCGCTCCTCTGCGGGGAAGAACCATCGTCTATAAGAAGGTGGACTCGACGCTGCGGGGGAATATCGCCGCCGAAACTGCCGTTTTACGCGACACGCTGCATTTTCCCGTGACCGCGTTCACACCGGCCTACCCGAAAAACGGACGCACCGCAAAGGACGGCCTGTTGTTCCTCGACGGCGTTCCCGTCGTCGAGACGGAGATGGGGAGAGATCCGCGAAACCCGGTCGGCACATCGTCCCTTCCGGAGACGCTGAAGGGAGCGAGCTCGCTCGCGGTCAGGCACGTTTCGCTCGTCGAAATCAGGAGCGGAGAGATTCCAGAAATACTGAACGCCGCGGGCGGCAAGGGCGTCTATACGTTCGACGCCGACAGCGACAAGGACCTTCGGCTGATTGTGAACGGACTGTGTTCGGTTCTTCCTCCCGAGGAGATTCTCTGGGTCGGGTCGGCGGGCCTGGCGGAAGCGCTGACGGCACGGCCCCATCCCGTTCTCCTCGTCGCGGGGAGCATGAGCCCGAAGACCGCCCTGCAGGCGCGGACGCTTCTGGACCGGACGGATGTCGCTCCCGTCCTGGTCGATGTTCCCGCGCTGCTTGAGGATGCCCTATCCGAGGGGAATCGCCTTTCCGGCGCGATTTCTTCTCTGCTGCGGCGAGGCACGAGCGTCCTGCTCGCAACGTCGCTGGAAGAAGAGCAGATCGAGACGGGGAGGAGTGCCGACGCCTCGGAAATCGTGTGCCGTACGCTTTCGGAGGTTGTCTCGGAGGTCCTTGATACGGCCGCTGTTTCGGGGCTCTTCGTCACGGGAGGCGAGGTGGCCGTCCGGATCGTCCGCGCTCTCGGGGCGACGGGCGCCGATCTCGGGGGCGAGCTGGAGCCCGGTATTCCCCTGCTCCGTCTTCGAGGAGGACGGTTCCACGGTCTTCCCGTGGTGACGAAGGCCGGCGCCTTCGGCGGCGAAAGGACCATGATCGAGTGCTTCACCGTGCTCTCGCAACCGAGTGTTCGCGTATCCGGGGGCTCGTCGCGGATTCCTTCGTTTTGAAAACAACCGTCGTCCGCAGCACATATCCGCCGCTTGACACGGAACTCGCTTTGACGCTACATTTTACGCAAGACTTTGGGGAAAATACGGCGCCGCGTCACCGGCCAACCGAGCATATCCTGAAAAAGCGCACACTTCGAGGTGAAAGCGGCTATGACGGAACAAAGACGTACACTGGCGAAAAAAATACTGAACCACATACACAGAGGGGAAATTACGACCAACGGCGAGGGAAAGCTTCCTTCGGAGCGCGACATGGCGTCCTTCCTCGGCGTGACCCGTCCGATTCTGCGACAGGCCATCGCCGTGCTCGAAGCGTTCGGGGTCCTGGAAATACGGGATCGCCAAGGGATCTTCATGACGAACTACGAGATATCCGAGATGGTCTTTCCCGGCGACTGGCCGCCGTCCACGATGCTCGAAATATTCCAGGTCCGCATGCTTCTGGAGCCGAGCGCCGCCCGTATGGTCGCGGAAAACCGTACTCCGGAGGCTTTGCGAACGATCAAGGAGTCCGTCGCGCAGATGGCCGTCATCATCGACTCGGAACGCCCCGACAGAGAAAACCTCCTGGCGAAGTGGAACCGCATTCTCCACGCCAGGATCATCGCCGCCGCGAAAAACCAGTTTTTGAGCCGCATCTACGAGACGATATCGCAGGCGTACGAGAGCGCAAGCACGTCCATCCCCTTCAGACGCGAAGAACTTCCCTTCGACGCCATCTACGACGAACACCTGCGCATCGTGGACGCCATCGAACGGAAAGACGGGGACGCGGCGGCGGCGCTCGTCCTGGAGCATCTGCAGTCGTCGGTTCAACGCGCCGCCCATAGTCTGAAGAATTCCGGCTTCGGCGGTGAAACCGCGATCATGGAAAACCTCTTCAGTTCCGACTCTTCAAAAAAACCCTGAAACGGCGGAGGAAGTGCGCCGCCCCGGCGATCTTTCAAGAGCAACCGCTCAGCGACAAGACTCCGGCAGCCTCCGCGAAACGGGCGTCTTCATGTTGTTCAGCAGCCGAGCAACCGTAAGGAATGCGCGGTTTCGCGGAAGAGCGCCGGGAATCCCCGGACAGAGACAATCAAGGCGCTCCCGATGACGATCGAGAACAGCATCTCGATCGTCATCGGGAGCGTCTCTCCTTTTTGGGGCGGGCGACAGAGAAGTCGCACACCAGCGGCAGATGGTCCGAATAACGGACCCGCGGCACGTCGAAACGCTCCATCTCGATCCCCGGCCCGTAGAGGACGAAGTCGAGCGCGAGCGCCGGAATCCTGCTGGGGAAGGTCGGCGTGCTCGTCGGATTGGCGTTTTGGAAACCGGTCTTCCGGAAGAACGAGCGCAACTCCCGTTCGCCCCCGTAGGTATTGCCGTCGCCGGCCAGAATGACGGGCTTCTTCGCGTCGATGCATCGTTCCGCGATCTCGCCGAGCTGCACCGACCGCGCGGCGTACCCCAGGGGAAGATGCGTCAGGAAGAGCGTGAAATCGTCGAACTCCACTTCGAGCAGCGTCTTTTTCACTCCCTTGCTCAGCACGTGCTCCTTCGTCCCGACCATGGGGAGCTTCGTGATCACGGCGTTCCCCTGCGATTTCAGCAGCGGCGTCTTCGAGACGATGGAACCGGAATCGTACTTGCACGCGAAGACG
>LVBB01000146.1 GCA_001603075.1 Phycisphaerales bacterium Planc_01 | reverse complement strand
GTATAGTATTATCCATATATATTGATATTGCAATGTATGTAGGGCGCTGGAATGGACAAGGAACTGGCAAACCATGCGGCCGAAGTGCTCAGGGCGCTCGCCCACCCGATTCGACTCCAGATTGTGGAGATATTGGAGGGGGGGCGGATGTCCGTCGGCGAGATCGCCGAGGCTTTGGGCGAGAAGCAGGCCGTCACGAGCCAGCAACTGAACATCATGAAAGACAAAGGCATTCTTCGTTCCCGCCGGGAAGGGGCCCGCGTCTTTTATAGGATCGAGAACGAGAACGTGCTTCGCGTTCTCGGTTGCGTGTACAACCACTGTCGGAAGAAAGGAAAGGCGCGAAAGTGAGTGAGAATGAGATGGCGAAGGTGAAGTCACAAGACCGCAGATCGTGGATGGTTGCGGGAATGATCGGGATCATGGTCGGCGCGTTGCTCTGTGGGAGTGCGATCGTCGTCGCCATGCCCAGGATGATGATCGTAACCCAGGAGAGTCGGCTGGATTTCGAGGAGACTGTCGCTGCGCTGGAGCGGGCGATTCCCGCCCGCGGTTGGGTGGTCTCAACAGTCATGGACATGAACCAGTCGATGGCCAAACACGGTGTCGAGTTCGGTCCGCGTGTCAAGCTCGTCAAGCTATGCAAGGCGGAGTATGCCAAGAGCGTGCTGACGACCGACCGGCACGTTTCGACTCTGATGCCCTGCACGATAGCGGTCTGGGAAAGCGACGACGGCAGAGTGCTTCTGTCGAAGATGAACATGCCCTTGATGGCAAGGATGTTCGGCGGTAACATCGCCAAGGTCATGGGCGGCAGCGTCGCTCGCGACGAGCACGCCATTCTTTCCGACATCGTGAGAAACTGAAGGCAGCCCGCGCGCTGTTCTCCATAGCGCGATGGGAAACGAACGCACAAAGTCATGATGGGACAGGTTGGCCGCCGAGCGGCACAGGGATGGGGCAATCCATATGGAACTCAAGCACAAGATCACGGATTTCTCGCTGAGCCATCACAAGCTGGTTACGGCGGTGATGGTTGTTCTCACTCTGGCATTGGGCGCGCTGATCCCGCGCATCCAGGTGGATACCGACCCGGAGAACATGCTCTCGGCCGACGAGCCGGTGCGGCTTTTCCACGACCGGACCAAAGAGGAATTCGTTCTGTCCGATATGGTGGTCGTCGGCGTCGTCAACGACGCCCATCCCGACGGCGTGTTCAATCCCACCTCGTTGCGCAACATCTACGACCTGACCGAATATGCCAAAACGCTGCGCTGGCCCGACAGGGAAGACCCGAACCGCCAGATGGGAGTGATCGAGGTCGATCTGCTGGCGCCGTCAACGGTCGACCACATCGGCCAGGGCGGTCCCGGCGTGGTGACGTTCGAATGGCTGATGCCGCGACCTCCCGAGACGGACGCCGAGGCGCTGGCAATCCGCGACAAGGCCATGTCCAATCCCCTGCTCAAGGGCACGGTTGTCTCCGACGACGGCAAGGCGATCAGTCTGTATCTGCCGCTGACGCACAAGGATCTGAGCCACAGGGTGTATCGGGCGCTCAACGCGAAAATCGCCGAGTTCCAGGGCGACGAGGAATACCACATCACGGGTCTGCCGGTGGCCGAGGACACGTTCGGTTACGAGATGTTCGTGCAGATGGCGATCTCGGCCCCGCTGGCGATGCTGGTGATCTTCCTGCTGATGCTGGCGTTCTTCCGCAAGCTGGTGCTGGTGATCTCGCCGATGATCGTGGCGATGGTCGCGGTCATCACAACGATGGGGGCCCTGATCGGTCTGGGCTATCCGGTCCATATCATGAGTTCGATGATCCCGATCTTCCTGATGCCGATTGCCGTCGTCGATTCGGTGCACATCCTCTCGGAGTTCTTTGACCGGTACACCAAGGACAAGGGGCGGCGTCAGACGATGCTCGAGGTGATGGACAATCTGTTCATGCCGATGCTGTATACCTCGCTGACCTCGGCGGCCGGCTTTGCGTCGCTGGCGCTGACGCCGATTCCGCCGGTCCAGGTCTTCGGGATCTTCGTCGCCTCGGGCATCATGGTGGCCTGGATCTGTACGGTGACGTTCGTTCCGGCTTATGTCATGTTCCTCAAGGACCGTTCGCTGGCGAACTTCGGCGCCGCGGCGGTGCACGAGGAGAAGCAGACCTGGCTGACCCATGTGCTCCATGCCACCGGCCGGCTCACCTACACCGCTGCCAAGCCCATTCTGGTGGCGATCGTCATCGTCGCGGCGGTAGCGGTCTACGGCGTGACCAGGATCCAGATCAACGACAACCCGATCAAGTGGTTCGCCCGGAGCCATCCGATCCGCGTGGCCGACGTCGAGCTGAACCGGCACTTCTCCGGGACCTACATGGCCTATCTGGTCCTCTCCGATGCGAGTGATCCCAACGTCAGCACCGAGTATGTTCACGGCCTGCGCGACCGGCTTGTGCGGAAGGCCGAAGACCTGGCGCCCGAGGTGCCCGCCGCGACGAGGGTGATCGCCGAGGCGGAGAAGGCCCTCCTTGCCGAGGCCTCGACGGGCATGACCAAGGTCGCCCTGCTCGACAAGCTGAGCAGCTACGCCCAGGAAAAGGAAGCCTCGGCGTCTGAGGAGGCCGCCGATGTCTGGTTCGAACTGATCGACTTCTTCGATCTCGAAAAGGAGCGTCTCAAGGTCTTCAAACAGCCCGAGGCGCTTCGCTACATCGCGCAACTGGAGCAGTATCTGGAGGAGACGGGTCTGGTCGGAAAGACCAACTCGATTGCAGGCATCGTCAAGAAAGTGCATCAGGAACTGATCGACGGTGAGCCCGAGAACTACACGATCCCCGACTCCAGCGCCGCCGTAGCCGAGTGTCTGATCCAGTTCCAGAGCAGTCACACGCCCGACGATCTCTGGCATTTCGTCACCAACGACTACGACAAGACCAACCTCTGGCTCCAGCTCAAGAGCGGGGACAATAAGGACATGGAGCAGGTCGTCCAGGCGGTGGAGAAGTTCTTCGCCGAGACGGCGGCGCCGATGCCGGTCGAGCACCAGTGGGCGGGACTGACCTATATCAACATCATCTGGCAGAACAAGATGGTCTGGGGCATGCTCCAGTCGCTGCTGGGCAGCTTCATCATCGTGTTCATCATGATGGCCATCCTGTTCCGCTCGCCTCTGTGGGGCCTGATCTGCATGATCCCGCTGTCGATCACGATCGCGGTCATCTACGGGATCATCGGCCTGGTCGGCAAGGACTACGATATGCCGGTCGCTGTGCTCAGCGCGCTGACACTGGGCATGGCCGTCGATTTCGCGATCCACTTCCTCGAACGGGCGCGGGCGACGTACGCCCTGACCGGTTCATGGAAGGCCAGTGTCGCCGAGATGTTCGGCGAGCCGGCCCGAGCGATCAGCCGCAACGTCCTGGTGATCGCCATCGGCTTCCTGCCGTTGCTGGCGGCGCCGCTGGTTCCCTACAAGACGGTCGGCATCTTCCTCTGCGCGATCATGGCCCTGTCGGGCGTCGTGACCCTGATGGTGCTGCCGGCCATCCTGACCGTGGCGGAGAATCGGCTGCTGCGACCGGCCAGGATGCCGCAGTCGGCCGGCTGCAATTGCGGCTTCTGCATGATCGTGTCTGTGGCGGCCGTTGTATTGGTGGCGTTGAATCTGCATCAGAACTGGGGTATGAGCCTGGGGCATCTGGCCCTCTTGGCGCTCGTTGTCATTCCCTTGATGGCGCTGACCTGCGGGGTCATGTCGCGCCGACAGGCCTGTCGCGTGGCCCAGGCTCGGCAGAACCAGCCAGGTCAGGCCGAAGAGAAGAGAGGTGATCTATGACGGTGGAAACGATGCTTCGAGGAATTGCCGGATTCTTCGTGATTGTCAGCGTTCTGCTGGCGCATTACCATTGCTCCTATTGGTTGTGGTTCACGGGTTTTGTCGGTGTGAACCTGTTTCAATCCGCGTTCACCAACTGGTGCCCGATGATGACGCTGCTGCGAAAGCTCGGGGTCAAAGGCTGATACAGAAAAGTGGGAGGTGTTGTATGCTGCGCAAGAAAAGCTCCGTGGTCTTGTCTGCGTGTGCGGTTTTTGGTTTGTTCGTTGCGGCCGCGGTTGGTGCGGCCGACAGCGATGTGCCTGACGTTCAGACGATTGTGACCAGAGCCAACATCGTCGCCTACTATCAGGGCGACGACGGCAAGGCCACGGTCAAGATGACCATCACCAACAAGGCAGGGCAGACCCGCGAGCGGGAGTTCATCATCCTGCGCAAGGACGTCGTGGACGGCGGCGATCAGAATTACTTCGTGTACTTCCAGCGTCCGTCCGATGTGCGCCGGATGGTATACATGGTCAAGAAGCATGTGGGCGAGGGCAAGGACGACGACCGCTGGCTATATCTGCCGGCACTCGATCTGGTCAAGCGGGTCGCCGCCAGCGACAAGCGGACCAGCTTCGTCGGTTCCGACTTCGTCTACGAGGACGTCTCCGGCCGGAGCCTGGACCTCGACACGCATGAGCTGATCGAGACCACGGACACCATGTTCATCGTCAAGAACGTTCCGAAGAAGCCGGAGGAGGTCGAGTTCAGCTACTACACCGTCGCCGTCGACCGCAAGACGTACGTGCCGACGAAGATGGACTTCTACGACAAGCAGGGCCAGCTCTATCGCATCATCGAGTCGAAGGATGTCAAGACGATCCAGGACTTCACCACAGTGACCAAATCGGTTGTCAAGGACCTCAAGACCGGCGGACAGACCGAAATGGAGTTCACGGACATCCAGTACAACATCGGTATCGGTGACATCTTCGAGGAACGCTACCTCCGTAGACCCCCTCGGGAGGCCATGAGATGATCGGATCGGCAGGGAAAACGCGAAATCCGAAACTCGAAATACGAAACAAGCACGAATGGCGGGAAGGCTCCAAATCCCAAACCGACCCCACCAGGTTGCGACAGCATTTCGGTCTTGGGGATTTCGTGCTTTCGATTTGTTTCGGGTTTTGTGCTTCGCCCTTCGGGTTTCTTCATGCTGTTGGCCCAGGTCGAAGGATGCCCGGCGTTGCCACGGCCCTGCTTGTTCTGGCTCTTGCCTGTGTCCCAGTGGCCGGTGAGGAAGCCGCAGAGCAACAGGAAGCCCGGAACCCGGTTAGGGAGTTCTTCGACAGGCTCGACACCGAGTACCACGGCTTCTATGAGGTCCGCGCGGGCTCCCGGCTTCAGAACGACCCGCACCAGAAGGACCTGTCGATCATGGAGGCACGCTACCAGTTCGACCTGTTCCACATGCGCGACTGGGGCGATATCAAGATCAAAGGCGACGTCTACGGCGACGGCGTCGAAGAGAAGGGCGTCTTCGACCTGCGCGAGGCGAACCTCTTCGGACGCCCGACGGACTTCATGGATGTCAAGCTGGGCCGACAGGTATTGACCTGGGGGACGGGCGATCTGGTCTTCATCAACGATCTGTTCCCCAAGGACTGGCAGTCGTTCTTCATCGGCCGCGACACGGAGTACCTCAAGGCCCCGTCGGATGCGGTGAAGGCGAGTTTCTTCATGGACTGGGCGAATCTCGATGTCGTCTATACGCCGGAGTTCGATTCCGACCGTTTCATCAGCGGCGAGCGCCTGTCCTACTGGAACCCCGTCCTGGGCGACAGGGCCGGTCGGAAAGACAAGCTCAGTACCGAGCGGCGACGCGAGTTCTTCGAGGAGGACGAACTGGCCCTTCGCCTGTATCGCAATGTCCGCAACTACGAACTGGCCCTCTATGGGTATTGGGGCTACTGGAAGAGCCCTGGCGGGTTCAATGAGACGATGACCGCCGCGATCTTCCCCGAGCTGCACGTCTACGGCGCCAGCCTTCGCGGGACGGTGGGCAAGGGCATTGGAAACGTCGAGGTCGGCTATTACGACTCGGTCGATGACCGCGACGGCGACGACTTCCTCATCAACAACTCCGAGATGCGCTACCTTGTGGGCTACACACAGGAAATCGCGCGGGATTTCACCGCGGGCGTTCAGTACTACGTCGAGCAGATACTCGATTACGACGACTACGAGAACAGCCAGCCGGCCGGCATGCCCAAACGTGATGAGTTTCGCCACCTTACCACGCTGCGCCTGACCAAGCTGCTGATGAACCAGAATCTGAGTCTCTCGCTGTTCACGTATTACTCGCCGTCCGACGAAGACGTCTACGTGCGCCCGGTCGCCAACTACAAGGCCAGCGATCATCTGGCCGTAGAGGTCGGCGGGAATGTGTTCTTCGGCGACGAGGCCCACACCTTCTTCAATCAGTTTCACAACAACACCAACGCCTATCTCGCCGTCCGCTACAGCTTCTGACACCCGGCCTTCGATGCGTCCGCAGGCGAATCGAGGGGTCCGGGCGCATTGCACTGAGATCGGCTATATGCTGCTTGCTTTGTCGGTTCGGCCCGGATAGCATGATGGCCCCATGAATAGGCGGAATACACAGTCCGGCACTCGGTGCGAACGGCCCGGGCTCGTTCGCGGACTCTATGGTCTGCTCGCACCGCGTGCGTGGAGCGTCATCGTCTTCGCGGCGTTGTTCTGCAGCCTGGCGGTGAAGTTCTACCATGCGCTTCGCTATGGCTTGCTGCGTGAGTATCCCAGTTGGATCCTGACCGATATCGCGGTGCTGCTGAGCCTCGAAGTCGTTCTGGCCCTGATCTGTTACCGCTGGCCCCGCAAAGCGGTCTGGCGCGGGGCCATGATTGCCGCGGCGATCGTGTGCACCTGGTCGGTCATCAATGCGGGCTGGCTGATCCGGACGGGGACCCAGATCCTGCCCATGCAACTGCTGTCGCCGATCCGCGACCCGGTCAATATAGGCAAGCTCATCGGGCGGAACCTGATTCGCATGCCCGGTGCGGCCGTCGCGCTGCTGTTGCCCAGCGCGATCGCTCTGGCGTTCTTCTTCTCGGCATTGGCGCGGCCGGTGCCCCCCGGCTACGATCCGAAGACGTTCCGCACGAAGATCGGTTTTTCTCTCGTGGCGATCCTCGTGGCGATTGTCGGCACGGCGGCGGCCTCGCGTCTCGGCTCGACGCAGATCACGGCGGTTGGGCTGCGGTTCAACTGTCATGCGCGCGCCGTCCTGTCTTTCCTCCTGCCGGAGTATCGACACCTGGCCCCGGACGATTTCAGCAACGCCACGCGCCAGATCCCGCTGGCCGCCGAGGTTCCCGTCTCGCTCAAGCCGCACAGGACCAACCACAACGTCGTGATCGTCGTCCTGGAAGGGATACAGTATCGGGCCACCTCTCTGGCCGCGAATCTGATCGAGAGCGACGGCGACCGGTACGATCCCACCCCCTATCTGGCAACGGTCGCGTCTCAGGGCGTGTCCTTCACCAATGCTCGCTCGGCGGTGACCCATACGACCAAGGCGCTGTTTGCTCTGCTGACGGGCCGACGTCCGGGAGCGTGCCAGGACATCGGAGAAACGGTTCCGCTGTCGGAGCCCTATGCCAGTCTGGCGACGATCCTCGATCAGGGGATGGGGTTTCGCACGGCCTTCTTTCAGTCGGCCACCGGCACCTTCGAATCCCGTGCCGGGCTGGTGCACAACCTGGGATATCAGAAGTTCTTTGCCCGGGAGGACTTGAGCGATCCGAACGCTCATGTGGGCTACCTGGGCGCCGACGAGTTCGCTCTGCTCGAACCGATCTGCGACTGGATCGAGTCGGACGACAGGCCGTTCCTGCTGACGGTCATGTGCTCGGTGACGCACGATCCCTATGAGGTGCCGGCCTGGTACGGTCCGCTGGCCACAACGCCGGTCGAGCGATACAGGCAGACGATCGCCTACACCGACCGCTTTCTCCAGGCCCTGGATAT
Source organism: Phycisphaerales bacterium Planc_01 (assembly GCA_001603075.1). Taxonomy (GTDB): domain Bacteria; phylum Planctomycetota; class Phycisphaerae; order Sedimentisphaerales; family Anaerobacaceae; genus Anaerobaca. The sequence continues at coordinate 43,307 of LVBB01000146.1, read as the reverse complement.
CGAGTTGGCCCGCCTGGGGCTCGCCGAGAACACGATCTTCTGTGTGGTTGGCGATCACGGCGAGGCCTTCGGCGAGCACCGGATCCAGGGCCACGATCGAGTGGCGTACGACGAGGTGTTGCGCATCGTCATGTGCGTCCGGGCGCCCCTCCTGATCGAGCCGGGACGGCGGGTGAAACACCCGGTAAGCTCCGTCGATCTGGCCCCCACGATTCTGGACTTGCTCGGGTTCCGCGTCGATCCGCTGGGCTTTGACGGCGACAACGCCCTCGGGCCCCTGCCGCCGGATCGCAAGGTCTACTTCGCCGGCTGGATGCAACAGGGGCCCTCCGGGTTTGTCCAGACCGGGAACAAGTTCGTATACAATCCGGAGCACAACAGGGTCTCGCTGTTTCGTCTGAAGACCGACCCGCTCGAGTTGATGCGGTTCGAACTGCCGGAGTACGTTGCCAAGGAGATGAGCCAGGAGATCGTTCAGTGGCGCAAAGACACGATCTTCCGCATCAACCAGGAGCGGACAGGGCAGATGACGCTCTTCGATTCCTGGCAGTGCCGATGGAACGGTCGCATCTCCAGCGTCAGATATGTCAAATCGCCCCCACAGGCCAATCGTGCCGCAGGAACCTGCTCTCATTCGGCCGAAGGCAAAAAATAGGCTGTGTAGGAAAAATAGGTAGTTGCTCTTTGGGGAATATGCGTTACAGTGTGTGGCGGGTCGTGGGAGGTCGCCTGCGACCATGCCGGGGCGGGAAGGCACCCGGACATCTGTCATGGCAAGAACCGAGGTTGGGTCAAAAGCCCATCGCGGTTTCCCAGAAGCTACGGAGTCGTTCCGGAGGAGGGCGACTCCGTCTTCCTTTTTATGGACACCGGCATGCGGCTCAGTCCCGGCTGCGATGAGGTTCCGCAAGGCACGATGAAGCGGATCATTTCGGTATCACGACGGACCGACATCCCGGCGTTCTACGGCAACTGGCTCATGCGGCGGATTCGAGAGGGATTCGTCGGCGTGGTGAATCCGTTCGGCGGGCAGCGGTATCGCGTGTCGTTGAAGCCGGAGGATGTGGCCTGCCTCGTCTTCTGGTCCAAGGACTTCACGCCGTTCCTGGCGCATCTCGAAATCCTCGATCGCCTCGGCTATCGGTTCTACTTCAACTACACCGTGACGGCTCTGCCTTCGGTCTTCGAGAGCGACGTCGACAAACCGGCGGCGCTGCGCACGCTGAAGCATCTGGCCGAGCGCTACTCGCCGGCACAGATCAACTGGCGGTTCGATCCGATCATCCTGTCGAGCATCAGCGACGAGGCATTCTATGTGCGTGCGTTCGAGTCTTTGGCGAGCGAGCTGGAAGGGCTTGTCGAGCGGTGCTGTTTCAGCTTCGTCGCGTTCTACGGCAAGGTCCGGCGGAACTTCAAGGACCTGGAACGCACCCGAGGTGTTCGCGTGGCCGAGCCGAGCGAGGAAGTGCGGATCGACCTGGCCAACCAGCTTGCACAGATCGCCACCATGCACGGCATCACGATGCACTCCTGCTGCGGCGACTACCTGCTCGGCGAGAAGATTCGCAAGGCCCATTGCATCGACGGCGCGCTCATTGAACGGTTGTTCGGCCCGTGTGAGATCGCGTACAAGGACAAGGGCACGAGGCCTCAGTGCGGCTGCACGGAAAGCACCGACATCGGGACATATGACACGTGCCCCCACGGCTGCGCATACTGCTACGCCAATGCCAACAAGCCGACGGCCCGCCAGTCCTTCGAACACCACGCCCCCGATTCCGCCTTCCTGGGCTGCACCAGAGCCCAATCCGATGCGTGGCTCACGGAGTTGAGGGAGGACTTCAGGTTTCCGAGTGCGCAGTGAATTGCCAAACAGCATGCCGCCAGAGCTTGAGAAAGACGACGAAACAGTGTATAAGACCCTCATGGCTGAAAGACGACGAGCACCTCGCAACAGAACCCTTGTCCTCTCGGACAGCGACCGGGAGCGATGCGCGCAGGCTTTGCGCCGGATCGACTCGCCGGTCTCGCTGGAAGAAATCCTCGACTCGACGATCTGCCAAGATCTGTTTGTTGTGCTGCCGCTTCTGCCATCGGGAGCCTTCGATCTTATCGTCGCCGATCCCCCGTACAACTTGACCAAGGCGTTCAATGGCACCACTTTCAAACAAACGGACCTTGATCAATACGAGACATGGCTAAGCGCATGGTTGCCCGAGATGCACCGACTGCTGAAGCCGACGGGATCGATCTACGTCTGCGCGGACTGGCGATCGTCGACGGCCATACATCGCGTCCTTCTTCAATACTTCGTGGTCAGGAACCGTATTTCATGGGAGCGAGAAAAGGGACGTGGTGCCAAGACAAATTGGAAGAACAACATGGAGGACATCTGGTTTGCCACATCTTCGAACGATTACACTTTCCACGTCGACGATGTGAAACTGAAACGTCGAGTGATTGCTCCGTACACCGATGGGGATGGACAGCCGAAGGACTGGGAAGATACCGAAGAGGGAAAGTACCGGATTACGCATCCTTCAAACATCTGGACCGACCTGACAGTCCCATTCTGGTCCATGCCCGAGAATACGGATCACCCCACACAGAAACCTGAGAAGCTCCTGGCAAGAATCGTCCTGGCCAGCTCGAATCCGGGGGATATGATTTTCGACCCGTTCCTCGGTTCCGGGACCACGTCCGTTGTCGCGAAGAAACTCCAACGGCACTACGTCGGCGTCGAGGCGGATCGGGACTTCTGTTGTCTGGCGCAAAGACGCCTGGAGCTTGCGGCGACGGATCAAAGCATTCAGGGATATGCCGGTGGGGTGTTCTGGGACCGCAACACGTTGGCCGACCAGAGCAGCAGCCGGCGCCGCGATTGTCCTTCCTGTGTGAGTCACGCGGCGCTGTTTGATGACCTGCAGATCGCGAGATGATGAGGGATGGTGACGAGCCGGATATTCTCGACCAATAGGTTCAGAGAGATCGCAGAATCGACCAGGGATATTCTGAACGGTCATGAGGACTTCCTTTCGCCCAGCACGGCTCACAGCACTCGCGCGTTCGGCGACGCGATAGCGGAAATCCTCGGTGAGCATCTTCAGGAAATTCTTGCGGACGATTGCGCGGAGTACTCCGCCAACTTTGCCCGTCGGGCAATGGCGGACCTGGCCTTCAAAGACAGGGATAACCTCTACTACATTGTCGATGTCAAGACACATCGAGAAGACACCAAGTTCAACATGCCGAACCTTACCTCGGTTGAGCGGCTGGCACGGTTCTATGAGGACGACGAAAACCACTTTGTACTGCTTCTCGTGAGGTACTCTCTGGATGGTGCCCACGCCCGAATCTCAGAAGTCACATTCGTGCCTATAGAGTTTCTGGACTGGGATTGCCTCACGGTTGGAGCACTTGGTGGGGACAAATTCAGATTGCGAACTCGAACCGCATCAATGTTAGACCCCACTACTCCCGAAAACGATGGATGCTCGAACTCTGCGACGCGATGCTGGAGTTTTACCCGAAGGAAATCGGGAAGATTCAGACCCGTATCGAGTACTTCGAACGAGTCAGGGAACGATGGCAGGCAAAGCTGGACGGATGACCGGTTCGGTGTGAACAGTCCTGCTCACGGTCTCGCGCCGGCGAGCTGGAGCACGAGTTGCTCCATGGCGACTTGTGTCTTGGCCTGGCCGGTTTTGACGGCGTAGTCGATGGCGGCCAGTTGCTCGATGTACTTGCCCAACTGCTCCAGCGAGGTCTGTCGCAACTGGGCGAAGAAACGGTCCTTGTTGTTCCAGATCCGCAGTTTCTGGGCGACATCGCCCGGTCCGGCGCCCTTTTCGAGCAGGGCCTTGGCGCTGAACATGCGGCGCAGGTGATAGGCGAAGGCGCCGACGACCGTGTACTCGGCGCTCTTGTCTTCCTCGAACATGTTGCGCAGCCGCCGAATCGCCTGGAGCGGATTGCCTGCGATCATTGCTTCGATCACTTCGAACGCGCCGAAGATGCGATTGTGTCCGGCCAGCGACTCGACGTGCTTGCTCGTGATCGCCTTCTCGTCGCGTGCGAACAAGGCCAGCTTGTCGATCTCATTAGAGAGCAGTGTCAGGTCTTCGCCAACCAGCTCGATCAGCATTTCGGCGGCGGGGCGGTCGAGCCTCATCTTGCTTGTCCGCTGGGTGTATTCGATGAGATACCGGGGCAACTCGTGACGTTTCGGCGGACTGACCTCGATCAGCGTGCCGACCTTGCCGAGTTTCTTGGCCAGCTTCGTCTGCTTGGGCCAACTGCCGACGGTCAGCACGAGGACGCCTGTCGGGCATGGTTTGTCGAAATAGTTCTCCAGGGTCGGGCGGTTCTTCGAGACGAAATCATCGGCGCTCTTGACGACGACGATCCGCCGGCCCGTCAGAAACGGCGCCGTTCGCAGTTCATCGAGGACGTCGGAAATCGAGATCTGATCGCCGTCCGCCGACAGCAGTCCCGTCATCCGGTCTTCCGGATCGACAAGACGATCGATCAACTCCTGGCATCTGGCGTTGACCAGCGGCTCATCTTTGCCGGCGATGACGTAGATCTGTTCGCTCATGAACGGGTCCTGTCCCCGTTTGTCGTGTCGTCGCAAGACGCTATTGTTCCGGCCGGCTTATGCCTCGCCTTCACCTTCGCCTTCGTCCTCCAGGTCTTCGGCGGCGATCTTCTCGGCGGCGACCAGCTTGTCGCCTTCCTTGAGGTTGATCAGCCGTACGCCCTGCGTGTTGCGGCCGATGGAGCGAATTTCGTCGAGGCCCGTGCGGATAATCATCCCATTGGCGGTGATGAGCATCAGGTCGTCCTCGCCTTGGACCGCTTTGAGTGCCACGACCTTGCCGTTGCGGTCCGAGGTCTTGATGTTCTTCAGGCCGAGCCCGCCGCGAGACTGCGCCTTGTAGTTCTCGATGCCCGTCCGCTTGCCGTAGCCGTTCTCGCAGACCGTGAACAGAGCGGATTTCTCCTCGACGATCACCATGCCGACAACCGTGTCGCCGCCCCGCAGATGGATGCCGCGAACGCCCCGAGAGGCGCGGCCCATCGAGCGGACCTCCTGTTCGTCGAAACGGATCGTCATCCCGTCGCGCGTGCCCAGGATGATGTGGTTCTCGCCGGTGGTTTGGGCCACCCCGATCAGGGCGTCGTTCGGGTCCAGGTTGATCGCAATGACGCCGTTCGATCGCGGATTGCCGTAGGCGCTGAGTCGCGTCTTCTTCACAACGCCGTTCTGCGTGGCCATCACAAGCTGTCGCTCGGGTCCTCCCTCCTCGTCCTCGAAACTGCTGACGGCGATGATCGAGGCGATCTGCTGGCTGCCGAGGTTCAGGAGATTCGCGATGCTCCGCCCCTTGCTCTGGCGGCTCATGGCGGGCACATCGTAGACGCGCAGCCAGTAGCACTTGCCCCGATTGGTGAAGACCAGCAGGTAGTCGTGCGTCGAGGCGATGAACAGGTGCTTGATGAAGTCGCCTTCCTTCGTGTCCGAGCCGATGATGCCGCGACCGCCCCGGCCCTGGCGGCGGTAGGTGTCGGTGGGCATCCGCTTGATATAGCCGATATGGCTGACGGTGACGATGACGTCCTCATCGGCGATCAGGTCTTCGATGTCGAGCGTTTCGACGGCGCCGGCGATCTGCGTGCGGCGTCGGTCCCCGTACTTCTCCTTCATCTCGTGCAGGTCTTCGCGGATGATGTCGAGCAGGACGTTCTCGTTGGACAGGATGGCCTCGTAGCCTTCGATCTGCTCGACGAGTCCGGCGTATTCCTTGGCGAGCTTCTCGATCTCCAGCCCGGTCAGACGCTGCAACTGCATCGTCAGGATGGCGTCCGCCTGGGGGCCGGTGAGGAAATGGTCGCCCTGGCTCTTGGCCTTGATGAACTCGGCCGGCAGCAGCTTGTGCAGCGTTGCCACCTCGGCCAGCCGCAGCGGCTTGTTCATCAGGTTCAGCTTGGCCGTCGGCGCATCGGGCGACTTCTTGATGATGTCGATGATCTCGTCGATGTCCGTCACCGCCAGGATCAGGCCTTCGAGGATGTGGGCCCGGTTGCGGCACCGCCTCAGAAGGAAGCGGCTCCGCCGGCGAATGACGTTCTTGCGATGGTCGATGAAACACTGAAGCATCTCGCGGATGTTCAGAGTCTCGGGCTGGTTGTTGACCAACGCGATATTGGCGATGGCAAAGGTCGTCTGCAACGAGGTGTAACGGTACAGCTTGTTCAGCACGATCTCCGGATCGGCGTCCTTCTTCAATTCCACGACGATGCGCAGCCCGTGACGGTCGGACTCGTCGCGCACGTCGGAGATCTCCGGGATGGTCCCGCCGTGAACGCACTCGGCGATCTTCGAGACGATTGACGTCTTGACGACGGTATAGGGGATCTCGGTGACGACGATTCGCTGTCGGCCGCGCTTATCCGTTTCGACCTCGGTCTTGGCGCGCACCTTCAGGTGACCGCGTCCGGTCGTATAGGCGTCGACGATGCCCTTCTTGCCGCAGATGATGCCCCCGGTGGGGAAGTCGGGCCCGGGCAGCACCTTCATGATGTCCTTAAATCCGCACTTCGGATCGTTGACCACCAGGAGCAACGCCTCGCAGATCTCCTTGAGGTTGTGCGGCGGGATGTTCGTCGCCATGCCGACGGCGATCCCGGTCGAGCCGTTGACCAGCAGGTTCGGGAACTTCGACGGCAGCACGACCGGCTCCATCCGCGTCTCGTCGTAGTTCGGGATGAAGTCGACCGTCTCATAGTTGAGGTCCTGGAGCATCTCCATGGCGGGCGCCGCCATGCGGGCTTCGGTATATCGCATGGCCGCCGGCGGGTCGGCGTCGATGCTGCCGAAGTTGCCCTGCGGGTCCACCAGCGTGTACCGCATGTTCCAGTCCTGGCCGAGGCGTACGAGCGTCCCGTAGGTGGCCTGGTCGCCGTGGGGGTGGTAGTTGCCGCTCGTGTCGCCGACGATCTTGGCGCACTTTCGGTGGGTGCTTCGCGGCCCCAGGTTCAGATCGTTCATCGCCACGAGAATGCGCCGCTGGGAGGGTTTCAGGCCGTCCCGGGCGTCGGGCAGGGCCCGCGCGACGATCACGCTCATAGCATAGTTCAGATAGGAATTCTTGAGCTCGTCAAGAATCGGCATATCTTCGAAGCGTTCCTGAGGCTGTTCCACGTCCTTCGTCATGTCTTCGATCTCAATCTGTCCGGATTCGGGTCAGGCGGAAGCTGCCTTGAAGGGGTGTGCGTGGCACGCCCCGCAACTATGGCCTGAATTCTGTTCAAAAAAGGTGTGACGCGATTGCACAAGTGCCGGTCACCGTCCTTAGCCAGGGTTCCGAGAAACGTGCACCATACCACCAGAAGGGGCGTTCGTCAAGAACCGGCCTGCGGGAGAACGCCGATTTTCGGCCGGATATGCCGCAAAAGGCTCAGCCGCCGCTTCTATGCCTGGGCCATCGTTCGCAGGGCGATCTCGGCGATCAGACGGTCGAAATCCGGGGCCGTTCTGAGGACCTGCGGCATGTCCGGCACGCGCATGATCCGGGCGATGTCCGCCAGGGCCTGAAGATGCCTGGCCGGATCCTGCCCGACCGGGTCGAGCAGGATGATGAGGATATGGGGTCGGCCTGAGGCAAGAGGCACATCCAACGGGTGTTTCGAGACGCCCAGGAAGACCACCGACCCGGAAACGTTCGGCACGTGAGTGTGAAGGAGCACAACGTCCCTGGTTAGTTCCACCGGCTCCTCCTGGCTGATGGTGTGCAGCAGGTCGGCGACGGTACGGGTATCGGCGGAGCCCTCGCCGAAATGGCTGCTCAGCAGGTTTCGCAGCGCCTCCTCGATTGTCCTGGCGTCCATCTGGAGCATCGTCTTGTCTCGGGTGAAGGTCGAAAAGATGTAGGCCGAATCGAGGATCTTCTCGGCCGCCTGCTGGCTGTCCCACCGTTGTGTCGGCGGTATGACGACGGAGAACGTCGTTGTGGGGAACTGCGAAGCCAGACGGCCGGGCAGGCGGTCGAGGATGGGCTGCCACGCGACCTCCCCCTTTCGCGCGCCCATGAGGATAAGCCAGTCGTTGGTTTCGATCCGGTCGGCAACGCTCTGCGGCACTGCCTTCCACTGGCCGAGCGTCTCGACCGATGTGGAAACGGAGGGAGGCGTCTTCGTGATGAAGGTTTCGGCCGCGGCTTTGGTGCGAGCCGAACAGAGGGCCAGCAGGGTGGTTCCGGCCTGGCTGGCCAGGGTCTTGACTGCCGTGATGACCGCCTCGAATCCGGGTTGCCGCTCGGCAAAGGGCGGTAGAACGAGCACGATTCGTCCGGTCGTACTGACGGGCTCGCAGAAGCGGGTGACCATGACGAACTGGAGGCTCTGCTCGACCACGGCATCGATGATGCGGCCGAACGTTCGCGTCTTCAAACCGACCCGGCCGTCCCACCGCAGAAGGATCATCGAGATCCGATTGTCGCGAACGGCTCGCAGGACCCCGCTGGTAACGCTGACGTCTACGCTGGTCAAGGGAGTCACCGGGACGCCGGCCGCCATCGCTCGGACGACCGTGTGCGCCAGAATCTTCTCGGCGGCCGCAACCTGCTGCTCCGAATCGGTACCCTCCTGGGCCACGCGGATCGGGTACACCGGCTCGTGCGAGCCCTTTTCCCGAAGCAACAGGGCGACGTCGAGCAGTTCTCTGGCCCCTTCGCGCCCCTCCAGCGGGATCATGATCCTGTGCGGGGCGGCCGACGCGTCGAAAGCCGCTTGTTCCTCGTGCAGGGCCACTGCTCTTCCGGCCCGTTCCGTGATGACCGAACCGACCAGACAGGTCACGGCGATCATCATGATGGTCCCGGTGATCACCGCCTCGGAGAACAATCCAATGTCGTAGCCCACCATCACCGCGGCCAGGGTGGCGGCCGCCTGATTGACGCTGAGCCCGAAGATCAGCCGGCCTTCGTCTCGACGATACCGCAGCGCCAACTGGCTGCCCCAGGCGGCGCCGAACTTGGCCACAATGGCCACGACGGTCATGCTGATGGCGATGATCCAGGCTCCCGTCCCGGCCAGCAGAAGGCCCAGATCGACCAGCATGCCCACCGACAGCAGGAAGAACGGAATGAAGATGACCTCTCCCGTGAAATGGATCCGGGTCATCAGCAGGCTCTTCTCGGGGACCAGCGTGTTCAGGGCGATCCCGGCCAGGAAGGCCCCGATGATTGGTTCGAGCCCGGCGACGTGGGCCAGAAAGGAACTCAGAAGGGCGACGGCCAGGACGAAGACGAACTCGCTGCTCTCATCGGCGGCGACATGGCGAAAGAACCATCGGCCGACGAGCGGGATGAGCCACAAGACGGCGGCGACATACAAGGCCATCAAACTGAACAGGCGGACCCAGAAGCCTGCCGTCAGGTCGCCCCGCGTGGTGCTGGCGATGACCGACAGCAGCAGCAGGGCCAGCGTATCGGTGATGATCGTTCCGCCGATCACCGCCGTGACGGACCGCGATTTGGCCAGGCCGAGCTTGCCCACCGCTGGAAATGTCACCAGTGTGTGGGAGCTGAACATGCTGGCCAGCAGGATGGCCGAGGGAACGGTCATGCCGAGGAGCCAGATGCCCATCGGGATGCCCATCGCCAGAGGGACGCTGAACGTCAGCAGTCCGAAGACGATCGTATGGCTCCTGTTCTTCCGGACCTGGTGCAGGTCGATCTCCAGCCCGGCCAGGAACATGATGTACAGCAGGCCGACCGTGCCGAGCAACTGCACCGTCTGGTCGCGGGCGAGGACCCCGACGCCATGGGGCCCGATCACCGTTCCGGCGACGATCAGACCGACGATCTCGGGCAGGCGCAGCTTCCGCGCGAACAGCGGCACCACGAGAATCAGCGTCATGACGCTGCCAAAGATCAACACGGGGTCGGAAAACGGTAGCATCTGCAGTCCTCATTCGGATCTTTGGCGACGGTCGTTGTCGTCGCGCGATCATAGTGGATCGATTTCCGCGCCACAAGCGGCAATTGTCCCGGCGGTCCCACCCGGTCGGACCCATCGGAAACCAAGGCGAGAATCTTCCTGCCGTTTTTGCCTCGGTCCAAAGCTGAGCTATACTTTGGGTGTAAGGGGTAGTAAAAGCCTGAGATCGAGGAAACTCGCTCATAATACTCCTTCCTTCTTTTCCAGGGGGGGCGGCAGACCGGGTATCTATGCCAAGGGGGGTCGCTGTCTCCCTCTTTTTTTGCGCGCATCGCCAGGAAAACCAAGCCGCAACGAGATTTTCTCATCCACATTCGTCTGTCCATCGTCGCCTCATGGTTACGAACGGCGAAGGTGTCCGTTTGTCTTTGGCGGATTTTGGAGACGGCAAAACGCCGCCTTCGTGGAACGGATGGATTGAGATGGTGGATCAACAATGCGAAGGGTGCCGGTATTTCTCGCCGGCTCGAACATGTATCGAGAAACCCACCTGGGGCCACTGTGCATGGGCGACCGGGACCGACGCCGACCAGGGCAGGATGGAGGGCCTGTTCACATGGGCCGATGACACCTGCCCGCACTTCGTCAGGCGAAGACAATCCCTGTTGCATCGATAGCGATTCCAGACCTATAACCCGGATATGCGACGAAGAGCTTCCTGCCGGTCGGCACAGCCATTTCCGCGTCCGCAAGCCGACTCGGGACATGCAGGGCCTTTGGGCCCGCTGTCGCCTGCCAGGTCAAGGAGGTCAAGCGGGTTGACCTGGAAAGGGCAAATCCCTATAATATTGGGATGCGAGTTACAGAAAGGGACGGTTTGGTGCGATGCGTCGGCTGCCAGATGCGTGGTTGCAGCCTGCGTGCTTGGGGCGGGGGCCGTGCGGCTCGAATCAGCCCGCGTCTGATCGCCGCTGCTTCGCTGGTTCTGGCGGGGCTTCTTGGCTCGACCGTCGCTGCGGGGGTTTCGGCTTCCGTCTACCTGTCCGATCAGGCGACGCCATTGGCTCTGGCCGATCCGAACGTACCCAATGTGTATCGGGACATCATGGTGGGAACCCGCCTGGTGATTTACGTAACATCTGATACTGCATTGCGTTGGAACGGTGCATTGTGGCTTTCACGGGCGAACATGGACACGGGGATCGTCTCGGCGAGGGGCGACAATACGGATCCCCCTTTCTTCGCCTACGAAGGTTCGTGTCTTCCGGCGGCGGGCACAGGCGCCTTGGTCACAGCCGCCGCCGATGTGAGTGGCCTGTCATTTCAACTGCTTGCGTTCCCGGACGCGGTTGCCGGCCCTTGGTTCGTTCTGGACTACCATGCCAAAGCCGCTGGGACATGCAGCGTCGGATTGTACAGCTACACGCCGAGCATCGACGTCGTGACCGAGCCGAATCCCTACGATCCCGGCGATCCCCCGCCATTCGAGGCGGATTTGATCCAAGTTCTTTCTTTCCATCATGTTGCGTCTCGTGACTACCATGCCGACAGCCTTGTTGACTTTGTAGATTTCGCTGTGCTGGCCGGTCTTTGGGGGGAGACCTTCGTTTCAGACCCGAACACACCGATGGCAACCGACTTGAACGACGATGACCGGATCGATGTTCATGACCTGTCGCTCTTCTGCGAATACTGGCTCGAACGAACCGAAGCCGTGCGGCCTGAGCCTGATCCCGGCGCCGCCGATGCCATGCCGTAGTCCGTTCTCCCGCCTCGCCCGATCCATGAAGAAGCATGACGGCGCCTCTTTTTTTTCACATTTTCAGAAATTCCATCCACATCTGCGGTCTGAGGTGCGCCTAAACATGGGGCGGTCTGAGGTGATGTCTGCACCGGGCCCGCTTTCGCCGAGCCGCGTATGTTCTCCGGCCAAAACACTTTTCCACAAGGAGGTAAGCTATGAAGGTAGGCAAAGTTGCAGCCGTCGCGTTGCTGGCGGTGTGTGTGGTCGCTCCAGTCAACGCCCAGAGATCCCTGGATAGGGCCGAGGTGCTCGAGGTCATCGAGAAACTCACGAGCACGGGCCGGCAGACCTGGATTCCAGCCGGTACCATCGAAGCCAAACACCAGCAGTACAGGGCCGCCAGGACCACGGATGCTTCGTCGATCACCGAGAGGATCGAGCAGGAGATTCGTGAGTACCAGAGCAGGACCGACAAGTCAGAGCGGACGCTTGAACTGCAGAAGATGTACCTCGACGCGATCCCGTTCAACGTGCGTTACGAGCTGTCCAACGAGTCGAGCATGACCTCGTCGGTTGTGCTAAGGTATGATGGTACAAGGTTTTACTGGGAGGTCGCGATCTCGTCGCGAAGCGATTCGGTCACGCCGTCGGCCGATCTGGCGGGCAACGCCATGGTCAACTACTTCAACAGGAGCTGGAACGATCGCCGGGTGTTCGCGTGGGATGGACAGAAGTATACGATCTATGCGGTCTCGGCCGGCGGGGCCATCGTGGATACGAGCGACCGGCTGCCTCGGGCGGTCACCGGGCCGTTGACGGCCGGCGTCATCCCCTGGGGCCGGGGCCTGCTGTCGTATGCGAACCTGGTCGCCGCGAAGGTTTCGGCCACCGAGATTGTCCGCGACGGGACCACTCAGATCGAGCTGACCGTTGAGCCTGCCGGCGGTTCGGAGATGACGTTCTTGCTGGACCCTTCGAAGGATCTGGCAGCGGCCGCCCATACGTTGCCCGGAGGTAACAACACGTTGACATCCACCTACTGCTCGGGATACCGCCGGATCGGGGGCTATTGGGTGCCCACCACGGTCGTGATCGAACAGTACGATGCCTTCACGAATCGCCTGCTGTGTTCAGACAAGTGGGATTACACCGCTGTTGATGCGGCCGTTCCGGGTGCGGAGAGGTTCAGCGTTTCGTTCGGCGCCGATACATCGGTGGAGTACTACTCGACGATGTCTGCCAGGGCCCTGGTGTACCACCACTCCAACGCGGTCGATGCGGACCTGCTCCTGGCCGAGCGACTGGCTTATGTGGCCGAGCAGGGCAAGCGCCCTCAGAACTGCGCCACCGCCTCGCTGCAATACGCCGCGACGCAGTTGGGCAGAGTTGCGCCGGCGACCAGGCTGACGCAGATGGTCGGGTCGGATGGACGCACGACGATGCACGACCTGAAACGAGGCGCCCAGAGCCTCGGTCTGCATTGCCGTGTTGTACAGACCGACTTGGCCACCCTTGAGGCGTTGTCCGGTTGCCAGGCGATTCTGCATCTGCCGGGACAGGAGCATTTCGTGGTGCTCGATCGCGTCGACGATCGCTATGCCTGGATCGTTGACCTGGCCGATGACAGGTTCTACTGTCGCAAGGACAGAGGCTTCGTGGCGACGGACTGGTCGGACGGGGTCGCTCTGCTGCTGTCCAATGAGCCTATCGAAGGACCGTTCGCCGATGTACCTGAGGGCGTCTTGCGTCGTATCGCAGGCGGCGACGGCTGGAGCTGCACGCTGCTGCTGCAGGATGAGTGGATCATCCCCTGCACCGATGCCCCCGACGGGTGGGGCTGCTTCGGGTACTTCCAGTGGTATTTCGAACGGTGGGGTTGCGAGCCCGCTCCCGACGGGACCTGTACGACCGGTCTGTACGCTCGGATGGCAGGAACGGACTGCTACTATGACCCGCTCATCATAAGATGCCTGGTGACCGGTGTATGGGATTGGTACGCCATGAGCGCATGTCGCTGAGCGGGATGAGCCGGAAGCCAGTGTTTGGTGTGTTCGTGGGGCATGGGGGCGGATGACGTCCGATGGTACCACTGCGAACGCCGATTGACGCAGAGGCGGCTGAGCCTACAATGCGGACCATGAGACCCAGAGCCTTCACGCTCGTCGAGCTGATCGTCGTGATTGCTGTCATCACGTTGTTGGCGGCACTGCTCTTTCCGGTGCTGCATAGCGCACGCGAACAGGCCAGGGCGACGGTCTGCCAGGCCCATATTCGTGACCTGGCGATCCAGTTCCATCAATATGAAGCGGAACATGAAACCTTGCCCTATGGTATCTGGGCGATGCGTTCGAACCCGCCGAGCGGCTACCTCAGCGACGCGGCTTACGATCTGCCCGGGTGGTATTGGCCCGACTTCATCGGCGCCGTTCGCCACCAGTCTTTACGTGACAGGAAGATACTGGAGTGCCCTTCACGGCGTATTGCAGCACCGGGGTTGTCGCGGAGCGTCCTCTGCGGCAACTACGGCGTCAACCGGTCCTTGTGTCGAAGCGCCGCCGACGTGAGTCCCTACAAGCGGGAGTTTTTGGGGCCGCCGTTGTCCACGAGCACGATCCGTCAACCGGGAGCGACGGTCTTGCTCGTGGACAGCGGCTATGCCCTCATTTGCTGGTGGGATGTGACGACGCAGCCTCCCCATCGTTACTCCGGCGCCCTGGCGATCGGCACGGCGTATATCCCGGGTCTTGCGATCAACAGGGAGAAGGAACTGCTGCCGGGACAGATCGACGACGCCATCGGCGGCCGGCACCCGAACAAGACCGTCAACGTCGGATTCGCCGATGGGCATGTCGATCGCATGAAGGCCGAAGCCCTGCGCGTGGAAACGATGGGCGAAGCGGACGAGCCGACATACCACAATCGGACGCCTCTGTGGGAGCCCAGGTAGAATCGGACTACTTCAGCGGCAGCAGCGTCCGCCGACGTGCCTCGATTTCGTCGTCCTGCGGGTACTCATACAGGCTCGTCTGCACGTGCCAGTCGTTTATGGCGGGGACCCACGAGAACAACTCATGTCGCTGGGGCAGTCTCGTAATGGGATCGACGTAGACTCTGAACTTGCCCGGCAGCGGGGCGCGCAGGTCGGACAAACGATTCCAGGTCATCTCATACACGTCAAGCCGGGCATGTGCCGGCCCGGAGGACTCCGGCTGACGGCTCAACTCGGCATCCAGCGGTGCATCGAGCAGCGACGACTCCAGAATGCGGCGCATCGAACGTTCGACAGCGTCCAGATCGGACCTGTTCAGATCTGTATGCTCGACGGTCCCGGGGTCGGGACGGACCACCGTCGCGCGACGGTTTGGCAGGTCATAGATCCGGCTCTCCGATCCCATCTGTGAGATGACCACTCCCTTGTTCCGGGAGATCCACAACTGGCGGAATGGCTCGCTCTGGCCCTCGCGAAACACCGAGATGTGCACCGTTTTGGCCCTGCCGAGGATCTGATCGACCTGGCGGACACTCAGACCCGACGCCGAGGGCACGCTGACGACGAACAGGATCGCCAGGGGGATCATTGCGGCCACGAGGAAGGCGGCCCTGGCCAGCGGCCTGACGGCTGGTCCACCCAGGCGATGCATCAGACGGCCGGCGATTCGGCGGCTATGCCGCTCGACCCGTACGTTGATGGGATAGGCTCGGCCAGAGGTTGGCAAGGCTGTCCCCGGCGTCGTTCCGCCAAGGCCGTCCGTCGAATAGATGGTGACCACGCCGGAATCGGCACGCTCGGCGATCTGAAAAACGGTGTGATGAATCTGCTGCATTCTCTCAAGGCATGCGGGGCAGGAGCGCACGTGTTCGCAGAGGGCCCGTTGGCGGGCCGTCCGGAAGAACTCGAGCTGCAGGCCATAGGGAACAACACAGTCGAACAGATCGGCCATCGAGATGTGTTCGCAACGGAGGGATCGCGTCGGGGCCGACCCCCCGCCGACACGGGCCAGCAGGTTCCGGCGACGCTCGTATACGTCGCGACGGCAGCGCGGGCAGACGCACAGATGGTCGAGGACGCCGGACGCCATGTCTTCGAAGTGTGCAGACGAAGCAGCATCCATCTGGGACTCCGTCAGGCAGGCACTCGGGTCGTCGTTTGGGCTCTCCCGGTACAGGCGACCCAGACGGGCCAACTGGTCGGCCCCGAGCGTCAGTTGTCTGAGCGAGTCGAGATCGTTTGAACACGAGGCGCATCGATCCACGTGGACGGTCACGGGAGTGGGGATTCGGATCCTCATGGATGGGGACAGAAGATCGCAGAGGAATGGTTTGACACTCCTACAGGCCAGCGGCTCATCGAGGTGCTCGAAGTGCGACTGCAACTCCGCAATGAGCTGCAGGTCTTTCTCCGGGAGCGCCGACTCAGGCCGGCTGTCCAGCTCGCGGAGGGCTTCCCGGAGCGTCTGTATCCGTCGGCGGCAGTGGAAGCAACTGTCGATGTGAGCTCTCACCGACGCCGGAATGGACGAACCGGTGGGATCCTCGACAGAATCATGGTAGTACACTTCCGCTTCGTGGCAGGATTCGCTTCCATCGAATGCAACCATCCCCATCCCTCATTCAATCGCCAGGATTCTCCTCAACTGACTCAATGCGGCGGCCAAATACCGGCTCACCGTCCGCCTGTCAACGCCCATGATATGGGCGATCTCCGGAGTACTGCGATCATCCTGATATCTCAACTTGACAGCTTCTGCCTCTCTCCTGCCCAACTGCCGGGTCAGACATGCGAACGCCGCATCACTGTCTTCTTCGCCGATAAGGGCGTCCGCCGGTGCCTGTCTGTGGATGGAAATCCGAAATTCTTCTGCAAATTTCCGAAAATGTTTCCGCTGGCGGGCCTTCCGTCGGACCGAATCCATGATATCGTTGGCAATCGCTCGGTAGAGGTAGTTTCTGACGTTCCTGACGTCTTCGGGAATGGGAGCGTTTACAAGGGACAGGAAGAGTTGCTGTACCAGTTCGTCCTCCTGAAACTCGCTACCGGCCTGAAAACGGATGGTGGTCCGGATGAATGCGCCGTGTTCGCGAAACACGGCCGAGGCCGCATCAACCGCCTTCCTGTCGGTCCTGTCGTCTTGACCGAATCCTATCACTGCCATCCTGCTCCGGGGGCCCCTGCCCATGACGAAAACAAACGCATCTGAACCACACCGGCTATTATAGCATATGGCTCGCAGATGGCAAGCCAAGGGCTCTGATTGCCTTCCGGAAGACGCCCGAGCCTTCCGTTTCACAGTGCGATGCGGGGCGCCTTATGACCGCCGTATCGTTGGCCTTAGCATCGTCCTGGCTCTTACATGCACATGAGTGAAAATGCCCAAATTTGTTCCCTCCATCACAAAAGAGCTTGACAAATCGACCCGATATTCGTAGGATACATCGTCCGTGTATGAGCACGGGCAAGATCCTGGTGCATCCCCGTGAATGTGGGATGGTTACGGGGTCGTGGTAAGAGCCTGTATCTCCGGGTGTATCGGCTGCTCTTCAGTGCAAGAGTGGTTGGTCGCCTCGGGGCAAGCCCTCAAAGCCACGATCCGCCGGAATGACCAAAGGGCCCCTGATGGTAGGAGCCCGACGTGTTGATCGGGAAAGGAAGAAGTTATGCCATCGGATCACCTCTCCGCTGCCGGAGCGGCCGCACCCCCACGCTATCGGACCGGCGCTCAAATCGTTGTTGATGCTCTACTTGCGCACGGTGTCGACACGGTCTTCGGCTACATCGGCGCCTCGGTACTGCCTCTTTTCGATCGGCTCTACGAGGCCCCGATCCGCTTCGTCGTGCCCTGCCACGAGCAGGGGGGTTGCCACATGGCCGATGCCTACGCCCGTGCCAGTGGTAAGACGGGCGTTGTTATCGCCACCAGCGGTCCTGGCGCCTGCAATCTCGTTACGGGTCTGGCCACGGCGATGATGGATTCGGTCCCGCTTGTGGCCATCACGGGGCAGGTCCGCACCGACCTGATCGGTGGCGACGCCTTCCAGGAAGCCCCGATGGTGGGGATCACGCGTCCGGTCACGAAGCACAATTACATCGTCAAGCGTGTTGAGGACCTGGCCGGGACGCTCCACGAGGCCTTTCACATCGCCTCGACAGGCCGGCCCGGGCCTGTCCTGATCGATCTGCCGGTGGATTTGGAGTTCGCCGCGTGCCCATCCGTCAATCCCACAGGGATCGCTTTGCGCGGGTACAACGTTCGTTCCAGCGCCCATGCGGCCCAGATCGCCCGTGCGGCCGAGGAAATCAATCGCGCCCACCGTCCCGTGTTGCTGGCCGGCGGGGGGGTCGTCAGCGGCAACGCCGCCGGTGAGCTGCGCGAGCTGGCGCAAAGGGCCCACCTGCCCGTCGCGATGACACTGATGGGACTGGGCAGCTACGACCAGAATTGGCCCGAGTCGCTGGATATGCTCGGCATGCACGGGACCGCATATGCCAACTATGCGGTTCAGGAATGCGATCTGCTGATCGCCGTCGGGGCCCGATTCGACGACCGTGTTACCGGCGATCTGAAGAGCTTCGCTCCCAAGGCCCGGGTGATTCACATCGACATCGATGCGGCCAGCATCGCCAAGAACGTTCGTGTAGACATTCCCATCGTCGGCGATGCCAGGGCTGTTCTGCGGCAACTGACCCGGCACGTCGAACGCCGTGAAAGGGCGGCGTGGTTCGCGCAGATCGCACAATGGAAGACCGCGTGCGCCCTCGATTTCGACCGTACCGCCAGCGGAATCAAGCCGCAATACATCATTGAGGAACTGTGTCGGCGGACGAATGGCGATGCGATCATCACGACCGGCGTCGGCCAGCACCAGATGTGGACCGCCCAGTTCTACAGGTTCCGCCGGGCCCGGCAGTTGATTACATCGGGTGGGCTGGGCACGATGGGTTTCGGCCTGCCGGCGGCCATCGGCGCCCAACTGGCCCGACCCGATGCGACGGTCATCGATATCGACGGCGACCACAGCTTCAATATGACGCTGTCGGAGCTTTCGACGGCCGTCCAGGCCGAGCTTCCGATCAAGATATGTATCCTCAACAACGGCACCATGGGTATGGTGCGCCAGTGGCAGGAGCTGTTTTACGATCGGCGATACGTTCATAGCCACGTGAAGAACCCTGACTACGCCGCGTATGCGCGAGCGGTCGGCGCCGTCGGCATCGGCGTGGACGCCAAGGCCGATGTCGGGAGCGCTATCGACCAAATGCTTGCCGAGAAAAGGCCGTGTCTTGTTGATTTTCACGTCGAGGCCCATGAGAATGTCTGGCCAATGGTGCCGACGGGCAAAGGCCTCCACGAAATGGAAGGGCTGCGAATGCTTGAGAGTGCCATGTAGACTTCAGGCATCCGCCCTGAGCAGAGGTTCTGCATGATCCACTGCCAAAGAGCCTGCAATGCCGGATAAGAAGGTCGCGGCGACGGAATACCCCGGCGTCGTGCCAATAAAGGAAAGGAGAACCCAATGCCATCGAATTCACGTGATTCGGCCCCAGCCGCCGAGGGCCTGCCGGAGAGGACCGGCGCCCAGATCATCGTCGATACGCTCCTCGATCTCGGAGTCGAGGTCATGTTCGGCTACACCGGCGGTGTGGTCCTGCCGCTGTTCGACCGTCTCTATGACGCCCCGATCCGATTCATTGTCCCGCGCCACGAGCAGGGGGGCTGCCACATGGCCGACGCCTACGCCCGCGCCAGCGGCAAGGTGGGTGTGGTCCTGGCCACGAGCGGGCCCGGGGCGTGCAACCTGGTCACCGGCCTGGCCACGGCGATGATGGACTCGATTCCTATGGTCGCTCTCACCGGACAGGTTCGTACGGAGCTGATCGGCAACGACGCGTTCCAGGAGGCCGACACCACGGGGATCACCCGGCCGATCACCAAGCACAACAGCATCGTCAAGGACGTCAAGGACCTCGAACGCACGGTTCGCGAGGCGTTCCACATCGCCTCAACCGGCCGGCCCGGCCCCGTGTTGATCGATCTGCCCGTCGATGTGGAGGTCAGCAAGTACCAGGGCGACGGAAGGGCGGAGATCAACCTTCCGGGATACAAGATTCGCGCCAAGGGACATGCCCGACAGATCTCGACCGCGGCTGAGGCGATCAATAGATCGGAGCGGCCCGTCCTGTACGTCGGAGGCGGGGTCATCATCGCCAATGCCGCCGAGGAGCTGCGCGCGCTGGCCGAGAAGGCGCATCTGCCCGTGACGATGACGCTTCTTGGGCTGGGGAGCATCGACCAGCGGCGCCCGGAATCGCTGGACATGCTCGGCATGCACGGCTCGGCCTACGCCAATTATGCGGTCCAGGAATCCGACCTGCTGATCGCGGTCGGGGCCCGGTTCGACGACCGCGTTACGGGCAAGCTCAGCACGTTTGCGCCGAATGCCAAGATCGTCCACATCGACATCGATCCGGCCAGCATCTCCAAGAACGTTCACGTCGACATCCCCGTCGTCGGCGACGCCCGGCACATCCTGGCGGAACTGGCCAAGGAGGTCGAGTATCGGCCGCGAGAGGCGTGGTTCGCCCGGATCGCCGAGTGGAAGAAGAAGTTCCCGTTCAAGTATGACGGCAACGCGGGCCGGATCAAGCCCCAGTACATCATCGAAGAAGTGTGCCGCCAGACGAACAGTGATGCGATCGTCGCCACGGGCGTCGGTCAGCACCAGATGTGGGCGGCGCAGTTCTACCGGTTCACCAGGCCTCGCCAGTTCATCACCTCCGGCGGGCTCGGCACGATGGGCTTTGGCCTGCCGGCGGCCATCGGCGCCCAGATCGCCAGGCCGGACGCCACCGTCATCGACATCGACGGCGACCACAGTTTCAATATGACACTGACGGAGTTGGCCACCGCTGTGCAGTATGAGCTGCCGATCAAGGTCTGCCTGATGAACAACGGCTACATGGGCATGGTCCGCCAGTGGCAGGAGCTGTTCTACGGTCGACGCTATGCGTGCAGCTATCTGAAGAACCCCGACTATGCCGCCGTCGCCCGCGCCATGGGCGCTGCAGGGATCACCGTCGACAAGAAGGAAGACGTGCCTGAGGTTATCGAGCAGATGCTTGCGGAGAAGCGACCCTGCGTGGTGGATTTCCAGGTCGAGGCCGAGGAAAACGTCTGGCCGATGGTCCCGGCGGGCAAGAGTCTCAACGAAATGGACGGCCTGGATATCCTGGAACGACTCATCTAATCGACTGCATAGAAAGCGGGGTTTGCCATGAAACACATCATCAGTGCTCTCGTCGAGAACAAACCGGGCGTTCTGGCCCATGTTGCGGGAATGTTCGCCGCACGCGCCTTCAATATCGACTCGCTGGTCGTCGGACGCACCGAAGACCCCGATCTGAGCCGGATGACGATCGTCGTCGTCGGCGACGACCGCGTCCTCGAACAGGTGCGCAAGCAACTGGCCAAGATCGTCCCGGTGGTCAAGGTTCAGGATTTCGCCGGCCAGCCGGTGGTTGCCCGCGACCTCATGCTCATCGGCGTCTCGGCGCCGCCGGAGAAGCGGCCCGAGATCTTCGCGCTGATCGAGATGTTCCGAGGGCGCGTCGTCGATATCGGCCTCAAGTCCATTATGGTCGAGGTCAGCGGACCGGAGACGAAGATCGATGCGTTCATCAACGTCTGCCGGCCCTACGGCATCAAGAGCGTGGCCCGGACCGGGACCATCGCCATGCCGCGCCAGGGCAAAGGGGATATGTAGAGCGTTACGCGATCGGTGCAGGCTTCGATGTCGTGACAGGCAGTAGTGTTGGAGCATTCGGGAGATTGTATGAAAACGTCGCGCGTATTCCGTAGCATGGTGGTTCTGGTCGTCATGGCGCTCGTCAGTTCCTGCGCTTGTCTCAAGACACAGAAGGATTCGACCGAAGGCAAGCGCCTTGCCCTGTTCGACGGCACGACGCTGGAGGGCTGGACGGTCCTCAAGTGCGAAGCGATTGTCGACGACGGAGACCTCTTGCTCGTCGCCGGCAACGGACTCGTGCAGACGCAGGAGCAGTACGGCGACTTCATTCTCGAATTCGAATGGAAGGCCCTTCGTCAGGATCGATGGGACAGCGGGGTCTACTTCCGCTATGATTCCGTGCCGGCCGGCCAGCCCTGGCCCGCACAGCATCAGGTCAACCTGCTCAAGGGCCAGGAAGGCAACGTCTCATCGCTGGAGGGGGCCCGAAGCGAGGGACTGACCAGGGACGGGCAGTGGAACGCCTTCAAGCTGACGGTGCAGGGCACGAAGGCGTCGCTGGAGATCAACGGCCGGCCGGCCTGGCAGGCGGACGGCCTGACCGGCCCCGAGAGGGGATTCATCGCGCTACAGGCCGAAGTGCCCGGTGGAGGACAATTCCGGTTCCGAAATATCTACTTGACCAAGCTGAACTGACCGACTGTCATGAACGGCGCAGTGCAATGCGCCGGCCGTTCGCGATGTTGTCACGATGATGACGGACGCGCGGCGCCTGAACGTCGTGCACATTCCGGTTGCTTTTTCGGCCGACGTCCCCTACAATCATGCTGGCAACTCCGAGATGGAGTGTTTTGTGTGGCAGGGGAGGCGACCGCGACGTGTGACTTGCGTTACGGTCGGGTCGGATCCGCACCCAGTGAGAAGCCGGTATGGCACAGACAGGTCGAGTCAGAGGCAACAGAGTCCGGACGCGCCGCGACGGCGCCGGATCGAAGGCTGCCGACAGGACCGGTCCGGCAAGCCCGACCTCGCACGACAACGCCCGCCTGACCTGGGTTCTTCTGCTGGCGATTCTTCTTCTGGGCGGGGCCCTGCGGGCTTCCTACCTGCGAGAGCTCGTCCACAATCCGGACTTCGCGCTTCCGCAGATCGATCCGGCCTACCACGACTACTGGGCGCGGGGCCTTGCCACGGGCGACTGGACGCTGCCGAGGAACCTGAGCGACTGGACCGATCCGGAGATCCGCTCGCAGCCGTACCTGCGTCCTCCGGCGTATCCGTTCTTTCTGGCGGGCGTGTACTATCTGTTCGGCGGCAGCTACCTGGCCGCCCGGATCGTGCAGATGGCTCTCGGACTGGTCAACGGCATCCTGGCGTACCTTCTCGGCCGCAGGCTCTTCGGCTCTGCGACAGGACTGATCTTTGCCGCCCTGATGTCGTGCTACGGGGCGTTCATCTATTTTGAAGGGGAACTGCTCGAACCCGTGCTGCTCGTGACCTTCGGCCTGGCGCTGTTCTATGTCCTGAGCCTCTGGTCCGACCGGTTCACGCTCGGGCGCGGGCTGGTCGGCGGAGTGCTGTTCGGGCTCTTCGCCCTGGTGCGAGCGAACATCCTGCTGTTCGCACCGATCCTTCTCGGCTGGTCCTGGTGGGTGGCCCGACGGCGGCGGGACCATCGGCGGCTGACGCCGGTCGCGCTGGGATTCGCCGCCGGGATCGCTGTGATGATTGCCCCCGTGACGATCCGCAATTGGATCGTTGCGAAGGACTTCGTGCTGATCACGTCCAACATCGGCATCAGTCTGTACACGGGCAACCACGAAGGCGCCAACGGGCGGTATACGATCATCCCGGACCTGAAGGAGCTTGGGGCCGGCGACAACTGGACGTGCTTCGACTATCCCAAGATGGTTCGCGGCGTGGAGAAGAAGCTCGGCCGCAAGGTCAAGCACTCCGAGGTCTCTTCCTACTTCGTCGAAAGGGCGATGCAGTTCATCCGAACGCATCCCGCCCGGGCACTGAAGCTCGTCGCGATCAAGGCGGCGCTGTTCTGGGGGCCGGAGGAGGTGGGCAGCAACAAGGTGGTGGAGCTGGAGAAGGCCAACTCGGCCACACTGCGTCACCTGCCGGGCTTTCCGCTGCCGCTGGCGCTGGCGAGTTTCGGCGTCCTCCAGTTCCTCTTCGCGAGGCGTTCACGCGGCGAAAGAGACGAGCCTCCGTCGTCGGCCGCCGAGCGACAGTTTGAAGTGTCGATATTGCTGATCCTGTTCATCCTGACCTACTTCGGTTCCTACCTGCCGTTCTTCGTGGTGGGGCGGTACCGCATGCCGGTGGTCCCGTTCCTCTTCCTGTTCGGCGCCGATGGGTTGTATCGTGTCGGACGGCTGTTCGTGTCCGGCCGACGTGCGGCGTCTCTCGGAGGGCTGGCCGCGCTCGTCGCGCTGTACGCGATTGCGAGCATCCACCTCGTTCCCTATCAGCCGAATCGGGCGCAGTGGCACCTGCTGCGGGCCAGTTGCTATCGTCTGGCCGACAAGCCCGATTGGGCCATGCAGGAATGCCGGGAGGCGGTTGCGGCCGATCCGGCGTCGGAGGAAGGGCACCGCCGCCTTGCGGATCTGCTCTACAACAAGGCCGACTACGTCGGAGCGGCCGAGCATTACGCCAAGGCGGTTGAGCTGCGTGCCGACTACATGCAGGCGCGGTACAACCTGGCCTCGGCGCTGCGGGAGTTGCAGAGGTACGACGAGGCGGTCGTGCATCTTCGGTGGATCGTCGATCGCCACGCGGCCCTGCCGGAGGCGCATTATCTGCTGGGCCGGACGCTCAAGGACGCCGGGGATGTGGACGGGGCCGTCGAGCAATATCGCCGGGCGATCGCGCTGCAACCCGCATACTACCAGGCGCACAACAACCTGGCGAATATCCTGATTACCCAGGGCAAGGTCGACGAGGCCATCGAACATTACCGTCGGGCACTGGAGGCGAAACCCGATTACACCACCGCCCGGCAGAATCTCGATCGGGCGCTTCGCTCGAAGGGCGCAGCCAATTAGATGGACACAAAACCGGTGACATCGCGTGCGGCGGGCCTCGGGTGGATCGGCGCCCTTTTGCTGCTCTTCCTGTTGCTGGGAGCGGGCGTCTCGGCGTGGTGGATCGGCAAGCTCGACGGTCCCGAAGCGGTGCTCGATCGGCTCGGCGCCGTCGTCGCGAGCCTGGGGCTGACGGTCTTCGTGACCATCATCAACGTTTCTCTTCGCTGGGTCCGCTGGCACTTCCTCGTGCGGTCCGTTGACATTCGTCTGAAGGCCGAAGACGGTCTGCTGATCTACCTGGTGACGCTGCCGGCAATCCTGACGCCGTTCTATGTGGGCGAGCTGCTCCGCGTTCCACTGGTGGGGCGGACGCATCCCACACGCCGGACCGACATCGTCTACGTCTGGCTCCTGGAACGTCTGACAGACGTGCTGGTGTTGTCGCTGTTCGCCATGCTTGCAGGCCGGTTCTATGTGTACGGGATCGTCGTCGCTTTGGTGTGGATCGTCGCTCTTCTTGCGATCCGCCTGCGGTTTCAGGCGAAGCGGTTCAGAAGCTGGCCGGGGGCGTTCAATGTCGCCGTCGTGCTGGGCTTCTCGATCCTGGCCTGGTCGCTCGTGGGCGTGGCTCTGTCGGGTACGCTCGGCCTGATGGGCTCGCCGGTCCGGCTCGCCGACGCTCTGGGGACGTTCGGATATACCACGGTCCTCGGCGGTCTCACCGGCATTCCCGTCGGTATCGGCGTCGCCGGCTCGTTGCTGGTTCGCGAGCTTGTCGCCGGGGCGGTGCCTTTGTCGGCAGCCATCGTTTCTACGGTGGTCTTCCGGCTCGCCACCGTATGGTTCATCGTCGCCGTCGGCTCGATCACCTTGTTGTCGAAGTGGAAGAATCTGCTCGGCCGGCTGCACAGCCACAGGTCGCAGGACCATTTCGATCAGATCGCGGAGACCTACGAGCAGCGTATCCCCGAGCACGTGCGTCAGCGACTGCTGATGCGCAAGGTTCGGTACATGCAGGAGACGCTGCAATCGCTCGGCCCGAAGGATGGCGCGCGGGGGCTCGACATCGGTTGCGGGCATGGGTGGTACGCTTGCGAGATGGCGCGACTGGGCTATCGGATGACGGGCGTCGACCGCTCGCCGGCCCAGATCCGAATGGCCCAGCAATACGCACAGGAGCAGAAGGTCGAGTGCGCCTGCCTGGCGGCCGATGCCGTGAAGCTGCCGTTCGACGACAACCATTTCGATTTCGCCTACGCGATCAATGTGCTCCATCACGTCGTAGATCTACAAGAGCAATTGCAGGTTCTCGAAGAGATCGTGAGAGTTCTCAAGCCGGGCGGGGTGTTCTTCCTCCAGGAGATCAACACGATGAACCCGCTGTTCCGTTTCTATCTCGGATACGTGTTCCCGCTGATTCGCGGGATCGACGAGGGCAACGAACGGTGGATCCGCCCCGACCGGCTCCCGGATCTGGCCGGCGCCGACTGGGCGCAGGGCAAGCTCTATTTCACGTTCCTGCCGGACTTTGTTCCCTCGTTTCTGCTCAAGCCCCTGGCGGGTATTGAACGATATCTGGAGAAGTCAAGGCTGCGAAAGGGCAGCGCCCATTATGTGGCCAGGCTGGTCAAGAGGCCCGCCGAGAACAGGACCTGAATCCGTGCGGCTGCACGTGTTCCATACAAAGATGTGAGGAATCGATGAGAGCCAGAGTCGCCGTCGTCCGCACCAGCCCGAGAACGGTTCTGGAGGACTATCACCGCCTCATGAATCTGGCCGGCTACCAGGACACGATCGCCAGAAACGCCGACACCGCCCTGAAGATCAACATCTCCTGGCACTTCTTCTTCCCTGGCAGCTCGACCACGCCCTGGCAGCTCGAAGGCGTGATCCGGGCGATGAAGCGGGACGGCTATGACCCCAACCTCATTCACGGCTGCCACAACAG
This sequence comes from Phycisphaerales bacterium Planc_01, assembly GCA_001603075.1. Taxonomy (GTDB): domain Bacteria; phylum Planctomycetota; class Phycisphaerae; order Sedimentisphaerales; family Anaerobacaceae; genus Anaerobaca. The sequence continues at coordinate 16,894 of LVBB01000146.1, read as the reverse complement.
GACTGTCGTGATCGACGCCCACTTGGGCGAGCGTGAGAACAAGCAGATCAACGTAACCGACGCCCACGGCCTGCGGAACGTGCATCTGTACGAAGGCCAGGAGTGGATTCACATCCGCGACGCGGTGGGCGACCTGGCCGACAAGTTCCTCTGCCTCAACGAGGTCTACCCCAAGGGGTTCCACATCCCCAAACGGTTCATCGGCGAGAACATCATCCATCTGCCGACCGTGAAGACGCACGTCTTCACCACGACCACGGGCGCGATGAAGAACGCCTTCGGCGGGTTGCTGAACGAGAAGCGGCACTGGACGCATCCGGTGATCCACGAGACGCTCGTTGATCTGCTGATGATCCAGAAGAAGATCCATCGCGGCGTCTTCGCGGTGATGGACGGGACCTTCGCCGGCGACGGGCCCGGCCCGCGCTGCATGGTGCCGCATGTCAAGAACGTGCTGCTCGCCAGTGCCGACCAGGTGGCGATCGACGCGACCGCTGCGAAGATGATGGGCATGGACCCGTTGCGCGACCTCAAGTACGTCCGGCTGGCCCACGATCTGGGGCTTGGCTGCGGCGACCCCGGCCAGATCGAGATCGTCGGAGACCTCGACGCCGCACAGGAGAACTGGCATTTCGAAGGCCCCTTCAAGAAGATGACTTTCGCCGCGAAGATGCAGCACAAAATCTACTGGGGCCCGCTGAAGAAGCCCGTCGAGTGGTCGCTCAAGACCGTGCTGGCGCCCTGGTCGTACCTGGCCAGCGTGCTCTACCACGACAGCTTCTGGTACTCGTTCAAGGCCAAGCGGGTGATGAACCGCATCGCCAACAGTGACTGGGCCCGCCTCTTCGAGAATTGGGAGAAGCTCACCCCCGACGAGAAAGGTTATCCCGAGGTCGGCGACGAGCCACTCGCAATCGAGCGCTGCGGCATCAGCGCCGCCGCCAGGTCCATGCGCATCGTCGGCACCTGCCTCAAAGAGGCCCCCGAGTTCCGCCGCCACGCCCGCTGACCTGCGAAGCCAAATACGTCGACCCCAACGCCCGCGTCCGCCCCCTCGATGATGCTCTCGTTTCTGGATGAGGAAGACGACCAGGACGGAAGCCCGGAGTCAGCCTATGAGCCTCCGACAGGCGTCGACAGAGTTGATGGCCCGATCAAGGGACTCCCGGGCGGTCCGCCGATCGGTGTTCATAAGAGGTTCATAGTCAGTCTGCTGACGACGTTCGAACGCCTCACGGAAATGCTCGAAGAACTCAGGGGTGACTCGCTTGGTTTTGACGAAGTGCTCCGCGAGGGCTGACAGCAGACCATGATGAGAACTGCGCCGAATGTCGTGGAGGAGCAGTGCGGCGGTTGCGGCGTGGAACATTGCATCATAGGTTCATGTGACCACAGCGGCAAAACGGTCTTGGTTGAGGAGAATCCGGACTTCCTCGGTCACGCGGCGATGCCCTCGTCTCGGATAGCTCTGTGGATGGCGAAACGTCCGGCGGCGAAGTCCTTTTCTTCGGCAAAGAAGAAGAGGACGACCGTGCCGAATTCAAGGCTCAGGTCGGCGCCGAGCCGGCTGGTGCGTTTGTGCTCGGCGGAGCGGTTGGGGATCTCATCGAGAATCACCGCGATATCGATGTCGCTGTCGGATGTCAACTCATCGCGTGCGGCCGAGCCATAGAGATACACCCCACGAAGGCGGGGGCCGTACAGTTGTTCCAAGCCCTGCGGGCCCTGACCGCAACTCCCATCGCCTGTTGTCGCGTTGCGACCATCAGTGATCTCCCATTACAGTGAACGACTCTCTTCCTGCAATGGTACTGCCCTGCCGGGAGCCACGCAAGGGCGATGCTCTGTTCGTAGCGTGCCCGTAAGGCATATAGGAGTAGCGTCTCACGACGCCACTACGAATGAACGTCGGAGGGGGTTTGCAGGCGGCGGAGGAGGGTGAAGGTTTCGGCGAACTGGTCCTTGGCCTTTTCGAGATAGGCATGGACCTCGTCGATATAGCCGTCGGCGGAGGCGGACCAAACGCGGTTGAGGTAGCGTTCGCCGGCGGCGAAGCTGGTCATCACCTCGCCGTAGGCGGCCAGTCCATGTCGATGGGCGATGCTCTGCCGGGCATCAACAAACGTCTCAAGGTCGTCGGCGAACAACTCGTCGATCTGATGCCGCACGTCGTAGGTGTCGACCGCGTGCTTGTCGGCGTTGAGTTTGTCGATATTGGCCGCGATCCGGCCCAGGCTGGCCTCGATGGTTTCGATATTGGCGGCGACGTGGTGGTCGGCCTTGGTCCGGCGGGCCACGTGGGTCCGGATCACCACGACACCCGCAATGCCCAGCGCCAGCGCCGGCACATACCACAGCCACTTCACCATGTCCTCATCGACCACGGCGGCCAATGACGCGATGATGAAACCGATCGTTACCATCAGGAATCCAAGCAGTCTCAGAAGTCTATCCCCCCTTCATTCCGATGATGACCGAATAGACGGCGAAACCGACGCCGACGATCCCTTCGCCGATGACCAGCCCGGCGGCGATGGGGATGCCGACCTGCTCACTGTAGTGGCGGCCCTTGATTCTGTCGCTGACGATCCGCAGGACTGTGCCGATGGTGTAGGTCAGCACGATGCTGAACGGCAGATAGAACCCGAGGCCCACCTGGATGCCGAGCCCGCCAATCCCGGTGGTGCTCAGCAGCGCCCCCAGGCCCGCGCCGGCCAGGTACTTGTGCACGGGCACGTCGCCTTCGAGGATGCCCCGCATCATGCTGGCCAGCACGGTCCCCTGCGGGGCCGGGAGCCGCTCGCTGCCCAGCCCATAGGCCTTGTGCAGGACGAACAGCAGGCCGATCATCAAAATCGGTCCGATCCAGGTCGCGAGGAACTGGCCGTACTGCTGCCGTTTGGGGATCGCGCCGACGAGATAGCCCGTCTTCAGATCGAGCATCAGGTCGGTTGCCTGGGACATCGCCATGCACGTGGCGGCGCCGACCATCACCGAGGAGATCATCGCGGCCCGGTCGCCGAGGCCTTTGGTGATGACGATCAGGATCGTTACGGCGATCAGAGTCATGCCGCTCATGGGCGACCAGTTGGTCCGTCCGATACACTCCGACAGGATTACCCCCGCCATCCAGATCCAGATCGTGCCCAGCACCGCCATAAGCACCCCGCGCGCCAGGCCCATCTCCTCAACGGACAGGACCGCGACGACGCCCAGGACGATCACGGCGCCGACGACGCCCACATAGAGCAGCTTGATCGGCATCTCGTCCTTCGACAATGAGGCCCCGGTCCTGGCGGCCGATTGCATACTGCGGACGGCGCTGACGATCAGCGGCAGGGCCAGGGCGATCCCGGCCAGCGCGCCGCCGACGAGCATCCCGATGCCGACCGGTCGAAACAGCAGCTTGTTCAGGTATGCGGGCATCGTGAGACTCTTCTGTCCCATCTGCTCGGCCATCACCTGCAACTGCTCCGGCGTCGGCAGCAGGCCCATCTTCGCCAGGATCGGCGCCAGCACCCAGTAGCAGGCGTACCCGCCGATCACGAAGCACAGGCCCCCCTTGCCCGCGATGAATCCGATGCCGATCGTCAGCAGCGAGACGAACCAGACACCGTTCATGTAGTCCGGCATGCCGATGTAGGCGCCCAGCGCCCAGTTCTCGAAGCCCGTTGCATGGCTGACGACGGCGATGGTCGCGCTCAGCGCCGCGCCGATCACCAGCAGGATCGCCTTGTGGACACCGGCGCCGGGGCTCTTGAGCACGGTCGCGACGGCTACACCGCCCGGATAGGTGAGCCGTTCGAAGTCGATCATCTGCTTGCGAAGCGGGATGATGAAGGCGATGCCGAGGATGCCGCCGGCGATGGCGCCGAAGACCATCAGATAGGGATTGAAGTCGGTGCGGCCCAGGATGAACAGGGCCGGCACGGAGAACATGATGCCCGCCGAGGCGCCGTTGACGCTGCTGGCCACCGTCTGGCTGATGTTGTTTTCGATGATGCTGTTGCGTCGCAGGATGCCGCGCAGCACGCCGAAGCCCAGGATGGCCGCCAGTTCGGAGCCCTCGTGAGAGAAGCCCAGGATCAGACAGGCGTAGCCCATGCTGATGGTGATCAGAAAGCCCAGCCCGTAGCCGACGAGGATGGCGGTCCACGTCAGTTCGGGATACGGTCCCCGGCGGATGACTTTTCCCCCACCACTGCGAGCTTCTGTCACGTCCTACTCTCCTTAGCGCGGGCGCACAGCAAGCTTGTCCTACGCATCGCTCACATTCGCTGTTGAACAGCGCCCCGAAGGCCAAAAACGAACGGAGAGGGCGGGATTCGAACCCGCGGTAGGGACAAGCCCTACACAGCCTTTCCAAGGCTGCTCGATCAGCCACTCCGACACCTCTCCGGCAGCAGCAGTCTGATTCTACGCAAATCCGGCTCGAAGACAAGCCCAAATGCCAAAAACCCGCCCTGATCCCCGCGATTGGGGGCCGGCAGTGGACTTTTCCGGGCAATCCTCGCACAATGGTGAACCGAACCGTTCGCTGGGGGGACTGAATCTGTAGATATGGATGATGCGGCCGGACAACTTGTTGACGAACTGCTGGTGATGGAGGCGCAAAGCGGCAACGTCAGGGCTATGGAGGCCCTGGTTTCTCGCTGGCAGAAGAGGCTCTGGCAGTATTCCCGTCGTCTGACGGGCAGTTCCGAGGCCGCCTGGGACGTTACGCAGGAAAGCTGGCTGGGCGTGGTGCGCGGCCTTCGCCGGCTGAACGACCCGGCCCGGCTGCGACCCTGGCTCTATCGTATCGTGACGAACAAAGCCAACGACTGGATTCGGTCTGTGGCCGAGGCTCGAACGCCGGTCGTTGCCTCCGATCCGGCGTCGGACGACACGTTGGACGTGGATGTCTCAGCCGATCTGCAGAGCATCCTGCGGCAGTTGCCGGTCCGCAGCCGGGTCGTGCTGACTCTGTACTACCTCGAAGGTCTCGGCCTGTCGGAGGTCGCCCGCGTGCTGGATGTTCCGGCCGGGACGGTCAAGTCGCGACTGTTTCACGCCAGAAATGAGTTCAAGGAAATCTGGCAACAATCCGCAGGATAGCCTGCAAGGAGAGCCACCATGAACGACGAACAGATCAGAAAGATCATCGATGGACCGCAGGAATACGAGGACTCGAAAGAAGACACGCTGCGCACGATGCTGGCCGATTTCTACAGCCGCAAGATGCTCTCGACCGCAATCCTCGTCTGGTTCTGGGGGATTGTCTTCGTCGCCGGCGCCGCCTACAGCGCGGTCAGGTTCTTCGCCGCCGACCAGACCAAAGACCAGATCATGTACGCGGCCCTCTTCATCTGCCTGGTGCATTTCGTCGGGTTGATGAAGGTCTTCGCCTGGCAGATGATCGCACGAAACAGCATCAAGCGCGAAGTCAAGCGCCTCGAACTCCGCATCGCGGAACTGCCCGGCGTTCGATCGTAGAGGCGAGGCATGCTTCGCCCCGCCTGTAGTGTGCCCAAGAGGGCATACATATTCCGCAAGTAGTGTCTTATTCCGATGCACGTCGGGACCCCGGCGAACGAAACGGCGTGCTCTCTTCTTTGCCTGGCAGCGGTCCGGAGGCTATCATGCGGCCGGAACGAGAATGCGGGCTGATCGGCGTCTGCTGGGGACAAGGAGCGTATATGGAAACGATTCTGCGGGGCGGATGCTTGTGCGGCGCAGTGCGGTATGAATGCACGGGCGACCCTGGCAACGCCAGCTACTGTCACTGCGACGACTGCAAGCGAGCGACGGGAGGGCCCTACACCGTGGGCGTTCTCGTCCGGGCGGCCGACCTGCGCATCCTCTCGGGCCAGGTCAAAGGCTACACCACCATCGCCGACAGCGGCCGGAAGATCACGCGCCAGTTCTGTCCCGAGTGCGGCTCGCCCCTGTTCACCCGAGCCGAGAAATGTCCCGATCTGGTCTTCCTCAAGGCGGGCAGTCTCGATGAGCCCCAGCGCGTCAAACCGACCTGCCAGACCTGGACGAAACGGGCCGTTCCGTGGGCCTGCATCGACCAGGGCCTGCCGTCCTTCCCCGAAAGCCGTCCGACTTGAACGGATGAGACTCAATAGCGCTCGCCTGCAGTGTGCCTGTAGGGGCGAGGCATGCCTCGCCCTGTTTGTGGTGTGCCCATGAGGGTATACAAGCGCCCGACAGTAGCTCGCCGTGGTGGGCCACTACGAACGGCGCATCTTTCCTTTGCCCGGCGGCGGGGTCGCGGCCATAATATACTTCCGGAGACCACGCGGATCGACTTGCGAGAGAGGATTGGAATTGTCGGGAATTCGGTCGGATGGGCCGACAGCAGGATTGTCGCAGAGGAGATCGGGCCATGAAACGAAGGACGTTCATCAGCGTGCTGGGCGTGGCGATGGCGGCGTTGCTGCCGTCTGCGGCGGCGGCGGCCGGACAACCGCCCCAGGTGAGAGTCACCAACATTCGCCGCGTGTTTTACAACGGCGAGCACAACGCGTTCACGGACCTCGTTCGCTTTGGGGACAGGTTCTACCTGACGTTCCGCAGTTGCCCGGACGGCCACATGGTGCATCCTACGGCGTCGATCATCATTCTCGCCAGCACCGACGCGAAGCAGTGGGAACAAGTCCACCGTTTCAGCGTTGACAAGCGAGACACGCGCGACCCGCATTTTCTGGTCTTCAAGGACACGCTGTTCGTCTACACCGGCACCTGGTACTGCGGCCAGACGTCGCCGAAACCGCAGGACTACGACCTGAACCAGCATCTGGGGTATACCGCATGGTCCAAAGACGGCGCCGAGTGGCACAGTCCCGTCCTGCTCGAAGGGACGTTCGGCCACTACATCTGGCGGGCCAATGCCTTCGATGGGAAGGCCTATCTCTGCGGCCGGCGAAAGAAGGACTTCGCGGTCGGGCCGAAAGGGGAAGGTTCGATGGTCGAATCGGCGATGCTCGAAAGCGACGACGGCCTGATCTGGAGGACCCGCGCCCTGTTTCAGGAAATCGACGGTGACGAGACCGCGTTCCAGTTCGAGGCCGACGGCAGCATCATCGCCATCGGGCGAAGAGGCAGAGCCAACGCCCAACTTCTGAGGTCTAAGAAGCCCTACACGCAGTGGGAACGCCAGGAACTCGACCGCTACATCGGCGGCCCGCTGCTGACGCGATGGGCCGGCCGCTACGTGGTCGGCGGGCGCAAGACCATCGGGGACAAAGGACCTGTCACCTCGCTGTGCTGGCTCGTGAACGATCAGTTGCACGAATTCGCCGAGCTTCCCAGCGCCGGCGACAACTCCTACCCCGGCTTGGTCGAGACCGGCCCGGGCCGCGCGCTGGTGTCGTGGTACTCATCGCACGAGAAAGACGCGACCGGCAAACCCATCACCGCCATCTACCTGGCGGATCTGGAGATCGTGGACTGACCACCGGGGAGGAATCGAAGGCATCCGGCACATCTTCCGGAACGGCCAAAAGGAGGACACATACGTTGGGAACGCATGCGGGAAAGCGCCGTGTTCGCCTCGTCGGAGTTGTGCTCGTTGCCTCTGGAATTCTCATCGCTGTGCCGGTCATCTATGTGATCAGGGAACGCCAGAAGTTCGACCGCCGGCTGGTGAACCTGCTATGTGAGACAGATCATCATGCCCTGTTACGTGCGTGCCGGCAGTTGTCAGCACGCGCTGCGGCCGGCGGTCTCAAGCCTATGGCGTATTCTGTCCGTCGCCATCCTTCGGCAGAGGCGGCAAGCTTTCCAAAGGTAATTCTCGATGTTGATCCACTCTTCATCCGGGTAGAGGATAATGGGAGCGTATGGGTGGTACTACATCCGACTCCGAGCCTGGGAGTCATAGCATATCCCGAGAACGACAGGTTCTTCCGCGACAGTCGTGGGGACGTAGAGCTTGTCCCGGGGTTGTGGTTCTTTGACGAGCAATACAGACAGGACATACACCCGGAGTACGTCAAGTATGTTGATCGACTGATAGGCAAGGGTGAGAATTAGAGCGGCGGGTACCTTATCTGGAACAGTCAGAAGGAGCAAGCACATTGGGAACGCATGCGGGAAGCTGTCTGTGTGGCGCGGCGGCGTACGAGTTCGACGATCCGGTGGTGCAGTTCTGCTATTGCCATTGCCCACGCTGGCGCAGTGGTATCTCAGCACCGCCGACTTCCAGCAGCATGAAGAGGGCCTGCGCTGAAGGCAACAGGAGGCTGAGGGATGAAGGCCAGACGTGATGCTTTCTCGCTGATCGAACTGCTGGTGGTCATCGCGATCATCGCCGTTCTCTCGGCCATCCTGCTGGTGGCCCTGGGCAAGGCCAGAAGGCAGGCGCAGAACATAAGAACCCGCAACGATCTGCGCCAGCACGAGATCATCCAAAAGCTGAACGAGAGCGATAGTCAATAGAAACTCGCGGGTGTTCCGTGAGGGCCGGACGTGGTAGGATGGTGGGCGGGGCAGATATCGAAACGGATGGATGCAGGAGCAGATCATGAAGACTAAGATCGTGTTTGTCGTTGTTGCAGCCATCATGACGCCAATGGATGGGCCGTGCGTCCGTGCAGGCGAGATCAACCCGCGAAAGGTGATCGACCTGAACGGGACGTGGCAGGTGGCGGAAGGGTCGATGGACTCGATGCCGGCGCGGTTCGAGCACACGGTTCCGGTGCCGGGGCTGATCGACATGGCCGAGCCGGCGTTTGCCGGGGTGGGCAAAAAGAGCGAGCGGCGGCAGGCGTTCTGGTATCGACGGTCGTTCGCCGTCGAGGGACCGATTCCCGACATCGCGCTGCTGAAGATCCACAAGGCGCGGTACGGCACGAAGGTCTGGCTCAACGGGCAACTCGTCGGCGAGCACCTGCCGTGCTTCACGCCGGCGATGATGGATGTCAAACCCCATCTCAAGGGCGGCGGGCAGGCCAACGAGCTGATTGTCCGCATCGGCGCCGACCGCGACTCGCGACCGACAGATGTCCCGAGCGGCTGGGACTTCGAGAAGTACCTCTACATTCCGGGCATCTACGATTCGATCGAGCTGATCCTGACCGGGGCGCCGTACATCGAGACGGTGCAGATGGTGCCCAACGTGGAGCAGAAGACGGTTCGCCTGCTGGCGAAGGTGCTCAATCCCACGCGGCAGGAGCAGATGGACGTGAAGTACACGATTCGCGAGGCCGCCAGCGGCCGCGGTGTCGTCTATGACACGACGCTGGTGAGCAAGATCGGGGACGACGACTGGTATCCTCTGGACGAGGAGTTCCCAATGGAGGGTTGCCGCCTGTGGTCGCCGGAGGACCCGTTTCTCTACGAGATCGAAGTAAACATCGGCACGGACCGGGTCCGCACTCGCTTCGGGATGCGGTCGTTTGCGTTCGACCGCGCCAGCGGCCGGGCGATGCTGAACGGCAAACCTTACTTCATGCGGGGCACGAACGTCTGCGCCTACCGGTTCTTCGAGGACGCCGAACGGGGCGACCGGCCCTGGCGCGCCGAGTGGGTCCGTCGGCTGCACCAGAAGTTCAAGGGCATGCACTGGAACAGCATCCGCTACTGCATCGGCTTCCCGCCGGAGTTGTGGTACGACATCGCCGACGAAGTGGGCTTTCTCATCCAGGATGAGTTCCCGATCTGGCTGCTGGGCGAGGCGCCCGAGAAGCCGACGGCCGAGAAGATCATCCCCGAATACACCGAGTGGATGCGCGAGCGTTGGAACCATCCGTGCGTGGTGATCTGGGACGCGCAGAACGAGAGCAACACCGCCGAGACGGGCAAGGCCCTCGAAGCGGTGCGCCGCCTGGACCTTTCGAACCGGCCGTGGGAGAACGGCTGGGCCGAACCGCAGAGTGAGCAGGATTGCGTCGAAGCCCATCCGTATCTGATGATCGGCCTGTTCAACCCCGCCTGGGGCAGCGCGAAGGTTGCCAGCCTCAAAGACATGGTCAACGTCTCGCCGCTGCCGCCCCTGAACGAAGCCCAGCGAAAGCTCAAAGTGCCGATCCTCATCAACGAATACGCCTGGCTCTGGCTCAACCGCGACGGCACGCCCACATGCCTGACGGAGCCGGTGTATGAGAAGCTGCTCGGTGCGAACTCGACGACCGAGGAGCGGCGACTGCTCTTCGCAAAGTACCTGGCGGCCAAGACGGAGTTCTGGCGCAGCGGCCGGCAATGCGCGGGCGTGCTGCACTTCTGCGGGCTGGGTTACTCCCGCGCCGGCGACAAGCCCCGACCCGAAGGCGGCGCGACCAGCGATCACTTCATCGACCTGGAGAAGCTCACGTTCGAGCCCAACTTCGAGCGATACGTGCGCGACGCGTTCGCGCCGGTCGGGGTCATGCTCGACTACTGGGGTCAGGACCTGCCGGCCGGCGAGAAGCAAGAATTCGAGATCGTCGTGACCAACGATCTGGCCCTGGAGCGGGAAGGCAACGTGCGGCTGCTGATCCGCAAGGGCGATGTGCTCCTCGCCCGCCAGGAGGAGCCGTGCAGGGTCGAGGCGCTGGGCCAGAAGCGCGTTTCATTCACGCAAACCGTTCCCTACGATCCAGGCCTGTACCTCGTGATGGCCGATCTGGCGGTTGCCGGACAGGAACCGGTTCGCAGCGTTCGAGATCTGACCGTCGTGGCCAAATAGATGAGGATGGTATCATGAAGGATCGAATCCAGACGCGCCGTGATTTCCTGCGAACGGCCGGCCTGTGCGCCGTGGGCACGGCACTATCGGGATGCACCCCATCCAAGCGCCCCACGTCTGGCATTGCTGAAACGCCCCAAGCGAAACCCAACATTCTCTGGATCACCTGTGAGGACATCAGCCCGTATCTGGGCTGCTACGGCGACCCGCACGCGCGGACGCCCAACCTCGACGGACTGGCGGACGAAGGCACGCGTTATACCCAGGCGTTCGTCACTGCTCCCGTTTGCAGCCCCGTCCGGTCGTGTCTGATCACGGGCGTCTACGCGACCTCGCTCGGCAGCCAGCACCTGCGGTCCACCGTGCCGCCGCCGGCGTCGATCCAGCCGTTTCCGAAGCTGCTACGCGCCGCCGGCTACTACTGCTCGAACAACGAGAAGGAAGACTACAACTTCAAGGACCCGATGATCTGGGACGAATCCGGCCCGAACGCCCACTGGCGCAAACGCCGGCCAGGCCAGCCGTTCTTCAGCGTCTTCAACTTCGTCTCCACCCACCAGGGCCAGATCAACGGCTCCGATGAGGAGTTCTTCGCCAAGTACCGCTCGAAGCTCGCGCCTGAGGAACGTCACGATCCCGACGCGCTTGTCTTGCCGCCCTACTATCCCGACACGCCGATAGTGCGAAACATCTGGGCCCGCTACTACGACCTCATCACCTACATGGACAAACAGGTCGGTGACCTGCTGGCTCAGCTCGAAGCCGACGGCCTGGCCGACGACACCATCGTGTTCTTCTATTCCGATCACGGGATGGGCCTGCCCCGGTTCAAACGCACGCTCTACGATTCCGGACTGCGCGTGCCGCTGATCGTGCGCTTCGGGGCACGATACCGCAGCCTGGCCCCGACATCGCCGGGCGGTCGCATCGACCGGCTCGTCAGTTCCATCGACCTGCCGCCGACGGTGCTGACGCTGGCGGGCGTGCTCATCCCGGAGCACATGCAGGGCCGCCCATTCCTCGGACCGCAGATGGTGCCGCCGCGCGACTACATCTACGGCGCGTCCAGCCGGGTCGACGAGGCGTACGAGATGTCGCGGTGCGTCCGCGATAAGCGGTACAAGTACATCCGCCACTTCATGCCGCACCTGCCCTACATCCAGCCCAGCACATATTGCGACCAGGCGGAGATCATGCAGGAGCTGCGGCGTGTGGCGGCCTCAGGGGCGCTTACCAAACCACAGAAGCCGTTGTGGGCGCCCAGCAAGCCGGTCGAAGAGCTGTACGACACGCAGGCGGACCCGCACGAGATGGAGAATCTCGCCGATGCGCTCACGCATCGGGACGCCCTGAACCGCCTGCGAAAGGAGCTTCGCAACTGGATGCTTCAAACGAAGGACGTGGGGCTGCTGCCCGAGGCCGAGATGCACATCCGAGCGGCCGGATCGACGCCGTATGAAATGGCACGCCGGCTGGATCAGTATCCGCAATCGCGCATCCTGGCGTCGGCGATGCAGGTCGGTGCAGGGCGACAGGCGCTGCCCACGTTGAAGACGAGTCTCACCGACCGCGACAGCGCCGTGCGGTATTGGGCCGTCGTCGCGCTGGAGGCGCTCGGCGTCGAGGCGGTGCCGGCTCTCGATGCGCTGGAGAAGGCGCTGGATGATCCGAGTCCGAACGTGCGTTTCGTCGCCGCCGGCGTTCTGTGCCGGTTCGGCCGAGGCGAGCAGGCGCTGCCCGTACTGACAGCGGGGCTGAACGACCCGCGCGAAACGGTCGTCCTGCACGCCGCGCGCACGCTGGAACTCCTCGGCGACAAAGCCTGTCCGGCCGTCGAATCGATGGAGCGGGCCCGCCGACGATATAGGAACGCCGACGGCAGCTACAAGAACAACGATCACGCCATGTTCATCGCCTGGGCGCTGAAGAACGCGGTGGACCACTGCAAACCTTGACCGAACGGGAGTCACCAGCCTCATGAGCCAGGACCTCGATCCGACGGCCCCGCAGGGCAGCATGCGTTACGTCTTTCTGGTCAGCATCGTAGCGGCCCTGGGCGGGCTGCTCTTCGGCTATGACACGGGGGTGATCAACGGGGCTATCGGGCCGCTGACGGCCCACTTCGAACTCAACGACGTCCAACAGGGCTGGGCCACCGGCTGCGCGCTGCTGGGCTGCGCGCTCGGGGCGGCCGGGGCCGGCGCGCTGAGCGACCGGTTCGGGCGAAAGAAGGTGCTCATTCTTTCGGCCGTCCTGTTCCTGATCTCGGCCATCGGGACCGCGATCCCTAAGACCGTCACCACGTTCATTCTGTATCGCATCCTCGGCGGCATCGGCGTCGGCGCCGCGTCCTTCTCCTCGCCCATGTACATCGCGGAGATCAGCCCAGCGCGAATCCGTGGGCGCCTGGTCTCGGTCAACCAGTTCGCCATCGTCTCCGGCTTTCTCGTCGTCTACTTCGTCAACTACATCATCGCCCTGCAAGGCGACGAGATGTGGAACGTGCAGACGGGATGGCGCTGGATGTTCGGCTCCGAGTCGCTGCCCGCCCTGATGCTGCTGGTCCTTCTGTTCTTCGTCCCGGAGAGCCCCCGGTGGCTGACCAAGCAGGGCCGATCCGACGAGGCGATGGGCATCCTGACGCGCGTCGACGGGACTCGATACGCCCAGGCGGAGCTGGCCGAGATCACCGACACGCTGGCGCACGAGAGCGGCTCTCTCAAACAACTGCTGCAGCCGGGCATGAGGATCATCCTCGTGATCGGGATCGTCCTGGCGGTGCTCCAGCAGGTCACGGGGATCAACGTGTTTCTTTACTTCGGGACCGAGATCTTCAAGAAGATGGGCTCGGAGACGAACGCAGCGCTCTTGCAGACCGTCGTCGTGGGCGTGGTGAACCTGACGTTCACCGTCGTGGCGATCTGGACGGTGGACAAGCTCGGCCGAAGGCTGCTGATGATGATCGGCTCAGCCGGGATGGGCGTCTGCCTTTTCGCGATGGGGCTGGCTGCTTATGGGCAGGCGACCGGGCTCTGGATGTTGCTGTTCATCCTCGGCTACATCGCCTGCTTCGCCCTGAGCGTCGGGCCGGTCACGTGGGTGATCCTCTCGGAGATCTTCCCTACGCGGATTCGCGGCCGGGCCATGGCCATCGCCACGGTCTGCCTCTGGATCGCCAACTATGTCGTCTCGCAGACCTTCCCGATGATGGACCAGAACCCCTGGTTGGCCGCCACCTTCCGCCGGGGCTTCCCCTTCTGGCTCTACGGCGCCTTCTGCATCGTACTGTTCCTGTTCGTCCGGGCCTTTGTGCCCGAGACCAAGGGCAGGACGCTGGAGGAGATCGAACGCCGGTGGCTGCAGTCGGCTCGCCGCCCGTAGGGGCACACCGATACAAGCCGGGCGCGTAGAACAAAAGGGAATCCCTCCGGCCACGATCGAGTGGACATACGACAAGCCCGTAACGAAAAGAAGCCCCTGCGCGGCGGAGGGAGAGGAAAAGCGAGATAACACGCAGGGGCTTGAGGGCACATCCTGCTACATCACTATCGAGAATATACCCTTTGCCCTGCTCCCGGTAAAGAGAAATTTGCCTGAAATTTTCCCGTTCAGGCCCCAAACACTCGACGGAGGGGCCCCGGCTGATAGAGACGGAGTCGTGTCAGACTCGGCCTTCCCATTTCCGGCAATGCCGCTTCCCATTTTCGGCAATCCCTGGGTCCGCCACGGCCCGCTTTCGGGCGTAGCGGACTTGAAAGCGGCGCGCAGAGTGGTATCCTATGCCGTCATGGAAGAGCAACTGCCCAGGCATATGACCCTGTCGAGTCACACGATCCCCATCGTGCCGCGTTACGCCGAGACCGACCGGGGCGGCGTGGTCCACCACAGCGTCTTTCCCGTCTGGTTCGAGATGGGACGAACCGAACTGCTCCGCGCCAACGGCGTCGCCTACAGGGACCTGGAGGACGCCGGGATATTCTTCGTCGTCGCCGAGCTGCACATCAAGTACCGCCGGCCCGTGTTCTACGACGAGCCCCTGCTGCTGGAGACCACCTGCTCGAACGTCGCGGCCGCCAAGGTCGAGCACACCTACCGCCTGCTGCGGCGCGAGACGGGCCTGCTTCTGACGGAGGGCGCCAGTGTGCTGGCCTGCATCAGTGCCGAACGCAAGCTCCGGCGCATTCCTGAATTCATGTATCCGCAGGACGCCTGACACGACGAGGCTCGCCGGGTGGAATACCGGCGGCAAATCGATTGAGACATTGACTTTGGGAGATAGAAGATGAGACGGTTGTGGTCGCGTGTGGTGGTGCTCTCGCTTACGGTATTGGTATTCTCGACCTGCCCCCTGACGGCGGCGCTGCCCGTGTATGTCACCTTCTGGTTCGATACGGAAGACTTCATTCTGCCCGAGGCCGACGACGCGGCGATGCGGCTGGCGGAGATGTTCGCGGCCAGAGGCGTCCAGGCCACGTTCAAGATCGTCG
Organism: Phycisphaerales bacterium Planc_01; assembly: GCA_001603075.1. Lineage (GTDB taxonomy): Bacteria > Planctomycetota > Phycisphaerae > Sedimentisphaerales > Anaerobacaceae > Anaerobaca. Next base: position 1,753 of record LVBB01000146.1, on the reverse strand, counting down.
GCGAGAAGGCCCGGGTGCTGGAAGAACGCGGGCGGGACGACGTGATCGCGGCCCTGGCGAAGAACGACGTCGCCTACCATTCCACTGACCACAGCGTACACCCGACGCCGTCGGAATACTGCCGGGACCTGACGTGGCACGAAGGCGTCTCGGAATTCACCCGGCGCGAGGAGCCCGGGCTTCACATGCTGCGGAAGGTCTTCGGCGTCAACGCCTCCTGCTATGGCCAGCCGGGAGGATCGTGGACGCCACAGAGCTATGCGGCGCTGCGTGCCTTCGACATCCCGCTCTACCTCGACGAGACCTCGCACGTCAACGTGAACGACCGGCCCTTCTGGTATTGCGGCATGCTGAACATCCTGAGGCTCGGCGACGCCGTCATACGAACGGGCTGGACCGACCAGGAAGTCAAGCAGGCCTGCGAGCAGTTCGACCGGGTCCACAAGAGGCTGCTCGGTGAAGGCGGAGGCATCATCAGTATCTACTACCATCCGTGCGAATTCGTCCATCGCGAGTTCTGGGACGGCGTCAACTTCGCCCGCGGGGCCAATCCGCCCCGCTCGCAATGGAAGCGCCCCCCCATGAAATCGCCGCAGGAGCAGGAGCAGGCCTTCGCCGCGTTCGAGACGTTCCTCGACCACATCGTCCGTCACCCCGAGACCCGTCTCGTAACCGCTCGGCAGATCCCATCGCTGTATCCGGACCGGGTCTATTCCCGCCCGCTGACCCGACGCGACGTTCAAACGATCGCCGAGGCCTTCGGCAAGGAGCTTTCCTACGTCGATCTCGGCGACAAGATCGCCTCGGCGGCCGAAGGCCTGCTGGCCCTGGCCGAGACGGTCGCCAAGGCCAATGGCAGTTGCGCGACGGATGAGATCTCTCTCGAATTCGCCTACGGCCCAGCTTCGGCGACCCAGCGATTCGTCACCGAAGGCACATATTCCCCGACCGCGATTCGGGAGGCCTCACAGGAACTACTCGATATCGTGCACCAGACCGAGCAAATGCCCTCCGTGATTTGGATCGCGGGCGAGCCGGTGCGTCCGGAAGACTTCGCCGTCACGCTGGCGCACGTGGTGGCGTCGGGAGGCCTGTCGGGTGATGTTCCGTTGCGTCGCGGTGAGCTTGTGGCCAAGAAACACGTGGCCGCCGATTCTCCGCGTCTTTGGGGATGGGTGATCTTCCCGGAAGGCTTCCGCGCCCCGCACATGATGGAGGTCGCCAAGCTCCAGGCCTGGACCATCAAGCCCGCCGTCCTGCGCAGGCCGTAGGGACGAACGATGATTCGCCCGTCATATGTTGGTCCTATCCTGCCAAGGTCTTGCAGATAGGTCCAATGCCTGGCGTTCGGGCAGGTAGATGGGTGGCCACCCATCCACCTGCGGTCGCGGTGGAGGTCGTTGTCTTCCATGCGATGAGTCGGCGGACGAAGGGCGCATGGGGCGCTGGGCGAGGTGGCGATGCCCAGCAGAAGCGTCCTGAACACACGAGCCTTGCGATCACATCGAGGCATGCCTCGCCCGTAGCAACTGTCCCATGGAGAGTGGTGGGGTGATAGGAACAGAGCCTCTTTGCCGATGAAACGGGTAGTTCAACCGATAGGCAAGGAGGCTCGAAATGGTTCACTATCTGTTTCCATCGGTCGGCGGCGAGCTGAAGCTTGAACGAACCTGTCCGCACTGCCGTCGCTGCGGCGGTCGCATCCACTCGGCCGTGCGTCTGCGGCCCATCTGCGATATCCGCGTCGCGAGCC
>LVBB01000145.1 GCA_001603075.1 Phycisphaerales bacterium Planc_01 | reverse complement strand
GGGAGGACGGCTCCGTCTGGGTGCTGCCGCAGAACTGGGCCGGACATGAAAAGACGGCCCGGCAGGCGGTGATGGCGGACGCCCTGATTCGGGAGATTCGCCGGGGCCTGTCGGGAGACGACCCGTACGAGGTCTTCTCCTGCGGCAAGAGCGCGGTGACGGTGTTCGCCGCGGCGCGCCCGAACCTCGGGGCTGCGGGAGTGAAAATCCTGCGGTACGGCATGTCCTCCCTCTCNNCCTTCGAACGGAACGACCCCGGCGCATGCGGGGCAGTCTTCGGCAGCCTGTCCACCCTCGTGATCGGAAACGCTCCGGAGAGCGAAACGCTCGCCGATCACAGGGTCGATTACGAAACGGGAGTCGAGAACTACATCAATCACCCCGATACGCAGTATCCGCTCGTTGTGCTCCTCGCGGTCAAATTGCAGAATATAGAGTCGTGGCGAAGGGACGGGCACTCCTTCCTTAATCACTACTACATGCCGGACGCTCCCGGGCTCGACGCGAAGATGGCGACGAGGGCGGCGATGGTCCCGTTCGAGAAGGCGATCAGGGATATGCTGAGGATCGCGGGCGGACTGGCGCAGATCTGCCTCGTCGGACGGTGAAGCGCACTACGCCGAAGTGCGGTCGCCGCTGCGGGAATAAACGGACCGCGAGCCGCGAACGCTTTTTTCGGAGACGGTCGGCTGGCGTCCTCGGGAGATTCCCTGCGCCGACGCGAGCGCTTCCCCGTCTCAGACGCTTCCGGCGAACTTCGCCGCGCGCTCCAGGAAGCGGCGCGCCGGGGCGAGGTTCGTCCCGAAGTGCAGGTGGAGGTAGCTCGCGAAAGCGTTCTTCCTCGACAGCCCGTCGCGGTAGATATTCCCGTTTTTCTCCAGCCTGAGGGAGAAGAGCTCGTCGTTCCCTTCGCTGTCGTAAATGGACCAGTGGAAGAGATGCCCGCGAAGCGACGCGCCCTTCCTTCCGATCAGCGCGCCGCGTTCGAGCGTTCCGACTCCGCGAAGAGGGGCATCCCGCGGTCCGCCGCGGTACGCAGCTGTGCGGGGAGCGACCCGTTGACGGAAAGCTGCTCCGCGAACTCCTCCGGAAAACCACCGCCGATGTACACTCCCTGCGTTCCTTCGGGCAGCTTCGGGTCGCGCAGCGGGCTGAAGGNNCTCTCGGCGTCGCCGGGGGGACGAAGATCGAGGGGGAGTACGACGGAAGGAGCGGGGCGCGCCGCGCGATTTCGAGGAGCGCGCCGACGTCGACATGCTCCTCGATAAGGGTGCGGATACGCTCGATCATCTCCGCGCTTTGTTGCTGCTCGACGGAGGGAACGAGCCCGAGATGGCGTTCCGGCACGGCGATGTCGGCCGTGCGCGGAAGATAGCCGAAGACAGGAATGCCCGTATCTCCCTCGATGGCCTCCTTGAGAATCCGGTAGTGGTTGGCGCTTCCCAGCGCGTTCAGAAGCACTCCGGCGATTGCGACGCGCCTGTCGAACTTCGAGAAGCCGAGGACGAGCGCGGCGGCGCTCCGCGCCATGGNNCGGGGGCTTGAAGCGTCTTCGCCAAGTGCGCCGTGCTCCCTCGTTCGTCGCGAGCTCCCGCGCCGTCGAAGAGCCCCATCACGCCTTCGACGACCGAGATGTCCGCGCCGGAGGAGTTGCGGTCGAACAGCTCCAGCGTGCCGTCCCGCGAGAGCAGCAT
>LVBB01000144.1 GCA_001603075.1 Phycisphaerales bacterium Planc_01 | reverse complement strand
GGGTGGACACGATGGCCATCGGCGTCGGCAGCCGAACCAACCCGACCGCCGGCGGCATCGGTATCATCTATATCGATGACATTTCATACGGCAGACCGGCTCCGGGCCAGTAGAGTCGCAGTCGTGCTTTCCAGACCTTCGGGTCTGGCAAAAGCACCCCATTGGCGTGAACGATCCGGGCCTGTGGCCAACAGGCGCAGGCCCGGCTCCCTACCCCGTCCGCCCACCCCCGGAGGACGGCTTGGGCGAGAGAAGCCAGATTGCGGCATCTTCTTGCTTGAGTTATCACGGCGACGCGATACAATGCGCTCGTACTCCTGGATGGTTGGCAGGAGCGAACCGAGTTTGCCGGTTCGAACGAAGGGTGATGAACAAGATCGGGCGCCGTCCGTCCACGCGGGGTCATTCTCCGTCCCATCCTTCGTATTGATCCGGTGTCGCGTCGTCCGTATCTCAGGCACGCGTCATGAGTCTCGGTCATCGGACTGCAGGAGCAGTGAACGAATTCGGGTCGAATCTGACCTTGCTTTTGCACGGGGAGGAGACAACAGGGATGTCTCGCATCGTGTGCCATATCTGGATTGTCGTGGCCTGTTGCCAGGCCTGTTCGCCATGGGCTCTGGGTCAAACCGAGAGCGGTTCTCTTCGCTTCTGGGGTCAGGATTTCGGTCCGCCACCGACGTTCACATTGGACAGCCGATATGTGGCTGTGGCGGCAGGGTCATACCATTCCATGGCGTTGGATGCCGATGGAATGGTCGTGGCATGGGGCGAGAATGGCAGCGGCCAGTGCGATGTGCCCGACGAGCGGGACATCGTTGCGATTGCGGCCGGCTTCTATCACAGTCTGGCGCTGCGGTCCGACGGCTCGATCAGCGTGTGGGGAGACAACGCAAGGGGACAGCGCAACGCTCCTTCCGCAGGCGAGTTCCTCGCGCTGGCCGCCGGTCACTGGCACAGTCTGGCCATCCGATCCGACGGCTCTCTGGTCGGCTGGGGATGGAACGATTTCGGCCAGTGCGACGTCCCTTCGGGAGGCGGTTTCGCAGCGGTCTGTGCGGGCCTGTACCACAGCCTGGCCCTGAGGTGGGACGGCTCTGTCGTTGCATGGGGCGGCGATGGGGACGGGCAGTGCGACGTTCCTGCGGGGCATGACTTCACCGCCATTGCGGCCGGGGCCCTGCACAGTCTGGGCCTAAGATCCGACGGCTCGTTGGCCGCCTGGGGCCGAAACGATGACGGGCAATGCGACGTGCCGGAGGGAGGCGGCTTCGTTGCCATTGCCGCCGGCGCCTTCCACAGCCTGGCCCTGCGGTCGGACGGCTCGGTCATCGCCTGGGGGCATGGAAGCTACGGGCAGTGTGATGTCCCGATAGCCGCTTACATGATCGCGATCGCCGCCGGCGGTTTTCGCTCTCTGGGTATCGAAACCGAGCGACCGACGATGGAACTGACCGAGCCGATTGACTTCGGCGTTGACGAGCCGGGCGACGCCGACACGGCAGCCACCGAAGCGGTGCCGGATGTTCCGGAGATCGTGCGGACAGAGATTGAGCGGGCGGAACCAACCGACGCCAACTCGCTCGATGCGGTTGTCGTCGATCCGAACGCGGCCGACTCCGACGCCGCGGCTGTGACAGACGCCAACGCGGTCGAACCCGACCTGGTTGACGTGGCCGAGGTCGTACCGTCGATGCCGGTGGATGCCAACGCTGTCGAATCTGTCGAACCCAATGTGCCTGCCCTCACGGTCGCCGCCGTGGTCCCGCCGACCGATGCCAATGCCGTCGAATCCACGGAGACGGCGCGCGATGATTCGGGCAGCGATGTCAGCGCCCGGGCCGGGTCGGCGGAGCCAAACGAATCGGCCGCCCCGAAGCCGAGCCAGGGCCGAACCGCCGGACTCTTCGAGGGGTTGGAGTTCTACACGGGTGCCGGAACCAACAGCAAGTCGGCCCGCCCTGTCTATCACTTCACATCCCAGACGCTGACACCGCATTTCTACACGATCAGCAAACAGGAGAGAGACCGCCTGATCGACGAACAGCCTGACGTTTGGACGTACGAAGGCGTCGCTTTCTATGCCTATCCTGAGGGCGGTCAGCCGGACGGAGCGGTTCCGGTGTACCGCTTCTGGTCAGAACTGCTGAGCACCCACTTCTACACGATCGACGAGAACGAGAAGAATGCATACATCAGGGATTACCCGGACCTGTGCACATACCAGGGCATTGCATGGTACGCCGACGAGCCGGGTGGAGCTGCGACCGATAAGAAGACAGAAGAATAGGAACGACCCGCGTCGTTCACCGTAGTGAATCCCTGTGTTTGCTGTCTTTCCCAAGCCTCCGGCGATGCTGAAGCAAAATACGTATTTGCCACAATTGACAAATTGGGTCTTATGGGGTATATCTCTGCGTGCCAAGGAGGGCGATTTAGATGGATCATTGCACGGTTCGAACTTCTTTCGAGACAGAGGTCTGAACGCGTCAGGGGATGGCTGGAGAAGGGTGCTCGTTGCGTAGTCCCGTTCGCGGTGCGGAATTCGTTCTTGTGGTGCTGCGCGCGCCCCAGTTCCATGCATGGGGAGCAAGGATGTTTTTCGTTCGCAAGAGACTCTATGAAGCCGTTGCGGCTGTCGTGACGTTCTCCATCACGATCGGTGTCTTCGTGCTGCTGAGCCGACATGTGCCGATGTGGACCGCTGCCATGACGGCCCTGCTCGTGTTTGGCGCATCGCTCTGGTCGGGGCTGTGAGGTGCCGGTAGCTGCCGCAGAGCGGTGTCTGCCGGGCGCGTTCGACGTCCGATCGTCGGCGGCGTATCACGGGGCGAGCGTCGGGCATCGGTCCCAGACCGAAGACTGCGACCCGAACGATGGCTTCGGATCCGCTCGGAGACAAACTCTTCTTTACATTCTTGCGTCCAGGTTGCCTAATATGGCGTCGGCCGGGCTGTGACGGTTTGATGCGTGTTAGATGGATCGAAGGGGCGACCATGAGGCAAGGGGTTTGTTTCGGGCTGTTGCTGCTGCTGATCGGCGGTCTCGGCTGCCGCACCAAGGTGGTCGAGACGCACATTCAATACGATCGACCACTTCCACCGGGTCAGCTTGCGCTCCGCAAGGTCAGGGATACGAACGATCTGCCCGATTTCAGCGAAGCCTGGCGGGACCTTGACACGCTGAAGACGGCCATCGGGAGGAGTCTGAATTATCTGAGCAAGGCATCGAGCCGGCAGTTCTATCCCTATGCCGATATCAACCACGACCGAGTGATCAAAACGCTGGAGACCTTCCTGACCTTCGTGGATTCCGGCATTCGGGCGGATGAGCTCAACGGTGTCATTCGCGCCCATTTCGACGTCTACATGTCCGTCGGCTGTGACGACCGCGGGACCGTACTGTTCACCGGGTATTACACGCCCATTTTCGATGCTTCTCTTGAGCGGACCGAGCGATTCGCGCACGCCCTGTACAAGATGCCCGACGATCTGCTGAAAGGGCCGGATGGGCAGACGCTGGGCCGGCGCGATCCCGCCGGACTGATCCGGGCCTATCCCGATCGAGCCACGCTCGAAAGGTCGGGGACGCTCCAAGGCCTGGAGCTGGTCTGGTTGGCCGACCCGTTCGAGGTGTACATCGCACACGTTCAGGGCTCGGCCAAATTGCGCATGCCCGACGGGCAGATCATCACCGTCGGCTATGCCGCGAACAACGGCCACGAATACGTCAGTGTAGCTCAAGCGTTAGTAGCCGACGGGAAGATCCCGAGCGACCGGATGAGTCTGGCGACCATGATCGACTACTTCAAGCAGCATCCCGATCAGGTCGAGCGCTATACGCAGCGAAATCCTCGCTACGTTTTCTTCCGGATCGCTGAGGAGACCCCACACGGAAGTCTCAACGAGCCGGTCACGTCTATGCGCACGATCGCCACGGACAAGTCGATCTTCCCGCGCGCGGCCCTGGCGTTCATCTCGACGACAGTGCCGCATGTGGGTCAGGCGGGTGTCGTCAAGAGGCCGTATGAGGGTTTTGTGCTCGACCAGGACACCGGCGGGGCCATCCGCGCCCCCGGGCGATGCGACATCTACATGGGTGAGGGGGATGAGGCCGGCTATCTGGCCGGTCAGACCTACCAGGAAGGCCGACTGTACTATCTGTTCCTCAGGAACAACTGATCGCGACGATACCGTCGGGCCCCCGCGCGGCCCCTCGAAGCAGTGTTTGCCCCGCCCAACGTGGGGCCCTTATGACCTCTCTGTCCCGGCTCAAAGCGGCTTTATGACGCTTGACAACGGGACCAATCCGGCGTAAGCTTTGAGTTTTCATACTTTTGCATCTGTCAGGGAGTCTCAAGCAGTGCCTGAAGAAGTGGTAACACGTTTTGCCCCGTCGCCGACGGGCTACCTGCACGTCGGCGGGGGCCGGACCGCGCTGTTCAACTGGCTGTGGGCCCGGCGGACGGGCGGACGCTTCATTCTGCGGATCGAGGATACCGACCAGAAGCGCAATACCCCGACCGCTGCCCAGCAGGTGATGACCGACCTGCGCTGGCTGGGCATTGACTGGGATGAGGGCCCGGACGTCGGTGGCCCAAACGGGCCGTACTGTCAGTCCGAGCGTAGAGACCTCTACGACAGACATATTCGGCAACTTCTCGATGAGGGCAAGGCCTATTATTGCTTCGAGACGTCCGAAGACCTCGATGCGATGCGCCAGGAGGCCGAAACCCGCAAGACGGGCTTCGTCTTCCGCCGGCCCGAGCAGTTCCCCTCCGAGCAAGACGCGCAGAAGGCCCGGGCGGAAGGCCGGCCGGTGACCGTGCGGTTCGCGATTCCACAGGACGGCCCGATCGTGGTGAACGACCTCGTTCGCGGCCAGATCAGCTTCAACCCGGCCGAGCTGGCTGACTTCATCATCCTCAAGAGCGATGGCTTCCCCACCTACAACTTCGCCTGCGTGGTGGACGACCGTCTGATGGAGGTGACCCACGTCCTTCGCGGCCAGGAGCACCTGATGAACACGCCCGGCCAGCAGGCCCTCTGGCAGGCGATGTTCCCCGATGCGCCGCTGCCGAAGTACGCCCACATGTCCGTGACCGTCAGCGACAGCGGCGGCAAACTCTCCAAACGCGAGCGGCCCAAGGCCCTCCGCACCGCGATTCAGGCCCTGCCGGACCTTGATACAGCCATCCTGGCCCAGGTCGGTGGAATCAGCGAAGAGGAGGTCCAGACGTTTCTGGCCGGCGAGAGCGTGCCCGACATGCCGGCGATCGATGCCATCGCCAAACACATCGGTGTCCATCTTCCCGAGATCAACATTGTGGATTTCTGCAAGAGCGGCTATCTGCCCGAGACGCTCGTCAACTTCCTGGCGCTGCTGGGCTGGAACCCCGGCGATCAGCGGGAGGTCATGAGGGCCGAGGAGTTGATCGAGTCGTTCGACCTGGCCAGACTGACCAAGAGCAACAGTCTGTTCGACCGCCAGAAGCTCATCGCCTTCAACACCGAGTACCTTCGCATGCTGCCGGGCGAAAAGGTCCTGGGCCACCTCAAAGCCTATCTGACCGAGGTCCAGTCGCCTCTGCTGAAGGCCGACGACGAGACACTGCTGCGGATCATCCGGCTGTGCGAGGGCGCGCGGACGCTCGAAGACATTGACAATAAGAGCCGGTTCCTCTTCGTCGAAGATGACAAGATCGAGTTCGACGAGAAAGCCGTTAAGAAGGTTCTGCTCAAGGCCGGCGCTCTGGACGTGCTGCAAGTCGTGCGGGACCGTCTGGCAAGGATGGACGAGTACACCGAGCAGGCCCTCGAAGAGATGCTTCGCGGCCTGGCCGAAGAGAAGCAGGTCGGCCTGGGCAAGGTGGCCCAACCGCTGCGCGTCGCGCTGTGTGGGACCACGATCAGCCTGTCGATTTTCGACTCGGTCAATCTGCTCGGCAAGGAGCGGACGCTGGCCCGCATCGACGCTGCCCTGGAGAGATTCCGCAATCAAGTCCAATCGGAGTAATGTCTGCGATGTCACTACTGGTTACCGGTTCCATCGGGATCGACACGGTCAAGACGCCGCACGGGGTCAGCGAGCGGTGTCTTGGCGGCTCGTCCATCTACTTCAGCATGGCGGCAAGCTTCTTTGCGCCGGTGCGGTTCGTGGGCGTGGTCGGCGACGACTGCCCGTTCGACCTGGCGGAGGTCTTCAAAGGCCGCAACGTGGACCTGCGAGGTCTGGAGGTCCGGCCTGGCAGCAAGACATTCGTCTGGCACGGAACGTACCAGGAGAACATGAACGATCGGACGACGGACTACGTCGAGCTCAACGTCTTGCAGGAGGCCCCGCCGAAGTTGCCGGACGTCTTCAAGGATAGCCGCTTCGTGTTTTTGGCCAACACGGCGCCGGCGCTTCAGCTCAAATTGCTCGACCAGATCGCGCAGCCCACTTTCGTCGCGGCCGATACGATGAACCTCTGGATCGACGGTCACCTCGACGATCTGAAGGAGTTGCTTGAGCGGATCGACTGCCTGATTATCAACGACGACGAGGCCAGGCTGCTTTCCGGCCGGTCCAATCTCGTCAAAGCCGCCGCCGACGTGCTGGCGATGGGCATGAAGGTGGTCATCGTCAAGAAGGGCGAGTCGGGTTCGCTGATGTGCAGCGCCGGCGGGCAGACGTTCCTGCTGCCGGCATATCCGGCCGCCGAGGTGATGGACCCGACGGGGGCCGGCGACAGTTTTGCCGGAGGGCTTCTCGGCTACGTCGCCCAGCAGGGCCGGGCGGACTTCGAGACCCTCAAGTCGGCGCTGGCGTATGGGACGGTGGTGGCCTCATTCACCATTGCGGATTTCTCGCTGAACGGCCTGACCGGAGCCAGCCGCCGCGAGATCGACGCCAGGCTCGAAGAGCTGCGGCGATTCACGAGTTTCTGAGAAGGCGAATGCCAACGATGCGGTGCTTCATCGCCATCGAGATTGACGAAGACATTCGGACGGCCTTGGGCGACTTGCAGCAGGAGATCGTTGCCGGGGCGGACATTCGCAAGAGCGACGTCAAATGGGTCCGTCCGGAGGCGATGCACTTGACGCTCAAGTTCCTGGGCGAGGTCCGCGATCGCGAGGTCGCCAACGTCTGCGAGGCCGTCAAGACAGTGGCGGCCCGCCATAAGGCGTTCGACCTGGGCGTCAACGAAGTCGGATGCTTCGGCGGCCACAGCGCTCGCGTGCTGTGGGTTGGGGCGGGCCTCGATTGCCCCGAGCTGCTGGAACTCCAGCAGGACCTTGAGGACGAGCTGGCCTCGGCCGGCTGGCCCAAAGAGGCGCGGAAGTTCTCCGGGCATCTGACGCTGTGCCGCATGCGAAATGCCAGGGCCGGCGTGGAGTTGGCCAAGACGGCCGAGCAGTACAAGGATTTCGATCTCGGCGCGATGCGCTGTGATTCGGTGTGTGTGTATCAGAGCGAGTTGAGGTCGGAAGGACCGCTGTACACGTGTCTGGGCAGGTACCGACTGGGATAGCAGGCACGGAACCCATAGGCGAGACGATTGTTGGAGACCAAGCAAATGGCAAAAGCGAAGAAGACAACGCCGGTGGCGGAGACCAGCGGCAAGGATGCGGCCCTGCATCGCGTGATCGCGCAGATCGAGAAGCAGTACGGACAAGGCTCGATCATGCAGATGGACGAACACTCGTACGCCCGAATCGAGGGCATCAGCACCGGGTCGCTGTCGCTGGACATTGCGCTGGGCGGTGCCGGGATTCCGCGAGGCCGGATCACCGAACTGTTCGGCCCCGAGTCCTCCGGTAAGACGACGCTGGCGCTGCACGCCATCGCCGAGGCGCAGAAGGCCGGGGGAGTAGCCGCGTTCATCGACGCCGAGCACGCTCTCGATACAACGTGGGCCAAGCGGCTGGGCGTCGATGTCAGCAGCCTGCTGGTCAGTCAGCCGGATACGGGCGAGCAGGCGCTCGACATCGCCCAGATGCTGATCGCCTCGAATTCCGTGGACATCATCGTTGTGGACTCGGTGGCGGCCCTGACGCCGAAGGCGGAGATCGAAGGCGACATGGGCGATGCGCACGTCGGCCTCCAGGCACGTCTGATGAGCCAGGCGATGCGGAAGCTCACCGCCATCATCAACAAGAGCAAGACGGCCCTGGTCTTCATCAACCAGATCCGCATGAAGATCGGCGTGATGTTCGGCAACCCGGAGACGACGCCGGGCGGAAAGGCCCTGAAGTTCTACAGCTCCGTCCGCATAGATCTGCGGCGGACCACCACGCTCAAAGACGCCAAGGGCGCCATCGGCTCGCGCGTCCGGGCGCGAATCGTCAAGAACAAGATCGCTCCGCCGTTCCGCGACACGGAGTTCGACATCATGTTCGACAGCGGGATCAGCTACGAGGGCGATCTGCTCGATATGGCCCTGGCGTCGGAGATCGTGCAGAAGAGCGGCGCGTGGATCAACTTCGGTGATCTTCGCCTCGGGCAGGGGCGGGAAAACGCCAAAACCTACCTTATCGAGAACCCCGATCTGAGAACTGAGATCAAGAACAAAGTTCTGGCGGCCAAAGGTCTGATCGAGCCCGAGAAGGGCAAGACCAAGGACGCAGAATCGGAGGAATAGACGGTGACAACCACAGGCAGACTATCGAAGAGAGTCGTTCTCTGCTTGCTCCTGCTGATCTGCATGGTCGCGGGACAGATGGCGTTTGCCGGTGAAGAGGCCGGACCGCGCTGGTGGAAGGGCAATTTGCACAGCCACACATTCTGGAGCGACGGAGACGATTTCCCCGAGATGGTGACCCAGTGGTACACAGACCACGGCTATCACTTTCTGGCGTTGTCGGATCACAACGTCCTGTCGCAGGGGCAACGCTGGATGCCGTTGACGGAGGCGCGACGGGCGGCCTTCGACAAGTACCTCGCGCGGTTCGGAGACAAATGGGTCGAAACGCGAGAGAACGAGAAAGGCGAAACCGAAGTCCGGCTCAAGCCGTTGTCGGAAGTCCGCGGTCTCTTCGAGCAGGCCGGGCGCTTCCTCCTGATCCAGTCCGAGGAGATCACCGACAAGCCCCATCTCAACGCGATCAATCTGATCGATCTGATCCCGCCCCAAGGCGGTGCGACGATGGCCGACATCCTGCAGAACAATATCGATGCTGTCCTGGCCCAGCAGAAAGAGACGGGCCAGACCATGCTGGTCCACGTGAACCACCCGAATTTCCAGTGGGCCCTGACCGCCGAGGACATGGTGGGACTCAAGGGCTTTCGGTTCTTTGAGGTCTACAACGCCCATGGCTATGTGAACAATGAAGGCGATGATCTTCGGGCCAACACGGAACGGATGTGGGACATCATGCTGACTCGACGGCTGGCCGAGCAGGGCGCGGGCGTCGTGTACGGCGTGGCGACCGATGATGCGCACAACTATCACAAGTTCGACGCCCGCGCCGCCAATCCGGGCCAGGCCTGGATCGTCGTGCGGGCGGCGCGTCTGACGCCGGAGTCGATCATCCTCGCTATGGACGCAGGCGATTTCTACAGCTCTACCGGCGTGGCACTCAAAGACGTGGCGTTCCAGGGCAAGACTTTGACCGTCCACGTAGACTCCGAGCCGGGCGTCAGCTACACCACGCAGTTCATCGGCACGCGACGCGGGTACGACCCGGCGAGCCGGGTGGTGGCCGATGCCGAGGGCAAAGAGATTCGAACGACGCGCCGTTACGGTGAAGAGATCGGCACCGTATTGGCCCAAGTCCAGGGAACCACGGCCTCATACGAGTTCCAAGGCGACGAAATCTACGTCCGGGCCAAGGTGATCTCCTCGCGGGCCAATGAGAAGTCTCACGTCGCCGGCGAGCGGGAGGCGGCCTGGGTGCAGCCGGTCGTGATCGAACCGTAGCGAACAGCGTTTGTCGAGCAGGGATGATTTGGCGTTGACCACGGATTGAACCAGCAGAACAACCTGACCAGAGGTGCGAACAACGTGTTGACCGCCCGTGAAATCCGAAAGAGCTTTATCGATTTCTTCCTCGAAAGAGGCCATACCTTTGTTCCCAGCTCCCCGATCGTGCCGCACGGCGACGAGACGCTGCTGTTCACGAACGCGGGGATGAACCAGTTCAAGGACATCTTCGTGGGCCTGACGGCGCCGCAATGGCCGCGCGCCGCCAACAGCCAGAAGTGCCTGCGCGTCAGCGGCAAGCACAACGATCTCGAAGAGGTCGGCAAGGACACGTATCACCACACGTTCTTCGAGATGCTCGGCAACTGGTCGTTCGGCGACTACTTCAAAGCCGAGGCGATCGAATGGGCGTGGCAGCTTCTGACCCAGGTCTGGCAGATCAACCCCGATCAGCTCTGGGCGTCGGTCTTCGCGGGCGATGAGAAGGACGGCTTGCCGAAAGACGAAGAAGCCGCCCGGCTCTGGACGAAAGTCACGCCGATCCGGCCCGAGCGCGTGCTGGGGTTTGGCAAGAAAGACAATTTCTGGGAGATGGGCGACACCGGCCCGTGCGGCCCGTGCAGCGAGATCCACATCGACCTCGGTCCCGAGGCGTGCAGTATGAAGGGCGTGCCCGGCCACACGTGCGGGGTCAACGGCGATTGCGCTCGCTTCATCGAGCTGTGGAACCTGGTCTTCATTCAGTACAACCGTCAGCCTTCGGGCAACCTCGTTCCGCTTGCCGCCCACGGCGTGGACACCGGCGCCGGGCTCGAACGCATCGTCGCCGTCCTCCAGAACAAGCGGAGCAACTACGACACCGATCTGTTCATGCCGATCATCCGGCGCACGAGCGAGCTGTGCGGCCACACCTACACAGCGCAACTGGGCAACAAGACGGACAACGCGTTCCGCGTCATCGCCGACCACACTCGCACGCTCGTGTTCGCCATCACCGACGGGGCGACCCCGTCGAACGACGGGCGCGGTTACGTCATCCGGCGCATCCTTCGCCGGGCCTCCCGCTTCGGCCGGGAACTCGACTTGCACGAGCCGTTCCTGTACAGACTGGTCCCCGTCGTGGTTGACATGCTGGGCGAGGCCTTCCCCGAAATCGCCGAACGCGCCCAGCACGTTACGACAGTCGTTGAGGCCGAGGAGGCAAGCTTCGGTCGCACGCTCGACCGGGGTCTGGACATCTTCCGAGGCGCCGCCGAACGCGCCGTCACGACGCCCGACAAGACGATCCCCGGCGATGATGCCTTCCAGCTCTACGACACGTACGGTTTCCCGCTCGATCTGACGCAGTTGATGGCCCAGGAACGCGGTCTGGCCGTGGACACCGGCCGCTTCGCCCAGTTGATGGACGAGCAGCGCCAGCGGGCCCGGGCCGCCAAGAAGAGCGACGCTCTACTGGCCAACCTCACCGATAGCGAACTGCCGACGACCGACGATCAGCCGAAATACGAGGTCGATCGGTGCGAGAGCACGCTCCTCGGCTGGATCGATCCGGACGGCTTCAAGAAACAGGGCCAAGTGCCGGCGGGCGTTGAGGTCGGTCTGATTCTCGACAAGACGTGTTTCTACGCCGAGTCCGGCGGACAGGTGGGTGACTGCGGCGCCATCGCGGCCGAGGGCGGGCGCTTCGTTGTCGAGAACACGACGAAGGTCGCCAACTGCGTCATCCATCGGGGCAGGCTGGCCGAAGGAACGCTCGGCGCAGGCCAAGCGGTCACCGCAACGGTCAGCAAGGACCGCAACGCGACGCGCAAGAACCACACCGCCACGCATCTGCTCCAATGGGCATTGCAGCAGGTGCTCGGCAAATCCGTCACGCAGCAGGGCAGCTACGTCGGGCCCGATTACCTTCGCTTCGACTTCACATATCCCAAGGCGCCGACCAAGGAAGAACTGGCCAAGGTGGAGGCCCTCGTCCGCGAAAAGATCGCAGCCGATCTGCCCGTGACCTGGAAGGTGATGGCCAAGGATGACGCGCAGAAACTCGGCGCGATGGCCCTGTTTGGCGAGAAGTACGGCGACGAGGTTCGCGTCGTGGCCGTCGGAGCCGGCAGCGAGAATGAAATCGACAGGGCGTTCAGCCGGGAGTTCTGCGGCGGCACCCACGTCGATCAGCTCGGCTCGATCGGCGGCTTCAAGATCGTCAAAGAGGAGAGCATCTCGGCCGGCGTTCGCCGTATCACCGCGATGACCGGCGCGGCCCTGATGGGCTATCTCGAACAGGCCGGCGAGATCGTCGATCGCCTCGCCGCTCTGCTCCAGATCCCGGCCGACAAGCTCGCCGACCGCGTCGCCCAGCTTCTCGAAGACAATAAGAAGCTGAGCAGGGAGCTTAAGACCGCCTCCAAAGCCACCGGACCAGACACGCTGGCCGAGGCCCGCGATTTGCTTGACGCCTGCGAAAAGGCGGGCGATTCATCGATTATCGTCGGCCGTCTGGCGTCTACATCCATAGAGCGGGCCCGCGAGGCCGTGGACATGCTCAAGAAGAAGGCCGGCTCGGCCGCCATTGTGCTGGGCTTCGAGGACGACGGCAAGGTCGTGCTGCTGGCTGGCGTGACGGATGATCTGGTCAAGAAGGGCCTCAAGGCCGGCGACGTCATCAAGGAGATCGCCCCGATCGTCGGTGGCGGCGGCGGCGGCCGACCCCAGATGGCCCAGGCCGGCGGCAAAGACCCCGCCAAACTCGACGACGCCCTCGCCCAGGCCAGGACTCTGGTCAAGGCAAAGCTCGGCGCATAGAACCTCGCGGTCTGTGCCCCGTGCGGGGCCGGACGTCGTCCGCCGATCAGACCTTGAGGGTCTTATGCTGGAGTTTCGCTGTTCGAATTGTTCGCAGAGGCTTGTCGTCCGGGAGGACCGCGCGGGGCGGGTCAGTCGGTGTCCGCGCTGCAAGGCGGAGGTCACGATCCCGCAGGCGTCTACGCCGGAACCGGTTGTGGAGACCGAAGACGACGAGTTGACGCTCATCACGCCCGCCAAGCCGCTGGACGGGGCGATGCTGAACCTGCCCGATGAGCGGGAGCTGCTCGAACGGGTCGCCGAGCGGCAGCGCGAAGAAGAGCGGCTGCTGACGTCCCTCGGTATCCGGCGGGGCGATTCGCATACGGGCGAGCGCCGTTTCGCCTGGCCCATCGACGTCCTGCTGTACCCGACCAGCGGTCCCGGCCTGACCGTGCTCGTCCTTCTCACCGTCGCTCCCCTTCTGCTCGAATTGCTGCAACGTTTCATCCCGCTAATCAAACACATGGGCCTGCTGTTCTTCGCGGCATCCTTCATCCTGGGTCTCTATGCGGTCTGGTATCTCGCCGAATGTATCCACGACAGCGCCCGTGGCGGCACGCGCGCCCCGGAGTTTGTAGGAGCTGAATGGAGCGAGATGTGGTCCCGCTTCTCCTACCTGCTGGCGGTCTATATCGTATACCTGCTCCCGTCCGTTCTCTACGCGATGTTCGTCCCGCGGCGCGATGCGATCTTCTGGGGCCTCGCAGCGTACAGCCTGGTGTTCTTCCCGATCGGCCTGCTGGCGATGGTGGTCAACGATTCGATCAGCGCGTTGAATCCCTTCTTCCTGCTCGGCTCGATCGTCCGCACGCTCTTTCAGTATACGGGCCTGTTGATTGTCCTGGCGGCTGTGGGGGCCCTGCTGTGGCTCGGCTCGCAGGTCGGAATGGAGGAGGAAATGCGGCCCTTCTGGCTCGAGACCGTCGGCCTTGCGACGTCAGTCTACGCGGCCTTCGTGCTGGCGCACATCCTCGGCCGTTTCTACTGGCGCAACGCCGACCGTCTTGACTGGGGTCTGTGAGGGCGTCTATTTGTGCGTGCGGATGGCCACGCTGCGGGCGTGGGCGTCGAGGCCTTCGACCTGGGCGAGGCGAATGATGTCGTCGGCGCAGGCGGCCAGTTGCTCGGGACTGTATTCGATCAGGCTGATGGACTTGAGAAAATCGTTGCTGGTCAGCGCGCTGGAGAACCTGGCCCGCGTCCCGGTGGGCAGGGTGTGGCTTGGTCCGGCCCAGTAGTCGCCGACTGCGACGGGGGTGTGAGGGCCGATAAAAATCGCTCCGGCGTTGTTGATTCGGTCGGCGATCTGGCGGCTGCGCGAGCCGCACTGGATTTCCAGGTGCTCGGAGGCGAACTCATCGGCCAGCTCCACAGCGGCATCCATATCGGCCACCACAATGACCCGGCTGAAACGCTTCAACGACGCCCGCGCATCATAAGCGCGCGGCAGCTCCACAAGTTGCGAGCCAAGCTGCTGGAGAATGGCGCGGGCCAGCGGTTCGGAATCGGTCGCGACGATGGCGCTGCTGTCGGCGGCGTGCTCGGCCTGGCTGAGCATATCGGCTGCGACCCACGCGGGATCGGCTTCCGCGCCGGCGACGATGAACACCTCGCTCGGGCCGGCGATCGAATCGATCGCCACGTAGTCGCCCGCCACGTGCTTCTTGGCCGCCTGGACCCACGAATTGCCCGGCCCGACGATGATGTCCACCTTACGAACGTTCTGCGTCCCGTAGGCCAGCGCGCCGACCGCCTGCACGCCACCGATGCGATAGACCTCGTCGACACCCAGCTCGTGACAGACCGCGAGGATCACCGGGTGAATGCTCCCCTCGCAGCGGGGCGGCGAGACCACCGCGATCTCCATGACGCCTGCCACCTGGGCGGGAACCACCGTCATGATGACCGTCGAGGGCAACGGCGCCGAGGCGCCCGGAACGCAAACGCCCGCCCGGCGGATCGGGGTATAACGGATGCCCGTCCCGTCGGAGAAGGACGAGTTGTGGCCGAGGAAGATCTTCGCCTGATAGGTCCGCACATTCTCGATGGCTTCGCGCAGCGCGGCAAGCAGCTCGGCATCCATCGAGGCATGGGCTCGGGCCAGCGCCTCGGGCTCCACGCGGAATTCGTCGGGCCGAAGGCTGACCCGGTCGAATCTCTCCGTGTAGGCGGCCACCGCCTCATCGCCCCGTTGGCGGATGCCGCGTAGCACCTCGACCACTGTCCGGTTCTGCGCATCGTCCTCGCTGGCCGACCGTGCGGCGGCGAGCATATCGAGCCGCAGCTTCGCGATCTTCCCTTTCGCCTGCGCGTCCGATGCCAGGATCAGCAGGTCTTCCAACCCTTCGCTCATTGGATTCTATCCACCGAAGTTGCCATAGTTGTAGACACGGATCGCCCGTTGCAGCAGCAGATACTTCTTGCCCTGGTATTCGGTGACCAGACCGGCGACGTTGAAGCGAATCGGCTGGGGAAATGCGGCCAGCCGGCGTTCGGCCTGCTCCAACATGCTGCACGGCAGCAGCTCGTAACGGGTCTGCGAGACGTTCCGGCCCAGGCCGTCGGGGACGAACGTCGGGTAGCCCTCGTTGAACTCGATGAAGCCGACCCGGTCAACGAGCACGTGCGTCCTTGCCCTGTGCCCTGTTTCCGCCGGGGTCTCGTCGGTTTCCCGGCGTTGGGGACCGCGCGCCTGTCGTCGCGTCCTCATTCTCTCGAGCACCTCGTCGGGAATCTCCATCGCACCGTCGGACACCGTCTCGATACCATCCGCAGGCTCCTCTGTTGTCTCGGATCCATCGGCGCCCTTGAGCTTGCTCAGCGGCAGGTAGTAGGTGGGGAACAGGTAGTTCGACCCCCGGTACCGCGTCACAAGGGCACTGAGCCGGTAGCGAGGCAGGAGACGATCGTTGGCGTCCGCGACCATGCTGTCCAGAATCGAAGAGGGCAGCACTTCGAGCGAAGAGCCGGCCGGTAGAACGCCGCCGACACTGTTGACGTCCCGCGCGAACTGGAACAGCCACAGATCGTTGGCGTCGCTGCGAGTCAATGTGCCGTCCATGGCCTGGAGGACGGTGCCATCGGGTATGAGTGGGCTCGTTGAAGGCTGCGCCACGCCGGCCAGGACCGCTGTCGGCAGGGCCACGCACAGGACCATCGTTGCGAACTTCGTCCGTCTCGTTCTCATCTTCATATCCTCGGACTACTTGCCAAGAACCTCCATGATCCGGCCAACGGCGTCGGCCGGTTCCTCAGCAAAGACTACGTGCTCGGCGCTGCGAGGGTCGTCGCGGCAGACCAGATCGACCAATGGCTGCCAGAAATCGCCCAACAGCACGATCGGCCTGGCCCGGTCGAAGAACTTCTTGTTCTTCAGTTCCCAGACCTTGGCCAGCTCCAGCAGCGTCCCGGTCCCGCCCGGCAGAACGACGTACGCCTGACCCAGGCGGACGAGCGTATCGAGCCGTTCATCCAGCGAGGCGGTCGTCACCTCTTCCGTGACGAACTCGTTGGCGACGCTGTTTCTGAACGCCGAACAGGTCACGCCGATCACTTTCCCGCCGGCGTCGCGCGCCCCCTTGGCTGTCGCCAGCATCGTCCCGCCGTAGCCCCCGTTGGCCACGGCAAACCCCGCCAGCACCAATTCCCGGCCCAGTCGCTCGGCGAGAGCAAACACCCTCTCACCCGGTCTGACTCGACCCGTCCCAAACACTGAGACGGTTCTGCTGTCGCTGCCGTCTGGCATATGTCTTCCTGAAGAATCATCGACATTCTTTGCGATTCTGCTTGACCCAGCATCCTCGCTGTACGTATATTATTTGGGTGGCAGGCATGCGCAGGGTAAACGTAGGTTGCCCGAAAGGGCAGCAGCGCGTATTGCGTGGGATCCTACGTCCTGGGGTCTGCCATTAGTCATTTCTGGCCCTTTAGCCATTCCATTCCCTCGATGCCAACAGCCTCGGCACACGCCTCGTGCGGCACTACCTTCAGACCGTAGCCGATGTATTCGCTGTTGAACCTGTACAGAATCTGCCCGAGAATCCTGAGGTAGCGAGGCTCCGTATTCCCGAATCTGTCCCTTTCCAGCGCATTGAAGGCTGCGCCGGCGGCGGCGTCCGCAAGCTGAAGTCCCATGCATCTTCCCGGTGTGTTGGTGCTCAGCTTCTCTGTGGGCACGTGCTCGAAATCGATGCGCACGTCCTGCCCCTGTCTTTGTTGCCTATCGAGACGTCGTAAGTAATCCCGCATCTCATCATATGACATGCCCTGCCGGTTTGAGAAGACCATCTCGACCGTACCATCTCCACCCCACTTGGCTGGATTGTGCCGGTCCCTGGCTAACCAGGACAATCTCTCAACCAGATATCTTACCCCATAGAAATACAGACGATATCTTTCACGAAATGTCTCCGGTTCGACCAAAGATGGTTTGTGAACACAGACGGCGATGATTCTTGCCTGGAGCTGTGAAATCAACTGAGCGTATCGCACCTTCTGCGCGTGCTTAAGGTCTTTCCAGTGAACATGTCTTTTTGGGCTCAACTCCATCTCGCGCCGCACTTGATCTATCACCTTCACCGTTTCGATATCGGTTCTCTTTCGAGTCACAAACGCGGCCAGAACAAACCAGTCACTGCTGGCCTGACGTGATGCCGAGGTCCGGAAGGAGAACCCCTCGCACCCCGATTCATCCACATATGCACGAAACGATGCATTCATCTCGTTCGGGAGATTGGTCCAGGAGGTACGTTTTGCCGCCTGTGATTGTCGCGTACGAAATCCAGTCTGTCTTGCCTTTTCACAGTCTGCTCTCCTCGTCTTGGGAGGTCACCATACGTGTGAAGTTGAGCAGGCCGGCGGCCAGTAGGATTTCGCGGTCCCGGCTCGATAGCTCCAGCAGGCCGGTGAATTCGAGGCCGTCGCGTTTGCGCACGATCGTGACGGTCTCGGCATTGCTGACCGCGCCGATCAGGTCGTCGATCGTCAGTTCGTCGCCCGCTTGAAGCTTGTCGTAATCGGCCGGGTCGGCAAAACGGATCGGCACGATGCAGAAGTTGATCAGATTCGCCCGATGGATTCGCTCGATGGTCTTGGCGATCACCACGCGGACGCCCAGGTACATCGGGCACAGGGCTGCGTGCTCGCGCGACGAGCCCTGGCCATAGCTCTCGCCGGCGACGATGATCCCGCCGACGCCCCTGGCCTTCAGCGCCAGGGCCCGCTCGGCAAACGTCGGCGCGCCTGGCTCGTTGAAGCAGTTGAAGACCACCTTGGCGTATTCCGGTACGTTGGAGCGCAGCTTCAGGAACGTCCCGGCCGGCATGATGTGGTCGGTCGTGATCTTGTCGCCGCACTTGAGCAGGACCTGCCCGTCGAGCCTTTTGCGAAGCGGCGGCGGCGTCTCGGGCACCACGATCGTGCGGCCCCGTACGACCTCGGCCTGCTTGGCCTTTGCCTCGTCCAGAGGCGGCTCGATCATGCTGTCGTCGATGTGGAACTGCGACGGCATCTCGATCCTGGGAAACGCAATGCCCATCCGCTCGGAGAGATCTCGCGGATCGGTGATCTCGCCCGTCAGGGCGGCCGCGACCGCCGTCTCGGGACTGACGAGATAGGCGCGGTCGCCTCTGCTGCCGGTCCGCCCGGCGAAATTGCGGTTGAAGGTCCGCAGGCTCACCACGTCGTCGCCCGGCGCAAAGCCCTGGCCGATGCACGGCCCGCAGCCCGATTCGAGAATCCTCGCCCCGGCAGCGATCAAATCGGCGAGCGCCCCATTGCGGGCCAGCATCTCGAGCACTTCCCGGCTTCCCGGCGAGATGCCGAGCTCGACCATCGGGTCGGTCGCCCGGCCCCTGAGAACCCCGGCGACCATCATCAGATCGGTGTAGCTCGAATTGGTGCAACTGCCGATCGCGACCTGGCCCACCCTGGTTCCGGCGATCTCACGAACCGTCTTGACGTTGTCGGGCGACGACGGACAGGCCGCCAGCGGTTCGAGCTTCGAGAGGTCGATCTCGATGACGCGGTCGTACTCGGCGTCCGCATCGGCCTGCAAGGGCCGGTAGTCCTGCTCGCGTTTCTGTGCGGCCAGGAAGGCCCGTGTCTGCTCGTCGCTTCCGAACAGGCTGGTTGTGACGCCCAGTTCGGCGCCCATATTCGTGATCGTCGATCGCTGCGGCACGCTGAGGGTCTGGACGCCGGGGCCGAAGTACTCGACCACCCAGCCGACGTTGCCCTTCGTCGAGAGGATGCTCAGCAGCTTGAGGATGACGTCTTTGGCGGCGACCCAGTCGTTCAGCCGGCCCGTCAGCCTGACGCCGAGGACCTTCGGATACGCCAGATAGAACGGCCCGCCCGCCATGGCGACCGCGACGTCGAGTCCGCCGGCCCCGATCGCGACCATTCCGATCCCGCCGCCGGTCGGGGTGTGCGAATCGCTGCCCAGAAGCGTCGCGCCGGGCTTGCCGAACCGCTCCAGGTGCACCTGGTGGCAGATCCCGTTGCCGGCGCGGGAATGGTAGACGCCGCTCTTGGCTGCGACCGTCTGGAGATACAGGTGATCGTTGTGGTTCTCCGGCCCGAACCCGGCCATGTTGTGGTCGATGTAACTGACGGAAAGGTCCGTCCGCACGCGCGGCACGCCCATCGACTCGAACAGCAGAAAGGCCGTTGTTCCCGTCGCGTCCTGCGTCAGCGTCTGGTCGATCCGGATCGCGATCGGCTCGCCTGGTGCTCCGCCTGCGGCGGGCCCCTCGACCAGGTGCGACTGAAGTATCTTGTAGATCAGTGTCTTGCCCAACGTCGGTACTCCTGATAGACCCAAAGCCGATACTCTACCAGAAATCCCGACCCGATACAAATCCTCCACGCGATTCGCCGCCGGCATGGGCGCACTTGACGCTTGCCGGCAGCTTTCAGAGAGTGTCTGTGAACGTGTCATTCCGACCGGAGGGCTGCGAAAGCCGCCCCCAGCGGAGGAATCGGGCCAAGCTCGGGTGCCCATCCCATTCGCAGCCGGATGTCTCGACTGCGCTTCGCTCCGTTCGACACGACAACACGGCTTGCGTGCTCAGGTTGCCTCTCAACACCAACCGCACCCCAGCCTCTTCGGCAAGGGCGGCCCCGCGCTCCGCAGCGCGAGGCCGCCTGTCATGGAAGAAAAGGCGCCTTGACGCAACCGTGTGTCCTGGCTGCGCTACTTGGTTGGCCTCGTGCCCGTCCATGCGTCCGGGTCGTGGACGAGCAGGCTGTCCTTGCGGTTCGCGGGCGCGTAGTTGGCCGAATAGACGGCCGCCGTGCCCAGGGCATCGCCCGTGGCGGTATTCCGCGACTTGGTGAAGATGTTGTCGTCTTCGAGCGAGCAGAACGCCCGCCGGGCGAACTCCACGTGGCTGTCGAGGAACAGCACGTTCTGGCCTTCGCCCTGATGGGAGAGGGCGTTGCCCTTGAGCGCCGTTTCCGTCGTTCCGGTGAACGGGCGGACATCGGGGGTGAATTGGGCGAAGGCGCCCGGCTCGCCGGCTGGACTCTTCATCCAAGGGTTCCGCTCCGAGGCAATCGCCAGTCCCGGCTCGCTCGACGACGTCAGGGCGTACGTCCCGAACGGCAGGTGATACGAGTAGCTGCAATTGTCCCAGGGCGTGGCGCCGAAGTCCCAGGCGTCGATCATCTCGAAGCCGGCCGGGACGCTCGTCTCCTGGGCCAGTTGCCATTCGGTGGTCCCGGTGTCGCCCTTGCAGACGAAGGACTTCGGGGTCACCTCGGCGTACTTGACCAGCAGATAGAAACACGACGTGATGCTGGCCTTGCCCCCGGTGCCGTCCGCCTGATTGACGCCGTAGGCGGTGTACCGATTGTTGGCGTTCCAGACGACCGGGCCGTTCCACGTCGAGAGCCGTCCGCCGGCGCGGGGCAGCTCGTCGTCGTAGTCGTTGGCGTAGATCAGCATGGCCTTGCCGATCCCCGCCAGGTTCGTCCCGCAGGTCAGCCGGAAGGCCAACTGCCGGACCCTTGACAGCGCGGGCATCAGAATGCCCATCAACAGAGCGATGATCGCGATCACGACCAACAGCTCGACCAGTGTGAAACCTTTCCGCTTCATTTCCGTTCTCCTTTCACGAGACCGTCGATCGGCGGGCCGGCCGTCTTCAGCATGACGCTGTATCTATGGATGAGTACAAACGGGGCGCCGGCGCAGGGGCCGGCACCGGCGGCCAGGGCGCAGAGGCCCTCGGCTGCCGGACTCGGAGTGTTCTTGCCCGCCGATCTTCCAGGTCAATGGGGGTCAATAGCGCAGACGGCCGGTTCCCGAGTCTGAGAGACTGACTGTGCAGAGAAGATCAACATTACGATCGCACGGCGCGAGACGGACCTCGGGCGCAGAATGCGCCCAAAGCGGCCGGGCGGACGGCGTCGGATGCCCGGTGACGTGAATCGAATGATGACCGCAACGATGGAGCCGACGCATGTGCGAAGGCGCGCACGTGCCCACGGGGGATGCCCCGCGCAGTAGACAGCGAACGACAGCAGGGCCGTCGGGTCGGGCGAGAGTTGGATCGCCGCGGGAATGGCTTGATGAAAGCGACTGTATTATGATGCTTGATAGATGATGGCTTGAAGATCGGTATATGAGTTCATCGAAGCTGTCGTGCATGAGCACGATCCGGCGGACCAGATCTCTCGAAAGGGCCTTGGGGCGACGCTACCGTTCGATGGAGTTTCCAGACGAAATGTCAAAGAGCACGCCGCACAAAAAAAGGCGGCCCCGGATCATGTCCGGGGCCGCCGTCGAACTCACGCTGCAGATTCGCAGGCAAACCCCGGACTAACGCGAACGCGTCGTCGTGGTGAACGCATCGGGATCGTGCACGAGCACGCTGTCCTTGCGGTTCATCGGCTGGAACGTCGTCGAGTAGATCGGCGCGGTGCCCAGCGGGTCGCCTGTCGTGGCATTGCGCGACTTGGTGAAGATGTTGTCATCTTCGAGCGAGCAGAACGCACGGCGAGCAAACTCGACGTGGCTGTCGAGGAACAGCACGTTCTGGCCTTCGCCCTGGTGCGAGATGGCGTTGCCCTTGAGGGCGGTTTCCGTCGTTCCGGTGAACGGACGGACGTCCGGCTGGAAGTCGGCGAAGGTGCCGGCGGCACCGGCCGGGCTCGGCTGCCACGGGTTACGCTCGGAGGCAACGGCCAACCCCGGCTCGCTGGAGACCGTCAGGGCATACGTCCCGAACGGCAGATGGTACGAGTAGCTGACGTTGTCGCGAGGCGTGGCGCCGAAGTCCCAGGCGTCGATCATCTCGAAGCCCGTGGTGACGGTCGTTTCCTGGGCCAGTTGCCACTCGGTGGTCCCGGTGTCGCCCTTGCAGACGAAGGACTTCGGGGTCACTTCGGCATACTTGACCAGCAGGAAGAAGCACGACGAGATGGTGGCCTTGCCGCCGCTGCCGTCCGACTGGCTGACGCCATAGGCCGTGTAGCGGTTGTTGGCGTTCCACTGGACGGGACCGTCCCAGTTGGACAGCCGGCCGCCGGCGCGGGGCAGCTCATCATCGTAGTCGTTGGCGTAGATCAGCATGGCCTTGCCGATGCCCGCCAGGTTGGTGCCGCAGGTCATTCTGAACGCCAACTGCCGAACGCGGGCCAGCGCCGGCATCAGAATGCCCATCAGCAGAGCGATGATCGCGATAACGACCAGCAGCTCGACGAGGGTGAAACCTTTTCTTCTCATGGTGTGTTCTCCTTTCGTTGCCTGGGAGATTCGCAGACCGACCGCATCCTCAACAAATCATGTTCACGATGGTACCGATGAATCCTTTTGCCACCCAACCGGCAAATACTCACATCGCGAATCTCCAGAGCACGTATGTCTTCTGCACGAAGAAGCGGCCGGGTGGTTTCAAACGCCTGATCTTATCGGAACATAAACCCTTGGGCACAAGCGCCCAACACTCCTCACACAGGAAAAACCCTCTTTTCCCAACGTTCCGCGGCAGGCAGGCTTTGGTATGAAGATGCTGACAAGACTATGATGACAGACAAGAATATGATAATGCCGCCGTGTATAAACCTACCTGTCTACAACCGAATCGTAGCAGACCCGAAGAGGTCTGTCAATGTCTTTTCGTAATTTTCGGCCGTCAGCTTGAATTTTTCCTCGCTTTGCGTAATATTCGGCTATTTTCCTGGTATTGGAGGCACTCATGCAGGGCGAAAGAATCGGGAACATCGACCGGATCAGGGAGAACCTCTCGTCGTCCGGGCAGGAGCACCTTCTGCGTTTCTGGGATGAACTGGGCCCCGCCGAACGAGCCGGACTGCTCGAACAGATCAACGAACTGGACCTGGACAAGATCGCCGGCTGGGTCGAAACCCTGGTCAAACGGGCCCCGGACGTTCCAGTCCGCCATGACGGCTTCGAACCGGCCCCCTCGTACGGCGTCAGTCCGGCAACCGATGCGGAGCGCACCAGGTACGCCCAAGCCCTCCAACTTGGTAAAGAGCTGATCGCGGCCGGCAAGGTGGCCGCGTTCGTCGTCGCCGGGGGCCAGGGAACGCGTCTTGGATTCGACGGGCCCAAGGGAAACTACCCTGCCAGCCCGATTCGGAACAAGACCCTGTTCCAGATCTTCGCCGAGAACATCGGGGCGGTTTCGCGTCGCTACGGCGCCGTCTGCCCCTGGTACATCATGACCAGCCCCCTGAATCACAGCGAAACGGTTTCGATCTTCGAATCCAATGATTTCTACGGGTTGAATCGGCGCGATGTTTTCATCTTTCAGCAGGGCACACTGCCCAATTTCGGCTTCGACGGGCGGATTTTGATGGCCGGCAAGGCCTCCGTCGCCCGCTCGCCCGACGGCCACGGCGGCTGCATCCGGGCATTGGCCCGCAGCGGGGCACTGAAAGACATGCGAAATCGGGGCGTCGAGTACCTCAGCTACTGGCAGGTGGACAACCCTCTCGTGAAGCTTTTCGACCCGCTCTTTGTTGGCCTGCACGCGCTCGATGGCGCGCAAATGTCGTCTAAAGCGGTAATTAAGAACGATCCGAAGGAGAAGGTGGGCAATTTCTGCCTGATCGACGGGAAGGTGAACGTTATCGAGTACAGCGACCTGTCCGACGAGCTGGCCGAGAAACGCGGCCCGGATGGCTCGCTGGCGTTCCGCCTGGGCAGCATCGCGATCCACATCATCAACACCGACTTCGTCGCGAAGCTCAATACGGAGGGTTTCACGCTGCCCCTGCATCGGGCGGTCAAGAAGATCCCCCACATCGATCCTCAGGGTCGTCCGATCGAGCCGGTCGAGCCCAACGGCGTCAAGCTCGAGACTTTTATCTTCGACGCGTTGCCCATGGCCGAGCGGTCGATCATCCTCGAAATCGACCGCGCCGAGCAATTCGCCCCGATCAAGAACGCCACCGGCGTCGACAGTGCCGAATCGACCCGTCAAATGATGGTCGAACGGGCGGCCCGATGGCTCGAATCGGCGGGCGTGGCGGTGCCGAGGAAGGCGGACGGCGCGCCCGACTGTCTGATCGAAATCGCCCCGTCCTTCGCGCTGGAACCCGAGGACCTCAAGCCCAGGCGGGACCAGATCGCGGCCATCCAGCCGGGGGACCAAGTCTATCTCGGGTAGCGTGCGGCCCAAGGCAGGGGCGAATGATTATTCGCCCCTACGCGGCTACTTCGTCGAGAATCTGTGCACGGTCTGGCTGGTGAAGGTCTTGCCCGGCTCCAGGACCGTGGACGGGAAATTGGGTTTGTTTGGCGAGTCGGGATAGTGCTGGGTCTCCAGGCAGAAGCCGGCGTGTTTGTCGTACGCGTTGCTCCCTTTGCCCGGGACCGAGCCGTCGAGGAAATTGCCTGTGTAGAGCTGAACACCCGGTTCGGTCGTATGGATTTCCATCACGCGGCCCGTCTTGGGCTCGTGAACGTACGCGCACGGCCTCAGTTCGCCCGGCGTCCCTTTGAGCACGTAGTTGTGGTCATAGCCGTTGCCGGTCTGGCGCATCCGCGAACCGATCGCGCGGGACCGGGTGAAATCCAACGGCATGTCGAAGACGCTGGCGACGATTCCCGTCGGAATCAGCCCTTTGTCGATGAGCGTGAACTTCTCGGCGTGCAGCATCAGTTCGTGGCCGAGAATGTTGCCGCCTTGGCCGCCGAGATTCCAATAGCTGTGATTCGTCAGATTGATCACCGTCTTCTTGTCCGTATGGGCCTCGTACGTGATGCGCAGCTCGTCGGCATTCGTCAGTGTATAGGTCACAGTGCATTGCAGGTTGCCCGGATAGCCTTCCTCTCCGTCGACGCTCAGGTAGCTCATCTTGACCCATGCGTCATCGTCGGCCGCCACGGCCTCCTTCGTCTCCCAAACGACCTTGTCGAAGCCCTTGATGCCGCCGTGGAGGTGATTCGGCCCGTTGTTGGCCGCCAGCGTGTACTCGGCGCCGTCCAGCGTGAACCTGGCGCCGCCGATGCGATTGGCGTAGCGGCCCACGGTGGCCCCCATATAGGCGGTATGTCTGACATAGCCCTGCAAATCATCAAATCCCAGCACCACGTCGCCAAGGTTACCGTTGCGATCCGGCACGTATAAGGAAACGAGAGTCGCCCCGTAGTTCGTGATGCGCGCCCGCAACCCCTTCGAGTTGGCGAGCGTGTATACGAAGACCTCTTGGCCGTCTGCGGTTTGTCCAAACGATTCCTTATGCGCGTTCACAGGCATGTCTCCTTCAATACAGACTTCGGTTGGCGATTCGATTGTGCTTGCGGCATCCCTTGTAGACCAGGTTGCCCGGGCGATTGGATCGGCAGAGGCATTTCCGCCATCAGGCATCTTGTTCTCGTCCCGGCGGGACCGCCGTCGTTGCCTGAATCGCCCTGCAAGCTCAAGGCAATATACCGGGTTGAGCCCAGACTGTCAAAGACCTTTGTGGCGGTCTTTTGTCGGCTGTCGATTCCGATGAGGCGACCCCCCAAACGAGCCGTGGCTCCGGCGTTTTGGTGCCGGAGCCACGAGATGCTCTCTTTGTGATGTGCGCCTGTCAGGCGGTTATGGCGCCACGACGCCGATCAGTTCGATCTCGGCGATCTGCATGCTGTTGACCGAGCCGCCGACCGGACCGCGAATGTCCGGGAACAGAAGCTGGTAGCTGGTGTACGCCACGTTGTTTTCGAACGTGATCGGCGTAGCGTTCATGGTGAAGCGAGGCCACTCGGCCTCGGCGGCGAAGTCCGCGACCTCGCCGGCGGCGATCAGCGTATACGGCCCGTCGATCCCCTCGTTGGAGCCATAGAGCTCGAAGGTGATCGGATCGCGGCCGGGCGTATCGTTGGCCGTCGTCAGGGTCAGGGCCGCAACCACCGTCGGACCGACGGCGGGCGTGACGCGAATGCCGCTGGGCTCCCCGGCGCCCTTGAAGTGCAGGAACTTCGTGGCGACGTTGTTGTCGATGGCCAGATCGGGCGTTTCGGCCGCCGGCCAGTCGCCGTCGTTCGGAACACCCTGGACCAGATCGCCCGGACCGGTGACGTCGGCCGGAACGTGATAGGCCAGGGGCGTGCCGAAGCCGATGTCGTCGAGGAAGATCAGGCCGCTGCCGCCGGCGGTCGGTGCGTTGCGATTGCCGACGCCGACGTACATCGTCTTGACGCGGGCCATGTTCACGCCGGCCAGCTCGCTGTAGGGAATCGTCCAGGCCTGCCAGGCGGCGACCGTCAGCGCTTCGGGGTTCGGATGTGTCACGACCGCCACGGCGCCGGTGCTGTCCTCGACCGCCACATAGAGTGTGTCGGCCGCGTTGGTCTCGGCGCCGTAGAAGTACAGCCGCAGGGTCCTGGCGTCGTGGCCGGCCCAGTCCTGCGGAGTGGCCCAGGTGCGCGAGGCCTCGGAGTAGAAGGGGCCCTTGGTGTTGTCGTACTCCAGCGGCATCGCCTGGCGGCCGCCGTGGACGGTGGTCTTCTCGGCGAACGGGGACTGGGCGTAGCCGACGAGCGAGCCGGTGTTGTTGGTCCAGCCGTCGATCCAGGTCTGGAAGACGGCTTGGCCGGCGTCGATGTCGTCGGTGTAGCTCTCGATGTCGTCGATGGTGGCGTATTCGGCGGTGGTGAAGCTCCACAGGTCGCCGTTCCAAACGACATCGCCGTCGTCGGCATCGACCTTCCAGTAGTAGACGTTGCCGAAGACCAGGTCGGGCACGAAGCTCGCCTGGCTGACGGTTGCGGCCGGTGTGAGGCTCGCCGGATCGGTGCCGAGATAGACCTCATGGGAGACGGCCTCGCGTCCGGCCCGCCAGGTCAGGGTCGCGTCAACATCCACCTCAACCGCCCCGGCCGCCGGCTCCGGCTGCCGCGCATGCGCCGGAATGAATGTGAACCGGACTTCGCTCAGACCGAACTGTCCCGTGCCGCCGAAGGCACTGTTGACCAACAGTCGGACGTATTTCGCCGCGACGCCGCCGAGATCGACGATGGTGTTATATGTATAGGTCGTGGCGCCCGTGGCCCGGGCAAGCTCGACATCGCCCAATGCCGTCCAGTCGATCCCGTCGAGCGAGTACTCGACCGTGACGTCCTTGACGCCGAAGCCGAGCAGCGGCTCGAACTGCGTGTTGTGGTTCCAGACGAGCGACTCATGAAGCTGATAGACCCTGTCGAACTCGTACTGAATCCACAGCGGGCCTTCCGTCGGGACGCCGGCCTGCCACATGTGGCTGCTGTTGGTCGAGTGCTGGTCGAGGTCGTTCAGGCCCGATCCGTTGACGGTGTTCTCCGGTCCCGATCCAGCTTGCGAGGCGCCGTTGCTGGTGGCGATGATGCCGGCAATCGGATAGGCCAGCGGCTCGGCGGTGAAGCTCCAGACCGACCCCTTGAAGATGGTGTTGTCGGGGGCGGCGTTGACTTCGTCGATGCGCCAGTAGTAGGTCTGCCCGAACTCGAAGAGCTCCGCCGGATCGTATGTGGTGCCGGCCTGGGCCCGGCTGACGAGCACGCCTCGCGGATCGCTCCTGTCGGCGTCGTTGACATCGTCCCAGGACGTTCCCAGATACACGTCGTGAGCGACGGCGAATTCGCCCGGCATCCAGCTCAGAATGGTGTCCCGCAGGACATCGGTGACCTCATCGGCCGGAGTGGGTGCATAGGCCAAAGCGCGCGAAACGGGACCTTCGGGAAGAATGAAATCTTTGTCCGGATCGAACGTGCCGGTGAATGTCGAAAATGCCACCGATTCGTATTCACCGATGAGCTGCCGGCCGCCGTTGACGGAGGCATGTCGAATGTTGCCCCACGAGATCCAGCGGGTGATTTCTTTGGGTGAGCCGTTGTCGCTCTGGAAGATCCGAACGCCGTCCTTGTAGTAGTCGATGGTCTGGGCGCCGTCGTATACAATGGCGTAGTGATGCGTCTGGCCCACGGCAGGACTCGGCTCGATGTTGTTGTTGGCCACCTCCGTGCTGCCGTTCCAAGTGCCGGCCGACAGCCCATCATGGAAGCGGATGAAACACTGGCCGCCCAGATCCATGATCGGCGCCATTGCGCCGCCGGCATCGGTGCGGGTGAAGACCGCCTCGACGACGAAGGCCGTCCCCGTGAACTCGGTGGCGTTCCGGTTGAACGCCGAGGCATCGAACTCGAAGCTCTCCTGATTGCTGCCGTCCGCATTGGTGAGGACGCCCAGCCCTGCGAACACGACTTCTGTTCCGTTATGCGCAGCGAAGCTGCCGGTGGTGTCGATCTCGCGGGGGCCCAGCTTGTAGGATGTGCCGGACAGCGTCCCTACGAAATCCACGTAGACCACCGGCGTGACCTCGGCCGCACCGGCGAGGGCCGCACCCAACAAAATGGAACAGACTGCACACACGAACTGCTTGGACATGATGTTCCTCCGTCTAAAGAAACTCGAGTGATTTACCGCTCCAGGTCTCGTCCTGACTTGGTCCGGATGTTCATCGGGATCGCGAGGATTGGGACCGGGATACATCGCAGATCGCTTCTGCCGAATGTGAGACGGGCGAATGGTCATTCGCCCCTACGGCTCGAAGCCCTGATGGATAGGCGCATTTGACACCCTCTCTCCTGTCTTGAACCATTTGGTTTCCCAAGTCCTCCGTTTACGGCCTGCGTTCGATGCGGGCACAACCACCTCGCCGGATGGGGCTCACACTGTCTCCGAAGAAACCGCCGACCCCGCCATTATGCCATGTCCGGCCCCCTCATGCAAGGCATGATTGCGTTTTCCTTCCGCCACTTTGCGGCCAGAAGGGCGAACCCATCCCGCCTCACGTGCCCAGGGCATTGGGCGAACGTGGTGTGGCTCCGGCCTGAAGAAGCCGGAGCCACGATCCTGCTCTGCGCCGAGGCGTCTGATTTCTGACCGCTCCGCTGCCGCAGTTATTCGCCGACGGCGGCAGGGCGGCCAAACCCGATGTCGTCGACGTAAACGGTCCCGGTGCCCCCGGCAGCCGGACTGGTCTTGCTGCCGACGCCAATGGCCATTTTCTGGATGCGGCTGAGGTTCACCCCGGCCAGGTCGCTGTAGGGAATCGTCCACGCCTGCCACATCGGGCGGGCGGTGACGGCTTCGTCGGCGTTCACAACGGTTACGCTCTTGCCCGTGTTGTCCTCGATCCGCACGTACATCGGCTCGGCCGAATTGCCCACGGGTTGAGCGACGCCGATCTCGGCCGTCTGCCATTGGCCGGTCACGTTGCCGGTCATTGACAAGTTCGAGAATTCCGCTGCCGTCGTCGCACTGGTGCTGTGGCTGGTCAGCGCCAGACCGATGTAGACGTTGGCGGCCATCCCGATCTCCAGGGCCGGGCTGACGGTGATATCGATCCAGGTGACGCCGTCGGCCGACTGCTGGGCGGTAAAGACGTTGCCCGTTCGGGTCAGCTTCACCCAGTGCGGCATGGCGATGTCGGCTACATCCGTATTGGCACTGTCCTGGCCGGCGACGGGACGGCGCTGGAACGAGACGCCGTGACTCGGCTCCGGCGTCACAGCCACGAAGGCGTGCTTTGAGCCGGCTTCGAGCGTCTCGCGGATCATCACGCCCGCCTTGGCCCACTCGTCGCTACGGACCAGGCTGTCGACGCGGACCACAATCGAGCCATTGCCGCTGAGATTCCTGTAGGCGAAGCGGAACTGATCGGCGGTGCCCCAGATATCGCTGCCGATGGCGCTCATAATGATCTGCCCGTCGGCGGTCTCTTTGAAGTCCGGCGCGTTGCCCCGGATGTGGAGCACCAGCGTATCGGCGCCGTTGCCCGTCCAGTTCTGTGGCGAGTCGAAAACGCGCTCGGCCTCGGAATAGAATGGCGAGTCTGCGTTATCGTACTGCAACGGCATGGACTGACCGCCGCTGCGGACGATGACCTTCTCGGCAAAGGGGGCCTGGAGGTAGCCGACCGTCGAGCCGGTGTTGTTGACCCAGCCGTCGAGCCATGTGTCGAAGATCGCCTGCCCGGCATCGATATCGTCGGTGTAGGTTTCGAATCCCTCGATCAGCGCATATTCCTGCGTCGAGAAGCTCCAGATGTCGCTGCTCCAGACGGGGTTCGCATCGGCCGGATTGATGGCATCGACCATCCAGTAGTAGGTGGTTCCGAACTCGATGTTGCTCGGCGCGAACGTGGCGCCGGCGACCGTGCCCACCGAGACCAGGTCGTCGGCACTTGCGCCCAGGTATACCTCGTGCGACGTCGCGTCACGACCGCCTCGCCAGCTCAGGGCGCTGCCGACGTCGGCGTTCGTGGCGCCGTCGGCCGGCTGCGGCTGGCGGGCCTGTGCCGGGATGAACAGGAAGCGAACCTCACTGAGGCCGAACTGGCCCATCGTACCCCATCCGCTGTTGACGGTCAGGCGGACATACTGGGCCGGTACGCCGTTGAACTCCACCGTCGTGTTGGCGGTGTACGTGCCCTTGGCGGTAGCTCGGGCGAACTGGACGTCGCCCCAAGAGGTCCAGTCGGCGCCATTTTCGGAATACTCGATGGTGACGTTCTTGAGCCCGAAACCGAGGAGCAACTCGAACATGACGTTGTAGTTCCAGACGCGCATCTCATACAGCTTGTAGACGCGATCGAATTCATACTGGATGTACAGCGGCTCCTCATCGGGGGGATCGGCCAGCCACATGTCGGCCGCGACGGTGGAATGCTGGTCATTTTCATCGAGGCCCGAACCGTTCACGGTGTTCTCGGGTCCGGCGTCCTGCTGGCTGGTCCCGTTGCTGGTGGCGACGATATTCTCCACCGCGTAGGCGAATGGCTCGGTGGTGAAGCTCCAGACGCTACCTTTGAAGATCGCATTGCTCGGCGGGGCGTTGACTTCATCGACGCGCCAGTAGTAGGTCGTTTCGAAATCGAGCATGTCGGGCAGATCGTACGACAGGCCCGTCTGGCCCTGGCTGAGAAGCACGCCTCTCGGGTCGGCCCGGCTCGCCTCGTTGACGTCGTTGAAGGCTGCTGCGAAATACACATCGTGCGTGGCGGCGAACTCGCCCGCCGTCCAGCTCAACACCACGTCACGCGGAACGTCCGTCGCACTGTCTGTAGGAAGGGGCCCCGATGCCTTTTCGCTGTCGGGCCCGAGACCGGCCATGGCCTTGCGTATCTCGGCTTGCGACAGCGCGCGATCGTAGACGCGAATGTCATCCATCGGACCGAGGAAGAGGCGATCCAACGCTCTCTCGTTGTCCAGGACCCCCACGGCCAGCCCGAAGGAGTCAGTCGGATCGAACACGCTCGTGTCGGCCATGGAGCCGACCTGGGCTGCGTTGATATACAACGCGATCTGATCGGCCGACTTGACGATGGCGGCATGATACCAGACGCCGTCGGCATACGAGGCCGTGGTGTAGATGTTCACGCCACCGCCGGTCCCGAGGGGATACCGATGGAGAAAGCGCAGTGTGCCGGCCGCCTGGACCTCCAACAGGATGCCGTGCTGCACGCCGACGGCATAGGCCGACAGGATGTCCCGCTGGCCCGCCGAATCCACGCGGAACCAGACCGTCATCGTGTACTCGGCCAGTTGGAAGTGACCGTCAATGAACATGTAGTCGTCTGTCCCATCAAACAGCAGGCCCCCTCCATAGACGGCCTTCGCCAGCCATTCCGGCTCGCCGAACAGCGTTCCGTTGACGCTGCGGCCGCTGGAATCGAGCGCGATCGTGCCGGCGCCGTCGTCGAGCTTCCACCAGCCGACCAGACTCGGATCGGCCGCACGTGCCTGGCGAAGGTGGAACGTTCCCAGCAGCATGGCGGCAATCAACACGGGCATGAGTTCTTTGCGCATGATCGTCCTCCTTCGAGCAGTTCGACATGGACCCGCTCCCGGTCACGAGCGAAAGCGGGACTTTCGTTTCTGACCTTGTTTCCAACGGTCCTGCCAAGGTGTTGCATCCGACCCACACACTTCCAACAGACCATTGTGTCTTCGGACGCGGGACCGCACAACCTCACTGGTGCACAAAAAAACCTCATTTTGTGCAGAGTGCTCCGCCAGCTACCGCAAGGCATGCAGCTTGCGGTAGTCCAGCGGCGTCATCCCCGTGGCGCGTTTGAAGTAGCGCGCCAGGTTCTTCCCATCGGCGCAGCCCAGCGCCGAGGCGATCTGCGAGACGGACAGGTCCGTGGTGACCAACAGCCGGGTGAACCGGTCGATCCGAACGCGCTGGATCTCCTCATGCGGGGAGCGACCCAGGGTTCGGGCGAAACGGTCGTACAGGCTGCGGCGGGAGATGGAGACGGCGTCGAGCACGTCGTCCAGTTGGAGGGCCTCTTTTCCGGCCCGCCGATGGATGAAACGCAGCGCTGCCAGTACGTACCGGTCCTCGACAGCGAAGACATCCGTGGACTGCCTGGCCACGACGTGGCTCGGCCGGACAACGATCGTCGGGGCGGCGGCGTTTTGGCCCTGCATCCGCCTGTCCAGCACGGCGGCGGCCTCGTAGCCGGCCTTCTGGGCGCTGAGCGCGATGCTCGACAGTCGCGGCGTCGCCATATCGCACACCAGATCGTCGTTTCCCAGTCCGATGATCGCCACCTGCTCGGGCACGTGCAGCTCGGCCGTCTGGCAGGCCTCCAGAACGCACTGGCTCCGATCATCGTTGCACGCCATCAGCCCCAGCGGCTGCGGAAGCGATTGGAGCCAGTCGACAAGGGCACGCTGCTGGCTCTGCCAGGATCGTCCGGAGGCCGGGCTCGACTGGTCGAAGTCAAAGCAGTGAGGCTCGAAACCTGCCTGCCTGACCCGCCCGCAGAAACTACGACCCCGCCGGCGCGACCAGAAGTACGCGTCGCCGAATCCGCAGTAGGCGAAATGCCTGAAGCCGCGACGCAGCAGGTGCTCGGCCGCCAGAATCCCGATGGCTCGGTCGTCTGTCAGGATGTTGGGGATCCCCGCGAACGGCTCGCTGTAGGGAGCCACCACGACGGGAAGGCCACGGGAGATGAGCTGCTCGGTCCATTCGCGTCGGGTCTGCTCGCGAACGATCGCACCGTCGAGATCAAGCCTGAGAAATCGCTCCCACAGAGGCCTTCTGCCGGTGTTGCCCCAATAGAACGGCGCCGGCCGGTGGAAGATCCACGGTCCGTGGGTGCGAGCGTACTTAGCCACCCCTCGGAGAATCGACCGCCCATAGGAACGGGAGGTTTCCATCATCAGCAGGACTCTGCGATGCTCTTGCATGGCTGGTCGGTCCTCCTCGAAGGCCTCGATTCGCCCCGCCGGACATGGGAATGGCCCCACGCCTCGTCTGAGAGTCCATTCTATCGTATGATGGGCCTGCGATCCACACCCAAACCCATGCGAATGCCGCGCGACCCTGTCCAGAGCGGGGGCATTTTGGTTGAAAAACGGCTCGATGGGCAATACTGTAGGAGCGAATGATGATTCGCCCGTACCCGTAGGATGGAGATGGTCCACATCGTCGCGCGTCCTGGGTAGGATGGCCGCACGAAGACGCATTGCACACGATGCCCATTGGAGGTCGAACGATGAACAGCAGCCTGGCAAGAACCCGACAATCCCTGAAACAAGGCACGATTCCGCTCGCGGCGGTCCTTGTCGTATGCCTGTGCCTGGCCGCCGGCGCCGAGTGGAAACCGGCCGACGGCCCCCTGATGACGAAATGGGCCCGAGACGTGAGCCCTGACAACGTCCACGCCGAGTACCCCCGGCCGCAGATGGTCCGCGAGAGGTGGCTGAACCTCAACGGTCTCTGGGACTATGCGATTCGCCCGAAGGACGACAAGCAGCCGAAGGAATTCGACGGCCAGATTCTCGTGCCGTTCCCCGTCGAATCGGCCCTTTCCGGCGTGATGAAGCCCGTCGGGCCGGACAACCGCCTCTGGTACCGTCGGAATTTCGACGTGCCCGTGGCATGGGGCGAGGGCGTTCGCATTCTGCTGAATTTCGGCGCCGTGGACTGGGACACCACCGTCTGGGTCAACGGGATGAAGGTGGGTGGCCATCAGGGCGGATACGATCCCTTCACCTTCGACATCACGCATGCCCTCAGGCCTGCGGGCCCGCAGGAGATCGTCGTCTCGGTGTGGGACCCGACCGACGCCGGCACGCAGCCGCGTGGCAAGCAGGTCCGCCGGCCCCACGGCATCTGGTATACCCCGGTGACCGGCATTTGGCAGACCGTCTGGCTCGAACCCGTCAGCCGGCGTGCGATCGAAGGCCTCAAGATCACGCCCGACCTCGACAATTCGAGGCTCATCGTCGAGATCGGCACGAAGCTGACCCGCAGCGACAACGTGACGGTCGAAGTCTCGGCCGACGGCGAGACCGTCGCCGAGGCCAAGGGCCTCAACCGCATCGAGGTGCCGATCCCCAATCCGCGACTGTGGTCGCCCGATGATCCGTTCCTCTACGACGTCAAGATCGCGCTCGGTCACTTCAATCTGCCGGTCGTCCACGACGAGGTGCAGTCCTATTTCGGCATGCGGAAGATCTCGCTGGAGAAGGACGAAGAAGGCGTCAACCGCCTGTTCCTCAACGGCAAACCGCTGTTCCAGTACGGCCCACTCGATCAGGGCTGGTGGCCCGACGGGCTCTACACCGCGCCGACCGACGAGGCGCTGCGGTATGATGTCGAGGTCACCCGTCAATTTGGCATGAACATGGCCCGCAAGCACGTCAAGGTCGAGCCGGCCCGCTGGTATTACTGGTGCGACAAGCTGGGCCTGCTTGTCTGGCAGGACATGCCCAGCGGCGACGGCTACATCGGCCCCAACGACCCGGACTTCCAGCGGACGAAGGAATCGGCCGACCAGTTCGAGCTGGAGTGGAGCCGGGTCATCGAGGCGTTCTACAACCACCCGTCGATCGTGATGTGGGTGCCGTTCAACGAGGGGTGGGGCCAGTACGACACCGCCCGCATCGCTGAGTGGACCAAGAAGCTCGACCCGACCCGCCTGGTGAACAGCGCCAGCGGCTGGACCGACCGCGGCGTGGGCGATGTCCACGACATCCACAGCTATCCGGGTCCATCCGCGCCGCCGGTGGAGGAGGCGCGGGCGGTCGTGCTGGGCGAGTTCGGCGGCTTGGGCCTGCCCGTGCGCGGCCACACCTGGCAGGACGAAAGGAACTGGGGCTATCGCAGCTACGAGACGCGCGAGGCGCTGACCGACGCCTATCTGGTCCTGATCGGCAACCTGCGACCGCTGATCGGCGGCGGCCTCAGTGCGGCCGTCTACACGCAGACGACCGACGTGGAGATCGAGGTCAACGGTCTGCTCACGTACGACCGGGCGATGATCAAGATGGACGCGGCGAAGGTGCGGGCGGCCAACGAGAAGCTCTACCTGCCGCCCCCGATCATCAGGACCATTGTCCCCACCTCCCAGGACGAAGGGCAGGTCTGGCGCTACACGACCAGCGAACCGGCCGACGGCTGGCAGGCCGACGAGTTCGACGACACCGGCTGGCAGATCGGCAAGGGCGGCTTCGGCACCGAGAACACGCCGGGCACCGTGGTCCGCACGAAATGGGATTCGTCCGACATCTGGCTGCGCCGCAGCTTCGATCTGGGCGGCAACATTCCGCTCGAGCTGCATCTGTCGATCCATCACGATGAGGACGCCAAGGTTTACATCAATGGGACGCTCGTCGCCGACCTCAAGGGCTACACCACCGGATACATCCAAATCCCGCTCGGCGAGAGGGCCCGAGCCGCGCTGAAGCCGAACCTCAACCGCCTCGCCGTCCATTGCCACCAGACCAGTGGCGGCCAGTACATCGACGTCGGCCTCGTCAGCATCACCGAACGCACGCCGTGAAAAACCGCCGGGAAAGGCAAAGGTCAAATCGCAGAGTGCAAGATGGGGAAGTCATCCGCCGAGCCGGTTCGATCCTACCGGCGCCGGCGAAGCAGGCCAAATCCGAAATCCGAATGTCGAAATCCGAAACAAGAACGAAAGCCCAAAACCCGAAATTCGAAAGCGGCCTGCGGCCGAAGGTCTGGGACATTAGGATTTGGCTTATTCGAGTTTGTTTCGGATCCGTTCGGCTTCGCTCAGGACAGGTTTGGGTCTCGGGTTTCGTCCTTTGCGTTTCGCTGGCGGCGGCGGTGATGTTGCAGAGCTGTCGCTTGCCCTCGGTGCGGCGGCTGGATCGCATCGACGCGATGGTCAACGAGGAGATGGCGGCCGGGCAGTTTCCCGGCGCGGTGGTGCTTGTGGGCCGGCGGGATCGCGTGCTGTACGGCAAGGCGTTCGGGGCGGCGATGATCGAGCCGACGCCCGAGCCGATGCACAGGGACACGATCTTCGATCTGGCGTCGATGACCAAGCCCATTGCGACCGCGACGTCGATCCTGATCCTGGCCGATCGCGGGCAACTGAGCGTGGACGACCCCGTCGGCGCCTATCTGCCCGCCTTCGCCTGCGCCGGCAAGGAGGACGCGCGAATCCGGCATCTCCTGACGCATACGTCGGGCCTTCCGGCTTATACCACCGCCAAATCGCTGGCCGACGAACACGGCAGCCCGTGTCCGGAAGCGGTGATCGAGAAGATCTGTCGCATGGAGGCGATGAATGTGCCGGGCGAGGAGTTTCGCTATAGCTGCCTGGGTTACATCGTGCTGGCCCGCATCGTCGAGACCGTCTCCGGCCGGGACCTCGCGGAATTCAGCAAGGAGAACCTCTTCGGGCCGCTGGGCATGAATCACACGACCTTCAACCCACCCATATCCTGGCAGGACCGGATCGCCGCGACGCAGATCGTTGACGGCACGCTGTTGCGCGGCATCGTCCACGACCCCCTGGCCCAACTGATGGCCGGCGTCAGCGGCAATGCGGGGCTCTTTTCTACCGCGTCGGATCTGTCGATCTTCTGCCGGATGCTGCTTAACGGCGGCGTCTGGCGGGGCAAGCGAATCCTGAGTCCCGACGCCGTGCGGATGTTGACGACGGTACAATCCCACGGCCGCGCCTATGGCTTCGATGTCAGCTCGGACTACGCATGGCTCAAAGGCCCCAACGCATCGGAGCGGGCCTTCTGCCACACCGGCTACACCGGCACCAGCATCGTGTGCGACCCGGCCGTCGATACGTACGTCGTCATCCTGACCAACCGCGCGCACCCGCACGACAAAGGTACCGTTCGAGAGCTGCGGCTCCGCATTGCCGAGGCGGTCTTTCCACCGTCCGAATCCGCTGTCACGCGTCGTTGATCTTCGCCGAATCCGACTGGATCAGGTTCTCGTTGCTGGCGACCGCATAGGAGCAGACCAGGTCGCCCGTGACGTTGTTCATCGTCTCGAACATGTCGAGGATCGGGTTGATCCCCAGCGCCAGCGCCACGACCACCGCCACCTGCTCGGCGCTCAGGCCCATGCTTTCGAGGATGATGAACAGCAGCATGAGACTGCCGCCCGGCACGCCGCCGGCGCCGATGGACGACAGGACGGTCGTGATGACCAGCACCACCAGCGTCCCGAGCGTCAGCGGGACGCCGAACAGGTTGGCGGCCAGGACCGCGAACATCGGCAGGTGAACGCAGACACCGTCCATGTTGATCGTCGCGCCCAGAGGCAGCGAGAAGCTGGCCAGCTCGCTGTGGATCCTCAGCTCCTCTTCGGCTGTCTTGATCGAAACGGGCAGCGTCGCGGCGCTGCTGCGCGTGATGAAGGCCATAATCATCGGCTCTTTGATGCGTCGCAGGATGCCGAGCGGATTCTGCCGTGTCACCGCCCACAGCAGCAGCGGATAGACCACGAAGACCATCGCCGCGATCCCGAAGACGACGCCCAGCGTCACGCGGACGTAGGGCCCGACGATGGACGGGCCGTAGAGGCCGAAATTGACGATGGACAAGGCCAGCACGCCGATGGGCGAGTATTCGAGAATCCAATCGACCAGCTTGAACATCGCGTCCCGGCAGGCTTCGAGCAGATCGACCAGGGCCTCCAGACGTTTGATCTGAAGCGCGTCACCCGCTTCGATCGATACGCGGATCGCCAGACCGAACAGGATGGCAAAGACGATGATGGGAAGGAAATTGCCCGCCGCCAGCGCCTCGAATGGATTGCGGAACAGGTTCAGCACGATCTGTAGGGGCGAATAATCATTCGCCCCTACCGGAGACGCCTCGGTCATCTTGAGATCGGCCAGCCTCCGCCATGCGTCCAGATCGGCGCCGGCCCCCGGGTCCATCGCCAACGCCAGGGCCGTCCCCAGCACTGCCGCCAGCACGCTCGTCAGGAGGTACCAGCCGAGGGTCTTGAGCCCGATGTGCCCGAACTTGCGGATGGGCAGGCTCGAAGCGCCGACCAC
Source organism: Phycisphaerales bacterium Planc_01 (assembly GCA_001603075.1). GTDB lineage: Bacteria > Planctomycetota > Phycisphaerae > Sedimentisphaerales > Anaerobacaceae > Anaerobaca. The sequence goes on along the minus strand of LVBB01000144.1, from coordinate 65,102 downwards.
CAGCGAGAAGAAGATAATCGGCACGACGATCATCTTGAGCATGTGGACGAAGACCTGGCCGAAAGGAGCGATGTAGCCGATGGCGGTTTGCGGGACGGTCGCGCCGGGCGAGCGTGACAGGGTCCAGAACAGAACGCCGATCAGCGAGCCGACGACAAACCCCGCCAGGATTCGCAGGACCAGAGACGTCCGAAAGTACAGCCGCAACAGCTTCTTCATTGGCGCGTTCGTCCTTTCCACGAGGCGGTGTTTCAAGTTTGATGTGTGAAGTGTGAAGCAGAATGCTTGGGCATGCTTCAAACCTGAAACTTCACACTTGAAACTGCAAACGGCATCGTGCCAGGATTCTACAGCGGCCCACAGGCCCCGACAACCCGCAAGGCGTCAGGCGGTTGACCCCGGCGGCGAATCGTGGTACAGGAGGCGTAGGGTGTGCCCCGCACACCTTCCTTGCAGGCATGGCATGGCAATGGTGTGCGGTGCACACCCTACGGTCTTCAAACTTGAAACTTGAAAAGGGGCTTGTCATGGAGCACACCACTCGAAGGGCCATTCTCAAGGGGACACTTGCGGCGGGACTGTCTTTGGCGATGCCGTTTTCACGAGCGCGGGGCGCCAACGACGCAATCCGCGTCGGTGTGATCGGGCTTCGCGGCCAGGGCAGCAATCACATCAAGTGGTTCAGCGCCATCCCCGGCGTGCGCGTCGTGGCCATCTGCGATGCCGACCGGGCGATTCTCGACCGCGAAGAGAAGAAATTCCGCGACCGCCAGGAGACGGTGGACGCGTACGTCGATATGCGAAAGCTGCTCGACGACAAGAGTATCGACGCGGTCATCACTGCTACGCCCAACCACTGGCACGCCCTGGTCACCGTCTGGGCCTGCCAGGCGGGCAAGGACGTGTTCGTCGAGAAGCCCGTCTCGCACGACATCTGGGAAGGGCGGCAGATGGTCAAGGCCGCCCGCAAGTACAATCGGATCGTCCAGAGCGGCATGCAACGCCGCTCGGACACCGGGCTGGCCGAGGCGATCGACTACATCAAGCAGGGCCACCTGGGCGCCATCACGTCGGTTCGCGGGATCGTTTACGTCCGTCGTGACAGCATCGGCAAGGTGGACGGCCCCCAGCCGATCCCCCAGAGCGTGGACTACAACCTCTGGTGCGGGCCGGCCCCCATGGCGCCGCTGACGCGCAAGAGCCTGCACTACGACTGGCACTGGGTCTGGCCGACGGGCAACGGCGATTTCGGCAACAACGGGATTCACTTCATCGACATCTGCCGTTGGGTCCTGGGCGCCAACGAACTGCCGCGACGCGTGATCTCGGTCGGCGGTCGCTTCGGCTACATTGACGATGGCGAGACGCCCAACACGCAGATCCTCTTCTACGACTACAAGCCGGCCCCGATCATCTTCGAGGTTCGGGGCCTGCCGCGAGAGAAGGGCAACAAGGCGATGGACTACTACTACGGCACGTCGGCCGGCACCGTGGTCCACTGCGAGAAAGGCTATTTCGTCGGCGGCTGGGCCTACGACAACGACGGCAAGAAGATCCGCCAGTTCCAGGTCACCGAGGGCACCGGGCACCACGCCAACTTCATCGACGCCGTCCGCAGCCGCAAGGTCAGCGACCTCAACGCCGATGTGCTCGACGGCCATCTGTCCAGCGCCCTGTGCCACATGGGCAACATCTCGCACCGGCTCGGAGCGACCGCTTCGCGCGAGAAGATCGTCGAGCAGATCGCCGGCGCCGACGGCATGGCGGAGTGCTTCGAACGCATGCAGGAGCATCTGCTCGTTAACGGCGTGGACGTGCAGCAGACGCCGCGAATCCTCGGACCCTGGCTGACGCTGGACCCGAAGACCGAAACGTTTACAGGCGAATTCGCCTCCGAGGCCAATGCCCTGGTCCGCCGGACGTACCGCGAACCGTTCGTTGTCCCCGAAAACGTGTAAATTCTGACGACAAGAGGTCCTCCATGAAGAACCGTGCCAGTCGTTTGTCCGCGTGCATCGCGATGATGCTGATTGTTCTTGCAGCAACCGCCTCAGGCCGGAACGCGGACACACCATCGGAGGCCGACCAGAGATTGGCCGATTACTTCCGCACCGAGACCGCCAGGCTCGAGGCCGATTGCCTCAGTGGTATCGAAACCCTGGAGCAGTGGGAAGCCAGACGGCCGGTCTATCGCAGGCAACTGCTGGAGATGCTCGGTCTCGATCCGTTGCCGGAGAAGACCCCGTTGAAAGCAATGACCACCGACACGATCGAGCACGAGACGTTTACGGTGAAGAACGTGCACTTTCAGTCGCGCCCGGGCCTGTACGTCACCGGCAACCTCTACATCCCCAACACACTGGACGGGCCGGCGCCGGCGGTCCTGTACGTCTGCGGCCACGCCCAGGTCAAGAAAGACGGCGTCGCCTATGGCAGCAAGGCGCACTACCAGCACCACGCGGGGTGGTTCGCCCGGCACGGCTACGTCTGCCTCATCATCGACACGCTCCAGCTCGGCGAGATCGAGGGCATCCATCATGGCACCTACCGCCACGGCATGTGGTGGTGGAACAGCCGGGGGTATACGCCCGCCGGCGTCGAGGCCTGGAACTGCATCCGGGCGCTGGACTACCTGCAAGAGCGTCCGGAGGTGGACCCGCAGCGTCTCGGCGTCACCGGCCGCTCCGGCGGCGGGGCCTATAGCTGGTGGATTGCCGCCATCGACGATCGCGTCAAGGTCGCCGTGCCCGTCGCCGGGATCACCGACCTCCGGAACCATGTCGTCGATGGCTGCGTCGAAGGCCACTGCGATTGCATGTATGTCGTCAACACATACCGCTGGGACTATCCGCTGGTTGCGGCACTCGTGGCGCCGAGGCCCCTGTTGATCTCCAACACCGACAAAGACAACATCTTCCCGCTCGACGGGGTCGTTCGCACGCACGAGAAGATCCGGCGCATTTACCGGCTCTACGGCGCCGACGACAAGCTCGGCCTGCACATCACCGAAGGGCCGCACCAGGACACGCAGGAACTGCGGATGCACGCCTTTGTGTGGTTCAATCGATTTCTCAAAGAAGCAAATCCTGTCATTACCGAGCCGGCCGTGCCCCTTTTTGAACCCGAAGCACTGAAGGTCTTCGCCGAGCTGCCGCTCAATCAGATCAATGCCAGCGTCCACGAGACCTTCGTGCCATTGGCCGGGGATGCCGTGGCGCCGAAATCCCAGGACGAATGGGCCGCCCAGCGAAATGGGTGGATGGCGGCGCTCCGGGAGAAGGTCTTTCGAGGCTGGCCCAATCACGACGAGGCCGGACCGCTGGATGTGCGTCCTGTTGCGGGTTCGCAACCGACGCCCGGCCGGTGTCTGGAACGATTCGACTTCACCAGCCAGCCTCACGTTCGCCTGAGCCTCTTGGTCGTCCGGCATCCCGATGCACAGAGCCCCAGCCGTGTGAACCTCCACGTGGTCGACGACCCCAACATGGTCCCGATGGATGTCGGGATCGCAGAGGCCCGGGACGAAGTTCACGCGTTCTTCACTCCACGCGGGCTCGGGCTCGATGCCGCCAGCGGCGACGAGCGAAAGCAGGTGCAGATTCGCAGACGCTTCATGCTGCTGGGCCAGACGCTCGACGGCATGCGCGTCTGGGACGTCCGGCGGGCCGTGCAGGCCCTGAACCATATTGCCGCTATCGAAGGTCTGCCGGTCATGCTGACGGCCCGGGGGAACATGGCGGGTATCGCACTCTATGCCTCGCTTTTCGAGCCGTCTGTCGAGCGACTGGATCTGTCCGAGCTGCCCTCGACACACCGCGACGGGCCGACCTTCCTCAACGTGCTGCGCTACCTCGATATGCCGCAAGCCGTCGCCGTGGCCGCCGAACGTGCGCCGGTCGTATTGCATCAGGCGGATGCCTTGCCGTGGACGTTTCCGCAGTCGGCTGCAAACAATCTCGGATGGCCCGATGGACGATTCCGGGTGGCCGCCCCATAGGCGACGCTCGGTCTACTGCGGTGCGACCGGCCCGCGCCAGACGCTGCCGCCGAAGGTGGTGACGTACATCACGCCGTCGTCGGATGGGTCGAATGTCAGGCGCTGCACGTTCGAGAAGGGCAGCTCGTCGAACGCCTGCCACGTCTGCCCATCGTCTCGCGAGAGCCACAAGCCGGCGTCGGGCGCCCCTTCGGTGAGCGTCATGTAGACCCATCCGTTGCGCCGGGGGTGGAAGTATCCGCCGAAGGTCTGCCGGCCCTGGCGGCCGATCCGTCGCCACGAGCGTCCGCCGTCGTCGGTGCGGTACAGGCCGCCCGACCGGTCATCCCAATTTGCATCACAGATGCCGACGAGAATCACGTTGCTGTCGGCCGGATGAACGGAAAAGTCCTTGGGGTACAGGAACAGGCCCGCCTTCGGCGGGTTGACTTTCTCCCAGGTTTCAGCGCCGTCGCTGGATCGGTACAGCCCCACGCCTTCGCTCATCAGGGGCTGGCCCTGGGCGGGCCGCTTGGCGCAGACCATCGCAAAGAGCGTGCCGTCCGCGTGAAGCATCACGCGGCTGACCCGCATATTCTTCGGATCGCCCAGCCCGTTCTTCTTGAGCGTCCACGTCCTGCCGTCATCGATGGACTTGTAGACGCCCTCATCGAACACGCCGGCGTAGAGCGTACGCCGGCCCTTGGGGCTCTTCGGATCGAGCACGATCGACGTGACGGGTCTGGGCCCAATGCCCTGCGCCTCCGCCTGCCACGAAACGCCGAAGTCGCGCGAGACGCACACGCCGCCAGGCCGCTTGTGGCCGTGCCGCTCGGAGATGATGTTGTCGTTGGGGATGTCGTGTACGTCGGAGAACGCCCCCCACATCCTGCCCGGCACGTCCGGGTCGAACGCGATCTCGTAGCAGGTGTTTCGCCACGGGGCCCAGGTGTTCCTGTCCCACCAGATCCAGGTCTTGCCCGCGTCGAGCGAGCGGGCCATACCGATATCCGTGTAGGCGATATAGTGACGGTTCGCCTCGAACGGATCGATATAGTAATGCCACGTTGTGGTGACGACCAGGCCCGTGCAGGCCCAGGCGCAGCCGGGCTCGGCCTCGTGGCCGGGCGCGACGTAGGTGTCGCCGTTGAACCACCACTCGCCGCCGTCGTGCGTGATGTAGGACTGGCTCCACACCAGGATCAGACGATTCGGGTCGCTGTTGCAGATGGCCGCTCCGAACGGCGTGTCGCCGCCCTTGAGCGACTGGCCCGCCGAGACGGTGACATAATTGGGAGCGACGTTGTATCGCTCGAATCGCGGGTCCTGGAAGTAGGTGGCCCGCCAGGTGCGTCCGGCGTCGTCGCTGCGGTACACCGTCTCGTGGTGAGGCGGGTGAAACCCCGTGCTGGTGTTCAACGCATACACGGTGTGCGGATCGGCGTCGGTCGTCAGGACCAGTCGATACTGCGCGATGGGACCATGGGCATACTGATCGACCTGCTTCGTTCCGGTGTTGATGCCGTCGCCCATGGCCGACTGCCAGGTCTCGCCCCGGTCCGTCGAGCGGTAGACACCGCCGGCAAAGGCGCCGCCTTCGTCCTTGCTGGGGACGGTGCAATAGAGAATGATGCGGCCGCCGGCCTCGTTCGACCCGCCGGCAAAGCCCTGAATATTTGTCGAAGGCAGACCGTGGGTCTTTCTCACCCAGGTTTGGCCCCGGTCGTCAGATCGCCAGATCCCCTTGTCCGTCGCGGCAAACAGGATGCGACCCCCGCTCGTGCGGTCGAAATGGAAGCCGAGCACCTGTCCCTCGGGCCCGGCGCACGGCGTCCACGTCAGCCCGGCGTCGCGCGTGATTTGGCATCGGCCGTTGCGCGTGCCTGCGAGCATGACGAGCGGCTCCGATGGATCGACAGCAATCTCGCCGTACAGCGAGTCGGCCAGGTCGCCGATGGGCGAGAACGTCCGGCCCCGGTCCCGGCTGATTCGCAGCCGACCACCCGACGAGGCGTAGATCACGTCGGCATTGTGCGGATGAAACGCGGGCCGGCAACGTGTGTCGCTGCGCAACTGCGCGTGGTGGATCATCCGCCAGTGGTGCCCGCCATCCTCGGAGATGTAAGCCGCGCCCATATCGCAATTGAGCATCATCAGGTTGGGGTCAACCGGCGAGATCGCCGGCGAGAACATGCCCCCTCCGCCCGACAGACCCACCGGCTCCCACGAAACCCGCTCCGCAGAGGCAGTGGCGAGCAGCGACCATCCCAGAAACACGAACAAGAGCCATCGCGAACGATCTGTCATACCGACCTCCCGAATTACACGACCACAACGCGCTTACTCGTTTGGCCAGAGCATATCAGAATGGCGATGAACTTCCAGAGGGTAGACTGACGCCTGGGTCAGCTACGCTCGCGGCTGGTGTGGAGGATGGAGTGTGAACTGCGCCGTACCGGCCTGTCAGTGGTGGCTCTTGGCGGTGATCAGGGCGGCCAGGAGGATGTGACGGAGCCGGTCGGTGTCGATCGCGTCGAGATAGTCGTCGGTGAAGTCGAGTTTGAATCGCCCGCGGAAGTTCTTGATCCGGCTCTTGAGCTCGCTGCGGCCCAGCACGGCGATCGATGTGGAAACCTGCTCGAAGCGTCCTTGTGAATACACAGTCGTGACCTTTGCGATTCTTGTGGTTGCCGTTTCTGCATCCGCCTGCGGTGGACGCCCTGACGCAGTCATATCGCCCAGCCGGGCGGGCCACTTTGCCCGCAAATCACGGGACACGATCACAACCCGCCAATCCGCCCGACAAGCGGCGGAAAAAAACTCGTGCGCTTGCAGCCACGTCTGATAACATACGTCGATGAAGACATCGCTGTTCGATTATGAGCTTGAGCCGGAGCTGATCGCCCAGACGCCGGCGCCGTCGCGAAGCGAGTCCCGGCTACTCGTCCTGGACCGCTCGGGACAAGACCTGAAGGACTGCCGCTTCGCCGACATCCTGCAATTCCTGCGCGCCGGAGACTGTCTCGTCCTGAACGACACCAAGGTCCTGCCCGCCCGCTTCTTCGCCGAACGAAAGACCGGGGCGTCGATGGAAGGCCTGTTCCTTGCCGAGCAGGCGGGCGTGTGGGAGGTCATGCTCAAAGGCGCCCGCAAAGTCCGGCCGGGCGAACGCATCCGCATCCTCAACCGTTCCCGTAGGGTGGGCCTCGCCCACCATCTCTCGGCGGAGGAAGAAGGTGGTGTGCAGTCCGCCCGCGGCACACCCTACGAAGCCGAACTGGTCGAGAAGCGGCCCGATGGGGTCTGCCTCCTCAGGATTGACTCCGACCGAAGCGCCGAGGAGATTCTGGAGGAAGTCGGATTTCCGCCATTGCCGCCGTACATTCGCCGCGATGGCGATATCGAGCAGGCGACCGAAGACCGGCATCGGTATCAGACGGTTTACGCCCGCACGCCCGGCGCGGTGGCGGCGCCTACGGCCGGTCTGCATTTCACCGAGCCCCTGCTGGCCCAGTTGCAGCAGCAGGGCGTGCATCTGGCCTGGGTGACGCTCCACGTCGGGACCGGCACGTTCAAGCCGGTGACGGCCGAAGACCTTGAGCACCACGAGATCCATAGCGAGTGGTACGAGGTAGACGCGGCAAACGTCCGCGCGATCAACGCCGCCAGGCAGGCGGGCGGGCGCATCGTTGCCGTGGGAACGACCGCGACGCGGGTGTTGGAGACCGTCGCCTCCGGCCCCCGCGTGGTGGCGGGCACAGGGACAACGAACCTGTTCATCACGCCGGGCTATGAATTCAAGATCGTCGATGCCATGATCACCAACTTCCACCTGCCCCGCAGCACGCTGCTGGCCCTGGTCGCGGCGTTCGCGGGACTCGACCGCACGCTGGCCGCCTATCGCCACGCGGTCGAGCAGCGATACCGCTTCTACTCCTACGGCGACGCCATGCTCATCCTGTAGAGTTGCTTGAGGCAGTCGGGATGCTATTGGGCCTCTTGTGTCTCCAGGTCCTTCAGCTTCTGCTCCCAGTCTTCGTAGAAGCGTTCCATGAAACGACGTGATTGGCCTAACTCCTGGTCCTTCAATCTCAGGGCGTCCAACTCCTCGTGGTACTGATGCAGCAGCTTGACCTTCTCTTCTTCCGGGATCTTCAGGGAGTGGATCTGATAGACGTACACCCGCGTGGTGAAATCGACTGAAATCCCTGGTTCAAACCATCCTTGCCCCGTGCCGGCACAAGGAAGATACCAGCTTCTTACCGGATCCTGATGCTCGATGGCCCACTGGACATAGACGGGCTTCGGTTGGTGGATATGGGAACGTTTCCAGAGAAAGGACCGGTGTGTTATGACATGCCCGGAATACAGATCCACCGTAATGTTTTCACTTCGCGGGCCGTACTTGAAGGCAAGAATGACCAGAACCAAAAGACTGACCAGCACACCAAGTAGGACGCCCGCAAGCAACGCCTTCCATGCAAACCTGTTCTTCTTGTCAAGTTCTGTAGTGTTCTCGCTCATCTTCGCCCTCACCACATCGGCCCTCTTCACGGCGAGCCGCACTCTCGTTTGTCGCACCTCGGTCAGAAATGTATCCCTGGAGACTACTATGGCTGAAGAGGACGTGTCTGTCAACGTCCATCTTCTGGGTTTTGGCCATCGATCGGCGCTGGTCGCGGCGTTCACCGGAGTCGATGCCGTGCTGATTCTCTGACGCGAATCACACGATGCGGCGGGCGCCGGGGAGGCGGCGGATGCCGGCCGCCAGCGCGAAACACAGCGGAACCAATACCAACGAGACGAGGACGAACTTCAAAAGAGGATATATCGTGATATGTCGGACCGCCAGCGCGCCGAGGATGATGACCGGGGCATGGATGATGTAGGTCGCGTAGCTGCTGGCTGACGCTTCTCGCGCGAGCCGGCCCTGGCGGTTGAAACGCTCGCGAAAGAGCACTGTGAGGGCGGTGATCATGGCGACGCAGGTGAACTGCTCCCACGTCGCGTAGGCGAAGGCCTGCCAGTGCCATCCGCCGAAGAACACCACCTCGTTGCCCTTGGCGGCTCCACCCAGGATGAACATCACCGGGAACACCACTGCGATCAGGAATACGGCCAGGCCCAGCGCCAGCCTTCCGGTCGCCTTGGGCACGCGCACCAGCCAATCGTTGCGATACGCGACAACGCCGACGACAAGCATCGCGATATACTGAACGAAGAAGCACAACTGGAGGTTGAGCGGACCGAAGGCCCAGCCAAAGGGAAACCACAGACGGATCACGAAGGTGAGGATACCCAGCACCAGGGCGAAGGCCAGGATGACCCACGTCCGAGGTGGAGCCAGCAGATTCGCATCAGGCCTGGGCTTTCGTGGGACGAGCACGCGAATGGCGGTGTACACCAGCGCAAAGATCAACAGCGTCTCGACGAACCAGAGAGGGCCGCTGCCGATGTGGAACGAGCGGTAGTAGCGAGCAAGCAGATCGCCGAACGAGCCCTCGATGTGGAGCGCGCCGGCCCGGATCAGCGGATAGAGCTGAAACGGATGAATGACGAACTCGAAAACCAGCAGCGGAACGCCGAGCCGCAGCAAGCGGTCGCGCAGAAAGAGCCTGGGGCCTTTGCGGTCGTACGAGCCGACCGCCAGATAGGCCGAGAGAAGGAAGAGAAGACCCATAAAGAAGGACTGACACACGGCGTTGAAGAAGGCCAGGATGATGAAAGACGGCTCGGTCGTCGGCCTCTCGTAGTAGTACCATCCTCCGACGCCGCCGTAGGTGATGGACAGGTGCACCAGGATCACCAGCACGATCATCAGGGTGCGGAGATTGTCTACGAACAGCAGACGGGATTTCGCCATGCGCTCTCCCTGACCGCAACGTGGCCGCCGGAAGGTCGGAACGGTTGATCCTGTCTTCCGGCGGCCACGAGATCGTGACACTTCCGTTTGCGACTCCGGCGATGCCTATGCTTTATACATTTCATCGAAGGCGTTCTGCGCCATCACCAGCGCGGCGCGCATCATGTCCTCGGCCTTGGCGGTCTCCCGCTGGGCCAGGGCCTTGAGCAGCGCCTTGGTGTTGAGCTTGCGGGCCGCCTGCTCGCAGGCCTCCCAGCTCAGCACGCTGCGGACCACGCGGTCGATGCCCTGCTCGGTGTTGTCGTAGGCGCGGGTCTGCATGTCGTGACCCTTCCATCGCTCGTAGCCGGCCGCCTGGATCAGTCCGGCGATCGCGATGTTCATCCCGTTGATGCGGGCACCGTGGTCGATGTCGTACTTGCCCGGGCCGCCGAGGATGATCCCGTCGTTGTAGCCCTGGCTGTTGAGGTGCATGTGCACGCACATGCCGTTGTCGAGCTCCTCGACCGTGTCGGCGACGTGGTCGAGGCCGATCATCTCGGAGTGGCCGAATTCTTTGTTGACGCCCTTCTTGGCGATGTTGACGCCGAACTCCTTCTCGACCTTGTACCAGAACAGCAGCGCGCTGGCCACCGTCGGGATGAGCATCGCCGGGTGTCCCTCGTTGGGCTTGGGCTCGAAGCCGATGTAGAGCTGGCCGCCCTTCCTGGCCTCGTACTTGCACAGGCCGGCGACGCTCTCCTTGAGGTTCTGGTACATCTGCTGGATGCCAACGGTGGCGATGTCGTAGCCGAACGAGCCGTTCCAGATGACGAAGCCCGGCGTGATCTCCGGGTGCCATGCCTTCTTGAGCGTCCCATAGGCCAGGTCCACCGTTCGCGTGCCCAGGTCCTCGGCGGCCTTGCGCTCTTTGGGATCGAGCGAGGCGATGCCGCCGTAGGCGAAGTGCGAGTGCGCGCCGGGCGTGATCATCGCCAGGTACAACTTGTTGCTCACCAAGGCATCGGCCACGGCGGCGGCGTTCTTGTCGTCCACCTCGGCGTCGTAGTGCATCTCGATGCCCAGCAGCACGTTCTTGGGCATGCGGGGTCGGATCCGCTTGGCCACCAGCTCGATCATCTCGGGCGTGCCGAACCCCGCCCCCCATTCCGGCCGCATATCCCCCGGCACGAACCCGCCCTTGCCCGGATTGAACGTCCAGCGGCATATGCTGTGTAAAGACTTCTTCGCCATCTCAACCACTCCTTTTATCTACGTCCATTTGCGTTGTTTCGCGCCAGCGACCCGAAACGTCTGTAACATGCCCGTAGGGGCCAGGCTCCCCTTGCCCCTGCCGATACGGGCCCCATACTACCCCCGGCGGCCCGCCAAGGCAACCCACCACCGAAAACACCGCCGCCCGAGAGCGCGATGGCCTGCCACGTGCCATCACACACCCCTGTTGTTGGCACGTGACAGGGCATCGTCACATCCATGGATCGGCCCTGGTCCAAGCGACGCTGGAGGACAGGATATGTGCAGACTCTACACGGTGAGTCAGTGCCAGTGCCAAGTGCCAACAGACACCCCTGTTGTTGGCGGTGGCACTGGCACTGCTCCCCTCCAGCCGGGGCGCAATCTTCATGCTCTTGTCTATCTTGCCAGGAATACCTGTATTGGCTCATGCACGGCGCGAAGTTGCATAGGCCCGCAGGGCTTGGCCGTTTGTAGCCGATACTACAACGCAGGTCCAGTGCCGCGACTGGCGTGCCAGAAGGCGAGTATCGCGACGATTCCTGGCGGTGTTTTCACTCGATAGTAGAGGTGATAACGAATGCGACTGAGGTGGATACGGCGCACACCTGCGAGCTTGACGTTTTCGGCCCTTGCTCCAATGTGAGGCTCAACGCAGACAAGTTCGAAAGCTCGGACGATTTCTTCACGAAACGCCTCTGGAGCCTTCGGGCGATTGGCCTTCCACCATGCAGACGCCTCCAGGATCTGGTCGGCCGCCGTGCGGACGACCCGAATGGGAAGCCTCCGACTCAAGCGGACTCTCGCAGTCCGTGCAGGAGTTCGTCACCGGTGATCGTCTCACCGTGGTCGGCCTCGGCCATCGCCGCCAGCAGCGAGGCCTCGGTCTGTGAATCCAACACGAATGTCTCATTCCCTTCCGGCGCGAGCACCGTAACGGTACAACCCTCCTGCAAAGGCTCGCCTTCGACGACAACCCTGCCCGCAATCACTTTGCCGCTGACGATCTTCATATCATCATCTTATCAGATGCGGGCGATGTGGTCAAGCGGCCGTCCGGGCCCGGCTCCCCTCGCCCGCGCCCGCGATGCCCTGCCACGTGCCATCAGACAGAGCTGTTCGTGGCACGTGGCAGGCCATCCGCCATGCGAGCCAACACAAACAGCCTCCGCCTGAGGACCGAGCCGCATCCCCAAACGGAGGCTGTCGTTGCAGTACGAGATCTTCATTCCCCAATGGGGATGGCCGTTAGGCGGCCCGGTTCTTCCGCAGCTTGATGCCCGCCGCGCTCAGACCCAGAACGCCCAGCAGAACCGCACCAGGAACCGGAACCACCGATACATTGCCGTAAAGAACCGAGTGATCCAGCCACGCCGTTGCCGTGCACCCGGGATTGCTCACATTGATGGTGACGTTCAGCGTCCCATCCAAGTTGAGCAGGTCAACACCGACGATCACCTCAAGGTCCATGGGGTAAAAGCCATCATCGACCTCGCCGAGGTCGTGCCATACGTTGCCGTCAAAGCCCACTTGAACGTATTCACGGAAGTCATAGAGATAAATGTTCGTGAAGGGGATCCGGAGAGACTCGTCAGTGGTGTCATTCGTGAAGTCGAGTTCCAGCCATGCCGCTGTAACCAGGTACTCCTCGGGAATGGCAAAACCCGTGATGGTGTGCGTGTAGCTAAGGGGCAGATTCTGCCCGATCAGCACACTGTCGATCTCAAGACCCTCCTGTGTGGCCCCAGCTGGTTGCCTATCCAGCGTCCAGTAGTCGATCAGGTCGACGAAATCGTACTCAGTGCCTCTCCAAACATCGGCGGAAGCGGTTGCGGCGGTGAGGGCCACGAGGGCGGCCACGAGGAGTGCAATGCTGAGTTTCTTCATGGTACTTGCTCCTTTTGTTGTGAGAATCTGTCATAATCCGAGTGTGCTCCGCTCGGGGGAGCGGAGAGTTGGTGACTGCGACGGCCGCCCGGCAAAGCAGGCGAGGCCGTCAGGGCTCATGACAGGCTCGGAGGGGCCCGGCAGGCAAGTACGGCAGCGATGAACTGCGAAGTGCGCACCAGGGCGCCGATGGTGCCCCGGTCGTAGAGCGGCATGAGACGGTCGGCCATCACGTCCGGCTGGACGAAGCAGACCGCCGCATGGCAGTAGGCATCGGGCCCCACAGCATGGCTGTAGCCGATCTGCTGCGGAGCACCGCTGTGGTACCATTCGGGGATAAAGCCGAGCGAGGAGCGTCGCACCCAGTGACCCGAGCGGAAAAGGCCCAGGCCGATGAGCGTGTACAGGCAAAGATCGAGGCTGCCGCGACCGTCCCTCAGAACAATGGTTTGCTCTGAATCGGCCGTTGCGTTGGCAGCGGCCTGGGGCTCCCCGGCAAAGCCGTCCGCCTGCGAACGCAGATCTGCGGGCGTCGGAAGCTGATCGGACAGGCCGAACAGGAGGACCTCGCGATATTCGGCTTCGCCAAGGGCACAGGCCTCGCCGGCCGCGGGCGCCTCGGATGGTGAAACGGCCATCAGATCGGCGCGTGCACCGGCCGCGACGATAAACGCCGCCGTAACCGCCAGGATTGTCCTCCGCACCTCAGCCATGAGATTACTTATTCCATTGTTCCGCACGTCGATTCCAATAGGGAGGATTACGCAAACTACCCAGAATGTCAAGCAAAAAAATGTTCTAACCCCCCATTTTTCTGTGGGCGGCATTTACTGCTCGGGTAGAGACCCTCTGTCAGTGCCACCGCCAAGTGCCAACACACACCCCTGTTGTTGGCACTGGCACTGGCACCGCCGGCGTCCAGTGCCCGCCGGGGCGGTCACCCTACCCGCGATGGCGTGCCACGTGCCATCAGACAGGCCTGTTCGTGGCACGTGGCAGGCCATCCGCCATGCGAGCCAACACAAACAGCCTCCGCCTGAGGACCGATGCGGTCGGCGGGTTACCGCCATCGTCGAGCGATGCGCGACGTTCCGTTACGGCTTGAGGTCGGTCAGGGCCTGGTTGGTCTGCATGTCGAGCGGGACGGAGATGTGCTCGTGGGCGATCAGCCACTTGCCGTGGACCTTCTTGAAGCATTGCGTCCAGCGTACCCAGCAGTCGAACGCGTTGCCCTCCTTGTCGGTCCCGCTCATCCGGTTGAGCCGGTGGCAGAAGGCCACGTCGGCGCCCACCGCGAGCGTTTCGTCGCGCGTCTCGAAGTCGCCTGGCTCCTGGCACATCTCGAACCCCATCTGCCAGTCCTTGCGGTACGCCTCGGTCCCCACGTACTGCAACGGGGGAATCATATCGAACGAGACAATATCCGGCGTATAGCAGGCCATGAGCCCGTCGATGTCCTTGTCGCGGGCGGCCCGCGCCCAATCGTCCATGAGATGACGAATCTGCGCCTCAGCGATCTTGGTATCCACTTGCGTTGCCATGGTTGATCCTCGCGAAACAAAGGTTGATCGTACCGATCCGATAGCCGGCCGGCCCGCCCGCAGTGCGTAGGCAAAATGCTCGTTTTGACGCCGGTGCGATGCCCGCCCTTCGCGTTCCGACGCCGGCCCGGCGGGCGAGGGTTGAAATCTGCGGCAAGACCCGCTATAACCAAGGCAATTCCCATCTTGACTTCGTTGGATGATGGTAGTCTCAAGGCACAGCATGGAATCGTCACAGAGGAAGAGTTCTCGGCACAATAGCCGCAACGAGTCGGAGCATACGATTCTGGTGGCGACGACGAATGCGGGGAAGGTTCGGGAGTTGCGGGCGATGCTGGGCGGGGCGGTGGTGTGGAAGACGCTGGCGGATTTTCCCGACGTCGGCGAGGTCGAGGAGGACGGTGCGACGTTTGCGGAGAACGCCCGCAAGAAGGCGACCGAATACGCCGGGACAACGGGGCTCTGGACGCTGGCCGACGATTCGGGGCTGGTGGTCGATGCGCTGGGAGGCGCCCCGGGCGTCCAGTCGGCTCGGTTCTCGGGCGACCTTCCTGCCGGGGCCGACCGGCGGGAGATCGACAGGCGGAATATCGCCAAGCTCCTGAGGCTGCTGGAAGGGGTCCCGCCCGAGAAGCGCACGGCGCGGTTCATGTGCCACCTGTGCCTGGCCAGTCCGGAGCGAGTGCTCGTCGAGACGCAGGGCACGGTCGAAGGGCTCATCGTCGATGTGCCGGCCGGGGAGAACGGTTTTGGCTACGACCCGGTCTTCTTCGTCGGGGCCCTCGGCCGGACGGTGGCCCAACTGCCCGACGACGAGAAGAACGCCATCAGCCATCGCGGCAACGCCATCCGCAGATTCATCCCCTTGTTGAACCGGCTTCTTGCAGGGCCTTGACCTTCTTCTGAGAAAAGGGCAGACTGGTGGACACCGAGGTGCAGTGCGATGCACGCGGATCATCCGGACTTCTGGGCGAGGAGACAAACATGGTACGGCAGGCTACTGGCAGATCGGGCGAGTCGATTTCGCGGCGAAGATTCATGCAGGGTGCGGCCCTCTCGGCGGCCGCGATGGGGCTGGGCGGCGGGCGGCTCTTTGCCGCCGGGTCCGACACGATCCGCGTGGGCCTGATCGGCTGCGGCAGCCGGGGCATGGGGGCCGTTCGCAATTGCGTCGATGCGGCGCCGAATGTGGAGATCGTGGCCCTCGGTGATCTGTTCCAGGACCGCATCGACACCTGCCTCAAGACGATCAAGACCAACGGCGAGAAGGACTGGAGTTCGTCGGTGCCCTGGACGCACGCCGACAAGGTGAAGGTCACGCCGGAAACGTGCTTCACAGGCTTCGAGGCCTATAAGAAGGTCATCAACAGCGGTGTGGATCTCGTTATCCTCGCCACGTCGCCGCATTTTCGCCCGATACACCTCAAGGCGGCCATCGAGGCGGGCAGGCACGTATTCATGGAAAAGCCCGTCGCTGTGGACCCCGTCGGCATCCGTTCGGTCCTCGCGTCGTCTGAACTGGCCGGGCAGAAGGGGCTGGCCATCGGCGCCGGCACGCAGCGCCGCCACGATCCGAAGTACGTCGAAGTGATCAAGCGCGTCCACAACGGCGAGATCGGCGAACTCGTCGCGGGCCAGTGCTACTGGGTCCAGGGCTGGGTTCGCCAGTGGGGATTCTACACCGAGCGGCAGCCGCAGTGGACCGACATGGAGACCCAGTGCCGTAACTGGTACTACTACACGTGGCTTTCCGGCGACCACATCGTCGAGCAGCACGTGCACAACCTCGATGTGATCAACTGGGCGATGGGAACGCATCCGGTGATGGCGATGGGCATGGGCGGTCGCGAGGTGCGCGTCGAGCCGGAGTTCGGCAACATCTACGACCACTTCGCCGTCGAATTCGAGTATCCCAACGGCGCCCGCATCCTGAGCATGGCCCGCCAGATCGCCGGGTGCACCGAACGCATCGGCGAACGCATCGTCGGCGCCAAAGGCATCGCCATGGAAGGGGCAATCGAAGGGGCCAGAGCCTACAAATATGAAGGTCCGACGCCGAATCCGTACGAGCAGGAGCACGCCGATCTGATCCGGAGCATCCGCAGTGGCCGGCCTTTGAACGAGGGCAAGGCGGTGGCCGAGAGCACGATGACCGCGATCCTCGGCCGGATGAGCGCGTACACCGGCCGGGCCATGAAGTGGGACTGGGCGATCAAGAGCTCCAAGCTCGACCTGACCCCGCCGAGGTACGAACTCGGCGACCTGCCCGTCGCCCCGGTCGCCATCCCCGGCGTGACGCCACTGGTTTGATGCCTGTAGGATGGACTTGAGCCCATGCCGCCGATCCTGGCAGGGCATCTGCCCGACGCAGAAGAGGACGAAGGGTGACAAGACCGGGCGCCACCGCCAAGTGCCATGACAGGGGTGTGTGTTGGCACACGTGGCACGCCATCGTGATCGCAGGTGACCGGGCGATGTTTCTCAATACGACGGTTGACGCGGGGCGGGCAAATCGGTACACTACCTCTTTTGGCGGGTGATACGAACGTTTCTGGTGAATCGAAGTTATCAACCTCTTCTCAAGAGGCATGAGGGTCATGTCTGAGCCATTATCTGAGTGTGATGGGAACGAGGTCTTTCCTGAGAAAAAGGAAGAATGCGGGTTGTTCGGCATCTTCGGCGATGCCGATGCGGTCCAGAAGACGTATTTCGGCCTGCACAGTCTCCAGCATCGGGGCCAGGAGGCGGCCGGCATCGCCAGCAGCGACGGCGAGTTCATCCAGTGCTATAAGGGCATGGGGAACGTCTCGCGGGTCTTTCGCACCGGTTCGGGAATTTTGGAGAAGCTGGCGAATTCGATGGCGATCGGCCACGTGCGGTATTCGACGGCCGGCTCGTCCAACGTCGAGAACAGCCAGCCCATGCTGGCGGAGTACTCACGGGGCCAGGTGGCGGTCGCGCACAACGGCAACCTGATCAACGCCGGACTGCTGCGCGACGAGTACGAGGCCTACGGCAGCATCTTCAAGTGCACCAGCGACACGGAGATCATCGTCCATCTGCTGGCCAAGCCGACGCACCAGACCAAGCCGGACCCGCTCGGCCACGTGCTGAACCACCTCCAGGGCGCCTATTCGCTGCTGTTCATGTTCGCCGATCACATCGTCGCCGCACGCGATCCCTACGGCATCAAACCCCTGTGCATCGGACGGACCGAGCAGGGCGCCTACGTCGTCGCCAGTGAGAGCTGCGCCTTCGATGCGATCGGCGCCGAATACGTGCGCGAAGTCGAACCGGGCGAGATCGTCCGGCTCGATGCCAACGGTCTCCACAGCCGGTTCTTTGTCCGGCGCGGCGACATCACGCCGGCCCACTGCATCTTCGAGCACGTCTATTTCTCCAAACAGAACTCCCTCGTCTTCGGCGAGAACGTCCATGAGCTGCGCAAGAAGCTCGGCCGGCATTTGGCCAGGGAGTATCCGGTCGAGGCCGATGTGGTGATTCCGGTGCCCGATTCCGGGACCTCGGCGGCGATCGGTTACGCCGAGCACAGCGGTATCCCATTCGACATGGGTTTCGTCCGCAGCCATTACGTGGGTCGAACCTTCATTGCGCCCGATCAAAGATTGCGCGAGATGGCGGTCCGGCTCAAGCTCGCGGTCATCAAGGAGGTTGTCGCCGGCAAGCGCATCGTGGTCGTGGACGATTCGATCGTGCGTGGCACGACGACGCGTGGCAAGATCCGCGCCCTGCGTGAGGCGGGGGCGACCGAGATCCACATGCGGGTCAGTTGCCCGCCCATCCGTTATCCCTGCTACTACGGGATCGATTTCCCCACCAAAGAAGAGCTTCTGGCGAACAACCGGGACCTGGACGAGATCAGGGACTTCCTCGAGGTTGACAGCGTGGGCTATCTGTCTCTGGAGGGCATGCTCTCGTGTGCGGCCCTGCCGGCCGACCACTACTGCACCGCCTGCTGGAGCGGCAAGTACCGGATTCCCATCGACATCGCCTTGAACAAGTTCACGATGGAACATTACCAGATGACGATGTTCGAGGACTTTTCGGCCGCGCATGAGTAAGTACGTCAGCTACCAGCAGGCGGGCGTCAATATCGACGCCAACGACGAGATGGTCGAGCGGATTCAGTCCAGCCTGACCAGCACGTTCGGACCGCGCGTGATCGCCTTGCCGGGTGGATTCGCCGGGCTGTTTCGACTCGACTACGACGAGAAGCTCTTCAAGAAGAACTACAAGAACCCCGTGCTCGTCGCCTGTACCGACGGCGTCGGCAGCAAGGTTCAGTTGGCGGCCAAGGCCAAAAAGTTCGACACCGTCGGCATCGACCTGGTGGCGATGAGCGTCAACGACATGCTCGTGATCGGCGCCGAGCCGCTGTTCTTCCTCGACTACGTGGCCCTTCACAAGCTCGAGCCGGCGCTGGTGGCCGAGCTGGTCAAGGGGATCGCCGCCGGCTGCCGCATGGCGGACTGCGCCCTGATCGGCGGCGAAACCGCCGAGATGCCCGACACCTATCGCAAGGGCGATTTCGACCTGGCCGGCTTCGCGGTGGGCGTCGTCGAGAGGGACAAGACGATCACGGGCAAAAAGGTCCGCCCCGGCGATGTCATCCTCGGCCTGCGCTCCAGCGGCCTGCACAGCAACGGATACACGCTGGCCCGCAACATCTGCTTCAAGCAGGCCGGCCTCAAGATGAACGATGTGCTCGACGAACTCGACGGCACTACGGTCGGCGAGACCCTGCTGACGCCGACGCGGATCTACGTTCAGCCGATCGTCAAGCTGCTGACCAAGTACAGGGTCAAGCGCGTCGTGCATGCGATGGCCCACATCACCGGCGGGGGTCTCGTCGGCAACATCCCGCGCGTCCTGCCGAAGGACTGCAACGCGGTGATCAAGAAATCGAGCTGGCCGCGGCCGAAGATCTTCCCCTTCCTCCAGAAGGCCGGACCCGTCGAGGAGGACGAGATGTTCCGCGTGTTCAATATGGGGATTGGCTACGTGCTGATCGTCGCCGCTGATTTCGCCGACTCGATCGGCCGGAGCCTCCAGCGATGGGGAGAGAAGGTCAACCGGATCGGGACCGTCACCGCCGGCAGCGGCAAGGTCGTCCTGAAGAACTGATAAGCGCCGTGTCTTGAAGAAACGAGCGACTCCTATTCTCGATGCAGGCAACGATTCCTCGGGGGCGAGGCAACCTGTCCTGGCGACGGCAGGCGAACCGGCGGAGGCCTGCCGATGACGGTGTCGCGACGCACGCAAAACCTGGTCTGCCTGGTGGTTGCAGCGGTCGTCTACATCGTTTTTGCGGTGCATCTGTATCGTCCTTATCTCGATGGATTCACGCCACGGCAGTGGCTGCTGCCTGTTGGCGTCTGTCTGGCGGCGGTCGGCTGCTTCGTCCTGAGTCGGCGCTGGGTGGTCGGCTTCGCCGGCTCGTTCCTGGCCGGGCTGGTCTATGGCTTCGGGCCGTTCGTGCTGTCCCTGGCCCGATTCCACGAGACCGCTGTCCTTCTGGCGGCGGGCATCCCCTGGCTGTTCATGCCGGCCGCCTATCTGGGCCGCAAGCGGGGCGGCGCCGCGGCATTGCTGCTGTCATTGCTGCCTTTTCTTGCGGTGGTGTTGTTCTTTCGCGTCAGCGCCGGCGCCGACTACCGACTGTTCGCCGCGCCCATTCAGGCGGCGCCGAAGCCGGCCGACCTGTTTGGCTTCGTCGCACCGCTGGTGATGGCCACGCGCACGACGGCGTTGCCCGGCCTGTATCACGTCCCCGTCGCGGCCCTGGTCTTCGGTCTGGCGATGATGTTCCGGTCCCGCCGCTACGGCATTCTGCTGATTCTGGTCTGTGGCTTCGCCCTGGCGTTCTGCCGGTCGTTCCTCGCGCCCGCCCAGCTCGCCTGGCTGGGAATCAGCCCGATCCTGTGGCTGAGCATCCCGCTGGTGTGCCTGTCGGTCCTGGCGGGCGTCGGGCTCCAGGGTCTGATCGAAGCGAGCTACTCCGACGGCAAGTGGGTCCTGGCCGGCGCGTCGGTCCTGGGCGTTCTGGCGATCGCGACGCTGCTGCTGGCGACTCAGTACTTCCAGACCGCCTTCAGCTTGGGGGATGGCTACGCCCGCCTGTTCGTCGAGGCCGCCAAGATGTACCTGATCGCGGCGATCGCCATGGTGGTCATCTTCACGATGACCCGCCAGAAGCTCCGCCTGCCGCGCCTGCGAGGGCTCATCCTCTACGCCGTCATCGCCATCGACGTCTTCCTCAGCGCCCAATACATCGTCGACAAGATCCACTGACCCGACCCCCGAAACGCCCCCGGCCCGGTCGCGAGAGGTCCTGGCATGGTTGATACGGCAGTCTTAGACATCGTTCGACAGTACCTTCGGGAGCTCGCAGAGCAGGGCATTGTGGCGAGTATGGGTGTGATCTTTGGCTCCCACGCCTCGGGTCATCCGGGCCGGTGGAGTGATATCGATCTGCTGGTCGTCTCGCCCACGTTCGACGGGACGTACTCGCGGGAGAAGATCGACTGCCTTTGGCGCGTCGCCGCACGTACCGACAGCCGGATCGAGCCGATCCCCTGCGGCCAGCGCCAATGGATCGAAGACGCCGCCACCCCCATCATCGAGATCGCCCGCCGCGAAGGTATCCAGGTCCTTGCCGACGACAGTCCGGATAGGTTTGCGAACTGATCCGCCCGTCCTCCTCACCGTGCGGTGTTCAGACTGTGGCATCGACAGAGGGTGGGATCAGTTGTCCGAAGTCTTCAGAGCTGCGATGAGTTGCTCATATGTCCGATGGGCGCGCTCATACCGATCGACGCCATATCTGTGATCGTCGTACTCAGACTCCCCGAGTTGCCAGAGATGCACCCTGCTACGCTGATCCCAAAGCCAATCAAGGGCCTCCTGTAGTTCAGCGGTGATGATTCCGAGTTCAGAGAGCTTCTTAGTTCGCTGCTTATAGGACTTCTTTGCGCCGTGCTTCCGATAAAGGGCGTCTACCATGAGGCTATCACAAACGTCTCCCAGGACACGCATCACTTCCTTTATTACCATTGTCTTGGCCACGAGGCCCAGGTGTGTTCTCGTCAGGAGCCACTTGAGCACGTCTGCCTCGATCAATGTGTAACAGATGTTCTTTGAGAGTGCGTCTCTGTGCTTTGGGCTCTTCGTGACAGGCAACGTGCTCTCGATGGATCTCTTCGTACGAATAAAGCCCTTCGGGAAGGGCACTCTGCCGCTGGCGTTACTCCTATCCCCAAGATAGTCTTGAATCTCTTGGAGAAGCGTGCCCACTTCTTCTGCAGATGCCGCCAAATCCTCTTCATTACTAATCATGGGACACGTACCTGTGACCTAACCATGGTCAAGCTCAAGGGCAAGAGACACAGTGTGCGTTGCTTGGTTTCCGGATTGTCCAGGTATCAATGCGGTTTTGTGGCACACGCAGGTGATCGTTGACCAGGAAGCTCTTGCCTCTCGACATTTCTACGGCGATGGATTGTGTCCTGGCTGTCGCCAGGTCCAAGCACTGATTCCACTCACCGGGCTCCAAAAAGCAAATGCCTGTCCGTTTCTTTCGCAGTGATTTCTCAACCGCCAGCCAGCGGTCATAGTGCTTGGTAACCGCATGCCAGTCATCGGAAAATGGTATGAACCCAGGGATTGCCTTCGGAAGGCTGTGGTTTGCACAGACCAGAGCCAAATAGACATCACCTTGTTCTGAGAGCCGGCGTAGGTCATCCAAGTGCCTTGGCTGGAAGGTGAACACCCATTCGACAGACTTGTCGGATTCGGAGAAATTCCCGTGACCTCTGACCTTCGCGTACACCGTAGCGAGGTCGTCCACAGTATAGGCCGACCAGCAATCATCCGCGTCCGTCTCTATCATCCGGAGGGTGATCGGGCGGTCACTTCGGACCAGCTTCGTCAGCAAGGCTCCGTGGTAGAGTTCAAAATCGCGTATGGGCATGATTCGTATGCCTCCACAGAAGTTGTTCTGCTTGCGCCTCACAGATGCGCTCTTCGGCCAGATAGGCTCGCGACTTTAGCTTGAATTTCGGGGGGGAGGCGGCCGTCAGGTACGTTGGGGGGATACCCGTTTCTCCGTACCAGTAGACCTGAGAACCCTTCAGGTGTGCATCGCAATGAGAATCGCAGGCACGAGGTTGCTTTCTTGCGCGACTCTGGTAGGTTCAGGAGAAGATTTCGCGGTCGACCTGGCCGAGGTAGAAGCGGGCGTCGTTTCGCATGAATTTGAGGACGGCGTCGAGCTGCTGGCCGATGAACTGCGAGTCGTTGCCGACGACGGCGATGCCGATCACGGCGATGGTCTTGTTGTCCTGGTGTTCGACCTCGGAGACCGAGACGTTGAAGCGGCTCTGGAGCCGGCCGATCACGCTCTTGACGATGCTGCGCTTCTCCTTGAGCGAGCCGATCCCGTGCATGTACATCTGAGCGGTCATCGTTCCGACCAGCATGGGTTTCTCCTGCCACAGGCGATTCGTTCCCGATCGAAGGCAGGATAGCAGGATCGGCCGGAGCGGTCAATCGCCATGCCGCAGGCCGAGAGTGCTTGCCGCGAGGGCGCGGCTTTGGTATAAGGGGCGTCGCGAAGTTGTTTTCCGCTGTAGGTGGACTTCCGCAAAATGGAGGTTAGGCCTACTTACGGGAGGAAAAATCGGTATCTTGATTCTTCCTCCCATGATTGAACTGGTTCAGTTGTAGGTTGTTCTGCTGATTGCTCAGGGAAATCAAAGAACGATTTCCTTGAGCAATATAGGCCTAACCTCCATTTTGCAGCCCTTTCCGCTCGGACATGGGGACCAGATGCTGCTATCGGCAAGGACGCAGAAGAATGAATGGGTGGTCCGGCCGGCCGACGACCGGGTCGCGCCGCTGGCCCAATCGCTGAGGGTCTCGCCCCTGGTGGCCCAGGTCCTTCTCAATCGGGGGATCACCGAGGCCGCCGACGGCAGCGTCTTTCTGCGTCCCAAGCTGACCGAGCTGATCCGCCCGGACAAGATGCCCGGCATCGAGCCGGCGGTCCGCCGGATTCGGCAGGCCATCGAGGCCAAAGAGAAGGTCACCCTCTACGGCGACTACGACGTCGACGGCATTACAGGCGTCTCGATCCTCTGGGAGCTGCTGACGCTGTTGGGCGCCAGCGTCGATTTCTACATCCCGCACCGAATCGACGAAGGCTACGGCCTCAATATCGATGCGGTGCGCTCGCTGGCCGAGTCGGGCACACGTCTGCTGGTGACGGTCGACTGCGGCATCACCGCCCTCGCGGCCGCCGCGCTGGCCGGCGAACTCGGCATGGACCTGGTCGTCACCGACCACCACGCCCCCGAGGCGACGCTGCCCGAGGCGGTCGCCATCGTTCATCCGGTTCTGGAGGCGTCGTATCCCAACCAGGACTCGGCCGGGGCGATGGTCGCCTACAAGCTCGCTTGGGCGCTGGCGGAGGAGTTCAGCCGGGGGCCGCGACTCGAACCGAAACTGCGCGAGTTCATGCTCAACGCCACGAGCCTGGCGGCCATGGGCACCGTCGCCGACGTGGTGGACCTTCGCGGCGAGAACCGCATCCTGACCAGTTTCGGCCTGCGGTCGCTGCCGGAGAGCAAGCTGTGTGGTCTTCGCGCCCTGATCGCCACGGCCGGGCTGACGGGGCAGGGGCTGGACAGCTACGCCATCGGGTTCCGGCTGGCGCCGATGCTCAACGCGGCCGGCCGGATGGGCCACGCCCGCCTGGCCGTCGAGCTGATGACCAGTACGAGCGAGCTGCGGGCCCTGCAGATCGCCGAGTATCTCAAAGATCAGAACGTCCAGCGGCAGCAATGCGAGCGAAAGATCGTCAAGCAGGCCTGCGAGATGGTGACGACCAGGGGATTGAACCACCCCGACCGGCGCAGCATCGTCCTGGCGGCCGAGGGCTGGCACACGGGCGTGCTCGGCATCGTCGCCTCGCGGATCGTCGATAAGTATTTTCGGCCCACAATTATGATCAACGCCTCGCCCGGCGAGAGCGGCTCGGCCCAGGGCTCGGCCCGTTCGATCCCCGGCTTCTGCCTGCTCAGCGCGATCAAGGCATGCTCGGACCATTTGACGACGTTCGGCGGCCACACGATGGCGGCGGGCCTGACGATCCAGCCGGAGCGGATCGAGGATTTCGCCGCCGACTTCGAGGCCTACGCCGCCGACCACCTGCACGAAGCTGATGTCGTCGCCAAGCTCCACATCGACGCCATGGCCCCGCTGCGGCAGTTCACTCGCGAGGCCGTCGAGCAACTGGCCATGCTCGGTCCGTTCGGGCAGGGCAATCCGAAGCCGGTTTTCGCGGTCAAGGGCGTGCGGCTCGCTGCTACCCCCAGGCGCGTCGGCGCCAAGAGCGACCACCTCCAGTTCACCATCGCCGACAACACGGGCGCCGCCCGCTGCGTCGGCTTCCGCATGGGCCCCCTCGAAAAACGGATGCTCGAAAAGGAATTCTTCAACGTCGCCTTCGAGGCCCAGATCAACCACTACAACGGCAACAGCAACGTCGAATTCATCGCCCTCGACGTCCAGTTCGAATAGCCCCACACAAGATCGGCGGCAGCGGCGGCTTGACAACAAGCGGGGGCGGGTCTATCATGGCGGCAACGGATTCGACTCTTCTACAGGATTTGTAAATCATGCCTGAAAAGGGATTTGCGCACTTACACCTGCACAGTCAGTACTCGCTTCTCGACGGGGCCATCCCCTTCGGGCGGCTCTTCGATCGGTGCAGGAAGCTGGGCATGGACTCCGTGGCGCTGACCGACCACGGGAACATGTTCGGCGTAATCGAGTTCTACACGAAGGCCCGTGCAGCGGAGATCAAGCCGATCATCGGGATCGAGGCCTACATCGCTCCGGGCAGCCGGTTCGACAAGACCGGCGGCGGCGGGGTTAAGGAGAACGCCTACCACCTGCTTCTGCTGGCCGAGAACCTCACAGGCTACCGCAACCTCATGAAGCTCAGCAGCATCGGCTTTCTCGAAGGGTTCTACTACCGCCCGCGAATCGACAAGGAGGTGCTGGCCGAGCACAGCGAGGGGATTATCTGCACCACCGCCTGCGTGGCCGGCGAGGTGCCGACGGCGCTGGCGCGCGGCGACCACAAGGCGGCGCGCGAGGCGGCCGAGAGCTTCTTGAAGATCTTCGGCTCGGACCGCTTCTTCCTCGAAATCCAGCATCACGAGAGTCCCGACGAGACGATGCCGGACGTGCGTCAGCCCATGATCGATTTGGCCGGCGAGATGGGCATCGGCCTGGTCGTGACGAACGACGTGCATTTTCTCGATGCCGAGGACTACGAGGCCCACAACGCGCTGTGCTGCATCAGTACCGGTAAGCTGATCACCGACGCGAGCCGCCTGGTGTATCCGCCGGACGTGTATCTCAAGAGTCCCGACGAGATGCGCCGGATGTTCCGCGATGTGCCCGAGGCGTGTGACAATACGCTGGCCATCGCCGAACGCTGCAACGTCGAGATCGATCTGAGCGCCCGGCACGCGCCGGTCTATACACCCGCCGACAAGAGCACGCCCGAGGAATGCCTGACGCGTCTGGTCATGCAGGGCGCCAAGCGCCTCTATGGCACGATCACGCCGGAGATCCAGGAGCGGATCGACCGCGAGCTGGCCGTCATCGAGGGCAAGGGTTTCGCCAGCTACTTCCTCATCGTCTGGGACTTCTGCAACTTCGCCCGCGAGAACAACATCCCGGTCGGGGCTCGTGGCAGTGCCGTCGGTACGATCGTCGGCTACTGTCTGGGCATCTGTGACGTGGACCCGATCCAGTATGACCTGCTGTTCGAGCGGTTCATGGACCCGGCGCGAAATGAGATGCCCGATATCGATATCGACATCTGCCAGGACGGACGGGCCCGCGTGCTCGAATACGTCCGGCAGAAGTACGGGCAGATCGCGCAGATCATCACGTTCGGGACGATGAAGGCCAAGGCCGTCATCCGCGACGTCTGCCGGGTGCTCGATGTGCCGCTGGCCGAGGCCGACCGTCTGGCCAAGCTCGTGCCCAACGATCTGAAGATGACGCTCGACAAGGCGCTCGAGATCGAGCCGGAGCTGAAGCAGGCCTATGAGCAGGATGAGCGGACCCACAAGGTGATCGACATCGGCCGGAAGCTGGAGGGCCTGACGCGGCACGCCTCGGTGCACGCCTGCGGCGTGGTGATCGCCGACGAGCCGCTGACGAGCTTCCTGCCCCTCTATAAGGCGAGCGGCTCGGACGACATCATCACGCAATTCGAAGGACCCACCGTCGAGAAGGTCGGCCTGCTGAAGATGGACTTTCTGGGCCTCAAGACGCTGAGCGTTCTGGCCCGCGCACGCGATCTGATCAAGGACCTCCACGGTGTGGAGATCGACCTGGAGAAGATCGACATCCACGACCCGAAGACCTTCGCAGTCTTTGCGGGCGGCAAGACCAAGGGCGTCTTCCAGTTCGAGTCGGGCGGCATGCAGGACCTGCTGATGAAGATGAAGCCCGACCGGATCGAGGACCTCATCGCGGCCAACGCGCTGTATCGCCCCGGGCCGATGATCCTGATCCCGGACTACATCGATCGCAAGCACGGCGCCAAGTGGACCCTGCCGCATCCGATCATGACCGAGGTTCTGGAAGAGACCTACGGCATCATGACCTACCAGGAGCAGGTCATGCGGATCTGCAACCGGCTTGGCGACATTCCGCTCCGCGAGGCGTACACGCTGATCAAGGCGATCAGCAAGAAGAAGCTCGCCATCATCGCGAAGGAGAAGGAGCGGTTCATCGCCGGTTGCGTGGGCAAGGGCCTGAGCAAGGACCAGGCGGTCCAGATCTTCGAGCTGATCGAGCGGTTCGCCGGCTACGGCTTCAACAAGAGTCACTCGACGCGATACGCCTTTGTGGCGTATCAGACCGCCTACCTGAAGGCGCACTGGCCGGTCGAGTTTATGGCGGCGCTGCTGACCTACGAAATGGACAGCACCGACAAGATCGTCGAGTACATTGCCGAATGCCAGACGATGGGCATCGAAGTCCTTGCGCCCGACATCAACGAGAGCGGCGTCGATTTCACCCCGCTCTACAAGGACGGCGACAACAAGAGCAAGGGCGTGATCCGATTCGGCCTGGCGGCCGTCAAGGGCGTCGGCGGCAAGGCGGTCGAGCAGATCATCGAGGCCCGCAGGAAGATCGGTCGGTTCAAGAGCCTGTTCCATTTCTGCGAGAACGTCGATCTGCGGGCCGTCAACAAGCAGGTGCTCGAAGCGTTGATCAAGGCCGGCGCGTTCGACCGGCTCGGCGGCAACCGTCACCAGATGATGGTCGGGCTCGAAAAGGCCATGGAGACCGGCGCCAGTCTGCAAAGCGACAAGGTCAAGGGCCAGATGAACTTCTTCGGCCAGATGGGCGGCCAGATCGACTACGCCGAGGACCACAAGCGTCTGCCCGACGTGGCCCCGTGGCCCGAGCCGCAGATGCTTGCGTTCGAGAAGCAGGTGCTCGGCTTCTATGTCACGAGCAACCCGCTGAGCCATCATGCCGAGGAGATCGCCGATTATTCGAGCATCAACACCGCCCAGCTCGCCCAAAGCTCCGGCGAAAAGCAGGTCGTCATCGGCGGCATGGTCACGAGGATTCGGTACAACATCACCAAGAACGGGCGAAACGCCGGCGCCAAGATGGCGGTCTTCGTCCTTGAGGACCTTCAGGGTACCGCCGAGGTGGTTCTCTTTCCCGATACGCTCACTCAGTTCGGATCGCTTGTGGTCGAGGATACGGTGGTCTTCGTTCGAGGCAAGACCGATTTTCGCCGAGAGAAACCGAACGTCATTGCCTCCGAACTGATTCCGCTGGAACGGGCGCGCGAGAAGCTGGCCAAGGGCGTCCGGATCCGGCTCGACGCCCGCGAGGTGACGCAGGAGAAGATCGTGCACATCCGCAGCATCTGCCAGCGTCACAGAGGCGACCGGCCGCTGTCCGTCGTGGTCCGGACCGGCAAGGGCAAGGTCTACGCCACTGCCGACCGGATGCTGTGCGTCAACCCCGACGTGGAATTCTGCCGGCAGATGAAACAGCTCGTCGGCGAAGCCAACTTCGCCCTGGCGAAATAGCAGCGAACAAGCCGAAATGGAAGGGATATGAGTGATGCGACGTGACAGATCGAAAGCTGATTGGTTGCTTGTTGTTGGATTCTCGTTATTCCCGGCCCTGCTTCTGGGCGGGTGCAGCGCAAGTCGGCCGATGCTGGCCGATGGGGTGCCGGGGGAGGAGTATCTCGTTGGCGGCGGCATGATGATCAACTGGCAGGCGCCCGCCGAGGGAACCGCCTACCTGGTGGAGAAGACCAGCGGCAAGATCGTCGAGACGCGGTCGATGAAACGTGGCGACACATACGATTTCTCCATCGGGTCGGCCGGTCAGGCGGTCGAATTCGAGAAGGTCTTCGGCATCAAGTTGTCGGAGGCACGGCTTCTGCTCTATTTCCAGCCGGCCACTGCCGGTCGTTCCGGATTGTAGGCGGGCGGGAATGATGAGAGACCGGATGCGCGACGACACCACCGCTGAGGCCCTTGCCGTGCAGTTTCGGATTCTGCG
The DNA here is from genome assembly GCA_001603075.1 of Phycisphaerales bacterium Planc_01. GTDB lineage: Bacteria > Planctomycetota > Phycisphaerae > Sedimentisphaerales > Anaerobacaceae > Anaerobaca. Next base: position 35,956 of record LVBB01000144.1, on the reverse strand, counting down.
TCGGATGGGTTCTGCCGGCAGGGCGGCCATGACGTTCGAGTTGAGCAACAACCTGCGCTTGTTGGTTGAGGCGGGCGTGCGGCACCGCAACCCTCTCTGGGACGACCGAGCCGTCGAACGGGAAGTCATCCGTCTGATGGTCGGCGACGAGCTGTTCCGGCAAGCCTACGGGGAGGGATCGACTGCATCATGAGCACGCAGCAAGAATTCCTTCTGCGTCTGACGCGGCTCCTTCATGAGGCCGCAATACCCTACATGACGACTGGTTCCATGAGCAGCAGTATCCACGGCCGTCCTCGGGCGACGCAAGACGTGGATGTCGTGATTGACCCGACGCACGATCAGCTCGACTCGTTCATTGCTCTTCTGGCGCAAGATTATTATGTCAGCCGGGATGCCGCCTTTGAGGCGCTACATTGTCGAAGCATGTTCAATGTCATCGGTCTGGACGGAGGCTGGAAGGCGGATTTCATTATTCGACGGGACAGGCCTTTCAGCCACGAGGAATTCGGACGCCGACACCGGATTGAAGTCATGGGTCAGGCGCTCTGGATCGCGGCTCCGGAGGATATCATCCTCAGCAAGCTCGAATGGATGAAAGGACGAGACTCGGACGTACCGTATTCAGATGCTCTGGGAATAGCCATTGCGCAGTGGGGCAATCTGGACTTGGCCTACCTTAAGAAGTGGGCCGTAGAGCTTGGGGTGGAGAAGCCATTGGCTCATTTGTTGGCCGAGGCCGGGGCTACAGCCGATGACGTTGGTTAGTGTAGGAGGTGGCGGTTTGACGGGAACGTTGGGTGGCAGGTTTGTTGTACTGGATGGCCCGGACGGGTGCGGCAAGAGCACGCAAATGCGGAGGCTCGCCCAGTGGCTTGGTGCGCAGGGCGTTTCGACCGCGAGCTTTCGCGATCCCGGCACGACGGCCATCGGTGAGAAGATTCGCGAGATCCTGCTAAGTCCGGCGCACGACGCAATGACGACGCCGACGGAGGTGCTGCTCTACATGGCGGCGCGGGCGCAGCTTTGGGCTGAGGAGATCGCCCCGGCCTTGCAGCAGGGTCGGTGCGTGCTCCTGGACCGCTGGCTGTCGAGCACGTGCGCCTACCAGGGCCACGCCGGACAGTTCGGCATCGAAAAGGTGATCGCCATCGCCACCGAATCGCTCGACCGGGTTTGGCCCGACCTGACCATCGTCCTCGATGTGGACCTGGCGACGGCCGCCGGACGGCTCAATCGGGCGTTGGATCGCATGGAGCAGAAGGGTGACAGCTACCATCGAAAGGTCCGTGAGGGTTTCCTGAAGCTCGCCGAGAGTCGGAACGATTTCGTGGTGATCGACGCGGCCGCTGGGGTCGATGCGGTCCACGAGCAGGTTGTCGAGGCGGTGCGGCGGTTGGGGTTGTCGCCTCGACAGTCGGCATGGGACCGATAGGACATATGCCGATCTTCGATCGGATGAATAGACTGAGTGTGGTCTTCTATGGCGTTGAAAAACGTGTTCTGTCAGGACAGGGCGATTGAGATTTTGCAGCGCGGGCGGGCGGCCGGCCGCGCCGCGCATGCGTATATCTTCGCCGGGCTCGAAGGCGTGGGCAAGTATACGACCGCCTGCGAATGGGCCCGTCTCGTGCTTTGCCGGAATCCCGTTGCCGGCGACGGCGAAGGCTTTGCCGACAGTTGTGGCTCATGCGAATCTTGCGCTCTGTTCGAAGGGGGCGCACACCCGGACTACTCCCACGTCCACAAGGAGTTGCTGGAGTTCACGAAAGAGGGCAAGGGGCGCAAAGCCCCGGTCGAGTTTCCGATCGACGTCGTCCGCGAGTTCCTGCTGGAAAAGGTCACGATCCGCCCGACGGTGTCCGAACGCAAGGTGTTCGTTGTCAGCGAGGCCGAAAAACTGAACGCCTCGTCGCAGAACGCCCTGCTGAAGGTGCTGGAAGAGCCGCCGCACTATTGTACGATCATCCTGCTCTGCACCCGTCTCGAACAGCTCCTGCCGACGACGAAATCGCGCTGCCAGATCGTCCGTTTCGGACCGGTCGCCGAAGATCGGATCATCGCCCGATTGGCCGAGATGGGGCTCGACCGCGGGCGCGCCCAGTTCTTCGCGAGGCTGGCCCAGGGCAGTCTGGGATTGGCCAGCCAATGGGCCCGGCTGGAGCAGGGCGGGCTGGCGCTGTTCGACGCGAAGAGGGGGATTGTCGCAGCCGCCGCAGGCTTCCAGCGGACCGACGTTCTGGAGCTGGCCGAGCGGTTCATCGCTGCCGCCAAGGAGATCGCCGCTGCCTGGGCCGACCTCGACAAGACAGTCAGCAAGAGCGATCTCGGCCGGCGGGCCCAGAAGACCGTCATTCAGATCCTCCTGTCGGCGTTCCATGACGCCATGATGGTCAACGTGGCGCCGGATCATGTGTTGATCCACGCCGACCAGGGCCAGGAGATTGCGCGTCTGGCCGGTCGGCTCGACCCCGAACAGGCCGCCCGGTGCATCGACGAGGCCTATGAGGCCCTCCGCTGGATCGACGCCAACGTCAACGAGAAGCTAATTTTCGAGCGGCTGTTGTTGCGTCTGGCCCCATCTGCTATAATCTGCCCAAAGCGTTAATTCTGTGTAGTTCTCCATTTACGGGATTCCCGTTCCCGCCCGGCATGTGGCGGACTCCCGGTTAGGATTGTCGATATGACCGAAACAACGGCCAAACAGAAACCCGTCAAGGGTAAGAAGTACATGCTGGTGCGCTATGGGCGGATGAACAACCTCGGCTTGTTCGAGCACGAGGAAGCGCAGTTGCCCAGGACGCCGGCGCGGGTTGTGGTCAAGACGGACAAAGGCCTTGAACTGGGCTACATCGTAGGACAGCCGATCTCGTACAAGGACGGCCGCTTCCGGTTCACCGAGGAGCAGATCTGCAGCTACTTCGCCAACAGCGACATCAACTTTCCCAATGAGATCGCCGGCAAGGTCCTTCGCATTGCGACCGCCGACGACATCTGCGAAGAACAGCATCTGACGAAGATCACCGATGAGGAAATCGCCTGCTGCGAGCGTTTCGTCAAGGATCTGGGCCTGAAGATGAAGATCGTCGATGCCGAGCACATCTTCGGTGGCGAGCGGATCGTCTTTTATTTCATGGCCGACGGCCGTGTGGATTTTCGCGAACTGGTTCGCCGGCTGGCCCAGGAATACCAGACGCGGATCGAAATGCGGCAGATCGGCTCGCGCGACGAGGCAAAACTGCTGGGCGACGTCGAGAGCTGTGGCCAGGAGTGTTGCTGCATCCGCTTTCTGCAATTGCTCAAGCCCGTCAACATGCGCATGGCGAAGATGCAGAAGGCCACGCTCGATCCGTCCAAGATCTCCGGCTACTGCGGCCGACTGAAATGCTGCCTTCGCTATGAGGACGAGACCTACACGTCGCTCAAGAAGCGACTGCCCAAGAGAAGCACCTGGGTACAGGCCAAGCCGGCCGAAGGGAAAGTCTTCGAGGGCAAGGTCATCGACGCCCAGATTCTGACGCAGCTCGTGGTCGTCGAGTCCGAGCGGGGCGAGAGGATGGCGTTTCCCGTGGACGAGGTGACGATCCTTCCCGCGCCGCCGGTCCGGCAGGAGAAGCCCGAGGGTTCCGAGCCGCCTCCACCGCCACGCCGACCACGCCGAGGCGGCAATCCCAGAAAGAAATAGACGCGAAGGACGATACATGCCTCGACAGATCGTAGTCACCTCGGCGCTGCCGTATGCCAACGGCCCGATCCACATCGGGCACCTGGTGGAATACCTCCAGACCGATATCTGGGTTCGCTTCCAGAAAGCGTGCGGCAACCGGTGCCTTTACTTCTGCGCCGACGATACGCACGGTACGCCCATCATGCTCAGCGCACGGAACGCCGGCATCACGCCCGAGGAACTCATCGGGCGGATCCACAAAGAGCACAAGGCCGATTTCGATCGCTTTCACATCGAGTTCGACAATTATTACACGACCCATTCGCCCGAGAATCGGCAGCTCAGCGAACTGATCTTCACCCGGCTCGATCGGGCCGGTTCGATCGAGCGGCGCGACGTCGAGCAGACGTACTGCCAGCGCTGCGAGATGCCGCTGCCCGACCGCTATGTGCGCGGCACGTGTCCCCGCTGCGGCGCCGCCGATCAGTACGGCGATTCCTGCGAGGCGTGCGGCGCCACGTATCAGCCGAAGGACCTGGTCGAACCCCGCTGCGCCACGTGCGGCGCGACGCCCGTGCTTCAGAGGTCCGAGCATTACTTCTTCAAACTGGCCGACTACGAGGACCGACTCAAGGCGCTGATCGTCGCCGGGCACACGCAGAAGTCCGTCGCCAACAAGCTTGACGAGTGGTTCAAGGCCGGCCTGAAGGACTGGGACATCTCCCGCGATGGGCCGTACTTCGGATTCAAAATTCCGGGCGAGGAGAACAAGTATTTTTATGTCTGGCTCGACGCCCCCATCGGCTATATGGCCTCGGCTCGGAATTACTGCGAGCGACATGGGCTGGACTTCGACTCCCTCTGGAATAGCCCGGAAAACGAGCTGTACCATTTCATCGGCAAGGACATCATGTACTTCCATGCCCTGTTCTGGCCGGCCATGCTCATGGGCTCGGGCTTCAAGACGGCCAACAAGCTCTTCGTGCACGGATTTCTCACCGTCAACGGCGAGAAGATGAGCAAGTCGCGCGGGACGTTCATCCGCGCGGCCACCTTCGCTCGGCATCTCGACCCGGAAAGCCTGCGATACTACTATGCCAGCAAGCTGACCGACACGGTCGGCGACATTGACCTGGGGATCGAGGACTTCGTCAACAAGACGAACGCCGACATCGTCGGCAAGTACGCCAATCTCGCTTCGCGGTCCGGGCCCATGCTGGCGAACAAGCTTGACGGTCGGCTCGGCCGGCTCGATGATGAGGGCCTTCGGCTCATTGAGCGGCTCGCGGCCGCCAGGGACGCCGTCGTCGCGGGCTACGAAGGGCTCGACTATGCCGCCGTAGTCCGCACGGTCAGTGCTCTGGCTGACGAGGCCAACCGGTATGTCGAAACCAAGCAGCCCTGGGCGACGATCAAGGTCGATCCCGAGCAGACGCGGGCGACATTGACCGCGACACTGAACGCGATGAAGATCCTGACGATCTACCTCAAGCCCATCCTGCCGAAGTTCGCCGAGAAGGTCGAGAAGTTCCTGAACGTCGAGCCGCTGGGCTTTGCGGACGTGGGCAGAATCCTGCAAGATCACGAAATCGGTACGTTTGAACGGTTGTTTGAGAGAATTGACGAGGAACAGGTACAGACCATGCTGGAAGAAAGCAAGGAAGGCCAGGCCCCCAAGGCGGCGCCGGCACCGGAACCCGAGAAGGCGGCGGTTTCGCCCTTCAAGCCGGAAGTGACCATCGATGATTTCGCCAAGCTCGATCTGCGGATCGCCAAGGTGCTGACGGCCGAACCTGTCGAGGGCGCCGACAAGCTCCTGCACCTCGTGCTGGACGTCGGTGGTGTCGAGAGGAACGTCCTGGCGGGCATCGCCAAGGCCTACCGGCCCGAGCAGCTCGTGGGCCGGCTGGTGGTTTTCTTCGCCAACCTGAAACCCCGTAAGATGAAGTTCGGCACCTCCGAAGGCATGATTCTGGCCTGTGGTCCCGGTGGCGCCGATGTGTTTGTCCTGTCGCCCGACGCCGGCGCAACGCCCGGACTGGCCGTGTCCTGACGACCCATTCGATAGGTCCAATAGGCTCTCGGGGGCTGTCAGGGGCCTCTCTGCAAAGCAAGGGGATATGAAGAAAAGTCTCGATGAAATTGCGATAGCGGACGGCCGCTTCAGTGTGGCGGCTTTCAAGTTCGTCTACGAGGGTCTCGGCTACACGATCAAGAACATCGTCGGCGAACAGCAGCACATCACCGGCCAGACCCTGTGCGAGGGTTTGCGTCGGATGGCCGCAGAGAAATACGGCCGGCTGGCCCCTATGGTCCTGCGCTCCTGGGGCCTCAAGACCACACGCCACTTCGGCGAGATCGTCTACACGCTGATCGACTACGAATGGATGAGCGCCCAGCCCACCGACACCATCGATGACTTCAACGACGTCTACGATTTCGCCACTGCCTTCGACGACCTTGTCGCTTTCTGAGGTCGGTTACGATCGTTCGAGGACATAGGCCTGGTCGCAGCGGGTGGCGAGATGGTCGCTGGGGCAGGGGACGAAGCCATATCGCCTGTAGAGAGCGATGGCTTCTTTCAGGACGGAGGCCGTTTCCAGAGTCACGGTTGTGAATCCCAGCCTGCCGGCGGCATTGAGGGCATCTTCGAGCAGTCGCTTGCCGAGGCCCCGGCCACGATGCGTACGCCGCAGGTACATCTTCCGCAACTCGCAGGCCCGATCCGTCGTGGGGTAGAGGCCATAGGCGCCGACGATCGAACCGTCCTGGTCTTCCAGGACGCAGAACGTGCCGCCCCGCGCGAAGTACGATCGTTCGATGTCATCGAGGTCGGCGTCGGTGCCGTCGGGGTCGGGTTTCAGGCCGTACTCGTCGAGGACTGTGAACACAAGGGTTCTCACCGGTTCACAGTCGGCATTCGTTGCACGTCTCAGTCGCGGCCACATCGTCACTGCAAAGATCAAAACGCAAATATCAAAGTTGCGGAATCGCCTTTGGCGATGGCTCCTGCCATTATGGGTTTTTGATTTGTCATCTTGGTACTCTCATTTTGATATTTGATATCCTCTCCAGCAGGTCGGCGTGGAACGTGCCCTCGAAGGTGCCCTCCACCGGGCCGGTCATGAAGACTTCACTGTCGGGCATGATCTCGATGTGCAGCTTTCCGCCAGGCATGTGAACGGTGATGTCGTTGTCCACCAGGCCCAGTCGGTGGGCGGCGCAGGCGGCTGCGCACGAGCTGCTGCCCGAGGCCAGTGTGTAGCCGGCGCCGCGCTCCCAGATGCGGATGTCGATGTTGGCACGGTCGATGACTTTGAGCAGTTGCATGTTGATCCGGTTGGGAAACCGCTGGTGGTTCTCCACGAACGGCCCGATCGCGCGGGCCCGCTCCTCACAGACCTCTTCCATCGGGATCACGCAGTGTGGATTGCCGATGGACAGGCACGTCACCCTGAAATCGACGCCGTTGACATCCAGCACCTCGTTGACCACCTCGCGGCGTTCGCCCCTGACGGGAATCTCGGTGCTGACGAACGTCACCTTGCCCATGTTGATGCGGATCAGGTTCGCGGTGTCGTCCTTGACCTGCACGTGAACGGTGCCGCCCAGGGTCTTGATCTGGAATGTCTTGGACCGGATGTATTTCTTCTCGAAGAGGTACTTGGCGAAGATGCGCAGGCCGTTGCCGCTCTTCTCGGCCTCGCTGCCGTCGGGGTTGAGAATCCGCAATCTGGGGATGTCTCCGTCGAGGATCGGCCCGTAGAGGATGCCGTCGGAGCCGACGCCGAAGTTGCGGTCGCAGATCAGCCGGACGTTCGCCTCGGTCATCGCCACATCCCGCACGTTCGGGTCGATCACCAGATAGTCGTTGCCCAACCCGTGATACTTCTTGAAATCCACTTCCATTTTCCCCTGCCCTGCAAAACACGTGTTTCTGACGGCGTTAAACGAATCTGGTTTATATACGACTCACTCGATTTCATCAATGATCGCTTCGCCCGGTTCTGCGCCTTCGCGGGCCATGCCCGCCTGCCAGTTGTTCCCGACGACGGCCCGGGCCGGGCAGCGGTCCACACACTGGCGGCAGTTGCCGCAGCGCGCGGTGTCCGTCGGCGTGCCCGTCCGGAGATCGGCATCGGTCAGCGCCGAGCCCAGCCGCACCGCCGGCCCGTACTCCTTGGTGACGAGCAGGGCCGACTTGCCGATCCAGCCCAGGCCCGCCCGCGTGGCAAGAGTCTTGTGCTGGACGGGCATCGAGAGCGTCACGGGATTGAACTGCTCCGTGTTCAACGATGGCATTCTCGGTCTTCTCGGCTATCAGACGCTTGCCGCCAGAGTGCCTCTGCCGTTAGGGCAGACAGCGCGACAGTTGTTGCAGACGCAGATGGGCTCCCCTTTGGCTGTCCGGCTTTGCGCGTGGCTTCGGCAGCGCTTCTGGTTGACCGTCAAGCCGTCGATGGCGCGGGCGGGACAGGCGTCGACACAGCGCCGGCAATCCTCGGCGCAGAGCGGGTAGTCAGCCATCGCATCGCCCTCCAGTTCGACGTCCAGCAGGATGGCTCCCAGGCAGATCCGGTTGCCGAACTCACGGTTGGTCAGCAGTGTGTTCTTGCTGATGACGCCCAGTCCTGCCAGCCAACCGGCGTGCTTGAGCGACAGCAGGCCTCGCCCTTCGCGATTCGGCGCGTCCCAATACTCGTACGGTTCGCTCGGCACGGGCACGGCGCAGAGATGATCCGCGCCTTCCAGCCGGACGCAAAGCGCACAGACCAGTCGACCGACCTCGGCGAGGATCATGTCGTTGGCGACGCTGTACGGGATCGGGCTGCGCGCATGGAAGGGACCTTCGGGGAACCGCTTCGCAACTGCCAGGACCGACCGGACCTGCGGGAACAGGTCCCTCGGATGAAATCCCTTCGGAGCCTGATCGAAGCGGCTTGCGGGCGCAACGCCGCACAGATCAGCGCCCAGTTGTCTTGCCAGGTCTTTGACGGTCTGGCTGGCGATCATAACCATTGTCCTTTCGCGACCATGACGACGTTGCCGCCAACGTGGACGTCGATCGCATCCTGCTGTTGCCCGGCCCTCAGGCGGATCAGTGAAGGCCGGTCGATCTCGTAGCCCTGTTCGACGCGGGCGTCGATGCGGGTGTCGCCCCAGTAGCGGTGCTTGACGAGATAACCCGCCAGGCAGCCGTTGCCGCTGCCCGTGGCCGGGTCCTCCTCGATTCCATAGAGCGGCACGAACACGCGGACGTTCAGATTGTCCCTCGGGTCGTATGTCTCGGGACAGAAGACCAGGATGCCGTCCTCGTTCCTCTGTCGCGATTCGGCGAAGTACCTGTCACGGTTGACCCTCGCCTGCTTCACCGCTTCGAGGTCTTTCAGAGGAACGATGGCAAACCACAGGCCCGTCGAGACCGCCTGGATGGGGAAGCGCGTGTCGATCTGCTCTACAGCCAGCCCCAGCAGTTCCGCCATCGACGCCGGATCCGTCGTGTCCCCGAAGTCGGGCGACTTCTGCTTCATCCACAGAATGCTGCGGCCCGCCTCCTGTCCGAACGCGACGGGGATCTGCTTGAGCTTCAGGTTCAGGTTGACCTGTGTGATGTCTTCACCGACGATCTCGCGGCGGATGATGTAAGCGGTTCCCAGAGTCGGATGCCCTGCGAAGGGCACCTCCGCGACGGGTGTGAAGATCCGCACGTCGTATCCGCCATCGTGCGGTGCATCCGACAGGATGAATGTCGTCTCCGAGAAGTTCATCTCGCGTGCGATCTGCTGCATCTCGTCGTCGGTCAGATCACCTGCGTTTCGAAAGACCGCAAGCTGATTGCCCGCATACTTTCGCTCGGCAAATACGTCTACGATGTAGAAAAGGTGCTCGGTCATGGCATATCTCCTGTCGATTCAACGCGCCACAACGGCCATGAGATGACGCTGCCCGGCCTCCTCGGTGGTTCCGAGAGAGGGCAGCAATTCAATCGACTTGAACCCGCAATCGGCCAGCAGGTTGCGGTATTGTTCGTCCGTATAGGCCTGGATCGTCTGCCCGTGTCGTGTCACGTCGCCCGTTGCGGCGTCAATCACGTAGAAGTACTGAATCGCCGTGCAGCTCTGCGGGTTCCAGAAGCTCTCTTCGAGCCAGAGGTGCGGCGTATCGGAGAACAAGCCCGATTCCGCAGTGTGCCAAGAGGGGCCTTGCCTGCCCAATTGTTCGATCGCGCTGAACCGGTGCGGCTCCAGAAGCAGGACGCCGTCTGGAGCCAGCGCTCGCCGGGCTTTGGCCACGATCGTTCTGGCATCGGACGAATGGAAGACGTTCAGCTCCCCAAACACCATCATCACCAGGTCGAATCCGGTTCCGAAATCGATGGTCCGCACGTCGCCGTGCACATAGGTGCAGTCCAACTGCTGCTCGGCCGCCTGCTGCATCGCGTATTCCATCGAAGCGGGGGAGCAGTCGATGCCGACACAGGAGTGTTTCAGCTTCGCCAGCCGGCTGGTGTAGAGGCCCGGCCCGCATCCGAGGTCCAGAATCCGCGCGGGCGTGTCTCCCAGCAGGTGATGATGAATCCATTGCACGTGCTCATCCACGATGACGAACCGGCGGCTGGCCAGGTTGTGCTCTTGCGAGAGGTGCTCTTGCAGCATCCGCCGACTGAATCCCGGCTCGTGCCAGGGAATCTTGTCGGCATCCACCCAGGGGCCGGGCTGGCGCGAGCGTGTCACGATATCGGCGATCTGCATGTTGCTCTCCTGTTGTGACGGCAGCCGGCTCAGGCCAGCATCTCCTTGATGATCCGGCCCAGGCGGGCGATTCCTTCCTCAATGCGGCTCTCGTCGGCGTTGGAGAAATTCAGCCGCATGTTGCCGGTTCCGCCGCCGTCGACGAAGAAGGGCGTTCCGGGAACGAAGACGACCTTCTCTTGGGCGGCGCGTTCGAGCAACTCCAGGGCGGTGAGCCTCTCGGGCAGTGTGGCCCAGATGAACATCCCGCCCTCCGGCCGGGTGAAGGTGACCTCGGGCGGGAAGTGCGCTTCCAGCGCCGTCAACATGATATCCTTCTGGTGTTTGTACGCTGCTCGGATCAGCGCAATGTGCTCATCGATGTCATGTGCAAGCAGAAAGCGATGCAGCATCCGCTGGCAGAACGAATTCGAATGCAGATCGCTGGCCTGCTTGGCCACTACGAGGGCGGCCATCGTTTCGCGTGAGGCGCAGACCCAGCCCAGCCGCAGACCCGGCGCGACGATCTTCGAGAACGACCCAAGCAGCACCGCCTTCCCGCCCAGCTCGTGGCGCATCGAAGGCTTCGCCGTCCCCTCGAAACGCAATTCCCGATACGGGTCATCTTCGATCACGAACGCGTCGCGCTCCTTCAGCAGCGCGGCCAGCACGCGTCGTTTCTCGACCGAGTAGCTGATGCCGGAGGGGTTCTGAAAGTTGATCACGGTGTGGAAGAACCGGACGCGGCGGGTTCGCAACACATCGGACAGCCGATCGAGGTCCACGCCGTCTTCCAGCAGAGGCACCGGATGGAACTGCGGTTCGTACACCGAAAACGCCTGGATCGCGCCCAGATAGCCGGGCCGCTCGATTGCGATGGCGTCGTCGCGGTCGATGAAGACCTTGCCCACGAGGTCCAGCGCCTGCTGCGATCCGTTCGTGATCAGGATCTCGTCGGCAGAGACGTCCAGGCCATCGGTCTTTCGGTACCGCTGTGCGACGTACTCGCGCAAGGGCGCGTAGCCCTCCGTCGTGCCGTACTGAAGGGCCGACCCATCCGCTCCCGTCAGGATGTCCGTGGCGGCCTCGGCGATTCCCTGGACCGGAAAGAACCGCGGGTTCGGCAACCCCCCGGCGAATGAAATGACCTCAGGGTTCTGCGTGACCTTCAGGATCTCGCGAACGAACGATCGGGGGATCGTCCCCATCCTCGGCGCATACGGCGATGTCATCATGGCTCCTCTTCAGCAGAGACAATTCGATTCGGTGCATCCCGGCCCGATGGTTCTCGCAGTTCCTTTTCCATGAACGCGACGACGAACGGCAAGTGATCGAACTTTCGGGTCCCCGTCGGTACGAAGCCGAACCGGCGGTACCATTCGCTGAGCGGCTCATCTTCGGCGATGATGGCGATTCCGACGCGCTCCAGTCCCATCGACCGGGCCTGGGCCAGGACGTGCCGGACCAGCGTGCTGCCAAACCCCTTCGACCGATGCTCCGGCAGCACCGCCAGACGCTCCAGGTACCCGACGTCGGGACGGGCCTTCTCCAAGGCGACACACCCGCAGACTTGGTCGTCCTCTTCGAGGAAGTAGTACTGCACGCCGCGGTCGAGGTCGGCCTTCACGCGCTCCTCGGTGTAGAAGGCCGGGCTCTTCGGGCAGTTGTCCTGCGTCAGACCGAATCGCTCTGCGACGGTGGCGCAGGCCCGCCGCAGGAGGCTCACCACCGTTTGCACGTCATCGGCGCGGGCCGGTCGGATCATCATGGTCATTGACCTCTTTTCATACACAGATGGGACGCCAGAAACCCGTCACGGTAGTCGGCGGTTTGTATGCTGAAGCCGGCCTTCTCCAAGAGGCCCTCCATGATCCAGTCGCAGGTGCTGTACTCCTCGCGCACGTGCGTCTCGGATTCGTCCCGTCCGTTCTCGCCCATCTGCTCGCGGGTCTTGCCGATGAATCGCTCGATGCTTTGCTCGTATTCACCGATGTCGAACGAGAAGACCACGTCGAACAGGAAGAGCCGGCCGTTGGGTCTGAGCATCCAGGCCAGACGCCGCAGGGCGACGAGCTTCCAGAAGTCGGGCAGGTGGTGCAGTGCGAACACGGTGCTGATGGCGTCGGCCGGTTCGGCCCTGTGTTCGTAGGTCAGAAAACCCCCGCGATGGAACTCGATGTTCTTCAGTCCCATCTTGTCGGCCTTTCGCTGCGCGCGTCGGAGCATGGCCGGCGAGACATCGACCGCATGGACCGTTCGATAGTGTCCGGCGGCGTGCAGGGCGAAAGCCCCGGTCCCACAGCCCATATCGATGACCGTCGCCGACGGACCCACGTCCAGGCGGGCGACAATGTCCTCGGCCTCCTTCCTATAGTCCCGGAACGATTGGTGATGGCTGTCGTAGTGCCTGGCAAGCAGCGCATTGTTGTAGTTGACGCCGCAGGGCCTGGTCTCATCGTACAGCCATCCCGGCCCGCGTGCGGCTTCCAGGTTGTCCGCGTCGTGGATACCGTGCTCGGTGTCCATCTCTGTGCCCCTGATCATCTGACAAATCTCTCACGTCCTCGCAAAGCTTGTCGTTTTGCCGTCCACGCAAACGAAAAAAGCCTTTCAGAGGCTCGTGCTCCCTGAAAGGCTTCGCTGGTTGATTCACAGTTTAATGAGGAATCCTTCTCAGGCAGCGCCCTCCAGAAAGCACATGGCCTTGGCTACAATGACGGACGTCGTCGTCGCGGCAATGCGCACACAGCGCTTCCGCCCGGCCACATGGTGACCGCTAAATCGCCTGACGGTGCTCGTCCCAAGATGGATCATGCTCGTGATCTCGTTGAAAACAAAGACAACAGTCAAATTTATAGACTCGGCCCATCCGAGTCAAGTGGAAGTGGCGAAAAAATGGAGAAAAAACACGGGAGTTTCAGGTCACGGGTACCCGGGGGGGGCGACGCCTCTCCTGCGGCATTCGAGCGCTGCTCCTGTCACGTGAGAAAGCGCCGGACGATGTCCTTGAAGTGCCTTCGGCTGCGTTCGAGGTCGGCGAGAGTGATGTGTTCGTCCACCTGATGGCACTGGCTGGGTTGGCCCGGTCCGTAGATGACGATCGGGACGCCCAGGGACGCCAGGTGGGGCGCATCGGTCGTGAAACCGACGGCGTTGGTCTGGTCCACGTCCACCACCGAGCAGAAGGTCCGGACGAACTCGCAGTCCGGATCGGTCTCCATGGCCCCCACCGCGCGTTGAACGGCAATCGCGGCATCGAAGTGCGGGACCTTCGCCTTGAGTCCGGCGAGCATGCGTTCGAGGTCGCACCGGATCGCGTCGCCGTTCTGCCCGGGCAGGGTGCGGATGTCGACCCCGATGGAGCACCGGTCGGGGACGATGTTCATCGCTTCCCCGCCCCGGATGGTGTTGACGCTGACCGAGCACTTGCCCAGTTCCGGGTGCGGCTTGAAGTCCACCTCGTAGTGTTCGAGCTCCTCGATGATGCGCCGCATCGACAGGATGGCGTTGACCCCGCGCTGGGGCATCGAGCTGTGGACCGCCTTGCCCCTGGTGGTGATTTCCAGCCAGAACAGGCCGCGATGGGCGGTGATGACCGCGAAGTCCGTCGGCTCGGGGATGATTGCGCCGGCCGGCTTGCCCAGCCAGGACAGGTCGGCCGCGAACCGCTCGATCCCGGCGCTGTCCGTTTCTTCCCCGGCGGTGGCTGCGAAGACGATGTCGCCCTGGAGTTTGACGCCGGAGGCCACCACCTCGCAGATTGCCGCGACGGTCGAAGCGATCCCGCCCTTCATATCTACGGTGCCGCGTCCATAGATCTTCCCATCCACCTGCCGGCCTTCGAAAGCCGGGTGAACCCACGGGTCTTCGCCCGGGCCGACCACGTCGAGGTGGCAGACGAAGAGCAGGCCCGGCCGTGTCCCTGCCGATTGGATATGGGCGATGACGTTGGCTCGGTTCTGGTCCCACAAATCGACCCGACAGCGTATCCCATGCCGCTCGAAGTGGTTGGCGACGACTTTGGCCGCGGTCAGTTCCCCGGCATCGAGAGTGGACCGGGCCCGAATCAGTTGTCTGAGCAGTTCCTTCATGGTCTGCCGATTATACCGGCGGTTCGCCCTGGGGCAACCGTTCGCGTCCCGGCCTCGTTCGGATGGTCTCAAGAAAGAGCCGATCGGACCACGGGCCCAAAAATATCTCGCAAACCCGCCATGTTTCTGTTGCCGATCGCGCCTACCCCGCCCATAATGCAGGATTAAAAGGTTGTTGGGTCGAGCTGACCAGAGGAGCATCGATGGGACCTGTACTGAACGGGTTGATAAAACTTCAGAGTGTGGAGAATCGCCTGCGGGCCGCCAAGGCCAAGTTGGCTCGTTGTCGAAGAAGCGTCATCGTTCAAGAGAATCAGGTTCGGAGCCTTCAGAGCGCCCTGGAGGCCAAGAAGGAGGAGGCCCAGCTCACGAAGGTGCAGTGCGACCGTCTGGAGCTGGAGCTCAAATCGCGAGACGCCGAGGTCAACAAGCTTCGCGCTTCCCTGAACAACGCCAAGACGAACAAGGAGTACGCCGCCGTTCTGACCATGCTGAACACGACCAAGGCGGACAACTCGAAGATCGAAACGCAGATCCTGGAGCTGATGAAAGCCCTCGATGCCGACGAGGAGGAATCCGCCGGCATTCGCCAGCAGATCGAAGAGCAGAAACAGGTGCTGGAGGAGACCCGCAAGAAGGTCGACAGCTCGGCCGGCGAATACGAAGCCGAGATCACCAAGATCCAGGCCGAGTGGGATGAGGTTGCCAGGGCCATTCCCGCGGCCGCATTGACTGTTTTCAACCGGGTGGCCGACACCTACGATGGCGAGGCGGTCGTGCGGATCGACGAGCAGGAGGGCCGCTCGGGCGCTTACAGTTGCGGCGGCTGCTTCATGGGGGTCACCGCCGAGTCGGTCAACCTGCTGATGACGCGGGACGAGATCATTCGCTGCTCCAACTGCACGAGGATTCTGGTGCTCGCCGAGTCTTCGGATTGAGCGGACGCCGCATCGGAATCGCTTTTCTTGGGGAGGAACATCGTTGTCTGCCAAGGTGATTGTCCATACCGACGGCGGCAGCCGAGGCAATCCGGGCCCTGCTGCAGCAGGTTTCGTTCTCGATGATCCTGACGGTCGCCGGCTGGCTGCCCGAGCATTCTTCCTGGGCGAAGCGACGAACAATGTGGCCGAATATACGGCCCTGGCCAGGGCGCTGGAAGCGGCCGCAAAGCTCGGGGCTCGGCAGGTCACGGTCTTCAGCGACAGCGAGCTTCTCGTCAGGCAGATCGAGGGCCGGTACAAGGTCAAGAGCGACCTGATCCGGCCGTTCTTCGACGAGGTTCGGACTCTGATGGACCGGTTCGAAGCCTGCGACGTGCGGCACGTCCGACGCGAGAAGAACCAGGACGCCGACCGGCTGGTGAACCTGGCGCTCGACGCTGAGCAAGACGTCGACGAGATGCCTGCCGGCCGGAAGATGCCCGATCCTGAGGCTAAGCCCCTTCGTCTGGGCTTTCTCATCAGCGGCGGCGGCCGAACGATGACCAACATCCTCGACGAAATCCGCCAGGGCCGACTCCACGCCGAGATTTCCGTCGTGATCAGTTCCCGCTCCACCGTGGCCGGCATCGCCAGGGCCCGCGACGCCGGACTGCCGGTCGAGATCGTTCGCAAGAAGGACTATCCGGACATCGATTCGTTCAGCCACAGGATCGAAGAGGTGCTCGCCGCCGCCGAGGTAGACCTCGTCGTACAGGGCGGCTGGCTCTGCCTCTGGAAGATCCCCAGGCGGTATGAAGGTCGCGTCCTGAACATCCATCCGGCCCTGCTGCCCAGCTTCGGTGGCCAGGGCATGTGGGGCCACCACGTCCATGAGGCGGTTCTCGCGGCCGGCTGCAAGGTCAGCGGCTGCACCGTCCATTTCTGCACCAACGAATATGACAGCGGGCCCATCGTCGTGCAGCGGACCTGCCCGGTCGAGGACGACGATACGCCAGAGACGCTGGCCGAGCGGGTCTTCGAGCAGGAGTGCGTCGCTTATCCGCAGGCCATCGCGCTGTTTGCCGAGGGTCGCTTGCAGATCGAAGGCCATCGAGTGAGAGTCAGAGCATAGCGACCCCTGGGGCGGGGACATGCCGTGACAGGCTACAAACGATCACTATTAATACAGTCCGTTGTCGTTCTGCTGGCAACGGTGGCGGCCATTGTCGGCTTGATGCACCTGAAGGACTATGTCAACCGCTCGGAGGCGATGCGGGCCATGACGCAGCTCGGCGGCCGCATCCTGGATTATCGCTCCGCGCACGGGGCGCTACCCCCGCAATCGTTCATCGACGACATCAAGGACCGGGTGGACGGGGCCGTGCGGATCGGCAACGTGCGCTACCGCGCGATTTGGATCGGCCCGGGCGCCCCCGACGAGACGATCCTGGCCTACTCCGAGAAACGACATCCCTCGTCGTTCCTCGACGACGGCTTCGTCGTCCTGCGCCTCGACGGTGCCGTCGAATGGCTGCCTTCCGCCCAGTTCCGCGCCCTGTTCGCCACCCAGCGTCTCGACGCCGAAGACCCGCTCGACAAGCCGTAAGGCGCGTCCCAGGCGACTATCGTTTCACACGGGCGTTGCCTTCCCAGATGCTCCAGATCTGGTCCTCGTCGGCCGGCTGGGCGTAGTCGGTCAGCAGGGTGACGACCAGAGCGCCGGTGGCCCAGCCGAACTGGGCCCACTTCTCGGGTTCCCAGCCGCGAAGGATCGCGTAGAGCATGCCGCCGACGAAGGCGTCCCCGCCGCCGATGCGGTCGACGACGCCAATCTGTCGCGGCTCGATCGCGTGCCAGCGGCCGCCCTCGCTCAGCAGCGCGCCCCAGAGGTGCATGTTGGCGTTGACGACCTCGCGCAGCGTGGTCGCGAAGACCTTTGCGTTCGGGTAGGCCTTGCCGGCCCGCTCGATCATGCCTTTGAAGCTGTCGATCTTGCCGCCCAGGCCCTTGCCGCCGGCCTCGGGGCCCTCGATGCCCAGGGCGAGTTGGAAGTCTTCCTCGTTGCCGACGAGGATGTCCGCGACGGATGCGATCTCGTGGAAAATCGCCCGCAGCTCCTTTTCGCGACCCTTCCAAAACGAGGCGCGGTGGTTCAGATCGAACGAGATTCGCGTGCCGTGCTTCTTAGCGGCCCGTGCGATCTCGAGGCAGAACGTCCCTGTCTCGGGCGACAGCGCGGCGATCAGGCCCGACAGGTGCACGATCTGGACGCCTTCGCGCCCGAAGATCCGTTCGAGGTCGAAATCCTTTACGTTCAGCGTCCGTCCGACCTCACCGGCGCGGTCGTTGCAGACGCGCGGGCCGCGCGAGCCGGTCCCGCAGTCGGCCAGATTGAGCTGGTGCCGGTAGCCCCACGGGCCGCCCTGATCGAGATCGGGACCTTCGACGTCCATGTGCCGGCCGGCCAGGTCGTCTTTCAGGAAGCGGGCGATCGGGCTGCCCTTGACGAATGTCGTGAGGACCTTGACCGGGAGGCCCAGGTAGGATGAGACGCTGGCGACGTTGGTCTCGGCGCTGGTGGCCTGGAGTGTGAATCGCCGGCTGCAATGGAACGGCTGGCCGTTGTCGGGCGTCAGGCGGGCCCCCATACTGGTGGGCACGAGCAGGGCATAGCGACAGTCCTTCTTGAGTTCAATGCTCACGAGGGTCTCCTTTCGAACTTATCCGTGACCGGTGACCCGTGGCTCGGGCCACGAGCGACGCGTTACGAGCGACGGCTCGGGACGCACTGGGGGCAATGCCTACCAGATCTCGCACGAAATCGCAACCCCTCAGTCTCGCAGACTGCCGTCTTCCGGCAACGGTTCCGCCTGCCGTTGCCGTTCGATCCGCGGGCTCATACGGCGCTTACGCACAGCGACGCGGCCGCAGTTCCAGCAGATCCTCTTCGTTGAATGGTTCCGGCGGATGGGTCGCCAGGATGTGGTTCGCCATCCCCGCAAGGTCGCTGCGCTCGCATCCGCAACTGGGGCAACGCCAACCGTCGCCGAGGAAGATCGGCAGACAGCGACGGCGATGGATCAACACGGAGAAGGCGTTCAGTTCCTGTTCCGTGAAGAACCCCAGTTCCAGGGTCCTTTCCGCGACGCGCTCGCAGTCATACACTTCGGTACAAACAACCATGCACATGCCTCCTGATGCCGTTCGGCTACACTTCTCATAGATTCTCACCACTCCATTCTCGCCGCCTACTGTTTGCGGCAGGTAAGGATTCGATGTGTTTTTCGCAAAGAAATGGCCTCCGAATCACCCACGCCGTGCGGGCCCGAGAACCCGAAATCTGTCGGAATACGTGGGGTGGAGAATGAGGCGTTCTTGTGGCTGGGACCGGCTACCCTGGTGGGCGGAATGGGAATGCGGTCAGGGTTTGGGGAGGGTGGTAGTATAGCGGTTGGTGATGGGCAGTCGACGGTCTTTGCCGAAGGCCTTGGGGGTGATGCGGACGCCGGGGGGAGATTGGCGGCGTTTGTATTCGTTTTGATCGATCAGGCGGATCACGCGTTCGACATCCTTGGCGGGCAGGCCCGAGGCGACCAGTTCGCGGGCGGACGTATCCTTCTCGACGTACCCCTTGATGATCTCATCGAGCAGATCGTAATCGGGCAGCGAATCGGCGTCCTTCTGGTCGGGCCGCAGCTCGGCGCTGGGCGGCCGGGTGATGACGTCGGACGGAATCAGTTCGCGGCCGGCTTTGGCGTTCATGTACGCGGCCAGGCGGTAGACCATGGTCTTGAGCACGTCCTTGATGACGGCGAAACCGCCGGCGGTGTCGCCGTAAAGCGTGCTGTAGCCAACGGACGTCTCGCTCTTGTTGCCCGTGGTCAGCACGAGCGCGCCGATCTGGTTGCTCAGCGACATCAGGATCGTGCCGCGGATGCGCGACTGGAGGTTCTCGTAGGCGATGCCTTTGTCGTCCCAGCGAGGGTCCGCCTGGAGCGACCTGCTGAACGGCGTCAGGATCGGCTCGATGGGGATCGTCAGCAGTTCGATGCCCAGATTGTCAGCCACTTTCTTCGCATCGGCGATGGTCTCGGGGCTGTTGAAGCGCGACGGCATGGTGATGCCAAGCACGTTCTCGGCGCCGAGGGCCGCCACGGCGACAGCCGCCGTCACCGCAGAATCAATCCCACCGCTGAGGCCCAGCAACACCTTCTTGAACCCGTTCTTCCCTGCATAGTCCCGGGTGCCCAGAACCAGCGCGTGATAGATCTCGTCAAGCGGGCCTTCCGGCGGCGCGACGTCTGGCTGAGTCGGCGCAACGGCGACGTTCTCCTCGGCCCGCGTCACGTCGGCGATCAGCAGGTCCTCTTCGAAGGCCCTGGCCCGGGTGACGATGTGGCCCGCCGAATCGGCCAGGATGCTCTGGCCGTCAAAGATCAGTTCGTCCTGACAGCCGACGAGATTGCAGTAGGCCACTGCACAGCCGAAGGCCGTCGAGCACCGCGTGATGATGTGTCCGCGCTCGTCGAACTTGCCCATGTGAAAGGGAGATGCCGAGATGTTGAGCAGCAGATCGAAGGGCCCGGATTCCGTGAAGAACCGTTTGAGCCATTCGATCTCCCACAGGTCCTCGCAGATGGTCAGGACGATATTCAGGCCGGCCAGTTCCACAAGAACGGGACGATTGCCGGGCCGAAAGTACCGGCGTTCGTCGAAGACGCCGTAGTTGGGCAGCTCGCGCTTCTGATACGTCTCGGCGACCCGCCCGTCCTGGATCACCGCGGCTGCGTTGAAGGCGGTGCCGTTGACGCTCTCGACGAAGCCGACCACGAGGGTCTTGGCGGGGCAGGCGGCCGCCAGCGTCTCGACGGCGGTCCGGTTGTCTTCAAGGAACTGTCTCTTGTAGACGAGGTCTTCGGGTGGGTAGCCGCAAATCGCCAGTTCGGGGAAAACCACCAGGTCCGCACCCGCCTCGACGGCCCCGGCCCACATCGACGTCATTTTCTCGATATTGCCCGACAGATCGCCGACGACGGCGTTGAACTGACCCAGAGCGATTCGCACCGAACGAGACTCCAAAGAATCCTAATACACCGAAAGCCCGGCGGCAGTTGCTCTTGCAGTCTCCCACCGAACGCTGGGAATGGATGCTCTACAGAGGCCCTATTCTATCGGTCTGTGCCGGCGCAGCAATCTTTTTTGTCGTCGTCCACCCGTCGAGCGAGGACACAGGCTCTTCGGCTGGTTCAGCCTGAGCTCCACAGGGGCGTTGTGGGCATGGGGGTGATCCTGTAGAATGGATGCCTCGACAGAATCGATTCGCAGCTTGGTCAGGAGGTATCCATGACGGGTCGCCATCAACTCAATCGTCGTGAGGTTCTCAGGGGGTTCGGTGCTGGAGCGGTCGCGGCCACCCTCGGCTCCTTGGGTCTCAAAGGACAACTCAGCCAGGCTCAGACGCAGGCCGAGCCGGCGCAAGTGCTTGGCGGGAAGCTGTTTGCGCAATCGGCGCCACCCGCCAGGGTCGGGCTGGTCAGGGGCAACGACCGCCGGGACATCGTCTATCAGGCGCTCCGGCATATCGAGGACGAAGTCCTGGCGTCGATCGAGGGCAAGAAGAGGATCCTGATCAAGCCTAACTTCGTCAGCACGCGCCGCGAGCTGTGCGCGACGCACGTCGACGCGGTCAGAGGCATCCTCGATTTTCTCACGGGCCATTACAAGGAGCAGATTACGATCGGCGAATCGACTGCCTTCGGGGGTGGCACGCGCGAGGGCTATGTCAACTACGGCTATCTGGCCCTGGAGAAGGAATACAACGTCAAGCTGATCGATCTGAACGAGCAGCCATGGGTGTATCGCTACGTCTTTGGCAAGGGCCACAAGCCGACACCGATCCGGATCATCTCGACGTTCCTCGATCCCGACACCTACGTCATCTCAGCCGCCAAGATGAAAACGCACGACCGCGCCGTCACGACCTTGGCGCTCAAGAACATTCTGCTGGCGGCGCCGCTGAACGACTACAAGACCAACGACAAGTGGCTCACGCATGCCGAGTACAATTTCTCGCCCAAGGCGCTGCTCCATTTCAATATGTTCCACCTGGCCCAGGAGATCTATCCTGATCTCGGCGTGATCGACGGGTTCGTGGCGATGGAGGGCAATGGGCCGGTCGGCGGCACGCCGGTCGATGCGCGAGTGGCGCTGGCCAGCCTCGACTCGCTGGCGCTCGACGTGCTGACGACGAAGTTGATGGGTTTCGACCCGAACAAGATCATGTACCTGACGTCGCTGGCCGAGGCGGGCAAGGGACAGGGCGATCTGGCGAAGATCACCGTCCTGGGCACGCCGGCCGAAGAATGTCAGTTCCACTTCAAACCTCATGAGAGGCTCATCGAACCCTACGGCTTGGGTTGAGAAGGGAAGGGACGATCATGCAGCAGGAATCGGATCCGACGCGCGCGGACGGGAGATTGTCCCGCAGAGACTTCATGAGACAGTCGGCCGCGACGGTTGCCTCTGTCACACTGGCCTCGCAGGTGGCCGGACGGGCCTACGCGGCCGGGTCGGACGAGCTGAAGCTCGGCCTGATCGGGTGCGGCGGACGCGGCACCGGCGCCGTCACCCAGGCCCTGATGGCCACCGACACCCCGATCAAGCTCTGGGCGATGGCCGATGTGTTCCGCGATCAGCTCGACAAGAGCTACACCATGCTCCACGACGGGGCCGAGGCACGCTACGACCGCGTCGCCTTCGATGGGCTCGCCGCGCAGATGAATGTGCCCGAGGAACGCAAGTTCGTCGGATTCGACGCCTACCGGAAGCTGCTGGCCAGCGGCGTGGACATGGTGATCCTCGCGACGCCCCCGGGCTTTCGGCCGATGCAGTTTCAGGCGGCCGTCGAGGCGGGCAAGCACGTGTTCATGGAAAAACCCGTGGCAGTCGATCCGGTGGGCATCCGAACGGTGATTGCCGCCGCCAAGGAGGCCGAGCGCAAGGGACTCTGCGTCGTGGCCGGCACGCAGCGGCGACACCAGACGCACTACATCGAGATCATGAAGCGTGTCCACGACGGCGCGATCGGCGAGATTCGAGCGGCCCAGGTGTATTGGAACGGCAGCGGCGGCTCGCTGACGCGGACCAAGCCGGCGGGTATGAGCGACATGGAGTGGCAGGTCCGCAACTGGTACTACTTCTGCTGGACCTGCGGCGACCACATCGTCGAGCAGCACGTCCACAACATCGACATCATGCACTGGGCGATGCAGGGCCCGCCGGAGCTCATCATGGGCATGGGCGGTCGCCAGGTGCGACGGGGCGGCAACATCTGGGATCATTTCGCCGTCGAGTTCGAGTATCCGGGCGGGGTGCGCGCCTTGAGCATGTGCCGGCATCATTCCGGCTGCACCGATCGCGTCTCCGAACATATCGTCGGAACCAAGGGGACCGTCTACATCGACAGCAGCACCGGGTGGATTCGCGGGGAGCATCCCTACGAGCCGCCCGCCTCGCCCAATCCCTACGTCCAGGAGCACGCCGACTGGATCGGCGCCATTCGGGCGGGCGAACCGATCAACGAGGGCGTGCAGGTTGCCGAGAGCACGATGGCCGCCATTGCTGGAAGGATGAGCGCTTACACCGGCCGCGCGATGAAGTGGAGCTGGGCGATGCACCAGTCAAAGCTGGACCTGAGCCCGCCGAAGTACGAGTTCGGTCCGTTGCCGGTCCGGCCGGTTGCGGTCCCCGGACAGACTCCACTGGTATGAAAGGCTACCCGTACGCCGGCGCCACAGAGAATCCGGGGCTGTTCGATCGGGACGGTCTGAACCTCGCCGTGCTTGTGGTTCTGGCCGTGGTCTTGGGCATCTATCTGGCGGCCGGCAACGCGTGGATCTCCAGGGACGGCGTCCTCTACATCAACATGGCGAAGACTCTCGCGCACGATCCCTTGCGTACGGCGCGGACGTATCCGGCAGGCTATCCTTTTCTACTGTACCTCGCCCATCGCATCGGCACCTTCCTTGGTGCAGGCGAGACGCCGGCTGCATGGGTTGCCTCGTCACTGGCAGTAACGGTGCTGTTCCGGCTGATGGCGTTGATCCCGCTCTATCTGCTGGCCCGGCTTCTCGTGGGCTCGCGAAAGGGCTTCTGGGCTGTCCTGATCCTCATCGTTCTGCCCTATCCGGCCCACAATGGCAGCGATGTGCTGAGGGAATGGCCGTTTCTGCTGTTTCTGGCTGTGGGCGTCTGGCTGTTGTTCGTGGCCCTTCGCGGCGAACGATGGTGGCTGTTCGGGTTGATCGGACTTGACGCGGGACTGGGTTATCTGGTTCGTCCGGAGTGCGCCCAACTGCTCGTCTATGGCCTCATCGGCCTGACCGTCTTTGCTCTGAACGCTTCGCGCGGTTCATCGCCGGTGCGCCGGCGAGCATTGATCGGACCGGCGGCGCTGCTGCTCTTAGGTTTCACCATCCCGGCGGCGCCGTACGTTGCCTGGGCGGGACTGCCGACCGCCCGCAAGCTGGACCCGCCCGCATTCAACCGGGCGCCGGTTATCACGTCCGTGGGTGGCCGGACCGTTCGCTTCGAACCGCTGCGATTCGACGCCGCGGTCGGTTCGCTCGTTGCGATTCCGATCGAGGCGTTCGACCCCGACGGTGACCCGATGACGGTTTCCGTTGTTGCGGTACCCGTCGGCGTACGACCTGTCTATCGTCTTCGATTGAACGGAACGGGCGACACCCTCTGGACGATCTCCGACCGCCAGAAGAGCCTGCTTCTGACTCGCTACCGGCCGGGCGTGTGGCAGTACGACGGCATCGGCTGCTACGCCTATGCCGAGGCGGATGCGGCGGCCGGACTTCTACCGGTCTATGGGTTCTGGTCCCCTGTGCTCGATCGCCATTTCTACAGTCTCCTGGATGCCGAGCGAAAGACGATCGTCGAGGACGAGTCGGAGAACCAATGGCTCGGCGAAGGCGTGGCATTCTATGCGTTTGGGCAGGACTGCCCGCCGGCTGACGGGATCGCCGTCTATCGATTCCGCGGCCGGGAAGGACACCGCGTCTGGGCGGTCGAGGGCGACGAGGATCTGGTGCGCGATGCCTTCGCATGGTATGCGCATGCCGGCTGGGCGCCGCCGGCCGGGCTGGCAGTTGAGGGCAGCGTTGTTCGGTGGCGGCCGGAGTCGGATCAACAAGGCGTCCATCAACTGAACGTCATTGTGGATGACGGCCGCCTCCAAAGCTGTCAGTTGATTCAGATCGAGGTGGGCGATGTGGAGCCGGTTCGTGCAGGCGTTCCTGACGTCGGCCGGTGCGCGGGCGTGACAGCGATTGCACGCGTGGCAAATGCGATCTTCCGCAGCATCAGCGACAATCTGATGCAGTATTTTCTGGTGCCGCTGTGCTTGGGGCTCTGGTGCCGTCTGCGACGTGAGGCCGGACCGTACGAACGGACGTTGATAATCTCCATCGTGGCCGCGAATGTCTCGCTGATGCTGGCTCGGTACCTGTGGATCCAACCGGTTGTCGCCCGACGGTACAGTCTGGGACTGATTGCTCTGACCATCGGCTATGTGCCGGTGGGGCTGGAGATGATCGCAGGGGGGCTTGCCAGGCTCACGCCGCAGCGGAACGGGCAGGCGTCGTCTGAGCAGATCAGGCGACGTTGGTTCTGTCTGCTGGTCGCGCTCGGTGTGGGAATCTGCATTCCAAAGCTCCTGTCACGCGACGACGGAAAGCAGAGGGCTTATCCTGCGGCGGTCCGCTGGCTTCGGGACAACACCGCCGCGGAGGAGGTGATTGCGGCGAACGATCGGCGGATCGGGTTCTACGCCGAGCGGACGCAGGTGCCCTATGAACGGTCGCTGGACCTGCGGGAGGTGGACTACATCCTGACGCTGCCGAGTCCCGGCGAGCCCGGCGTGGTGCCGGCGGATTGGGTCCGCGTGTTCTCCGCTCCGCTCGATTCGAGCAGCGGAAGGACCGTGACGATCCTCCGACGCCCGTGATCCCCGTGTGATCCGATTGTGCCGTGTCACCTGCCGGAACCTGGCTTGGTGCTGAACAGCCATCGGCGCCAGGCGAGCAGTGCCGTCAGGACGATCCCGATGTAGATGATGAGATTCGTCGGCCAGGCGCATTCGCCGGCGAAGTGCTTCCTGTGAAACAGGACCATCGCCCGGTAGAACTCGTACGTCGTCTTGAGGTTGTTGGTCTTGCAGCCGACTCCCTTGTAGTGAATGATCTGTGCGTGGGGGTAGTACATCACCTTCCATCCGGCTTTCTTGGCGCGGATGCACCAGTCCATGTCTTCTCCGTAGATGAAGAAGCTCTCATCGAGCACGCCGATGGCATCGACCACCTTCCTGCGGATCACCAGGAACGCGCCGGAGAC
The DNA here is from genome assembly GCA_001603075.1 of Phycisphaerales bacterium Planc_01. GTDB lineage: Bacteria > Planctomycetota > Phycisphaerae > Sedimentisphaerales > Anaerobacaceae > Anaerobaca. The sequence goes on along the minus strand of LVBB01000144.1, from coordinate 10,146 downwards.
GGCATCGACCTCATGAGGCGCGTTCGGGTCGAGATAGGTCAGGTTGTACCGGGCCATGGTCTTGCTGTTGGGGAACAATCGGCTCAGGCCGGTGAGGCGGTAAAAGGCCACCCTTGGTGTCGGGATGCTCCTGCGGCAGGCCAGTTGGAGCGAGCCGTCCTCGTTCAGGACGCGACAGCCCGAGACGCCGACGTCCGGGTGTTCGTCCATGAAGCGGACCATCTTGTCGATGGCGCCGTCCCGGACGATCGTATCGGGATTGAGCAGCAGGATGTAATCGGAGGTGCTTCGGGCGACGGCCTGGTTGTTGGCCTTGGGAAAGCCGAGATTCCGGTCGTTTTCGATCAGGTGGACATCGGGGAAGCTGTCCTTGACCATCTGCACGCTGTTGTCGCGCGAGTGGTTGTCAACGACCCAGATGTCGAAGGCGGCTTCAGTCGTCTCGCGATAGACCGACGCAAGGCATTCCTTCAGCAGCGTCTCGACGTTGAAGCTGACAATCACGATGGAGATGGAAGATTTGCTTTGGGTCATACACATGGGCCGCGATCAGAAGAGCTTGTCCTTCCAGGTCTCGGGTGTCTTGTCGTTGATGATTTCCAGGTCGATGTGATACTTGAAGGGCCTCGGGCCGCGCTGGCGGATGTGCTCGATGACCGCCGCCAGGCCGTCTCGCAGCTTGACCTGGGTTTCGTAGTTCAGCAGCCTCCGGGCCTTGTCGGCCGAGCAGTTGGCCAGCAGCACCTCCTGCGGCCGGCTGCGGACGTACACGGGTCTGACGTCGAAGTCCAGAAGCTCTCCGATGGTCTCGGCCAGTTCCCGGATCGTGACGAACTCATCGTCCGGCCCGATGTTGATGACCTCACCGTTGACGGCCGGCTCCGTGGCCAGCCGCTTGAGAATCTTCACGTCGTCCTGAATGAAGCTGAAGCACCGTTTCTGGTTGCCGTCCCCGTAGATGATCGGCTGACGGCCCTGGAGCATGAGGTTGGCCATGATGCTGGCGACGTTGCGATAGGGGTCGTCGTACTTCTGGCGCGGCCCGATGATGTTGTGCGGGACCGCGATGACGTATTCCATTCCGTGCACCCCCGCCAGGTTCTCCAGCAGGGCCTCGGAGCTGAGTTTACCGATGCCATACGGATCCTGGGGCCGGGGGATCATGTCCTCTGTGAACGGCACGGTGTCCTGGGTGCCGTAGCGCGCCATGCTCGAACAGAAGACGAACCGGCGCACGCCGTTGGCGATCGCGGCGCTGATCATGGACACCGAGGCCTGGACGATGTTCTTGGTGACGAAGAAGGGACTGAAGACGCTCAGTCCTTCGTAGGCGCTGGCCGCGCAGTGGTAGACGACGTCGCAGCCCCGGGTGATCTTGACCATCGAGTTGTGGTACGTGCAGTCGTACTGATGGAACTCGACGTCGGCCGGGACGTTGTCGAGATAGCCGCCCACGAGATTGTCGCATCCGACAACCTCATGGCCGTCGGCCAGGAAGACATCGGCCAGATGACTCCCGAGAAAACCGGCGACGCCGCTGATAAAGACCTTCATTCATGCCTCCGACGGATGAATCCACCCACACCATGCCCGGAATCCACATCGGCCGATATCGTGATGAGGAAGCTCTGCACGAGGTCCTCCTCAAATCCGTCTTGACATGGACCGGGCTCGCACGATCCGACCGGTGCAGAATCAAAAGAAGCAGTATATCGGCAGCAAAGGGTTCCGTAAATAGCGACCTCACTCCTTTTCGATCCGTTCGGCGACGCCCATGCCGTTGTTGGGCGGGTGTGGCTCGTTCCGGCCGACGGAGATGTACAGCGCGTGCTGCTGATGCGCGATTCGGTCGAGTGAGAATTCCCTCTGAACGCGCTGGCGGGCGGCGTCCGTCATGGCCTCGGCCTGCTCGGGCGTTCTGGCCAGGTGGTCGAGCACGGCTGCGGCGATCGCATCGGGATCGTGCGGCGGTACGATGGCCCCGGTTCGACCGTCGGCGACCAGCTCGGAGACGGCGCCGACGTCGGTGGCCACCACAGGCACCCTCATGGCCATTGCCTCCAGCACCACGTTGGGGCAGGACTCGCAAACCGACGCCAGTACGAAGACATCGAGCGCCGCCAGCATCGAGGGGATGTCGTCGCAGAACCCGGTGTAGATCACGTCGTCCTTGAGGCCCAACTCGACGGTCAGTTGCTGTAATCGCTCCCAGTAGCCGGGGGCGGTCGTCAATCTCCGTCCCACGATGATGAACTTGGCGTCGCCGGCCCGTTCTTTGATCCGGGCGGCGGCGCGGAGGAAGTCCTCATGGCCTTTGAAAGGATTCACGTTGCCGACCGTACCGATGAGCGGGCAGGCCGGGGCGATCTGCCAGTGCTCTCGCACGCGGCGCCGCGCGTCGGGGCCATAGCGGTCGGGGTCGAACACCGTCGTGTCGGTCCCGGTGTGGAGGACGGCGGCCTTCTGCTGCATCAGGGGATGCGAGGCCACACGCGTCCGACGAAGGCATTCGCCCTGGATGACGATTCGGGTCGCGAGCCGGGCCACCAGAGGCAGGAGCACGAACCTGACGGGGCCGGGCAGATGGTCGTTGTAGCACCACAGGACCGGCACCCGGCACAGGCGGGCCGCCAGGGCAGGCACCAGATTCAGCGCCCCATCCACATCGACGACGTCGATTCGGCCGGACCGAACGATCTTCCGGATGCGCAACAGGTTCCAGGGGAGCCAGAGCAGAAATGCCAGCAGGTTCAACAAAGGCCGTCGGCGACGCAGAAACAGCAGGTGTCTCAGATGGAAGTGCTCGAAGGGACACGGTGGCCCCGGTTCATCGGTTCTGGGCCCGAAGAGGAAGACCGTCTCGATGCCCTCGGCCTGCAGGCGTTCGGCGATCGCAAAGCTCAAGCGGTGTGGTCCGCCGAAACGGGGATCGGCAATGCACCTCAGGACTCTCAGTCGGCCGTTCATGGAGCGTCAGAAACCTTCGGCATCCATCTCGGGCAGGCGAGAACGAAAGAACACAAACCCGAAGAACGCCTGGAAATAGTACTGGTTGGAAATCAGAAGGTGGTCGTAGAACGAGAAGACGATCACGATCAGGACGATCATGTAGAGATTCAGATACCCACAAGACCGCCCGGCCCGGCTCTGTACAGCGGCCGACAGAAGCCCGAGCAGGTAGGGAATGACGCCCAGACCGACGAATCCGAAATCCTCGTAGATATTGCGCAGATAGGTGTACACATTGGCCATGTACGGAATGTGGATCTTCTCCATATAGATGATGCTCATCGAATCGGGCACGGGAACCAGATGGGCCCGAGCCAGCCACTTGTAGATCGGCAGGAACACGCTCTGCCCGAGGCGCCAGTTACCGTCATGGGTCTTGAGGAACTCACCGAATGCCGCCAGCGGGCTGGCGATATACCAGTACACCGAAACGAGGAACCCCATCAGCCGACTTGAGGGATCGTAATTGGCCCCCTTCTGGAGCAGGGCGTCCACCAGCAGGAACAGCACAGCCAAAGCCGCGACGGGGGCGACCAGGTGCCCGACCACCTCGATGGTCCGTCGGGTGCGATACTGCTGATGCAGGAACAGGTACGACAGCGCCATGAACAGCAGGTTGATCGTGACTTCCTTTCGCGCGATGCTGAGCAGGCCGATCCCCAGGGCGGCCAACAGGAACAGCAACACGGTGCCGTATCGCCACCGACTGCGGCCGAAGTAGAGCAGAGCGCCCAGCAGGACGAAGCCGATGGAGAAGACGCTGCATGTCAGCGTGATGGCGATCGTGCAGAGTCGAACGGCCATCATGTCCGGGGTGATGCGCAGGGTGAGGGTCTGTCGCCACAGATGCGAATCGGTGATGAGGCGCCACAGATCGATTTCGTGCGTCCTTGCGAGAACCACGACCCGCACGGCGCACATCACGACGGCCAGGAAGCCAAAGAAGAGTGTGACATGCAGATAGGTTCGAAGCGATCGTGCGTTCAGCGGAGCAAGTGCCGGTGCGTGAAGCACACCGTTGCTTGTCTTGGTCCGTCGCAGCAGGACCCACGTCACGTAACCGAAACCGAAGGCTGCCACATGCAGCCCGACCGCCCAGAAGACCTCAGGCGTCGCCGGGGGGAAGAACTCGACGTTGAGTCCCTCGACGTAGAGGGCTACGACCAGGCCCCATACGGCCAGATAGAGACACAGCGGATTCACGAGACATCGCATCATGGATGTACCTGTTCTCTCTTGCCCAAACGGCCGGCGAGTCCGTCGGCAATCGCACGGACGACCAACGCCGTGGCGCGCCGTCCATGGCGCAACCCCAGCGCCAGGCTCAGAACGATCAACTTGAGATTTCTCAGCCACCGGAAGTTGAAGTGGCCGTTCACCACGAACATATTGCGGATGTGATAGTACTGTTTCCAGTCAAATGCGTCAACGCGCGGTCGGGGGTGGTGCGCCTGGCTGTCGATGACCGTGTACGGGTCCAGCTTCTTCGCGGCCCGCCAGAGGTAGTCCTGTTCGTCGCCCCGGATGTACAGCTCCTTGTTCGGCAGTCCGATTTCGGTCACGATGCGAGCGGGAAGGAATGTCCCGTTGAAGGGGCAGGCCCAGCGGTACAGGCCGTTGCAGACCTTCTCGGCCACCTCGGACAGACGCCAGTGATACACGCCCAATCTGGGATAGCCCCTTGTGGTGATCTCCTGGAGGGGGAAGGCCAGCGTATCGCCGTCCGCCAGGTCCTGTGACAGGACCAGGCAGTTCAGCAGGAAGGGCCGGGGCGACGTCTCTTCGAGGTATCTCTTCTTGGCGATCAGCGCCTCCAGCGCATGGGCGAAGGGCTCCAGATCGTCGTCCATCAGCCAGAGCCAGTCGAAGCCCGCCGCAGCACTGCGGCGCATCCCTTCGTGGAAACCGCCTGCGCCCCCGGTGTTCTCAGGCATTCTCACATAGTGGATTGTGACAGGCCGGTTGCCCGATGAGTCAGCTCCGATGGTCCTGACCGACTCTCGAATGCCCTCTTCACTGCTCGAAAGCGCGACGGTCAGCCCTCTGTCCAGAAGGTCTTCATACGTCCCGTCCGTCGAGTCGTTGTCAATGACGTAGATGGCGTCGGGTCGGTGGCTTTGCGCCAGGAGGGCGTCGAGGCACCGCGCCAACAGCACTTTGCGGTTGTACGTCACCACGACGGCGGCAATGGTCTGTCGTTCGCGATCAGCCACGGGTTCGGATCTCCTCGAACACCAGCAGAGCGCGATCGACGACCTGGTCCATGTTCAGGTATTCGTACTGAGCCAACCGACCGACGAAGTGTACGCCATCCAACGCCTCGGCCCTGGCGCTGTACCGTTCGTACAGCCTCCGATTGGCCTCGGTCGGGACAGGGTAGCATGGAGGGCCCTCCGCTGCTCCATACTCATAGCAGATCGTCGTCTTGGGATGTCTCTGCAATGTCAGGTGTTTGAATTCGGTGATGCGGGTGTAGTCCTGTTCGCCGGGATAGTTGACGACCCCCACGGCCTGGAATCGCTCCCGCTCGAAGGTCTCAAACCGAAACGTGACGCTCCGGTACGGAAGTCGGCCGTAGACGCAATCGAAGTACTCATCGATCGGACCGGTGTAGACGAGCCGGCCGAACCGCTCGGACCCGGCAACCGATTGATAGTCCGTGCGCAGTCGGAGGGTGATGTTGGGCGAATCGATCATGCGCTCGAACAAGGAAGTGAAACCGTCTTCCGGGACGCCCTGGTAGGGATCGTCGAAATACCGCGTGTCCCTGTCGAACCGAACGGGCAGTCGCCGGGTGACTTCGGGCGCCAGTTCCTCAGGGCTGAGCCCCCATTGCTTCCTCGTGTAGTTCTCGTAGAACAGCTCGTACAATTCCCAGCCGACTTGCGAGATCACCACATCCCTGGCGTTGGCGATCGTCTCGACCGGCACGCGGCGCTGTTCAAGGAAGTCGCGAAACTGCTCGGCGGTGAAGGGACGGCCATACAGTCGCTCCATCGTGTCCAGACTGATCGGCAGAGAGACAGTCTTGTCTGTCAACTGCGCCAGAACACGATGGACGTAGCCGTTCCACGTTGTGAACCGGCTGACGTAATCCCAGATGTGCTTTGCTGATGTGTGAAAGACGTGTGGTCCATACCGCTGAACGATGATCCCGTGCTGATCGACAGCGTCATAGGCATTGCCTGCGATATGCGTGCGGCATTCGACGAGCAGGACCTTCTGGTTGAGTTCATTGGCCAGCCGTTCCGCCAGGACACACCCGGCCCAGCCCGCACCGACGATGAGGCAGTCATACACCATCCTTGGCCTCCCTCGTCGGGAAACGCCGGAACACATCCAGTCCCCTCCGCCGCAGGGCCACGTACATCGCCACGGTGATCCCCGCCTCCGTCAGCAGTACGGCGATACAGACGCCGATGTGCTGCAATAGACCGACCAATGCGAAGACCAGAACGATGTTGGCGACGCCGGCGATGGCCAGGATCCTGGTCAAGGTCCGTTTCAGTCCGAAGTTGACCATCACCTGTATGCTGAGGATGTTGCTCAGATTTCCAAGGAACGGCAACAGGGACAGGATGCGCACCACGAGAACGCTGTCGCCGAACTGCTCGCCCAGAACGAGGCGGGTCAGCGGTCCGGCCGCCAGGAACAGACCCGCCGACATGACCAGGGTGACGGTCCCTACGATACGAGTCATGCGAGAGGCAAAGGCCAGTGCCGCCGTCTTCGACTCGGCCGCCAGCCTGCCAATGTGTGGAAACACGGCCTGCGCCAGAGGAAACTGAAGGCCCTGGATCGCCCGGACGATCTTCTCGCCGGCGACGTAGTATGCGACGACGGTATTGCTTGCGAACAGGCCGAGGATGACGGTGTTGCCCGTGGTGTAGAGGCTGACCGACATCCTCGAAATGAACAGGTGCCAGCCATCGACAAACTCCCGTTTCAGAGCGACTCTCGAAGGCAGGATGAACCGGACGGGGAATACCCGGAGGGCCACGAGCAGTCCGGCTACGCCCATGGCGAGGGTCCCGGCCGAGTACACCACGGGGGCGTAGATGTAGTCGCTGCCCTGCCGGATGAATGCGAAGATCGCCACCGTGATGGCCAGCTTCGAGAGGATGGTCAGGACGGCGGTGTACTTCATCCGTTCCAGGCCCTGGAACAACCAGACCGGGAACAGGCTCTGTCCGAGGACGGTCCCAAACGCCAGCAGGTAGACGGGCCAGTCGCCGCGCAGCTTGGGCACGGCCAGGACCCCCGCCGCCAAGGCGACGAAGCTCACGGCGGTCAGGAACAGCTTCAGGAGCAGGACTGCCGAGAAGACCTCCGAGAGCCTTGGTGGATTGTCCCGATGTAAGGAGATCTCCCGGGTAGCGGACAGGTCGAAGCCGTAATCTGTGACGATGATGAAGTACATGCTGATAGCCCGGGCCAACTCCACCAGGCCAAAGCGGGACGGGCCGAGGATGCGGACGAGATATGGCAGAGTGATCAGTGGCGCCAAATAGGCTGTGAACTGGAGAACGGACAGGGAAAAGAAGTTGGTGAGGATTGTCCGGTGTTTCCGGCATGCGGCTGTGAAGGTTTCTGGCATCTTTGCAGGACGGCTTAATTACTCTGTTGTGCAGCTACGCCGGATCCACCGTCGGAATTCCCTTCGGAAGCGGTGGCGGCGGCCGATCGCGCAAGCATAGAACTGTAAAGGGTCTATGTCAAGGCCGCCATGTGCAGGCCGTTTTCCTGTGGGTCCGACTCGGGCAATCCAAGCTGGATTGCCCAACGTCAATCTACCCAGATTCTCTATTTTAGCTCATTTGACGGGTCCCGAATTGCCGATACAAACGGCAGAACCGGATTAGACGGCAGTTCGCCGTGATCTGGGCATAAGCTCTTTTCTTAAATGGATTTAAGGTTATATGGCCTTCCGTGGCCCGGCTCGGCTCGGAGGGGCGTGAGAGCAGGACAAATGGACTGGAATGCAACTCTCGACAGCACATTCTCGGACTGTCTGGGCCGCAGGAACCTGGTTCGCCTTGGGCTGTTCTGGTTGGCAGGCCTCATTCTGTTTGCCTTCTATGCTGTTTTGCCGGAGCGATTGCCGGATGGTGCGGCCGCGTTCAAGGGTGATCTTTCTGCCTCAACCAGCGGTCAGACCGGTGCGCTGACGATATGGCAAAGGGGGCCGTCTCCGCAGGCCCGGCCGTCATACAGGGTCGTCTTCGACAACCTCCGAGTCGAGAACGGTAATCTTGGCGTCTTCAAGACGGCCTCGTCCAGGATCGTATATGTGGACAACCTCCAAGCAACCTTCTTCTTACAGGGCAATGGGGCGGACGCAGGGCTTTGCGAGTTCCATGCACTCTTTGCACCGCGACGGGAGGGCCGCGGGGGCACCGGTCCACTGGGTTTGTTCGACGAGTTGCAGAAGCAGAATGCGGATTGGTCGATGCCCGTGGACATGTCGAACGTAGAGGAGGTCCGGATCAGGGGCTTGGATTGGCGGGTCGGCCGGGACGATGGCACGGTATTTCACGTCCGGTCTCAGCACGCCGTGCTGCGGAGTGACAAGTCCCGCATGGTACTGCGCGGGCGCGTCATGGTGGCGACGCCGCAGGCGGTCCTGGAGAGCAACTGCATCGAAGTGGATGTGTGGAACGAGTCGATCTACGCGCCGGGTCGCTATGCGTTGCGGTACGGCAGGGCCACACGGACTGGGCTGGGGGGACGCTTCCGTGCCACATTAAGGCCGGCTGGTGGAGGATCATCGGACGTGGAAGGGGATCAGGGATGGGCAAACGGATCGCAGTTTGGATCGTCTTGACGTGTTGCGGTTTGCCAGGGAGGGCGTACGGCCTGTCGGCGGAGGACTATGCTCTGGCCGGTCGCATGCATCTGGGACAGGGGACAGAAACCGGTGTGCGACAGGCCCACGAGATCTTCGAAGCCGCGATCGGTGATGGCGACTGTTCCGACTGCCGGACCGACGGCAAATTGGTCTTCCTGCGAGCTGTCACGAACGTGGCGATGCTGTTCATCGATCACCACGATGTCCTGGTCTCCGGCGATCTGCTCGACGTGGCCGAAGGGTGCGGGGTAACGCTGGCGCCGGGTGTCCTTCATAGTCTCGGTGTCGGCGCGTCGTGCCCACAAATCGGCCCGAGCCTGTTGCCGCGTGAATACGACCCAAACCACGTTCGTCGGGTGCTTTTCGAATCGATTCTGCCCCAGTTCGCGTCGATTCTCTCCGCGCTGGATTCGATCGATGAGACGGCAGGAACATTTACGATGGTCATGTTGGCTGAGGAGACGGGCCTGGCGGGCGGGCTGGAGATCGACTACGGGGACGTATTGATCCTCAAAGGTCTGCTCCTGGCGTATCGGGGCATGCTGACGACGCAGGTCGCCTGTCTTGGCGAGCCGTACGTCTACAGCGAGACGTTCGCTCCGGTCGATTTCGGCGACTCTCAATCCGAGGCGGGCCTGTTGGTTGCAGAGATCAGGCGTCTTGCCGTCGCGGCATACCAGGACGGTCCGGTGGATAATCTCGCGACCCTTGCACATGCTCGCCAGGACTGGCTTGATGCGATCAACTGCTGGCTTGAAGCGATTGAGTACATTGCCCTGGAAGACAGCCCTGTCGGGACCGACCCGCAGGCCGATGAGCTGACGTACATCGATCCCGATGCTGGGCCACATCTGGAGGTGTATGTGAACGTGCTGGCGAGCCTGCGCGAGGTACTCCGTTGGGATACGGCAGACCTCGATGTACTCGTCGCGAGGCGAACCTATGATGTCCGTGACAGCGCTTCGACCCCCATCGGGGAGCTTGTCGTTTTCTTCGAAGGGGTCCGCTTCGAGGGTCGCCGAGGCCGCCTGACGCTCGCGGACGGAGATGTATTGGAGGTCGACTGGTTCGGTCTGGTCGACGGCAAACGCATCGGGGTCAGCCTGTTCGGTCCTGAGCATGGCGTGGAGGCGTGGCTCGAAGGCGAGATCGACAGCGATCGAAGCGTGATCGACGGGGCGCTTCTGGATTGCTGGGCGGACGAACCTGCCGCCCCCAGGAAAGATACCTTATACGCAGACGAGACGGCCGAACCTCTCCAGCCTGCGTTTCGAGATCAGAAAACGGAG
>LVBB01000143.1 GCA_001603075.1 Phycisphaerales bacterium Planc_01 | reverse complement strand
GATTGACCGCCGGGCCGTCGTAGGCGATCTTGGTCCCGTTGATTTTGACGTACAGTTGGCCCGTGTTGCCGGTGGCGCCGTAGAAGTACAGCGACAGGCTCTGGATGCCGTGCTGCGACCAATTGGCCGTCAGCGCGTAATCGGCTTCCGATGTGGCTACGCCGGTGTTGTCATAGGACAACGGCATGGATTGACGACCGCTGTGAACGATCGTCCGCTCGGCAAAGGGGCTGTTCAGATGGCCCACGGTCGAGCCGGTGTTGTTGACCCAGCCGTCGAGCCATGTGTCGAAGATCGCCTCGCCGGCGTCAATGTCGTCGGTGTAGCTCTCGAAGTCGTCAACGACCAGATACTCCTGGGTCGTGAAGCTCCAGACGGCGCCTTCCCACGACTCGGTCTCCTGCACCGCATTGACCTGCCAGTAGTACGTCGTGGCGAGGTTCATTGCACCGGGGGTGTAGCTGGTGCCGGCAACCGTCGCGGCCGGCGCGAGCGCTTCGGCGTCGGTGCCGAGATACACTTCATGCGAGACGGCGTCGCGACCGGCTCTCCAGGCCAGTGCGCTGTTCACGCTGACCTCTGCAGCACCGTCGGCCGGCTGTGGCTCGCGGGCCTGCACGGGAATGTACATGAAGCGGACCTCGCTGAGGCCGTATTGCCCCATTCCGCCCCAGGCACTGTTGACGGTCAGGCGGACGAATTTGGCCGCCACACCCTCCAGGGCCACCGTCGTATTGGCTGTGTAGGTCGCGCTGGCCGTGGCCTGGTTCAACCGCACATCGCCCAGCACGGTCCAGTCCGCCCCGTCCTGGGAGTACTCGACGGTAACGTCCTTGAGTCCAAAGCCCAGCAGCAGCTCGAACTGGACGTTGTAGTTCCAGACGAGCATTTCATGGAGCTTGTAGACGCGGTCGAACTCGAATTGGATGTACAGCGGCTCATCGCCGGGCCGGGCCACCCACATGTCGCCGCTGGTGGTCGAGTGCTGGTCATTGGCGTTCAAGCCCGAGCCGTTGACCGTGTTCCCGGGATCGGCTCCTGCTTCCGAAATGCCGTTGCTGGTGGCGACGATGTTGGCGGCGGGATAGGCGAACGGCTCGGCGGTGAGACTCCAAACCTCCCCTTTGTAGATCGTGTTGTCCGGTGCGGCGTTGACCTCATCGATGCGCCAGAAGTAGGTCACGCCGAAGTCAAGGATGCCGGGCGGGTCGAACGTGGTGCCCGCCTGGCCCTGGCTGAGCAGCAGGCCCATGGGATTGCCGCGGCTGGCGGTGTTGACGTCGTCGAAGACCGTTCCGAAATACACATCGTGGGTCGCGGCGTACTCGCCCGCTTCCCAGCTCAAGACCACATCGCGAGGAATATCGCTTGCCTCGTTCTCCGGGACCGGGTTGGAGGCCAGTTCCAGGCCCGGACCGCGTCCCGTCATGGCCAGTTGAATCTCCGCGATCGTCAGGGCCGTATCGTAGAGACGGAAGTCGTCGATCATTCCCTGATACCATCCCTCGGCGAGGCTGGGCTTGGTGCCGATCGTGAACTTGGTGACGCCCTCCATGGTGTTCGTCATGCCGGTTCCGCTGTGCCAAAGTTCGCCGTTGATGTAGACCTGCTGATCGCCGGTGTCGGCGTTCTTGAGGAAAGTCCAGAAGGTCCAGGTTCCCTCGTAGTCGGCGGGGTCGGCTGCTTTCTCGATCCGGTTGTAGCCAGGCCCGCCGGTGTCGAAGTACACGTTGCCGTTGCTCCACGGCACGTGCGCGCTCATCCTTCTCGCTTCGTTGTTGGCAGGATCGGAAAAGGCCCCGAAGATGAAGTTGGCCTGTGGTTGCAGATCCGGATTGCCGTAGGCCCAGAACGACACGGTGGCCTGTCGCTCGATCGTGGACCACGATTCGGGGGGCACATCCACATAGGAGGTTCCCTCAAAATTCAGAGCCCCGCCGTATTTTCCCGTGACCCAAAGGGGATTGGTGATGGTGCCGTGGTAGCCCTTGCCGGAACTGTCCTTGGCGATTGTGCCCGAGCCATCGTCGAACTTCCACCAGCCCACCAGTGCGGCGTCGGAGACGCTCGCCAGGGCCAGCCCCAGGATGACAAGGGGCATCAGTGTACAGACTCTTCTGTTCATGGTGATCCTCCTTCGAGCAAACGATTGAACCACACCATACCTGCGTCTTGGTCACGCGCCAAAACCGCGTCTGTCCCCCGGTTGTTTTTGTGTGCGAGACGAGCGAGAACCTGTGCGTTCACCTCCTTCCCATAGAGAACCAGCGGCCTGCGAAATGGGTGTACTGAATCTGCGATGCGAGGAGCTTCCGCACCCAACGCCCCGGCCCTGCTTTGCGTGTGGCAGAACACCTTGCGTCAGGACCTCCGACCGAACAGGAACCTGCGGATGCGGCGGGGCGAGAGGTGCTCTCGAACCCTGCCGGACCGCGACGGTCCCCACAACGTGCCCATCCCTATGCATCATAACGTACGAGATGCCGGTCGGGCAACCGGATTCTTCGGCATAACCGACCTTTCTATCGGCTTGGACGCCGTTGACCTTCAAGCTTATCCACCAGGGGATTCCGGGCCGGATCGGCCCGGCGCGCTGGCGAACGCCGGAATGAGTCTTGCGATCGACCGCATGACCGCTATAGTGGGGTGATACTGCCCAGGGAGTCGAAATGGGCTTACGTTTGGGGGGATGCTCTGGTCGTATGGTTCTGCTCCTGCAAACGATGACGGCAGCATCCCGCTTTGGGGAGCGTCCGATATGCGAAAACTCATCGTAGCAGCCAACCGCCTGCCCGTCACCGTTTCCACGCGGGACGGCCAATTCCAGTTTCGTCCCAGTCCCGGAGGACTGGCCGTCGGCCTGTCCTGCCTGCCCGACTGCCTGGAACGGCTATGGATGGGGTGGCCCGGGATCTCCAGCGAACGGCTCAAGCCCGAAGAGAAGGATCATATCCGAGAATCGCTGCGACGGCAGAACTCGGCACCGGTCTTTTTGTCGCAGAGGCAGATCGATCAGTATTATCTGGGCTTCTGCAACAAGACAATCTGGCCACTCTTTCATTATTTTCCCGTTCGCACGGTGTTCGAGCAGCAGTTCTGGAAATCGTACAAGCAGGTCAACCATCTGTTCTGCGACGAGGTGCTCAAGGTGGCCCGGCCGGGGGACTCAGTCTGGGTGCACGACTTCCAGTTGATGCTGCTTCCCCGCCTGCTCCGTGAGAAGATGCCCGATCTGGCCATCGGATATTTTCATCACATCCCCTGGCCTTCGTTCGAGCTGTTTCGCCTGCTGCCCTGGCGGGAGGAGGTGCTGGACGGGTTGCTTGGGGCCGACCTGATCGGATTTCACACGTACGACTACGTGCGTCACTTTCTCAGCAGCGTCTCGCGGATTGCGGGTCTCGAGCATACGCTGGGCGAGGTCAACGCCCACAACCGCATCCTCAAGGTCGACGCCTTTCCGATGGGAATCGATTACCACCGCTACGCCGGAGCGATTGATGACGCGGAGGTCAGGGCCGAGATCGACCGGATCCGCGGTATTGTCGGTGACCGCAAGATCATTGTCTCCGTCGATCGTTTGGACTACACGAAAGGCATCGTGGAGCGGCTGGAGGCCTTCGACTGGTTTCTCAGCACGCATCCTGAGTACAAAGGCCGGGTCACGCTGGTCATCGTGGCCGTGCCGTCGCGGTCGGGCATCGAGGACTACAAGCAGCTCCGGGGACATCTGGAACAGCTTGTCGGTCGCGTCAACGGCGAACACGGTTCGCTCGGCTACATGCCCGTATGGTATCTCTACCGGTTCATGCCGTTCAAGAAACTGACCGCCCTGTACAATGTGGCCGACGTGGCGCTGATCACTCCGCTGCGCGACGGGATGAACCTGATCGCCAAGGAATTTGTGGCCACCAAGAACGACGGCCCTGGGGTGTTGATCCTCAGTGAGATGACCGGGGCGGCCAGCGAACTGGGAGAGGCCCTGACCGTCAACGCCAACGACAAGGCGGCGATTGTTCGTGCCATTCGAGAGGCTCTGGAGATGCCGGTCGCCGAGCAGTGCGAACGCAATCGCGTCATGCAGGAGCGCTTGCAGCGCTATGACATCACGCGATGGAGCACGGACTTCATTCATGCGTTGAGCGAGATCGGGGTCCGGCAGCAGGGGGTTTCCGTCCACAAGCTGGGACCGGCGGCGCGCGATGCGCTGCTGTGGCAATACCGGGCCGCCGAGAAGAGGCTGTTTCTTCTGGACTACGATGGGACGCTCGTGGGCTTCAAGGGTCGTCCCGCCAAGGCCGGACCGGACGAGGAGATCCTGGCGATTCTGGAACGTCTCGCCGCGGAGAAGAACAACTGTGTTGCGATCATCAGCGGAAGGGACAAAGAGACGCTGGAGAAGTGGCTGGGAGCACTGCGCGTTCACCTCATTGCCGAGCACGGCGGCTGGCTCCGCGAGATTGGCCAGTCATGGCGGAGTTTCCAGCCGGTCAATGAGCAGTGGAAACATGCTGTCCGGCCGATCATGGACCTCTATTCGGACCGAACGCCCGGATCGCTGGTGGAAGAGAAGGACTTCTCGCTGGTGTGGCACTACCGCCGGGCCGATCCTGCCCTGGCGTGTGTGAGAACGCAGGAATTGCGCGACGCCCTGGTGAACCTGACCGAGAACATGGACGTAGGGGTCTTTGAGGGCAGCAAGATCCTCGAAGTGCGAAAGCACGGAATCAACAAAGGCCGCGCCGCCGAGTTCCTGATGAGCCGTGAGAAGTGGGCCTTTGTCCTATCGGCCGGCGACGATTACACCGATGAAGAGATGTTCTCCGTCATGCCCGAAGAGGCATACTCGATCAAGGTGGGCCTGAACATATCGAAGGCCCGATTCAACGTCGATACCGTTGTGGATTTCAGGGGTCTGTTAACGCAAATTATGGAGAGTTAGATGCTCAGACTTGAGGATTTTCGCCATATCGTGCCGGATGAAACGCTCGCCGAAATCTACGCCCGAGCCCGAGGCCTCTACGGCAAGCATATCATTCATCTGAACGCCACCTACCAGGGCGGCGGGGTGGCGGAGATCCTGTATTCACTGGTCATGCTGATGAACGACGTGGGCATCGACGCCGGCTGGCGGATTCTGCACGGAAGCCAGGAGTTCTTCGAAATCACCAAGAGCTTCCACAACGCGCTGCAGGGCGCCAAACTGAACCTCTCCGATCGCAAGAAGCGAATCTACCGCAGGGTCAACGAGGACTTCGCGCGGTTCACACACCTCGACCACGACTGCATTCTCGTCCACGATCCGCAGCCGCTGGCGCTGATCCGCTCGTATCAAAAGACGCAGCCGTGGATCTGGCGCTGCCACATCGACCTGACCGAGCCGCACGCGGAGCTGTGGGACTTCCTCAAGGGATTCGTGCTCAAGTACGACCAGGTCGTAATGTCGAGCGAGAAGTATTTCAAGAAGGACCTTCCGATCGATCAGCGTCTGATGTACCCGGCGATCAACCCCCTGAGCCCGAAGAATACGACCATCTCCGACAGGACCATCGAAGATCAACTCGCCAAGGCCGGCGTGCCGGTGGACAAGCCGCTGATCACGCAGGTCTCTCGGCTCGATCCCTGGAAGGACCCGGAGGGTGTCATCGACGTGTTCAAACTCGTCAGAGAGCAGGTCGATTGCCGCCTCGTGCTCTGCTACAACGTCGCCAGCGACGACCCCGAAGGGCTCCAGATGTACACGAAGGTCCAGCGCAAGGCCAACAAGATGCTGGAGAACGGCGACATTCTGCTCGTTGTGGGCAACAGCGAGAAGCTGGTCAACGCGATCCAGCGGCACTCGAAAGTCGTTATTCAGAAATCTCTCAAGGAAGGGTTCTGCCTGGCGGTGACCGAAGCGATGTGGAAAGGCACCGCCGTGGTCGCCTCCAACGTCGGGGGCATTCCCAGCCAGATCGAGGACGGCAGAAACGGCTATCTGCTCGATCCCCAGGACACGGAAGGATTCGCCGACCGTGTCACGCGTCTGCTCAAAGACCCCGACGAGGCCGCCGAACTCGGACGCCGGGCCAAGGAGACCGTACGCGAGAAGTTCCTCATCACCCGCCTGCTTTCCGACTACCTCGACATGCTCAACGCCATCATGAATTGACCGTGGTGCCCGGCATGAATCCGCATCAGGGCTTCGGATGCTCCTCGCTCTTCTCCGCCGACACACGCGACGAGTCGGTCAGGTGACCTGCTGGCCTTGCGTGACGCGCTTGGTCAGCTCGCTCAGCAGCGCCTGCATCTGCGGGTCGGATTGCTGCGCCTCGGTGATCTTGCTGCATGCGTGCATCACCGTGGTGTGGTCCCGGCCGCCGAGATGGCCACCGATCTCTTCGAGGCTGTGCCTCGTGAGGTTGCGCGCCAGGTACATGCAGATTTGTCGCGGCACGGTGATGCTCTGGCTGCGCCGCTTGCTCTGAAGATCGGTCAGGCGGACGTCGAAGTGGTCCGTCACCACGTCGATGATGTCGGTGATGCTGATGTGTTTGGTCGCCAGCTTGATCTGGCCTTCCAGCGCGGTCTGGGCCAGCCGCAGATCGACCGGCTCGCCGAGCGTCGTGGCCAGCGCGTAGATCGTCGTCAGCGCGCCTTCGAGCTCGCGGATGTTGGCCTGGACCTGGCGGGCAATGTACTCGGCGATCTCGTCGCTGATTTCCAGGCCGCGCAGGTGCGCTTTCTTCTGTACAATGGCGATGCGCGTCTCATAGCTGGGCGGATCGATCCGCGCGACCAGGCCCCAGTTGAACCGGCTGATCAGCCGTGCCTCGATCGAAGGAATCTCGTTGGGTGGACTGTCGGCGCTGAGGATGATCTGCTTGCCGCTGTTATAGATCGCGTTGAACGTGTGGAAGAATTCCTCCTGGCTCTGCTCCCGCTCGCGCAGGAACTGGATGTCGTCGATGACCAGGGCATCGACCGTTCGGAACTGGCTGTGGAACCCCGTGATACTGCCTTGCTCGATGGCGCGGATGAATCGGTTGACAAAATCCTCGCAACTGAGCAACTGGATCACCGAACCGTGGATGCGTCGCTGCACCTCGTGGCAGACGGCGTGCAGCAGGTGGGTCTTGCCCAGCCCGGCACTGCCGTAGAGAAACAGCGGATTGTACGTCTGGCCCAGCGACTGGCTGATCGCCATGCAACTGGCGTGGGCCAGGCGGTTGCTCGGCCCGACGACGAAATTCTCGAATGTGTAGTCCGGATGCAGGGCCGGACCGCCTCGCGCAACGTACTCCGTCTCGGCGGGCTGATCGGCGGTGCCGACGACAAAGTCCACCGTCACCAGGTGCCCGGTGATCTGCTGGGCCGCCCGCGTGAAACTCGACCGGCAGTGCGCATCGAGGAAGCGAACGTTCGATTCGTCGGGACAGCCGATGGCGATCGAGCCGCCGTCGAAGCGCACCACGGTCAGATCGTCGAACCACTTGCGCGCGTTGGCCGGGTCCGTCGCGCGGGCCCGCGCGACGATATCCGTAAAGATGTTTGCCACCTCATGTGCCGACAACGCCTGCCTCCTGTGCGACGGCGCTCCCGGAAACCGCGTCATCGCCATTGGGTGCACTTCGCCGCCCACCGACCATGTTGAAAACCGCTGAAACGCTCAACGCCATGGGCCACAGTATCCGGATTCGAGAAACAAGGCAATGCCCCCCGTGAACGAGCCCAGCCCCTGGGATATGTGGGACGCAAAACGAGAGTGCGACTTTATCTGTCGGCGCGGCGTCTGTCAAAGAAAAAGCGGCCTGGGCGAACCGGCAAAATGCCCGGCGCGTCCTCCGGCCCGACGGACGTCGGGAGGCGATTCACCCGATTTGCCCGCCGGACGCTTGCATTTCCACCGAATGACGATACCATCGGCGCGAAAAGTACCCAGACTCTCATGCGATAGGAAGACACTATGGGCATATTCTCGAAGACCGCCGACTTCTTGAAGGAGCGGCTGGGCAAGACCCGCAGCAAGATCGCCAGCTCGCTTTCGACGGTGCTGAGCCTCGGCCGAAAGATCGACGACGACCTGCTCGACGAACTCGAAGAGACGCTCATCCGCGACGATATCGGCGTCGAGACCACGGAAAAGCTCATCCGCGAGCTGCGCGAGGCCTATCGCGCCCGCAAGATCTCCAACTCCGAGGAGGTCATTCCGTTCCTCAAGGAGCACATCAAGAGCTACTGGCCCGATCAGGACCGGCAACTGCACGTGGCCCCCGGCGGGCCGACCGTGATCCTCGTGGCCGGCGTCAACGGCACCGGCAAGACCACCAGCATCGCCAAGCTGGCGTACATCCTGCACAAGAGCGGCAAGAAGGTGATCGTCGCCGCCTGCGACACGTTCCGGGCCGCGGCGGTCGAGCAGTTGAGCATCTGGGCCGAGCGGATCGGCGTCCAGATCGTCAAGCACCAGTCCGGCAGCGATCCGGCGGCCGTCGCCTTCGACGCCTGTGAGGCCGCCGTCGCTCGCGACGCCGACGTGCTGATCCTCGACACGGCCGGCCGGCTGCACACCAAGAAGGACCTCATGGTCCAACTCACCAAGATCCGCGACGTCGTGACGCGCAAGATCCCCGACGCCCCGCACGAGGTGCTGCTCGTCCTCGACGGGACCACCGGACAGAACGCCATCTCGCAGGCGCAACTGTTCACTGAGGCGATCAACGTCACCGGCATCTTCCTGGCCAAGCTCGACGGCACCGCCCGGGGCGGCATCGTCATCGCCATCAAGGACCAGCTCGACATCCCGGTTAAGTTCGTCGGCCTGGGCGAAAAGCCCGCCGACATCGCCGAGTTCGACCCCGCCACCTTCGTCGAAGCCCTCTTCGCCTGACGCAGATAACCGGCGGGTCGACGGCGTGGCAATCGCATTGTGTTGGATACTGGGAGGACAGCATGAGGATGCATGCTCTGTTCAAACCTGCGTGGCGTGTATCGCTTGTCGCTACGCTGGTTGCAGTGTTCGCGACCGCCACATGGGCGAATACTGCTGTGCAAGACGGCACGCATTTCGAACCGTTTGTGTGGCCATCGCAGCCGCCGGCAGATTGTCCGTTCGAGCCGTCGAAGGACATCGTCGGCGTTGCGTTCCTGGGTGTGCACAGCGACTACCACGTCGCCGATACTTGGTATCCGAGCTGGGCGTCTGACGGGAATTTGTACTCGCCCTGGACGGATGGCTCAACGCCCCGCGAGGACGGCACCCGCGAGAACTCCAACAGCGGCGTCGGACCGGATGCGACGACGGGCCAGGCGGTGCTGATCGGCGACGATCCGCTGAACCTCAGGATCGTCAGCCTGGGCCTTACCAAGGGCGATGCCTCCCCCTACCGGGGCCGCTACCCCTGCGGCAGTCTCGTCCACAACGGTGTCTGGTACTACGGCACGTATTGCCTGGCTCCCGACGGCATCGTGCGGTATGGCGATCAGGCCTTCAACTGGCCCTGGCTGGGACCGTTCGTCGGATTTCGCATCTCGACGGATTTGGGCAGGACCTGGACGGACACGCCGCACACGCCGGACACGCCCCTCTTCGCCGAGACCGGAATGTGGGGATACCCGGTCAAGATCGGCTCGCCGCACTTCGTCGATTTCGGCAAGAACATGGAGCATTCGCCCGACGGCAAGGCCTACCTCGTCGCCCACGGCGCTCCCGAGCCCGATCCCAAGCCGCGGTTCGGCAACCTCAGTTGGATCAGTGGCGACCAGATCTATCTGCTGCGTGTCACGCCGAACATGCAGAACATTAACGACGCGTCGAAATATGAATTCTTTGCAGGTCACGATGTGGGCGGATCGCCGATCTGGACACGGGACTTCGGCAGGATCACGCCGCTGATTGACTGGAACAACAACTGCGGCTGCGTTACCGTCACGTACAACGCGCCGCTCAAGCGGTATCTGATGTGCGTCACCGACGGCTGGCCCACCTGCGCCAGAATGAATTCGTACATCCTGGAGGCCCAGCGAATCCCCGGCCCCTGGCGGCTGGTGACCTACATGAAGAACTTTGGCGAGCAGGGCTACTTCCTGAACATCCCGACGAAGTTCATCAGCGCCGACGGCCGCACCGCGTGGCTGTGCTACTCCGGCAACTTCGCCCGGGACTGGCGCGGCGAGGTCATGCAGGAGAAGCCCCCCGGCAGCCACTATGGCCTCGTCCTCCAAAAGATCCGCCTGCTCGACGAGAGCACGCAAAAGAAGCACGAGAAGTAGCTCGGCAGAACGGACAATTACGACGACGAAGAACTACAGACTGCACCAGGTGGATTCCTTCACGAAGAATCTGTTTCGGGGGAATCCCGCCGGGGTCGTGCCCAACGCCGACGGACTTGCCGAAACGCAGACGCAGGCGATCGCGCAGGAGATGAACAACTCCGAGACGGCCTTTATTCTGTCGCCCACGTCGAGCGATCATGAGGTATGGGTTCGCTTCTTCACGCCCACGACCGAAGTCCCGTCGTGCGGTCACGCCACGATCGCCACACACTGCGTGCGTGCGACGGAGATCAGCCGACAGATTCGCTGCAACGGCTATTTTGTCTTCGTCCTGACCGACGGCTCCGGCGGGGTCCTGTCCCACGGCCGCATGTTCGCACCGGCCATCGGAATCCCGGAGGACCCGGTAACAGGCAACGCCAACGGCCCACTCGGAGCGCATCTCGGCCAGCATCGCCTCGTCCCGAACGATGGTCGCCGTTTCGCATTCAAGGGCCAACAAGGAGAAGCCATCGGACGGCTGGGGACAGTGGAGGTTACTGTAGAAGTCGGCGAAGATCGTCCCAAGACGGTCCAGGTTGGAGGACGAGCCGTGATCGTATTCAAGTCCGAGATCGCGCTCTGACGGTATTCTCTGCGCGGCGGGGGCGAACAAATCAGGCGTGACGTCGTATGGCGCATTTTGTTGCCAGGGGTCGGCGTCTGTGGGGGCCGGTCTGTTGCGGCCGTTGGCATGGGGATTATTTTGGGGTGCCGGGCTTGACGGCGAAGGGGTTTTTCGTCAACTTATGCGTTTTGTTTCTACGGGGGGAGGCCGGGTCGTCCGGGGTGGAATCGATGCCTGAGTTTTGGAGACAGACATGATAGAGGTCAAAGGACTTCGGCGGCGTTTCGGGCCGGTTGTCGCGGTGGACGGGGTTTCGTTCAGCGCCGCCAAGGGGCAGGTGCTCGGCCTGCTGGGCCCCAACGGGGCGGGCAAGACCACCACGATGCGCATGCTGACCTGTTACATTCGGCCGGACGGCGGCACTGCCAGCGTCTGCGGGAACGACATCCTGACCGATTCGATCGGGGTGCGACGCTCGCTGGGCTATCTGGCGGAGAACTCGCCGGCCTACCCGGAGATGACGGTGGGGGGCTTCCTGAAGTTCATCTGCGACGTACGGCAGATCAAGGGACGCAGACGCAGGCAGGCATTGGACCGCGTCGTGCCGATGTGCGCGATCGACTCGGTGTACCACCAGACGATCGAGACGCTGTCGAAGGGCTACAAACGCCGGGTCGGACTGGCCCAGGCGCTGATCCACGACCCCGACGTGCTGATCCTCGACGAGCCGACCGACGGCCTCGATCCGAACCAGAAGCACGAGGTCCGAAAACTGATCGGCGCGATGGCCAAGGACAAGTGCATCATCATCTCGACCCACATCCTTGAAGAGGTCGAGGCGGTCTGTTCCCGCGCGATCATCGTTGCCCGGGGCAAGGTCCTGGTGGACTCGACGCCCCAGGAGCTGAAGGACAAACACCACGCCAGTCTCGACGAGGTCTTCCGCAAGATCACCCGGAGCAAATGCGCCTGAGCCGGTCGGATCGCGATGATGGACGAACAATGATTGGCAAGAATCAACGATCGACAACCACTGCTATCGGGAGTGCCACATGAACAGTTTCTGGGCGGTATTCAAGAGGGAGCTGAAAAGCTACTTCACGACGCCTCTCGCTTATGTCTTTCTCGTCATCTTTCTGTTCTTCTCGGGCTATCTGACGTTCAAAGAAGGGTTCTATGAGGCCCGGCAGGCCGACCTGAAGCCGTTCTTCGTGAACCTTCCGCTGCTGTTCGTGTTCATGGTCCCATCGACCGCCATGCGGCTGTGGGCTGAAGAACGCAAGGTCGGGTCCGTCGAGCTTCTGTTCACGCTGCCGATCACGATCGTGCAGGCAGTGCTGGCGAAGTTTTTCGCCGCCTGGCTGTTTCTGGGGATCGCGCTGGCGCTGACGTTTCCGCTGGTCGTGACCGTCTGCTATCTGGGCAACCCCGACATCGGGCTGATCGTGACCGGCTATCTCGGCGCGTTCCTGATGGCGGGGGGGTTCCTGGCGATCGGATGCTTCTTCTCGGCCCTGAGCAAGAACCAGGTGATCGCCTTCGTGCTCAGCGTGGTCGCCTGCGCCGTCCTGGTGTTCGCGGGAATGCCGACGACGTTGAACTACGTTTCGACGTTCCTGCCGCCCGGTATGGTCGCGGCGGTGGAGGGCATGAGTTTTCAGGTGCATTTCGACTCGATGCAGAGGGGCATCCTGCAATTTCAGGATCTTGCCTATTTCGTTCTCCTGATTGCCGGTTGGGTCGCGGCCTGCGCGATCGTCTTGGATGAAAGGAAGGCCAGCTAATGAATCGGACCCTACGTGCGATTGTCGGGGCCGCCCTGGTCCTGGTCATTGCCTTCAGCGGGATCAGTATCTGCCAGAACCTCGGTCGGCGCTGGAAGGTGGACGTCACCGACCAGAAGCTCTACACGCTCAGTGACGGGACCAAGGCCATTCTGGGCCGTCTCAATCAGCCGATCAAGATCAAGTTCTTCTATGCCAAGACCGCGGCGATGAAGGGTCCCGATCAGATTCGCTACTTCAACAACTACTCCGAATTCGTTCGGGCCCTGCTGGACGAGTACGTCGCCGCCTCGAACGGGATGGTCCAGTTGCAGGTGATCGATCCGCGGCCGTTCTCGGAAGATGAAGAGCAGGCGTTGCGGCTGGGCCTGCGGCGTTTCCCCATCACCGAGGAGGAGAGCTTCTTCTTCGGCCTGGCCGTGCAGACACAGTTCGGTGTGGAAAAGACCATCCCCTTCTTCTCGCCCGATCGGCAGAACTTCGTCGAGTACGACATCAGCTACCTGATCGACACCGCCATCACCCGCCAGAAGACGCGGGTGGGCATCATGAGCTCGCTGCCCGTGATGGGCGACGATGTCACGGGCTATATGGCCCAGATGATGCGGATGCAGGGCCAGCAGCCCAAGCCCGCCTGGACGATCGTCGAGCATCTCAGGCAGAAGTATGACGTGACCGAAGTCCCGACGGACGTCACCGATATCAACGACGTCGACATCCTGATCGTGATCCATCCGAAGGACCTGCCCGAACGGACGCAGTTCGCCATCGATCAGTTCGTCCTCAAGGGCGGCAGAGCGATCGTCTGTGTCGATCCGCATTGCATCGTGGACAGGCCGCAGCGAAGCCCCATGCAGATGACGGCCGAAAAGCAGAGCTCCGACCTCGACCGCCTGATGCGGATGTGGGGCCTCTCCATGCCGGCCAACACCTTTGCGGGCGACCGGTCGCTGCTGCTGGAGGCGCCGCTGACGGCCAACCAGCGGCCCCAGCCGATCATGGGATTCCTCGGGCTCAAGCCGCCGTGCTTCAACGAAGAGAAGGCCATCACCGCCGACCTCAACGAGGTTCGTGTGCTGTTCGCGGGCGTGTTGCGGGAGGTTTCTCCGGCCGGCCCGATGGAGGCCGCCGATCCGAATCGAGGGGACCGCGGCCCCGACGGGATCGTCCGGACACCGCTGATCATGACGACGGAAAAGGGCAACAGTTGGAGCGTCAGCAGTTCGTTTGAATTGATGTTTCCCGACCCCGACAAGCTGATGGCCAAGTTCTTCGACGGCACGCAGCCGGTCCCGATGGGCTATCTGGTCACCGGGCGTTTTCGCAGCGCGTTTCCCGAGGGGATCGAGGTCGAAGCCGAGGAGGCCGCCGAGAATGACGATGATGACGAGCCCAACGAGCCGAGGAGGGTGACGAAGCGGATCACGGGACTGACCGAGGCGTCGGCGGACTGCGCGGTGGCGGTGTTCAGCGATGTGGACTTCCTCAGCGACCAGATGGCCTATGCGAATTCACTGTTCGGCAGGATGGTCGTCGGCGACAACAGCGCTCTGTTGATGAACACGATCGAGGACCTGAGCGGATCCGGTGATCTGATCTCCATCCGGTCGCGCGGCAACTACAAGCGGCCCTTCACCGTCGTCGACGAGATCGAGCAGCAGGCCGAACGGGAGACCGCCGATGAAGTGGCGCTGATCAACGCGCAGATCGAGGGTTTCAACCTGGAGCTTCGGAACCTGGTGGAATCGGGGCAGGCGGGGGAACAGGAAGAGGTGATCGGCAGCTCGATCATCGAGAAGAAACGCCAGTTGGAACTGAAGATCCGCGAGGCCCAGCGTCAGCTCCGCGAGGTCAACGCGCGACGGCGGGAGCGCATCGAGCATTTGGGCAGCATCCTGCGGCGTTTCAACATGGGCCTGGTCCCGGGCGTGATCATGCTGGTCGCCCTGGTGCTGGGGTTGTGGCGCAGTTTTCGCCGGCGGCATTACATCAGCCACGCCAGTGACGCCTGAGATGGGGCATTGATGAATGATGATTGATTATTGACAAGTGGCGAGGCTTCTCATGGGGGCGTGCCATCTATCATCAATGATCAGTAATCAATAATCGATTATCGAGGCAAGGAGTCTGTGGATGAGCAACAAGAAGCTTGGCATACTGGCCGTTGTGGCCGCGATCATGGTGCTGTGGGCGGTCGTTCAGTCGCGTCTGTCCCGTCGTTCGAGCATCGAGCATTCGGGACCGTCGTATCTCATTCAGGGTCTGGACCCGGCTCAGATCGGCAGCATTGTTATCGGCAGCGGCGACAGCGCGGTGACGATCGAGCGGCGCGATCAGCAGTTTCACGTGACCGACAAGGCCGGCTATCCGGCCGACCCCAAGCGGATCAATGATCTGATCACCAAGTGTCTCGACATCAAGACGCTCGAATCGTACACGAGCAATCCGAGAAACCATGAGGACCTCGACGTCGCCGAGGAAAAGGCCCGGAACGTGGTCAAGTTCCTCAAAGCCGACGGGTCGGTTCTGGCCGGCGTCGTTCTCGGCAAGGCCCTGGAGGATGGACAGCGCACCTATGTCCGACTGACCTCCCACGACAGCGTCTATCTGGCGGAGAGCGTCCCCTATATCCGCACGACGGCGATCGACTACGTCAATCCGGAGATCGTGGCGATCGAGCACGCCGATGTCAACTCGGTCAGGATCACCACGCCGCACGGCTTCTATGCGCTCAGGGCCGCCCAGGACGGTGATGGCGTCGTGATGGGGAACCTGCCCGAGGGCAAGATGTTGAAGGATAGCGACGCCAAGAGCGTATTCAGATCGCTGAGCAGCCTGCGGTTCGACGACGTGAATACGCCGTCCGCGCTCGGCGAGCTGAGTTTCGACTATCTGTACGTCTGTCGTCTCCATGACTCCACCGAATACAGGTTCAGGATCGCTCGGAAGGATGGGAAGGCCTACCTGACGTGTGAAGCGGAATTTACCGACAAGACCCCCGTCACCATGAAGCCCGGGCAGGTCGAGTCGCCGGAGGAACTCAAGAAGAAGGAGGCCAAGCTCCAGGCCCAGGAGCGTGCCCAGCGATTCACGCTGCGGCATCGGGGGTGGGTCTATGAGATTCCCGAGTGGAAGGCCAACTACCTGACGAAGTCACAGGCCGACCTGCTGGACGACAAGCCGGCGCCGGCCTCGGCCGAATCCGCGGTGACGCCCGAAGAGGATGGGCCGTTGTCCCCGCAGGCCGAAGCGGCTGATCCCAACGTCGGATAGACTCCGTCTGTTGAGTGGAGACCCATGAAGATCGACCGCCTGATACTCGGGGACTTCGAGACCAACTGCTACGTGGTTCGCAGGGACGAATCGGTCTCAGACTGCGTCGTTATCGACACGGGGCTTGACAGCCGTGAAATGATGGCGTTTCTGTCCCGACACCGGCTGACGCCTGCGGCCGTGATCCTGACGCATGGACACGTCGATCACATCGCGGGCCTGGCGGCGCTGCGATCCGCATTCCCACAGGCAAGGGTCTACATCCACAAGCTGGACGGTCGAATGCTGACTGATTCAGAGGCCAATCTGTCCGAGATGGCCATGCAACCCTTCACCACCGCCCCGGCCGACGTGCTGCTGGCCGACGGCGATACCATCGACGAGGCGGGCATCGTTTTGAAGGTGCTCCACACCCCGGGGCACACGCCCGGCGGCATCTGCCTCTATGCTGAGTCGGAAGGTGTTGTTTTTGCAGGGGATACGCTCTTTGCCGGAGGGGTGGGGCGGAGCGATTTCCCCGGCGGCGACCCCGAGCAGTTGCTCGAAAGCATTCGTGCCAGGCTCTTTGCCCTGCCCGATCGGACGGCCGTCTACCCGGGCCACGCCATGAGAACGACCATTGGGCGTGAGAAGGCCTCCAACCCGTTTCTGGCTTCGAATCCGTGAAGAAAACAGTGGAGATCGGCTTGCGATCCCGTTATACTGACATTATCGGCACCATCGAGTCTCCGGTGGGGCTCTTCGTTGCGTCTCACAGGAAGGCCGTGCGATGACGGTTAGTCTTCATCCCCATGCGCGCGACCGCCTGGCCGAGCGAGGCGCCACCGAGGAAGAGGTAAAACTGGCGGTGGAAGCAGGGGAGCAGTTCGATGCGAAATTCGGTCGCATCGGCTTTCGCCGGAACGTGCCGTTCAAGAAACGATGGCGGGGCAAACGGTATGCTACCAAGCAGATCGAAGCCTACGCGATCCGGCGGTATGATGGCTGGCTGGTCATTTCGGTAGTAACGAGGTACTTCTGATGGGTTGGAAAGGTCGGGCGGAATGAAGTTTACGTACGATCCGCGCTACAACGTCGGCTATATCCGTTTCAAGAACAAGAAAGCGGACGCCGAGTCCATCAAACTCAGTGAGGAACTGGTGATCGACCTGGCGCCGGACGGAACGGTATACGGCATTGAGTTGCTCAATGCCAACGATCAAATGCAGCGCGACGATACCGGACAGTTCGCCGTAATCAACGAGGAGACGGGCGAGGAGACCAAATTCGCGCTGCAACTGAGGAAGGCCAGGCGCAAGTCACGGGCGGCGTCTTCGGCCCGCTCCAAGCGTCGTCCGCCCGGCTCATAGGCCGGGTGTCAACAGGCCAGGCCGGCGTTCCTGCTCCGGCCCGTCCGCGTGCCTGGTAGGGTTGCGTCTCGGTGGGAACGGGCGCAACAACCCGCACGTTCTATTGCCCTGACAGGACGGAGGGCTTCTGCAACCACTTTTCCCGGGCAGGAGGATGGTGTCCTTTCTTTCTGCTGCGGATTTGGGTGATTTCGCACTTGCCTTTTTCTGGGATTTAGGGTAGACTACAGGCTTGGGGTGTGTGCAGTGTAGCCGAGCTGTGCGCGATGGCGTGCAGGTCGGCGGCACGGAACCACAAACGCCGCGGGGAACCGGATGACCGCGAGAACTTCTTCTCTGCCCAGGACTTAGGGACGGGCGAGGGTGGGATACTGAGGTTCAGAGAGGAGTCGGGATGAAGGGTTCGAGCGGATCACGCCGAGCAGGTGTTCTGGTCCTTGCTGCTACCGTTTGTCTGTTGGCTTCGGCGGCTTCGGGACAGGGCATCAGTGTGACAAGCGGCGTCCCGATCGGTGGCATTTCCGGGGCGGTGGGAAGCGAGCAGTTCTTCGCCATCGTTGTTCCCGAGGGTCAGGATGACCTCGTCATTCGTATTTCGGGCGGTTCGGGCGACTGCGACCTCTACGTACGCAAAGACGCAAAGCCGACAGTCACGGCTTATGACTATCGGCCGTACAAGATGGGCAACGAAGAGAGCGTCACGATCGACAGTCCAAAGGCAGGGACCTGGCATGTCATGCTCAAAGGGTTCACCGATTACGCCGGCCTGACGCTGGAGATGACCTACTCCTCCAGCGCGGTGGCGATTCCGTTGACCAGCGGCACAGCCGCGGCTGGGCTCTCCGGGGCGCTGGGAAGCGAACAGTTCTACCAGATCACGATCCTCAACGGCCCGTCCCGATTGGAGATCGGCGTCTCCGGCGGCACCGGCGACTGCGATCTCTACGTCCGGCAGGGCGGTCTGCCGACGGTGACTGACTACGACTATCGACCGTTTCTCGTCGGCAACAACGAATCGGTCATCATCAACGACTGTGCCCCCGGGATCTGGTACGTGATGCTCAGGGGATACCGGGCCTACGCGGACGTTGCCCTGCTGGCCGTCGTGTCGCATACGCCCGAGAGCGGATTGGCACGTGCGGCCGTCGCGATCGCCGGAAAAGGGAATCTGCGTATGGGCGGCTGGTATCCATACATCTATCCGTCCGATGGCAGCATCGCTACCGGGCTCTGGCCCGATGTGGTTGCCGAAGGGC
The DNA here is from genome assembly GCA_001603075.1 of Phycisphaerales bacterium Planc_01. Lineage (GTDB taxonomy): Bacteria > Planctomycetota > Phycisphaerae > Sedimentisphaerales > Anaerobacaceae > Anaerobaca. Next base: position 46,283 of record LVBB01000143.1, on the reverse strand, counting down.
CTGCCGGTGAGGAGGCCGCAAGTGACTCTGCCAGCCATCAGATGCAGTGGATGCTTGACTACGTTCCGAGCCTTCAGACGACCGTGACCGCCGATTTCACCGTCAGTCTGGACCTGTCCGCCGGGAAGGTCGGCGATGCGGCTTGCGCCGAGTACTGGATCAAGCTCGAATTGCTCAGTTGGTGCGGGACCCTGATCGATTCGGATGTGGCTCATCCCGAACCGAGGGTCGTTGCCGATGGGACCGTATGCGCAGAGCCCATCACCGTCTCCCTGAGCGTCAAGACACCCGACCACGTCATTGACGGTGTGAACAACTCGCTCGTTCGTCTGACGGCGTACGCCGAGGCCGAGGCCTTCACGGCGAATCCGCCGGCCGATGAGCCGGACGACGTGTTCGCTCTGACCAGCGGCGTGCCTTTGGGGGGGCTGTCCGGCAGGATCGCCAGTGAGACGTACTACAAGATCGAGGTGCCCGCCAAGCAGAGCAGGCTGGAGATCGCCACCTGGGGCGGCGAGGGGGACGTCGATCTATACGTTCGCCGAGGCGCCAAGCCGACCCTCAAGACGTGGGATTACCGCCCGCATCTGGCCGGCAACAATGAGACGGTTGCGATCAACAACCCCAAGGCCGGGACGTACTACATCATGCTCAAAGGCAGCCAGGAATACTCCGGAACGACGCTGCGGGCCCTGCTTGGAGCACCGAAATAGGGGGCGTGTGAGCGGCAGCCCCGCTCTGATGCCCCGCGTGGCCCGCCCTGGGATTTGGGGGGTCAAGGGGTGCTGTAGTATTCCGGACGACCGTCATCGCTGTCGTACCGCATGTCTTCCTCATGATCGGCGTCGATGCGGATCCGTTCGATCCGTTCGGCTCGTCGGGTGTTGCTGTCGATCGTGACCACAATCCCATTGATGCGGACGTCTCCCGTGGCGATCTCGAACGGCGCCGGCATCTGCGTCCGGAACGACTTCAGGACGCTGTCGCTCCTGCGGCCGAGCACGGAGTCGTGCGCGCCGGTCATGCCGACGTCGCTGATGTACGCCATCCCCTTGGGCAGGATCCGCTCATCGGCGGTGACGACGTGGGTGTGCGTCCCGAAGCAGCAACTCGCACGGCCGTCGAGGTGATAGCCCATCGCGATCTTCTCGCTGGAGGCCTCGGCGTGGAAGTCCACCACGATGAGGTCCGCCTCCTTCTGAAGCCTCGGAATCCATTTGTCGGCGGCGGCATAGGGGCAGTCGGCCGGCTTCATGAACAGCCGACCGATCAGCGTCAGAACCCCCACCACGGGGCCCTTGCCCGTTTTGTACATCGCGGTGCCGCGGCCGGCGGCGTGTTCGGAGAAGTTCGCCGGCCGGCAGATGTTGTTCGTGCGTTCGAGGGTCTCGATGATGTCGCGTTTGCGGAACGCATGGTCGCCGAGAGTGATCAGATTCACGCCATAGCGCAGCAACTTGTCGTAGATCTGGGGCGTGAGGCCCGACCCGCCGGCGGCGTTCTCGGCGTTGGCGATCACACATTCGATGGACTGCTCTCGCACGAAGGTCTTAAGCTTGTCGGCCAGGACGCGCCGGCCCGGACGGCCTACAATATCCCCGATGCACAGTACGTTCAGTCTCATCGTTTCCTTTCGGCGACGACCTGGGCCTCGACCCGTTTCGTCGCTTACCTGGCGTATTCGATGCAGCGGACTTCCCGCAACAGCGTGATCTGGATCTCGCCCGGATAGGTCATCTCATCCTCGACCTTCTTGGCGATATCGCGGGCGACCTTCATTGCCGCCTCGTCGTCGACCTGATCGGCGTTGGCGATGACGCGGATCTCGCGTCCGGCCTGAATGGCATAGGCGGTTTCCACACCCTTGAAGCCCGTGGCGATCTCCTCGAGCTTCTCGAGCCTCTTGATGTAGCGTTCGAGGGTTTCCCTTCGGGCGCCCGGCCGCGAGGCGCTGATCGCATCGGCCGCGGCGACGAGGGGCGTGTAGGGGTTGTCCGGCGGCACATCGCCGTGGTGGCCGGCCACCGCGTTGAGGATGATCGGCGACTCATTGAACCGCTTGAGGTAGTTGGTCCCGATCACAGGGTGGCTGCCCTCGACGTCGTGGTCGATGGCCTTGCCGATGTCGTGGAGCAAGCCGGCTCGGCGGGCGATCGAGCCGTCCAGGCCCAGTTCGTCGGCCATGACCTGGCTGAGGAAGGCGACCTCCACACTGTGGCGAAGGACGTTCTGACCGTAACTGGTGCGATACGCCAGGGCGCCGAGCAGACTGATGATCTTGTTGGGCAGGCCCCTGACATTGGTTTCGACCGCGGCGTCCTTGCCGAGTTGAAGCACCTTGGCGTTGACATCGTTGCGGGTCTGTGCGACCAGTTCTTCGATGCGGGATGGGTGAATCCGGCCGTCCTGGATCAGCCGCTCCATCGACAGACGGGCGACCTCGCGACGAACGGGATTGAACCCACTGACGACGACCATACCAGGGGTGTCATCGACGATCACGTCCACGCCGGTGGCCTTCTCGAAGGCCCGGATATTGCGGCCTTCCCGGCCGATGATCCGGCCCTTCATGTCGTCGTTGGGGATGTCCACCGTCGATACCGTTACCTCGCAGGTCTGCTCGGCCGCATAGCGCTGGATCGCCGTGCTGAGCACCTCGCGGCTCTTGACGTCGGCCAGCTCCTGCGCCTCCTCGACCTTCCGCTGGATCAGCGACGACATCTCGTGCTCGCACTCGTCCTCCAGACGTTTGAGCAGCAGGGTGCGGGCCTCCTCGACGTCCATCGCGGTGATCTTGAGCAACTGGTTCTTCTGCTGGGCGATCAGGACCGAAAGCTGCTTGTCCTTCAGTTCCGTGTTGCGGAGCCTCCGCTCGACGTCCTGTTCCTGCTTTTTGAGGGCCTGTTCCTGCTTCTGGAGCAGGTCCGTCTGGCGATCCAGGGCGTCCTCCCGCTTGGAAAGCCGCATCTCGTTTTCCCGCAGCTCGGCCCGAATCTGGTTGGCCTCGGCGGTGAACTGCTCTTTCTTCTTGATGGCTTCGGCCGCCGCCTCGATCTGGGCGGACTTGATGATGTTCTCGGCCTCGCGTTTTGCCCCGTCGATCTGCCTCTGGAGGTCCTCCGCGATGGTTCGGGCCCGGGTTCGGGCGACGGCCTGCTGGACGATAAAGGCCAGGCAGATGCCGAGGATGAAGGCCACGAGAGTTGCGATGCCGGCCCCGAGAGTGGATATCTGCATCAATAAGGCGTCCATATTCCGTACCTTTCCACACCACAGTGTCAGTTGATAACGCTCACTGCGGACGGAATACAGGCCGATGGCGGGGAAGCTCCAAAGAAACGACAGTGAAGTGCGAAACCTTATCGACAGAGGCAGACGATCAGCGGTTCAGACGGGAATCACCCGCAGATCCGCAATCCTCAGGCGTTGCAGAAACCGCAAGGCCCGATTGTTCGCTGACGCTGTCCTCAAATCTCTTACTCCCTCGCTGAAACGCGATTAACGGTTGCGAGTCGATTTCGTTTCACTGGAAATCCACGCCCGATCGCCGCATTTGGCCCGATGAAACCGAGTGGGTTTCCCTCGGAACGCGACGGTCCAAGCGTGTCTTTGCAACTTGAACCACCGTCTGAGGCGGGTCTCAGAGCTCCCGTCTCAATTCCTGCCGTGCAGCGGGGGCAATCCACGCTGCGGGAACGCGGGGCAATCCACGGCCCCATTCGTCCACAGTTTCTAACATGATCGTCCAAGTTAGGGAGTCATTAAACCCCCGTCAAGAAAAAAACTCCGAAATCCTCCCCGCTCCGACGTTTGCGGATTCGCCGGCAGGGGAAAGGGTCTTTCACTGTTGGTTATGGGACGGCTTGCGACGCGGTCGCAAGAGCCGCAAGGGACTACGGGGCGGCCAGTTCCCGGATAACGATGTCTTTGAACCGTATCCTGAGCCGGTCGGCCTTGTGGATCTGAAGGGCGATATGGCCCTTGAGGCCCACGTCGTGCCTCTGGTGGACGGAATCGTCAAGGACCCCGGAGCCATCGTAGTCTGTCACGATGACTCCGTTGAGCAGGGCGACGATTCGGGGGCCGACGGCCTGGATCTCCAGCGTGTTCCAGCCCGGTCCTTGATCGGCGTAGTAGAGAACCAGATCGGGGTTCGCCATCGTCGGATTGACCCACTGCCCCTGGGGTCTATTGGGATAGAGCCAGCGTCCCACGCCCCGGGTCTCGTCCCAGATCATTCCCGTCCGCCATGGTCCCGGCGGATGGATGTCGATCTGGGGGCCATCCAGCCATCCCGCTTCGTCGTCGTACCGGCTGCGTATCTGCACGCCGCTGTTGCCCGGACTGTCGCGGTACGCCTGGAACCGCAGACGCAGGGCGAAGTCCGCGTACTCGCGGTCGGTTACGAGCCAGACGTAATCGTGCCCTTCATGGTCTATGGAATCGGCCAGGATGGTGTCGCCATCGACCTTCCAGAACTCCATGTCGCGATCGGAGGGCTTGCACTTGACGGTCCAGCCGGTCAGGTCTGTGCCGTTGAAGAGCGGTTGCCAGGTCCCTGCGGTTGTGCCTGTGCCCCCGCAACCCGACAACACGGGGATGGCCGTCAGCAGGAGAATCGGCAGGATTCCTCTCAGGGGATAGCGGTTGCTGGTTCGGTGGTTCATGGTGTTCTGCTCCTTTGCGTTGCCGTGTTGATCCGGATGACGGCTCGCATCGTACGAGAGAACGCGTGCGGCGACAAGTGCCTTGGCGTCAGATGCCGGCGGATGTGCGGATGCCGCGATGGTCTTTCGCTCGGCTCGGATGGCCCCTGTGGTGCAAACGGCCGCAAGTTTTCTGAAAAATCGCTATAAAGCGACGCGCTCTGGATTATAATACGGGGCTTGGATGATCGGATGATCGGGATTGAGTCGCTACGGGATTCTTGAGGAGTCTATATGTCAGGCCATTCACACTGGGCGGGGATCAAGCACAAAAAGGCCGCGAACGATGCCAAACGCGGCAAGATGTGGAGCAAAATCGCCAGAATGATTATCGTGGCAGCCAAGAACGGCGGTGGCGACCCGTCGGCGAATCTGACGCTGCGCTACGCCGTCGACAAGGCCAAGGCCGCCAATATGCCCAAGGATACGATCGAGAAGGCCATCAAGAAGGGCACGGGGGACCTCGGCGGTGTGCATTACGAGGAGGTCCTTTACGAAGGCTATGGCCCCAGCGGTGTGGCGGTGATGGTCGAGGCGCTCACGGACAACCGCAACCGCACCGGTCCCGAGATCAAGCGCATCTTCGAGAAGCATGGCGGGTCGCTCGGCACCACCGGGTGCGTCAACTGGATGTTCGGCAAGAAGGGGTTGGTCACCGTCGGAACGTCCAACGCGCAGGAAGACGATTTGCTCGAACTGGCGCTGGGGGCCGGGGCCGACGACATGGAGAATACCGGTGAGGTGTTCGAGATCACCTGCGACCCGAGCGCCTACGACGAGTTGAAAAAGGCACTGGAGACCAAGGGCATTCCGATCGAGTTGGCGGAAATCTCGATGATGCCTCAGAACACGGTCGCGATCGAGGAAGAGGCGGTGGCCAAGAGGATCGTCTCACTGATGGAGGCGTTCGACGACCACGACGACGTTCAGAATGCGTACGCGAATTTCGACATTCCCGACGATGTGATCGCCAAGTTCTCCTGACGATCGAGGCAACGTCACATCACCTGCTGAGTTCCTCCATGCGCCGCCGGGCCAGATCGTAGTCCTCCTGCCCGAGCCGGCTGACCACCTCTGTCCGTTCCGGATACATCTGCCGGAATTGCCTGCGGAACGCATCCTCGATTTCGATGGCCTGGCGGTAGTACCGACGGGCGGCATCGTCGTCGCCGAGTCGCTCGGCGGTTTGCGCCAGACGCAATTGCAGTCGGCCCGAACCGGGATATCGTTTGGCGGCTTCGAGGTACCACGCATACGCCTGTTCATGGTGTCCCATGAGCCGTGCGGTGTCGCCGGCCCTCTCGTAGTTCTTGCAGTCGGCCGGATCGCGTTCGACAGCCGTGCCGAAGCTTTCCGCAGCCTTCTCCAGCAGCAGAAACTGTCCGACCGAGATGTGTTCGGACCGTTGCAGGTACAGACGTCCGCTGAGACTCGACGCTGCCGGAGACAACGGATCGGCGGCTGCGGCCGCATCGAGAAGGGCATGGGCTCGATCGAAATACCCTTGGGCGGCGGCCTGGCGGCCCTGATGAGTCCGAACGGTCACAGCGTATACCGGCCACCAGACGAAGTGAATGTATGCGAGCACCAGCAGAAGGGCTCCGACCCCGGCCGCGATCTTGAGCGGCCGACTGGGGTGCAGGGTGAAACAGCGGGCAGGCTTCCGGCGATGACCGATTGCGATGATGCAGGCCATCACGGCCCACAGGGTCATCCAGATGCCGGGTTCGAAGAGCGCGAAATCCACGAGATTGTGTACGAGGACGCCGACGACGGCGCAGCCCAACGCCGCACAGGCAGGGGCCCCGTAAGGGTGGGCCGTCTCTACGTCTCTGCGCTGCAGCGGCATCGCGAGGAGGAAGAAGCCGATGAGAAAGGCGGCTACCGGCGCACCATGGAGTGCGATGATTTCGTAGAGGACCACCTCGAAATCACCTGTCCATGAGGCGGGGATCAGGATGGGTCTGAACACCAGCAGCGATGCCGCCACGACCCCCAGCGTCACGACGGCAAGCGACTTCGGCCTCGCATGGCGGTCGCCTGGTGCCGGCTCCGAAGCAGCACCGGCCACAGCGCGGTAGAGGGGGACCACGATCATGGCCAGGAAGCCCAGCAGGCCGAGGGGCCCGTACTGGGCCAGCAGACTCAGCGGGAAGCTGTGCGGGTCGGACACCGACTCGGGTGCCGAGGCCGGCTTGTATCGTGTGTAGTTCTGTGCGAAGTTGCCGGGGCCGACCCCGGTGAGCGGATGATCGGCCACCATCTGGGCCGTGGCGCGCCAGTATTGCCAGCGGACCAGCATGGAGTTGCCCCCCGGCAATCGTCCGTGCTTGAGGCCGTATGAAACCGCCACACAGCCGACCGCCAGCGACCCCATCAGCAGGACCGCCGCCGAGACAGCCCATACGACCCTGCGGTGCTTCGCGAACCGCTCATGCAGGAGGAGGATGAGGGCGCACAAGGCCGCCGCAATGACGAACGCCAGGATGCCTCCCTTGCTCCGCGTCAGGGCCAGGCCGGCGAGGATGATGGCCACCGCGACGATCGGACACCACCGTGAAGGCCGTCTCGATGGCGGATCGGTATCCGCCTGGCGGCGATGCAGCAGCAAGGCGAGGCCGGCGAAGGCGGCGAACATCGCAAAAGAGGCGGCCGAATTGCCGGTCGTGAAGAACCCGCGCACGCCCTGGCCATACAGTCGGTGTTCGAACAGGAAGTGCTGGAAGGTGCCCGGCTCGATACCGAGGGGCCCCAGCAGGGTCTCGGGGGCGTTGGCATACTGCTCGATCATGATCCTGTTGCTGACGAGGGACTGCTCGGCGCACTGATACGTATTGACTATGCCCAGGGCCGCGACCGTCAACAATATGACCCGTATTCCGGGCGTGCCGTGGAGAAGTTGGACCAGCAGCATCCCCGCGAAGATCGGCCCGGTGAGAGTGACGATGCTGTTGATCGCCATGCGTTTCTCACTGGCGCCAATCGCCGAGACCGCGCCGCCGACGAGGAACAGGATCAGGCCGACTTCCATGCCGGTGACGCGATACTTCATCTGGCCCCGCCATAGGCCGCTGAGCAGCCAGAGCAGCAGAGCCAGGGCCAGCAGCCCGGAGAGCGTCAGGCTGTAAATCGTGTCGGACAGACTGCCGGGCAACGTGACGGTCTGAATGAGCGGTCCTTCGGTGTAGGTCGTCCGAAGGGCGAGAATGCCGAGGCAAACGAACAGCAGCACCTGTTCGATGACGCCGGACAACTTGCCTTCGGACGCAGTCACACGGGCTGGTCGCTGCGTTGCATTCGTCATAGGGCGGCCCGGACATCTTCGGATGAACTCTCTTTCCGTGCGACGATGCGGACCTCATAGGCCGGTTGTACCAGATGCACCGCCCGCCGGATCCATCGATACCCCCACTCGCCCAGCCCGGTCCTAGCCGCCCAGACCGCGGCGAAGCGATCGTATCCGAAACGTCCGATTCCGGCCCGCAGAATGGCAAAGCCGGCGTCGGCCGTGAGGTTCCCCAGGGTCTGAACGTTCCACGAATAGAGATGATGGTTGGGTTCGCCTGCGTCGTAGCGACGATAGCGTCGTTCCCGTTCGTAGGGCACGAACAGCAGCAGCTTGCCCCCGGATCGAAGCAATCGGGCGATCTCGGCAATGACTCGGGGGGGCTGCGGAGTGTGTTCGAGGGTATGGTGACAGACGCAGACATCGACCGTGCCCTCGGCGAGGGCGGCGGTATCGGCGATGAACTCGATCCCGTGCTGCCCAAGGACCGACTGCACGTGCTCGGCCAGGTCGAATCCCAGGCGTCTGCCGCAGCGCAAACGGGCGAGGTTCCAGCCCGTGCCCACGCCGTACTCGAGGACGACGTCGCCGTCGGCGACCTCGGGCTGTATCTTACGGGCCCTCAGCGAAGCGACCCAGGGATAGGCGCACTCGGGAATCGTCCGTTTGCTTTCGTGGTAGTCCCGGCCTCGCTCCAAACGATAGCGGTGCTCCACCTTCTCATCAAAGCTCATTGTCATTGGGTGTATCTCCCGGTCGCCGGACTCAGCCGAACCGATAGACGACGATGCCGCGGCGAGCCGAAGAATCGTACCAGATCGACGCGCTCGTGCATAGGGTCCCGCGCGAGGGCGGTCAGATTTCCCGCTCTCGACGGGTGCTCTCGAAGATAGCGATGATGGCCAGAATCAGGAACGTCTGGAGGAAGATCAGAACGGCGCCGACGAGATTGACCTGGTAGAGAAACGTGGCGCCCAGGCCGCAGCAGAGCGTGGCCAGGTAGAGCATGAGCACCGTCTGTGTGTCGGTCAGACCACCGCGTCGCAGGCGGTGTGAGAAGTGCTGGGTATCGCCGACGAATGGGCTCCTGCCCTGGCGTAGACGCAGCAAGGTTACGCTGCTCAGGTCGTAGAGCGGCACCGCCATCACCACCAGAGGCATCAGGACGGGATACCACGGCCCGCTCTGGTCCTGTTGATAGTAGGTCGTACGCAGCGTCAACAGGGCGACGAAGAAGCCCACGACGAGGGAGCCGGCATCGCCCATGAAGATCGAGGCCGGAGGGAAGTTGAACAGAAGGAAACCCAGAAGCGTCCCGATGAACACGATGGCCAGGCCGCCCACGAAGACCTGCCCGTTGAAGGCGGCCGCGACGAACAGGATGGCGGTGGCGATCGCCGCAATGCCGGCCGAGGCCCCATCCATATTGTCCAGGAAGTTGAAGGAGTTGACGATCACGACGATCCAGAGGGCGGACATCGCCGAAGTGACGATTCGGTTGTGGATGAAGAATTCCACGCGGATATCCGCCATCGTCGCGGCCAGGAACGCCACCAGGCACTGGACGCCCAGTTTGACGAAGGGGCCGAGGGCGCGCTTGTCGTCCCAAAGGCCGACCGCAAAGAGGATCGCCGCACAGATCAGCACGACCGCCAGTTCATCGCATCGCCGCAGAAAGTCGGCCGGCACGATGTCCAGACGATCCACCGGCCATCCAAGGTGGCCGGGGGCGACCAGGAAACGGACGACGCCGACCGCACCGAGGATGAAGATGGTCAGCGTCCCGAAGATGGCGATGCCGCCGCCGAGAGGGATGACGTTTCGATGGTAGCGATCCGCCTGAGGGTGGGCCAGAAGCCCCAGGGGCGGCGCCAGTCTCTTGGCGCCGGCGGTCAGCAGAGCCGAGCAGACACACGCACCGACGAGCAGGGCGATGGCCGATAGAATCAGCATGGTTTCCTCAAACCGGCCCGTCCGGTCGGGCGCGGCGACCTTATTCCTCGTGCCTCTGTGACCTCCGCTGCTGCAAGAGCCGGCTTCGCACTTCACTGAAGAAGTCGAAGTACACCTGCTGGCGGTAGTCCGGATAGGTGTATGGTAGGGGACACCAGAGGCCCCTGTCAAAAACAAGTGTGACCTCGGCATACATTTTGTGGCCGATGTAGACGCGATGGGCGTAGTTTTTCGTCGTGGCCAGGACGAGCTTGGACGGCTCGATGATCCCGGGATCGAGGTTGACCGGACGCGGAAAGGGTCCCGCCAGCGTGGCAGCCAATTCCTGCTCGATCCGGTTCGTCCGATGCTTCATCGGGGCCAGTTCACTGGGGTCGGCGAGCTGTTCGACGCAAACGAACTGCCGGAGAATGGCCGGGCCGGTCTGCTCCCGGTAGTAGGCGGTCTTCTCGAACGGCCAGATGTCACTGACAAGGTCCAGAGGACCGAACGCGGATGCGAGGGCCTGTCGCGCCGCTGTCAGGCAGCGGTCGTCCGAAGCGAGGATGCCGATGATGATCTTGACTGGATTGGGCTCCTTGAGTTCCCACATAGGATGCGGCGATCACCCCGTCTCACCGGCCATACGCCGATTCAGTGCCCTCGCCTGCGGTATCGTCGTCTGGCCCGATGGCGGAGGCGGCCGGGTCGGCACTCGTGGCCAGGGCCCTCGTCCGCAGAGCGAGGTCCGGGGCCTCGTAGGCATCAGCGGTTGGGCCGTATCGCTCGATCATCTCGGCCCGGATTCCCTCGATGATGACGGCGATGTGCTGCGTCGGATCGATCCGGTCGTGCCGAGTCTCCGGATCGGGATAGGCCTTGCGCAGGATCGCTCCTTTCTCCCATTCCTTCGGCTCGATCTCGACCTTCACGCGCAAGCCGTGTTTGTCCAGGGCGTTCAGATTGGGAACCGGGCAGAGCCAGGGCGCCTCGTCCGAACAGTCGGCCATGCCCGGGACGAGCCACGGCTCGATCGAGCCGGTGTCGAACCCAATGTCCAGATGCCTCTTGACCATCGTGACGATGACGAATCCACCGGTGAACCACAGACCGCGGACGGCTTCCCCCGCCTGACGCGCCACCTGTCGGGATCGGCCCCCGAGACTGCGGATCTTCTGATCCAGATACAGAGTCATCGCCTCCTCGTACTCGCGCTGCCGATCGCGCAGCGCCAGGGCGGCGATGTAGCTGCCCATCGCATTGGAGTAGTTGTCTTCCCACGAGAAGGCCGAGTGGTATTCCGGATAGATGCCGGCCCCTTTGAATCCGTGCCAGGTGAGGATTTCATGCCAGACGCTGGCCGTATAGGCGAGGTAGGTCGCCAGATCGATCGCCGCCTCGCGGGCGATGGCGTTGCGGCTTTCCGGCGGAAGATACTCCCAGCCGGGCGGGTAGTCGATCTCGACGTGGTAGCGAGACGGTTCCCACATCTTGTACGACATTCGCGTTTCGTTCTTCAGCATCGTCTCGCGCACGTGATAGGCGAGATAGGCCGTCCAGTCGGCGACCTTGCGCAGATGCGTGACGTCCACGTGTCCTCCGCGACAGGTGTAGACGATGCCGTTGCCTTCCCATAGCGTGAACCCGTACGAGTGTCGGCCGAGATCATCCCAGTCCATATAGCGCGTGCCCATCGTCGGACTGGGCAGGCAGGCGATCCGGCCGCGCGGAGAGCGGCGAGCCTGCCTGGGGCTGAGGAAGTCGGCCTCGGCCGAGCCGCTCGCACAGAGCACAGCCAGCAGGCAAATCAGAGTTTTTCCCTGAAGATCGGTGCGAACCATACGGCTTTCTCTACGTCGACGACAGCAACACAATTCGGGTACAACCGACCCCTTTATTCTACCACATCTGCCCTGAATCTGCAAAACCCGAGGTCGATTCGTTGGATTTGCCGACTGGTGCGCTGACCGATGGAAAGGACGCGGGGCCGCCCTCGACGGACGGCCCCTTCGTGTGTGTGGCGTCGTGTTGTGTATCCGGAGCACCTACACGTCGCAGATGCGCGTCGCGTAGGTCAGCGCCGCCAGTGGATCGCCTTTCGGAACGAACTCATGGGCGACGTATCCGGCAAAACCGGTTTCGGCGATGGCCCGCAGGATCGCCGGGTAGTACAGTTCCTGCGTCTCGTCGATCTCGTTGCGTCCGGGATTGCCGCCGGTGTGGTAATGTCCGATATAATCCTTGTTTTCGCGGATCGTTCGAACGATGTCGCCTTCCATGATCTGGGCGTGGTAGATATCGTAGAGGATCTTGACGCGATCGGAGCCGACGCGTTTGCAGACCTCGACGCCCCAGGCGGTGTTATCGAACATGTAATCCTTGTGATTGACCTTGCTGTTGAGGTACTCCAGCACGATGGTTACCTTCTTCTGCTCGGCATAGCCGGCGATCTTCTTGAGGGCCTCGACGGCGTTCTCGACGCCGACGTCGTCGGGAATCCCACGACGATTGCCCGAGAAGCTGATCACGTTGGGAAAACCGGCCGCGGCGGTTGCGTCGATGGTCTCCCTCAATTTGGCCAGGCATCCCTCGTGGAATTTTTTGTCGGCCAGACCGTCCGTCAGCGAGTGGCTGTTGACCAGCGAGCAGACCAGGCCGTGTTTCTTGACCGTTTCGAACTCGCCGGGTCCGAGCAGATCGATGGCCTTGAGGCCAAGGCGTTTGGAGACCTCGCACAACTCGTCCAGCGACCATTTGCCGTAACACCAGCGGCTGACCGATTGCCTGATCCGCCCCTTGGTGGCCACGTGCTCGACTTTGCTCATCTCGATGGCACTGGTCTTGCCCGTCAGATGAGCGGCGACGGCGCCGGCCGCCAGCAGGCTGGTCTTGTGCATGAGACTCCTTCGAGAAAGGCTGTTCTGGTCCATAAGGCTTCTCCTGTTCTGTATCGTTTGCCGTGATCCGGATCGCGATGAACGACGGTCACGCATCCAGGGGCTTCTTGAGCGATTCCACGAGTTCTATGACGGTCCTGCATGCCTCTGCGATTGGCGTTTTGCGGGTCTCGGTTTCCGCTCGCAGCTTCACCTCGACGTTGCCCTCGACGACCGACTTCTTGCCGACCGTGACACGGATCGGGATGCCGATCAGGTCGGCGTCTTTGAACTTGACGCCGCCGCGCAGGTCGCGATCGTCGATCAGGACGTCGATGCCGGCGGCCTTCAGTTCCGTGTAGATCCTCTCGGCGGCCTCCGAGACGGCCGGATCGTCCTGATTGACCGGCGTGACCAGCACCTCGAACGGCGCGATCGAGATCGGCCAGACGATCCCGTTCTCATCGTGGTACAGCTCGATGGCCGAGGCCATGATCCGATTGATCCCGATCCCGTAGCACCCCATCAGGCAGGGCTGCTCGACCCCGTGCTCGTCGAGGAAGGTCGCTCCCAGTTTCTGGCTGTACTTGGTCCCGAGCTTGAAGACCTGCCCGACTTCGATGCCCCTCTTGAAGAGCAGGGGCTTGCCCTGGTAGGTGTCGCCCGGGACCGCGTTGCGGATGTCGGCCACCACGACGCTGTCCCCGTCGAGCGGGAAGTCCCGGCCCGGCACGACGTTCTTCGTATGATAGTCGCTGCGGTTGGCGCCCGTGACACCGACGGCCATCGCCGCGACCGCGTGATCGACAATCAACTTCGCGACGCGGCCGGCTAGGCCCACCGGCCCGGCAAATCCCACCTTGGCGCCGGTGACCTTCTGGATTGTTGCTTCGTCCGCCAGCTCCGAATGCGCGCCACCGAGCACCTGCGTGAGCTTCTCGGCGTTCACGTCGTGGTCGCCCCGAACCAGGGCCGCCACGGCCCCGTCGCCGACCGAGTAGATCAGCGTCTTGATCATCTCGGCCGGCTTTGTCTTGAGGAAGTCGCAGACCGCCTCGATCGTCCCGACGTGGGGCGTATGGATGTCTTCCGGGGCCGGGGTGTTCGGGTCGGCCGGCTGCTTCGGCAGCGGATCGACCGCCGCCTTTTCGAGATTGGCCGCATACGAACCGTCTTCCGTGTAGACGGTGGTGTCCTCGCCCGAAGCGCAGGGGACGGTGAACTGGTGCGAGCCGGAGCCGCCCATCTCGCCCGTCTCGGCCTCGACGATCACGTACTCGACGCCGCAACGCTGGAAGACCCGGCAGTAGGCGTCGTACATCGCCATATACGACTTGTGCAGGCTCTCGGGGTTGGCGTCGAAGCTGTACGCGTCTTTCATCATGAATTCGCGCGACCGCAGCACGCCGAAGCGCGGGCGGAACTCGTCACGGAACTTCGGACTGATCTGATAGAGGTTGATCGGCAGTTGCTTGTACGAGTTGATCTCGTGCGACGCGTGGAAGGTGAATACCTCCTCGGCCGTCGGGCCCAGCACGTTCCAGCGGCCGTGGCGGTCCTGGAGGCGGCACATCGTCTCGCCATAATCGGCGTCCCGGCCCGTCTGCTGCCACAGCTCGCGTGGCTGAAGGCACGGCACCAGGATCTCCTGCGCCCCGGCGCGGTCCATCTCCTCGCGGACGATCTCGATGATCTTCCTCAGGGTTCGCCATCCGAGCGGCAGGTAGGTGTACGTTCCGCTGGCGACCTTGCGAATCAGGCCGGCTCGGATCATCAATTGGTGGCTGGGGATCTCCGCATCGGCCGGGACTTCTTTGACCGTCGGGATCAGCATCTGGCTGCTTCTCATCTACGACGCCTCAAACACGCACAATGGTTCCGTTGTCAAGAAGGGTAGTTTATAGCCCATCCAGGGAGGCGGTTCAAGGCAATTCCGGGCAAGGAAGTGACGGTACGGAGGATAAGCCTGCCGCTGATTTGAGGTCAACCGCGATGTCTGTCCCAATCGTACGCCCGGTGGTTTGGAGCGTCAGCTTCTCCGACGCCCTCCATCCGATCCGCCGGTTACGGCGGCAAGGTCTCGCGGTAGCTCCGCCAGGCCTCTCGGGCCGAGTCGCCGACGACCTCGGGCGATGTCTCCCCTCGTCCGGGTCGGGGACCCATCTGTGAGCGGGTCGGGTCCTTCAGGAACAGGAGATGCCGCATGCGATTCTCGGCCATCGTTGCCGAATGCTCTCTCTGTCGGACCTCTGCAAGATCGCCGTCGCGGCACAGGTCGTACCACACGTGGTGCAGCTCGCGCGTCAAAGCAACGAAGGGGTCGGGGATTGACGTCGGATTCCAGTCGAGCGCGTCTGTATCGAAGTCGTAGTGGCTCGGACCCTCCGTCACACGGATGCACACGGTCCTGCCCGAATGCTCGATCATGTCGATCTCGTTGACGAAGCTCTCCGGGTCCAGGCACCGCAACGCCTGGATGCTCCAGAACAGATGATCGCGACCGTACGCCGAATTGCCATTCTCCACCAGCCATCGACTGATTTGCCAGCCGCTCTGGTTTCGGCCACCCATTGTCTGTCCTGCTCGCAGATAGACGGAGCCAACCCGTGCCATTGGTCGATGCTGTCGAAACGCCACGTTGCCCCCTCGCAGAGACGCCTGTCCGAGAACCGCCCGAGCGTCAACGTGCCTCGCACCGCCTCGACCTCGTTGGGAAACAGGAACCTGTACGTGATCGAATCGGCCGACTGGCGCTCGGAGGCAGAAGGGCAGTCCAGCAGTTTCCGTACGAATGCCAGCGGGCCGGTTGCAGGGGGGTGCACCAGCCAAAGGATCATCGCCCCCGCGACCAGGATTAGAGTGATAGCCAGGACCGATAGAATCCACTGCCTGTATCGTTCCATACCTCGCATTCCGTTCCGCACGATACATTTCTACGCCGGCCTCTACGGCGCCGCTACCTCTGCGTGCCTCCCGCTGGCCACCAGGCACTCTGCCGGGCAGAGAATACCTGGCCCCTCGACCTGAGCCCCGCCAGTCCGGGCCGGGTGATGCTTATGCTCTGAAGGTCCGGCAACGCGGCCTGCAAGCGGGTGACGGCCTCCGGGTCGAGCGGCGCTGTCGAACTGATGTGAAGCGTTTGGAGCGTCTGGAACGGGTGCAGAGAATCCAGACCCCGTCCGCTGATTCGACTCTGGTGGATGTAAAGGCCGTTGAGCCGCTGCAGGTTCGACAGGTGCTTGAGTCCCTCGTCCGTCAGATCGGTTCCGCCCCCGATGTCCAGGTGCTTGATCTTCGTCAAAGACGCCAGATGCGCGAGGTCCTTGTCTCCGATGCCGCGGCCGTAAAGGCTGAGCGTTTCGAGTCCGGCCAGTTCGCTCAGGCACGCCAGGTCGCCGTCGTAGAACATCTCGCCGACCGTCACGAATTCGTTCCTGACCGTTCTCGCCTGCTGCCGCATGATGATCTTCAGATTCTTGAGATTCTTCAGTCCCGACAGGTCCAGCCCCCGACGGTCCTGGCGGACGTCGACAGCCGACAGACTCTCCAGGCCAATCGCGTCGTTCAACGCGTTCAGTCCCGACAGCGTCACGTGGTCCGAAGAAGCCCACGACAGCTCTCGCAGGGCCGGCAGTCCGGCCAGCAGACGCAGTGTTTCGTTATCCAGCCCGGGCCAGAAGACCAGGTGCAGGGCAGACAGACGATCGAGGCCCCGCAATAATGCGATTCCCTGATTTGTGAATCCCGTGCCTGCAATGTGCAATTCTTCGAGATCCTGCATCCGGCTGATGGCCGCCAGCGCCGTGTCGGTCAGTGGCGAGTCATGCGAGCCGTTGACCCAGAGGTACTTGAGATGCCTCAGTGCCGCCAGCCGGCTGACGCCTGCGTCCGTGAAGGTGCAGCGGGGCAGGACCAGATGCTCCAGATCTGCCATGGCAGCAATCGCCGCCAGATCGGTCTCTGTGAATGCGGCGCTGCTGATGTCGAGGGCCTTCAGTTGCCGGAGGTTGCCCAGGTGCGCGACACCTCGCCCCGTGATTCTCTCCAGCCAGTGAAGGCGCAGTCGCTCCAGCGAACGGCTTGCGGACAGATGGCGCAGCCCTTCGTCGGTGATCGGGCCAGAGTCCAGGCAGAGCGTCTTGAGCGAGGGCAGGGCGGCCAGGTGCAGCATCGCCCGATCGGTGAAACGGCCTCCCGCTCCCAGCCGCAGGTGCCGAAGCGAGTGCAGATTCCTCAGGGCACTGAGCCCCTCGTCCGTCATGGCGGGATTGCCGTACAGATCCAGGCTCTCCAGCGAGATCAGCTTGCCCAGCGACCTCAGTCCCTCGTCGGTCAACTGGTCGCCGCTCACGTGGAGAATTCGCAGCGACGGCATTCTTGCGATCTCGGCCATCGCCGCGTCGGTCAGTCCCGCCGGCGCGGTGAGCTGCTTGATATGAGGTAGCCCCGCCAGGAACGAAAGGCCCTTCGGGCTGATGCCGACGCCGCCAAGGTCCAGGGTCCGCAACCCCGTCAGCTTGGCAAGAGGGGCGATCAGGCTGTCATCGAGGCGGATCGGCTGGGGACTGAAGAATTGCAGGCCGTAGAGGTCGTCCGGGCCGAGCGATTCGATGGCCGCGAGATAACGCTGAGGGGTCACGCCGGGGCCCCGTAGGCACAGGGTGACTCGTTTGCCGGCCGGGATGTGGATCTCGCCTTGTGCGCGGCTGAATTCCTCCAGATCCGCATGTGCGTGGCCCGGCTCGAAGCCCTTCACGATTTCCGGGACGATGAGGTCTTCATCCTGGAGATACACCACGCCGATCGAGGCCTCACCCGCAAAGCGCAGTATCCTGGCGGGCGTCGGCGGCTGCTCAGGTCCGGGCGTCACGGCCCGTTGGGTGCTGTCACCTATTGCCGTGGTGGTCGCAGGGGGATCGTTTGCCGACACGCCGGACGAGCCCGGACCGAATTGCCCCTCGGCTGCGGGCCCGTTCGGATCGGGCGCCCTCTCCCGTGCATTGTCGCGCGACTCGGCCGCCACCATCATGCGGTCGAGTCCGGGCACCGGCGTTCCACCGACGCCGGAGAGGGGGCTCGTCTGTATGGAAGGTGTTGCGAGCGGCTGGGCAGGCCGCCCAAGGTGCATGTAGACACCCATGGATAGGACGCCGATGACGAGGACCCCGACGAGGGCCTCGGCCAGCCCCGCCTTGGCACCGACCGCTGCGGCTTCGGTCGTTGCGACCATGGCCATCTTGCCGAGTCCGTGCAGGGCCGTGGCCGACACCGCCTGCGAGGTGCTCTCGGTGAGCACAGTAGCCACCGCCCCGGCCGCGACCAGCAGGCCCTTGCGCCGCAGAATGCCCCGCAACTGCATCAACCCCGCGTTGATCCGGCGTGATATCGTTGCCTTGGAGCCGCCGCGCTCCCGTGCGATCTGCGCGGCGCTCTTGCCCATGACGAAACGTTCCAGCAGCAGCGATTTCGTCGCTTCATCCAGTTCGTCCAGTGCCAGGTCGACGTGGCTCGACAGGTCCTGCCACGAGCGGGCCTCGACCGGCTGGGTGCGAGCATAGACTTCCTCGCGACGCCGTCGGCTCGCGCAGCGGCGGAGCAGATCGATAGATTTCTGTGTGGCAACCTTATGGAGCCATCCAGCCAGCGACCCGGAGATGTGGCTGGCGTGCCGGGTCAACTCGAAAAACGTCTCCTGCGTCGCATCGGCCGCGTCCGTCTCGTCCTTGAGCACCCGCCAGCAGGTCGAGTAGACCAGGCTCGCGTAACGCTGCACCAACTCGGCGAACGCCTCGGCGTCCGCCCCGGTGCAAAACCGTCTCAATAACGCCGACTCCTGCGGTCCCATGTCGGAACTGCCCCGCCAAATGCCATCGTTTTTCTGACTTCACAAGTAAGACGTGCCCGTGGCCTCAATGTTTCAGAAAAATGCCTCCTTATTGCCGGGCCATCGACCCGATGCTCGGACTCGCCACCCCACCAGCCGCCGGCGAAAAGGGTTGACGGCGACGCCGCGGGCCGGTATAGTGCCCCCACCTCGGTCGCTGCGCCCGTAGCTCAATTGGATAGAGTCGCGGACTTCGAATCCGAAGGTTGCAGGTTCGAGTCCTGCCGGGCGCATTCAACAAATCACTGGGAAGCAAAGACTTACGAAATCAGAGTCGATAGCGGGCATCGGGAAGCGTGAAAAGTCTGGTGAAAGTTTACGCGGGTCCGACCTGGATCGGGTGATTGAGGCTTGGCCGAAGCTCTCGCCAGAGCTGTGCGCTGCGGTGGTGCGGATGATCGGAATTGAAGAGGTGGTGCGTAGTTTGCCTCCCATGGGAGACGGCGATCCTACACATGATCGGGGTTGAACGCCTTTTTGGGAACCGCGTTAGCATGTAGACGGCGATATGGAAACCACGATCGACATCCTGCACGACGAGGTCGAGATCGAGGAGATCTCCGTCGAGACGGTCTGTCCCCATTGTGGAGAGGCCTGGGAAGTCGTGTTCACCTGGACGGCGGATGGTGTGGCGGCGATCTGCGGGTTCTGCCGTCGGGCCATCCGCTGAGGGGCCGGCGCCGGGCCGTACGGCTGCGCGTGGCCGCCGAAGTCGGGAAAGAGGGTACTGCGTGGTCGGACGAGCGGGAGATCGGCCCTCAGGTCGAGTTTGGCGCAAGCAACTGTCCCATGGAGAGTGGTGGGGTGATAGAAACAGAGCCTCTTTGCCGATGAAACAGGTGGTTCAACCGATAGGCAAGGGGGCTCGAAATGGTTCACTATCTGTTTCCATCGGTCGGCGGCGAGCTGAAGCTTGAACGAACCTGTCCGCGCTGCCATCGCCTCGGCGGTCGCATCCACTCGGCCGTGCGTCTGCGGCCCATCTGCGATATCCGCGTCGCGAGCCTGGCCCAGCAGCGGATGCACTGCGCCTACTGCGGCACCAGTTGGACGGTTCACGCCGAAGGCGTCAAGGATGGCTGCCGGCGCACCTGGCCGCCCACGAGGTCGCGAACCGCCCGGGCCGCATCGAACCGCGTGTCTTGAAGCGTCGACGGCATCGCTATCCCCTGATGCAGCAACCGCGCGCTCAGTGGCGTGCGGAACTCACGAAAACGTAACTCGCTGCCCATACGGTCATTGCGGACGGCAGTGCCATTCGTGGATCGGCCCTGTTTGCCCTGTCAAATCAGGGGAATCGACAAACTCTGGACCCCTACGACCGTAGTTCATGGCAAAGGGTTTCGTCCTCCGAAATCGTTGTGCTTGGGCGGGTGTGGTACTGCGGGGACGATGGACCTCACGAACCCATCCGACAGGACACAGACCAGGTGAGACCGATGGTTGTCTACTATGCAAAGCTGTATTTCGCGATGCTGTTTACCTTTCTCCTGATCGATGGGATCTGGCTTGGTCTGATCGCGCGTGGATTCTATGGCCGGCATCTTGGGTACTTGCTCAGGCCGGATCCCAACTGGTTCGCAGCGACCCTGTTCTATCTGCTGTTCATAGCGGGCATACTTGTCTTTGTCGTCCTGCCCGCTTCGTATCATGACTCGTGGAGGGGGCGCTGGTCCACGGCGCCATATTCGGGCTGGTGACCTATGCCACGTATGATCTGACCAACTTGGCGACGATCAAGGATTGGCCTCTGATTGTTACCATCGTGGACTTGGCGTGGGGTGCGACGATTGGCGCAGCAGTTGGTTACGTTGGTCTTCTCGCCAGCCGCCTTCTCTCGTGAGAATCATCCCATTTCGTTCATTCCTTGCATGCGCGAGACCATCCGGTATCATGAGTTCCGATGTGACCCGCTATGGCGATAGCCTTCCAGCGGTTCTCAGGCTGTCGGCGGCAGAAGACGAGGGCTGGCTATGAATGGCATGCGATGCTTTGAGGTTGCGGTGGCGGCGTGGGTTGTGTTCTGCAGTTTGGCGGCACCCCCCATTCGCGCGAGCGAGATGGCCGTCGATCCACCCTGGTTCCGTCGTTCACTGGTCGGAATGGAGGTTGGGCCCACGGGCGCTCAGTTCGGCCACAGCGATCCGAATGATACACGCTACTGTTCTGAGTTCAACGGGCGCGAAATTGTCCGTCGCTGCCTGTCCGCTCGATGCGAGTATATCGTCATCTGGGCGCGGGATGGGGACTACGCCTACTACGACTCGAAGCTGCTGCCCAAGCCAGCAGGGTTGGGCCAGCGAGACCCGCTGCGGGAGACGATGGACGAAGCGGCGGACTCGCATCTGCCCGTGATTGCCTATTGTGTTGTGCAGCAGGGCGGCCACTATCTGCGGGAGCATCCGGAGTTCGAGATGCGCGACCCGGCGGGCAACCGGATTGGGCGGTTCTGCTACGACTCCGGCTACCTCGAAGCGATAAAGCAGATCGTCGCCGAGCAGCTCGCCTACGGCATCGCCGGCTTTCACCTCGACATGCTGGACCAGGGGTTCGGCCCTCCCTACGGCTGCTGGTGCGAACACTGCCGCAAGGCCTTCGAAGCCCAATATGGCCATCCGATGCCCGAGGGACCGACCTGGGACGAGAGATGGGACCACATGCTCGAGTTCCGCTACGCCTCAAGTATGCGATTTCAGCGGGCCCTCTACGATCACATCAAATCGCTCAACCCGACCGCGACGATTGACTACAACTATCACGGCAATCCGCCGTTCTCGTGGGAGGTGGGCCAGCGGCCGGTGCAGCATGCGGGCAATGGTGATTTCGTGACGGGCGAGACCGGTGTCTGGGGCTTCAGCGCGCTGACGGTCGGACTTAACGCCGAGTTCTATCGGGCCGCCACGCCGGGACTGCCCGTTCAGGTGGCTATGCAGCGGGGCGTGCGGATGTACCACGACCAGACGACGCGACCGCTCCACGACATTCGCTGGGAACTGCTGACGCTGCTGGCCCACGGCACCTTCGTGACGATGGTGGACAAGACCGGGTTCGATGGCTGGCTCGACCCCGTGGCCTACGAGCGGATCGGCGCTGCATTCCGGGAGGTGCATTCCAAGCGAGCGCATTTCGGGCACCAGCCCGTCGCGGAGGTGGGAATCTACTTCAGCAGCCGAACGCGTGACTGGCTGGGACGTGAACGACCGGCCGATTACTTCCAGAGCTTCCAGGGCGCGCACAAGGCCTTCGTTTATGAGCACATCCCCTGGGGGATCGTGCTGGATGAGAATGCAACTGTCGAGCGGCTCGGCAAGTTCCCCGTTGTGGTGCTCCCGAATGCGGCGATCCTCACGGAGCGCGAAGTGAAGATGCTGGGCCGCTACGTCGAACAGGGTGGGAATTTGATCCTGACGGGCTGGTCCGGGCTGCTCGGCTGGCGCGGCGAGCCGCAGGCCACCTCGGCCCTGAGCGAGCTATCCGGCGCTCGGTTCATCCGTCGCCTTGACTCTCTGGACAACTGGGTGCGATTTGTCAACGGAAGCGAATCGGCTGCCCAACTGAGCCGTGACATCGCAGTTGACTGGCCCTTCCTGGTCAAGGGGCCTGCCGCCGTGCTGGAAGCTACGACCTCGCTCTCTGTGGGGCAACTGCTGCAACCATTCCGGACCACGCGCCAGCGAGAGGGAAGGGAAGGCACGGACTGGCCGATGAGCGCCGATTCGCCGGTCGGTCCGGCGATCCTGTTGAACGAGGTCGGCAAGGGCCGAGTCCTCACGTTCGCCTGCTCGCCCGACTATGCCACGGCGAGCGAGCATCATATTGTCGAGGCCCGCCGGCTGCTGGCCAATGCGGTACGATTTCTGAACCCAAACCCGCGCGTGCGAATCACAGCCCCGTCCACGGTACAGGCTGTCGTCACCGACGATCCGACCAAACGCACGCTGCGCATTCACCTGCTTGGTTATAACTCGTCGCCGCAGACGACACCTCCGAAGGAACGCCCCAACATTCTGCCCGGTCTGATCGAGGATGTCCCGATGTATCGGGCAACCGTCGAGTTCGCCGAGTCCATCAAGCGCGCCGGGGCCTTCAACGAATCCACGAACCTGAAGCGGCGAGGACGACGTCTGGAGGCGACTGTTCAGGACATCCATGACGTGCTGATTGTCAACTACTGAGAGCATGGAATTCATACGAAACCCTACCGGCCACAACTTCCTGCGAGCCATGGCTCACGGACTACCCACGCGAAGGTGTTGACAAAAGCGGTTGTATGGACCTACCCAAGCCGCGAAGCGCGCAAGCGGCGCGCCACGAAGGGATTCGTTTGCCCTTCGGTGCGGCTTCGGCTCCGCTTCGGCCTGCATCATAAGTACAGCAATGTTGCCTCGCCTTTAGACCCACGGCCTCCGGCCGTCTGACCCAAAGAGCTTCGAGCCGTCCATGGTATATGGCACGGTCCGGCATCGGATTGGGCGGATCTTTCGAGAGTGGTGCCAACAGGACCGGGCGGCTTGTCCAATTCCCTTATGAAGATGCGGCGGAACTGGAGAAAGGACGCTCCCCACTGCCCGTCTTGGCGGGCGCCGTGATGCTGCAAAGCGATTGGGCCCCGGGCCGGGACGCCGGGAAGCTGTGCGTTGTCGAGGACCCGTTGGCCGTTGAGGCTGACCGTCAGGCGGTCGCCCTTCATGACGATGTGAAAGGTGTTCCACTGACCGATCGGCCGATCCGCTCTGCGTTTCGGCGTCACCGAGGCGTGGACCTCGGGCGAAAAAGCCGGATCGGTGCGATAGCCCCATACCTCCCCTGAACCGACAGGCCAGCACCAGATGTTCACCTGCGACTTGTGCTGGCCGCGAAGGAAGACGCCGGAATCCGTATTCGGAACCTCGAAGAGCACATCCTCGCCGGCATCGTCTTTCTTGTACGTCCCATCGGGCAGGATGACCTTGGCAGACCGGTTGATGTACGGGCTATGCTTGATGCGCCAATCGACGAGCAGCTCGAAGTCGCCGTAGCTCCCGGCGGTCCACAGATTCCGGTCGCCCGGTCCCTCATGCGGGTCGCAGTCGATGACGCCCTCGACAACCTGCCAGTCGCGGTTCTGGGGATCGCGCACCGTCCAGCCGTCCAGGTTCACTCCGTTGAAGAGCGACACGAAGCCTGTCGGCACGGCTGGCTCCGATCCCGGGGCTTCCGCTCTGTCGCAGGTGTGGTGCTTCTGGCATGAGGCAGCCAGCAGGACAAGGCCCGCGACCAGCAGTGAACTTGACACCAGACGCATAGCGGTTCTCCTTTCTCGACCTGGATGGCCGATAACCGGCGAGAGGCCCGGCACGCCACAGTGGAGGATTATTGCACGGCACGGGCCGCGGTCCAAGAGAAATCGATCCCCCGTCGATCGTGATTCTGGTTTGCCTGGGGACGCTGGTTCACTATGATGGCATCGGTGGCGGCGTGTGGGCCGACATCGACAGATGGGTGCACGCCACGACAAAAGCGACTGTGATCGACAGAGAGGCGGATGCTTCGGATGAACGCACGAGTGAAGTCTGCAAAAGGTCGGTTGCCTCTTTCTGGAGAGGTCTGGCGAAGAACGGTTGTGACGGCCGTTGTGCTGACAAGTGTCTCGGCGACGGCGTTTCACCCATGCGGCGCGGCGGAGTTCTTCGTCTCGCCGCACGGCAACGATGCCCAGGCTGGCACGAGG
This sequence comes from Phycisphaerales bacterium Planc_01, assembly GCA_001603075.1. Lineage (GTDB taxonomy): Bacteria > Planctomycetota > Phycisphaerae > Sedimentisphaerales > Anaerobacaceae > Anaerobaca. The sequence continues at coordinate 21,889 of LVBB01000143.1, read as the reverse complement.
GAGGAGCCGTTCCAGACCCTTGAGGCGGCTCGTGATGCCGTGCGCAGGTTGGATCGCAGTGAGGAGACTATCGTCTGGTTGAGGGCGGGTACATATGAACGGTCCGCGCCGTTCGTATTGACGGCGGAGGATTCCGGCCGTCCCGGCAATCCCGTGGCATACCGGGCGTATCCGAACGAGGAAGTGCGCCTGGTCGGAGGCCGACAGGTGAACCGTTGGCAGCCGGTGACGGACGATGCCGTTCTCAAGGGACTGGCGGCGGAGGCCCGGGACAAGGTCCTCCAGGCCGATCTGAAGGCGGCCGGCATCCGTGACTATGGCGAGGTGAAAGGCGGGGGCCTGGAGCTGTTCTTCGATGATGAGCCCATGACACTGGCCCGTTGGCCGAACGAGGGGTTCGTCACGATCGTGGGGCTGGTCGAACCCGACACCGTCGATGTCCGAGGCACGAAGGGCAGCAAGACCGGCCAATTCATGTACGAAGGGGACCGGCCGAGCCGCTGGCTCCAGGAGAAGGACGCGTGGGTGCATGGCTACTGGTTCTGGGACTGGTCCGACCAGCGGCAGAAGGTCGAAGCCATCGATCCGGAGAAACGCATCCTCTCCGTGATGCCGCCGTATCACAGCTACGGCTACCGCATCGGTCAGTGGTTCTATGGGATGAACATCCTGGCGGAACTCGATACGCCGGGCGAGTGGTATCTGGACCGCCAGACGGGCATTCTCTATTTCTGGCCGCCGAAGCCGATTGACGAGGGGCGGGTGGTCGTCTCTGTCCTGGACACGCTCGTAACTCTCGAAGGTGTGTCGCACGTAACCGTTCGGGGGCTGACCTTCGAAGCGGCTCGCGGCACGGCCATCATGATGCGCGACTGCGAGCACACGCTCATCGCCGGCTGCGTGCTGCGCAACCTGGGCGACAGGGCTGTGCGGATCGAAGGGGGCGCCGCCAACGGCGTCGTCGCCTGCGATGTCTATGGGACGGGCAACGGCGGCATCAGCATGAGCGGGGGCGAGCGATTGTCGCTCACACCCGGCGGGCACTTCGCGGACAACAACCATCTGCATCACTACGGCCGATGGAACCGCATGTACACGCCCGCGATCTCGCTCGATGGCGTGGGCAACCGCGCGGCGCACAACCTGATCCACGATGCGCCCCACATGGCGATCTCGTTCGGCGGCAACGATCACATCATGGAGTTCAACGAGATCCACGATGTGTGCCTCGAATCCAACGACGCCGGGGCGATCTACGCCGGACGGGACTGGACGATGCGAGGCACGGTCATCCGCCACAACTACCTGCACGACATCACGGGATTTCGGGGGCACGGGTGCGTCGGCGTCTATCTGGACGATATGTTCTGCGGCACGCAGATCTACGGCAATGTCTTCTACAGGGTAACCCGAGCCGCCTTCATCGGAGGTGGGCGCGACTGCTCCGTCGAGAACAACATCTTTGTCGACTGCCGGCCGGCGCTGCACATCGACGCGCGCGCGATGGGGTGGGCCAGCGACAGTGTGGAGACCACGATGATGGAGCGGCTCAAGGCCATGCCTTATACGTCGCCGCTCTGGCGCAATCGTTATCCTGAGCTGGTCGGGATCGTTCAGGATGAGCCGGCGGCGCCCAAGGGCAATGTCGTGGTTCGCAACGTTTCCTGGGGCGGCCGGTGGGACGAAGTAGAGGGCAAGGCGCGACCCTACATCACGTTCACGGACAACTGTGTGGACGTCGATCCGCTTTTTGAAGGCGCGCCGCCGGCGACGTTCGGCCTTCAGGAGAACTCGCCGGCGCACAAGATCGGCTTCAAGCCGATTCCCTTCGAGAAGATCGGTCTGTACGAGGACGAATATCGCACAGGCGTTCCCGGCCGATGATGACGGCGGAGGATCATGTCCTGCCACAGACCACAGTTATACTGAGGTGAACCATGAGACCCCAAATTCCTGCTATTTGCCTTGTCGGCTGGCTGTTCCTGTTTGCCTGCGTATCGCTGTCGCTGGCGGCGGACCCGCTTCGCATCTACATCGTCACCGATCTGGAGGGGGCCAGCGGCGTATACCGGTTCGCCCAGACGCGGGAGCCGGGCAACCCGCTGGGTGAGAAGGCCAAGGAATACCTGATGGGCGACATCGCGGCCGTCGTTCGCGGCTTGCGGGCGGCCGGCGCGACCGACATTGTCGTACTGGACGGCCACGGGTCGCAGGCGTTCGTTCCGCACCTGACGGAGCCGGGCGCCAAGTATATAACGGGAACACCACGTCCGGGTCCGCTCACGGGCCTTGACGAATCGTTCGCCGGCATGATCCAGTTGGGCGCCCACGCCATGATGGGCACGCCCGACGGAGTGCTCTGTCACACCCAATCGTCGCGCAGCGAAAACCGCTACTGGTACAACGGCGTCGAATCGGGTGAGCTGGTCCAGTGCGCCGCCATCGCCGGACACTACGGTGTCCCGACCATCATGGTGACAGGCGACGAGGCGGCGTGCCGGGAGAGCCGCAAGTTCTTCGGGCCCGAGTGTGTCACGGTGTCCGTCAAGCGGGGCATCGCACGCGAGGCGGCCGAGCTGTACCCGTTCGACGAGACTCGCCAGGCCCTCTACGAAGGCGCCAGGCGCGCCGTGGCCGCCATTGCAGACTGCCAACCCTACAGGCTCTCGCTCCCCATCCAGGCGAAGAAGGAGTATCTGGTCTTCGACGAGCCCTCCGGGCCGGGTCGCCGGATCAGCAAGGAGGGGACCATCGAGGACGTCTTGAGGCTGCTGGATTTCTGACCGGGTGCGATGCGCAGTCAGAAGGAGGCTCAGAAACGAGAAAATGGCGCCGGATCTGTGCCGAAGAAGCGGCGAAACGCCCGATCCTGCGGCAGAAATAGCAGATTCTCGCCGTCCGGGCCCGGTTTGACAGCCGAAACTCTTGAGATCGGGGGCGGTGTCGCGGTATCATAGAGGCTGTGCGGTCCAGGATTACAGGCTGTCAGGGCAGGTAGGAAGTGCCGGTTTGACTCTTAGAGGAGGATGACCATGTGCAAGAGGCTGTCTTTTCTGACTTCGTTTCTCTTCCTTGTGACGCTCGCAATAACACCGCAGGTTTTGGGCGTGCCTGTGCCCGGCGCGGCGCTGCGAGTCGGCGCGGTCATGGACTTTGGAACAGACCTTGGCGCCAGCAGCTCCATGTACAACCCGCGTTCGTACGGGGGCAGGAACTACGTCGTTCAGATCAACTCTCCCAATCGCGGCGTAGGCTGCTACCCGGTGGGTTCGACCGACTATGAGGCCGTGGCCGGTATCGCAGACGGCGCTGAGGCCCGCATGGCGGACGCGTTCCCGGCGGCCTCCTACGTACTGCTCGCCGGCGGCGCCGACAACGACTACTTCTCAAGGATCGATCCGGACCTCAACCTTGACAGCCGGGTGCTTGCCACGAATCTCGGTGTCAGGCCCAGTTCGTACGACTGGGTAGATGATGACACGATCATCCACAACAGCTACGCCAGCGGGCTGAGGTCCAACCTGTACCTGACGGACGTCAGCGTCGAACCATTCCAGGTCAGCGCCAACACGACCTGGAACGCGAACGGCTACGTGACCACCGGGGCCACGTCGCGCATTCGAAACGTTCGCGTGGGCGATGTCTACCGTGGTTACGCCTACTACGGTGACTCCGGCGTGAATGCCGCGGGATTCTGGGCCATCGATCTGGCCACAGGTGTATCCACGCGGCTGGGGACCCTCGACGTCACCGGCGACGGCAGTTGGGGACTCTGGACGGTCAAGGAGGTAGACGGATTCCTGTACGTCCACACGACGCACAATGGGGTCTATGTCTACAATATGACGGACGCAACCACCCTGGGGACTCTCCATACCAGATACACCAAAGAAGAGCTTGACGCGTTGACAGGAGACACCAACCCGAACTGGGGTTTCGATGTGGTGGACGATGGGGCCAGAATGCTGCTGAGCGGCGGAGTCGGCAAGGTGATCGAGATCATCGACGCACGCGTGGCCGGCGCTCCCCAGCCGCCGGATGGCGCCATGGACGTGAGGCGGACAGCGAGTCTCGCGTGGTCTTCCGGCCGGGCGGTCGCTTCGCACGACGTCTACTTCGGCGCCGTCTTTGACGATGTGGACAACGCCAGCCGCACCGATCCGAGAGGTGTGCTTGTCGGCCAGGGCCAGACGGCGACCAGCTACGATCCGCCGGGTGTGCTTGATTTCGACACGACGTACTACTGGCGGATCGACGAAGTCATGGCGCCGCCGGACAACACGATCGTCAAGGGCGTTGTCTGGAGCTTCACGACGGAACCGTTTGCCTATCCGATTCAGGGCGTTGTGGCCAGCAGCAACGGCATTTCGGACGGGATTTCCACGGCGCAGCGGACGGTCGACGGCTCCGGATTGAACTGGGGTGATCGACACTCGACTCAGGCCTCCGACATGTGGCTGGCCAGTCCGCCAGACGGCGAGACCCTGCACATTCAGTTTGAGTTCGATGGCGTCCACAAGCTGCACGAGATGCTCGCGTGGAACTACAACGCCGAGTTTGAGCTGATCCTCGGTTTCGGGCTCAAAGACGTGACCGTCGAGTATTCCGAGAACGGGACCGAATGGACGATTCTGGACACCGTGGAGTTTGCTCAGGCCACCGCCAAGGCCACGTATACGGCCAACACGAGTGTCGACTTCGGCAGCGTGGCGGCCAGATACGTCCGGCTGACCGTCAACAGCGGGTGGGGCACGTCGGGCCAGTTCGGCCTGAGCGAAGTGCGCTTCCTGCACATTCCCGCGCAGGCCCGCGAGCCGCAACCCGGCGACGGCGCTGCCGACGTCGAGATCGACACGGCCTTCGCTTGGCGCAGCGGTCGCCAGGCGGTCTCCCATCAGGTCTATCTGGGCACGGCCCCGGATGCCCTGACCCCGGCCGGTACGGCGGACGGCGAAGCCTTCGCCCCGGACAACCTGGAGTTCGGCGCCACCTACTACTGGCGGATCGACGAGGTCAACGAAGCCGATGCCGTCGCGGTGTGGCCCGGCGCCATCTGGAGCTTCACGACGGCTGAATACGCGGTGGTGGACGACTTCGAGAGCTACAACGACGACATCGACGCCAGGACGACGATCTTCGATACCTGGCTCGACGGCTGGGTCAACAATACCGGCTCGACGGTCGGGTATCTTAACGCGCCGTTTGCCGAGCGGACCATCGTCCACAGCGGTCGGCAGTCCATGCCCCTGACGTATGACAACTCCCTCGCTCCCTTCTACTCCGAGGCCGAGCGAACGTTTGACGACTTGCAGGATTGGACGGTCAGCGGCGCCGACAGCCTGCGGTTGTATTTCCAGGGCGCTGCGGCGAATTCGCCACAGACAGTCTACGTCACGCTGGAGGACAGCGCCGGGCGCTCCGCGACGGTTGGCCACGCAGACCCGGACGCGGTCCTGGCGACCGAGTGGCAGGAGTGGCGGCTCGCGCTGGGCGAGTTCGGAGGCGTCAGTCTGACGAGGATCGAGAAGATGACGATCGGCGTGGGCAACAGGACCAGTCCGACCGCCGGCGGAACCGGCATCGTGTACATCGACGACATCGCGTTCGGACGACCGGCAACAGAGTGACGTTTGGAAACGTCATCCGCAGTGCCGCATGTCTCGTGCGACGTGCACGGCGTTACCGGCTTGCGTTTACGGCGTCGAACATGGCGACGATGTTCTCGGGCGGAACGTTGGCGAGGATGTTGTGGACCTGCTGGAAGATGAAGCCGCCGCCCGGCGAGAGGATGCGGACCTGATTCCTGACGTGCTCGGCCACTTCCTGGGGGCGCGCCGCGGTGAGAATCTCCCGCGTGTCGCAGCCGCCGCCCCAGAAGGTCAGGTCCCGCCCGAATTCCGCCTTCAATTCCGCCGCGTTCATGCCGGAGCAGGTGATCTGGACGGGATTGATGGCGTCCAGACCCGCCTCGATGAGATGAGGCAGGAGTTCGCGTACGCCGCCACAGCAATGGAGCATGACCTTGACGTCGGCCAGCTCCTTGACGCGATGCCAGAGGATTCGGTGGCGGGGTTTGAAGAACTCGCAGTACATCCGAGGACTGAGCATGGGACCTGTCTGCATGCCGAGATCGTCGCCGAAGAGAATGATGTCGATCGACGAGCCGACGGCGGCAAGGAACTTCTCCAGATTAGCCAGATGGATTTCCACCAGGCGGTCCAGAAATCGATGCGCCCGCGGAGGGTCGGAGGCCAGCAGCATGAAGAAGTTGTCGGCCCGGTAGAAGAACTGGCCCGTCTCGAAGAGATTGCCGCCGAACAGGCCGATGATGGCCCGGTCGGTGCTCTGGCGCAGTCGCCGGGCCCCCTCACGGAGGGTCTGCGGATCGACCGGACCGGGCGGCGATGCCACGGCGGTCCACATGCATTCGCCGAAGGCGGCGGCGAGCATGCCGTCGTCCTCGGATTCGGCGAACGGGAAGTGCGTCTGTTCGAAGTACAGCGTCCCGTCGGGCATGTGCGCGATGACTTGCCCGGAGTCGGAGAGGATGACCCAGCGATCTGACCGACGCTCCATGCGGGTCCAGGCGGGAATGAGGCAATCCGTGCCGTCGGGAAGCGTCCAGGGCTTCCAGTCGTTTTCGGCGAGGGCGAAGCCTCGTCCCATTTCGATGCAGTCGACGCCGAAGCGGTCGAGTACGTCGTCATCGACAATGGCGAGCTGCTGGACCACGTCGTAGACGCGAACGGGTCTCGGTTCGAGGCCGAGGTACTTGCGCAGCCTCGGGTACGCCATCGCGGCGATGCCCGAGGAGCGATGCCCGGACAGATCGATCGGAACGCGATCGGGTTCGATGTGATTCAGTGCGGCCAGGACTCTTTCTCTCGGTGTCATAGGCTTACCATTTACAATTCGCCATCTACGATTTACCATCTGGCTGTCGCTGAGCAGAATTGTAGATGGCCGATCGCAAATAGTAAACCCCGAGGGTCCCAAGATGTCTGGCGCACTTCACCACTCTCTTGTCTTGCTTGCAATACTGGAATACGGGAGTATTGGAACACTGGGAGCAGCACCGGGGACCAACCGGTCATTCCAGCATTCCAGCATTCCATCGTCCCAATCCACCTCCGTGGCCCGGCAGATCCTGGCCGACCCGAACCTGCCACTGGTCCTGGACAAGGCGAGGAGTCTGCTGAAGACCGGATTCACCGCCGGCAGCGGTTACGGCGAGGTGTGGATTCGCGATCTGAATACCTTCATCGAGCTGTCGCTCCAGGTGAACGATCCGAAGCCGGTGCGCGAGGCCCTGCTGACCTTCTTCCGCTTCCAGGGGCCGCAGGGCGATATCGTGGATGGCTACATCCCGAAGGCGCAGGGCAACGTCGCCTACAAGTACCGCCGGTCGGCTCTCGCGCCGGAACTGCTCGCCCACAAGAACACCGTGGAGACCGATCAGGAATCCTCGCTGGTCCAGGCGGTGCGGAAGTACGTTGCCGTCACGGGGGATTCTTCCATTCTCGACGAGAAAGTGGACGGCGTGTCGGTTCGCGACCGCCTGGTCCGCGCGCTGGAGTACGTGCTCGCCCACCGATTCGATGCGCAGCATGGTCTGGTGTGGGGCGCTACGACCGCCGACTGGGGCGACGTGCAGCCCGAGCACGAGTGGGGCGTCGAGCTGGATGAGAGCTCTCATCGCGCCCTCGACATCTACGACAACGCCATGTTTCTTGTGGCCATCGACGATTACCTCTCGCTGACCGGTGACACAGGAACCTCGTCGGCGCGCTGGCGCAAGGTGCGAGACGACCTCCGGACGAACGTGCGGAAACATCTGTGGGATGCCGACCGGCGCAAGTTTCGCCCCCATGTCTATCTCGAAGGGTCGCCCTTTCCGAGCGGCTTTGACGAGGCGGCGGTCTACTACCACGGTGGCACGGCGGTGGCGATCGAAGCGGGACTGCTGACGCAAGACGAAGTCGCGGACTCTCTTCGGCAGATGGTGGACAACGTCCGACGCGCCGGCGCCGGCTCGATCGGGCTGACGCTTTACCCGGTCTACCCCGAAGGCAGCTTCAAGAATCCAGCCATGGGGCCGTACTCCTACCAGAACGGCGGCGACTGGTGTTGGTTCGGCGGGCGGATGATCCGCCAGTTGATTCGTCATGGGCTTGTCGAAGAGGCCTACCGGGAACTCGTGCCCATGACCTCGAGAGTCCTTCGGCACGGAGACTTCCACGAATGGTGGTCGCGCGACAATCAGCCGCGAGGGTCGGGTCAGTTTCGCGGCTCGGCGGGCGTTCTCGGAATGGCCATCGTCGAGCTGCTGGCTTGGGCCGAACAGCAGCAGGGCGCCTCGGTCGATTCCTCTGCCGTGCTCTGGGAGATTGGCAAGGCTGACGATGACAACGCGGAGTTTGCCCTGGCGCCCGACGGCTATGCGCAGTTCGAGGACGATGCGTTCTTCGTAGTCGGGGCTTCCGAGCCGAAAAAAGACTGGCCGTACGTGCAGCCCGGCCCGGCCGATGGCTGGGCGGGGGCGCGCCCGCATACGTTCATCGTGCTTTTCGGTTTGAGGACCCCGCCGGCGAGCGGTGAATGCCGGCTCCTGTTCGATCTGATCGATGCCCACAGCGCCGGCCCGCCGAAGTTGCGCGTGGAAGTGAACGGGCAGGCGTTCGAGCAGTCGCTGCCCCGAGGGGCGGGAGATGCCTCCGTGTTCGGCGAACCGCAGAAGGGACGCGAGCACAAGTTCGCGGTCGCCTTCCCGGCGCATCTGCTCAAGGCAGGCGACAACGAAGTCCGTATCACTACGTTGAGCGGCAGTTGGATGCTCTACGATGCGCTGTCGCTGACAACCCCCGCTGGCGCGGCGCTGTGCCCGGTGCAGGCGCGCACGCTTCTGGAGTCAGCCAGGCCGGTGCGCGCGTTGCAGGAGCGGGACGGGCGGATGTCGCAACCGCTGATGGTGACTGTACGACATTTCGGCGAGGATGCGGACGCCGTCGTGCGACTGGTGAATGGGCCTGCGAAGTCCGTGCGACTGGTCCAGGGGACGCAGGAAGTGGAGTTGATGGTCGATGCCGTCGAGGCGGAGACGAAGGGGCAGGTGACGGTCGCTGTCAGTGGCAAGGTGATCGCCGCGCGTGACGTGACGCTCAAGCCAGTCAAGAAGCTCACAGTGTATATCACGCCGCACTCCCACACCGACATCGGCTATACCGAGATTCAGACCGCCATCGAAGCCAGGCAGGTGCAGAACCTTCTCGACGGGATCGCCGCCGCCAAGCGAACGGCCGACTATCCCGAAGGGGCTCGTTTCGTGTGGAATGTCGAGGTGCTCTGGGCGGCGGACCTGTACCTGCACCGTCTCGACGACCGGCAGCGTGCGGAATTTCTCGATGCGGTGCAGACCGGGCAGGTCGTGCTCAACGGTATGTACCTCAACGAGTTGACCGGGCTGTGCCGGCCGGAAGAGCTGGTTCGCCTGTTCAAGTATGCTACGGAGCTGGCCCGGCAGACCGGCGTGCCGATTGACGCGGCCATGATCTCCGATGTCCCGGGGTACACGTGGGGCACGGTCACCGCGATGGCCCAGGCGGGAATTCGCTATTTCTCCGTGGCGCCGAATTACTTCGACCGCATCGGCACCATCCTTCGCGAGTGGGAGAACAAACCGTTCTATTGGGTGGGCCCGGACGAGCGGTCGAAGGTGCTTGTCTGGATTCCATTCTGGGGCTACGCGATGTCGCACCGCTACGGCAAGATGTCGCCCCGGCTGGTCGAGGATTTCTCCGATGGGCTGGAGCAACGCGGCTATCCGTTCGACATCGCCTATGTGCGATGGGCCGGCCACGGCGACAACGCTGTGCCGGACCCGGCCATCTGCGAGTTCGTCCGCGACTGGAACGCCAGATTCGCCTGGCCTCGTTTCATCATCTCGGGCACGAGCGAGGCGTTCCGTGCGTTCGAGCACCGCTACGGTGACAGGCTGCCGGTCGTGCGAGGCGACTGGACCCCGTACTGGGAGGACGGCGCCGGCTCATCCGCTCTGGAGACCGCGATGAACCGCGCCAGCTCTGACCGGCTCGCGCAGGCGGAAACGCTCTTCGCGATGTTGCGCCCGTCTGCGTACCCGGCCAAGGCCTTCGAAGAAGCATGGAACAAGGTGCTGCTGTACTCCGAGCACACCTGGGGCGCCTGGTGCAGCGTGAGCGAGCCGCAGCGGAAAGAGACGCTCGAACAATGGGACATCAAACGTAGCTACGCCGAGTCGGCGGACCGGCAGTCTCGCGAGTTGCTGGCGGCCTCTCTGGGAGGCGAACGCGTCGATTCTGCCGCAACGCCGCGAATGGTGGATGTTTTCAACACGCTTTCCTGGCCACGCACGGAACTGGTGACTGTCTCGGAAGCACGGGCGAATGATTATTCGCCCCTACCTGCCGGCGGCGACCGTGTCACCGATGATGCGGGCCGGCCGGTCCCTTCACAGCGACTGACATCGGGCGAGCTGGTCTTCCTGGCGCGCGACGTGCCGCCGTTTGCCGCCCGCCGGTATACCGTGGTTTCAGGTGCGCCTCATGGCGAGGGCCGGGCGATCGCAGAGGGCGCGACTTTGGACAGCGGGGCCATTCGTCTGCGGCTCGATGAGGGTACCGGCGGCATCGTCGAATTGACGGCCAGGGGACTGAGCGGCAACTTCGCCGACACCAGTGGTGGCGAGGCTCTGAACGACTATCTGTATCTGATCGGCGACGATCTGAAGGACCTTCAGCGCAACGGGCCGGTGACGATTCGTGTCGGCGAGAAAGGCCCGTTGGTCGCCTCGCTCGTGATCGAGTCGTCGGCGCCGGGCTGCCGGAAGCTCGTGCGAGAGCTGCGCGTCGTAGCCGGATGTGATTATGTCGAGCTCATCAACACAGTGGACAAAGAGCGGCTGCAAGCGAAGAGCTACCACGCCAAGGAAGGCAAGGAGAGTGTGAACTTCGCCTTTCCGTTTGCGGTGCCGGATGGCGAGGTGCTCCTCGATATTCCGCTGGGCGTGATGCGTCCAGAGATCGACCAGATGCCCAGCGCGTGCAAGAACTGGTTCACTGTGGGTCGCTGGGCTGATGTCTCCAACGCCGATCGCGGCATCACCTGGGTGACGCTCGATGCGCCGCTCGTGCAGGTGGGGGGCATCACCGCCACGCTGCTTAATTCGCAGACCGATCCGGACGTTTGGCGCCGGCGTGTGGAGCCGACGCAGAAGCTCTATTCCTGGGCCATGAACAATCACTGGGGCACCAACTACCGCGCCTACCAGGAGGGCCCGACGGTGTTCCGATTCGTCCTGCGGCCTCACCGCCGGCGCGATCCGGCTGAGGCGTCACGTTTTGCCACCGGTTTCAGCCAGCCGCTGCTGGCCATACGTGCGCAAGGCCCGCAGTCCGCGAAGTCATTGCTGAACGTCGAGCCGGGCGATTGTCTCGTGACGGCCTTGAAGCCCAGTGACGACGGCCGCGCCTTGATCGTTCGCCTGCTCGGCGCGACAGACAAAGCGAGATCGATCAGCCTGAAGTGGGGCAGCGTCCAGCCGGCGGCTGTCTACCTGAGCGATACAACCGAGCGAGCGGGCGAGCCCGTGAACGGCCCCATCGACGTGCCGGCGTGGGGGCTCGTGACGCTGCGGGCGGAGTTCAATTAGGTCACTACTGCAAATGCGAGGCCAGGCGATATGGATATGACCGGCGATGGCGGTATGAAGGAAACGCATGGCGGCGCGATGCTGCTGACCAGTTCCATCATCGCGGCGTTAGGGTCCTTCCTTTTCGGGTTCGATACAGCGGTGATCTCGGGCACGACCGAGGCGCTTCGCGACGTGTATTCGCTCTCCGACAACCTCCTGGGGTTCACCGTCTCCAGTGCGCTGTTCGGGACGCTGTTCGGTGCTCTGCTGGTGGGACGGCCCTCGGACTGGTGGGGACGACGGCCGGTGCTCACAGTGCTCGCCTCTTTCTATTTGGTGTCGGCGGTCGGCTGTGCCTATGCCTGGAACTGGCATGCGCTGCTTCTGTTTCGCTGGATCGGCGGCATCGCGGTCGGTGGAGCTTCGGTTGTCTCGCCGGTATATATCACCGAGATCGCCCCGGCGCGACGGCGCGGCCTGCTGGTGGCGGTCAGCCAGTTGAACATCGTCGTGGGTATTCTGATGGCGTACTTGTCGAACTATCTGGTGGCCTATCTGCTGGGGCCCGAGCATCCGGCGGTGTGGCGATGGATGTTCGGCGTGGAGGCGGCCCCCGCAGCGGTCTTTCTCGTGGCCTCGATCCTGATTCCGGAAAGCCCCCGCTGGCTGATGAAGAAAGGGAACCGTGCCGCGGCCGAAGAGGTCTTGACGAGGTTCGGCCACGAGGATCCTCGGCGGGAGGTCGATGAGATCGAGCAGTCGCTCACCTCCGAGAGGATCGGCGGCCACCAGAGCCTTCTCCATCGCAAGTACCTCAAGCCGCTGTTGCTGGCCGGCATGATCGCGGCGTTCAACCAGTTGGACGGCATCAACGCAGTGATCTATTACACGGCCGATATCTTCCGCATGGCCGGAGCCGACAAGGCGGGCGCCCTGATGCAGTCGGTCATCATCGGCCTGACGAATCTCGTCATGACGGTGTTTGCGATGGTGCTGATCGACCGGGTGGGCCGCAAGGCGCTCCTGCTGGCCGGGTCGGTGACCTTCATCTTGTCTCATGGATTGGCCGCCTGGGTCTTCCACACGCACGCCCAGGGCTGGATCGTCATCGTGGCGATGATGGGGATTGTGGGCTCACACGCCTATTCGCAAGGTGCTGTGGTGTGGGTGTGCATCAACGAACTGCTCCCCAACGCGATTCGCGCATCGGGATCGGCGGCCGCGTGTTTTCTGATCTGGTTGCTGTGTATCGGCGTGAGCTGGGCTTTCCCGGTGATGGCCCGCAACTCAGGTGCTCCGGCGTTCGCCTTCTTCGCCGTCATGATGCTCGTACAGTTCGTCCTGGTGCTGAAGTACCTGCCCGAGACCAAGGGGGTCTCACTGGAGCAGTTGCAGAAGCGCCTGGGAGTGGGGCAATAGCGGCGGCCGGTTCGATCAGTAGAGCGTGAAGTTGAGTTCGGTTCCCAGACCGATGTGTTCCGCCGGTTTGACGCCGCTGTAGTTCTTGAAGACGTAGAGGGCATCCGTCGTGACAAGCGCGACGTCCGGTACACCGTCGCCCGTGAAATCGCCAACCAGCATGCTGCGCTCGCCCTTGTCCGCCTTGGGGGCCGTAAGCGTCGCCATGCGTCGGCCTGCGTGGTCGTAAATCGTGCCGCTGTGTGCGTTGACGATCTCGTCGAACCCGTCGCCGGTCCAGTCGAGCAGATGATGATGGCGAGCGTAGTCGGTGTTGGTGCGACCGAGCAGGCCACCATTTTCATCCAGCAGCAGCAGGGGCGCCTTGCCGAAGGGTTGATGATCGATGTCCACAAGGACCTGGGGCCCCGGGTGTTCGGCAATGACGCGGCCGATATCGATGGACTCGAAATGGCTGCCCGTCTGCTCCCAGATCACCTGGCCGTTGCCGTCAATCATGGCGATGCCCTTGGCGCCGCACAGGGTGAGGACCAGACGAACGTCTTCCAGTCTGTCGGCCCTGCGAAACAGGCGGATGCAGTCGAGGTGGCCGCGGTTCTCGTCGACCTTGGTCGAGCGGAACCGCCATCGCAGTGAACCATCGGCGTTGAGCAGGGCATAGCCGGCGGCGATCTCGTCTTTGCCGTCGCCGTCCAGATCGATCGGGCGTGGCTGATGGGCGGTAGAGGCGCCGCCCGGATCGCGAACGTGCCAGAGCAACTCGCCGCGGTGATTGTATGCATAGATGTCGTGATAGCGGTTTTTGACGAGGACATCGGTGGGGCGACCCCGCCCAGCGAGATCGGCGAAGACGATGCAGTCGGTGGCATCCTCGGCAATCGGAATGCGGCGTCGCTCCGCGCCGGTGCGGCCGTCCAACTCCACGAGGACTCCCTTGGTGGCGAGGACAACCTCGGGGCGGCCGTCGCCATCCCAGTCGTGAATCTGGCAGGCGACGTCGTGGTGCCATTCCTTGCGGCCGATGTCGGGATCGCCCCAGCGCCACAGCGTCGTGCCGTCCAGGCGATGGGCGACGGCGGTCGAGGTGTAGTGAACATCGCCGACGTTGTGGTTTTCGCAGGAGACGAAATCGACTTGGCCGTCTCCATCGAGATCGGCCGCGACCACCCATTGGCCGCCGTAGTCGGGATCGAGGCAGATGGTCTTCCAAGCCCGAATGGCGGGGATGTCAGTCGGGGCCGGGCCCGTGTCGTTGGTATCGAAGAACAGGGGCTCGGTGGCAGCCGCTCCCACCGAAACGAGACCGACAATTATCCCCGCCAGATGTTTCTTTGATGTCCAGGCCATGAATCGTCTCCAGACCGTCCTCGGTGCCCGTTCGCGCACGTCAAAGCCAAGGGTAAGTGTACCGCAGAGGCACGGGGCAGGCAATCGTGTGTATTCCGTGGCCCTGCCAACGTCTGCCGGCCTCCATCCCGCCATCCTGCCCCCTCTCGGCCAGAATGGGTCATCGCAATACACAAGGATGTGTTGAGATTCGGGTGTGTTCTGGTATGATATAGGGCATGGTGTGCTGAGGGTTTGTCTGTGAAAACACATGGGGGATCCCGGTTTGCAGAGCAGGAGGATTTGGCCATGACCACCGCGAGAAGATCACTGACCGTGTATGCCGCGTTCGCTGTCGTGGGTCTGTTGTGCCTGTCCCACAGCAGCGCCCAGGTCGATCCCGACACCATTGTCGGAGTCTGGCTCTTCAACGAAGGTTCGGGCAGCATTGCCAAGGACAACTCCGGGCATGGTTACGACGCCGACCTGAAAGCGAATCCTGCATGGGTAGGGGGGCGGTATGGTTCGGCTCTGGAGTTCAACGGCGCGAGCTATCTGGAGATCCGCCAGTCGAGCGAGAATCTGCCCTTCGGCGGTGCGGCGCCGTTCAGTATCACGGCCTGGGTGAAGAACCAGGGCGGCGGCACCATCATGAGCAAATTCAACGCGGGCGTGATCGGTGCCTATATCCTTTCGATCGGTGGCGGTGGCACCGTCACATTCCACCGGGAAGTCGCACCCTGGGCCTATTCCGGCAGTCTGACTCTGCCCGCCAATGAGTTCGGGCACGTCGCCGTAACCTATGACGGCGCGGTGATGAGGATCTACGTAAACGGCGTTCCCGACGCCGAACAGGAGCGGGGCGCCCAGAACACCGATACCGTGACGCCGGTTCTGATCGGCGCGCAGTTGACCGGCGGTGCGCCCAGCGGGTTCTTCTATGGCGTGCTCGACGAAGTCGCCCTGTTTGACGTCGCTCTTACGGCCGAGGAAATCGGCGATGTCATGAGAGGGCTCACTTCCTCGAAGGCCACGTCTCCGATCCCGGCCGACGGCGCTACCGACGTCGCGCGTGACACGAGCCTGAGCTGGACGGCCCCGGATACGGCGGTGACACACGATGTGTACTTCGGCACGAATCGCGACGATGTCAATGCGGCGAGCGCCGCCGCTCCGCTGGGGGTGCTGGTGAGCAAGGGCCAGTTGGGGACGACCTATACACCCCAGGATGCTCTGGCGTACGGTGCGACCTATTTCTGGCGGGTCGACGAAGTCAACGGCGCACCGGACTACACGGTATTCAAGGGAAATGTCTGGAGTTTCACCGTCGAGCCGTTCGTCTATCCGATCCGGAACATCGTGGCCACAAGCAATGTGGCCTCCGGTGAGGGGCAGGGGCCCGAGAATACGGTCAACGGCTCCGGATTGAATGCCGACGACCAGCACTCGATCGACAGTATGGACATGTGGTTGGTCGGCCCCACCAGCGAGTCGGTGTATATCCAGTATGAGTTCGACGGCATCTACAAGCTGCACGAGATGATCGTATGGAACTACAACGTGCAGTTCGAGCCGATTCTGGGCTTCGGACTCAGAGACGTTACGATCGAGCACTCCGAGAACGGTGCGGACTGGACCGTTTGGGGCGACGTGCAGTTTGCCCAGGCCACCGCGCGCTCCGAGTATGCGGCCAATACGACGGTTGACTTCGGAGGGATCGAGGCCAGGTTCGTCAGGATCGCCGTCAACAGTGGGTACGGTCAGATGGGCCAGGTCGGTCTCAGTGAGGTTCGCTTCCTGTTCATTCCGGTGCGGGCTCGCGAGCCACAGCCGGCCGACGGCGCCACCGATGTGGCTGTGGATGCGGCGCTCCGTTGGCGGGCCGGCCGCGCGTCAGCTCTGCATCATGTCCACCTCAGCCCGGACGAGGCGGCGGTGACCGACGGCACGGCTTTGGTGGATACCGTCGCGAACGCACGCTACGTACCGATCGACCTCCATCTGGCGACGACCTACTTCTGGAAGATCGACGAAGTCAATCAGGCCGATCCTGCCGGCGTGTGGCCCGGCGAGGTCTGGCGCTTCACGACGCAGGGGTTCCTGGTGGTGGACGATTTCGAGGGCTACACGGACGATGTCGGCAGCCGCATCTACGAGACGTGGATCGACGGCTGGGAGAACCAAACCGGTTCGACGGTTGGGCATCTCGAAGCCCCGTTTGCCGAGAAGTTCATCGTCAACAGTGGCAGTCAGGCTATGCCGCTGTTCTATGACAACGCGGGCGTTGCGATCTCCGAAGCCGTTCGGACGTTTGACACGCCGCAGGACTGGACGGCGAACGGCGTCAGAAGTCTTTCGCTGCATTTCCGTGGCGCCCAGGGCAACAACGGGCATCTGTATCTGAAGATCAACGGGACCAAGGTGGCGTACAGCGGCGATGCCTCCGACATCGACAAGGCCCAATGGCAGCCGTGGAACGTCGAGCTGTCGAGCGTCGGCGCGGATGTCCGCCGTGTCACCGAATTGGTCATCGGCGTCGAAGGGGTCGGAGCCGCAGGCGTTGTATACATCGACGATATCCGGCTGGTTCCGGGGATACCCCAATTCATCACACCACAGCCGCCGGACCAGGCGAATCTGGTGCTCCACTATGCGTTGGACGAGGGCTCGGGCCATGTTGCGACCGACTCCTCCGGCAGCGGCAACCACGGCACGATCGAGGGCAATCCCACCTGGATCACCGGCGTCACCGGCAGCGCCGTGAGCTTTCAGGGGCGTCGCGACTATATCACCACCGGCAAGAGCCTGCTCAGCGACCTGACGCAATTTACGATTGCCTGCTGGCTCAAGGGAAACCTCTCTCAGGCGGACCGCAGCGGCCTGGTGGGCCAGAACGATTGTATCGAGTACGGGGTTTCCGCCGGCAACAACGTCCAGATATGGAGTGCCGCCAGCGGCGCCGTCAACCTGACCTGGCCCTATGATGCCACGGCGGACTGGCATCACATTGTGGCGGTCGGCAACGGCACGTCCGTCACGATCTACCTGGACGGCCGGCCGGCTGTCTCGGGCGGCACACCGATCGCCGACACGTATGGTGCGTCCAGCTTCCCCGTCAACATCGGTGGCGGCGGGGTCTTTGATGCCACCGATAACTGGCTTACCGGAGATATCGACGAAATCCAAATCTACCAGCGAGCCCTCTCGGCGGCCGAGGTGGCCGCCCTGGCGGGCCGCAACGAACCGCTATCCGTGTCGTTCTGAGGTGTCGGCCTCGATGCGGTTGAGCGGTGGTCTTGCGCCGTCGGCTTGAGGTCGTTCGGACCATCCGGTCGGAGGAGCGGCTGGAAGGTCGGTTCGCGTTTGTTCGTAAGAGGGGGGTGTTCGAACACCGACCACCTTGATATGATTGCCGCAGGTCTTGCCAAGTCCCGGCTCGTGGCGGGCGGCTCACAGACTCGCGGTTCTACTCCAGGAAGGGAATGGTGCTATGGATGCGATGCCCCTGAACGTCAGAGTTCGTCTCAGCGTGATGATGTTTCTCCAGTACCTGATGTTCGCGGTCTGGTGGGTGCCGCTGGCGGCCTATCTGACGAAACTGGGCATCGAAGGCAACGCCAAGGCATGGATTCTCAGCGTCATGCCTCTCGGCTGTCTGATCGCTCCGATCTTCTGCATGGTGGCGGATCGTCACTTCGCCAGCCAGAAGGTGCTGACGGCCCTGAATCTCAGTTGCGCCGTCCTGTTCTTCCTTGGGGCCCGCGTCACCGATGCGACGGCCTTGTTCGTGATCCTGCTGCTGGCCATGTTCTGCTATATGCCGACGTGGAGTCTGACCAACGCCATCGCCATGGCCAACGCCCCCTCGGAGAAGTTCCCTCAGATCCGGCTTTTCGGTTCCATCGGCTGGGTGGCGTCCGGGGTCTTCAGCATCGTAGCGGCCAGGCTGTACGATGGCCTGAAGATCGACAACACGGCGATTCCTCTGTACTGCGGGGCGGGCAGCGCGCTGGCAGCGGCCCTGCTGAACCTGACCCTGCCCAACACGCCGCCTCCGGCCAAGGGCCAAAAGTCTTCGATCGTCGATGTGCTCGGGTTGCAGGCGCTGACGCTCATGAAGGACCGCAATTTCGCCCTGTTCATCATCATCTCCATGCTCGTGATGCTTCCGTTCACCATGTACTTCTCCTTCGGCTCGCAGTTCTTCGATAGCCAGGGCTTCGAATACATCACGGCGACCATGAATCTGGGCCAGCTCAGCGAGATATTCGTCATGGTGGTCGTGCCCCTGGCGCTGGTGCGGTTCGGAGCCAGGTGGGCCATGGTCATCGGATTGGGTGCGCTGCTGGTGCGTTACGCGGCCTTCTGGGCAGGCGGAGCGATCGGGCAGACCTGGCCCTATTACATCGCCATTCTCGTGCACGGCGTGATTTTTGGCTTCTTCTTCGTCGGCGGACAGGTCTACGTGGACAGGAAGGCGCCTCCCGAGATTCGCGCCCAGGCCCAGGGTTTCATCATCCTGATCTGCTACGGTGTAGGGATGCTCGTCGGAACCTATTTCAACGTGCAACTCATCAACAGGTACACGACCGACGGCGTTGTGGACTGGAATCCCATCTGGATCATCATCACGATCATGAGCGCGGTATTGCTGGGCCTGTTCGCACTGCTCTTCCGCGACGACGCTGCCGCCAAGACGGCGCCGGCGCCCAGCGAGTAGCGTCCTCGGCCACCGAGATTTGGATAGCGAAAGGACGTTCAGAAAGGAGACAGTCCGATGAACCGATGGCGATGGTATGTGTGCGGGGTCTTCTGCGGGTTGATCTTGGCGGGTTCGTTCGGTGCCGCGCGGCTGGGGATGGCGAGCTCCGCCGCAGACGTTGCCGCCGCGATGGGGTCGGCGATGGTTGCGGTGGAGAAGGCGCCGCCCGAAGACGGCAAGTTGCGGATCATCGCCTTTGGAGCGCACCCGGACGACTGTGAGATCTACGCCGGCGGTGTGGCATGTCTGTGGAGCGACCTTGGCCACCATGTGAAATTCGTCTCGACCACGAACGGCGACATCGGCCATTGGCAGACGGCCGGCGGGCCGCTGGCCTTGCGTCGCACAGCGGAAGTCCAGAAGGCCGCCAAGATCCTGGGCAACACGGTCCAGGTGCTCGACATCCACGACGGCGAGATCGAGCCCACGCTGGAGAACCGCCGGACGTTCACCCGCCTGATCCGCCACTGGAACGCGGACATCGTGATCACCCACCGTCCGAACGACTACCATCCGGACCACCGTTACACCGGCATCCTGGTCCAGGATGCGGCGTATATGGTCACCGTGCCGTTCTTCTGTCCCGATGTGCCTGCGATCACGAAGAACCCGGTGTTTCTCTACGCGTCCGACGGGTTCCAGAGGCCCAATCCGTTCCGTCCGGACATTGTCGTCTCCATCGATTCGGTGATCGAACGCAAACTGGATGCGATGGCGGAGCTTGTGTCGCAGTTTATCGAGGGGGGCTGCGGCGGCAGCGCCAGCGATATCCCGCGCGACGAGGCCGATCTGAAGGCCCGGCAGGAACAACTGCGCAAGGGCTGGCTCCGGCGGCAGCACGTGGACCTCGCCAACCAGTATCGTGACAAACTGATCGAGCTGTATGGCGAGGAAGCCGGCAAGAAGGTCCGGCACGCGGAGGCCTTCGAGGTCTGTGAGTACGGACGGTATCCGACAAAGGACGAGCTGCGAGCGATGTTTCCTTTCGTGCCTGCGAAGAAATGACTCCTGCTGATCCCTGGCGAAGACCTTAACGAAGCGGTACGCCCAGGATCGCGGCCAGAGACTTGGTGAACACAGCGGCCTGGCGGATCATTCCCACGTCGTTGGGATGACAGCCGTCGACCGTGCCGTCGCCGTCGGTCCCGAGCATGTCTCGATTGGACAGGAAATGCAGATTGGCCATTCCCTCGGCCGTCAGCTCCTCATGAATCCGACGGAGAATCGTGCCCTTCTCCGTCGGCGTCGTATTGCGGACGCTGGAGTCCTCCACGAGCAGGATCGGTGTGTCGGGGCGGGCTGTCCGTAGCGTTCTGACGAATGGCGCCACCCGCTCCGATACCTCAGCGGGCCGCATGTTCCACAGACAATCGAGCACGTACACCGCCGGGTCCAGCTCCGCCAGAAGGTCCGCCATCTCCGGTTCCATCCTGCCGTTGCCCGAGAAGCCGAGGTTGACCACGGGCACGTCAAGCTCTCTTCGAACGATGGCGGTGCTCGCCATGCCCGGGCGGGAGGCGCATCCGCCCTGCGTGATGGACGTGCCGTAGAACACGATCGGCTTGTTCGGCGCAGCAGGAGCCGCTGGTCGCGAAATGCCCTTGTCCTTGTCGACGCCGATCTGGATCGACTCCACTCCATTGTAGAGGGGCAGGTACAACATGCATTCGGCGCTCGGGGGCACGCGGAACGACGCTTCGTTCGACCTGGAGGTGGGTCGGCCGTTTTGGACGAACGTCCATCGCCCGTTGTCGGCCCTTGCATAAAGGTCGATCCCGCTCACTCCCGTGGCGGGCATGTGGGGCATCGCCAGGTTCTCGCGGCGGAGCGTCCAACGAACCCGGACCGACGTGGCGTCCGTCTGGAAGCGAAGGCACATCCCGGCGCTGTGCTGACTGAGATCCCAGACCGGAGCGCGGACCTTGTCCTTTGCCCTGGCGGGCAGCCGGTCGTAATACGATTCGGTGTCCTCCCAACCCTTGCCTTCCAGCAGAAGGAGCCGGCCGTCGTACCACGATGTCCCATCGCAAGGGTCTACCGTGCCCATCGCCGGATCGATTCTCTCCGCGCCGACAGAAGCCATTGCCAAAGACAGCAGTGAGGCGGCAAACAGCCAGAAGGTCAGTCTCATACAGCCATTCTCCTTGGATCAGGCAGTGACGGATACCACGATATCTTCGCGGTGATGATAGCAGCGCGGTGGGGTTCGTTCAAGTCACAGCCGCCCGGCGCGGGTGGCGAAACCGTTGACAGCAGGGGGGCCGCCTCATAACCTGAAGAGATCGTGCAGATATGTGGCAGTCCTGTCCAATCTGGAGCGCGAACGAAAGGAGAGACGATGAACCTCACTCATGCCGCCGCCGCTTGTAGTGTGCCCGTGAGGGCATACCAACAGGACAATCCGCCAAAGGCGGATCACTACAAGCAGCGATGCCTGTATCCCATGTCGATGCGTGCCTTGTTCTGCGTCGTCTTGCTTGCCGCCGTTCCTCTCTGTGCGGAGGCCCAGAACGCTCCGGCGGGCGGCTCGTCGATCCGGATCGTATCAGTGCGCCCAACGGTTCTGTTCTCGCGCGACAAGGATGAACTGGTCCAGACGGTCGAGGTTGCCGTCCAGAACGCCGGCGATACCGTCGGGGCCGACCTCGAAGTCCGAATCGGCTCGGCCCGCCGGTCGGCCAGTCTCGGGCCGATTCCGCAGGGCGAGTCTACGC
>LVBB01000142.1 GCA_001603075.1 Phycisphaerales bacterium Planc_01 | reverse complement strand
GAACGCGATGCTCGCCACGCGGATCAGCTTCATGAACGAGCTGGCGCGCTTCTGCGAGTTGGTGGGCGGCGACGTGGATCAGGTGCGCCAGGGGATGGGGTCGGATTCGCGGATCGGGTCTTCCTTCCTGTACGCGGGGGTGGGGTACGGCGGGTCGTGCTTCCCGAAGGACGTGAAGGCGCTGATCGCGTCGGGGGACGCGGCGGGGTCGCCCTTTTCGATTCTGAAGGCCGTCGAGGACGTGAACCGTGCGCAGCGGGAGTGGTTCCTGCAGAAGATTATGGCCCATTACGGCGGGGATGTTTCGGGGCGCGTGTTCGCGGTGTGGGGGCTGAGCTTCAAGCCGCAGACGGACGACGTGCGCGAGTCGCCCGCGCTGGACATCCTGCCGAAGCTTGCTGCGGCGGGGGCGCGCCTTCGCGTGTACGACCCGGTGGCGGCGGAGAATGCGCGGATGCACTTGTCGGAGTGGAGCGATTCGATGGAGTACATGGAGGAGAACTACGAGGCGCTCGAGGGCGCGGACGCGCTGCTGCTGCTGACCGAGTGGCCGCTCTTCCGGAGGCCGGATTTCCCGAGGATGAAGGAGCTGTTGAAGACGCCGCTGATCTTCGACGGGAGGAATCAGTATTCACCCCCCGCGATGAAGTCGATGGGCTTCGAGTACGTGTGCATCGGGCGGTGTTGAGGCGGAAAACGCTCTTCCGGAGGGGCGAGGAGCGAATTGGCCCCTCCGGGGTGTTACCGCGAAGAAGGCAGGCGGCTGAAGAGGATTTCGTTCGCGCGGTGGTACGATTCGAAGGTGCCGGTGTCCATCCACATTCCGCGGACGAAGTCGTACGAAAGCTCTCCCCTGGCGATGTAGGCGTTGTTGACGTCGGTGATCTCGTACTCGCCTCGTTTTGAGGGGTTCAGTCCGTCGATGATCTCCCAGACTTTGGAGTCGTAGAGGTATGCGCCGACGACGGCGTAGTTGCTTTTGGGCTTCTCCGGCTTTTCCTGGATTTCGACGACCTTGGTTTCGTCGAGTGCGGCGACGCCGAAGCTGGTGGGGTCGTCGACTTCGACGAGCATGACGCGGGCGCCGCGCTCTTTCTGTTGCTCGCGGTAGTTCGCGGTGAAGTGAGCGAGCGGGGTGTCGAAGATGTTGTCGCCCAGCAGGACGAAGACGGACTCGTCCCCCGCGAAGCGTCTGCCGAGGCGGAGGGCGTCGGCGATACCCCTGGCCTCCTCCTGCACCTTGTAGGTGAAGTCCGCGCCGAACTCCGTACCGCTGCCGAGGCTCGTGACGATGTCGCCCATGTGGATGCTGCTGGTGACGACGAGGATCTCCCGGACGCCGCAGGCGACCATGTTCTTGACGGGGTTGTAGATCATGGGTTCGGGGCCCACGGGCAGCAGGTGCTTGTTGGTGTGCCGGGTGAGGGGGTAGAGTCGCGTTCCCTTCCCTCCGGCGAGGATGATTCCTTTCATTGACGGGCATCTCCTTCTCGTTGGTCCGTTATCGGGGGCCACTTTCCGCGAAGAAATGCGCCCCCGCCGGTTATTCGTGGTCCTCCTCCAGCCCGAGGCGTTCCAGCCTGTAGGCGCCGCTGAGGATGGACGCGGTCCATTCTTCGTTGGCGAGGTACCACTCCACTGTTTTTTCCAATCCCTTTTCGAACGTCTCCTGCGGTTTCCAGCCGAGTTCGCGCTCGATCTTTCCGGCGTCGATGGCGTAGCGTCTGTCGTGGCCCGGGCGGTCGGCGACGAAGGCGATCTGCTCCCGGTACGGCTTGCCGTCGGTTCTCGGCCGTTTTCGGTCGAGGATGGCGCAGAGCGTTTCGACGATGGCGATGTTCGTCCGTTCGGAGCGGCCGCCGATGGCGTAGGTTTGACCGGGAACGCCCTTTTC
>LVBB01000141.1:1264-1813 GCA_001603075.1 Phycisphaerales bacterium Planc_01 | reverse complement strand
CGGAGGCCCCTTCGCGAACATAGCGCACGGGTGCAACTCCATCCAGGCCACTCGTCTGGGTTTGAAGCTGTCGGACTACTTCGTCACGGAAGCCGGATTCGGAGCGGACCTCGGAGCGGAGAAGTTTCTGGACATCAAATGCCGCCTCGGGGGGCTCGAGCCCTCGGCGGTCGTCATCGTCGCCACCGTGCGGGCGCTGAAGATGCACGGCGGGAGGAAGAAGAGCGAACTCGGGGAGAAGGACCTTGTCGCGCTGGAGAAGGGAATGACGAACCTCGAGAAGCACATAGAGAACATCGCGTCGTTCGGCCTTCCCGCGGTCGTCGCCATCAACCGTTTCCCCGCGGACAGCGAAGACGAGCTTGCGCTCATCGAGAAGAAGTGCAACGCGCTGGGGGCGTCGGTGGCGCTGTCGGAAGTATGGGAGAAGGGCGGCGAAGGCGGGCTCGAACTCGCGGACAAAGTGATGGAAGCGTGCGGGAAGAAGTCGGAGTTCGTGTACCAGTACGAAGTCGGAATGAGCCCGAAGGAGAAGATAGAGCGGATCGC
>LVBB01000141.1:0-1246 GCA_001603075.1 Phycisphaerales bacterium Planc_01 | reverse complement strand
ACTCGCTCTCGGACGACCCGTCGCTGCTGGGGAGACCGACGGGATTCACGGTGACGGTGCGGGAAGTGAGGCTGTCTGCGGGGGCCGGATTCCTAGTGGCGGTGACGGGATCGATCATGACGATGCCGGGATTGCCGAAGAAGCCCGCCGCGCTGTCGATAGACATCGACGAAAATGGCCGCATCACAGGGCTCTTCTAGGTGACTGTCATGACGGCGAAAATTCTCGATGGGAAAAAAATGTCGGCGGAGATCAGGGCGTCGATCAAGGAGAAGGTCCTCCTGCTGAAGGAGAAGGGGATCGTCCCCGGTCTCGCGGTCATTCTTGTGGGCGACAACCCGGCGTCCAAGGTGTACGTCGGACAGAAAGAGAAGGGGTGCCTGGAGGCCGGGTTCGCCTCATTCCTGCATCGCCTGCCCGGGACGACCTCGCAGGAGGAGCTGCTTGCCCTCATCGACAAGCTCAACGCGGACAAGACGGTGCACGGCATCCTCGTGCAGCTTCCGCTCCCCCGCCAAATAGACCCGGACACGGTGCTTGCGGCGATACGCCCCGAGAAGGACGTTGACGGTTTCCACCCCGTCAATATCGGGCGTCTTGTGGCGGGCCTTCCCGCGAGCGAGCCGTGCACGCCGAAGGGGATTCTCCGTCTTCTGAAGAGCACGGGGATTCCTCTCTCCGGAAAAGAGGCCGTCGTGATCGGGCGAAGCAACATCGTCGGCAAGCCCGTCGCATTGATGCTGCTCGCCGAGAGCGCGACCGTCACCATCTGCCACAGCAAAACGGCTGACCTCGCCGAGCATGCTCGGCGCGCGGATATCCTCGTGGCCGCCATTGGAAAACCCCGTTTCGTCACGGCGGATATGGTGAAAGAGGGCGCCGTGGTGATCGACGTGGGGATCAATCGACTGGAAGAGGGGCTCGTCGGTGATGTCGACTACGAGCCGGTCGCGGAAAAGGCGTCGTGGATCACTCCCGTTCCCGGAGGGGTGGGCCCGATGACGATCGCGATGTTGCTGGAGAACACCTTGGAGCAGGCTGAAAAGGCCGGCGCCTCGGGACGGTAAAAAAGAAGAACGAGCCCCCCTGCCGCAAGGCCGGGGGGTTTTCGGTTTTCGGAGAGGTCGTTGCGGAAGGAAGAACCGTGCGTATGCGGGGAGGTGTTATGGAATGAACGGCTCCGGTGGAAAACTGTCTTTTGCTCCGTTCTTCAAGGCGATTGCGGGCAGACAAGATGTCCGAGCCG
>LVBB01000140.1 GCA_001603075.1 Phycisphaerales bacterium Planc_01 | reverse complement strand
CGCTGACGGCGCGAAAAGTGCGCATCACGCTCCGCGCTCTCGGCGGGGCGCGTCCGGCGCGTGTGATCGGTCGTCCGGGGAACCTCGCGGACAGCGTCTTGGAGGCCTCCATCGATAATCTCTACAGCGGAGAAAAGTACGCGCTCTTCGAAATGGAACTTCCCGAGGGCGAAGACGGAGCGCGTCTCGAAGCCGCCGAAGTTGTTCTTGAGTACATCGATCCTGTGAGCGGGAACTCCGTCCGGAAGAGTGCTCCATTGACGTTCTCCTTCACCGGAAACGCCGCGGAGGTGGAGAAAAACCAGCGGGCGGACATCGTCTCTCAGGTCGCCCTGGCACGGAACGCGGAGATCAGAGAGGAGGCCGTCCGCCTGGCCGACGAGGGGAAAGCGCAGGAGGCGGCGCGGATGCTGGGAGAGCGGACGAAACAGCTTCGGATGCTTGCCCCTTCCGTCGGGGCGGCTGCCCCGCAGATGGAGAAGGAATCGGGGTATTTCGAGGAGCTGGCGGAGAACCTGCTCGCGACCGGGGGGCTTTCGAACGTGGAGCGGAAAGAAGTTCTGAACGACGCCTATATGCAGAAGACGCAGCAGGCTCCCGTGGAGATGGAGAGCGGCGATATCCCCGAGCAGGAGCCGGGGGAAGAGGAAGAAGATAAGAATGCCTCCAAGTAAAGGCGATTTCTCTGAAGAACAGCCGATGGTATGATGAAAAGGCCGGGGACGCATTCGTTCCTGGCCTTCACGTAAAGGGAAGGAGGGCTGCGCGATGGAGAGACTGAAAGGAGTGCTCGGAAAATGCACCACTCCGTTCTTCCTGGTGCTGCTTTTTCTTCTTGCCGTGCTTCTTCCGAGCATCGTTTTGAGCATGCTCGCTCTTCGAGCCGCGGACAGAGAGGCGCTCCACATCGAACGCAGCCTGGAGAGCGCTTTGCTCTCGGAGGTTAACCTCGCCGCTCACCGGGTAGCCGACCTGCTCGGCGCGATCGAAGCGGAACTGGAGGGCGAGGCCTCGGAAATTCCATCGAACCCGGCGCTTCTTTCGCAGTGGGAAGGCGGAGGAGCGCTGACCGCCTCTCCTTTTTTGCTCGTGCACGGACGGCTTTCCCTTCCCGATTCAGCCTCGTCCGCCGCGGAAACGCTTCGCCTTTCTTTCGGTGCGTTTCTTGAAGAGCGCGCCGAACTGCCTGTATATGACCATATTGCCGGCGTCTACCGCAAGGAGCTGAACGATCTCGAGGATGCGGTTCCATACATCTTCTCGCGCGGAGAAGACGTTGCGGACACGGCGGGCGTCGCCCCTCCGGCGGAGAAGGAACGCCTCGGCGGTGTACAACCGGAATCGGCCCGGTACCCGGGAGAGGAGTCCTTCGCATTTCAATCGTCGGAGACGCCTGAGGAATCTCCTTCTCATGACGGAGCGTCTCTTGCGGACGAAGAAACGGGCGCCGCTTATACTCCCTCTCCGAAGGAGGAAGCGGAGAGGGAGCAAGCTCGTAGAGCGGCGGTTGCGCCCGCTCCCGCCGCTCCGCGCGCCCCTCTCTCCCTCTCATCTCCTCCGCTTCCGAAGAAACTCTCGCTCCCCGGAGGCGCTGAGCGGCAGATGGCGGAGAGCCGCATCGTCGCGGACTCCGTCCTGCGTGAAGAGGTTTTCAAGAAGGCCGAGGAAGAGGGGTTCGAATTGCTGCAACGGAACGTCGCTCCCGTCGGCCGAACGCCTTCCGTGCGGGAGGCCGAAAAAGAACCTTCCAAGACGGTGGCCAGGGGGAAGCGCTTCGAAGAAGTGCGGGCCGAGTCCTTGGGGGGCTTTCTTCCGAGGCTTTCGGACGACGGCATCGATCTGCTCTTCTGGAGTTCCCGCGCCGATGGAACGGTCGCCGGGTTTCTTTTGGATGTAGATGTGCTGAAAGACAGAATCGCCGGGGTGCTCCCCGAGATACTGACCGATACCCGCATCCTCACCGTTCTGGACGAACGGGGCGAGCCTCTTCTCGCCCCGGAAATCAACGAACTCCCGGACTGGCGGCGCCCTTTCGTCGCCAGGGAGATTTCGCCCCTTCTGCCGCGATGGGAGGCCGGGGCGTGGCTCGCCGATCCTTCCGACGCCGCTTCCCGCGCCCGTTTTGCCGCTCGGGCCGTCTGGTTGCTGGTGGGGGCGCTCTTCCTTGTGATTCTCAGCGGGGGCGCGCTCATTCTCTGGATGCTCTCGTCGGAAATGCGTCGTGCCCGTCGAAAGACGACCTTTGT
>LVBB01000139.1:228628-240908 GCA_001603075.1 Phycisphaerales bacterium Planc_01 | reverse complement strand
CGCCCATCCCATTCCCCTCACCGCCCCACCCTGCAAACCCCGGGCCGAACAGGATTGGGTTCGTCCCTCTTAGACCTTGCGCATATACTCGCATTGACCTCTATGGTTCTACAGCGGGTCCCATGGGGACGCAAGCGGGGATCATAACTACGAGCCGGAGGTTGTGCTACTTCTGTTCGAGCCACTGCCTCAATGGTTTGCAGTTCGTTAGTGTTGATTCGAGGGATTTGAGTTGCGAAATGATCGTATCGCGGTCGTTCCAGATGGCTTTGTACGTGATGCCGATTCCGGCCTCATCGCAGATCTTCATGGCGCGCGCCGCATCGTATGCGGTGATCGCCCGCGTCCCGCCGCCGGGGCCGCCCCATGAACTGACCACCAGGGAGCCGAGATCCTTGTAGGTGGCATCGTCTGTCACGATCCAGACGGCTGCCTGTCTGACGTCGGCGCTGACGTTGGCCTGGGCCAGAACGGGCATAAGCTGCGCCAACTGCCACTCCCAGGGGGATCTGCGTACCGCGAAACTGTCACCGTCTGCGGGGATCTTCCTTGACCTGTTGGCACAGGCTACCGAGGGCGAGACGGACTGCCATCGGTCCGACGTCAGTTGGACCGTCTCCTCGGCCGTGGTGACCATGTTCTGGACGGACGGATCGACCGCAACGAAGAAGGTGCCGACCGGGATGCGGACGGCAAGCGGGTGGGGAACCAGTCTGCACATGCGTACGGACATCTTCCGGATTCCGCCCCCAAGGGCCACAACGTCGATCTTCCCTTCTTCGAAAAGGCTGACCAGGTCCCGCTCTTCGCTGAGGTCCTTGATGGCCTGCCGAATGCTCCCTTCCTCCTGGTGTCCTGGGAAGTCTTCGAGAAACTGTTGGAGCGAGGCCACGGTCCCCGTCTTCATCGCGGCCGCAAAGGGTGTGCGATCCGTCTTGAGAGCCGTAGCCCTCGATCTGGCTTCCTGCACGTGCTGCCCTTGGGGCAGGACGCGGCAGTAGTCCTGGTAGGATCGGATGGTGTGGGCGGTGACGGCCTCCTGCCAGCGCAGAGCGTCTATGTTGTCCCCGGCCTTAGCGGCGTGTTTGCCCTCCGGGTGAAGTTGCAGATAGTGTTCAAACCCTTCGACCGTGTTGGTAGCCGTGGCTTGCTGCCAGTGCAGAGCGTCAATGTGATCGTGGGCCTCGGCGGCATGTCTGCCCTCGCCGTGGAGTTGCAGGTAGAGTTCGAATGCCTCGATCGTGTCGGCGGCCGTGGCTTGCTGCCAGTGCAGGGCGTCAACGCGATTCCGGGCCTCGGCGGTGTGTCTGCCCTCACGGTGGACTCGCCGATACCGTTCGTACCCCTCGACCGTGTTGACCGCCTGCGCGTTGGCCCAGGCGTGCTCATCACACCGCATCTGGGCTTCCATGGCGTGGCGTCCGTCGGGCCACGTCTTCACATACGACCGATAGCCGGCTGCCTGGTCCTGGCGGGCGGCCCAGCGCCAATGGATTTCATCCCGGGTGGTGGGGAGGATGGCGAGTGCCGGAGCGACCACGGCGAGCAAGCCGAAGGTGATGCCGATAGTCCTCTTCATGATCGTCTATGCTCCTCTGACCTGGATGACTCCTGTCTTGCAGCGTCCCGTTTCAGGTGCTATCGGCAAAATCGGGAACTCAAATCAGCAAAAAGGGACCGGTGCACGACGGGGCCGCAGGGGGGGTTCTGTGAATGCCGAATGTCCGCAAAAACCGGGCGGGACACGGGTCCGTCGGTGGATCCGAACCCGTCCAGCCGTGCCGCGTGTTATCGTCTGTGCAAGACGACCCCGTCTTCTCTGGCGCCGCCGTGCGAATGGGTGGTTGGCCCGGCGGGCAGATATCGTCAGGCTGGCGGGAGCCGGCGCCGTGGGCTATAATGCCGGGGCTATTGTTGGATTGGAGAATTGGACATGGCTGATGCGGCGTTTCAGAGGTGTATCAATCCGGCCTGTGGGGCCGAGTTCGACTGCGGGCAGGCGATCTTCAAGTGCCCCAAGTGCGGGGATCTGCTCGATGCGCAGTACGACTGGGATCGGGTAGCCGTGCCGGGCAAGCTGAGCGAGTTCGGCAAGCGGTGGGCCACGCGCGACCGGCGGCTGGATTTGTCGGGCGTGTGGCGGTTCCGCGAGCTGCTGGACTTCTGCCCCGACGAACACAAGGTCACCATCGGCGAGGGCCAGACGATCCTCCAGCAGAACGGCGCCATCGCCGAGCACCTGGGCATGAAGCCCGATGCGCTGCACCTTCAGTACGAAGGCCTGAACCCTTCCGGCTCGTTCAAGGACAACGGCATGACCGCCGCGTTCAGCCACGCGATGATGGTCGGCGCGACAAGCTGCGCGTGCGCCTCGACGGGCAACACCTCGGCGTCGGTGGCGCTGTACGCCCACAGTTGCGGGCTCAAATGCACGGTGTTCATCGGCAGCGGGCGGATCGCGTTCGGCAAGCTCAGCCAAGCGATGGACTACGGGGCGCAGACGATCCAGATCGCCGGCGACTTCGACGACTGCATGAGGCAGGTTCAGGCGGTGTGCACCGAACTGGGGCTGTATCTGCTCAACTCGCTGAATCCCTTCCGGCTCGAAGGCCAGAAGACGATCATGTACCGCATCATCGAGGCTCTCGGCTGGGAGGTGCCCGACTGGATCGTCGTGCCGGGCGGCAACCTGGGCAACTCCAGTGCGTTCGGCAAGGCGTTTCTGGAGCTCAAGCAACTCGGCCTGATCGACCGCGTCCCGCGCATGGCGATCGTCAACGCCACCGGCGCCGACACGCTGACCGACCTGGTGAACAACAAGAAGCTCGTCTGGAACGGTGGGCATGTCGATCAGAAGATCATCGACGACTACTATGCCGATCTGACGGCGCGACACTTCTCGCCGCACACGTGTGCGTCGGCCATCGAAATCTCCCGCCCGGTGAACCTCAAGAAGTGCCTGCGCGCGATCGACGTCTGCGACGGCGTCGTCCTGGCGGTGACGGACGAGGAGATCTGCGACGCCAAGGCGCTGATCGGCAAGTACGGGCTGGGCTGCGAGCCGGCCTCGGCCGCGACCATCGCCGGGCTCAAGCACCTGCTGGCTCGCGGGACGGTCGCCAAAGACGACCGCGTCGCCTGCGTCCTGACCGGCCACGTCCTGAAGGACCCGAACGTCACCGTCAACTACCACAAGGACAAGCTGGGCGAATTCAGCAACGCTCCTGTCGAGGTCCCCAACGACCTCGACGCGATCATCAAGCTGATCCGCTGATCGCGACAAGAGCGCAACGAAGACGCATGGAACGGCCCGGCTGTCGGGCCGGCCGGCACCGTCACGTGGATGGGGTCTGGATGCTCTTGTAGTAACGATGTGCGGTGTGTCGTGCGTTCAGGGCGGCCTCGTAGTTCGTAATGACGGCCTGCAGAGCTCGTTTCCGGGCGACCGTGAGACCGTCGAGATAGGTCTCCATCAACAGATGCCTGTGCCCTTCGTCGAAGTATTCGGGCACCATGCTCCAGAGGAGTCTGCTCAGGTCTCGGGCTTTTCTCCTGGGGTTGCGGACGCGCTGTGTCATGCGGTGCAGGTCGATGACGCTGAGACGGCCGATATCGGCCGAGTCGTCGGCGTGCAGATACAGATGCCAGACTTGCAGGTCCGGCAGCGAGATGTCCAGACTGTGCACGGTCCTGGCGAGGTTCGCGACGGCGACGAGGATCGTCTCCTGGCGGCGGCGATCAAGACTGTGCCAGCTCTCCACCACGAGGTCGAGCAGGCAGACCGCTTCCAGCTCCCGGGTGATGAAGAAGGAAGCCTTTTCGAGCCCCCAGCCGGTCCGCTCGCCGATGCATGCGGGTTCATACGTGCCGATACCGTGGTTCAGCAGATGCCAGGCATTCCGCCATTCGACACCCGCTTGGGAGACCAGACGGTCGCCGCCGCATCGTGCCGCGAGCATGTCCTTGAGGTGGGGTCGCTGGAATCGCTTCATGAAAAATATCCGGCGGTCGGGACCGGTTCCGAGGACCATCCGCTGGACGTTTCGCTTGCGGTTGCGGTTGACCGTTGTCGCGTCGTCGTAGTCGTAGAAATCGTCAAATGTTCGGAGCCCCAGGCGCGCGAAATAGGCCTCCCAGGAATCAGCAAAAATCACCTTGTCCATAAGTGCCAAGACCCGCCATAGGAGCTTGTTTCGAACCGGAGTCGTTCATAGCATATCCGAATCGCGATGTAAACCACCGTGGCCGCCGGCTTGCGGTTCTCCGTGCCGGAAGAAGCCCTGAATCGCTGTTTTTTCCTTGTCTGGGGGCGGTCGATGTGATATGACTTGGGTAGTTCGGGAGCGTATGTTTCGGGGCCCGTTCGTGTCCTGGCGGCACGGCGTCGCGGCTGCCACAAGGCGCGGAGGCGGGTCCGGGTTCGCGTTCGAGTCGGAGGTCTCGATGCAAGGCGTGCCGGTCCAGGGCATGACAGACCGAGGAAGCACGAGGCGCTGTGCGGGGGGGCATGACAGTCGCCGTCTATCCATTCCCGATGTCATGACTCTTGTCTGCCGCCGGCCATCTCACGGGTGCCATCAACGTTGGCTTGCATAGCCAGGATCCGGTCATAGGTGTTTTTCTGAAGGAGGACTGTCATGTCGAAGAAACTGATGCTTCTGGCTTTTCTGGTCCTGGTGCCGATTGCGGCCGGTTACGCCGCCAGTCTGGGCAAGGACCCGGCCCTGGTGATCTACTACTCCTTCGATGAATTCACGGACGTGGTGACGGACCTGTCCGGCCACGGCCGGGACGGCACCGTGGTGGGGGATGTCACGTTCGAGCCGGAAGGCCTGTACGGCGGCGCCGCCAGGTTCGCCAACGGTGCGTACTTCGACCTGGACGGGCCGAGCGTTCCCCCCGAGAACATTCCCACCGCGGCGATCACCCTGGCGGCATGGGCCAAGTGTGAAAATACCGGCGACCACCATGCGATCTTCAACGCCCGCGCCGGCGACTCGACCTGGCTGGTCCATCCCGAGTTTCGCAGCGGAGGCAACTTCCGCTGGCTGCTGCGGTCGGCCGGCGGGACCACGATGTTCGATATCAGCGCCGGCGTCGTCGCATGGGACGAATGGATGCATTACGCGGGCACCTACGACAAGGCGACCGCCAGAGGGACGCTGCACATCAACGGCATGGCCATCCAGAGCGCCAACGTCAGCGCCGGCGCCGAGATTGCCGGTGACTGGAACCAGGGGGCACGTGTCGGACGGAACATCGACAACGCGCGACCCTTCACGGGCCTGATGGATGAGTTCTGCCTGTTCACGCGGGCGCTGAGCGAGCCGGAGATTCAGGTGCTCATGGAGGGCGTGCGCCTGACGCCGGTCGAGCTGGCCAGCGAACCCAGCCCGGCCGACGACGCGAACGACGTCGCCTGTGACACGGTCCTGAGCTGGACGCCCGGCAAGTACGCCGCAACGCACGATGTGTACCTGGGAACGGTATTCGACGACGTCAACGACGCCAGCCGGGCCACGCCGGGGGACGTTCTGATCAGCCAGAACCAGAGCGCCGCGATATATGTGCCCGCCGAGCCCCTGGCATACGGCCAGAGGTACTACTGGCGCATCGACGAGGTCAACGCGGCGCCCGATTCGACCGTCTTCAAGGGCCTCGTCTGGAGCTTCGTCACTGAGCCGTTCGCTTATGCTGCCGAAGGCATCGTAGCAACGACCAATGCGGCTTCGGCCGAGGGCAGCGGGCCGGAGAAGACCATCGACGGCTCCGGGCTCGATGAGAACGATGGGCACTCGACCAAGAGCACCGACATGTGGCAGGCCGTGATTGGCGACGAGCCGGTCTGGATTCAGTACGACCTGGGCCGCACGCTCAAGCTCTACCAGATGCTCGTCTGGAACTACAACGTCGAGTTCGAATTGGTCCTCGGATTCGGATTCAAGGATGTCACGATTGAGTACTCTGCCGATGGCGAAAGTTGGACGCTGTTGGACAACGCGCAGTTCGCGCGGGCGACCGCCCAGGCAGGATATGCCGCCAACACGGTCGTCGATCTGGGCGGCACAGCGGCGCGTTTCGTGCGACTGACCGCCGAGAGCACCTGGGGCGGCATGCCGCAGATCGGCCTCAGCGAGGTGCGGTTCCTGTACATCCCCACGCAGGCGCGGAACCCTGAGCCCGCCGACGGTGCGATCGATGTGAGCATCGAAAGCGTTTTGGGCTGGCGTGTCGGTCGCGAAGCCGTGATGCACGAGGTCTATTTCGGAACGGATGCCGTCGCCGTTGCCGATGGAACAGCGTTGCTCGGCTCGACGGGCGAGAATCGCTACGCGGTCGCACCGCTCAATTTCGGGACGACGTATTACTGGGTGGTCGATGAACGCAACGACGATGCCAGTCCGTCTCTGTGGCAGGGCGCCCTCTGGAGCTTCGTCACGCAGGAGTATTCCGTCGTCGAGGACTTCGAGAGCTATACCGACGACGTCGATGCCGGCGAGACGATCTACCAGACCTGGATCGACGGGTGGACGAACAACACCGGCTCGATTGTCGGCCATATGAACTCGCCGTTCGCCGAGCGGAAGATCGTTCACGGGGGCAAGCAGTCCATGCCTCTGGCCTATGACAACAGCACCTCGCCGTTCTACTCGGAGGCATACAAGACGTGGAGCGCGGACCAGAACTGGACCGCCGGGGCGGCCAACACGCTGACCCTGTACTTCCGGGGCAAGGCGGACAATGCCCCCGCGACGCTTTACGTAGCGGTGGAAGACAGCAACGGACGTGCCGCAGCCGTTTCGCAGGGGGACCCGGAGGCGGCCCAAGCCTTGGAATGGCAATCGTGGCAGGTTCCGCTGGAGGTCTTCAGTTCGGCCGGCGTGAATCTGGCGCGGGTCCGCACGCTGTATATCGGCGTCGGTGATCGAAGCAGTCCGAGCGCCGGCGGCATCGGCATGTTCTACGTCGACGACATCCTCATCGGCCGGCCCGTATCGCAATAGCCGGACACGTGGAGGAACAATTCGGATCGTTCAAGCGGGCCGTGGGCAACACCCACGGCCCGTTTTTATCGAGAGATGCGTGTCCGGCGTTCTTCGCTGTCAGAAGAGGACCCGCACCAGGCCGGCCGGCTCGATGCGGAAGGTGGACCCCTTGCCTTCAAAGAAGCCGTGGGCGGCAATGAGATGGACGTTCAGGTCGGACCATCGCACGGTCTGGCCCGAGTCGGTCCGGCGGACCGTTGTGACGCGCTTGTGAAATCGCGCCTCGTGGGGCCAGGGACAGACCATCTGCCCCCGCGCCTCGTCGATGGCCGCCTCGCGAACGTCGTCGA
Source organism: Phycisphaerales bacterium Planc_01 (assembly GCA_001603075.1). Taxonomy (GTDB): domain Bacteria; phylum Planctomycetota; class Phycisphaerae; order Sedimentisphaerales; family Anaerobacaceae; genus Anaerobaca. The sequence continues at coordinate 233,572 of LVBB01000139.1, read as the reverse complement.
TCCTGACCCAGGTCCCCAGCCCCTTCTCGGCGGCCGCCGTGATCTCGGTCATCCGCGTGCCGAGCTGCTCGCGCGAAACACCGAGCTGGAACAATTCGGCGGCGTCCGTCTCTATCACCTCGATGACGCTGCGCGCATCGCTGCCCATAAAACCGCCGGCCGTGAGAGCCGACGACCGGAGCACTTCTTCGAGCTTCTGCATGTCGGGCGACTGTTTCATCGCACCGTCTCCTTGAAAGATCAGGCCGCGTCGGGCTATGCAAACTTGTCGTAGAAGATGCTCGTCTCGGGCATGCCCAGATCCGTCAGGACCTTGACGCAGGCGTCGATCATGCCCGGACTGCCGCACAGATACGCCTCATGCTGCGAGGCATCGGCCAGGCCCCTCTGAACGGCCTGCGTCACCAGACCCGTCTCTCCAGCCCATTCGGGGCTGTCCTGTGTCGAAGCGACGACCGGCACGAAGCGAAAATCGGCCAGCTCCGACTCAAACTGCTGCATCAGATCGGTCAGACACAACTCCTTGACCGCGTTAGCGCCGAAGTAGTACTCCGCCTTGCGGGCGTTGTTCGTGTTCTTCATGTGGTGCAGCATGCACTTGATCGGCGCCATGCCGGAGCCGCCGGCGATGAACACCATCGGGGCCTGCGACTCTGAGAGCTGAAAGTCGCCGTAAGGGCCGTTGAATCGCATCTCGTCGCCCTCTTTGAGGTGCTCGAAGCAATACGTCGTGCAGATCCCGCCGGGCACGAGACGGAGAATCAGTTCGATGACCCCCTTCTCGGCCGGGTCCGAGGCGATCGAGTAGGCCCGGTAGACCTCCTTACGGCTCTTCCCGTACGGAGGCGTTCGCAACTGCACGTACTGGCCCGGAGTGTAATCGATCGTGCCCGGCTCGGTCAGCTCCAGGCGGAACAGCTTCATGTCGTGCGTCAGATCGACGATCTTCGCGCATCGGCAGGTGTACTCCTGGATGGCGAAAAGCTCCTTGGGGATCTCGATCTTCAGGTCGCTGCGGACCTTGACCTGACAGGCCAGCCGAACGTTCGATTCCCGCTCGGCCTTGTCCAGGTAAGGTTCCTCCGTCGGCAGCAGCGGACCGGCCCCTTCGAGCACCTTGACCTTGCACAGCCCGCACGTGGCCCGGCCGCCGCAGGCGCTGGGGATGAACAGCTTCTGCGCCGTCAGCAGCGCGAGCAGGTCCTTGCCTCCCTCGACGGTAAGCTCTTTCTCGTCGTTGACCGTGATCTTGCACGGACCATAGTTGGCCAGGTAGTATTCCGCGACGACCAGTACGGCCGCGAGGGCCCCCGCGATGAGGCTGACGACCAGGACCGCGATGAGAGTAGACGCTATCATTGACCTCCCGCACCACAAACCATACCAAGAAGCAAGAAGCAAATATCAAAATGGCCGAGTCCGCCTTCGGCGGATGGCGTACGGGCGAATCATTATTCGCCCCTACCTTTGCTTTCATCTTCCCTGGAGCACGCCGGTGAACCCGATGAACGCCAGCGCCATCAAACCGGCGATGATCAGGGTGATCCCCGGCCCCTGCAAACCGGGGGGGATCCGCTCGTTGGCGAGCCTCTGTCGGATGCCGGCCATCGCCATGATCGCCAGGAACCAGCCGACGCCGCTGCCCAGACCGTAGCCGATGGTGACGATGAACGAGTAGTCGCGAATTACCATGAACAGCGACGCGCCCAGGATGGCGCAATTGACCGTGATCAACGGCAGGAACACGCCGAGTTGCTGATAGAGGAACGGCGAGAACCGCTCGATCGCCATCTCCACGAACTGCACGAACGCCGCGATGATGACGATGAACAGGATGAAGCGGAAGAATTCCAGGCCCAGGGGCTGGAGGACATAATGGTACGCCAGCCAGTTCAGCAGCGTCGTGGTCGTCATGACGAAGATCACCGCCAGACCGAGGCCGAAGGCCGTCTTGACCTCGCGCGAGACCCCGATGAAGGGACACAGGCCGAGGAAGTACGCCAGCAGGATATTCTGCGTGAACACGGCCGCGACGCACACCGTCACCGCCTGCCAGATTTCGGCTCCGACGTTCATTTGCTTTTCGCCTCCTGTCCGATCTGGATCGATCGGAACACCCAAATCACGACCGCCAGCATGAAGAAGGCCCCCGGCGGCATGACCATGATGATCCACTTGTCCCACGCCGGCCCGGAGAAGAACGGCACCGCCAATCCGGCAAAGGTCCCCATCCCGAGCACCTCGCGGAACGTCGCAATGGTCAGCAGGACGAACGAGTAGCCCAGCGCGCTGAACGTACCGTCCAGGAACGCGCGGCCCGGCGGGTTGCTGTTGCCGAACGCCTCGCAGCGGCCCATGACAATGCAGTTGGTGATGATCAGGCCAACGTAGGGACCGAGGTTGCCGCTCATATCGGGCCAGTAGGCCTTGAGCACGACGTCCACGATGATGACGTAGAACGCGATGATCAGCGTTTCGACCATCATGCGGATGTTGCGCGGGGTCAGCGTCCGCAGGAGCGAGACGGTAGCCGAGCTGAGCGAGAGCGTGAACACCAGCGCCACGCACATCACCATCGTATTGAGCACCAGGTTGGTCACCGCCAGGGTGCTGCAGATGCCGAGCACCTGCTTGAAGATCGGGTTGTCGCGCCAGAGGCCGGCGAGGATGATCTTCTTGCTCTCGGATTCGGTGGCGGCAGGAGTCATGGTCGCGTGTCCTCCTCGCCCATCTTGGATCGCCATTCGGTCAGGGCCGCATTGATAATCCCTTCGAGCCGGGTGCTGGTCTGCGTGGCCCCGGTGATCGCGTGGACGCTGCTGTCGTCCAGTTCGGTGCCGGGACGCCTCATGCCAAGCGGCGCGCCCTGGTCGGTGAGCACCTTGCCCTTGAACTGGTTGCGAAACGGCGCCTTGGTGATCTCGGCGCCGAGGCCCGGCGTTTCGTTCTGCTCGTAGAAGGCGATTCCCGTGACGGTCTTAGCGTCCACATCGATGCCGATGACCCCGCCGATCGGCGCCCAAAATCCCTGGCCCAGAAACGGCAGCGCGTAGGCCACGAGCCGGCCGTCCTTCGTCACGGTGTAGGCCCCGCCGGAGGATGCCGTGGGCTCGGCGACCAGCTCGACGAAACGCGGATGAACCTCCGCGTTGCTCGGCGGTGCATCGAACAAGTGGGGCACAACTTCGAGCACGGCCCGCTCGAACGCCAACGTCGCATTGGCCTCGACCCGCGGGCGCGTCAGACTGGTGACGCCGATGACGATCGAGCTGAAGAACGCCGTCACGACGAACATGTACAGGATGGGGAACCAGCGCTTCTCTCGCATCAAGCCCCCTTCCCGGCTTTCTTAGCCGATTGACGCGCGCGAACGGCGTAGTCGAGGATCGGTGCGAACATGTTGCCGATCAGGATCGAAAACATCAGGCCGCCGTTGAAGATCGAGAAGTTGCGGATCACAACGGTGCAGACGCCGATGAGGATCGCGTAGATGATTCTGGCGAGGTTCGTCTTCGGCGCGCTGACCGGATCGGTGGCCATGAAGAACGCGCCGAACAGGAAGCCGCCGCCGAGCACCGCCGTCCAGCCGGCCGGCACGGGCACGACACCGAGCGAATGGAGAATCTGGCTGAGGGCCGCGTAGGTGACGATGAGCGTTATGATGATCGTCCGATTGGCCGTCTTCGTCCAGAACAGATACAGGCCGCCGATTGTGATCAGCAGCGCGCTGGTGACCCCCATCGTGCCGCTGATTCGCCCCAGGGCCAGGGCCCTGAAAAGGGCGCTTCGTCTCAGTTCGACCGTGGTCCCCTCGGCGACGTCGAACGGAATCTCAGAGGTCGCGGACGCGTCGGAACTCAATACGATCTTCCCGGCCTTGAGGTTGGCCAGGGGTGTGGCCCCTGTGATGGCGTCGGGGCCGGACGCCGTGGTCCAGAGGTTCAGGGCCCCGAAGGGTCCGTCGGCGGCCGGGGCCCAGACGGCGGTCAGCGCCACCGGGAAGCAGACGTAGACGAAACATCGCCCGGCCAGGGCCGGGTTGAAAATGTTGCGACCGAAACCGCCGAAGATCTCCTTGGCAAACATCACGGCGAAGACCACGCCGATCGTCAAAACGTGCCAGGGGACCGTCGGGGGCATGACCAGGGCGAACAGGGTGGTGGTGACGAAGACCGCTTCGGTGACCGGCTCCTTGCGTCGGCGTGCAAAGATCCATTCGACCACGAAGCCGACGACGCCGGCCCAGACGATCAGGAACAGGCTCCGCCAGCCGAAGAAGTAGATCGCCCCCGCCACGCAGGGCAGCAGGGCCAGCAGGACCCGGCGTATGGCCGGCTGCTTCAGCAGGATTCTCTTGGGCTTTGCTTTTTCCGCCATCCGTGACCACCTTGGTACGTAGTGTGCCCAAAGGGGCATAGCCTCCACACAAAGACTAACGCCTTACGGCGTCACTACGAACTCCATGTTCCTTTGTGTCCCTTCTCATGTCAAGATAGACGAAAGATTCTGTTTTACGCAGACAAAGCGGTCGGGTTCGAGGGGCTGCGAATCGTCCTTGCCACAAACAAGTGGGGCCTGTACCCGAGAAGGCACAGGCCCCACCCTATTCTATGGAAACCGTTTACGTCACTGGTAACTACGGGGCGACCTCGATTGCATCCACAATCGGCGAGCCGAAGCCGATGTCGTCGATATAGATGGTCCCGGTGCCGCCGGCGGTCGGGCTGGTGCGATTGCCGATGCCGATGGTCATCTCGCGGACGCGGGCCAGATTGACGCCGCTCAGATCGCCGAACGGAATCTGCCAGGGCTGCCACGAGATGTTCAGCACCGCCTCAAGGCTTTCGTGAGTCACGGTCCTGCTCTGGCCGGTGCTGTCGGCGATTCTCACGTACAGCGGCTGCGGATCGTTGCTCGTCCGTTGCCCGCCGCCGATGTCGGCGG
>LVBB01000139.1:0-228613 GCA_001603075.1 Phycisphaerales bacterium Planc_01 | reverse complement strand
CGTCAGGGTCGAGGCGGCCGCGTCGGCCGTGATGGGGACCCACGTCAGGCCGTCTTCACTCCGCTCGGCCTTCAGACTGTCGCCCGTACGCGTCAGTTTCACCCAGTAGGGCGCCACCAGACCGGTCTGGTTGATGCTCAGCGACGCCTGGTTCATGGTCGGGCGGTTCTGGAGGGCCACGCCGTTGCCTGGCGTGACGACGACCATGGCGTGCTTGGAGCCCGGATCGAGGGTCTCGCGGATCATCACGCCGCCCTTGGCCCAGCCGCTGGTGTTGACGATGCTGTCGACGCGGGCGACGATCGAGCCGTTGCCGCTGAGGCGTTTGTACGCCAGGCGGAAGGCGTCGGCGGTGCCCCAGATGTCGCCGCCGGTGCTGCCCATAAGGAAGGAGCCATCCGCCCGCTCGAAGAAGACCGGTGGATTGCCGCGAAGATAGAGCGCGAGCGTATCGGCGCCGTTGCCGGTCCAATTCTGCGGCGTGTCCCAGGTGCGCACGGCCTCGGAGTAGAACGGCGAGGTCGTGTTGTCATAGACCAGCGGCATCGACTGCCTGCCGCTGCGAACGATCGTCTTCTCGGCGAATGGGGCTGTGAGATGGCCGACGGTCGAGCCGGTGTTGTTGACCCAGCCGTCGAGCCAGGTGTCGAAGATCGCCTCGCCGGCATCGACGTCGTCGGTGTAGCTCTCGAAGCCTTCGATCAGGGCATATTCCTGCGTCGTGAAGCTCCAGGTTTCGCCGGCCCAGGTCTCGTCGGTGACCTCGTCGACTCGCCAGTAGTAGGTGGTTCCGAAGGTCATTTCAGCCGGCGTGAAGACGGGCCGGTCCACGACATCGACCAGGGGCAGCTCCTCGGCGTCCGCGCCGAAGTATACCTCGTGCGACTCGGCGTCGCGGCCGGTGCGCCAGCTCAGCGAGGTGTTCACCTCCACATCGGCCGCCCCGTCCGCCGGCTGCGGCTCACGGGCCTGAGCCGGAATCTGCATGAAGCGGACCTCGCTGAGACCGTACTGGCCCAGCCCGCCGAAACCGCTGTTGACGGTCAGGCGGACGAACTTGGCCGCCACACCCGCCAGATCCACTGTCGTGTTGTAGGTGTATGTGGCCGAGGCTGTCGCCTGGTTCAACTGGACGTCGCCCAGACTCATCCACTCGGCACCATCGACGGAGTACTCGACGGTCGCGTTCTTGACCCCGAATCCGAGCATCAGTTCGAACTGGACGTTGTAGTTCCAGACCAGAAGCTGGTGGAGCTTGTAGACGCGATCGAACTCGTACTGAATCCACAGGGGCCCGTCGTCCGGCGCCTTGGCCACCCACATGTCACTACTGAGGGTCGAGTGCTGATCGAGGGCGTCGAGCCCGGAGCCGTTGACGGTGTTTTCCGGTCCGGCGCCGGCTTCGGAGATGCCGCTGCTCGTGGCAATGACGGTCTGGATCGCATAGGCGAACGGCTCGGTGGTGAAGCTCCAGATGTTGCCCGTGAAGATGGTGTTGTCGGGAGCGGCATTGACTTCGTCGACACGCCAGTAATAGGTCGTCTCGAAATCGAGCAGACCGGCCGGGTCGTAGGCCGTGGCGTTCTGATTCTGAGCAGCCAACACGCCCATCGGATTGGCCCGGCTGGCGGCGTTGACGTCGTCGAAGGACACTCCGAAGTACACATCATGCGTCGCGGCGAACTCGCCCGCCATCCAGGTCAAGACCACATCGCGAGGCACATCGACGGCCTCATCCTCAGGATGGGGGCCAGAGGCCAGTTCCGCCGCAGCGATACCCGCCATGGCCGCCTGGACTTCCCGTTCGGTCATCGCGTGGTTGAAGACGGCCACGTCGTCGGCCATGCCCGCATAGGATTCGCCCGTAGCGCCGGGATCACCGCCGATGTGATAGTTCGCGTTGGAGCCGTCCGTTGTCTGGCGGGCCGCTTCCTGGGAGAGGGCCCCGTTGACGTAGATGCGGAAGGTCGTCGCATCGCCCACCACGGCGGCGTGGGTCCATTGGTTGGCCGGAGCAACACCGGCCGCCGTCGAGCACAGAACGGTCCAGGTTCCGCCGACAAAACCGCGCCACGTGAGGTGCCCGTCATTGTTAATGAAAACCGTGTCGTTGGAGGAACTGCTGGTCATCGACCGGAAGATCTGCTGCCACGTGTTTCCGGTTCGTGTCGGGTTGATCCAGACAGACAGCGTGAAGTCCCCTCGAAACAGATCGCCCGTCAACGTCTCGGAAGCGGGAATCGTAACGCGGCTGTTGTTGAACGCCAAGGCCTTCCCATACTGCCCATCGACGACGGTCGGACCGCCAGCGAGGGTCCCGTGGTTTTCATTGCCGCTGGAATCATAGGCCACATCGCCGCCGCCCTCATCGAGCTTCCAGTACCCGACCAGATCGGCCGAAGCGCTGCCGGCCAGACTCAGTAACAACACAAGCAGAATCAGACACCATGATATGACGCGCATGATCAGTCCTCCTTCAAACCACGACGCAATGGTATGACGCGGCGCTGCCGCACAGGCACGCACCTTTTTCGCTTGATATGCCGCACTTGCCGTCCGCACGTGCAATCTTCTCCACCTTCCACCGCCACGGACCGCCCACGCACCCACCTCGCCGGTCGGCGATCCACGTGTTCACCCTGCCTGTGACTCAGTGGCTGGGGGTGTAGCCGAGCTTGCCCCAGCAGCCCTTCTGCATCTGATAGAGGTCATGGAAGCCATCTGCCGTCTCCGGCGCCCAGCCGACCTGCGGTCCGGTGTTTTCCTCCTCGCGGGCGTGCTTGATCGTATCCGTGCCTTTCCACCTCCAGTGCTCGACGTGCCCGTCGGCATAGGACTGGGTTGTGCCGTCTCCATGCCGGACCGGAGGGCTGTCGAACCACGTCTCCAGGTGATAGTAGACGGCGTAGGCGTCGGAGGTCATCTTGCCCTCGTCGATGAAGACCAGTCGATAGGCCGGAGCGGGATTGCGAATTTCGCTGCGTTTCTTGATGAACGCGCCGCGCACGCCCTGTACCCATGTGTGGTTGACGGCATTCATCGAGAACATGATGGAGTACGTGAACGCCTCGCCCTTTCTGCCCGTGGGACAGCGGTAGATGTTCTCATTCTTGACGTAGGGCCACAGCGCTCCATTGCGGATGTCCAACTTGGCTGCCTCCAGGTCATCCGGATGGTATCCGTCGATCCAGGCCAGTTCGTTGGTGTGGTCGCCCCAGGGCAGATTCTGGTTGCTGAAACCGGTGGCGCCGTTGACCAGGCGATCGTCGTTGTCGTCGGCGTACATGATCCAGGCGAGCGTCAACTGCTTGAGATTGCTCAGGCAGGCGGCCCGTCGGCCCTGCTCGCGGGCCCGGTGCAGGGCCGGCATCAGGACGGCCATGAGGATCGCGATGATCGCGATGACGACGAGCAGTTCGATGAGTGTAAAGGCTCTGTCTCTCTGAGCCCCCCGAAGACACATGGACTTGCCGTTCATAACACCTCCGTATGAAAAAAGCCGGAGCTTATGCTACCACACTCAAGGCCGCCATGACAAGAAAAAAAACGTGCCGCTTCGCCGGGGGTGGCGATTTCCTCCTGTGGGCCGATCGGAACCGTGCCCCGGGCGCCATAGGCGGCTGCAAAGGTCCCCTTGCACGGCCGGGAGGCACGAGATATGCTGTCGGGCGAGAAATGTCCATGATTCTGATGTCTGTTTGCTGTCGAGGAATGCCCGCCATGAAGCGTATTCTGCCCGTTTTAGCCGTCCTGCTGTCGCTTGGGTGTCCCGCCGTGGCAGGTACCTCACCTTCCGCTGCGGGCCGGCCACTGCAGGCCCAGCCCGGAAATGCCGCCACTCGTATGCGACCTAAGCAGATTCCCCTTCCTCGCGAGGCCATCGCCCTGGAAACCATCCCCTACAAGCTGGTTTACGAGACCTATCGCGAGACGGGGGGCAAGGCCAATTGGGAAATCTTCATGATGAACGCGGACGGCTCGAACCCCGTCAATCTCACCAACACGCCCGACGTGGACGAGATGTATCCGCACGTCTCGCCGGACGGCACGAAGATCTGCTTCGTTGTGGACGAGGGCTCCGGCCGAAGCCGCACGCGACACGTCTACCACATGAATATCGACGGCACCGACCGGGTCCACGTGGCCAAAAACGCCCGCGAGCCCTGCTGGTCCTTCGACAGCAAGAGCATCGCCTACCTGACGGGCGAATACGAGCGGTATACCACGCGGGAATATGCCACAGACGGGCTGATGTTCTACCATCTGGAAAATACGTGGCACCAGCCCCATGTGAACACCGATCTGCACCATCTCTACGCCATCTGCTGGTCCCCGGATGGCCGGTGGTTCCTGGCGGCCGTGCATGGGGGCATGGGCTACAGCGACACGATCATTGCGTTCGAGGCGTTCGGCCGGCGCGTCTTCGATCTGGCAGCCTGGGGGGTAAAGGGCTGTCGGCCCGAATTCAGCCTCGACGGAACGCAGATGGTCTGGGGCGAGACCGACTGGAACCTCCAGATCGCCGAGATCAATCTGAAAGGCCCCGAGCCCAAGGTGACGAATATCCGCGAGATCGTCCGGTGCAGCCACAATTTCAAGGTCTACCACGTGGACCTCTCGCCCGACGGCAAGTACATCGCGTTCAGCTACGGCCCATCGCGGGGCGGCCAGCAGGTCGGAGGCATGGCCGAAGGCTGGAACATCTGCATCGGCGACCTGACCGGCCGATGGGTCCAGATCACCACAGACGGCCTGCACAACAAGGAGCCCGACTGGGTGCCGATTCCATAGATGGCCCATTCCGCTTCTGGACGAGAATGGCAGAGGAGACACGACATGGCAGATGCATCAGCCGCTCCGGATCCCCTGCGGCGTTTGAGTGCTTTGTTGTTTCTGTCGCTGGCCCTGATCTCGACGACGGCAGTGGCCGGTCATACGGAACCGGCGCCGACGCCGGGGGCGAGGCTCCAGCCGTATCCAACATCCGAACTCGATTTGGCTTCGATTCCGTTCGAGATCGTCTACGAAACGCTCCGCGAGACCGACGGCAAAGGGAACTGGGAGCTTTGCTTAGTCCGTGCAGACGGCTCGAACCCGGTCAATCTTACCCAGACACCTGATGTGGATGAGATGTATCCCCACGCCTCGCCCGATGGGACGAAAGTGTGCTTCGTGGCTGATGAGGGAGCGGGCCGGGACAGAATCCGCAGCGTCTACTACATGAATCTGGACGGCACCGGTCGCGTGAAGGTGGCCGAGAACGCCAGGCAGCCCTGCTGGAGTCCCGACAGCCAGACCATTGCCTATCTGAAGGCCGAATACCGCCGCTACACGATTCAGGATTATGCCACAAGAGAACTGATGTACTACGACCTTGCAACAGAGGAGCATAAGCCGCATCCAAACAAAGACTTACATCATCTCTACAACATCTGCTGGTCGCCGGACAGCCGCTGGTTGACCGCCACCGTGCACGGGGGAATGGGTCACGACCACGCGATTCTGGCGTTGGAAGCCCACGGCATGGCCGTCTACGATCTGACCAAGTTTGGAGTCACAGGATGCCGGCCCGATTTCAGTCCCGACGGCAGGAAGATCACATGGGGCCTGACGGATTGGGACTTGTGCATCGCCGATATCGACCTGGCCTCCGCGGAGCCAATCGTGACGAACGTTCAGCCGTTCGTCAAATGCGAGAAGGAATACGAGATCTACCACAGCGACCTCTCGCCGGACGGACAGTACATCGCCTTCAGCTATGGTCCCAAGGCCAACGAGATGGTCGGCGGCCTGGCGCCCGGGTGGAACATCTGCGTCAGCGATCTGGCGGGCACGTGGGTCCAGATCACCACAGACGGCCTGCACAACAAGGAGCCCGACTGGGTCCCGATCCCCGCGAAGGGGCGATGAAACTCGAACGGTCATCGTGCGTAAAAGGAAAACCGATGCAGTTGCACTCTGCCAAAGCAAGGACGACGGCACTTCTGTTCGTGGTGGCTATAGGGGCGATCTCCGGTTGTCAGCGGAAGGAGGAGGCCTACGAAGCGCCCGGACGGCGAACGACCGCGAGCGGCATCGAGATGGTCGTCATCCCGGAAGGATGGTTCGAGATGGGCAGCGAGAAAGGCCAGAGCGATGAGTCGCCGGTCCGCCGGGTGTGGATCCGCTCCTTCTGGATGGACCGCTATGAAGTGGTCCAGGAGGAGTTCCGCAAGCACGAGCTTCCCGATCCATCGCACTTCAAGGGTCCCGCCCAGCCGTTGGAGCAGGTGAACTGGACCGATGCGGCCCTGTACTGCAACGATCGGTCCATCGCCGAGGGGCTCGAACCGTGCTACGACGAGCAGACGTGGGAGTGCAATTTCGACGCCAACGGCTATCGCCTGCCGACGGAGGCCGAATGGGAGTACGCCTGCCGGGCGGGGACGACGACCCAATACAACTTCGGCAACGACCCGCGCGCACTTCGAGACCACGCCTGGTTCGCGGAGAACTCCGGCAGCCGGACCCAACCGGTGGGACAGAAGAAACCCAATCGGTGGGGCCTGTTCGACATGCACGGCAACGTCGCTGAATGGTGCAACGACTGGTACCGCGCCGACTACTATGCCGAGGGCCCCGAGCGGAATCCGAGGGGCCCGGCTACGGGCACCGAGCGCGTGATCCGAGGCGGCGCGTGGAACTCCAGCGCCGAGAGTTGCCGGTCCAGCTATCGTGCCAGCGACCCGTCGCTCGACGACACCTGCCTGGCCAACGACGCGATCGGTTTCCGCTGCGTAAGAAACGCACCGAACCCAGCGGGTGGCAGCCTCAAGTCCGCAGGACTTGGGGATGGGCCGCATGAGCAAGCCGTTCCGAAGCCGCGTCTGCGGCCGCCCGTCAACGCGGCATCTGCAAGCATCTCGACATACATCACACGCCCGAAAGTGAGGACCGGATTCGTCTACGATCCGCTGTATCTGGAGCACAAGACAGGCCCCGGCCACCCCGAGTCTCCCGAGCGACTCACCGCGATCGTTGGCCGGCTGGAGGCAACCGGGCTTGCCGACGAACTCACGCCTTTGAAGCCGGCGCCTGCACCGGCAGAGTGGATCGAGACGATTCACAGTGCCGAGTACATCGAGCGGGCCAGGGCCACGTGTACGTACGGTGAAAGATACCTGGATTCGGGTGACGTGCCGGTTTCACGACAGTCGTACAACGCGGCGGTGATGGCGGCCGGAGGGGTGCTGACGGCCGTCGATGCCGTGATGGCAGGCGAGGTGGCCAACGCCTTCTGCGCGGTCCGGCCACCCGGCCACCACGCCCTGCGCGACCGGGCGATGGGGTTCTGCATCTTCAACAACGTCGCTATCGGCACCCGCTACGTCCGGGGCAAGTATGGCTTGTCCAGGGTCCTCATCGCCGATTGGGACGTCCACCACGGCAACGGAACGCAGGAGGCGTTCTACGACGACCCCAACGTGCTGTACTTCAGCATCCACCAATGGCCGTTCTACCCTGGGACGGGCAGCGCCTCGCAGACCGGCACCGGGGCCGGTTCGGATCTGACGATCAACGTCCCTGTCCCTGCCGGTTCGGGGGATGCCGACTATGTCGCCGCGTTCGAGCAGCGACTTCAGCCGGCGGCGATGGCCTTTCGACCTGATTTCATCTTCATTTCGGCCGGCTTCGACCCGCAGGCCGGCGACGCCCTCGGCGGCATGAAGGTCACTGCGGAGGGATTCGCTCGCCTGACGCGGATCGTCAAAGAGATCGCTCAGATGTGCTGCCAGGGCCGTCTCGTTTCCGTCCTGGAAGGCGGGTACGGCGCGGACCTTCTGGCCGCGTCGGTCGAGGCCCACATCCACGCGCTGATGGAGTAAGAAGAAGCTCGAATGCTGTTCCAGACGTGGTCATTTCTGATCTTCTTTCTGATCGCCTATCCGCTGTATCTGCTCGTGAAGGGGACGAGGCTGCGGCTGCCCTGGCTCCTCGCGACCTCCTATGTCTTCTACGCGTGGCTGGACTGGCGATACCTGCTCCCCATCGCCTACGTCAGCGTCGTGGACTACCTCGTCGTCGCGAGGATGGCCGGGAGCCCTCGCAAGAGGCGATGGCTTGCCGTCAGCGTCGCCAACAATCTTGCGGTCCTGGGCCTCTTCAAGTACAGCCAATTCGCCACCGACAACGTCAACGCACTGCTCTCGGCGCTGGATGTCCCTTACCTGCTCTCTGCGCCCGGAATTCTGCTGCCGGCGGGGATGTCGTTCTATCTCTTTCAATCGATGGGCTACGTCGTCGACAGCTATCGCGGAACGATCGAGCGGGAAACGAGCTTCGTCCGCTACGCCACGTTCGTGGCGTTCTTCCCGCGCCTTCTGGCCGGACCGATCGAACGCGCCGGCAACCTCTTGCCTCAGTTGCGCCGGACGCCAAGAATCACCGTAGACGATTTCGCTGATGGGCTGTCCCTTTTCGTCGTGGGCCTGTTCAAGAAGGTCGCGCTGGCCAACTACCTGGCGCTGTACGTCAACAAGATCTATGCAACACCGGGCGACTTCCAGGCGCCGGCGCTGATTCTGGCCACCTTCCTGTTTGCCTGGCAGATCTACTTCGACTTCAGCGGCTATACGGACATGGCGCGGGGCATCGCCGCGATGATGGGCCTCCGCCTGATGCTCAACTTCAACAACCCGTATCTGGCCACGAGCCTCGGCGAGTTCTGGAACCGCTGGCACATCAGCCTTTCGTCCTGGTTCAAGGACTACGTCTACATCCCGGTCGGGGGCAACCGCAAAGGCCGTTTCAACACCTACCGCAACATCTTTCTGACGATGGTGCTCTCGGGCCTCTGGCACGGCGCCGCCTGGACCTTCGTTCTGTGGGGGGCCGTCCATGCCCTCGCGCGGTTCGCCACGCGGGAACTGGAATGCACGGCGTTCTACAGGGACCGCGTCCCGGGCTTCGTGAAACAGGCGTTCGTGTTCGCGATTGTGACGTTCGCATGGATCTTCTTCCGTGCCGAGACGATGGCTGACGCCGGGCAGATCGTGACCCGTATCTTCAGCTCGGGCATTACCGACCCTCGTTGCCCGCTGCTGGCGATTCTTCTGATCGTGGCGGTGTGGTGCTATCAATTCGTCTTCGAGTCCCGGCTGCGCTGGGCGCTCCAATGCAGGGGGGTCCGCATGGGACTTGTCGTCCTCATGCTCGCGTACCTGGCGCTGTTCGCGCCTTCAGGGGAACAGCCGTTCATCTATATGCAGTTCTGAGCGATGGCAGAAGAACGCAAAGACAATGCGATGCTGAATTCAAACGCCGTCTGGCTGACGGGACGTCAGTGGCTGATCGTCGCAGTCCTGCTTGTGGCCCTGTTCGTCTCGGCGCCGCTGCTCTGGACGCGGGTGGAGACCTTCGAGCCGGGCCCGGACTACCGCATCCCCTACGCACTGAGTAGCGACTACTGGCTCTATACCCGCCACTGCCGCGTGGCGTCTCGTCATGGGAAGATCCCCGTGATCGGCGACTCGGTGATCTGGGGCCATTACGTGCGCCCCGACCAGACGCTTTCGCACTATCTCAACGACGTTGTGGGCGAGGAGCGGTTCGCGAATCTCGGGCTGGACGGGGCTCATCCCGCGGCGTTAGGCGGCCTGATCGAGCACGACGCCGGCGACATCTCAGGCCAGGCCGTGGTGCTTCATTTCAACCCGCTGTGGATCAGCTCGGCCACGCACGACCTTCAGACGACCAAGGAGTTCCACTTCAACCATCCGAAACTGGTCCCGCAATTCCGACCCAGGATCCCCTGCTACAAGGCGTCGTTCTCGGCCCGGCTGAGTGTCGTAATGGAACGCACCGTCCCGTTGCTGCGTTGGATCGCTCACCTGAGAATCGCCCATCTCGACGGCATGGACCTGACCGCCTGGACCCTGCAGAATCCCTATGAGAATCCCCTGGCCGCACTGATCGAACCGCTGGCCGAGCCGGAAAGCACTGAGGCGGAGACAGCCACCACATGGCTGGATAAGGGAGGCTCCAAACGCGATATGGGGTGGGTGGACCTTGACGGCTCTCTTCAATGGCTCCTCTTCCGGCGCGCCGTTGAACGCCTGCGGGGGCGAGGAAATCGCGTGTTCGTCCTCGTGGGACCCTTCAACGAGCACATGCTCACAGCGGAGAACGCCGTCGCCTATTGTACTCTGAAGGGACAAATCGAACGGTGGCTCATCGAGAATCATATCCCCCATTTGATGGCAACCCCCCTTGCGGCCGAGCTATATGCCGATTCCAGCCACCCCCTGGCCGAAGGCTATGCGCTTCTGGCACAACAACTTACAGCCGACCCAGCCTTTGAGGCTACCGTCCTGGCCGCCAGATAGCGATCTTCCCTGAGGCGGTCAGGCCTTCAGGGCTCGAATGGCCTCGCGGATTCGCGTCTTGTCGCCCCGTTGAAGAATTGGGTTTGTTTTCTTTGCTTTGCTGATCCGCTCCAGAATCCCTGACAAATCGACGGGGAATCCGTGTTCGTCCTGGCCGAGCGTCCGCAAGAGCCAGCGGCCCAGCTCCTGAACCGCCTCCGGGGGCAACATGACGGCCGCACCGACGTCGCCGTTGTGACTCAGTTCCAGCTTCACACCCGCACTGCCGCGGTCGCTGACGTTGAGGCAATACCCCGCCTCGTATTGGAAAGGAGGCAGCGAGGAAGACTTATGAACCAGAGGTTCGCCAGATTCTTGCCCGATGTACACGTTGCATCTCCCAAAACAAGAAAGCCCAACAGAGCTGTCCGGACAATGAGAAACCATTGCCCCACCCTCCCTGGCTGGCGGCAGATCATCTATATATGTCGCCCGCGCGCCTCCTGTTACAATAGACGCTTATGGGACTACGAATATTGCAGAATGAGGTTTCTGACGCCACGATATCATAGCAATAGAGTATGATATCGGATTTCTGACGAGCCAGGAAATGCCCGTCGGTTTCTTGCCGATTTGGGAAAGGGTTTGAGTACATAGGCGTCTATTCAGACAGATGCCGCCAGATCGGTCCTTCAGGAGACACAACGATGCAGACAATCAACTACACGTGTCCCAAATGCCACGGCATGGAGTGTGAAACGGGCGAGATTCGGGCCACCGGAGGCTTCTGGAGCAAGATCTTCGACGTGCAGAACCGACGCTTCTCCACCGTGACCTGCGCGCGGTGTCGCTATACCGAGATCTACAAGGCCGATACGAGCATGCTCGGCAACATCTTCGACCTCTTCACCAACTGAGACGCCTCGACCTGGCTATTTCGTATAGGGCGGCCGCTGGTCCTCGGCGGCCGCAGGCACGATGCGGACGGCCTGGCCGCCTTTCTCGGAGGCAGACATCTTGAGCACCGTGTCGCGGTCCACGGCGAAGCGGTCGATCCGCACGCGGGTCCGCGTGGCCACCGCCGGGTCGTCCGAGTAGATGTGAGCGACGTACTTCGTGCCCGAATCGAGGAAATCGAGCGAAACGTCGAACGTGCGGGCCCGGCCGCTGTTCATCAGGCCCATGAACCAGTTCGGGCCGCTGCGACGGGACATGATCGCGTATTCGCCGATGCGGCCTTCGAGCACCTTCGTCTCGTCCCATACTGTCGGGCAATGGTCGAAGAACTCCAACTCCGGCTCGTCGTCGAACATCTCCGGCCGATCGTACCAGTACAGAAACTGCCAGGGGCTGTAGAAGCAGACGGCCTTGGCCAGTTGATAGGCGTGCGTCGATTGCTCGAACACCCGCTTGTCGAGGTAGCAGATCGTGTTGTCGCCGGCCCCGGCGATCATCCGCGTGAACAGCGTCGTCAGGCTCATCTCGTTGGGCTGGCGCTCTTCATCGCCCCGGATGCCTTCCTGGGTCATGAAGTTCGGATAGGTGCGTGAGTAGCCGGTCGGGCGGTACTCGTCGTGCACGTCCACCATGAGCTGGTGGTCGGCTGCCTTGCGAATCGCCTCGTGCAGCCAGCTCGTCCATCGCTGCGAGCCGACGTTGACGAACCCGTACTTGACGCCCTTGATCCCCCACTGCCGATAGAGCGGCAGGATCTCGTCCAGTTGCTGCTCCAGGGCCCGGCGATTGACATAGACGATGACCCCGATCCCATGCTCGTCGGCGTAACGGATCACCTCGTGCAGATCGAGCGGCCCCTTGGAGCGCTGCGGGTCGAGCGTCACCGTGGTCGCGTCCGATTCGTCGGAGTACTCAAGGCCGTACCAGCCCGCGTCGTATTCGACGTATTGCAGGTTGCGCCGCACGGCGAAATCGACGCAGCGCTTGCCGCCGGCAGTGGTCAGGGAGACCTCGCGAATCACTTTGCCGGGCTTGATCCAAGAGGTGTCGGCAATCGCGCACGGCGCATTGAGATTGAGAATGATATCGTTGTTTTCCAGTAGCTGCCCGGGACTGCCGGCCGCCATCACCACGCGCCAGGGCGTCGTCATCGGCAGCGCCGCCTCGACCGGGCCGCTCAGATCGCTCACCAGACTGTGGGCCCGGCCCGTCAGCGGGGCCAGCTTCATTCGCGCGTAGTCCACACAGCGAGCCTCAGCCACGGCAAGGTACACATCGTCGGCCGCCTGGATCACCAGCGGCCGCTCGCAGCCCGGCTTGATCTGGCCCAGCGTGACTTTCTCGTACTTGCCCTGCGCGCTGTACACCGCCCACGCCGTGTGGTCGCCCGGAAACCGAAATTCGCTGGCCTCTTTCGCAATGGTGACGCGATCCATCCCCGCCTGCTTCGGAATCGTATAGCAGAAGGCCACCCCCTCGTCGTAGGCGCGGAACGTCAGTTGCACGATCCGATGAGGGGCCTGAGTTTCTCTCAATTGGATCTCGACCTGGTTGTAGCGGTCGCGGATCGTGCTGCGTTCGCCGTAGACCGGCTTCCACGTCGTATCGTGGCTTCCGGTCGAGAGAATGGCGGCTGTCACCCCGTCGCCGAGGCGACCGCCTTCGAGTTCCAGTCCAAGCCGGGACTCACTGACGACGATCTGGCCCTTGTATCGAACGCTATACACCGGGCACGCCGGCGCGCCCTCGAAGTCCTTGACTTCGAACGAGACGCTCATCAGACCATTCGGCGATCGCACATCAACGGCACGAACCACACCGCCGAGACACAGGACGATTGCCAGATACAACGCACAGGTCGCTTTGCAGATACTCGTCATGATCACTTGCTCCCAATTGGCGATGAATTGCCTCCGACGAGCCGGATGTTCGGTCGAGGCGCCGGCGCCATTCCGGCGCCGAGGAAGAACCCCACGTGCGGGGGCTGGTTGTAGGCCACGTTCTGCCAGGCGATGCTCAGTCGATACTGCGGATCGTGCATCAGCGTATGGAAGCGGTGCTCCGTCGGGATGGTCGTCGTATAAATCCGCAGCGCCTTGCCGTCCCGCGTCGGCCAGATCACCTCCTCGCGCCAGTCGCCGAACAGATCGGCGCTCAGGGTCGGCGTCGCCTTCGAGCCGTTGTTCGCCACGCAGCCGTCGGCCGTCATCAAGGGGACCTCGACCCCGTTTTCCCAGTCCCACTTGGCGATGCGAATGCCGTCGAGCGTTTCGCGCAGCAGATCGCCGTCCCACCAGACGACGAAATTCTGCGACCGCGGTCGAGGGCCGATGGGTTCGCCCCTGGCGTTGCACAGGACCGACGACGTGTTCCACCAGCACTCGGCGCCCGGATGCCTCCGGTCGATATCGGCGGCCACCCCGCGCCCGACGTCCCGGCCGGGGTCTCTGCCCCAGAGGACCTCGCCCGTGGCCGCATCGAACATGGCCGCCCCGAACCCGTCTTCGTAGCCCGGCACGGGGACCTCGTTTTCGTGGATGCCCCACACTTCGAGTCCGCCCCTGGCCGGATCCAGATCGCCCACGTGCATGGCGTCGCCGTGCCGCAGGCCGGTCGAATACAGGCCGGAACCGTCGTCGTCCACGCACATCGCCCCGTACACGATCTCGTCCCGGCCGTCACCGTCCACATCGGCAACGCTGAGGTTGTGGTTGCCCTGCCCGGAATACGCCTCCAGTCCGGGCGTAGCCGAATCGAAGACCCATCGCGAGGTGAGCTTGCCGTCTCTCCAATCCCAGGCGGCCAGCACGGACCGGCCGTAGTAGCCCCGGCACATCACGACGCTCGGCCGGCTCCCGTCGAGATACGCGATGCACGCGAGCATCCGGTCGGCTCGATTGCCGTTGTTGTCGTTATCCCCGTTGCCGCCGATGCCGCCCCAGCCGCCGACGTCGCCTCTGGGCGGAATGTAGTCGGTCGTCACCAGCGCCGCGCCCGTTCGGCCGTCGAAGATCGTGAAGAACTCCGGGCCGTCGAGGATCTTCCCGTCGCGGTTGACCCAGTTGGCGTTCGCATCGCCGATGACCTTACCGGTTCCATCGACGGTGCCGTCGGCCGTCTTGCACGCCACTTCCGCTCTGCCGTCGCCGTCGAGGTCGTAGACCATGAACTGGGTGTAGTGGGCGCCTTCGCGGATGTTGCGGCCGAGGTTGATCCGCCAAAGCAGCGTGCCGTCCAGCCGGTAGGCCTCGAGGATCGGTGGGTCGGTCATGCCGCGTGAGGCGTTGTCCCGGCTTCGCCCGACCTGGTGCAGCACGATCTCGTACGCGCTGTCGCCGGTCAGATCGCCCACGGAAGCGTCGTTCGGACGGTACCCCTGGGGTGTCTGAAGGGGAACGGTCAGATAGTTCTGCGCCCAGACCGCCGCCGGCGCCGAATGCGGGCCCTCTGCGCCCTCGATCACGGCGCGAACGGTATAGGTCGCATCGGCAGTGCCGCGCTCGTCGACGAAGTTCGTCGAGTCGGCAATGGGCTCGACGTTGATGCGTTGGCCGTCGCGATAGACGTTGAACGCGATGGACTCCGGCTCGGTCCCCAGCATGCGCCACCCGACGTAGACCGTTTCATCGCTGCGCTGGACCGCGACCACGCCGCGATCGAGCCACTCCATCTGCCGCTGCGCGCGCAGCGACCCATTCAGCAGAACGAGCGCAGCGATCGCGCAGGCTGCCATCTTGCCGGTCGGTTGTGCCGTCATGCCGTCACAGTGACCTCGTCTTGGATTCGTCGGTCAGTTCCAGGGCGAACCGGGCGAGCCGGCCGCCGAGGCCTTGGGCCTCTCGTTGAAGGGCGGCGCCTTGCCGGCGTGCACGTCGTACAGGCGCCGGTGCGTCGCCTTGGCGGCCTCGATCAACTCGACATAGGGACGATTCGTGATATCGACCAGGCCGATGTTGTAGTTCTCGCCGTCGAACCGCCCGAGGACCGGCTGATCGCTCCACTGGAACCAGTGGGCCCCCACGAAGCCGGGCAACGCCGCCGCCTGCTCGACGTAGTAGCGATAGCCCTTGCCCCGTTCGGTCTGGTTAGCAGTTTGCACGAGACCTGCGCCCAGTCCGTCGGCCGGCACGCCAAAGTGGAACTCGCCGATCATGATCGGCCGGCCCGTCACCTCGTACACGCGCTGGAGCTTGGCCGTCGGCTCGTACTCGTAGACGTTGATGCTGCACACGTCGAAGTCCCTGCCCATGCGCATGACGGCCTCCGGCGGCGTGCCGCCGAACCGAATGCCGAGATTCAGATGATTTGCATCGTATCGCTTGATCGCATCACCAATCAGCTTGAGGTATCGCTCGAACATGCCATGGACGAACTGGGCGCGGCGTTCCGGCGTGTCGCCCTCGGCCAAAAAGGCTCGGAGCTTCGTCCTGGTGGCGGTATCGGGGCCGCTGAGGAACATGTCCACGACCTCACTCTCGCGGCCCGGCCAGGCGGGCTCGTTGCCGATGAAGTAGCCCAGCACCCAGGGATCATCCTTCAGCGGCGTGCACTGGCGACGGGCGGCCTCGTCCACGTCGCGGGCGAAGTCCTCCGAGTAGACGTCGGGCATCCCGAGATACGCCGGCTCGGCCCGCGGCGCCCGGAACGTCACGACGTACACCTGGCGATCGGCCTCGTCGCTGACCTGGAACCACGACCAGTTGCCGACGGTGTTGAAGCCCCAGGCGCTCATGCGTTGTGAGACGAGGTTGCGGCCGGGCGGAGCGTCCTGCGCATCGCCGCCACGCCGCCGGCCGGTGTTGATGCAGTTGGCGCCGGTGGAGAGGAACAGGTGGCCGTGCGGATCGACGAACCACCACCGGCCGTCGATCTTCTCGACGCGAAAGAAGCCGGTGGCCTCGGCCTTGGTGGCCTTGTAGCCGCCGTACTCGCTGTAGCCGAACTCGTCGTGGCCCTTCAGCGTCGCCCGCTCTTCGGCCAGTTCCTTCTCAAGCTGCTCGCGGCCGGCGATCTTACGAGGCCAATCGGCGCGGGCCCATTGGCCGAATTCATCGACGTACGGCTCAGAATCGAGAAACGCCGAGCCCTTGTCCTCTTTCGACAGCTCGATGGACCGGATCTCCAGCGTGGGTTCATTCAGCGGGTATTCCATCACCACGCTCAGCGCCTCGACGTTCCGGAGGTCGCCGAACGGCCCCCAGGTCGATAGCCAGAACGAGTCGAAACGCCGATTGTTGGCCGAGGCCAGATCGTTGCCTCGCTGGTCGCGGCCCCGGAAGTACTGCAGCGGAATCGAGGCGCGCAGCCAGGTGTTCTGCCCATACGGCTGGAACATCACGCGACGTCGCCCGGTGGCGGTATGAATCCACACCGAGAAACGCTGTGGCGACGACGCCCTCATCTCCACGACGAGATAGTCGTACGCCGACCAGTCGGAAGGCCATTGCGGGTTCAGTTCCGCCAGCGACGATTTGTGCTCCGAGATCCTGCCCGTGAACGTGACCTCGATGGGCGCATCCAGGGCCAGGGCCGTGCCTGCCAGGAGGACGCCGAGCAGCAACACCCATGATCGATATGCGTTTGTTCTCATCATGCACTCCATTCTTTGCAGGGGGCGGGCACGGTGGCCTGCCCCTACCACGGATTTCAGCGCACGGCGCGGAGACGTACTCGTCCATCCTCCAAGCCGGCCGAACGGGCGGTGACGCGAATCGGTCCACGTTTTCCTTCGATCGGGCGGAGGATCAGCATGGCCTTGCCATAGAACAATCTGCGGCTGTCGCTCTGAAACGGTTCGAGCGAGAGCGGGTTGCCGTTGCCGACGCCGGCGATCTCGGCCGGGCCGTCGATCTCGAAGTGCACGAGATGGTCGGCTAGCGGACAGAGCGTCCCCTTGCGGTCCAGCGCCTCGACGAGAATATAGGCCAGGTCTTCGCCCGTGGCGGCCAGTTGCGCCCGGTCGGGTGTCAAGCGAATCGCAGCCGGCTCGCCCGCCGTGCGCATCACCGCCTGCCCGATCTTCTTGCCGGCCTTGTACGCCACCGCCTTTAACTCGCCCGGCTCGTAGACGACGTCGTTCCAACGCAGACGATACGTGTAGGTTACATCATAGTAATCCGACTCGCAGTGCGCGGGATAAACGGCGAACTCCACGAGGCTGGCCCAGGCGTTCTCGCGCATCTCTTTGAATTCGATCCGCACGTACCGGGCCTGCACGTCGGCGTCGTGGAAGATGCGCTTCGGCCCACCCCATCGAGGCTGCCGGCTGGTGGGCTTGGTCGCGATTGTCTCCCAGGCCGAGCCGTCGGATGAGACCTTGATCTCATAGCCGTAAAGCTTCTCTTCTCGCTCGAATTCGAGTGCCAGATACTTGACGGATTCCATCTGCCCCAGATCGACCTGCCACCATTGATCGGTCTGGCCGGAAGCGGCAGTCCAACGCGTGTTCCTGTTGCCGTCGTTAGCCTTCTCCGGCGTGCGGTCGGCCTGGCTGGAGCTTGCGGTCGCGGTCTTTCCGCGCGCGAAGTTGGTCGGTCGCTCGGGAATCACGCCCTTCTGCCGGCGGCCGAGCGACTTGCCGTTGAGGAACAGCTCGGCCGAATCGCCGTTGGTGTAGACGAACACCGGCACGTTCTGCCCGACGCGATCGGGCCAGTTCCAATGCGGAAGGATATGCACGGTGGCCGCCTCGGGCCGCCAGTAGCTTCGGTAGAGATAGAAGCGGTCTTTCGGGATGCCGCACAGATCGACGATGCCGAAATACGAGCTGCGCGCCTCCTGGCTGAACGGCGTCGGCTCGCCGAGATAATCGAACCCCGTCCACACGAACTCGCCGGCGACGAAGCGGTCGTCGGCCATGAGCTTGAATTCAACGTCGGGAATATCCGACCAGTCGGCGGCGTTGAGGTCGTACGAATCGACCTGGAGCTGATCGGAGTACTGGTTCTTGCGGTTCGGCAGCGGCAGGGTGTAGAACCCCCGCGTGCTCAGGGTCGAGGCCGATTCGCTGTAGATGATCGGCTTGTCGGGATATTTGTCCCGATAGCGGGCGTATCTTCTGTCGTAGTTCCAGCCGGTCAGGTCCAGCGCGTCGAAGTTGGGCTGATCGACCATGCCGGGGATGTGACAACCCATGGTGACAGGGCGCGTCGGATCATATTTGCGAACGAAGTCGCTCATGAATCTCACGCGTTCCGGCGTCACGCCTTCGCGGTCCGTGCCGATCTCGTTGCCAATCGACCAGACGACGACGCTCGGGCTGTTGCGGTCGCGCATCACCATGTTGCGGATCTGCCGCTCGCCGAACTCCTCCAGGGGCGGCTCGCCACGCTGCCGCCCGGCGGTGCCGTCCCATTTGTCGAAGGCCTCGTCCCAGACCACGAAGCCCATGCGGTCGCACAGATCGAGCAACTCGGCGGCCGGGGGATTGTGGCTGGTGCGGATCGCGTTGACGCCCATGTCGCGCATGATCTCCAGTTGGCGTTCCATCGCCCGCCGATAGAACGCCGCCCCGAGCGGACCGTGGTCGTGGTGCAGGTTCACGCCGTAGAGCTGGAGGCGCCGGCCGTTCAGGTGGAACCCGTCGTCGGCCGTGAACCGAAATGTCCGGATGCCGAACGCCGTGTCCTCCACGTCCGCGACTCCGTCGGCGGTGCGAAGAATCGTCTTGACGGTGTACAGGTGGGGGTGATCGACGTCCCATCGCTGGGGGTTGTTGACCGTGAACGACTGATCGACTTCGGTCGAATTGCCGGCCGGCACGGCCATCTCTTTCCGCCCGGATGCGACCGATTTACCCTTCGGGTCGAGCACAACGATCTCCACCGTAACCGTGGACTCGACGTCCCGATGGCTGTCCACCACGGAGCGCACCTGGACGGTCGCGGCTTTGTCACTCACGTCCGGCGTGGTCACGAACGTGCCCCAATGCGCCAGATGCACCGGGTCGCAGACGGTCATCGTCACCTTGCGATAGATGCCCGCGCCGGGATACCATCGCGTGCCCCACCGCTGCGTGTCGGCCTGGACGGCGATGACGTTCGTTTGGCCGAACCTGACGTGGTCCGTGGCATCGACGCGAAACGCCATGTAGCCGTAGTCCCACTCGCCCGCCAGTTGGCCGTTGACGTACACCTTGGGAAAGGCCATCACGCCGTCGAAGTCAAGATACACCCTCCGGCCCTTGTCGGCCTCGTCGAGCCGGAAGGTCTTGCGATACCATCCCATACCTCGCCAGGGCAGCTTGCCGGCGTAGCCATTCTCACTGGGATTGAAGGGGCCGGCGATCGCCCAGTCGTGCGGCAGACGCACCGCCTCCCAGCCGGAGTCGTCGAAGTCCATCTGCCGAACCTGCTCCGGCTGCTCGCCCTTGGCAAACCGCCAATCGGCGTTGAAGCTCTCGGTCCGCCGCTGAGCGCCGCCGCAGGCCGCAGACAGAAGTGTCATCACGATCGCAAAGCTGTTGATCTTCGGTGTCCGTCGCATAGCCATACTCTCCTTCGTCTTCTTCGGCGTGGTCTTGTTCCCCACAGAGATACCCGATGTGCCACCCGCCGGTCAAGGCATCCGCCGCAGCCCCTCCCAGCGGACGCGCCATGTGCCGTCGTCCGGAAAGCCAGGGCTCGGTCGGTCGGGGCAACCATCCCAGCCGGCAGCCATCATCGCCACCGCCGCCAGCAGTCCCCCGTTACCGGGCAGATAGACCGGCAGCCGGGCCGACTGGTAGTTGTGTCCGTTGGCCAGGTAGCGATTCTTCTCGGCATCGACGAACAGCGCGTCGATTGCCTTTTCCGGCTCACCGAGGCGAGCGGCGGTCATCGCCATGACCGGATAGTCCCAGCCCCACGTGCTCGGCCAGTCCCATTCAGCCATCACATGATCGAGCGTCCGCCGCATCACCCCCGGATCGACAAGGGGCGTCTGCGGGAGCACGCCCAGCGCGCAGAGCATCGAAGGGTGATCTCTCAGGATCGTGTACGGCTCGGTCTCGATCGCTGCGTAGACCCCATCGCGGATCGTCGGACGCGAGAGGTCTCGTATCACGCGGTCCCAACGGGTGTCACGTTCCAGTCCGAGCCGCTGCCGCCATTTCTGCGCCGTCTCCAGAGCCCAATGCCAGTAGGCCAGCTCGAACGTGGGGTTCAGCACAGTCCGGCGCCAGCGGCCATAGCTTTCCTGGGCAGGGATCAGCGCCGGGCCCAGCACGTAACGCCCGCCTGCCTCATCCCACACGGGATAGGAGGCCATGAATTTGGCCGTCTCGAACACGATGTCACGATATCGTTCGAGCGTCTCACGGTCGCTGTGGGCGCGCCAGCACAATTCGGCGTAGTAGATCGGGTGCGGCTGCTGCCAGATCAGGAATACGCCCACGCTGCTCGGGCTGTCGCGACCATCGGGCGAGACCATCTTGGGCCAGCGGACGCCATCGTAGCCCTGAAGCTTTGCGGTTGCCCGCGCCATCGGCAGGATCGATTCGTACCAGGACAGGCTCCGCTCCAACAGCGGCAGGCGATCCCACAGCGCGAAGTGCACTCCGTGCCACCAGTGCATCTCCAGATGAAACTTGCCGAACCAACTGTTGTAGACCAGTCCCGTCTCCTGGGGCGGAAGATCGCCCGAACAGTTGACGGCCATCAGGTACTGCGAAAGCACGACCCGCCGCTCCAGTTCCTTGGCGCGCGGGTCGGTGCATTCGGCGAAGTCGATGGCCCCGCCGCTCTGCCAGAATCGCTCCCAATGCGCCGCCGCCGCCGCCCGGACGGCGTCGAAGTCCGGCAAGGGTTCGACCATCTCGGTCGCAGAGAAGGCGAAGACGACCTCCATCGCGTCGCCATCCTGCTTGTCCATTTCAAAGACGTGCTGCGACGTGTGGCGAATGCGGGTTCGGTCCGATCCAACGACCCGGACGTAGTAGCAATCTGCATCGAGGGTTCGTGTCAGGTCCGCACGGGTGCCGGCGATGTGGGCCTGCGTCGTGTGGCGGTCGGGCCGGTCCCAGTCGGCGGCGTTGCGCCAATCGGGATTGCCATAGGAAAACGCCAGTGATACCTTCAGCCGCCCCCGTTCAATGAGCGGAGATTCGACGCGAACCGCCAGGATGTCACGCGTTGGGTGGCATACGGTCAGGACCTGGACGTGTTGCCCGTCTACCTTGAAGTCGCTCGCCAGCAGGCCGGTCCACAAGTCGAGCGTCTGTGATGTGTCGGTCAGGTCTTCGATCTTTGCTTCAGAGCCATCGGACTTTGTCAGCCGCAGAGCGATCCGGCCAAGGTGCAGACGGTGTGGATTGGCACGGAGCCACTCGGCCGCGGGCGAGTAACCGCCGGAAGGAACGGCGCCCGAAGCATAGGGCACCTTGCGTCCGGCGACATCGTAGTCCTCCAGGGCATCGGCCATCCGATAGCCTTCGGGATTGGGACTTCTGTGCCAGCCCCACTGCGATTGCGTGCAGAGCGGCGTGCCTCGCTCGTGAACCTCGGCAAACGTCTGAAGGCCGGTGATGTCGGCGGTGAACGCGAATTGGCCGTTGCCGACGGTCAGCGGCGTCAGCGGGTCGGGGCTCGTCAGCGTCACGTTGTGCCGCGTCACCAGGGCATGGCGGTCGATGCGACCGGTCGCATCAGCGATTGACGACCCGGCAGTCGCCGTCAGCAAGACGGCGGCAACGATTCTCGATAGCGATCTGTCGGTCATTTTGTCCCTCCGGATATGGGGCAATCTCGGCGCACATCGAGACGGGGGCGAATCATGATTCGCCCCTACTTTCGGGTGCCGGCGGCGTCGATGACCTTGGCCCCGGCTGGCCCGAGCGCTTTGCGGATGGCGAACACGTCCGGGCGTTCGATCTGCCGGCCCATCGCACCGGCGGCTTCGGCGACCTGATCGGGATTCTTGAACCCGCAGACTGCGACGTGGATCGCCGGGTGCATCAGCGTGGTCGCCAGGATCAGTTGGTACAACGTCAATGCGTATCGCTCGGCCATCGGCGCCAGCGATTGGACCGCGTCGCACAAATCGCGGAATCGCTGCCCCTGGAAATCGGGATGATGCCTGCGGAAGTCTGTAAACGTCTCATCACCACGATACTTGCCCGTCAGCAGCCCCTTGTGCATCGGTGAATAGATCATCACACCAAGGTCCTGCGCCTGGCAATAGGGCAGCAGATCGTTCTCACCCGCCGGATCGATCAGGCTGTACGGGGGCTGCACGACGTCGTAGGGCCCGAGGCATCGCTGGGCCCGCACCTGCTCGACGTTGTGATTGCTCACGCCGATGGCACGTACCTTGCCTTGCTTACGCAGCCGATCGAGCGTATCCGCCACCTCCGCCAGCGGAGTCATTCCATCATAGAAATGCAGGAGGTACAAGTCGATCGTCTCGATGCCGAGCCGTTTCAGCGACGCCTCGCACCGTTCGATCAGGTGGTTGCGACTGAGGTCGGGGTACCGTGAGCCATCCGGATTGAAGTGGTTGTACACCTTGGTGCAGATGACGATCTGGTCGCGCGGCAGTTCGCGAATCGCCTCGCCCAGCGTGCTCTCGCCGTACCCATCGCCATAGGCGTCGGCCGTGTCGAAGAAGTTGATCCCTTTGTCGAACGCCAGCCGGACCGCCGCAAGAACCTGCTCTCTGTCCACGTCGCCCCAGAAACGGGGACTCAACTGCCACGTGCCGAAGGCAACGGGCGAGACCGACAGCCCGCTTCGTCCCAATCGGATTCGTTCCATGAAATCAATCACCTCCCAACGGCAGCCTTACCTGTTTGCGTCCTCGTGACGGCTGATAGGCCTTGGGGCCCTGCTCGGTCCAGACGAGCGGATCCATACAGATCTGCCGGGCCGAGCGGTCGTCGTTCCACGAGTGATACACGATGAAATACGTCTGCCCGTCCGGTCCGAGGATCACGGAGTTGTGACCCGGCCCGATCAGCTTGCCGGGGATCGATCTGAGCACGCCGGCGGCCTCGCGGCTGTGTACATCCACGTACGGGCCGAGGACATGGTCCGCGACGGCGCAACCAACGCCATAGCCGGGCGTCTGCCAGTTGCCGCCGGAGTAGAAGCAGTAATACTTGCCGTCTTTGTAGATCACCGCCGCACCCTCGATGGTGTGCCACGCGTCCCAGGTCTTGTCGTAGAGGGGGCGGTTGCGCTCGTAGATCTGCCAGTCGGCGAACGCTCGCAGGACCGTCGTGACCGGCCCCACAGGCGTCATCATGTCATCCGCCAGGCGGACCATTGCCAGAGCCGTGCCCGGCCTCTGGTCGAAAAAGTCCTTGGCGAAATAGAAGTACCACTGCCCGCTCTGCGGATCGCGGAAGGCGTGCCCGTCGATGCTGAACGGCAGATCGGGGAACATCCACCGGCCGCTGTCGCGGAACGGTCCGGCCGGATTGTCCGCCACCGCCACGCGCATCTTCATGTCGCCGGCATAGTACAGATAGAACTTGCCGTCCCGCTCGGCCACCTCAGGCGCCCAGTAGTCCTTCAGTTTCGGTTCCTCCAAGCGAGCCAAAGCGCCGCCGACAAACTCCCAGTCGGTGAAGTTGCGAGACCGCAGAATGGGAAACTCCCGACCGTCGGGGGCCCCGCCCGTTCCGTAGGCATAATAATAGTCGCCGACCTTGAGCACGAACGGGTCGGCCAGATAGCCCGACCAGAGCGGGTTCTCATACGTCAGCACGAGGGACCTTCGTTCGCTGCTGCGACAGCCTGCCACGCAACCGACGGCTGCGACGATCAGGATGAATGAATGCCATGGTCTCATCATCGGCTCCTTGCTTGTCAATCGAAGGTCTTCCATCGGCCAGCAGAGGCGGATCGCTTCTGCGAACGGCAGTATACTCCATCGCATCGGCAAGATGAACCCCTGTCACGGGTGCATGACTGCACTTGCGATTCGGCTCGGTGGGGCACTTCTCTGTCGGGCACCGATTCATGGCTGGGAGGGGCAAATTCGAAATCCGAAACAAATCCAAAGCCCAAAACCCCAATGTCCAAATCACCCCGATGCGCTGCGTTTGTCGTGTGCTCGTAAGAGCATTCCGACCTCGGGAAAAGCAGCCCGCCAGGGCGCGTCACTACAAATCCGCTGCAGCATCCGCCTTGTTTCGAGATTCTATTCTTGGATCATTCGGGCTTGTTTCGGATTTCGCTATTCGGGCTTCCCGAGTGTGCCCGAGCGAACCGCGCAGAAACGGTCATGCACCCCCCTGTCACCGGGCAGGTACCATTTGACAGGGGGCACCGACGGTGGTCTACTGTGCCCTTCCGGAGGGTGTTGGGCCGGTCGCAGGATGATTCGCGCGTACATCGACGAGAAACGAGGGGTAGGCAATGGCTCAGGCAAAGTACATTCTGGCGCTCGATCAAGGCACCACCAGTTCGCGGGCGCTGCTCGTCAACACCGAAGGCAGGATCTGCTCGGTCGCCCAGAAGGAGTTCGGGCAGATCTTCCCCAAGAGCGGCTGGGTCGAGCACGATCCGAACGAGATCTGGTCGAGCCAGGCCAGCGTTGCCGCCGAGGCCATGGCCAAGCTGAACCTCGACGGCGGACAGATCGCCGCCATCGGGATCACCAATCAGCGCGAGACCGCCATCGTCTGGGACCGCAAAACGGGCGAGCCGATTCATAACGCCATCGTCTGGCAAGATCGGCGGACGTCCGCATTCTGCGACGAGCTTCGAAACGCCGGACACGCCGAAATGATCCAGCGGAAGACCGGGCTGGTGATCGACGCCTATTTCTCCGCGACCAAGGTCCGCTGGATCCTCGACAACGTCGCCGGCGCCCGACAGCGGGCCCAGGCGGGAGAATTGGCCTTCGGCACCGTCGATTCGTGGCTGATCTGGAAGCTGACCAACGGTCGCGTCCACGCCACCGACATTTCCAACGCCAGCCGGACGCTGCTGTTCAACATCCACGATCAGAAGTGGGATGAGGAGCTTTGCAGGCTGTTCGATGTCCCGCGCTCGATGCTGCCCGAAGTCAAGAGCTGCAGCGAGGTGGTCGGCGTGACGGGGACCACGTTCGCGGCCGTCAACATCCCCATCGCCGGCATTGCGGGCGACCAGCAGGCGGCCATGTTCGGCCAGATGTGCACGGAAGAGGGAATGATCAAGAACACCTACGGCACCGGCTGCTTCATCATGATGAACACCGGCCGGAAGGCCAAACCCTCCAAGAACAACCTGCTGACCACCGTCGCCTGGAAGCTGGGCGACCAGGTGACCTATGCCCTGGAAGGAAGCATCTTCATCGCCGGCGCCGTCGTACAATGGCTTCGCGACGGTCTGGGCTGCATCACCAAATCCGAGCAGGTCGAGGCGCTCGCCAACTCGGTCGAAGACAACGGCGGCGTCTACATGGTTCCGGCGTTCGCCGGGCTGGGGGCCCCTTATTGGGACCAGTACGCCCGCGGCGCGATCTTCGGCATCACGCGCGGAACGACCAGTGCCCACATCGCGCGGGCCTGTGTCGAGTCGATCGCCTTTCAGACCAAGGACGTGCTGGACGCGATGGCCGATGACGCGGGCATCCCGATTGCCGAGCTTCGGGTCGACGGCGGCGCCTCCGTCAACGATCGGCTGATGGAGTTCCAGGCGGGCCTGACGGGGGTGAAAGTCGTCCGGCCCCAAACGCTGGAGACCACCGCGATGGGCGCTGCGTTCTTCGCGGGCCTGGCCGTCGGGTACTGGAAGGACCTCGCGGAGATTCGCAAGATCTGGAAGAAAGGGGCCGAGTTCGAATCGCACATGGCGTCCCAAACGCGGGCCGAGCTTCTGAAGAACTGGCACAAAGCGGTGGACAGGGTGCGGGATTGGGACAAATAAGAACGTTGGAATGGCGGAATGATGGGATCATGGAATGATGAGTGAGCCGCCGACGCGCCGCCCAGTATTCCAACACACCACTATTCCAGTGTTCCAATCGGTTGGACCGAATTGGAGACTTGTGTATGAGCGAATTTGTAGCGGAATTCCTGGGGACGATGATTCTGGTTCTGCTGGGCGACGGCGTCGTCGCCAACGTCTGCCTCAAGGGCACGAAGGGAAACGCCGGCGGGTGGATCGTGATTACGATGGGCTGGGGACTGGCCGTCTTCACAGCCGTCGCGATTGCCGGCGAGTTCAGCGGCGCGCACATCAACCCCGCGGTGACGATTG
Organism: Phycisphaerales bacterium Planc_01; assembly: GCA_001603075.1. Taxonomy (GTDB): domain Bacteria; phylum Planctomycetota; class Phycisphaerae; order Sedimentisphaerales; family Anaerobacaceae; genus Anaerobaca. Next base: position 202,146 of record LVBB01000139.1, on the reverse strand, counting down.
CCCTGGCGGCGGCGGGGAAATTCGCCATGGCCAAGGTTCCCCTGTTCCTCGCCGCCCAATTCCTGGGCGGTGCCGCCGGCGCGTTCCTGGTCTGGCTGTTCTACAAGGACCACTACGATGCCAGCACCGACCCGGGCGCGATCCTCGGCACCTTCGCCACCGGCCCGGCGATTCGTAACCCCATGCGGAACGTCCTGTGCGAAGGCATCGGCACGTTCGTCCTGCTGCTGGCGGTGCTGTATGCCTCCTGCCCGACGTTCACCTCCGGGGACGAAGAGATCAAGGTGGGCATGGGTTGCCTGGGGGCCATCCCGGTCGCCCTGGTCGTGATGGGGATCGGACTGTCCCTCGGCGGAACCACGGGATACGCCATCAATCCCGCCCGCGACCTGGGACCACGCCTGATCCACCAACTGGTTCCCATCAAGAACAAAGGGGCAAGCGACTGGACTTATAGCTGGGTTCCCATCGTCGGCCCGGTTCTCGGCGCTCTGCTGGCCGCTTTCGTCTACGGCCTCTGGCCATCCATCGGATGAGAGAATGGACCGGGTGTTCTCCCTTCGCCGGAGCGAAAAGACTTGTTGAGCGGCGACGCCTCGGCTACAGTGTGGCGTTCCTTAGCGTCGTATGGGTGGCAGCACGAGCGTCGATCCTGATGTCCATCGGGACCCCCTAACAAGAGCAAGATCGGCCATGACACGAATCGAAGACCTTCTCGGAGACTGGGTGGTCAAGCATCGCTGGTGGATCATTCTGCTGACGGTGCCCGCGATCGGTCTGGCGGCATCGGGCATTCGCCGCCTTCACATCAACAACGACACCCGCGTCTTCTTCGGGGAGCACAATCCCCAGTATCGGGCGCTGAAGGCCCTGGAAAACACTTTCAGCAAGGAACAGAGCGTCCTGTTCATCGTCGCTCCCAAGGACGGCAATGTCTTCACCCGCTCGGCTCTCACCGTCGTGGCGGAGTTGACCGACGCCGGCTGGCAGATTCCCTATTCGGCGCGCGTCAACTCCGTATCGAACTTCCAATACACCCGGGGTGAGGGTGACGATCTGATCGTCGAGGCCCTGGTCGGCGACCCTGCCGCCATGTCGGATGACCAGATCGATGCGGCGCGGGAGGTGGCGCTGTCGGAACAGACGATCCTCAATCGGCTGATCTCCCCGTCCGGGCATGTTGCCGGTGTGTTCGTCGGCCTTTCCATGCCGTCCGAACACCGGGAGGCGACTCCGAAGGTGGCAGAAGCCGCGACGGATATTCTGGAAGACGTCAGGCGTCGATATCCCCAGATCGATTTCTATCTGACCGGTTCGGTCATGGTCGATCAGGCTTTCGGAGAGGCCAGCAGGAAAGACTTCGCAACGCTGGCGCCGGCGATGTTCCTCACGATGGCGCTCCTGATCGGCTTGGCGTTGCGATCGTTCTTCGGCGTGTTGGCCGCCCTGGTGGTGATCGGATTGTCGATGGTCATGGGGCTGGGCCTGGCCGGCTGGCTGGGGATTCCTCTGACCGCCGCATCCGCCAGCGGCCCCGGCCTGATCCTCACGCTGGCCGTCGCCGACTGCGTCCACATCCTCAGCACGATGCTCCACCTCATGCGCGAAGGCTTGCCGCGACGCGCCGCCATCGCGCGGGCCCTTCAGATCAATTTGCAGGCCGTGTTCCTCACGAGCATCACCACGGTCATCGGCTTCCTCAGTCTGAACTTCTCCGAATCGCCTCCCTTCCGCGATCTGGGCAACATGGTCGGCTTGGGGGTCACCGCGGCGTTCCTCTGCTCGATCCTGCTGCTTCCGGCCCTGATCGCCGTGCTGCCCTGCGGGGCCGGACCCGACCAGAAGAACCACATCCGCATCCATTGTGACAAGCTGGCAGGTCTTGTCATCCGCCGAGCGCCCGCTCTGTTCTGGTCGATGCTGACGCTCGGCGCCGTCACGAGCCTGGGGATGTTCCGCATCGAGCTGAACGACAATTTCCTGACGTACTTCGATGACTCGTTCGCATTTCGCCGGGCCACGGACTTCCTCATCGAGAACCTCGGGGGCTGGGACATCATCGAATACCCCCTCAGCTCGGGCGAGTCCGGAGGCGTCGTCGACCCGAACTATCTGACCACGCTCGACCGGTTTGCCCAGTGGTACCGCCAACAGCCCAAGGTCATTCACGTCGGCTCCATCGCCGACACGATGAAACGGCTCAACCGGGACATGCACGGTGGCGACGAAACGTACCATCGCATCCCGGACAGCCGGGAACTGGGAGCCCAGTACCTGCTGTTCTATGAGTTGTCGCTGCCGTTCGGACACGATCTGACCAACGTCATCGATGTCGACCGGGATGCGTCGCGCTTCACGGTGATGTTCGAGAGCATGAGCGCCAAGGAACTGCACGAGATCGATGAGAAGGCCTCGCAGTGGCTGAGGGCCAACGCGCCGCCTTCCATGCATATCTCGGGCGTGGGATTGTCGCTGATCTGGGCCGAGATCACACATCGCAACATCCGCAGCATGCTCAAGGGTTCTCTGGGAGCGCTGCTGTTGATCTCGATCATCATGACGGCGGCCCTGCGAAATCTGAAGCTGGGTCTGATCAGTCTCGTGCCGAATCTGGTGCCGCCGGCGATGGCGTTCGGTATCTGGGGGTTCCTCAACGGCCAGGTGGGCCTGGCCCTGTCGGTCGTCGTCGCGATGACGATCGGCATCGTCGTAGACGACACGGTACACTTCCTGAGCAAGTACGAGCGGGCCCGGCGGGAACAGGGACTGAACCCGTCGCAGGCCGTGCGATACGCCTTCCAGACGGTGGGGACCGCCATGTGGGTCACGACGGTCGCGCTCGTGGCAGGATTCTCCCTGCTGACCCTGTCTCGCTACCGGATGAGTTCGGAGATGGGCCGGATGTGCGCGATCGTCATTGGGTTGGCCCTTCTGATGGACTTCCTTCTGCTGCCCAGTTTGTTGCTGAAAACCGATCGGGAAGATGATACGCTGGACGCCGTTGAGAAATCGCAGGCGAATCCATAGGACGGGTGGCTATGAGAGATATGAGTTGGGCATGGATCGTGACGGTTGTCGGGCTGATCGTCGTCGCGGCGACGGATCGGTCTGTGGCGGCCGAGCCATCGGCCGAAGAACGTGGACTGGCCATCGCCACGGAGGCGGACCGCCGCGAGAGCGGATATGGCGACAGCACCGCGAGTCTCCGCATGGTGCTGCGCAACAAGCAGGGCCAGACGAGCGAGCGCGAGCTTCGCATCCGCACGCTGGAGACCGAAAACGACGGCACGAAGAGCCTGTGCATTTTCGACACGCCCGCCGACGTCAAGGGGACGATCCTGCTGACCCACACGCACAAGGAGGCCGAAGACGATCAGTGGCTGTTCCTGCCGGCCCTGCGACGCATTCGACGGATCGCGGCACAGAACAAGTCGGGTTCGTTCATGGGCAGCGAGTTCTCCTATGAGGACATCGCCGCGCAGGAGCTGGCCAAATACACCTATCGCTGGCTCGGCGATGAAGTCTACGACGGCAACGACTGCTATGTCATCGAGCGGACGCCGGTGGACAAGGCGAATTCCGGCTACTCGCGCCAGGTGGCCTGGCTCGACAAGGAGCACTACCGCACCTGGAAGGTGGACTATTACGACCGCAAGAACGAGCGGCTCAAGACGTTGACGTTCCAAGGCTACCGCAAGTATGTGGATCGCTTCTGGCGGGCCGGACAGATGGACATGGTGAACCACCAGACGGGCAAGAGCACCACCCTGAACTGGTCGGACTTCACGTTTGGCACGGGACTGAAAGAAATCGACTTCGACAGGCACAGTCTGACGCTATTGAGGTGACACGGATGCACATCAGGACGTGGGCAGCGGCCCTGGCGATTGGGATGTCGGCCTGGGCCGTGGCGGGGGCCGGAGAGTTGTCCGGCTGGATCGCCGTGGAAGGCCGGGGTTTTCTCAACGACCCTCTGCATCGGGGCCAGGAACGGGACAACGCCTCGATTGCCGCCCAGCCGGAATATTACCACACCTGGGAAAACGGTTCGAGCTTCACCTTCGTGCCCTTCGGACGGCTCGACAGCGCCGATTCGCGACGCACGCACGCCGACATCCGCGAACTGAACTACATGTACCGCCAGGACAACTGGTTCTTCCGCGTCGGCGTCGGCAAGGTCTTCTGGGGCGCGACCGAATTCGTCCACCTCGTGGACATCATCAACCAGACCGACCTGATCGAGCACATCGACGGCGAGGACAAGCTGGGTCAGCCGATGGCCGAGTTCTCGATCTCGCCGAGCTGGGGAACGATCGATTTCTTCCTTCTACCCTATTTTCGCGAGCGGACGTTCCCCGGCCGCAGGGGCCGCCTGCGCACCAGCCGCGTCGTCGATCTCGACGATGTGATCTACGAGAGTTCCTCCAAGGAGAACAACATCGATGTGGCGCTGCGGTACAGCAATACCTTCGGGGGCGCCGACTTCGGCGTCTACGTCTTTCGTGGAACCAGCCGGGACCCTCTGCTGGCCACGCCCGATCTGGTGCCGCCCGAACTGATCGATCCCGAGGATCTCGACGATTACAAGCTCATTCCCTTCTACGAACAGATCAACCAGTTCGGCGCCGATCTGCAATATGCCAGCGGCAACTGGCTCTGGAAGCTTGAAGCCTACTGGCGAAACGGCTATTTCCAGGACTACTTCGCCGCGACCGGCGGCTTCGAGTATACCCTCGTCGGCGTCGGCGGCAGCAACGCCGATATGGGCCTGCTATGCGAGTACGCCTACAACGACCGCGACGACGGGGGACAGACCATCTTCCAGAACGATTTGTTCTTCGGCGTGCGCCTGAGCCCGAACGATGCCGCAAGCACCCACCTGCTCGCCGGCTTCGCCCAGGACACCGAACGCTCGGAGAATGCCGTCAGCGTCGAGGCCAGTCGGCGGTTCGGCGCCAACTGGCGCCTGATCCTCGATGCCTGGTTCTTCCTCGACACAGCCTCCGGCAGCGTGCTCAACGAGCTGCGCCGCGACGACTTCGCCCGCCTTGAACTGGCCTACTATTTCTAAGGGCTTACTGGACTATCGAGTCTTCATCGGTCCCCTCGACCGTCGCAGGTCGCCATACGTTCGGGCGAGAGATTCCAGAAACTCCAAAAATACGTAGTTTCCACGATACCCATTCCCTGAACCGACGCCAGGCAGGTGCGTATCATCGCCTTCAGCACGTGGTAGGTGTGATTCGAATCGATGAGGGTTCGAGGCAAGCGGTCGTGTAGCAAAGGACTGCTGCCATGAGCACCGTTGGCACCCAGGCGCCCCTTGCCATCGGTAAGATACGGACAGGGGAACACACCAGCGACCCTCCGCCGGGAAGGTCTCGACGCGTCCGAGCCCGACCCATCAACACCGCCGAAGTACTTCACCTGTACTGCAATCAGAGCTTTCCTCTTCCGCCAGGGTTGGAAAGGAGGCCAATGTGCGAGAACCGCTGGCGCCGCTCATCATGGCAGGAGAGAAAAAGCTGGAGCACAGGACAATTCCGAACGGTGCAGGACACGATCTGAAAGGAGGTCATGCCTATGGTTGACTGCTTCAGAGTGCCTGGACGACATTCCCTGTGGACTGAGCGCCAATGCCTTTGAGCTTCTCCCCGCTTGGTTACCGGGGAATGAATACAAAGTGCTACCAAACTCCCTTGGAAAAAGGAGGTACAGAATGTGCACTTCGCGCGTGACAACCAGGATACGTTGCATTTGGGCCGTGGCAGCCATCAGTCTTCTCCTGGCATGGCCGAGTGCCGCCCAAACGTATTTCAACGATTTCGAAGACGTGCTCGATCCCTTGACGGAATGGTCATTTCCTCTCACAGACACAGCTCCCGCGGGAGCGCGGACGTTCTTGGGGCAATTCGGCAACGATACGGTGAGCCTGTCGCTGCCACTCGTCCCAGCCAGCAACGTTGCGTTGTCCTTTGACTTGTTCATCATCCACTCATGGGATGGCCATGCTGTTGGTGCAGGTGGTCCGGATATCTGGGACCTGAGCGTAGGCGGCGGTCCACCACTGTGTCACACGACGTTTGCCACCCATGAGCCCCGGTTACAGGCATATCCGGGTACATTTATCGGGGAAGGTGTCGACCCCCTGAATGCGCCGCATACGGGTGCTGCCGAAATCAACTCGTTGGGGTTTGACGATTTCTTTGGGACCGGTGACGTCTACAGCCTGAGCTTCACATTCCCTCACGCCGGTGGCCCGCTTGTTCTGAATTTCTCCGCATCCGGCCTCCAGCAAATTGAGGATGAGAGCTGGGGCCTGGACAATGTGCTGGTGAACTGCCTTCCGGACTGCAGCAATGCCGCGCCCAGCATCGCGACGCTGTGGCCGGTGAATCACAAGTTCGTTCCGATCACCATCGTGGGCGTGACCGATCCCGACGGCGATCCGGTGACGATCACCATCGACAGCATCTACCAGGACGAGCCGGTCAACGTCATAGGGTCCGGCAGTAGCGAGCCGGATGGGATGGGCGTAGGAACCGACACCGCCGAAGTCCGGGCGGAACGCAGCGGAACCAAGAAGGTTCCTGGCAACGGCCGCGTCTATCACATCACGTTCACCGCTGACGATGGCGTCGGCGGCACGTGCACCGGCACGGTGACCGTCTGCGTGCCCCACGACAAGGCTGACAGCGAATGTGTAGACGATGGGCCGTTGTATGATTCCACGATCCCGTAATCGTCCAACTTCGCGGGTCCTCGGCTCAGAGCGCCGATCACGGGCCGCGTTCAGTGGATGGTCGAAGAGAGGGTGGTGGCGCGTCTGTCCGAGCCGCTACTGTGGTCGGGCAAGCATGGGACCCCGTTCCGAGGGCAGCCACCACCCTGATTCTGGCGGTCCGCATACAGGTTCCAGCATTACTGAGTCCCCTCCTGGGAAGAACACGTAAATTCCCGTATTGACGATTCTTCGCACCGACATGAAGCTGGTACGTATCATCGCCTTTGGCGACGAATTCGTATGAATCGAATCGATGAGGGTTCGAGGCAAGCGGTCGTGCAGCAAAGGACTGTTGCCATGAGCACCGTTGGCACCCAGGCGCCCCTTGCCATCGGGCAGGTACAGTTCAGACGTATCGGGCTGCGCTCGAGGAACAGCCGGAGTGCGCATAGTCGCCGCCTCGGGCCGCCGCAATCCGACGGCATGCCGACGCCAGGAATCAATACCCATCATTCATGTTGCTCGTATCGCAATGACAGCTTCACTTTTCCGTCAGGGCCAGAAAGGAGGCACATGAAGTGAAGCCACTGGCGCATCTCAACGGCGGGAGAAAAAGGCGTATCAACCATTCTAAGAAACAGGGAAGACACACCTTGAAAGGACTCAGATCATGAAGAAGACAACGATTCTCCTCGCAGTCACTACCATTCTGTGCAGTCTGGCCCTCGCGGGCGCCGTCAAGATCGAGATGATTGCCCAGCCCGCCTTGGCAACCGCAGAAGAAGGGGTCCACGCCAACGCCAACGGCTTTGTGATCGTCAATCAAACCCCAGATGGGGCCGTCGACGCCACGGTCCAAATCCAGCTACGCGATGGAGCCCCTGAATACACGTATGTGGTGAAATCTGCAAGCGTCGTGCTCGGAGAACTCACAACCAACAAGGTTGGAAATGGCGGGTGCCACATCAATATCGCCAACGTGACAGATGAAGAGGATGGGCTGGGAGCAGCCGTGAATATCTGGACGTCAGATGGCACGACGGCGAGACTGCTGCGCGCATTCCTCCCGTGATGGGCCCGAAAACAGATGCCAGACAGACGCCTTGGCGACATTAGCGGTGCAAAACAACCGAAGGGCTGCGGGCGCGACTCGCAGCCCTTTGTCGTTTTGGGCTGAAGGCCGCCGAGGCCGCCGCCGGGTCCGCCTTATACACAGGCACGGACGAATAGCGGTGCGTCCATTCGGCGCCGCGCTGAGGGCGCAGTGCTTCAAGCCACGACGAGTAGATGAAGGGACATAGAGTCCGCGATTAAGTGAGTCTGTCCGAAGAAGGATCGGTTCAGGGGATGGCAGAGGGCGTGGTCGAGGTTTCGGCAAACGTGATCAGCATGCAGGCGCATGACGCGGGAGCCCCTAAATGAAAACGGGGCTGCACGATGGTTGTGCAGCCCCGGTGTAGCGGTCGGTGTTGATCGATTACAGCATGCGGCGTCGTTTCATCCAGCCGGCCAGGCTGACTCCGAGCGAGCCGAGCAGGACTGCACCGGGAGCGGGAACCACGGTCGCCTCGGCGGCCAGGTCGCTGACCAGCAGTGCCGTGGGATTGCCGCCGGAGCCGGCGATGTTGTACACGCGGAATTCCAGGGTATTCAACCCGTCCTGGAAGCCGGACGTGATCGTGAAGTCATCCAGAGTCTTGTACTCCTGCGTGTCGGCGATCGTGTTGCCCTTGGCGAAGCCCGTGTAGGCGCCGTTGAGCCAGATCTCGCCGGAGTTGTCGATGCTCCACTTGCCCGTCAGGACGACACTGGACAGAATGACGTCCTCGATGTTGAAGTTCAGCTCATAGTGATACCAGCCCACCGGATCGGTCACGCTCGACGCGGTCGGTCCGATCCAGAGCGAATCGGTCGGAGCGGCGATCCAGGCGGAATGCGTCGCAATGCCTATCGCGGTCGAGGTGCCGCCCGGCACAGATGTCAGCGTGTAGTACGGGTCTGCGTTGCCGACTCCGGCGCTGCCGGTGTTGTGCAGGCCGGTAATGTCTGCCAGAGCCGATGAACTGATGCATGCACATACGATGGCAACAAGGATCAACTTCTTCATTTCTTCACCCCCATGATTTCTCATCACAAACGGACTTGTTGGCCCACAGCGATCATTCGACGGAACAGGCCGACGGCGTCGCACAAACTCCGACGGATGCTTCCCTGTGGATGATTCTGCCCCCCAAGAGCAGATGCCGATCTCCAAGGATCGTATTGTATCAAAACGGCACGGGGTCAGGCAAACACGGCATGCCCCGGCGGCGAGGTTTTCTTCCTCGTGCCCCGCCGGACGTCGCGGGCAGGAGTATTACGGGAACTTGAGGATCGAAGACCCGGATTTTTTCCGGCATCGCACAAACTGCCGCTTTGGCGAATCGCACGAGAAGACCGCTACGAAGGCCCACGGCAGGTTTATTGGACGCCGCAGGTGTTGAAAAGGCTGTAGAAGGTGTACGTACCGCCGTACTCGGCGGCCAGCGTATCGAAGAGGGCCTGGTTGTCCCCGCGTGCGTTCTGCACAGCGGCCCGGATCTTCTGGAACTGACTGTACACGTCCGCATCGACGGTCCACCCTCGTGCGTCCGGCGTGGTTCGCGTTTCGAGCGACAGGACGAGTACGGCCTCGGCGTAGTGACGCGGAAGCCGCGTGTAGCCCAGGGACGCAAGCAGAGGCAGGCCCTTGACGATTTCGGCCCGCTGGTGCTTGAGCAGGAAATGCGCCATGAGATACTCGAACGCCAGGCGATGATCCGGCGTGTCGTGCAGAAGCCGTCGGAGCAGCGGCTCGAAGGCGATCCCGCCGACGGCGTAGTCCGTGGTCCCCCGCACGCGGCGCCAGCCGCGCACGAGCGGATGGCTATCGGCTTTGGCGGGATCGGCGATGACCTCGCGCCATCGGCGGACATACGGCCCGCTGCCGGCGTACCTGTTGAGGGCTTCGAAGGCGATCCGGGCCGACTCGTGCTGGCCTTTGGCCAGATGGACTCGAACCATCGCCTCCAGCACGTACGGCGAGGCGCCCTCGTTGTCGAGCAGCTCGTAGGCGTTCTTCTCGGCGGCATTCGGACAGCCAAGGTCCAGATAGAGTTCCAGCAGCTTGGCGTGCTGAAAGCGTCCGAACATCCCCTCCGAACTCAGGAACAGCGTTCGGGTCTCGTCCTGGGGATAGGCGCACAGCTCGTCGCCCAGGCGGCCCCGATGCGCCAGGGCGCGGTTGACGTCGACGACGCCGGAGCGAGTGAAGGGCCGTCGGCCCTTCATCCGATGCGCCAGTGCGACAACCCCGTCCCAGTCCCTTTGCTGAGCGTAGTGGTGCAACGCGCGTTCGTCACGGAGGTGGTTTCGCGACAATGCCAGGCACAGGGCCGCCGTCACAACCACCGCGAGCATGCGCACAATGGTCCACAGTCTGCCGGCCCGCTGATCGCACGCGATGGATCGAGAGTCCTTGCGAACGCGTAGGAGAACGCGACCCAGGAACACCGTGACGATCAGGGCCGGGACGAAGGCATAGAGAACGACGATCAGAGAGCGTGAGAAGGCGGTGAACTCAGAAGCAACGCTCGAATCCCACAGGGTGCCGACGGTGTAACTCGCCCGCGGTTCAAGACCGAAGATGAATCGGCCCAGAACGAACGCCCCACCGCCGGCAAGGACGACCTGGATGATCGCCGCCACAGCCTTTCGATGCAGCAGGGTCTCGATCAGGCAGACGGCCCCGGCGAAGACGAAGGCCGCCGCTCCAGCCCACCAGTACGCCAGCGCAAACAGGACTCCGAACGCCCCTGCGCGCATCGGCAGGCCCTTCATTGGAGCGGCCTGGTACAGCGCCGCCATCCAGATCGACAGGGCCAAGGCCAGCAGTATCGGCAGCGGATTGTCGTAGCGGCTGAGAATCATCAGGGGGCCGATGACCGGCGCCCAGGCAAAGTCTGCGAGTCTGCCGGCCTGCATCGAGCGCAGCAGACGCAGGACTCCCGCAAAGAGCGCGCCCGATATCGTGACAATCACGAGCGCGCCCAACAGCGGGCTGCGATGCGTCTGGGCCAGCAGAGCGGCCAGCGCGCTGAGCGTTCCGCCGGGACGGCCGAGTGCGGCTCGCAGGAACGAGCCTTCCCAGGCGAAGACCGGATACGCCGCAAATACGCCGAATCCGGAGTGCAGCCACTCGGGCCGAATCCCCTTCCAGACATAGACAAGAAGCCCCAGGAACAGGCCCGCCCACAGCCACAGTTCCAGTCCCCGGCGGCCTTCTGAGGCCATTTTCATGCGCCCATCATTTCCCACATCCGCGCCTTCTGTGCGGTGAACCCAGAAACAGGGTGCCGATTGGTACGATTGTACCGAATATAGGGCATCGCCGTCGTGGTCGTCCAGAATGATTCACGGCTCCGACGACAGTCTCGAGCAGCACGGTCTCAAGCGGATCATACTGCCGCGTCGGGACGTTCTCGTGTTTTTGCCGTCCGATCCGCCTCATTATCGTGTACAATAGTCTTGTTGGTTTGCCTCTTTCGATCGGTAAGGCCGGCGGAATTCGGGAGGAGTGTTCATGAAGAAGGCAGCGTTTTTTGCCATGCTGCTTTGGTTGCTCTGCACGTCAACATGTCAGGCGGATGGCGCCGACGGCCGGGGTTCCGTGCCACACGATTTCCCATCGATGACAGCCCATGTGTATGACGCCAACGCCTTGGCGGACGGGTATATCTTCCTGGCGGTGGCGACCGAGGTCGAGGGCGTGGGGTATTATCTGATGGTCCTCGACAACGATGGGGTTCCTTACGCCTACAAGGAACTGCCGGACGATTATGCCTACGATTTCAAGGTGCAGCCCAACGGCCTGCTCAGCTACGCCCAATTCATCCATCACCATTCCTTCATCGGCGGCGGCCACTGTATCTGGGTGTTGTTGGATCACAACCTGGACATCGTGGAAGAGATCCAGATGGGCAACGGCTACATCGCCGAGGCCCATGACTTCCAACTGCTGCCCAACGGTCAGGCCCTGCTGTTCGGCTATTACATGAGCCAGGTGGACATGAGCCGGATCGTTCAGGGCGGCCATCCCGCAGCCCAGGTCTCCGGCGGCGTCGTTCAGGAACTGGATGCGGACCGCAACGTCATCTTCCAATGGCGAAGCTGGGACCATTACGACTTCGCCGACCAGAGTTACACCCGGGCCACCAATAAGACGGTCAGCGCGTTTCATCTGAACACGATCGAGATGGACACCGACGGCACCTTCTTTCTGGCGACGCCGTCCTGGGTCAAGAAGATCGACCGTCAGACCGGGCAGATCGTCTATCACCTGGGCGGCGGGGAGAACGAATTCACCCTGGTCGGCGACGGGGCCGACGTGAGCCACTTCGGCGGCCATGCTTTTGGTCGCATCGCCAACGGCAACGTCCTGATCTACAACAACGGCAACCGTCAGGGCACCACCTCGTCGTCGGTCCACGAATACCGCCTGGACGAGGAGAACCGAATCGCCGAGCATGTGTGGTCCTTCGTACCACAGACGCCGATCCCCGCATGGCATCGCGGCAACGCGCAGCGTCTGCCCAACGGAAACACCTTCATCGGCTGGGGTGGGGCCAGCGGCAAACCGATCCCCACCTGTTCGGAAGTGACGGCCGAGGGCCGGATCGTCTTCGAGTTGTACTTTGACAACCCCGAAGTGGAAAGCTACCGCGCCTTCCGGCTGCCCTTCCCAGGGCACGTCCGGGGCATCGAGGTCACCGAATATGAACTGGCCACGGGCAACACGTATGTGTTTGCCGACGATCGAGGCGACACCGGTGTGACGATCAAGGTGATCGACCGAACCGGCGACGGATACAACGAGGTGACGGTCAATCGCATGCCGTTCGCACCGCGGTATCCGGAGTTCCCCGGCAAAGCTCCACGCCTGCTTCCGCTGCGTTTCACGGTTTCGCAACACGGGATCCTGAGCATCAGCGCGGAGATCGCATTCGACGCCACCGGCCTGGACTTTGCCGAGCCCGAGGCCTTGACGGTGTACCATCGGCGGTACCCCGATTCGGGCTTGTTCCTGCCTCTGGCGACGACCTACAACCCGGCCACGAAGCAGGTCAGAGCGCGAATGGGCGGGGTCGGTGAATTCGTCCTGGGCTACCCCGACGTCGCCGATGTGCCGTTTGCACCGCTGCTCCACGAGCCCCGAAGTCTCCAGGTGATGGACTTCATGGCCAACCACCCCGAATCCCTCCGGCCGGATCGGGACTACACGGTCAACCAGACCTTGCCGGTCTCGCTGTCCTGGAGCCCCGTCGGATTCGCCCGTTTCTACCATCTGCAAGTGTCGCGCGATCCGGACTTCGCGGTCCTGGACGTCGATGACGACAGCCTCGTCGAAGCACGATACGTGTTGGAGAGGGTCGAGCCCGACATGGTGTATTACTGGCGCGTGAACACCTACAACTATGGGGGCGTAGGGGAGTGGGCTTGTGGATCGTTCACTGCGGTCGAGCCTGCGATCCGACTGGTCTGGCCCAACGGCGGGGAGACCCTGCATCGCGGTCTGGAGTACTTCATCCGGTGGACGGACAATCTCGACGAGGACGTGGAGATCGAGCTGTACAAGGACCACATGCTTGTCCAGAGCATCGGCGTGGCGCCCAGCGATGGCGCGTACGCATGGGAAGTGGGTCTGAACCTGGAGCCGGGTGACGATTACACGATCCGGATCAAGAGCGCCGTGGAGGGGCCCCTGGCCGACACAAGCAATGGCACATTCGCTGTGGAGTAAGCTTCGTAGGGTGTGCCCCGCGCGCCGATCCAAAGGTCCGCCACAGGCGGAGTGGGCATGGCCCACGCTACTTCTTGGGAGTGAAGGGATATGATGATGTTGACCAACAAGCGAATCATGCTTGCCGTGCTCCTGACGGCATGTTTCGGCGGCGCCGTCGTCCAGGCCGCCGCTACGACACCCGGCTTGCCCGACGACTTTCCGGAACTTGTGGCCACGCAGTATGGCGAGACGGCCCCCGGTGTCTTCATCGGGTGGCTGGGGTGGTGGGTGGTCGATTACTACGTGGTTCTGGACCAGTCCGGCTATCCCCTGTTTTACAGCAAGACGGATGCCATGAGCTATCCCGGCGTGACGCCCAGCGGGCTGATCTCGGCGCCGGCCGCACGCGGCTTCGCTCTTAAGGACGAGACCTTCGCTACGGTCGATTCCTTTGAGCTGAGCGAGGGCTACAATGTGGACATCCACGATTTCAAGGTGTTGCCCAACGGCCACGCCCTTCTGATGGGCACGTATCAGCGTCATATCGATATGAGTCGGATCGTCCCCGGCGGCCGGCCGGACGCTCTGATCACCGGAAACGTCATTCAGGAAATCGACGCCAACAAGCACGTTGTGTTTGAATGGCACGCCCTTGACCATATCCCAATCGCCGATTCCTTTTACGATCTGACACAGAAGAACATCGACTACGCCCATATCAATTCCGTGAACCTGGACCCGCTCGACAACACGTTGTTGCTCTGTTTCCGGACGACGTCCGACATTGTCAAGGTCAGTCGAAGCACCGGGGAAGTCCTCTGGCGATTGGGCGGCAGAGGCAACGATTTCACCTTCATTGGCGAGCACGAAGAGAACGCGCCATACTACTTCGTGGGCCAGCATGCGGTCTGGCGATTCCGCAACGGCAACCTCTTGTTCTTCGACAACGGGAACATCTCCGGCGGCGGGCTCACCGAAAGCGATCGGGATTACAGCCGGGCCGTGGAGTATCATCTGGACGAGACCAACATGACGGCAACGCTGGTGTGGGAATACCGTCACGACCCGGACATCATGTCACCCAGTGGCGGCCGAGTCCAACCCCTGGGCAACGGCAATGTCCTCATCGACTGGGGCAGGGCCATACCGCTCGGCACGCCCGAAGTGCCTCTCGCCACCGAAGTCTCCGCAACCGGCGAGCTGGTGTATGAGCTGCACTACGCGACGGCAACCAAGGGCGCCCGCCTGCAGAAGTACGTGTGGAACAGTCCCGACCTGGTTCAGTCGCAGACACACTTCGGAATCGAACGGGGCGGCAGATATGATTCGAGCGAAACGGGCGTTACAGTCACCGTCAAAAACCTGGACGGTCCGGCGTACAACGGACTGGTGGCGAAGAGGCACGCCGAGGCGACACGATTTCCGCGATTCGCCGGCAAGACCCCGCAGGTGCTGGTCGAACGCGTGACGCTGTCGGGGTTCGGCATCGACGCCATGACGGCTGATGTGGCCTTCGACGTTCGACGCATCGGCTTCGACGATCCGGCGCAGTTGACCGTCTATCATCGCTGCTGTGTCAGCCGGGGCGTGTTTAATCCATTGCCGACGCACTATGATTCAGCCGCCGGGCAGCTCATTGTGGCCGACGCGCCGCTGGGCGAGTTCATCTTCACGTATCCCGATGCGCCGGAGATTCCGCTGGAGCCCATCCTGTATGCCCCGCAGGATCTTGGCACGGTCAATCAGGCGCAGCCTGTCACATTGGAGTGGACGTCAAGAGGCTTTGCCCGATCGTTCCATCTCCAGGTGGCTACCGATGCCGAGTTTGGCGACCTGGTGGTGGATGCCGCCGGCCTGACGGGCACTCGCTATACGCTCGACAACGTTGCGCCGGCGACGGACTATTATTGGCGGGTGAATACGAGCAACTATGGGGGCACCGGCGAATGGGCCACGCAATCGTTCACGACTGCCGCACCGATGATTCAGATCCACACGCCCAACGGCGGCGAGGAATGGCAACGGGGCCTGACGTACTTCATTCGGTGGAACGACAATCTGTCGGAAAATGTAGTGATCGAACTCTACAAGGGCGACGCATTCGTCAAGACGATTGCCCGGGCCCCCAGCATCGGGGCCTACGAATGGGAGGCCGATCTGGCTGTGGACTCGGGCGACGACTACGCGATTCAGATCACAAGTGCCCTTGACGCAACGATCCGGGACCGGAGCGACGCGACATTCTCTATCAAATGACACACACTGCCGACACAATTATCAGCCGATCTCGTCTGGCGATCGCAATGCTGAGCGTTCTGGTTGCCTGCCGAATGGGGCAGCCTGCCGTCGTAACGGATTATGCCGCGGTCTGCCGATATGGCTATCAGTATCTCGATCCGCGTCCGGAATCGGAATACGTCGCGCCGCAGACCCGGCTCCTGATCCGGTTTGAGAATACGTCACCGGCGGACCTGGCCAATCTGTCGAGCTTCGTCCAGGTGATCGGCGAAGAGAGCGGCCTTCATTCGGGCACGACGACCGTCGCCACGGACGGCCGGACGGTAGTCTTCCAGCCGGCGTCGCCTTTCGTTGCCGGCGAGACGGTGGACGTCAGCCTGGTCCCCCTGGGCAGTTGGTTCCCCGCCGCACCGATCGAGCCGATCGCCTATCGATTCTACGTCCTGCGTCCGGCGACAACGACGCCGATGGCGAGCAGTGTGAAGCATTCTGTGGCTCTGAACGCCGCAGAGCGGACCATCGCTCCGGCCCTTGCGCCGTCCGAACCTGTCCCAGGCCGGCCCGCCATCATGGCCAACGGGGTCTCGGTGCCGAGCGACTTCCCCCACGTGAGCATCACTGCGAACCACAAGCCCGCCGACGGATACATCTTCATCGAGTACAACCAGATCCCGCAATACGCCCTGATCCTGGACAATTGGGGCGCTCCGGTCTGGTACCGCAGGGGCAAGGCCGCCCACGATCTGAAGGTCCAGAGAAATGGCATGATCACCGAGACCCAGCACAAGGGCTACGATCAGAACTTCAAGTGGGTCAGGGATTACCACGCCACCAACGGATATGAGACGGACAGCCACGAACTGCTCGTTCTCGAAGACGGAGGCTATCTGCTGCTGGGTCTGCGGGTGATCCGCAACGTCGATATGGGCCGGGTCGTCGAAGGCGGCCATCCCAACGCCGTCGTCCACGAAACCTGCATCCAGGAGTTCACCGCCGCCGACGAATTGATCTTCCAGTGGCGCTCCTGGGAGAACCTCGACGTGGCCGCCATCGGGCCGGCACACGTCGAAGACGTGCGCAGTCCCAGCGTGCGCGTCGCACATCTGAACGCTATCGACGTCGATGAGGACGGGCACATCCTCGTTTCGAGCCGCCACCTCAACGAGGTGACCAAGATCCACCGGCGGACGGCAGAAGTCCTCTGGCGGCTCGGCGGGCCCCACAGTGACTTTGTTTTCGTGAACGATCCGTTGAACGGCTTCTGGGCCCAACACGACATCCGCGTCGTGGGCCCTTCTCGCTACACCCTTTTCGACAACGGCAACAATCACGATCCGCCGGTCTCACGGGCGGTGGAATATGAACTCGATTTGAACGCCGGGACGGCCACACTGGTCTGGGAATACCGCGCGGTTCCCGACCGGTACACGTACCACCAGGGCAACGCTCAGCGTCTGCCCAACGGCAATACCCTGATCAACTTCGTCCTGGCCGAGTATCCCAAGGTGACCGAGGTGAATGCAGACGGCCAGATCGAGTTCGAGATGGACTTCGTCAACAGGGAAGGCGGCGCCTACCGCATCTTCCGTTTCCCGTGGACGGGCGTGGTGGAAAAGCCCTATCTGGTCGTCGAGCCGAATTTCGATAAGATGACGCTGCTGTTCAACAAGTTCGGCGATGTGAATACGGCCTATTATCGTGTATACGGAGGCCTCGACCCCGAGCCGGAGACCTTGATTGCAGCCACCGCGCAGACTCTGCTGCACCTGCGGGACCTGGAGAACGACCGCCGGTACTACTTCCGGGTAACGGCGGTGGACGTCGGCGGCAACGAAAGCCCGTTCTCCAACGAAGAGAGCATCGTCGCCCATCTGTACGACCCCAACGAGCCGGGAGAGAACATGATCCGCAACGGTGACTTCTCCCAAGGCCGGACGGAATGGACGTTGAGCCGGAGCAGTTCCGCCGATGCGGAATGGGACGTTGAGGACGGACGGGCCCGGGTGAAGATTCAGAATGGGGGCTACGACACTCACAGCATCCGACTGGTGCAGGACGGCTTGAAACTGGTTCGCGGAGAAACCTATACTCTGGAATTCGAGGCGGGAGCCATGACGCCCCGGCTGATCGAGGTCAAGGTCAACAAGAAAAACGTTGGCTCCTTCTGGGACTACAGTAAGATGGGGCCCGTGTATCTGCCCACATCGCGCCAGAGCCTGATCATGAAGCATTTCACGCATGCCTTCGTGATGGACGGGCAGACCGACTTGGACGCGTGCATCGAGGTGAATGTGGGCGCCGATGCCGCAGACGTGTATCTCGACAACCTGTCGCTGGTTCGACTGGCCCATTGACATTCGGAAAGAAAGAGGCGCGATGAGCGCGGATACGTCGGAATGAAGCTGCATGGATTGCTGATCACGCTTCTTGTCCTATCGAGCCTCGCCACGGTGTTGCTCGTGGGCTCGTGCGACAACGAGGGCCTCGAATCGCCTGTGGCGGTCGCGCGGTCGCCCAGGATCACGCCGGACTATGTGGGCATCGTCGTCCCGCCGAACGTGGCCCCGCTGAATTTCACGATCGACGAACCCGGCGAAAGATATGTCGTGAGAATCCATTCGACCTCGGGCGAACCGATCGAAGTCGCCACCCGGACGGGGGAAATCGTTATCCCTGAGAAGAGATGGAAGGATCTGCTGACCGCAAATATCGGCAAGGAGCTATTGGTCGACATTTATGTGAGGACCGAAGACGGCCAATGGAACCGGTACGAGACCATCACGAATACGATCGCAGAGGACGCCATCGACTCGCACCTGGTCTACCGGTTCATGACGCCTTCGTCGTACTTTCCCAAGCCGATGCAGATTCGTCAGCGGAGCCTCGAAACCTTCGACGAGGAGATCCTGCTCGACACCCGCTCCTATGGGAACGGCTGCGCCAACTGCCACAGCTTCGTGGGCAACCGTCCCGACCGGATGCTGATCGGGATTCGCAGCACCACGTTTCCCAGCGCCACCGTCCACGCTCATGACGGCCGCGTCGAGAAGATCGGCGCCAAGTTCGGGTATACGTCATGGCATCCAAGCGGACGGATCGTCGCATATTCGATCAACGACGTCAGGCAGTTCTTCCACACGGCTCAGCAGGAGATCCACGACGTTGTGGACCTCGACTCACTCATCGTCTATCACGATGTCGAGAAGAACGAGACCAGGACGACCCCGGCCCTTTCGGACAAGACGCGGCTGGAGACTTATCCTGCCTGGACGCCCGACGGCAAGTACATGTACTTCTGCAGTGCGCCGTTGTTGTGGACGGACATGCAGACCGTGCCGCCCGTGCGATACGAGGAGGTGCGGTACGATCTGATGCGGATCGGCTACGACGTCGAGACGGACACATGGGGGGCGTTGGAGACGGTGTTGAGCGCCAAGGACACGGGCCTGAGCATCCTGTTGCCTCGCATCTCTCCCGACGGGCGATTTCTGTTGTTCTGCATGAGTCGGTACGGCTGTTTCCCGGTCTATCAGCCGACGAGCGACCTCTATATGATGGACCTGTACAGCGGCAGGTACTGGAAGACTTCCGTCAACAGCGAATACGCCGAATCGTGGCACAGTTGGTCGAGCAACAGCCGGTGGATCGTGTTCAGCAGCAAGAGAGAGGGAGGCCTGTTCACCCGGCCATTCATCAGTTACGTGGATGCCAGCGGCCAAACGCACAAGCCGTTTGTGTTGCCTCAAAGGCATCCGTCATCGTATGCGGCCTGCTATCATGTCCACAGCGTGCCGGAGTTGATCGGCGGACCCGTGAAGGTGGACAGCGCCGCCTTGCTCGAAGCGGTTGTCCGCCCCACGAGCGTCAGTGTTCTCAATTCCGTCACGGGCGCCACACCCAAGGCCGGCAACACAGAAGCCTACCAAGCGGGCCGGTCAAGCGTGCAATAGTCGCAAGATGGATTCCGGGGCCTGCCTCGACGGAAACCCCGTGCCACTATCGCTCGCCGGCCGCGTCTGGCGCCGGCGGATCGGCGATCTCGATGCCCACCGGGTTGCTCAGCACCGTGAGGTCTTCGAGGTGCAGTGCGATCTGGATCGTATGACGGCCCGGGGCCAGCGGCAATCCCATCGTCGCAGGGAGGACCAGCTCCAACTCGGCCAGTTCGACGCCCGGGGCCAGCAGGCGGATCTTCGCCGGACGGATTTCGTCTCGACGTCGGTGATGCCAGCGGCCGTCGACCGCGACGCGATCGGGCCAGATCGGCTCGCAGGCGTCGAACGCAAACCGACGCCCGCTCTGATTGCGGAGGTCCAGCTTGAAGGTCGGCGTCTCGCCGCTCTGCCAGAGCCGCCTGGTGGGGCGCAGTCGGCACTGCAGGCCCTGGGTCTGGGGGCCCCAATCGGGGGCGGTCCAAACCCGATGATCCACTCGCCTTGCCGGCGCCCTCGTCTGGCGCGAGCAGCCCGGGCACAGCAAGACCACCAGAATGAGAACCAACACGACTCGATTTCCCACGCCCACCATAGGAATCTCCAGTGCGATGCTGTCGTGTCACCGCCGACATTCTCTGCCATTATACGCCGGGCTGGTCGCGACGCCAGTGAACTCTCCTCGGCTCCCGGTCGCAGGGGGCCGGCGGAGCCGCGTCTTTCGGATCGCCGCAGAGCATTCCAACGGACTTTTCTACGGTTTATCCACCTAAAGGCACATGAGTCATGGAGGTTTCCCTGGTCGAACAAATCCCTGATAAGAGAGGGTCTTTGGGGCAAGCCTGCAGAAGCCCCCCTGACACAGACGAAATCTCCTGTCTGTAATCTACTGTCAAATAAATGTTTAGGGTACAACTCGGGAGGCGCTTCCCTGCGGAAGGTCCGAATCGTCCTCCTGTGGGTACGCCAGTTGCTGGGACGAGCCGTTTGTGGACGAGGACCGATGCTTCCGAACGCGAGTTGTCCACACGTTATCCACAATGATTCCTGCCCTGGGGCGAGGTTGTTGACTGTGACGCCAATGGGTGCTTCGCATGGAGTCCGGTCTGTCCTTGCAGGTCCGGTGATGGAACAGGCCGCCTGCACCCACCACAGGCGGGGCTGGCAAGGAAAAATCCAGGGCCGGGCCGATAATCGTCGCCCTGGCGGCCCCGAGGGGGACACGCCTGCCGAAAAGTGGACCCCGGCCGCCCGATTCGGCCCAATTCTCTTGACATTGGGTCTGGAATCCGGTAGACTAAGCCCTGTAGATCGTTCCACGGAGCGATCCATTCGAAATGGGGGGTGCTCATCGCTTTCCTTCATGGGCACTCAAGGTAGGTAGGTTTGGCAGTTTCGTCTGATGGCCTGCGTTCATTCGCAGAGCCGTCTGCGACCGGGGGGTTGCAGGACCGATGCCACAGGCGCAGGTCCCACATTCAACGTCAACGCTGTCGGTTCGATTCGACCGCCAGTGACGATTCCCCGACCGTGACACGCCATCAGGCCTGCGAACGAGCCAGATCGAGAACAAACGTCGGTGCCTGCGACTGCTGCTGCGTCGAGCGGACCGTGTGGGCGCCTGGGGGTGGGGTGACATGCAACACGTGAACGCATCAAGACGGCTCCCGGCGATGCTGGTTTTCGCCGTGCTTGTCTCGGCGGCACCGTCGCTTCGGGCCGACACGGTGGATGTCGTCCACGATGGCTACGGCGCCTACGACAGCATTACGTTCTGGGGCGCCGGGTACGCCGGAGACGTCGTGGCCGCCGGCGTGTACATGCTCCACAAGACCAGCAGCACCGGGATCGGCGACACCTGGTCCAACGGCCTGATTCCGGGATTCTGCATCGAACTGCCCGAACCGCCGCCCGGCAGCACCGTGACGTACAACGTGGGCATGCCCGACGACGTATACAACAGCTACACCGGGGAGATCCTCGGCACCGACAAAGGCAACTATCTCCGCGAGCTGTGGGCCAAGCATTACGATCCCGCCTGGGCCAGCGGCGGCTCGTACACCGAGCAGCAGAACAGCATGGCGGCGATCTTCGCGGCGGCCGTCTGGGAGATCATCTATGAGAAGCTGCCGGACACGCCCGCCGGTTGGGATGTCACCGTCGACGGCACGCCTGGCTATGGCGGGTTCCGCGCCACCAATCTGGACGTGGAGACCGCCAACAAGTGGTTGCACGAACTGACCGGTGGTGGTGCGAAGGCGGATCTGCTCGTCATCACACGCAATGGCAACCAGAACTTCCTGATCGAGGTGCCGGAGCCGGCGACGCTTATCCTGCTCGGGCTCGGTGGAACGGTTGGCCTGCTCGGCCGCCGACGCAGGACGATCCGGTGGGAACAATCATGTCCTGACGCGACACGACCGGAGGAGAGACGATGAACGCATCTGTGACGCCAATCGCCCTGCTCGCCCTGCTCGTAGCGGCGCCCGTGTTCGCCGGTACCATTCCGCCGCAACAGGTGATGGAGTTCAGCCCGGCGCCGACCGGGGCAGGGGAATGGTATTACAACGGCGCCGGCGTGCTGAGTTTCGACCAGGACATCATCATCAACTCGGGCCTGAGCAGCAACTACGACGCCCTGGTCGGCGCCCGCGTCTACTTGCCGACCTTCGAGGTCACGGGCATGCCGGATTCACCGTATACACTGACGCCCTTGGGCAGTGCGGAGATCGTCATCAAGAGCGCCGACAACAGCGTCACCTATCTGACCGGTACCGTGAGCCGAGGCGACCTGGTCACCATGGGTACGGTGGCCGGCGGGTTCACGCAGTTCCAGGTGGACATCACCAACCTCTTCATCACGCACGAAGGCGCAGCGCTGGGATCGGCAGCGCTGGCCATCCTCGAAAATCTGCAACTACCCTCGCTCGATTTTGAGCTATCGCTTCAAGGTGGAAGTGGCCCGGGCTACTACAGCTTCGCCCAGATGCTCAACGGCGGCTACATCGGCAGCGGCGGATTCAGCGGGGCCATGTCGGTTCCCGAGCCCACAACCGTCGCTCTGCTCGCCTTCGGTGGCCTGGCCCTGGCGCGGAAGCGCCGAGACAAATAAAGTGACCCCCCCTACCTTGGAAGGACGGGCCGTGGCGGTCGCTCCGCCACGGTCCGCGATTTTGCGCCCCCGAGAAGTCTCCCACGCAGTCCGGACTATGTCGGTCCCGATGCCGGCGGAACGTCGGGCGTCGCGCCGGGAGAATCGGCCGCGTTCGCTGGCGGGCCTTGGAGGGCGCGGGTGTCGACGGTGCGAGGGACATCGAGCTCGGGGCCGCCGGCGGCGCCGAGTTCCTTGAACTTGCGCGCGGAGACGAGGACGCGGCTTTCCATCGAGCGGACGGTCCGGTTGTAGGCGTCGGTGGCTCGGTCGAGGTTCCTGCCGATCTCGTCGAAGTGGCCGACCAGCACGCGGATCCGATCGTACAACTCTTTGCCCAGGTCGCTGATGGCCTGGGCGTTTTGAGCGATCCGCTGCTGCTGCCAGCCGTAGGAGACGGCGCGAAGCAACGCGATCAGCGTGGTCGGCGTCGCGAGGATGACCTTTTTGTCGACGCCCATCTCGATCAGTCGCGGCTCCTGTTCCAGCGCAGCGCTGAAGAACATCTCCCCCGGCAAAAACATCACGACGAATTCCGGCGTCTGGTTGAACTGGTCCCAATAGCCCTTGGCGCCGAGGTTCTGGATCTGCGTCAGCACGTGTCCGGCGTGGCGTTTGAGCTGCTCTTTGCGCGTCGCCTCATCGACCGCCTCGATCGACGCGAGGTAGGCATCGAGCGGCGTCTTCGAATCCACCACCACGATGCGTTCGTTCGGCAGCCGTACGATCATGTCCGGACGAATGCGTCCGGCACCGACCGCCGCGGATTCCTGCGTCACGAAATCGCAGTACTCCACCATCCCGGCGATCTCGACCACGCGCTTCAATTGAATCTCGCCCCATCGGCCGCGCACGTCGGGCCGGCGCAGGGCCGTGACGAGGTTGGCGGTCTCCTTCTTCAGATCGGCCTCGGACGTCGCCAGCGACTTGATCTGCTCGCTCAGCGCCGCGAAGCTGCTGGCGCGGGCCTTCTCGATCAGCCCGAGCTTGTCGTCCACCTTCGTCAGCGACTCCTTCAACGGCTTGACCAACTCGTCGATGGCCTTCTGCCGCTTCTCCAGCTCGCTCTTCGCCCCTTCCTGGTACTTGTCGAGATTGGTCCGGGCCAGTTCGAGAAATTGCGTGCTGTTGCTCTTGAGGGCCTCCTGCGAGAGGGCCTTGAAGGCGTCGGAGAGCTTCTGCCGGGCCTCGTCCAGCAGGGCGAGTTTTTCCTTGGCGGCCTTCTCCTGTTCTTCGAGCCGGGTCAGGAGGGCGGCGCGCTCCGCCTTCAGCGCCGAGCATTCCTGCTGCAAGCCGGCGATCTGCGTCTCCAGCGCGGGGAGCCTGGCGCTGCGTTCTTCGGCGAGGACGCGGGCCTGGGCCTCGGCCATGTGCTGCCGTTCGAGCGCGCCGATCTTGCGCCGGCTTACGCTGTAGACGGCCAACGCCGCCCCGGCGGCGCCGACGAGGACACTGGCGATGGCGATCAGGACGTATTCCATGAAAGGACCTGCCTCTTGAACTCGGTTCGCCCGCGATTATACGCACCAGTGGTGCATTGTCACAAGGATCGCCTGTCGCTGAGCAGGAGAAAACTATTGCTCTGCGCGTCTGGGGCCCGTATCGTCCTAAGACAGAGCTATTTGCATACAGATGCCGCTGGTGAATCATGGAACGAATCGAGGCGATCCTGTTCGACTGGGGTGGGGTGCTGATCGACAACCCGGCGCCCGGGCTGATGGCGCACAGCGCCGAGGCGCTGGGCATCAGCGTCCCCGACTATCAGCGAGCGCACAACCGTCATAGCGAGCCTTTCCAGAAAGGCCTGATCCCCGAGCGGGTGTTCTGGCAGCGCGTATGCGGCGACCTGAAGCGGCCCGTCCCGGACGTTCGTTCGCTGTGGGGCCAGGCCTTCCGCGCGGTCTATTCGCCCCGGCCGGAGGTGTTTGGCTGGGCCGGACAACTGCGACAGCAAGGCTACAAGACCGCCCTGCTGTCGAACACGGAACAGGCGGCGATGGAGTTCTTCCTGGAGTTGCGATACGACATGTTCGATGCGGCCATCTTCTCGTACGCCGAGGGGACGATCAAGCCGGAGCGAGAGATATACGAGATCGCCGCGCGAAGGCTCGGCGTTCCCCCGTCGCGCTGTGCGTTCATCGACGACAGGCAACTGTTCGTCGACGGCGCGATCCGGGCGGGGATGAAGGCGATCCTCTACAACAACCTCGATCAGGTTAAGGACGCGCTGAGACAGCTCGGCGTCTCGGACGGCGTATAGACCCCCATTGTGAAAGGACTGCCGTGGGCTTCCTGAGTCTGCTGCAAACCAAGCCCGTCATCCTGCTGGACGGCGCGATGGGCACCGAACTGGACAAGAAGGGCCTCATGGGCCGGGGGCGAGCCAATCTCGAATCCCCCGATGCCGTCCTTGAAATCCATCAGGCCTACTCGCAATCCGGCTGCGACGCCCTGACGACCAATACGCTGACCATGAATCGCATCTATATCGAGACGCACAACGTGGATGTATCGGTCGAAGAGGTCAACCGCGCCGGTGTTCAACTGGCCGACCGGGCTGCGGGCTGTGGGCAGTATGTACTGGGCAACATGAGCGCGACGGGCCAGCTCTTGCAGCCCTGCGGCACGTACACCGAGACGCAGTTCTGCGAGGCGTTTCGCGAACAGGCCAGGATTCTGGCGGAGGCGGGCATTGACGGCTTGCTCATCGAAACGATGTACGACCTGCGAGAGGCGGTCGTCGCATTGCACGCGTGCAAGGAGGTCTCGTCGCTTCCAGCGATCGTCTCCATCGCGTTCCAGACCGACGACAAGGGCGGCCGGACCATGATGGGCGACACCGCCGAGCAGTGCGCCAGGCAACTGACCGAAGCCGGCGCCGACGTCGTCGGGGCCAACTGCGGCGACCTCGACCCGAGCCAGACGGCCGTCGTCGTGGGGTTGTTGAGGAACGCCACCGATCTTCCGATCCTGGCCCAGCCCAACGCAGGCAGACCCCGGCTCGTCGGCGACAAGACGGTCTTCGATATGGCGCCGGGGCCTTTTGCCGAGGGAATCGCCAAGTGTATCGCTGCCGGCGCGCGAATCGTAGGCGGCTGCTGTGGCACAAGCCCCGCACACGTCCGCGCGGTTGCTGAGATGATCCAGGCGATGCGCCGCCAAGAGAGTCAGTAACCCCACCTCGCTCCGGAACCACTGTAGAGGTGAAACGGTGCGAGGGCCGGCGTCGGCGCTCGTCCGTGCCAAGGAGAACCTCTCTCGAAAGGAGCGGATGCCATGTCGAGACGAATGACAATCGGTTTGACGGCAGCGACACTGGCGATGGCAGCCGGATTGCTTCTGGCCCAGCCCGGTCCGGGCGGCCGGCGCCGGCCCGGAGGCCCTGGGTTCGGCCCTCCAGGCGGACGGGCGATGGAAAGCACACCGCCGACGGCCAGGGGCCCGGCCGAGCAGAAGATCCTCGATGTGCTGGACGACATGAATCGCAACCAGCGCGGGGGCAGCATGAACGTGCCCATCGAAGACGGCCGCCTGCTGCGCTTGCTGGCCGAATCAATCGGCGCCAAGCACATCGTCGAGATCGGCACCTCGAACGGCTATTCCGGGATCTGGCAGGCCCTGGCGCTGAAGGCCACCGGCGGCAAGCTCACGACGTTCGAGATCGACGCGGGTCGAGCGGCAATGGCCCGGCAGAATTTCAAGCGGGCCGGCGTCGACGACATCATCACGCTCGTCGAAGGCGATGCCCACGAGAAGGTGGTCGATGTGGCCGGGCCGATCGACATGGTCTTCATCGACGCCGACAAGGAAGGCTATCTGGATTACCTCAACAAGCTGCTGCCCAAGGTCCGACCCGGCGGCCTGATCGTCGCGCACAACATCACGCCCGGCATGGCCGACCCTGAGTACGTCACAGCGATTACGACCAACCCCGAATTGGAGACCGTTTTTTACAGCGACGGCGGCGGCGCCAGTGTTACACTGAAGAAGCGATCGCTGGATTAGGACGGTTCGTCATGTGATCCGGGTCCGGGCGGGCAGGGTTTGGTGGTCGAGAAGGACAGCAAGCGTTTTGTCAGGAGGACAGGAATGCCGAAGCAGGAGCTGCAACGAGGGTATGGCTTATCGACCTCGACCTACGTTGTGATCGCCAGCATGGTGGGAACGGGCATCCTGGTTTCGCCGGGCTACATGATGGCCTCGCTCGGCAATTACCCCGTCATCTTCGGGCTCTGGGCCTTGGGGGGGCTGCTGGCCCTGTGCGGGGCGCTTTGCGTGGCGGAACTGGCGGCGGCCCTGCCTCATGCGGGCGGGGAGTACGTTTACCTTCGCGAGGCCTATGGCCCCATGCCGGCGTTCCTGTCCGGCTGGACCTCGTTCTTCGTCGGCTTCTCGGCGCCGTTGGCCGTGGCGGGCTACATCGCGGCATCCTATCTCCTGACCCCGTTTGGCCTCGATAGTCAGGGAGCCGGCCTTACGCTCAAGGTGGCGGCGGCGGCGATCATCTTCGCCGTGACGCTACCCAATCTTATCGGCCATCGCCATTCGGCCCGAACGCAGAACCTGACCACAATTCTCAAGCTTGGATTGTTCTTCGCACTGGTCGTAGGCGCCTTGCTGCGGGGCACGGGCCGGCTGGCCTATCTTGGGCAGGGACGGCCGTTCGCGCAGGTTGGAGTGGCCACGGCGGCGACCCAGTTGTTCTATGTCATGTTCGCCTACAGCGGCTGGAACGCCGCCGCCTACCTGGCCGGCGAGGTCAGGAACCCCGCCCGAACGCTGCCCCGATCGCTTCTGCTCGGCACCGGTCTGGTCGTCGTGCTGTACCTGGCCCTCAATGTCGTCTTCGCCTGTGCTGTACCGCTGTCCGATGTGGGTTTCGACAACGCCGAGCAGGTGCCTCAGCTCGCTGTCGCGAGTCTGTTTGGCCCTGGAATCACCAACGTCTTCTCGGTCTTGCTGGGATTGACGTTTCTTGCCACAGTCAGCGCGTTCGTCATCACCGGCCCGAGGGTGTACTATGCGATGGCTCGCGACGGGTTGTTCCCCTCGATCGCCGGGCGTACGAGCCGACGAGGCGGGGTTCCCACCCATGCGATGCTCGTACAGAGCACCTGTGCGGTGATCATTCTGTTCGCCACGGATTTTCAGGGGTTATACCAGTATGCTGCCGTGGGTTTGTCGCTGTTTGCGCTGCTGTTCATCGGTGCGGTGTACGTCTTGCGCGTGCGGCAGCCGGAGCTGGAAAGGCCGTTCCGTGTTCCCGGCTACCCCGTCGTTCCGGCAATCTTCATGTCGGTCACGCTCTTCATGGCCGTGTTTGCGTTCCGACAGTGGAGGACACCGTCGCTCTGGAGCGTCGGCAGCATCCTTCTCGGTATACCGGTCTACTACGTCTGGGTGTTTGTCCGTCGCCGAAGGGGTACGTCCGAAGATACCGATCCTTCGGGGAGTTGACCGGTGTGCGTTGACCAGGCGACGCCATCGGGCGGCGGGCGCCTGTCGGGCGGGCTCTACTGGCAATCACGAGGGAGGTACACGGCCTCCGCCGGGATGTCGAACTTGCGGCACAGCGACTCCAGAAGCGTTTCCAGACGCTTCAACTGGTAATCTGTCGCCAGCGACGATACCCCGTTTCCCACCAGGCAAACGCAGATCGTCCGTTCGTCGCCGCGCCAGTCGTCGCCGGGCTGAATCGAGCGCTGGTTCAACCAGCTCTCCGTGGTCTGAATCTCGCCGTCGTTGGCGCCGATGCCGTTGCCGATGAGGAAATGACAATTCAGGTTCGCCGGATCGCTCAATCCTCGCGCGGCCGCCAGGCGCTGAATGTTGCCCCCTTTGGTCCCACTGAAGGCGATCTCGATGCTCCGCCAACGATTGGCCGTCGGGGCGATTCGAGAATACACGGCGTGATCGACCGAATCGAGCCGGTAGTAGGCGGAAAGACAAAATGGACCTGCAGAGGGGGGATTATCTCCCAGGGCCATCAAGACGACCGCTCCCGTCGTCATGGAGATCAGCAGTGCGGCTAAGACCTTAACTACCCTTGGCTGGTTCGACATCCGTTCTCGACTACTTCCAACATGGCCATCGGGGCGCTACGCCCCACCCCCTGCAAATTCGGCAGGTTCTCAGCGAGGCGTGGTTCTTATATACCACCATATCGACTCTTACCAGTGTGTACCTTCAAAAATTGTTGGAATTTGCCCAAGCTACACCCGCGTGACATTCATGTGCCGACCGGAACGAGACGAAGAAGAAACAGAGAAGACAAAGCGATGCCACCGCCGCCGGTTCTTGACGCGGAATACCGCCCGCGCTATAGTCTGTTCCGTGCATGGCGGTGGCCACACACGCGCGGCCATCGAAGGAGAAAGGAGCGTCACAGTGTCTCACTGGCGACAGTTATCGGCCCAGGAGGTCGCTCAACTCACCGAGCAGGGCTGTTTCTGCGAGGACTGGTCGCGCGTTCAGGTCATCGACGGATTCTCCGCCGAGCGGATTCGCGACGTCCATTTCTCCGGCGATGTTAAGGTGGGCAAATTCGACAAACACGTCTCCTTCTTCGGCGGCGTCAGGAAACCGGCGGGCCTTTACCGCGTCACGATTCACAACTGCATCATCGGGGACAACGCCTATATCGGCCACGCGCGCAGCTACATCGCGAACTACATCATCGAGAACGACACGGTCATCGACAATGTCGATTTGCTCGCGGTCGAAGGCGAGTGTTCCTTCGGCAACGGCAAGGCCGTGTCGGTCGTCAATGAAGCCGGCGGCCGGGCGATCCCCATCTACGATCGTCTTTCGGCGCACACCGGCTACATCCTGGCCTTCTATCGCCATCGCCCGACCGCCATCGCGCGACTGAAGGAGATGATCCGCGAGTACGCCGCGTCGGTGACCTCGTCGATGGGACGCATCGGCCGAGGGGCGCGAATCACCAACTGCGGTATCCTCAAGAACGTCAGGATCGGTCCGGCCGCCGTCATCGAGGGCGCCAACCGCCTGGAGAACGGGTCGATCAACAGCAGCACAGAGGACCCGGTTTATATCGGACCCGGCGTTTATGCCGAAGACTTCATCGTGGCCAGCGGAGCGACGATCACCGACGGAACCATCCTTTGCGATTGCTTCGTCGGGCAGGGCTCGGTCCTGGCCAAGGAGTACTCCGCCGAGCATTCGGTGTTCTTCGCCAACTGCGGCGGCTTTCATGGGGAGGCCTGCTCGATCTTCGCCGGGCCCTACACGGTGACGCACCACAAGTCCACGCTGTTGATCGCCGGGCTGTTCTCCTTCGTCAACGCCGGCAGCGGCACCAACCAGAGCAACCACCGCTACAAACTCGGGCCCGTTCACCAGGGCGTCGTCGAGCGCGGCTGCAAGACGGGAAGCGACTCGTACATGCTCTGGCCCGCCAAGGTCGGCGCCTTCACCGTGGTCATGGGTCGGCACTACCGCAATTCCGATACCTCCGACCTTCCCTTTTCGTATCTGATCGAGCACGAAGACCAGAGCGTCCTGGCGCCGGGCGTCAACCTGCGGAGCGTTGGAACCGTCCGCGACGCCCGCAAGTGGCCGCAACGCGACCGGCGGAAGGACTCGAAGAAGCTCGATCACATCAACTTCAAGCTGCTCAGCCCGTTCACCATCCAGAAGATGATCCATGGACGGGACCTGCTCGGCAAGCTCAAGGAGACGAGCGGCCCGACGAGCGACTACTTCACCTACCACAGCGTCAAGATCCTCAGCTCCGCCCTCGAACGCGGCATCGTGCTCTACCAGACGGGGATCGACAAGTATCTCGGCAACTGTCTGCTCAAACGCCTCGAAGGTCGGCAACTGCGCTCGCTGGAAGACCTGCGGGCGGCGTTGCGGCCGGAGACCGACGTGGGAACGGGCACGTGGATCGACCTGGCCGGCATGTTCGCCCCCGAAAAGGCCGTCGAGCAACTGCTGGACGACATCGAGAGCGGCCGGATCGACACGCTTGACCAACTTGAAGCCCGTTTTGCGTCAATCCACGAGAACTACCCGATCTATGAATGGGCTTGGGCGGCCGAGGTGATCGCAAGGCAGACCGGCAAAGCCCTCGACGAGTTGGACGCCGAGGACGTCATCGGCCTGACGAATCGCTGGAGAGAGGCTGTGCTCGATCTCGATCGCCAGCTCTATGCCGACGCGAAGAAGGAGTTTGCCCCGACGGCCCAGATCGGGTTCGGCATCGATGGGAACGCGGACGCCCGGATCAAGGACTTCGAGGCCGTACGGGGCTCGTTCGACGCCGATGGTTTCGTCGCGGAGATCGAGAAGCACATCGCCGCCAAGACCGCCCTGGCCGACGATCTGATCCGGCGAATCGAGCCGTTGCGGAGACGGCCATAGCGCAAGGACGTTCTGCGGGCCGACGACGGCGGGAGTAAGACGGCCGGTACCCTTCTGATGTGGAAATCACAGCCCCAAGACCGGTCTGCCCGAGGCCCGGAGGAGGCGCCCTTTTGGGTGTTAAAATGGGAAATCCGCCACTTGACGCCGCCGGGGAGATGGCCTATAATATGGGGGTAATTTGCCCATCGCATCCGGTCCGGTTCGCGGGCCGAAAGAAGGATGGCGGTTTTTCGTGCCCCCGGAGGGTCAGAAAGCTGTGTGAGATGTCCTGCCCCTATGAAGCCTGTCGTTGCATGGCACAAGCCAACGAAGAATCGACAGGGTCGTTTTGCATCCGCTTTCTGATCGGCAGACCATCGTGTTGCCGGCTGTGAGGATTTGTTCCCGACCGGCGATGCGCATGCCGGTAGGAGGGAAGGGACCTGCGGCGATGGACGGGCTTTCAGCGGCGATCTGCGCGTGCCGTGCACGACGCAAGAT
Organism: Phycisphaerales bacterium Planc_01; assembly: GCA_001603075.1. Classification (GTDB taxonomy): domain Bacteria; phylum Planctomycetota; class Phycisphaerae; order Sedimentisphaerales; family Anaerobacaceae; genus Anaerobaca. The sequence continues at coordinate 170,434 of LVBB01000139.1, read as the reverse complement.
GTCCGAGGGAAGCGTCGAAATCGGAAAGGAGGTGTCTTTCTCGACAGAGCGTTGGTGAACGAAGTCGGTCGTTGCATGGCTTGCAGAGTGTGTAATTCTGCCGGGTCCCCTGCACATTTGTTTCGGAAGAGGAGATGAAGTATGTTCAGCAAGCGAGTAGTGACTGTAGCATGTGCACTTGTCGCGTGTCTGGCTATGGTGAGCCAGGCGCAGGACCCCAATGAGGCATCGGCGCCGAGCCCCGGCGATGGTGCTTTGTGGGTCAAGGTCGATGGGATCAGCCTGACCTGGACGGTCGGCGCCGACGCCATTCTGCACAACGTCTACTTCGGCACGGATCCGGCGGCCGTCGAAGCCAGAGATGCGAGCACGGCGATCCGATCGATGTCGTTGGCGACGGAGATCGACCTGGACGTCCTGGAAGTGGCGACCACGTATTATTGGGCCGTGGACGAGTGGGCCGCCTCCGGGATCATCTACCCCGGTCCGGTCTGGAGCTTCACCACGTATGATCCCGCCGTGGGCGGCGCGGTGGCCGAGTATTGGTCCAACATGGGCCTCAACGGCGATCCGGATGTCGTCACAGTGGTGAGCGAGATCAACTACAACTGGGGCAGCAGCGATGTTCCCGGCGAGAATTCGCCCGATCCGGCCATCCCGGTCGATGGGTTCTCCTGCCGTTGGAGCGCGGAACTGACCATCCCCACGAGCGGGATGTACACGTTCTACTCGGCCTCCGATGACGGGGCCCGGCTGTTCCTCAACGGCGTGCAGATCACCGACGGCTGGTACGATCGCGGCACGACCGAAGACGCTTCCGCAGCGCAGGAACTGGTGGCCGGCGAGACGTATCTGCTGGTCATGGAAATGTATGAGAACGGTGGCGGCGCCGCGGCGTACCTGCGATGGGAAGGCCCCGGCATCGCCAAGCAGATCATCCCGCAAGGCGCTCTGCAGATCCCGCAGGTTGCTTTCTCGGTTTCGCCCGCCAGCGGCGCCGAGAAGATCGAGAGCACCCCGCTGCTGAGCTGGTCGGCCGGCGAGATGGCGGTTGCCCATGATGTCTATCTGGGCACCGATGCCGAGTTGGTCGCGGCCGGCGATGCCAGCACCTACCTGGGCCGTTTCGAGGTCACCAGCGTTCAGATCGAAGAGGCCCTGATGGGCGAGACGACCTACTACTGGAAGATCGATGAGGTCGCCGCCGACGAGACGATCGTCGCCGGGATCGTCTGGAGTTTCACGGTAGTTCCGGACGTCATGACCTCTCCCGAGGCTTGGGCGGGCGTTGTGGCGCTGGGCAAGCCGGGCTTCTTCGCCACCGATGTCGCTGATGGTGTCTATGATATCGGCGCGTTCAGCGGCGACATGACCTACGAGTTCATCCTCAAGAGCAACCCGCTCGAGACCCAGGCGAGCATGTGCCTGATCGGCCGTCGCAACTTCGGCGATACGACCGTCGGCCTCAAGTACGAGCAATGGCCCAACACCCAGACCTATGGTGCGACCGTCTTCGGCGTGGCCGACTACGATTACGGCGTGGCGACCAACCCGGGCGTGCCGACCCATCTGGTCTTCGTCTCCAGTGAAGAGGCGGGGACGACGGCGCTCTATGTCAACGGCGTCTATCGCGCGAGCATCAGCTCGGCCATCAGTCTGTCCGGCCTGGTGGGCATCGGTTACGGCGCCCAGGCGGAGGATGGCAGCAGCTTCTTCGATGATTTCGACGGCGAGATCTTCGGTGTGGCCATCTATGACAACGCCCTGTCCAACGGGCAGATCAAGATTCACGCCGACGCCTATCTCGTTCGCGCACAGGCCGACGTCACCGCCCCCGGCGACGAGGTCGTGGGCGTTCCCAACGACGGCGACTGGCCCGGCGCGGAAACCCCGAATCTGGCGATCGACGACAACGCGGGAACCAAGTACCTGCACTTCAAGGGCGAGACCGAGCCCACCGGCTTCTGTGTGGCGCCGATGGTCGGCCCGACCGTCGTTCGCGGCCTGACGTTCACCACGGCCAACGATGCCCCCGAGCGCGACCCGGTCGCCTTCGAGCTCTATGGCTCGAATGAGAGCATCGACGGCCCGTACGAGCTGATCGCCGCCGGCGACATCGTCGATTTCGCCGGGGAAGAGGCCTGGCCGCGGTTCACCCAGAATGCCACGCCGATCGAGTTCGTCAATACCGTGGCGTACGCGTACTATCAGATTCTGTTCCCGGCCGTTCGCAACCCGGCTTCGGCCAACAGCATGCAGATCGCTGAAGTCGAGCTGATCGGGAGACCGGCAGTGGATTTGTTTGTGGAGGACTTCGAGTCCTATGCCCCCGGCACCGACCTGCACGGCGTCAACGGCTGGAAGGGCTGGGACAACACCGCTGGAGCGGGCGCACCGGTCTCGGATGCGTTTGCCTTCAGTGGCGCCAATTCGGTGGAGATCGTCGGCAGCGCCGACCTCGTCCACGAGTTCGATGTGGCCGGTGGCGTGATCGAGTTCTCCGCCATGCAGTACATCCCGTCGGGCACGTCCGGCACCAGCTACTTCATCCTGCTCAACAGCTACGATGACGGCGCCAATCAGGACTGGTCGATCCAGACGACGTTCAATCTGGACAGCGGAGTCGTCGGCTACTGGGGCGGCGGCGAGGCGACCATCGTGTTCGACGAGTGGGTCGAGCTGAAGTACGTCATCGATCTGGACAACAACACGGTCGATAAGTACTACAACGGGCAGTTCATCGTCAGCGCCGTCTGGGATGACAACGAGCATGGCACGCTCGGCGCGATCGACCTGTATGGCAACGGTGCTTCGTCGGTCTACTACGACGATATCACCATCTCGACACGCTAAGCAGGTGGATGTCACCCTCGTTGCAGCAACGAACGAGGCAACGCCGTTCGCATCTTCAGGGGACTGCATCCGGTTCGACGCCGGGTGCAGTCCCCTTGTTCGTTACCGGCAAAGGAATGGGGCCCGTACCGGTTGGGTACAGGCCCCGCGATCGTAGACTCCTGCTGATGGAGGTGGCTATTTGCCGGCGAGGGAGTTGATCTCGAAGGGCGAGAGGGCCCGGTCGTAGATCCGTACCTCGTCGAGGGCGCCGTTGAAGGGGTTTTCCCCATTGCCCTGGCAGGCGCCGAAAACCACGGCGGCCTCCAAATCGGAACCGAAGGAGAACGCTCCCTCGCCGGTCATCGCCGCATCGATGTAGAGCCTGGCGGTGGTCCCGTCGAAGGTCACCGCGACATGGGTCCATTCGCCGATCGGCAGGACGGGATTGCCACTGGCGGGATAGCTGTCGTTGCGAGAGAAGCTGACCACGCCGCTGTCGCGATTGGCTTCGATCTGCCACATCATGTTGTCGATCGCCCAGGAGTCGCGTTTGGCGATCAGACCCTGGTAGTGTTCGCTCAGACCGTTCCATTGGGCCCAGAGCGAGACCGAGAGCTGTCCGGTCGCAGCCGACGGATTCCACGTACCCAGATGGACGTACTGGCTGCCGGTGCCATCGAACAGCAGGGCCGCGCCAAGACCTTCTGGTCCATCCACCACCGCCGGTTCACCCATCACCGTCCCGTCTCGTCCATTGCCCGAGCCGTCTTCGGCGCCGTTTTCAAGCGAGTACGAGGCGGCCAGGCCGCTGGTGCCCGGATCGGACAAGCCGGAATGGCCGACTTGAATGCTGTCGATGTAGATGGTTCCCGCACCGCCGGCCGTCGGGTTGGCACGGTTGCCGACGCCGATATAGATGGTATCGACGCGGGTCAGATCCACGCCCGTCAGATCGCCAAACGGAATTCGCCATTCCTGCCAGTCGGCCACAAGCGTGGCCTCCTCGCCCGCAGGATGCATCACGACCTTGATTCTGCCGCCGGCGTCCTTGACAGCAAGGTACAGCGTATCGGCGGCGTTGTCCTCGGGCCGGCCCTGGAAGTACAGCACCAGGGTGTCGGCGCCGTTGGCGGTCCAGTTCTGAATCGTCTCAAACTCACGCTGGGTCTCGGAGTAGAACGGCGAGGTCGCGTTGTCGTATTGCAGCGGCATCGACTGGGCGCCGCTGTGGACGATGCGTCGCTCGGCGAAGGGGGTTTCGAGATAGCCGACGGTCGAGCCGGTGTTGTTCACCCAGCCGTCGAGCCATGTGTCGAAGATGGCCTGGCCGGCATCGATGTCGTCGGTGTAGTCCTCGAAACCTTCGACCAGCGCGTATTCGATGGTCGAGAAGCTCCAGATGTCACCCTCCCAGAGACCCGAGCCGGCTTCGTTGACCTCGTTGACCTTCCAGTAGTAGATCGACCCGAAGTTCAGACCGCTGACAGTATAGCGGCTTTCGTCGAGCGTACCGATCAGGGCCGTGCCGGCGACCACGGCGGCGCGGTCGGCGCTGAAGTACAGTTCGTGGCCGGCGGCCTGCCGTCCGTTTCGCCAATCGAGCGTCACATCAAGGGGCACACCTGCCTGACCGGCGGTTGGCCGGGGCTCTCTGGCCTTGACGGGCAGATAGGTGAAGCGAACCTCGCTGAGCCCGTATTGCGGGATCGCGCCCATGTTCCAGTTCGATTGTGCGGTGAACCGGACGTATCGGGCCGCCACATGGCGCAGATCCACCGTCGTGTTGGCGACATAGTCGGAGCGCGACGTGCTCTTGGCGAATTCGATTTCGCCGAACGTCGTCCACTCGACGCCGTCGAGGGAGTACTCGATCGTAACGTCTTTGAGCCCGAGCCCCAGGACGCGTTCGAACTGGACGTTGTAATTCCAGACCTGCATGTCGTAGAGTTGGTAAACCCCATCGAATTCGTATTGAATCCAAACCGGCGTTCCGTCGGTCGCAGAGGCCAGCCACATGTCGGCTGCATCGATGGAATGCTGACCGGCGGCGTTCAAGCCGGAGCCGTCAATCGTCTTCTCCGGTCCGGAGCCCTCGTCGGCGGCCGACGCGGTGGCCTTGATGTTCGCGATCGGATAGACATAGGGCTCGACCGTGAAGCTCCAGACCAGGCCTTTGAAGATGCTGCTGTCCGGCGGCGCGTTGACTTCGTCGACTCGCCAGTAGAAGGTCCCCTCGAACGGGAGCAGGCCAGGCGGATCGTACGTTGTGCCGGTCTGGCCCTGACTGAGGAGCACGCCCATCGGATTGGCCCGGCTGGCGGCCTCCACGTCGGCCGAGCTGGTCCCGAAATACACGTCGTGCGCGGCGGCGAAGTCACCGGGCGACCAGCTCATGATCACATCCTGAGGAACATCCGTCGCACCATCCGACGGGTTGGGCGCAGAGCTGGAGGTGTAGTCGCCCGACATGGCCTTGGCCAGTTCTTCGGCCGTCAGCGCCGTATCGTAGATCCGTACCTCGTCGATGGTCCCGACAAAGGTTTCGGTATTGGTGGAATCCACACAGCCAATCGTCACGGGCGTGGCGTTCGCAGATTCTCTGAGTGTAGCGTTCCCGGTTGAAACCTGCTCGCCATTGATGTACTGTACCCCGGCGCCGTTATCCCAGGTCACCGCCACGTGAGCCCACTCATTCGCATAGGGCACGAGCAGTGCGTTGTCCCACCCGAAACTCGTACCACCTCCGTCATAGTCAGCTCGAAACAGAAAATCGCCCGCCGGGTTGGTCTGCCAGAACCACTTGATCGTGTCGCCGGTGGTACTCCAGCCGAGACGTTTGCCGATGATGCCCTGCTGGGAGATGCTGTGGCCCTGGCCCTGCCAGTTGATCCAGGCGGCCAGGGTCATGGCGTTGTTCCTGGCCGTGGGGTCCAGAGGACCGATCACGATTCTCTCGCCGGCCGTGTCGAAACGCACGCCACCACCTTTGTAGCCGGTGACCCACTCGACGCCGCTGTTGAGGGTGCCGTCGTTGCCGTTGCCGGTGGCATCGGCCGTGGTCGTGCCCTGGCCCTCTTCAAAGGGGTAGTGGGCAATCAGTTCGGCCAGGGCACTGCCGGCGGTCATGCCCACCACCAGGAACCATACCATCAGGGAAATCGGTTTTCGCGACATGTCTGTCCTCCTCTAACTGATGTGTTGCCGTCGGAGCGTAAATGCGTGGAGGCATAGGAGCGGCCCGGCTGGGGCATCCGCGCGCCCACACACCAACATTCCAGTCTGCCAGGGAGTGCTTCGTATGACCGGCCGACCGGATATAGCCTTGAGACCCCCGCCTCGACTGCACGCCGCACGCGATCCCCGGGGCGAGGCGAAACATACCAGAACCGACCAACACACCGATTCTATTCCATCCGCCCCCCTCATGTCAAGGATCAGCCGCGACGGGAATCGGTCGACCATCAGGGGCAGCCTCCTCGGCACGGTCTCTACTGCCCAAACCGCGGGTAGCTGTGGTTGCAGGACAGGGGCCAGGTGCCAGAAAACGTGGGGCATCGGGGCCGGAAAATGAAAACGGGCCGGACACATCGGTCCGACCCGTGACTGCATTATGACAGCGTGCGAAGGACTCAGTTCGGCAGGTCCTCCGGGGCCACGTCAGCGACGTGCAGGTCCGCGTAGATCATCCGCCAGGTTGCCGAGCCGTCGGGACGGTACCAGAAGATCGGCGTCTGCGGGTCGCCGAACGGGACGTTCTGACCGGCGTAGCGCCAGGTATCCATGGGCAGCCCGCCCAGAAACGCCATGCCGCGATACATGATCTGATACTGCTGGTCCCCTTCGTACCCGGGCGCAACGGGGCCCACGAGTTTTCCTTCGGCGGCCATTTGCAGGGTGATCGGGCCCAGTTCAGGGCCGTTGACCGTAGGTGGGAAGACGCCGTCGGTTGTCCAACTCGACCACACGCGTAGGAACGCGATCAGATCTGCCTCTGCCATCGCCGTCGCATCGGCCTGAAGCTCCACGCCCAGGGGAGTGTAATCGGCCGGCGGTTCCAGACTGAACAGTGCATCACCCAGGTCGATGTCGAACTGAAAATCGCTGAGGATCATATTCATTCCGGGCGCCGTGGCGAACTCCAGTTCCGCCCGCGCCAACTCGCCCGTGGTCGCATCGATCCAGACCGTAACCGTCGTGTCGTCCTGGTGCACGCGATAGCCCTCCAGCAGACGGCCGTCGATCTCGGCCCGGCCCAGCGCCTCATCGGCTTGAGCCGGAAGGGCGCGGAGTGTTTCGGCCGACATGTAGGGACCGGGGTTCGGATTGTCGAGAAGGTTGGAGAGTCTGAATTCACCATACTTCTTCTGCAGGGGGATCAGGTTGATTCCCTTCAGGTCATCACCCGACACTTGCACGACGGTCACGAAGCCGTCGGCGCTCGCGATTCGCATCGACCCCGGTTCCTTGAAGGCGATCTGTGTGCGCACCGTGGGCATGGTCTCGATGCCGGTCTTGTTGACCACGCTGAAGGTCATCGTTTGGGCCTTATGCAGCCGGTCCACGACCTGGGCGTAGACGTTGGTCGCACCGGGACCGGTGAATGTGTACAACGCGAGGGCGGCGGCCAGGACGATCAGGGCCGCGACGGCGACTTTGGTAACTCCACTCTTCATGGCGATTCTCCATATTCTCGCGCCGCCGGAGTCGAGTCCGAGGCGCGGTCGTTCCATTTGTTCTCGGGTCGCGGCCGACAGGACCCTTTGCCCCGCCGACTCGCACAATTGCCGATCCACCGACCGCTCGCCCAGCAACGCGGCGTGGGCCAGGAGCTTCCCCAACCGCTCCGTTTCCTGCCGACAAACCGAGCACTGTGCCAGATGGCCGCGCACCTGCGACGCCTGCGGTTCATCCAGCTCGCCCAAAACGAACGCCGGAAGCAGTTTGTGGATCTGTCTGTGGCGATTCATACGCTACCTTCCCATCAGCCCAGGCAGGGCCTCAACTCATGGCTGAGCTTCTTCAAGGCCCGGTGCAAATGCACGCGAACCGTCTGCGGAGAGCAGCCCAGGATCGCGGCCACCTCGGTTGTCGCCAGCCCTTCCAGACGCAACAGGACAAACGCATCCGCCTGGTGGGCCGGCAGCTTCGCCAAGGCGGCGACGAGCTTCGTCTGGAGTTCGTCCGCCCGCATGTCGCCGTCGGGCCGACGATCGTCGCAATCTCGCTCTTCCGGGCATTCCTGCCGATGTCTGTCGGTCTTCCGGGCGACCTCCAGTGCCTTTCGGACGGTCGCGCGGTACAGGTACGCCGGCCAGCGAGTGTCGCCGTTGAAATTGGGCCAGCGCCGCCAGATGGACAAGAAGACCTCCTGGTGAACGTCGTTGGCCAGATTGACATCGCCGAGGACGCGCACAGCGGTATGGAGGACCTGTCGGCCGTACTCCGTGACCAGGTTTTCAAAGTTCTTGTCAGACAAGACAGTCTTGCCCTGCAAAGCAATCGTTTTCGTGCCATGGCCCGGCGGCCGCCGTCGAGATCTCTACCCCTATAGAGTCGTCGCGGCGTTGCGGCGTTTACCGGAAAACCGACCTGACTCTATCGCCGCCGACAGCCGACCGGGAGAGAAATGCCGCAATTGCCCTTCCCGAGGGGAGAATTGTGTCGTATACTACGACACCACGACGTCGCGTTGAGGGACGCAACGCCGGGCGAAGCGCACGGGGATTCGTCGAAGGGAGCATCGAGGATCGCGCCATGACCGAGGGTTCGACGGAAGAGGTCGCCGGCAGCGTGCCACGGCAGGAGAAGGTCGCACCGTTGCGACCGGGGTCCGGCTCACGCGCGCCGACCGAGCTGTCCCTGCGTGACGTGGCGTTGTTCCCCGAACAGAATCCGTTTCCCGTATTGCGCATCCGCCTGGACGGCACACTGCTGTATGCGAACGCTGCCGGCGATGTTCTCGTGAAGACATGGCCGTGTTCGGTCGGCGGGCGTGTCCCTCACGACGTCCGCCGGGCCGTCGAGCGGGCGCTGACCACAGGGGATCGCGGGGAGATCGAACTGCGGTGTGGCCCGATTCTCTATTCCTTTGCGATCGCTCCGATCCGGGCCGCCGGTTATGCCAATCTCTACGGACGCGATGTCACCGAGACCCGGCAGGCCGAACAAGTGGTCTGTGAGAGCCGGCAGGATCTCAACCGCGCCCAGGCGGTGGCGCACACCGGAAGCTGGCGCCTCGACGTCGGCCGAAACGAGTTGCGATGGTCCGCAGAGACCTACCGCATGTTCGGGATCCCTGAGGGAACGCCGCTGACGTATGAGGGGTTTCTGTCGATCGTCCATCCGGAAGACCGGCAATCAGTGAACGAGCAATGGACCGCCGCCCTGCGCGGCACGCCCTATGACATCGAGCATCGCATCGTGGTCGGCGAGGCCGTCAAGTGGGTCCACGAGAAGGCCGAACTGGAGTTCGACGAGGAGGGGGCCCTGCTCGGCGGATTTGGGACCGTGCAGGACATCACCGCGAGCAAACAGGCCGCAGAGGAGTTGCACGAAGCCCACGAGCGCCTTCAGAAACAGACGGAAAGGCTTCGATCGCAGACCGAGCAACTGCGACAGAACGAGCAATGGCTGCGCGCCGCCCTCGAAGGAGGGCGGATGGGCCTGTGGGAGTGGAATGTCGAGAATGACCAGGGCTTCTGGGACGAGCGGGTCTACGGTCTGATCGGGGTGGACCGGCAGGCGGCGGTGACCGGCGGGGCGTTTTTCGAACGCGTGCACCCGCAAGATCGGGAACGACTGAAGGCGCAGATGCAGCAGGCCCTGGCGAGCCCCGGTGACTTCGAAGCGGAGTTTCGTGTCGTTCGTCCCGATCAGAGAATCGTCTGGCTGGCGTCGCGGGGCAAGGTGATGCGCAACAAGACGGGCCAGGGCGTCCGTGTGCTCGGCGTGCTGTACGACGTGACGCAGCGCAAGGCCATGGAAGCGACACTGCGCCGACGGAACGATCAGTTGACGGCGGAAGTCCGAACGCGGACGAAGGAACTGGGCGACACGGTGAGCCGACTCCAGGACGAGGTGTCCCGACGCCGACGGGCGGAGAAGAACCTGAGCGAACGATCGCATCTGCTGGAAGGCTTCTTCCGACACACCATCACACCGCTGGCGTTCATGGACCGCGATTTCAACTTCGTTCAGGTCAACGACGCCTACGCCAGGGTGGACGGCAAAGAGCCGGATGACTTCGTGGGCAAGAACCATTTCGCCCTGTACCCCAATGCGGAGAACCGGGCGCTCTTCGAGGAGGTGGTTCGAACGAGGCAACCGTACCATGCCCTCGCCAAGCCGTTCGTCTACGCCGAGCATCCGGAGCGGGGCGTCAGCTATTGGAACTGGCAATTGACGCCCCTGCTGGACGACGCCGGGCAGGTCCGGTTCCTGGTGCTGAACCTGCAGGATGTGACGGAGCGACAGGAAGCGATGCGAGAGCTGGAGAAGCGGACCTCGCAGCTTCAGCGGCTGACGGCCGAGCTGTCCGAGGCCGAGGATCGCGAACGTCGACGCCTGGCCGAACTGCTCCACGACGACCTGCAACAACTGCTGGTCGGGTCCAAGCTCCGATTGAATATCCTCGCCAGGAAGATCAAAGATACGCCGGAACTCCTTGAGATCGTCGACGAAACCACCGGCCTGATCGCCGAGTCGATCCAGAAGTCGCGAGGATTGTCCCACGAACTGAGCCCTCCCGTGCTGCACCACGGCGGTCTCGCCGAGGTGCTTCAGTGGCTGGTCGAGCAGATCCGTGTGACGTGCGGACTGCGCGTGCGGCTGAAGGTCGGCTCCGGCGTGGACCTCCCGTCGCAGACCCTCAAGACGTTTCTGTACAAAGCCACAAGGGAGATGCTCTTCAACATCGTCAAGCATGCCGGCGTCAGGCGGGCGGCGATCGTCGTGCAGCAGCGGGATGGATCCATCCGCCTGGCCGTGTGCGACAAAGGACGCGGATTCGCCCCGGAGTGCCTGGACAGCGCCAGTCAGGGCGCTTTCGGGCTCTTCACCATTCGCGAGCGCGTTCAGTTCCTCGGCGGCTCGCTGACGGTGCACAGCGCGCCCGGCCGCGGCAGTCGTCTGATTCTGACGATCCCGCTGAGTGTGCCGGGCGAAGAGGCGACTCGTCGTGCCGAGGTGCCGATCCTGTCGGTCTCGAGTGCGCCGGCGCCCCGACAGGCGGCAGACCGGCTTGCGAGCACACACAAGTTCCGCATCCTGCTGGTGGACGACCACAAGGTCATGCGCGACGGACTGGCCGCCCTTCTGGAGGAGGAATCCGACATCGAGGTCGTCGGCCAGGCGGGCAACGGCCGCGACGCCATCACCCTGACCGCGCACCTGAAGCCCGATGTCGTGATCATGGACGTGGTCATGCCGATCATCGACGGAGTAGAAGCCACGCGTCAGATCCGAGCCCAGTGGCCTCACGTACGGGTCATCGCGCTATCCATGCTCGAAGAGGATGCGACGCGCGAACGAATGCTCAAGGCCGGTGTGGAGTGTTTTCTGTCCAAGGCCGGCCCGTCGGAAGTGATCGCCGCCGCCATCCGCCGCTCATTGTAGCCGCGATCTCGGCGACCCGGGGAGAAGGGGACATCACGGGACGGCGCGGCCGTAGACCTCGACTTCGATGTAGTGGTTCACATCACCGGCGGCATGGCCGTTGCTGTACAGGCGAATGTAGCGCGCCTGAACGCCTTGCGTGTCGATCAGCTTGCCCTCGTTCGTCTCGGTGTAGTACAGGTCGGTTCCTTTGCCCTGGCCCGTCGTGTTGTCCACATCGTTGTTGAAGACCGTCCTGGCCCGGCCGGCAAACAGCGGATCGTTGGAGACCTGAACGACCATGCCCAGATAGACGTGGGGCCGCAGATGATAGTGCCAGACCACGATCGCATAGATTTCACAGCGTTCCTGCAGATCGATCGTGACATGCTGCACGCCCGGTCCCAGTTCGACGACGCTGCCGTCGGTGGCTTCCTTGTCGCCGTCGGTAATCATGTCGAGCGTCCCGATCAGCGGCTCGGGGTCGCTGGAGGAGACCGGCTTTCCCAGGGCGAGGTTCGTCGTCCCCACCGGCACCAGAAACGGCGGCCGGGGTCCTCCGCGCGGCCTTTCGAGATTGGGTGTCTGCATGTCCTTCGGCGTTCCGACGAACTGTGGTTTGGGCAGCGCGATCTCCAACGGCATCAGCCGGGAGCGGCCCAGGTCTTCGGGCGTGGGAATCGGTCGGGGCTCCTGGGAGGGGGTTCCGATCGTCTGACTTGTGCGATGGATGACCCTGGCCGATTCGGGCACGCCAAGATCGTAAATGCTCGTCGGGCCCGACTGGGGATAGCTCATGGCCCATTCCTGGCGACTGAGCACGGCCCCGCTGCCGCTGAGTTGCTCGACATGGGCGCCGACAAGCCGCCGCGTTTCCGGATCGGCCATGAGCCGCATCGTGAGTCGGCCGACGCGCCGGCCGGCGACGGTGGAGCCGGGATCGGATTTGTCCAGTTCGTACATCAGCACCTTCTGGCCTTCGTAGCGATCGGTCCACTGCGCCACGGTGACATCGTTCTGAGCGGCAAAAACGGCGAAGGCATCGACGAGTGTGTACGCCGAATCCGCGCCGAAAAGCCCCTTGCCCGGAAGCTCGCTGATGACCACCGCCTTGATCTGAGGACTGTACAGCAGCTCGCGCCGGCCCGATCCGAATTCGGAGACGATCACAGAGCGGTCGGAGGCCAGGATGTACGCCTTCCGAGAGGAAAAATCGTTCCAGTGTTGCTCGGTGCGGACCGTCCCATCGCGGTGTTCGGTGACCACCGCGTGCATCCAGGCCATCCTCTCCGTGGCCTGGCGGACCTGGTTCAGCGTGGGTGGCCCCCATCCGCGTCGAACCATTGCCTGGGCGCCGAAGATTGCGGCCACGACGATAGCGGCCGCCACAGCAACCTTCGCCACCGGCGGGAATACCGTGAGCGAGGCCTTCTGCGGGGTTGGCGCCAGGGACGGCCCGACGGAGCGACCGACCGTCTCGAATGTCGCCAACATCTGCTGTCGCAGACGGTCCCTATGGGCCGGATTCGGCTCGACGTCGATCTCCAGACCCCCAACCAGTCTCTCGAAATCACGCTCCTTCATCGCGCTCCTCACAGCCGAAATCATCCCGCAGGACGTCTCTGAGCCTGCGGAGAATCCTGTGCACGGTGACCCGGATCGTCGCGGGCTTGATGTCCATCACTCGGCCTATCTCATCGAAGTCCATATTCTCGAAGAATCGCAGCGTCAGGACCGTCTGATGCTCGGGTTTCAGTTGCAGTATGGCGGTGTACAATGTCGGCCAATCCATCACGGACCAAGGACTGTCCTGCGGCTGGGCCGCCCGTCGCATCGCCACGACATTCTCCATCAGTCTCTTGCGCCGGGAGGTCTTCCGGATATAGGCGTTGGCCTGGTTGGCGGCGATGGTGAAGATCCAGGCCCGGAAATCCTGCTCGGTGCAGCCTTTGAATTGTCGGATCGCGGCGGCCACCGTCAGGAATACGCCGGAGGTGATGTCCTCGGCTGCCGCGGTACTGTACAGTCGATGGACGCAAAACCTGTAGATTCGCTCGTAATACAGTTCGTAAAGCTCTGCCAAAGCGCCCGACTGCGTCTTGGCCTGTACCACGAGATCGTCGTAAGGTGTTTGCTCAACAGGTTTTGCCATAGCACCGACCATCGACATACGTTCAATTGCGCATTCGAGGTCCATGTTACAGGGCGCCCGGGCAAAAATCCTGGAAAAACCAAGCGCCAACGCACGGAGTGTCCGGGCTCAACGCACAACGGGCAGTTCGTAGCGGGCCAGAGAGGCGACGTCTCCCATCTCGGGACTGTAGGGTCGCAGCCGGAAACGATAGGTGTACGGCTGGGCCGGCAGCGTATACTGCGGGTGCGGCCGGGCGCCCCAACTGTCGTCGCCGCCAACGCCCATCTGTTTGTAGTCGAGGTTCAGCGTGATGAAGTCCCGCCGAGGCAGCTTGTTGATGTGCGTGGCTTTCTCAAGGTCTTCCATGCTGAACGGCCAGGCACTGGCGCTGAGCAAGGGCATCCCGACGGCCAGCAGGCCCCTGCCGCGTTCGTTGGTCAGGGTCATCCAGCGGACGTCGGTCTTGTTGCCGTTTTCCTGGGGCCGGACATACACGTGGATCTGTTCTTCGACCGGTCCGGAGTACAGACCGACGGCCGCGCCGGTCTGACGGTCCCAGTACGTCTCCTGCGGCCCGCGACCGAACCATGTCATCTTCGAGAACTGTCCGGGAATGGCCATCTGCATTCCGCAGCGGGGCAACTCCGGGATCTTCTCGCCGGATGGAACGAGGCTCATCGCGACGACGACGTCGGCGGTGCCGTAGATGTCGTATGTGGTGACGCACCGCGTGCCGTCTCCGACCGGCAGGACGGACTCGACCGTGATGCGGACCGTCTTGGGGGTGGTCTGCTCGGCTCGGACCGACTCAACGGTCCGGTTGGGTCCGGCTTGGCGCCAGACGCCCAGGCGACGCGGCATGCCGTTGCCGTTGTCGTTGTCGATGGGCGGTCGCCAGAAGTTCGGCGTCAGCGGGGCCGCCATCATCTCGAAGCCCTTGAACACGAACGATTCCAGCGCGCCACTGCGGTTGGCGACCGTGACTTTGAAGTTCAGACCGCTGACCGTATACGCCTCGGACTCCTGACGCAGCGTCACGTCGGGCATCAGGCGAAGGTCCGCAACGGTCGGCTCGGGCGTCTCGACGGGGACCTTGAACTGGTCCCACGCGACGACGTGGCCTTTCGGACCCCACCGATGGTCTTCCGCCAGGGCGAAGCTCACCTTGAGCCAGTACTCGGCGGCCCTGTCGGGCGTCGGCGCGGTGAAGGGGATCTTGACATGCTGGATGTCCCCGGCGGCGGCGGTCAGTCGGGGCAGTTCGCCCTTCTGGATCACGGCGCCGTCGCAGGTCAGCTCCCAGGTGACATCGACGAAATCGAGACCGACGAAGTCGTATTCATTGGCGATGGAAACGACGCCTGCGGCGGTGTCCACCGGCGTGACGTGGATGCGCTGATAGACCTTCTTGACTTCGTGCAGCGAGGGGTTGGGCTTGCGGTCGGGCTGGACCAGGCCGTTGCAGCAGAAGTTGCCGTCGTTGGGATTGTCTCCGAAGTCCCCGCCGTATGCCCAGAACATCGAGCCGTCGTCGTCGTATTTGCGCAGTCCCTGATCGACCCAGTCCCAGATGAACCCGCCGATCAGCCGCTTGTGCGTGCGGATTGCGTCCCAATATTCCTTGAGGTTGCCGACCGAGTTGCCCATCGCGTGGGCATATTCACACAGCACCATGGGTCGCTCGTCGCGCGGGTCGGTCGCCATCCGAACGATCTCGTGGATCCTCGCGTACATCCGGCTGCGCATATCGACGTAGTACGGGTCCCTCGGGTCGCCGACGGCGCCTTCGTAGTGGATCGGCCGGGTGGGGTCGTAGTCCCGAATCCAGGCGGCCATCGCCGCATGGTTGGGTCCGCAGCCGCTCTCGTTGCCCAGCGACCAGATGATGACCGACGGATGGTTCTTGTCGCGCTCGACCATGCGAACGGCGCGATCGACGAACGCGCTGTGCCAGGTCGGGACATTGCTGAGATAGCCGCCCTGTCCGTGCGTTTCGAGATTGGCCTCATCGATCAGATAGATGCCGTACAGATCGCACAGCTCGTACCATTGCGGGTCGTCGGGATAGTGCGACGTGCGGACGGCGTTGATGTTGTTCTGCTTGAGCAGTTTGATGTCCTGGATCATCCGGCCCAGCGGGACCGCCCGGCCATGATCGGGATCGTGCTCGTGACGGTTGACGCCGAAGAGCTTGATCGACCGCCCGTTGACCAGAAGCTGGCCGTCCTTGATCTCCACCTTGCGGAACCCGACCTTGCAGCTCTCCGCTTCGACCACCTTGCCGTCGGCGTCGTGCAGCGACAGGACCAGCGTGTAGAGATGGGGCGTCTCGGCCGACCACTTCTTCGCCGCGGGAATCGTCGCCTCCATCAGGGCGAACGGAACGTTGTCTCTCTGGGGATAGCGTTCGTTCAGGATGGCCCGCGCCTCGATCCTGAGCGGCTCGCCCAGCACCGGCTCGTTGCGGTCGTCGTAGAGTCTCGCCTGAACGGTCCAGCCCTGCAGCGGAACGTCGGCGTAGGTCACCAGCTTCGGGCGGATCATCAGGATGCCGTCCTGGCACAGATCGTCCAGCGTGCTGCGAACGAAGAAGTCACGGATGTGGACCTTGGGTGTCGCAAACAGGTAGACCTTGCGATGGATGCCGCTGAGCCGCCACATGTCCTGATCTTCCAGATAGCTGCCGTCGGACCAGCGATAAACCTCGACCGCCAGGGTGTTCTGTCCCGGACAGAGGTATTCGGTGATATTGAACTCGGCGGGCGTCATACTGTCCTGGCTGTAGCCGACCTTGCAGCCGTTGACCCACACGTAGAAGGCGCTGTCGACGCCGTCGAAGTGCAGGAAGACTTCGCGTCCGTCCCACGAGGCCGGGACCTCGAAGACCCGTCGGTACGAACCGACGGGATTGTAATCGTGCGGAATGCGGGGCGGATTGGGCGGGAAAGGATAGAGCATGTTCAGATAGATGGGCCGGCCATAGCCAAATTCCTGCCAGTTGGCCGGCACGCGAATGTCGTCCCATCCGCTGACATCGAAGGCCGGCTTGTAGAAGTCGATCGGTCGGTCGGCGGGCTTGCTGACCCAGTGGAACTTCCACGTCCCGCTGAGCGAACGATAGAAGGGCGACGCCTCGCGGATGCCTTCCTCGGCGCTTTCGATATCACCATACGGCGTGAGCGTGCAATGCCCCGGCTCCTTGTTGAACCCGATCATCTGCTCGTTCTCCCAGTCCAGGGGCAAGGCCGGAGCGCCTCGCACCCCGTCGCCCGCACACGGCAACGACAGGAGAACCGAAAGCAACAGTACGCACGGCAACACCGGGAATCGCGGCAGCTTCGTCATCGTCGTCCTTCTCCATAGCCAAAAGGATTGGTCACAGCGCGTCGCCCGTGACCGGCCGCCTGAAGCCCGGATCACGGCTCACGGACCCGGATATACCATCTTGAGTCGGAAATGGCAAGCCTACGTTCGCCAGCGCAGACGCGTGGTGTGGCCGTCGAGTCGCCTGTTGCCTTCGAGCGCGTGCAGAGTGAAGAGGCCCTCCGCGGCGCCCAGGTGCGCCTCGACCCAGCCAACGGGCTGGTCGCCATCCATGCTGTAGCCGGTGGCCGGCAGGTTGATCAGGTGGATGCCCTCCCATTGCCCGAAGCCGAAGCGATGCGAATGCCCGTGGACGATGGCTTTGACCTTTGCCATCGGTTTGATCAGCCGCAGCAATGACTTGGCGTCCCAGAGGGCGTCCTTGCCGATGATCGGATGGTGGAGCATCAGGACCACCGGGCTTTCGTCACAGGCGCGAAGATACGTCTGGAGCCAGGCGCGCTGGCCGTTGCCCAGACGTCCCCACGGAAGATCCACGAAGAGCAGCGAATCGAGGATGATCAGCTTGACCGGGCCGGTGTTGACGGCCAGCATACGCTTGCCGTTGACCACCCACGACGGGTGGTTGGACTTCTGGAACGCATGGAGGAAGTTGTCTCGGTCGTCGTGATTGCCCGTGGCCAGGTGGACCGGCCGTTCGTGGGCGATCGGTGCGACGAGGTCGCAGAAGTTGTGGTAGTCGTCGAAACGCCCGTTCTGGCGTGCCACATCGCCGGTGACCACGAGGCCTTCCGGGGGACCGGCCATGATCTGGCGGCGGATCTCCCTGAAGTTCTGATAAGGGCAGAAGCCTCGATACTTGTTGTCGGGGTCGCCGGCAATGTGCGTATCCGACAGAAACGCCCAATATGCCGATTCCCCGCCGGGCGTGGCGAAGGCCCGGCTGGATCCGATCGCGGTCAGCCCGCCCGCCGCGGCCAGCAGGGTCTGGAGGAATTGACGTCGATCGAGCATCTGCCCGGAGTGATTCAACATAGCGCGTTGCCTTTCCGTGCTTCCCGACGGCATCGTTTCGAAAATGGCGTCGGGCGGCCAGCGGCCCATCGCATCAAACGCGATGGTGATGGCCTGTCCTTGTGCCCCCAGGCAACCTTCTGTGGTTGCCGGACCGCCAGTCATATCGGCACCAGTGAATCGGCACTCCATTAGGATCGAAGCAGGTTTTCGTTAGGATGGCGTTGTGCCTGCGCGAGCCCTGTTTCCAGCGGTCCGACGATCGTGTCGGTGTGCATTATCGGCCGCAGGCGATCTTGGATCGCCACGCCGACTTTGTCGTTGAGGCGAAAGCACAAGCCCCTATAATGACCTGACCAATGTCCCAAGGCAGTCTTCTTGGATGGGCCGGCGCATGGATCTGAATCCCTTCGATATCGGTGTGTTTCTGACGTTCATCGTGGCGGTGGTTGCCTTCAGCATGTTCAAGAGTCGGCGGGAGAAGACCAGCGAAGACTACTTCCTTGCCGGTCGCGGCCTGACCTGGCCGCTCATCGGACTGTCCATCGTCGCTGCCAACATCTCTACCGAGCAGTTCGTCGGCATGGCCGGCCAGGGCGCCGGCAGTATCGGTCTGGCGGTGAGCAACTGGCAGTTGTTCGGCAGCATCGGCATCGTCGTGATCGCCTTCACGCTGCTGCCCCGCTTCCTGAAAGCGGGCATCTACACGATGCCCGAGTATCTGGAGTACCGCTACAACTCCGCCGCACGGACGCTCATGGCGCTGACGACTGTAGTGATCTACGTCGCCGTGCTGCTGACGGCCGTGCTCTATTCCGGCGGCCTGACCCTGCAGAAGATCTTCGACGTGAGTCTGACCAGGGGCGTTTGGCTCATCGGCTCGATCGCCGCGATCTACACCGTCTGGGGCGGGCTCAAGGCGGTGGCCTGGGCCGATCTGTTCCAGGGCGGCGCGCTGCTGATCGGAGGGATTGTCACGTTCTTCCTGGGTCTGCACGCCTGCGGCGGCTGGGAACAGTTCTCGACGAGCAACGCCGACAAGCTGCACATGGTCCTGCCCGCCGGCCACGAGGGGTTGCCCTGGACGGGCGTGCTGTCGGGCATGTGGATCGTGCTGGTGTATTACTGCGGCCTGAACCAGTTCATCGTGCAGCGCAATCTGGCCGCCAGGACACTGCGGGACGGCCAGCTTGGTGTGATCTTCGCCGGGGCGCTCTGGCTGCTGATTCCCTTCGCCATCGTGCTACCCGGTATCATGTCGTACCAGCTCTACGGCAGCCAGATGGAGTCGTCCGATGAGGCCTTTCCCACATTGATCCGCAACCTGGTCCCGGCGGGACTGCGCGGGTTCATGCTCGCGGCCATCGCCGGCGCGGTCATCAGCTCGCTGGCCTCCATGCTCAACTCCGCCTCGACGATCTTCACGATGGATGTCTACAACCGAATGCTCGACCGAAAGGCGTCACAATCGCGACTGTTGCTCCTGGGCCGCGTCACCACCGCCGTTTTTGTCATCGCCGGCTGTCTGCTCGCGCCGAGGCTGGCCGATCCGAGATTCGGCGGCGTGTTCAACTACATCCAGCAATTCCAGGGCTACATCTGGCCCGGCGTGGTCGCGGCGTTCTTGTTCGGCATGGTGGTCCCGAAGGCGCCCGGCGCCGCGGGCGTGGCGGCCCTGATCTGCGGCCCGGTGATCTACGGGCTGTTCCAGGCGTTCTCGCAGAGGATACACTTTCTGATTCAGGTCGCCCTGACCTTCGGGATCGTGGTGGCGATCATGGGACTGATCGCCTGGCTCAAGCCGCTGGACAGGCCGAGGGTGCTGCCCGTCCGCGAAGATCTGGATGCCCGGACCGTGCCCGAGGTGAAGATCGCCGCCGCCGCCGTGTTGGCAGCGGTCGCGGTCTTCTACATCGTCTTCTGGTAACGTCCCGATCCGACGGGACTTACCACCCGCCCGGACTGAGCATGTCGTTGACGGGCATGTTCCACCAGGCGGGATCGCGGAAGTACTGCTTCAGTTGCATCGCCGCGTTGACCCCGTCCGCGACCGCCGTGACCAGTTGCATCGCCGCACCGATCCGGCAGTCGCCGGCCGCAAAGACACCGGGAACGCTCGTCCGCAGATAGGCACAGTCGCACTTGATGAACCCGACGTCTGTCAGTTCCACAAACCCCTTGAGAAAGTCCGTGTTGGGGACCATGCCGACGAAGATGAAGACGCCGTCACACGGACAGGACTCCTCCACGTTCGTCTTCACATTCCTGAGCTTGACCGACTGAACCTTGCCCGCGCCTTCAATGGCCGTGGCGACGGTGTCGTACTGGATGACCAGGTTCGAGTTCGGCTCGTTGGACTTGGCCAGCAGCTCCTCGACGAGTACCTTCTCGGCGCGAAACTCGCTGCGACGGTGAATCAGCGTCACCTTGCTGGCATACTTGGCCAGGTGCAGTGTCTCCTCGAGCGCGGTGTTGCCGCCCCCGACGGAGACGACGGCCTTCTCTCGAAAGAACGGCGCATCACAGGTGCCGCAGTAGCTGACGCCCGCTCCGGCGTTGCGGAATTCGTCTTCACCGGGTACGCCCAGCTTGCGGTAGCTGCTTCCAGGCGCAAGAATCAACGCCCGGGCGACATACGTGTTGTTGCCGGCATGAGCCGCAATCTGGCCGTTCGGGAGTCTTTCCAGGCGGCTGACGTCGGCGCCGTTCCTGATCTGGGCGCCGAAGCTCTCGACCTGCTGTTGCATGCGCTCGATCAGGCCCGGCCCGTCGATCTTCTCGAAACCGGGATAGTTCTCGATCCGGTCGGTGTTGTTGATCTGGCCGCCCGGCATGAACTTCTCAAGAATCAGCGTGTCGAGCCGGTCGCGGGCGGTGTACAGGCCAGCCCCGAGGCCGGCCGGCCCGGCGCCGATGATGATCACGTCATGAATCGTCTGAGCCATGGTGTCTCCAGGACAGACCGATAAGATCTACTGCGCCGCGAGTGCCGCGTCGAGTTTCTTCTTCAGGTCGGCTTCGAAGTTCGGGGTGATCCCGGTGATCTGGTCGACGAGCTGCCCGTCGTCAAACACGAACAGCGTGGGAATGCTCATGATCCCGAATTGGGTCGCCACCTCGCGCTCGTCGTCGATATTGACTTTGCAGACCTTCGCTCTTCCATCGTATTCGTCGGCGACTTTCTCGAGCACCGGCGCCGCCATCCGGCATGGACCGCACCACGGCGCCCAGAAGTCCACGACCACTGGAACGTCCGATTCCAGGACCTCACTGGCGAAATCGGCGTCGGTTACGTCAATCGTTTTGCCTGCTGCCATCGGTGTTCTCCTCGAAGATAAGGCGTTCATCGAATGAGTTGTTGAGCCGCGATACTATGAGGGAAGCCGACGTGTGTCAACGGACTTTGGACTCACTCTTGTCGCGTTGAACGGCAAGCAGAACACGGAATCTGAACGCACCTGGGGTGATGCGACGTGCTGCATCTTCGGTCAGACGGCGATTTGCCTTACGATAGATGCGTCGATAGGAATACAATCATCGCAAGCGGCACGCAGGCCGGAATACGGCTTGATCTGTTCCAGATAGTACAGTTCGACGACTGTGCCGGCGTTCTTGGCTATCTCAATTGCCGGAACGAAATCGCTGTCGTTAGCCAATAACACGGCCCTCTGGATTTGATGTCCAACGCTGAGCTGAACAAGATCAACGGCCAGGAGGATATCGACCATCTTCTGTTCGTATCGGTCGGACCCATCATTGTTGTAGCGTTTCGCGAGGCGCCCAAGACGCACCTGGAATCGCGATTCCCGGTCGAGCATTGCCGTAAAACGGTCGAACTTCGCTTTTCGCTCCCGCTCGTCAGCGGAGGGAGGTGCCCCTACGAACGGCGGGCAGTCGTAATAGTACGTGCGCAATCTCTCCTGATTCTTGGCGTATCCCCCGTCAATGAAGACCGCGTATCTGTTCATGCTTTGCCTCGCTCAAAAAAAGAGCCAGCGACCACTAAGGATCGCTGGCGGGTATCACAAACCAGCGACCACTAAGGATCGCTGGCGGGTATATCCTGCATTTCCTGCACTCTCACGCTCAATCCCTCCTACGGATAGTCTACTCCGAGAGATCGGCAAAAGCAACTTGAAACTGCATGGAAAAAGAAGAAGAACGACTAAAATGCCAGTACAGCAGTAGTGTATTGACAGCCAGAGAAGTACAGAAAAAAGCATCCAGGAGCCCCCCGATCATCCTATGGGCATGGAAGTCCTTTTCAGAGCGGACTGACCTGCGTGACGTGGGAATTGATGCGTTCGATCAGTGCGGGCAACTCCGATAGATGGCGTATCCGATGTGCTTCAGGCGGGGTCGCCTTGCCTCGATTGGTGTAGGCGTCCTTCAATGCGGCGGCCATGCCGCAGGCCAGGGCGGGCCGGGCGTCCAGATCGATGCGGTCGCCGACGAAAAGAATGCGCTCCGGGGCCTCGCCGATTCGCTCGGCCGCGATGCGGAACAGGCGCGGATCGGGCTTGCGCATCGCCAGTTCATAGGAGTACAGCCGCATGGGAAAGAAATCGAGCAGGCCGAGGTCGGCCAACTGCCTGTCGAGAGAGGCGCGATTTACGAACGTGTTCGAGACGATGCCGAGCTTGAGGCCCGATTCGGTCAGCTTCGTCAGCGTCTCGTGCAGGCCCGGCTCGATCTGCGCCAGGACGCTGAGCGGCTCATACCATCGCCAGATCACCTCTTCCCACTCTGTTCGAGACAAGTCGATGCCTTCTTTGCGGCCGATCTCCTGCAACAGGGCCAGCGAGTCGAAGTCTTTGCCCCGGAACTCGGCCAGGAAATACCGCAGGCGCAAACGCACGAGATAGCGCAGGAAGTACCCGGCGAAGCGGCCGACGGGCTGGCCCCGCTGACGCAAGTAGTCATGCGACGACCGCGCGCCCTGCAGAATCAGCCGGGTGGTGGCCAGCTTGCCGAAGGTCAGCAGGGTCTCCCCCAGATCGAACAATACGGCTTTGATCTCATCCATGAGCCGAAAATCGCCAGGAATCAGCAATCAGACGGACTGACCCTGCGGATTCCTACTGCCGCAGGGCGGGGACGTCGGTCCCGAAAACCTCATGAACCCAGGCGAACATCTCGTCGTCCGAGATCACCGAGACGCGATCGGCGGCATACTCGGCGTCGATCAGGTCTTTGATCTTCACGATGCGCGGGTCGTGTTTGGCGATCTGAATGTCGTAATGCGCCTCGACCCAGTGCTTGATGCCCGCGGCACCGGTCTTGTCGGTGATGGCCACGCCGACCGAGCGCTTCAGCAGCTTCTCCGTGTCGAAACAGTTGTAGATCTCTTCGTTCTTGAGCAGGCCGTCGGCGTGGATACCGGCCCGCGTCACGTTGAAATCGCGTCCGACGAGCGGATAGTTTCGCGGAATCTCGAAATGCATTTCCTTGCGTACGTACTCGGCCAGCTCGGTGATCGCGGCGTAGTTGACGCCGCTGGTCATCCCCTTGAGCTGGGCGTGCTCGACGACCAGGGCTTCGAGCGGCGGATTGCCGGTCCGCTCGCCGCAGCCAAAGATCGCCGCATTGGCCGCGCAGCAGCCGTAGAGCCAGGCGGTCGAGGCGTCCACGAGCACCTTGTGGAAATCGTTGTGTCCGTGCCATTCGAGTTGCTCGGCGGCCACCCCGATCTTGCGGAGGCCCTGCACCAGCTTCGGCACGCTGCGGGGCAAAGCGACGCCGGGCCACGGGAGCCCGAAGCCAAGCGTATCGCAAAGGCGAATCTTCACCGGCTGGTTGTACTGATCGCCGATCTTGAGCAGTTCGTTGGCGAACGGAAGCACGAAACCTTCGAAATCGGCCCGTGTGATGTCCTCGAAGTGGCAGCGCGGGCGAACCCCGCTATCCAGCGCCGCCTTGACGATGTCCAGATAGCCGTTCAGGGCCTGCGACCGGGTCTTGCGCAGCTTGAGGAAGATATGGTAGTCGCTGGCCGAGGTCAGGATGCCGGTCTCCTTGAGGCCCATCTGCGAAACCAGCTTGAAATCAGCGGCCACCGCGCGAATCCACCCCGTGATTTCAGGGTATTCATAGCCCCGCTCCTGGCACAATTCGACGGCCTTGCGGTCCCGCTCGGAGTACAGGAAGAACTCGCACTGGCGGATCAGCCCGGTCCCCCCGTCGATCTCGTGCAGGAGGTCATAGATGCGGAGGACTTGCTCGGGCGTGAACGGGGGCTTGGCTTGCTGGCCGTCGCGGAACGTCGTATCGGTGATCCAGATCTTCTCTGGTATCTCGTATTCCACTCGCTCGTGGTCGAAGACGACTTTGGGGAATTCGCTGTAGGGAAACGTCTGGCGGTAGAGGTTGGGCTGATCGGCGTCGATGAGTCTAAGATCCTTTTGCGTCATGACTTAGCTTCTCCAATTGCTGCTCGATCGTCTGTTTCCTGACGTTGCGGCGCGGCCGCGACGGGCGATGCTCTCCGGCACCGGCCGCAGAATAGCCGAGGTGGGATTTGAACCCACACGCCCTTGCGGGCAGGGGATTTTAAGTCCCCAGCGTCTGCCATTCCGCCACTCGGCCGAGGCGCTATGCTACGATCGTGCAATTGTTTCGTCCTGGTCCGAAGGTCGCCCAGGCCCCAGAGCGATCCGCGACCTTCCACGGGTACATCGTCACAGCTCCCTGCGATTCGCTGGACGCCGTATTATAGGAGGCAGGCCGGGGGGCGGGCAAACGAAAAACCGCCGAGCCGGATCGCCCGGCCGGCTCCGCACAGAGGGAGTCAGCGCCCGCGAGAAGCCCTGCCAAAATGGCACGAAACGTGACAATTCGGGGGCTTGCCCGCTGCACTCGCGGTCTCTTGCGACAGAGGGGGCTGGACTGTAAAGCGGTTTCAGGCAATAGGTTAAGTGATTGGCGGTGCGGCGCGAAAGGTGCTGGCACGACTTTTGCAACTTCCTCTGGGCGATAGATGGTTTCTCATGCGCGGTTCGCTGGGCGGATCGCACTTGCTGAAATGCTCCAATGCGATTCGGTACCAAGGAAAGGACGTTTGCGATGGCTAAGATTATCGGAATTGACCTCGGGACAACCAACTCCGTGGTGGCGGTGATGGAGGGCTCTTCGCCAAAGGTGCTGGTGAACGCCTCCGGCTCCCGCCTGACCCCATCCGTGGTTGGCTTCACGGACAAGGGCGAGCGGCTGGTCGGCCAAATCGCCAAGCATCAGCAGGTGACCAATCCCGAAAATACGGTGTTCTCGATCAAGCGTTTCATGGGGCGGCGGCACAATGAGGTCGCCTCGGAAGAGAAGATCGTTCCCTATGCGATTACCGGCGGGCCCAACGAACTGGTGAAGGTTGACGTCCGTGGCAAGGAGTACACCCCGCCGGAGGTCTCGGCCATGATCCTCCAGGACCTCAAGAAGACCGCCGAGGACTACCTTGGCGAGAAGGTCGAGAAGGCCGTCATCACGGTTCCGGCGTACTTCAACGATTCCCAGCGGCAGGCGACGAAGGACGCCGGCAAGATCGCCGGCCTTGAGGTCGAGCGGATCATCAACGAGCCGACCGCGGCGGCCCTCGCGTACGGCCTGGAAAAGAAGAAGAACGAAAAAGTCGCCGTCTTTGACTTCGGCGGCGGCACCTTCGACATCTCCATTCTCGACATCGGCGACAACGTCTTCGAGGTCCTCAGCACCAACGGCGACACCCACCTCGGCGGCGACGACCTCGACGCCGTCCTCATCAACTACCTGGCCGACGAGTTCAAAAAGACCGAGGGGATCGACCTTCGCCAGGACCCCATGGCCCATCAGCGTCTGAAAGAGGCCGCCGAGAAGGCCAAGTGCGAGCTGAGCACCCAGGTCGAATCGACGGTCAATCTGCCGTTCATCACCGCCGACGCCTCCGGCCCCAAGCACCTGCAGATCACCATCACGCGGAGCAAGTTCGAGTCGCTGGTCGAGCCGGTCTTCGAGCGGCTCAGACGCCCCTGCCTCAAGGCAATCGAGGACGCCAAGCTCGATCCAAAGGACATTGCCGAGGTGCTCCTGGTCGGCGGCTCGACGAGGATTCCGAAGGTCCAGGCCATCGCCAAGGAGATCTTCGGCAAAGAGCCGAACAAGAGCCTCAATCCCGACGAGGTCGTCGCGCTCGGCGCCGCGATCCAGGGCGCCGTCCTGGCCGGCGACGCGGGCGTCAAAGACATCCTGCTGCTGGACGTTACGCCGCTTTCGCTGGGCGTCGAGACGCTCGGCGGCGTGATGACCAAGCTGATCGATCGCAACACGACGATCCCGACCAGCAAGAAGGAGGTCTTCTCCACCGCGGCCGACAGCCAGACGACGGTGGACATCCACGTCCTGCAGGGCGAGCGCGAGTTCGCCCGGGACAACCGGACGCTGGGCCGGTTCCAACTCACGGATCTGCCGCCGGCGCCGCGCGGCATCCCGCAGATCGAAGTCGCCTTCGACATCGACGCCAACGGCATCCTGAACGTCTCGGCCAAGGACCTGGGGACCGGCAAGCAGCAGTCGATCGTGATCAAGTCGAGTTCCGGCCTGAACGAGGAGGAGATCAGCCGGATGACGCACGAGGCCGAATCGCACGCCGCAGAGGACAAGAAGCGGCGAGAGGTCGTGGACCTGAAGAACCAGGCGGACCAGTTGGTCTACTCGACGGAGAAGACGCTCAAGGAGCATGGCGAGAAGGTCTCGGCCGACACTCGCGGCAAGATCGAGAACGCCGTCAACAACCTCAAAGAGGTCGTCAAGGGCGACGATCCGGCCGCGATCAAGAAGGCCCTCGAGAACCTCAGCGAGACCGGCCAGGAACTCGGCAAGGTCCTCTACGAAGAGGCGGCCAAGAAGCAGGCGGCTGCAGGCGCCCAGCCGTCGCAGCCCAAAACCCCGCCGCAGGAAGGCGAGGTCAAACGCAAAGGCGGCGACGACGTGATCGACGCCGAGTTCGAAGCCAAGGACAACTGACGCACGCGTAAGACAACGCGGCTGTCGGCGTCATGGCCGCGCGTTGCGTGCGCATCTTGCCCGCGCAACGGAGGGAATGTCGGAATACTGGAACGGATGTGTGGCAGCCTCAAACGCGACAGCGTTTGGGGATGGTTTCTCGGATTTGACGACGCCAATCGACGCCGGGTTCGAAGCGAAACAGCCGGCGTCGTTACACATATACCGAGCGGGCGAACGCGGCCCCCAACCGCCTTCACCCGAACGAATCGTAGGATGGGCTTTTAGCCCATGCGGATCCAAGCGCGCCTGTGTTAAAGCGCCCACGGAGGGATTCATGCGAGACCCGAACAACGCCAAACCGCACCGCTCCCGCCAAGACCCCACCCGCAGATTCAACGCTGATCTGCCCTTCGTGCGGAAGCACCGCTTTCATGCGCCGTTTTTCCCTGGTATTCCCGCTCCGTTGGGGCCATAATACTCTCCCAGGAAGTTGTGACGCCCAAACGTGCGACAAATGAGCCGGAGTGTGCGGGAAAGTGCATAGGAGGTCGAACGCGTGCTGAAGTGGATCGAAGATGTCCTTTCGGATGCGAAGGCAGTCTTGCTCGCACCTCTTACAAATGTCTTGTGTATCGCAGGCCTGCTCCTGCTTGTCGGCGCATTCGTACGCTACGATAGGGCGAGTGGCCTCGCCATTGACGGCCAGGTTCATTGGATCATGCTCGGATCAGGCTTCGCCCTTGCCGTCATCAGCGCGGTCCTGTTCTACGTCACGCGGACCGTTGACACAACACGCAAACGCCTCGATCTGGAAAATGGCAGCACGATTCGCTGCGGTGGAATCAGCATAGAACTCAAGGTCGGCGAGATCCAAGGATTGCAGGACACATCGCGGAACTCGGCAGTTGTTCTTCCATGCAATACGACTTTTGTTGATGATTGCGCGACCGATAGGCGGTCCGCACTCGGCGCCTTCTTCACAGCGAGGTTCCCTGACCGTCTTGCAGATCTCCCCACCGACTTTCGGAAGGCCCTTGACGCAAGAGGCATCTCGCCAGACAAGGACGGGCAGTTTCCGCCAGGGACAACAATCATTCTGTCCGAGGAGTTCGCGAAGCCACTTAAGGTGGTCCTCACGGCGTCAACGATTCGCGCGCCGGGTTGTGGCATCGTCAGCAGTCCGCAGGTCATATGCCGTTGTGTAGAGGAGATTTTTAAGGTGTCATCGAACCAGAGAATAGACACCCTGCACATCCCTATTCTGGGGAGCGGGCATGGTGGAGTGGATCGCGGTCTCGCCTTGCTCTTCCTCATACTCGCGCTTCTGCACTTCGCCAGGACGCATCACCATATTCACGCCGTCTGCGTGATCGTCCCCCCGAAGGACGTTGACGTGTTGAATCAATCTCAGGAATTGCGCCAAATCATCGCCCTATGAAACGGAGCCCAAGATGATCCTGCACCATTACACATCCATGGACGCCTTCAACGAGATCACGCGTACCCGTACCATAAACGCATCGGACCCTTGGACGACAATGGATGCAGCATACGGGCGCGGTTGGTACTTCACCGATATTACGCCCGACAAGTGCAGGGCGTGGACCGTCGCATACTGCTGGAGGCGCCTGGACATTTTCACACGGGTTGAGGCATATCTGAAGTTCGATATACCTGAGGAAGTACTGCAGCACTGCAGGGAACACGTCTACATGCTCGCTGAGTGGGATTCACGTATCAAGTATCTTGACGGAGGACCGGTCCCGAAGTGCCCTACGGCGGTGTCATGTATAGTCTGTCACGTGGTCGCTGGAGTGAAGAAGTTCTTCGGATGGAAATGAGACTGTCAACAAGAGCGGCGTGGTTAGTCGCCACCCGCGGCGCGCGGCACACGCCCGACGTTCGCTCAGCGAACCGCAGGAGAACGAGATGAAGAAGAACATACAGAAGGTGCCACAAGCAGTCCGAAACAACCTCCGCCAACTTGGCGATGTTCCGGTCGTTGCTGGCTGTGCTCGCGCATTCAGGGCGGAAGCAATTCGTGCTGGGCAGCTTGCCCATCTGGACGTTGAGTTGCGCGGCGATGGCCTGCGCCACCCGGGGCGAATCGTGCCGGCTGCCGACCGGGGGAAGTACTCCCGGCGCAATGTCGAGGGATGGGAGGAACCACTTTACGACCTGCCTCTCGAGACACAGTATCATCCTGCTGAGAGCCCAAATTGGGGAGACTCGTACTACGGCACGCACACCGTCTGGCTTCCCCACAAGGTACGCCCAAAGGACTTCCACCCACCTCGCGAACTGGAGCTTGTTCTCCACTGCGCAAACGCTGATCCCGGTCAAGATAGCTACGTCTTGGCAGCACGCGTGGACGAAGTGCTCGCGCAGTCTGCTGCCGATTTCGAAGATCGACTTCTTGAAAACCTGAACCTCCTTCAGGAGAACATCGGAGCGTGCGGGGTTGAACCTGCAGATGCTTCCGTTGCTGATTGCGCCCGCTCGCTTCATCTCGCCTGGGATATCCTTCCGCCTGGATCGAAGGATGAGGCTCTCCAGCGTTTGTTTCGAGGGCGGCGCCCGACGCAAGAGCAGCAAGATACGGCGGCCTCCCGATACGGCTTCTTCGAAACCCTGAGGCCCAGACAGATCATTGTCGGGACCAGTGGATTCAGGCGGTACTTCGGGGCGTTGCTTGAAGACGATCTGGTTGTCTTCGAGAACATCCAGTATGGCAACGCGATTTACGTGATGTATCAGACGTGGCAGGAACTCAGTCAACGCAGCCGGATTGACTTGCTTTCTGGGCGTCTTGGGGATCAGTTCGACCGAGTGATTCACACGGAAGGGTGGGAGACCAAGGTGAAGCTCTTGGTCGAGGCCCGCAGGCAGAACCGGGGGAGGCGATAGCAGGCGTAGGGTGTGCATTGCACACCATCGCGCTGGCGAGGGGAGAGGACGCAACATAAGATAGGAGGGAAGGCTCGTGCCGAATTACGTTCGTCGATATACGCCGGGCGGTACGTTCTTCTTCACGGTGGTGACGCACCTGCGTCGGCGTCTGTTTGACGCGGAACGGGCGCGTTCGTTGTTGCACGAAGCCGTGCTGGCCGTCAAGAGAGACCGGCCGTTCGAGTTGGTGGCTACGGTGCTGTTGCCGGACCATTGGCATTGCGTCTGGACGCTGCCCGAGGGCGATTTCGATTATTCGAAACGGTTGGGGATCATCAAGAGCCGTTTCTCGAAACAGTGGCTGGTTGTTGGCGGACAAGCCGCGCCCGTCTCAGCCGCCCGTGTCAAGCACCGCGAACGCGGCGTCTGGCAGAAACGATTCTGGGAGCACAAGATCCGCGATGAGAGAGACTTTATCCGGCACGTGAACTACATTCATTACAACCCGGTCAAACACGGGCTGGTTCGATGCCCTCATGATTGGCCTTATTCGAGTTTCCAGCGTTGGGTGAACGAGGGCTATTACGCGGAGGACTGGCTTTGTGATTGCGGCGGCAAGACGCCTGCGATCCCGGAGGAGCTGCGGCGGGGACCGCCGTTCGTCGAATAATTGAGATGGTGTGCGGTGCACACCCTACGAGATTGGCAGAATCCAAATGTCGAAATCCGAAATTCGAAACAAGCGCCAAGACAAGGGGCGAATATCGAAGCACGGAATCCGAAACAAGCTCGAAGGACCGAAATTCCAATGCTCCAAATCCGCCGACGGCGGACCGCCCAACCCGTTCCTGATTTCCGACATTGGAGCATTCTTGTTTGTTTCGGATTTCTATACTCGGATTTCGTGTTTGACGCGCCGGGGACAAGACAGAGCGGCGCTATTCTCGTCGCGACATAGGGATGGTGTGCGGTGCACACCCTACGAGATTGGGAGAATCCAAATGTCGGAATCCGAAATCCGAAACAAGCGCCAAGACAAGGGGCGAATATCGAAGCACGGAATCCGAAACAAGCTCGAAGGACCGAAATTCCAATGCTCCAAATCCGCCGACGGCGGACCGCCCAACCCGTTCCTAATTTCCGACATTGGAGCATTCTTGTTTGTTTCGGATTTCGATACTCGGATTTCGTGTTTAATGCGCCGCGGACGAGACAGAGCGGTGCTATTCTCGGGGCGACATAGGGATGGTGTGCGGTGCACACCCTACGAATCTATTCACACTTGAAAGGAGATTTCTGCATTGGATATTCCACGGATCTTCAACATCAGCGAAAGCGCTCACCGCATCCATAATCCGATCACAGCCGAAAAGCTCGCCGCTCTCGGCGCAGCGCTGCGTCTGGAGAGGGGGACCCGCGTGCTCGACCTCGGGAGCGGTTCGGGGGAGATGCTGTGCACCTGGGCGCGCGATTACGGCGTCGTCGGCACCGGCGTCGACATGAGCCAGTTGTTCACAGAGCAAGCGAGACGCCGCGCTGACGAACTCCGCGTCGCCGATCGAGTCAAGTTCATCCATGGCGATGCGGCCGGCTACGTCTGGGACGAGAAGGCCGGTGTGGCCGCCTGTCTCGGCGCCACGTGGATTGGCGGGGGAGTCGCCGGCACCATCGAGCTTCTGGCGCGGAGCCTGCGCCCCGGGGGGATCATCCTCATCGGCGAGCCCTACTGGCGGCAGTTGCCGCCGACGGAAGATGTCGCCAGGGGGTGCCTTGCCGACTCGGTCTCCGAGTTTCTCACGCTTCCCGAACTTCTCGCGTCCTTCGGGCGCCTCGGCTACGACGTCGTGGAAATGGTTCTGGCAGACCAGGACGGCTGGGACCGATACGAGGCGGCCAAGTGGCTCACCATGCGCCGATGGCTTGACGCCAATCCCGACGACGAACTCGCCAAAGAGGTTCGCGCCAAACTGAGCTCGGAACCCGAGCGCCACGCCGCGTACACGCGTGAATACTTAGGCTGGGGCGCGTTCGCGCTGATGAATCGCTGATGAGCAAGCTGGCACAATACGAATGTCGAAATCCGAAATCCGAGACATGCGCCAAGGCAAGGGGCGAATATCGAAGCACGAAATCCGAAACAAATCCGAAGGACCGAAAGCCCAATGTTCCAAATCCGCCGACGGCGGACCGCCCAACCCGTTCCTGATTTCCGACATTGGAACATTCGTGCTCGTTTTGAGTTTCGATATTCGGATTTCGTGTCTTGCCCACTGGCGGGAATGGGGAGGAATTCCGGGGACAGCTCACTCATTGTGCTCGGCGACATGGCTCAGATGACAGGTCCGTGGTGCCGCCTTCCGGTAAGTCGTTTCTGCGTAAGCACTTAGCAATCCTCGCTCCGGCCGGGAGGCGTCCGGCCCCTCAGGGAAATAAACGGGACTCGTGGCGATTTTCTCGTTGCGGCCAAGACAAGGTTCGTATATGATATAACAATGTATGGTCTATAGTATGGTATATGAGGATCGATGTCCGTTCAGCAGGCGTAGGGTGTGCCGTGCCCACCGTTCCTTGTATCGAAGCACGAAATCCGAGACAAATCCAAAGGACCGAAACCCCAATGTTCCAAATCCGCCGACGGCGGACCGCCCAGCCCGTTTTGAGTTTCGAGCTTGGAACATTCGTGCTTGTTTCGAGTTTCGAGATTCGGATTTCGTGTTTGATGTCTTTCATGAAAGGGAGGGCTGATGTCTGGACCGTGTTGTGAGAATTGCGTGTATTGCGTGTGGGACCCGGAGGAGTGGTCTCGGGCGGCGTATTTCGGGCAGGACGTGTTGCCGAAGTGCGCGAACCATCCGCTGTGGCCGGGGGTGCTGCGCGAGGTGCCTGGGGCGGCGTGCGCGAATTACCTGCGAAAGGCCGAGCCGCCGACGGGCGATGCGGTCCGGCTGATCCCGCTTTCGGGCGGCGGGTACGCCTGGGTCGACGCCGGCGATTACGAGTGGCTCAACCAGTACCGCTGGCGGCTGCTCAACGGGTACCCCAGCCGGCTTGAGGGAAGGCGAGCGGTGCTCATGCACCGCGAGATCATGAACGCGCCGGCGGGCAAGGTCGTGGACCACATCGACGGGAACCGATGCAACGCCTGCCGGGCCAACCTGCGGATCTGCACCCGCAACGAGAACCGGTTCAACCAGCGCAAGCGGCGCAACGGCCACTCGCGCTTCAAGGGCGTCACGTTCAACAAGCGCGTGGGCAAGTGGGCGGCACACTACCGGCTCAACGGCCGGCTGCACCACCTCGGGTATTTCGACGACGAGGTCGAGGCGGCCCGGGCGTACGACTACGCGGCCGTCAAATACTTCGGGGAGTTCGCGTGTGTGAATTTCCCGAGGGAATGGCCGCCCGAACGGCGGAGCAGCGTTCGCGAGGAGTACCTGCAAGAAGCCGAAGCGGCGGTAGCGACGAAGGGCTGACAATGCTGGACGGCCGGCAGAAGGTTGAGAGCGCCGTCTCATTCGTTGGCCAGATCCTTCGGCTTCGCTCAGAGCCTGCCCTGAGCCTGCCGAAGGGATGACAATCCGCCTGTGGCGGATTGTCACTTGCCGACGCAGAAGCGGCTGAAGATGCGGTCGAGGACCTGCTCGTCGATGGGCTGCTGCTCGATGTCCGCGAGCGCCTGACACGCTTCGCGGATCATGGCGGCGGCGAGCTCGTCGGCCCCCTGCTCGATCTGGCCGATGGCCTCGTCGATATTCGCAATCGCTTCGCTCACGGCCTGGCGGTGTCGGGCGGTCAGCGCCACAGTGTCGCGGCCTTCTCGTGTCGCTGTCCCTTGTCCGGCCGAAAGCGACCGCTCGATCAGGTCCTGTAATTGTTGCAGTCGCTGCCCTGTCAAGGCCGAGACGGGCAGGAACGGGCCTGCGAACGCTTGTGCGAGCTTCTCGACAGCGCGCTGTGAATCTGCGGGGCTGAGCAGGTCCGCTTTGGTCGCGACGTAGAGCACGGCTCCCGGCCGGACCAGGGCGCGGATGGCGAGGTCTTCGCCGATGTCGGGCTTGGCGGCATCGACGCAGAAGATGACCACTTGGCAACGTCGCAGCGCCTCGATCGCCGCCTGTTGGGCCAGTCGATCGAGAATGTCCTCGGCGGCGGGCAGCAGGCCGGCACAGTCGAACAGAACGCACTGAACGGAGTTTGAAGTGTGAAGTTCGAAGTGTGAAGCAGGAGAGCTTGACACTTGGCACTTACCGCTTGCCACCCTGTCGGGCCCCGCGGGAACGACAGTCAATATCCCGCTCAGGACGTCACGAGTGGTCTTGGGACGATCCGAGACGAGGCTCCTTTCGTGGCCGAGCAAGGTGTTCAGCAGGCTGCTCTTGCCGGCGTTGGGGGCTCCGGCGATGCCGACGGCGGGCAGATCGATGAGCGATTCGTAGCGGATGCTGCCGGCCAGAAGCCCCTCAAGCTCGCCCTTGATGCGGGCCAGCTTTTCTACGGCCTCGCCGGGGCCGATAAAAACAATATCTTCGCCACTGAAATCGAGGCCCGCTTCGATCAGACTCAGACAATCCAGGAGCGCCGACCGCGCCGCCTTCGTCGTCTTGGTCAGCCGACCGCTCAGGAGTCTCTCGGCGGCCTCGAGTTGGAAGCGGTTGGAGCCGGCGACGATCTCGTTGACCGCTTCGGCCTGGGCGAGATCGAGCTTGCCGTTGAGATACGCCCGTGCGGTGAACTCGCCGGGACCGGCGAGGCGAAGGCCCCCTGCCAGGAGGTTCTTCACCAGCGTCGCCACGAGGACCGGGCCGGCACAGACGTGAAGCTCGGCAAGGGTCTCGCCGGTGTACGAATGTGGCGAGAAGAACAGATAAACTGTGGCATCGGCCGCCATGCCGGGGGCGATGGCAACGGAGCCGGAGAGAATGCCATTGTCGCGGAGCGCGATCGGCGTTGTGAAGACCCGTTCACAGGCCGGCAGCGTCTCCGGGCCGGTGAGGCGAACGATGGACCGCAGGCCCCCTGCTGCCGAGCTGACGGCTACGATGGTGTCGGAGAATTCCATAGGTCCGATAGGTCCTATGGGACCGATAGGACCTATAACAAGTGACGCCTTAGAACTTATAGAACGGCTTGGGTTTCTTCTTCTTGACTTTGCCGCCTGTCTTGCTGGTGACGGCGACGAGGCCCTGGG
The DNA here is from genome assembly GCA_001603075.1 of Phycisphaerales bacterium Planc_01. GTDB lineage: Bacteria > Planctomycetota > Phycisphaerae > Sedimentisphaerales > Anaerobacaceae > Anaerobaca. Next base: position 135,485 of record LVBB01000139.1, on the reverse strand, counting down.
CTTCCGCTGCCTCGCGTTCGCGGATATGCTTTCGGATGACGTGTTGCTCGATGACGCCGGCGAAGGTGCTGGCCATGATGTAGAGGTTCACGCCGGAGGGACCGTTGTACAGCATCAGCGGGAACAGCAGCGGCATCATGATCATCATCATCTTCTGCTGCTGGGCCATCTGCGGATTCGTGGCGGCACTGGCCTGCGTGGGCATGAGCTTCTGCTGAAGGTAGAAGGCCACGCCCATCAGCAGAGGCAGCACGTTGAGCGACGCGACCTTCCAGCCCAACAGCGGGACCGTGAACGGCGACCAGCGGATCAGGGCGTCGGGCATGGACAGGTCGGTGATCCAGAACGGCAGAAACGCCGCCCCGCGAAGGTCGATGCTCGTATACACGGCGCTCCAGAGCGCGATCCAGATCGGCATCTGCACCATCATGGGAAGGAAGCCCATGATCGGCGAGGCCCCCTGCTCGCGGTAGAGCTCCATGAGCTTCTTATTCATCTCGGTCTTGTTGTTGGCGTACTTCTTCTTGATCTCCTCGGCCCTGGGCCCCAACTGGCTCATCTTGCTCATGGAGACCTGGCTCTTCTTGGTGATCGGGTGGAGGATCAGCCGCATGAGGAAGACCAGGATGATGATGACGATGCCGTAGTTCTGGATGACGGCGTACATCGCCTTCATGATGGCCAGGATCGCAAACGCCAGCGGGTTGATGATGCTCTCGGGGCAGCAACAGCCCATAAAATCAATGGTCTGGACGAAGCCAAGCTCTTTGTACATCTCGTTCTTGTCGAAGAGGCTCTTGTCCTTGGGCCCGAGATAGAGCTGGAAGTTGTACGTGCGGGCGCTGTCGGCCTGTCCCGATGGCTGGAGCGTCGCGGACGCCACGGACAGGTCCAGGCCGACGGTCTCGTCCCCTGTGTCGGCTTTGGCGTCCGCATCGGGATTGTATAACCGGCCGGTTCGTCCGGCGATCCAGTCGCAGAAGCTGTCGTCGGCATCGGGCACGGGCACCAGAATGGCGGCGAAGTACTTGTTGACGGCGGCGGCCCAAAGAAAGTGGTTGCCTCCGTTCTTGGACTCGATCGGCAGGGGCGCGGCGGCCTTGACCAGGTTCTTCCACTCGATCTTGCTGCGAACGATCTGGCCCTGGGCGTTGCGAAAGCCGCCGATGACGCCTCGCATATCCTGTCGGAAGGCCTCGCGTTCGAGGCCCAGGGGCCCTCGGAGATCGTAGCGCACTTTCTGCGTGTCGGCGGAGAGATTATCGATCGTCAGCGAGCAGTCGACGAGGTAGCTGTCGGGTTGGATGCGATAGGTCTTGGTCAGTTTCAGGAAGGGCCGATCCTGCGCATCGGTGATGGTGGCCTCGAAAGAGACGGTCTGGTCTCCGTCGTCGGCCGTCTCGGTCCCCAGCGTCCTCCAACTCAAGCCGTCGAGGTTGAGCTGCCTCCTCTGATCGACGAGCACGAGTCCCTTGTTGGCCATGGATAACGCTTCTCGTCCAGTGCCCAGCCCGCTCGGGGCGAGGAAGACCAGGGGCTGCGGGTCCTTGTGATCGCGGTTCTTGAATTCGCTGAAGGTGGCGTGACGAATCGAAGCGCCTTTGGAATCCAGTTCGAGTTGGAACTTGAATCCGGAACGCCGGTCCACCGAGCCGACCGTCGGGCGCTGGCTTGGGCCGCCGAGGGCCCCGAAGTCCTCGGACGTCGTCGCTTCGAGACGGGGTGGCTGGACAGCAGCCGTCGGAGACGGGGCGGGAGTGTCGACGTCGGTGGTCTGCTGAAGCAGCATCAGGCCGCGACGGGCCGACGACGAGTCGATGGTGTCGGGCGACGAGGTCGTGCGGAAGGCCCCGGACTCGAGGACCAGGCCGGCGCAGAGCACACAGAAGCACAGGAGCACTACAGCGATGGATATTCTCGGACTCATACAATCCTTTATGTTCAAATCACGTGGTAGACCACCGGTCGTTTCCGATCGGCCCCGACGCCGCCGGCCGAACCGCCCGGTCTCGGCGGGCAGGACTGTGAACCGCCGTGCTCATCGGCCGTCCCGAAGCCGCTCGGCGTGGAAATTGTCCAGGCGATCGATGGCGTATATCTTCTTCATGGTTGTCTCGAAATCGTATTCGAGGCGAACGAAGTGAACCTTGTTCTCCTCGACGTAGACGTAGCTGGCGCGATTGTCCTTGTCGCGCGGCTGGCCGACGGAGCCGATGTTGATGATGGCCTTCTCTTCCTCGATGATGGGATAGGCGCCGCCCAATTCATCGGGCAGGTAGAAATCCGGCTCGTCAAGGAATACGCCGGGCATGTGTGTGTGGCCCACGAAACAGATGTGCGGGATCCGCTCGAAGAGGACGCGGACCTTGGCCGGATTGGTGTAGACGTCGTCGGGGAAAATGTACTCGTTGATCGGCCGGCGCGGCGACGCGTGGACGAAGTCGATCGTCGCCTTGGTCGGTCCCAACTGCGTTTCCAGCGTCCGACGCATGGGCAACTCGCCCAGGAAGCGCCACCGCTTGTCGGTGCGCGCCTTGTCCGTATCGGTTTCCATGACGTCCCGCGTCCAGAAGCTGGCCTGCTCGGCGCCGTAATTGAAGTTGGTCGGCTCGTAGAACACGGCGTAGTCGTGGTTGCCCAAAACACACCATTCGCTGCGATCGATGATCAGATCGAGGCACTCGGTGGGGTTCGGGCCGTAGCCGACGACATCGCCGAGGCAGTAGATCTTCCGGATGCCCCGTTTCTCGATGTCCGCCAGGACGGTGCTCAGGGCTTCGATATTCGAATGGATATCACTGACGACGGCAAACATAAGCTCTCTTCAACAGACTCCCGAAAGGGCTTGAGCGCGCGACGAAAATCCATTCAATAGCAAAAAGGGACCCGGATTGCCAGAGGTTTTATCCGCTTTCGCGTCGGCAAACGGGCCGAGGAGGTTGCCCAAAGCGGGGTCTGGACGGCCAAAATGTGGGGTTGCCTGTGGCCCGGCCTCTGGTATAATGCGGCTTTCGCAGCGAATGTGTGTATGCGAGGTGCTGTTTTGGTTGGCATTACCCTTCTGGAAACGCACAACCTGGTCAAGCGGTATTCGGGTCGGGCCGTCGTCAACGAGGTCTCCATTACCATCGATCAGCGGAGCATCGTCGGGCTGCTGGGGCGCAATGGGGCCGGCAAGACGACGACCTTCCGTATGGTCATCGGGATGGTTACGCCCGATGCCGGCAAGGTCGTGTTCGAGGGCCGCGAGATCACCAAACTGCCCATGTACAGGCGCGCCCGGCTCGGGATCGGCTATCTGTCGCAGGAGCCGAGCATCTTTCAGCGGCTCAGCGTTCGCGACAACCTGCTGGCCATCCTCGAGACGATGTCTCTGACGCGGGCCGGACGCCGGGAGAAGGCGGACATGCTCATCGAGCGGTTCGGCCTCAAAGAGGTGGCCAAGAGCCACGGCCGGTTCCTCTCGGGAGGCGAGCGCCGCAAGCTCGAAATCGCGCGGGCGATGGTGACCGACCCGTCCCTGATCCTGCTCGATGAGCCGTTCAGCGGCGTCGATCCGATCGCCGTCGAGGACTTGCAGACGGAGATCCGACGGCTCGTCGCCTCCGGCGTCAGCGTGCTGATCACCGACCACAACGTGGAGAGGACGCTCGAAGTGGCGAACAAGGCCTATATTATCGACCACGGCGAGGTCATTGCGGCCGGCCCCCCCGCCGAGATCATCCGAAACGAGCAGGTCAAGAAGAGCTACCTCGGCAACACCTTCGCCGGCCGTGAGTTTGACGGCAAATGAGACACGGGCAGAGCGCAAAGGGTTGACTCGGAGGCCTTTATGGCCATCACGAACATAGCGATCTCCAATTTCAAGAGCTTCAAAGAGCTTGATCTCGACCTCCGCCGGTTCAACGTCGTCATAGGCGCCAACGCCTCCGGGAAGTCCAACCTCGTCGAAGTATTCCGGTTTCTGAAGAGTATTGAGGACAACGATCTTGACGATGCCGTCTCACTGCATGGTGGGCAGAAAGCGATTCTGAATCGAAGGATCGGCGTTTCAGGCCCCCTGAAAATGCGAGTGATATCCGACCAGCCGACGAAGTGGGCAGGATGGGAAGGCATTGTTCAAATCCATGAAATGAGATACGAGTTCGCTCTTCGGGCCAAGCATCCTCAGAATGGGTTGGATGTTGAGGATGAGCATTTTACGCTGAAACTCCGGACCGAGGCGGGCGGCAAGGATATCGAACTGGGCATCAGTGTTCTCGCGTCGCCAGGTGAGCGAAGAGTCTGCATCAATCCCCCGGATCTAACAGAGCGGCTCAGGGACATGGGGATCGATTTGAGTCAGACACCTCTGGCTGGGGCTGACGCACATAGGCAACAACTGTCCTCGGTAATGCGGGCAACGGCAGCCAATGCCCTCCTGCCAAGATACGCCTTCCATGGTTTTATGGGGCCATTCGGGAGTCTTTTCCGTCGCGTTGGTGCTTATGATATAGATCCACGTGCCGTGAAGAAACCGCACGAGATGGCGGGGAGGGCATCACTTGAGGAGAGCGGCGAGAATCTGGCTCTCGTTCTCAGGAACATCCTGGCTGATCCTGAGAAGAGGCGCAAGTTCCACAATCTCGTGCGGTACATGCTCCCGTTTGTCACGGAGGTCGGGATTGAGAAGTACTTGGGAGAATCAGTGCTCCTGAAGCTGCGAGAGGCGTACTATGAAGGAGCCCTTCTTGCGAATCTGCTGTCAGATGGTACCGTCAACGTGGTGGCCCTCATCGTCGCGCTGTTCTTCGAGCACAAGGACGTCGTTATCATTGAAGAGCCGGAGCGAAATATCCATCCGCATCTGATCTCGGGGCTGATGGAGTTGATGAAGGACGCGGCCAGGAACAAGCAGGTGATCATTACCACCCACAGTCCCGAGGTGGTCAGGCACGCGGGGGTGGAGAACCTGCTGCTGATGTCGCGGGACAAGGAAGGCTTCTCCACCGTCTCCAGGCCCGCCGAGAAGGAGCAGGTGAAGGTGTTTCTTGAGAACGACCTGGGTCTCGACGAGGTTTTCGTCCAGGAACTCTGGGGAATGTGATTGGCGATGTACAGACGCATGCATGTACTGGTGGAGGGTCGCGACGATCGAGAATTCTTTATAGCCGTGGTCAAACCGAGGCTCGAACAAGCATACGATCACGTGGAAGTATGGGAGTATGCCAGGGCCACGATTGACAGAAGAAGGAAATACATCAAGTCCGTCAAGGCAATGAATGCCGACTACCTTTTCGTCGCTGACATCAATTCCTCTCCCTGCATTACGGAGCGCAAGGAGGGGTTGGTCAGCAGCCATGGAGGAATGATCGATGCCGACCGTATGGTTATCGTTGTAAGAGAGATAGAAAGCTGGTATGTGGCTGGCATGGAGGATCGGACCTGCCAAGAGTTGGGGATCACCGATCTGCTGCATGCCGAAACTGTGACGAAGGAAGAACTCCGCGCGGTCATGCCGAAGCGCTTCGGTGGGTCGGCCGTTGATTTCATGGCGGAGATGCTGAGAGAGTTCCGCGTGGAACGGGCACGTAACAGGAGTCGGTCGTTTTGTTACATGATGGACCTCTTGGAGGGGTCAATAGGGGCTTGAATGATGGGCCAGATCGACGTTGACAAGTGCAGGATCACGCGCTATCCCGAGGCGGTTCTGGGGCAGCCGGCGGCGCCGGTGGAGAAGATCGACGAGACGATCCGCCGGCTGGTGGAGAAGATGACCGACATCATGATCGAGAACAAGGGAATGGGCCTGGCGGCGCCGCAGGCGGGCGTCGGGCTTCGACTGTTCATCATCTCCATGGACGGTTCGCGCGAGCAGGTACGGGCCTATATCAATCCCATGGTGACGCCGGCCGGCGATCTGGACGAGGCGGGAGAAGGCTGCCTCTCGGTGCCGGGAATCTACCCGAAGATTCGACGCCACAAGAGAGCCACGGTGACCGCGACCGACCTGGACGGCCGCGAGTTCACCGAAGAGGCCGATGGGCTGTACGCCCGGTGTCTGCAGCATGAGAGCGACCACCTCGACGGGATGACGATCGTCAATCGCATGGGCGCGGCGGCGAGGATCGCGAATCGACGACAGATCAATAAGCTCATCGACAAGCACGATGGCAAATGACGAAGGGCCGTCGGGACGACGGATCGGTCGTCGGCTCATACCGACAGGCCCAATCCCAGACCCGCAATCGATATGAATATCGTTTATCTTGGCAGCGGCGAGTTCGGCGTCCCATGTCTGGATGCCCTGAAGGCGTCCCGTCACGAGATCTTGCTCGTGGTTACGCAGCCGCCTCAGCCGGCCGGTCGCGGGCGCAGATGCTGCCCGATGCCCGTGGGCTGCTGGGCCGAGAGCCGTGCTGTGCCCTCCATCGAGACCGACAACGTCAATGCGGTCGAAATCGTCAAACGCATCGCCGGCCATCAGCCCGACATCCTTGTGGTGATTGCGTTCGGCCAGAAAATCGGGCCCGAGTTGCTGGGGCTTGCCGCCAAGGGAGCCATCAACGTCCACGCCTCCCTGCTGCCGAAATACCGCGGCGCGGCGCCGATCAACTGGGCGATCATCCGAGGGGAGAAACAGACGGGCGTGAGCATCATCACACTGGCCGACCGCATGGACGCCGGCGACATCCTCGCCCAGCGTCCAACGGATATCGGCGTCCATGAGACGGCGGGCGAGCTGCACGACCGCCTGGCCCGGCTGGCGCCGCCGCTATTGATCGAGACGCTCGACCGGATCGAAGCAGGCACCGCAACCTACACCAGGCAGGACGAGTTCTGTGCATCGAAGGCACCGAAACTGAAGAAAACCGACGGCCGGGTGGACTTCAGCCAACCGGCGTATGTGATCGCCGACAGGATTCGCGGCTTCTGGCCCTGGCCCGGCGCCTCATCGCACTATCTCAACGTCGCCGGGGGCAAGACCATCCGAGTGACGCTGGCTCTGGCCGATGTGATTTGGGGCCCGGTCGGGACCCCGTCCGTGCCCGGGACCTTTGACGAGGACCTGAATGTGATCTGCGGGGACGGCAAGCTGAGCATCCGCAAGATCAAACCGGCCGGCTCCGGACTGATGGAGTTCAAGGACTTCATCAACGGCTGGCGCGTTCGGCCGGGCGATCGCCTCATCGAGGCCGAAGTCTGAGATGTCCACCCCCACGTCCAGGTCGGCGCGCCTTGTGGCTGCGGAGGTTCTCTGTCGATTCGACTCCGGGCGGACCCATGCTGGCCCAATCCTCGAACGCCTCTTGCTCCGGACCGACGAGAAGCAGCGCGCCACCGATCTGGTGTTTGGAGCGATCCGAAATCTTGGAGCGATCGACAGGGTCATCGAGCGTTTCTCCGGCCGCCCGGTCGCGCGAATCGACAAGGCGCTGCGAGCGGTCATTCGAGTGGGTGTCTACGAACTGGCATACAGTCCCGACACGCCCGTATATTCCATAGTGAATGAAGCGGTCAATTCGGCCGGGCATATGGGCGGCCGCAAGCAGACGGGGTTCGTCAACGCGGTTCTGCGTGGCATCGACCGGCATATCGTCGCGCGCGAGGCGCCGTGCGACGAATCAGCCGCCGCGCAGAGCCTCGTGCGCTCGGCGGACGTCGGGTGCCGGTTCGATGCGGACATCCTGCCCGATCCAACGTCCAATCCTGCGGCGTATCTGAGCGCGTGTTTCTCGATTCCGCGATGGCTCGTGGAAGAGTGGATCGCCGAGTTCGGGGCGGACGCGGCCCAGCGGATCTGTCTGGCCTCCAATCGAAGGCCCAGCGTCTACCTCCGGGTCAACACGATGAGGATCGCGCCGGCCCAGATGCTGGAGCGATTGCTGGATGCGGGCGTGCGGGCCGAGGTCGCGCCGGCCCCGGCCGTCGACATGATCCGTTTGATCGGGCCCCAGGCGATCACGCAACTGCCCGGCTTCGCCGAGGGATTGTTCGCCGTGCAGGACCTTTCCGCCTCCGGGGCCGTGCGCATGATGGACCCTCAGCCGGAGTGGACGATTCTCGATCTGTGCGCAGCGCCGGGAACGAAGACCACCCAACTGGCCGAATGGACGCGGTATCAGGCGCGCATCATGGCGACCGATGTGGATGCCGAGCGTCTGACGAAAGTCATGGAGAACCTGTCACGGCTCGGCGGTGACGGCGTGACGGTCGTCCCGTATGCGGAGGTTCGACAGGGACGAAGCGGTCCCTTTGACGCGATTCTGCTCGATGTGCCTTGCTCGAACACCGGGGTGCTCGCCCGGCGGATCGAGGTGCGGCACAGGCTCACTCCCGACTCGGTCAAAGAGCTGGCCCGGACACAGCTTGCCCTGCTGGCGAAGGCGGCGGCCTTGCTCAAGGATGGCGGCGTGATCTGCTACAGCACGTGCAGCATTCAAAGAGCCGAAAATGCAGACCTCGTGAGACGGTTTCTCGCAAACGACACGCGGTTTGCCCTGATGTGTGAGGCGTTGACGCTGCCGTCGGCGGACACGCTCGATCGTGATGGCGCGTACGTTGCGATCCTGCAGCGCACGTGAGACTCCCGCGTCGATGGGCCGGCGCTCAGACCTTGCGGAAGACGGCGACGACGTTCTCGACCTCGACCACGAAGAGGCGGTTGTCACCTTCGAAGTCGACGGGAATTGCCCCCTTGGGATTGAACAAGACCTTGTCGTACCGGGCCAGAGGGATCTCGGGCATGGTCTCGACCTCGGCGGATACAGCGACAATACGTCCCGTGATTGTCGGGATTTCGATGTTGTCGGGCAGCCGGATGCCGCCCTTGGTTTCCTTCTTGTCCTCGTCCTTGCGGATGAGGACGCGCTTGCCGATCGGTTCGACCGTCTCGAAGGGCTGCGGCTCCTGGGCTTCATTTTTGGACATCGGCGCGTAACCTCATTGGAACGTGGCATCGAGCATACGGCGTCATTATAGCATGGCATCGCCGCTTGCCAAGAGGCGCGGACCTTTCGCCGGCGCGCCGCCAGGCGATTGCGCCGTGGCGTGGCGCGGGCGATTTTCCCAACTTTAGACTTGACAAGTCGATGATCGGTCGTACACTGACCGGTACCATCGATGTCCACCTTTCTGGTTGCTGGGTGAACGGAGGATCGTGACCCCGGTGGGCAATGGAGTGGAAGGGGAATCGGAGGTTGTCATCGCCTGTTTTCATCTTTGCGATGCGGTTGTTTTCGACAGGATGAAAGACGGGCCGAGTCAGACGAGCGGTTGAGGGTATCTGTGTACCTGCCCATCAGCTTGTCTCGCTGTGATTTCGTGTCATGGCGGGCGAGGCATGATTTCATGCGCTCACTCGGTTGACGTCTTTTGCGAGGGTGATGAGACAGTACTCGATACGGAGATCGAGGCCGGGCTCATCAGTGTCGGACAACTCGTCCGCTTTGGCTCAAGCACACCTATCGAGCCGGCCTCAAGGACGGTCTATACGGAGGTCAGGTTCAAGCGATTGCACTGTCTGCGTTGTCAGGGGCTGCGGCTCCGGTTTTGCGCGCTCCGAATGTCGCGACGTCTCGGCGAGGCGGACGGGATGAGTTGTGCGCCGAGACGGACGACGCCACGAACCTTGTCTGAGAGCGGGGAGCAGGCCGCAAAGGACGCACTTTGACCGGTGCGGTGGTGCGTATACGAAACCTCAGGATGAAACGGTCTTGAGCGGGGAGAAAGGAGGTCGCGCCGAGGTCGGTGAATGGATGGACGGTTTCCAGATGAGCAAGGGGGAGGAAGGAGGTGGCAGCGGGGATTGGTTCGATGAAGTGTCTTCGATCGTCAATTCGGGATTGACGATCTGACAGGGAGCAGAAGCAACACCAACGGAAAGGATTCTCATCATGGTAAAGGCAATTGCAGGCTCGATAATCGTCGTTCTCCTGGTCGGCTCCAGTGCGTTGGCGCTGGGCGAGATCTTCCAGGGGTTCAACTTCGACGCCAGCCTCGCCGGTTCGATCGCATTGCCGAGCGGACCCGGGGCGGGGTCGTTGGCGCAGAATCTGGCAGTGAATAACAATCAGGCAGGCGAAGGCGTGGGAACCGCGGCCAGTCAGGGCCTTCAGGGACTGCTCTTTCAGTCGGGGAATGCTGAGGGGTTGTGTGCCGGTCTGACGGTGGACCAGGTGCTGGTTGCCGGCAGCATCGACGCCGCTATCCCGTTCGGTGGTTCCGGCTCGGCCGGCCAGATCCAGAGCATCGCCGGCTGCCTGGGGCAGATCGGGCAGGGACAAGGCGTGGGCCTCATTGGCAGCCAGGTCCTGACAAAGGATCTGGGCCCGGGCAACGCGGATGCCTTCAACAGTCTCTTGCTGAGTCAGGGTCAGGAGGCCACGAATACGATGGGCACGGCGAGCGAGACCTCGTGTCTGGCGGTCATGCAGAATTCGTTGCTCTCCGGCGAGGCAGGCTCGACCGGGATGGTCATGACGACCATCTCCGCCGGGACCGCTCAGATGCAGTCGGTCGACCAGGGCGCGCAATAACGCGACCTGTGGTGACGTCGGAAACGCTCGGTCGTCGCCGGGGGAACGATGCGGACGGGAGCCTTGGAGTTCCTCTTCTGCACCTCAGACGTGCAGGGGACCTTCAGGGCTCCCGCTTCATTGCCGGGCAGGCCGGCGCAGATTCGGACGGCCATCGCAGTACCGGCTCTACTTTGCGGCGCCGGCCGTCTTCTTGTCCTTCGTCCTGCCGAGCAGCTCGTCGGCCTTCTCGATGCTCTCCGGCGGCCACTGCCCTGCCGCCTGAAGCTCCCGCAGATGGTCGAGCTGCTTGATGCTGACGATGGTGCGGCATCGGGGGAAGCGGTTGCAGCCGAGGAACGGGCCACGCTTGCTCTGGCGAATCACCAGCTCGCCCTGCTTGCACTTGTGGCACTTGACGCCCGACGGCTCGGCCTCGGGCTTGGGCGGCAGTGCGTTGCCTTCCTTGTCGATCCGCAGGGTCGTTTTGCATTCCGGATAGTCGCTGCAGCCGAGAAACGCGCCATAGCGGCCGTTCTTGCGAATCATCGGCTTGCCGCACTTCGGGCACTTGTGCTCGGTGAGTTCCTCCTGCAGCATCTTGCCGTCTTTGTCGCACGGACAGGCAAACTTGCACTCGGGATACGTCGAGCAGCTCAGGAACCGGCCGTTCTTGCCGAAACGGTAGACCAGCGGCTTGCCGCAATCGGGACAACTGTATTCGCTGGGTGTCGATTCGGCCTTGGCGTGCGTCATCTGCTCCTGGGCCGTTTCGAGGTTCTGTTTGAAGGGCCCATAAAAATCGCCGAGCACGCCCTGCCAGTTGAGGTGCTGCTCCTCGATCTTGTCGAGCTGCTCCTCCATGTGCCGGGTGAAGGCGATGTCCATGATCCTGGGAAAATACTCATCGAGCTTGCCGGTGACGACCTCGCCCAAATCGGTCGCATGGAATTTCTTGTCCCTCTGCTCGACGTAGCCGCGTTCCTGAATGGTGCTGATGATCGGAGCATAGGTGCTCGGGCGGCCGATGCCCTCCTTCTCAAGCGCCTTGATGAGCGAGGCCTCGGTGTACCGTGCCGGCGGCTTGGTGAAATGCTGTTCGGTCCGGATGTCAACGACCGCGAGCTGTCGGCCCGCCTCGACCTCGGGCAACTGCTGCTCGTTGGAGTTCGTCGGCCAGACTTTGCTGTAGCCGTCGAAGACCAGGACGCGGCCGCTGGCCTTGTATGTGGCGTCGCCGAGCGACGTGGGCGCCGTGATGTTGAGCGTCGTGACGTTCCATCGGGCCGGCTGCATCTGGCAGGCGACAAAGCGGCGCCAGATCAGGTCGTAAAGCCGGTATTGTTCGTTGCTGAGGAATTCCTTGATCTGGTCGGGGGTCAGATCGACATCGGTCGGCCGGACGGCCTCGTGCGCCTGTTGGGCCGTCTTCTTTGAGGCATAGATGTTCGCCTTCTCGGGCAGATAGGCCTGCCCGAACCGGCCCTGGATGTAGTTGCGCACCTCGCCGACGGCCTCGTTGGACAGGTGCGTGCTGTCGGTTCTCATGTACGTGATCAAGCCGAGCGACCCCATCGAACCCAGATCGATGCCCTCGTAGAGCTGCTGGGCGATCGACATCGTCCGTTTGGCGCTGAACCCGAGGCGATTGGCCGCCGCCTGCTGGAGCGTCGAGGTGATAAACGGGGCAGACGGCCTGGAGACCGACTCCTTGGTCTCGATATCTGCGATCCGGAACTCGGCCCGCTGGAGATCGTCGAAGACGCGTCGGGCCTCCTGCTCACAGGTCGCCTTGAACTTCTGGTCGCCGATCTTGTGCAGCTCGGCCTTGAAGGCATGATGCCGGGCAAGCCAATCGGCCTGATCCTCGAGGCTGGGGCCCTTTCCGTCCTTGGCATTGGGGGCGGTGAAGTCGAGCCATTGCTGGCGATAGTCGCCCGCCAGGTCGGTGGTGAAGACGGCCGGGATCAGCCAGTACTCCTCCGCCTTGAAATCGCGGATTTCGCGTTCCTTCTCAACGATCATCTTGACGGCAACGGACTGGACGCGGCCGGCTGAAAGCCCTCGGGTGACCTTCTTCCAGAGCAGCGGACTGATCTGGTAGCCCACAATACGATCGAGGATGCGGCGGGCCTGCTGGGCCATCACCTTGTCCGAGTCGATCCGACCCGGGTCGGCGAAGGCCTCCTGGATCGCCGATTTCGTGATCGCGTTGAAGATCACCCGGTAGGTTCGTTCCTTGGGGAAGCCGAGAATCTCGCCCAGGTGCCAGGCGATGGCCTCGCCCTCTCGGTCAAGGTCGGTCGCCAGAAAGAGGGTGTCGCAGCCCTTGGCGGCCGCCTTCAGTGCGGTGACAACCCGCTTCTTGCCCGGCATGATGTCGTATGTGGGCTCAAAATTGTTCTCGATGTCCACATTGAGGCCCTTCGAGGGCAGGTCGCGGATGTGCCCCATGGAGGCCTTGACCTCGAAGCTCGGACCAAGATATCGGTTGATCGTCTTGGCCTTGGCCGGCGACTCGACGATGACCAGCGATTTTCGCGCGTTTGATTTTGTCATGTCCTGGGTTTCACCCTAAGTGTCCTTTGGATACGTTCGGCACCGCTATGCTTATCGGTCTATTTGTGGAGTTCTGATCGGCCGCCGCCAAGGCTATTGTACTGGCCTGGGCACGACTCGGTTCTATGTCCGCGTCGGCTGCCAATTCCCTATCGACCATCCGGCCACAAGAATTTAGAACAGGACTGATACAGAGGCCCCGCCGGTATGTCAACTGAAAAGAGGCGATAAGATGCACAGTAGCGGTGGTATGGGGTATCCGTGGCTACGAGAATGCCGTCGAACGCGGCTGCCCAAGGGGGGAGCCGGCCACGTCGCCGGAGCAGACCCGCTACAGGAGGGCCGTGCTGAAATAGCGCTCTGCCCGGTCCGGGAGGACTGTGGCGATGTTCCCGGAGACGGTTTGGGCGAGCTTGCGGGCGGCCCAGACGTTGGCGCCGGAACTGATGCCGACCAGAAGGCCGAAATCGCGACTGAGATGGCGGGTCGTATCAATGGCGTCCTCATCGGAGACCTCGATGACGCTGTCGATCAGCGAGACGTCGAGGACCTCCGGTATGAAACCGTCGCCAATTCCCTGGATCTGGTGCAGGCCGGGCTCGTGGCCGAGCAGGGCCGAGCGATTCTCCGGCTCGACGGCGACGATCCTGACCCGCTTGTTCTGACCTTTGAGAAAACTGCCTACCCCCTGAAGGGTTCCGCCGCTGCCGATGCCGGCGACGAAACACTGGACATCGCCGTTCATCTGCCTCCACAACTCGCGGGCGGTCTGTTCGTAGTGGACACGGGGGTTGGCGGGATTCTTGAACTGCTGGGGTACGAACACCCGGGGGTCCTCGGCAGCCATCTCCTCGACGCGGCGCACCGCCCCGCCGATGCCCTGCTCGTCAGGGACGAGCACGAGATCGGCCCCCAGCCCGCGGATGAGTTTCTTGCGTTCTTCACTCATGCCCTCGGGCATGACGATCCGCACGCGATAGCCCATCAGGCGACCCACAAGGGCCAGGCCGATGCCGGTGTTGCCGCTGGTCGGCTCGGCAATGATCGAATCGTCATGGAGCCGGCCATCCTTTCGGGCGGCCTCAATCATCGCCACAGCCACGCGGTCCTTGATACTTCCGCCGGGATTGAGAAACTCGGCCTTCGCGAAGATCGGTTCGCTCCGCAGCCGCAACAGGGGGGTGTTTCCAATCAGTTCGAGGATGTTGTCCGTCAGCATACGTCACCCAACACTACGCCTTTCTCCGACAGCGGGGGCCGTCCGCACAGTGCCCGGATTCCCCATGGCGCCAGTGTAGTTGAATTGCGAGGTCCCGACAAGGGCAATACCGCTACGATATCGGGTATATTACGAAAGGTCCGCGCACCTCGGCTGTGACGCCCGAAGAGGGCTGTTACGGCGGCAGTTATAGGACCGTGGCCGGGAAGGCGGCGTCAGGAAGGGGCTCGCCATCTGCGCGCACACAAAGCTGCGGACACGCGGAGACGACGCCACAGAATCGTCAAATGGCGATACGCAAAGACAGGCGATCCGCACCGATCAACGGTAGCGGCGACCGGTGCGCTGTGTTCCCTGCTCCTCCTGCCCGGTGGTGCCTCGCCCGGTGCGGCCGCGCACCGCGCCCGGTGCCGCTGTGGCGCCGGCACGATCCTCCAATCGCTGGAGTCGCTCATCCTCCTCGGCCATCTTTGCCGTGATGTCGGTCACGCGCCGCTGTCGCGCGAGCATGAGTCCCTCGATGGCGGCGGCGGTCTTCTTGGCTTCCTCCGCCACGGCCGTTTGACGCAGGGCGTCATATTCCCGCAAATCTGACTCGTGCACCGTGCTGAGCAGATCGCGCTTGTCAAGAGGATCGCTGGTGAGCCAGGCCTGTGTCTGACTTTGCGTCTCGGGCTCGAGTGGCGGCTCGTCCGGCTGTTCGTCGAGCCGGGGGCGAGGCGCAGGCCTCGTCGGTGCCACGGCGTATGGATCGTTCGCGGGATTGCCCGCCATGGGCTCGCCCGGGCCCATTCGTCCCCGTGAGCGTGCAGTTGTACGCGTGCGTGCGGTCGCTTCCTTCTCTGCGAGAACGGCGGCGCGTCGTTCCTCACGAAGATCGTCGTAGATGGCGTCGGAGCGGAGTTTCCGCGCGGCGACGAGGGCGTCGACGGCGGCGACGGTCTTGACGGCCTTCTCGGCTTGGCCGATGCCCTTGACGAAGGCCATCTCTTCCTCGAATTGCTTCTCGACGATGCGGATGAGCATGGTGCGATTGTCCGTACGGCGTTGTCGCCAGTTGCGCTGCTCGGTGATGCTGTTGAGATCGACGGCCGCAATCGCCTCGGCAAGGCCCGGGAAAGCGGCGACGCGAACCTGGATCTCGTTGGGATCGGCGAGGATCCGGACCGTGGTGGTTGGGCGGCCCGGTGCGGCGGTCTCGCCGGGCTCGGCAGGCGACGTTGCCCCGGGCGGAGGCGTCAGCCCCCTGGTGCCGTAAGGGCTGCCGTCGAGCATGCTTGGCGGCTCTTCGGCGCCGTGCTGACGGAGAAACTGCGCGATCTCTGTCTGGCGGCGGGCCGTTGCGATGCTCAACGGGGTCTGGCCGCGTTTGTCCTTGGCGTTGACGTTCGCCTTATTGGCGATAAGGAGCTCCACGATATCCAGATAGCCGCCCTCGGTGGCCACGATCAGGGCCGTCATGCCCATCGCATCGGTGGCTTCGACGTTCGCCCCGGAAGCGATGAGATATTCGACGATGTCGCGGCTGCCCTGGATGGTGGCGCTGAGGATGGGCGGGACACCGCGGCTGGGTGTATCGACCTTCGCGCCTGCCTCGACGAGGAGCTTGACGACCTCGAGGCGTGTGGTGACAACCGCCAATGCGAGCGCGGTGTTTTGGTTGTCATCCGGCTTGTTGAGATCCCTGCCGTCGGCGATATGCAGCTTGATCTGTTCGATGTCACCGAGCGATGCCGCCTGGTAGAGCGATCGAGTCGGAGGCGGGGTTTGTGCCAGCGCCACGGTCAGGTGGGTGGGGACGCACAGCAGCAGAACCGCCGCATGGATTGTCAAACGCTTCACGGGAAAACCCCTTAACAAAGCCCACGTTCATTGCTCTCGTATCGCCCTGCCGCCGCGGGGGCGACAGCGGCCATGCACCTATTATACCATGATTTGGCTTGAGGAGACCCGGTTTTGCGGAGCTCTTCGCCTGGTTTTTATCGGAGGTCGCTATGTCTCGTCGACACAGGCCAAACCGAGCGTCTCGGCGATTCGGCTGAAGTCGTCAATGGAGTCGAACTCGATGACGATTCGGCCGCGCTGCCCGTTGCGGGCGGTTTGAATGGCTACGCGTGTGCCGAGCTGACGTTTGAGCCTGTCTTCGAGATCGAGGATATGCATCGACTTGGGACGGGCCGTGGCCTTCTGAGCGGGCGAGTCAGCCAGATGCTTGCGGACAAGCCGCTCGACATCGCGGACGCTTAAACGTCCGGCCATTGCCCGATTCGCGAGCTTGCGTCTCAGTTCGTCCGTGGGAAGTCCGAGAATTGCCCTGGCATGGCCCATCGACAGCCTGCCGTCAATGAGCATCGTACGTATATCTTCAGGTAAGTCCAGTAACCGCAGGTAGTTAGCGATTACAGACCGGTCTTCGCCCAGCCGCTCGGCCGCCTCGGCCTGAGTCAGCGAGAAGGCGTTGAGATACCGTTGATAGGCCTTTGCCCGCTCGATAGCGTTCAAATCGCGCCTGTGGATGTTCTCGACAAGCGACCACTCAAAGAGCTGCTCCTCGGTTACCTCGCGGACGAGGGCGGGTATGGCCGCCAAACTGGCCATCTGAGCGGCACGGAAGCGGCGCTCGCCTGCTATGATCTGGTAGCGACCCTGAAAGGGCCGGACAACGATGGGTTGAATGATTCCATTGGCGCGGATTGAATCGGTTAGCTCGGCGAGGTCCTCTTCGTTCCAGACGGTCCGGGCCTGGTAAGGATTCGGGCCTATGACGTCGAGCGGTAGCTCGCGAAGGGAGGCGTCGAGCTCCTTATCAGGCGGGAAACTCGCCGCCGGCGGTGATGTGGGGTCTGACCCTGGGGACCCCGGCATGTCGAAGGCGGACAGCGGTGTAAGCAGGGATTCAAGGCCCCTGCCAAGGTGACGAGGCTTCTCGCCTTTCCCGTTCAGCATTAGCTACTCCTTTTCGTGATGGACGGATCTGTTAGGAACGACGGGCGATCTTAGCGTAGGCCTTCGCCCTTCACAAGGATATTTCGGTGATCGCGCGTGCGGCAGTCCAACTTTTTGTCGAATCCGTGCGACCTGGCGGGAGGTGTTCCACGTGGAACGAAGCGAGTTCTCGCCTGCAAAGACATGCGTTCCCCGTGGCGCACTGCCTCGGAAAATGGACGAAAACGTGAGATCTGCGTGCTGCTGGTACAGTCGCGGTTGGCGCGGATGGCAAGCGTACGAGTCCCTTTTGTCTGAAAGCTTGCGGTGTATGGGACAGAACCGCGTGGTGTGTATGGGACGGCGGCACTGGAGAGGGGTAATGGGGTACTAATACGGCGTTAAGGGGCGGCTTCCAGGTCAGTATTGTGCGGGTATCGGGTCGCGGTTTGGCGTGTTTCACGTGAAACACCGCGTGGCGTCGCCGATAGCTGTTGCTTCAGTGGAAGAGGGTGGGTGACCGTGTCGGTTGGTTGCGCGCTCAGATCGCCGACCGGAGCCAAGAGAGGACATGTGGGCCGAGGACGAGAATTCCAATCATTGCCGATCCTGCGGCTGACAAGAGGACCCCCCCCGCCGCAACATCCTTTGCATAGCCGACGAGTGGGTGAAACTCGGGCGATGCGACGTCGGCGAGGAGCTCCAATGCGGTATTCAAGGCTTCGGCGGTCCAGACGGCCATGATGGCCAGGGTGATCCAGCACCATTCCGGGCCCGTGAGGACGCAGAGGCCCCCTACCATGAGAACGCAGCAGGATGCCACGGCGTGCAGCCAGGCGTTGTGTTGTGAGCGGAGCATGAGGCGCACGCCCCGGGCTGCACAGCGAAAGCTCTCTATTCGACCGGAGAGGGTCAGTGGCTTCGGGTCATCCAGGCCGAGAGAGAAGTGAGGCACGGCCTGATGGGCGTTCTGTGTCGAGTTCATTTCGACCTGTCCTCCGTACAGCGGGTGTCTGGCGGCCCCTGCTGGCGGCAGCTCCGCTTGGCGCTGTCCGCTCGCTGGCCGTTGCGACGCTTCTTCTATCGGCGAGGCATGGAGGGTACTTGAGCTTGCTCCCGGCCGGTGGGCTGGAAATGCTGGCGACGGGACCTCCAATGGGGACGGTACTGATCGTGGCGTCTCTGGCCGGAGGGTAGATTGACGGCAATTGCGCCTATCGTGACGGGATTGGGTTCCTTGGCAGTCTGGTTGGATCTGCCATGTGGTTTCTCAGTACTGAAAAGGTCGATACAGCAGTCGGTGGTGCGGATTGGGGCTCAGGCAAAACCGCGTCATTGCAGCGGGCAGTGGCAGGAATATGACGAAAGGTGCAATATTGTTGCCGGTTGTGGTCGTCAGGTAGAACGGTGACGATATGTGTGTGATGGATGTCACAGAATTCGCGACAACTGTTGTGTTGGAGGCGTGCATTATGGGACCCTGTGTGTTGGGTCGCGAGCCTGTGGTCGGCGGGTCGGTGAGAATTGGTTTGGATCGTGACGTTGTACGCGAGCGACGGATCGCAAGATGGGGCGGCAGGACGATGGCCGATTCCATGTCAGCGGGTGGCTTTGTCTAAAGCTATGTTCTGGCTATTCCGATACTTAGGAAGAAGAGGATGGTCTGCCTCGGACGATAGGTGTGGCCTGAGGCGAAGGGCGGCGGTGCGCACAGGTGCAGCCGAGGGGGACGGAGTCTATTTACGCAGATGGTTGCGGGTCCGTGGGCAATGAGGTAACGTTGCGCCATGAGAATCCTTGGGAGGTCACGTGTATGAGGGCTACGGCTGAATGAAGGCTTTGATTACGGGTGGGGCGGGTTTCATCGGTTCGCACCTGGCCGAGCGGCTATTGAGTGACGGGCATGATGTGATGGTGCTGGACAACCTCAGCACGGGGCGCCTGGAGAACATCCAGGCATTTCGAGAGCATGTCCGTTTTCGCTTCGCCAGGGGGGACATACGTGACACGTCCCTGGTCCAATTGCTGGCGGCCGAATGCGACGTGATCTTTCACCTGGCGGCGGCGGTGGGCGTGCAGTTGATCGCCGACGACCCGGTGCGGACGATCGAGACGAATATCGGCGGGACGGAGACGGTCCTGGCGATCGCCAACAAGTTCGGCCGGCGCATCCTGATCGCCTCGACCAGTGAGGTGTACGGAAAGAGCGAGAGCATCCCATTTCGCGAAGAGGACGACATCGTTCTGGGCAGTACGAGCCTCTCAAGGTGGTCGTATGCGTGCAGTAAGGCCGTCGATGAGTTCCTGGGCCAGGCGTACTATCAACAGTATGGCCTCGGGGTCGTCATCGCACGGTTCTTCAATACAATCGGGCCGAGGCAGACCGGGCGATACGGAATGGTGGTGCCTCGGTTCGTGCAGTGGGCGATCAACGACGAGCCCCTCTGCATCTACGGAACCGGCACGCAGAGCCGATGCTTCTGTTACGTGCAGGATGTGGTGGATGCGATCGTCGGCCTGATGCAGTGTGACAGGGCGGTTGGCCAGATTTTCAACGTAGGCTCGTCGGAAGAGGTGAGCATCAAGCAGTTGGCCGACAGGGTCGTCGAGCTGACGGGGAGCCGCAGCGTCCAGGAATTCGTGCCCTACGAGGTCGCCTACGGGCGGCCCATCGAGGACATGATGCGACGCGTTCCCTGCACGGAGCGGATTCGCCGTGCCATCGGTTGGCAGCCGAAGACGAGTCTGGACGAGACGTTGCGGTTCATCATCGCTGAACATCGTGGACATGCCGGGGCGAAGTAGGGGCGCGGGAGGGCAGAAGCCATGCAGCAGAGCGGTGGTTGGTGGGATTATCTGATCGTCACGGCGTCGAATGAGGCGCAGGCCAGGGCTTATGAGGGGCAATTGGCCGTCCGGCGGGAGCTCGGCCTTCTCAGTGACGTTCGAGAGGCCATCGTCGTCGCGGATCCGGGCGGCAGGCGGATCGGCAGCGGCGGCAGCACGCTCTATTGCCTTATGGAGGTCCTTCACAGACGGCTGGGCCGCGACGTTGCGAAGTCAGGCCCGCATCGCTGGGGACAGGTTCTTGCCGCGTTGCGGATTCTCATTATCCACGCCGGCGGCGACTCGCGACGGCTTCCGGCGTACGGTCCGTGCGGCAAGATCTTCATTCCCGTCCCAGGCGAGAACGACAGTGCGGCGTGTCTGACTCTGTTTGACCGCCAGTTGCCGACGTATCTTTCCCTGCCCGAGCCGGCACAGGGCCAGGGGCAGGTGGTCATCGCTTCGGGCGATGTCTTGCTGCGGTTCGATCCGTCGGAGATCTGCCTGACCCGCCAGGGCATCACGGGGCTGGCGTGCTATGCCACTCCGGAGCAGGCGAGCCGGCATGGTGTGTTCTGCCAGGGACCGACGCGTGCCGAGGGCAGCGACGATTCGTCCGTGTGTCTGTATCTCCAGAAGCCCTCGATCTCCGAGCAAAGGGCGCATGGTGCGATCGACGCGTACGGACAGAGCTGCCTCGATATCGGCGTGATGCATTTCGATGCGGCCACCGCTGTCCGCTTGTTGCGAGTTTTCGGCGCTCGTCCCGACAGCGAGGGCCGACCGGCGCTCGCGGGCAGGCGCGGCAAGGCTGTGCTGGAGCGCGGGCTCGATTTCTATCGTGAGGTCTGCTGCGCGATGGGGCGGCGGGCCAACCTCGAGAGCTATATTCGGTCGGCACGAGACAGTGGTTCGAAGTGGCCGCACGCCATGCTCGCCGAATTGTTCGAGGCGCTGTCCGACACGCCGTTCCACGTGCAATTGCTCACACACTGTGACTTCCTGGACTTCGGCAGCAGCAGGGGGATCCTCACCAACGGAACGCGACTGCTCCAGGAGGATCGCGGCATTTCATTTCTGCAGAGCTACCTCGACATCAACAACGAGGTCGCCCCGTCGGCAACGGTGCAGGGGGCCGGAGGCTGGGTGGAGGGATGCCGGATCGCCTCGCCGCTGACGCTGGGAGGCGGCAACGTGGTGGTTGGCGTCGACATCGAGCAGCCGCTGGCTCTTCCGGGCGGGGCTTGCCTCGATGTGATCGAAGGGCGAGACCGCCATGCCCGCCGGATCTGGTTCGTTCGCTGCTATGGGATCGACGACGCGTTCAAGGAGACGGCCGGAGACGGTGCGGTTTTCTGCGGCAGGGACGTTCTCGCCTGGCTGGCGGATGTCGGCGCTGCGCCGGAGGACGTCTGGGACCGGCGTGTCGCGCCGAAGGAGCGGAGCATCTGGAACGCGCGTCTGTTCCCGGCGGTTTGCGTACATGCCGACTATCATCGATGGCTGTGGATGCTCGATCCGAGCGCCGCGTCGGAGGAGCAGCGCTCTGCCTGGCGCGGGGCCGACCGGTACAGCTTCGAAGAGGTCCTGGCGATGGCCGATCATGTCGAGTTTCACCGTCGTCGCAGTCGGCTCAGAGCGCAGCAGATACGTACCTCGTGGCGGCAGATGTTTCGTCCCGGCAGCGGTTTCTCCGCACAGGAGCTGGCCTATCTGCTTGGCGACAGGACGGACGCCGTCGAGTGGATTGCGGGTATTCTGAGAGAGGCACATCGCCATGTTGACAGCCGCGAAGACCGCGGCATGGCCTCGCTGGTGTTGCCCCGCATTCTGCACACGATCGGGTCCGCTGTACGGATGCTGTATGAGGGCCGCGATGTGCCCGCCGACGGGGTTCTGGGTGACATCGAAAGCGAACTGACACGCGCTCAGTGCGCGTGGCTGAGGTCTCTTGGGCTGTTTCCGGGCGGCGACATATCCATCGTGCGATGGGGGCATCGGGCGCGGGAGGTTGCCTTCGAGATTCTGGAGCGGTCGATTGTGGGAAGCGGCGTCGGCGAGGCCGCTTCGCCGCGAAGTGTGTTGCGGAGCGATGAGATCGTCTGGGCGCGCGCCCCGGCACGGCTCGACGTCGGAGGCGGCTGGACGGACACGCCGCCGTATGCGCTCGAATGCGGGGGCTGCGTGGTGAACGCCGCGGTGAATCTGAACGGTCAGCCGCCCATTCAGGCCTATCTGCGTGTGATCGACGAGCCCGTCATTCGGATCGGTTCGATCGACCTGGGCGTGCGCATCGAGATTCATCAATTCGACGATCTGCTCGACTACCGCAAGGCGACGGGCAGCTTCGCCCTGGCCAAGGCGGCGCTGGTGCTGTCCGGCTTGTCGCCTCAACGGGCCGGTCGGTCGAGGACGGGGTCTTTGAAGAAGACGCTGGAAGCGTTTGGCGGGGGGATCGAGCTGACGACGCTGGCGGCGATTCCCAAGGGAAGTGGCCTGGGAACATCGAGCATCATGGGCGCCGTGATCACCGCTGCGATCGCCCGCGCCGTGGGCATGGACCTCTCGCGGCGGGAGTTGTTCCATCAGGTATTGCGGCTGGAACAGGCTCTGACCACGGGCGGCGGCTGGCAGGATCAGATCGGCGGCGTCGTGGACGGTGTCAAGATGATCGTGGCGCAGCCGGGCATGGTCCCGGATGCCAGCATCCATTACGTACCAGCGGATATTATAGACCCGATGTGTAATCAGGGTTGTACGTTGCTGTATTACACGGGGATCACCAGGCTGGCCAAGAACATCCTTCAACAGGTGGTAGGGCGGTACCTGAATCGGGATCGCGCGACCGTCGTGACGCTGTCGCACATCGGGCAGACGGCGCGCGAGGTGATGGATGCGTTCATTCGCAAGGACGTGGCGCGGTTCGGGCGTCTGGTCGATACGGCGTGGCAGCTCAACAAGCAGTTGGACCCGAACAGCAGCAACGACGAGATCGAGGCCCTGTTGGCCCGCGTCCGACCGCATATGCACGGGGCCAAGCTGCTCGGTGCCGGCGGGGGCGGCTTCCTTCTGATGGTCTGCAAGTCACGGCAGGACGCCGAGGCGGTGCGCCATATGCTGGAGGCGGAGCCGCCGAACGAGCGGGCCCGCTTCTTCGACTACAGCGTCAGCCACGAGGGGCTCGTTGTCACCGTCAGCTGACGGACGAGGCATTTCACAGATCGCCTTCATGTCAAAGGCAACCACACGCACAACGTTCGCCTACCTTGCCATCTTCTGTGCGGCAGGGGCCGTGTATGGGATCAGTTGCGCGCCGGGGGCCTTGTGGCAGGACAGCGGTCTGATCCAGCTTCGCGTCTGGCACAACGACGTCGAAGGCTTCCTCGGGCTGGCGATTTCGCACCCGCTGTTCTATCTCGTGGCGATTCCGAGCAAGCTGATTCCGTTCGGTTCGTTTGCGCATCGCGTGAATCTGGTTTCGGCGTTGGCCGCCGCGGTGGCCGTGGCGAATCTGTATCTGCTGGTGCGGCTCTGGGCAGGGAAAGAGTTTCCTGCCGTCATCGCGGCGGTGACGCTGGCCCTCTCGCACACATTCTGGCAGCATGCGAGCATTGCGGAGACCTATACGCTATGGGCGGCGTTGTTCTTGGGCGAGCTGATCGTGCTGCTGCAATACGGCCGGACCGGACGAACGCGATACCTGTACGCCCTCGGCCTGCTCAACGGCCTGGCAGTCGCGGTCCACATGCTGGGCGCGATTCCGCTGGTTTGTCATGCCGTGCTGTTGGGCGTGTTGGTCGTGAAGGGCAAGCTTCGCCTCACACACGTCGGGATCGTTGCACTGCTGTGGATGGTCGGCGCGCTGCCGTACGAGTACCTGATCGTGCGCCGGATGCTCTACAGCGGCGAGGTTCTTGCTACGCTCGCTTCGGCTGCGTTCGGAGATCGCTGGCGGGCGGACGTGCTTAACACCGCCTTGTCGTGGAGAATCGTCAGAGAGAATCTCCTGCTGTTGGCGCTCAACTTCCCCACGCCGAACGTGCTGCTGCCTGTCATCGGCGGCTTCGCCCTCTGCAGGATGCGCGCGGTGTCGGCTTTCCGCTGCGTCCTTGCTGCCTTGCTGGTGCTGTTCCTGCTGTTCGCGTTTCGTTATACCGTCGCCGACCGCTATGCCTTCTTCATCCCGCTCTATGCCGTTCTGTGTGTTCTTGCGGGCCTGGGGGTCCATTTCGTTCGCGAGCGCCTGTCGCACCCGGCGGTCGCGGTTGCCATCGTCAGCGCTGCCTTGTTGCCGGTGCCCATCTACGCCATTGCTCCGACCGTCGCCCGGCGCATGAACCTTGCGATCGGGACGCGAGCCGACATCGCCTATCGCGACGACTACAGATACTTTCTTCGGCCCTGGAAGACGGGTGAAGATGGGCCGGATCGCTTCGCTCGCGATGCGCTGGACGCCGTCGGGCCCGACGCGGTGATCTATGCCGACACCACCACGGTGGCCGCGCTCCTGCTGGTTCAGGAGGTCGAGGGCCGACGTCCCGACGTGAAGATCGTCACGGGGATCGTCAGCAGCAGGGGGGCGCCCCCGTACGACGCTGATTCGTTTGCAGAACTGCTCGAATACCGTCCGATCTATGTGACTTCGAATCGGCCGGGCTATGCTCCGCGGTTCGTGCTCGGCGGATACGACCTGCGCAGGACCGGTCCATTGTGGCAGGTCGTCGAACGGCGCTGAGGTCTGGTTGAGGACGCAGCAGGACAATCCCATGCACACCCGATTCACATCCGACAACCCGTTTGCGTGCGGCCGTCATGCGTTCGCGTGGCAGCACGTTCCTGCCGGCGGGGCGGCCCACCTCGATTTCGGCTGCGGCGACGGCCGGTTTCTCCGGGCGCTGAAGGCCAGGGGGATCAAGTGCCTGGTGGGTGTCGATGTCAGCCGCACAGCCATCGAAAAGGCACAAGAGGCCTCGGGCGGACTCGAGATCATCCGTATCGCCCGCGCCACGCCTCTGCCGTTTCCGGATGGAACGTTTTCGTCGATCACCGTGCTGGACGTCCTGGAACATGTCAGCGAGCAGGAGGAACTGCTGGACGAGCTGCACCGGGTCCTGGCGGACGATGGGGTGCTGATCGTCACCGTTCCGGGCCGGCACATGTTCTCGTTTCTTGATATGGGCAATTGGAAGTTCCGATTTCCGCGATTGCACCGTTGGTACTTCTGCCGGACGCACTCACAGGCCGACTACGAGAGGCGATACATCCGCAATCCCGATGGTCTGATCGGCGACATCTCGGCTACCAAACGCTGGCACGAGCATTTCTCGGCGACTCATCTGGCCCGATTGCTGCGGTATAGCGGCTTCGATGCCGCAGAGTTCGACGGCTCCGGCCTCTTCCAGCGTGTGTTGAAGGTGGCGGCCCTGCTCGCCGGCGACACCGGGCCGTTCCATGCGGCCGTCAACAGATGCATCGAGTGGGATGCGAGGCGGTTTGCCTCGACGAATCTCTTCTGCCTTGCGAGAAAGTCCGAAGCATCCCGCCTGGGCCATATCGACAAGATCCGAACCAACGATGATACGACCTGTCACAACCTCGAAGCGGCTGATCCACAACACGCTGTTCAACATACTGCTGCTCGTCAGTAATGCACTGATCGGCTTCCTTCTGATCCGGTTCTTCCTGGGTCGTCTCGGAGAGGCTCGATACGGCGTGTGGGTGTTGGTCGGTTCGTTGTTTCGCTATCGCGGCATGCTGAGCCTGGGGCTCAACGGCGCGATCAACCGGCAGATCCCTGTCTGCCTGGCGAAGGGCGACGAGCAGGGCGTTGCGAAGGTTGTCAGCACGTCGCTGTTCTTCTACTCGGCCCTCGGACTCGTGCTGGCGGCAGTGAGCGTTCTGCTTTATGCGAAGATCGGCGACTGGTTTGCGATCGAGCCCGAGCAGGTCGAAGTAGCCGGACGGCTCGTGCTGATCGTAGGCCTGACCTTTGCGCTCTCCAGTCCGCTCCAATTGACCACCGCTGTGCTCAGCGGCCTTCAGCGCTACGGCGTCATCAGCATCGCGACACTGGTCGTTCTTGTGGTGCGGACGGTTCTGCTGATCGTCCTGTTGCTCGGTGGTTACGGTCTGCTGACGATGGGACTCGTATTTGGCATGAGTGAGATCGTCACCCGGCTGGTGCAGCACATCTTCATTCGACGCCTGCTGCCCAGAGTCTTCCTGTCGCGCCGCAATATCGACCCCGTCCTGCTCAAGGAAATGCTCTTTTATGGGACCAATACGTTTCTTTATGCGATGGGCGGCCTGATCGTCTGCAAGGCGGGCGACCTCATCGCAGGCATCTTCCTCGACACCTCGGCGGTCAGCCGGTTCTCCGTCGCCAGTGCCGGCGTGCTGCTGTTGAGCCAGTTGCTCCAGGCGTTCACCGCCGCAATCAAGCCGGCTGTCAGCGACCTGGACACCCGCGCCGAACACGCCACCGTCAAGGAGATTGCTTTCCTGACGCAGAAATACAGCCTGCTGGTTCTCGTCCCGGCGGGTGCCTTTCTGATCGTGATGGGCCGGGAGTTCCTCCGCATCTGGGTGGGCGAGAAGTTCTCCGACCCGACCGTCATCGATTCGCTGGCGACGGTCCTGGCGCTGCTGACCGTGGGGCACTGTCTGATGCTGGCCCAGCACAGCAACTTCCTGGTTCTCATCGGTCGCGGCGAACACGGTGTCTTTGGGGCACTCGCGGCGGTCACGGCCATCCTCTGCGTCGGCGGCTCGATTGTCGCCGTGAGGTCTCTCGGCTGGGGCCTTGAGGGAATCGCCTGGTCCAACCTCGTTCCGATGACGGTCATATCGGGCCTCGTCGTACCGATCTACTTCAATCGAAGAATGAAGATCGCGGTGCGGGAGAGTCTGTCCTGTGTCTGGTGGCCCGCACTTGCAGGGAGTCTTCCGGCGGTTGCGCTGATGGTCATCTGGAAGCTCCTCAGTCCACCGGCTTCCTGGCTCGGGCTTCTGGGCGTGATCCTGGCCTCGGGCATGTTGACGTGTCTCTGCGGCTGGCTCTTCAGCGTGCAACCGGCGGAGCGAAGACGGCTGCTGGCGGTTCTCCAACGCGGCCCCACCGAACCGCTGCCCGGCAACGGAGCATGACCCAACGGGCGTGCGACCCTCGAAGGAGGATTGCAGGCCAACCGGGACGGAGGGTATCATCAAAGTGATATGTCGATGCAAACAGACGAATGACGTGCAAACGCCCGACAATTCAGTGGGTTGTCCGACGCGGTCTCTGCGCCGGCTGCGGTGCGTGCGTGGGGGTCTGCCCCGCCGACGCTGTGACGATGCATATCGACGGCAGACAGGGCAACTACGTCCCGCGAATCGACAAGGCCAAGTGCACCCGTTGCGGACTGTGCATGGACGTCTGTCCGGGCCACACGGTCGACTTCGAGGGTCTGGGCCGGCGGCTCTTCGGCGAGATTCCGGAAGACATCGTCCTGGGCCGACACCTGGGCAGTTATGTCGGTTACGCCGCCGACAAAGACATTCGTTATGACAGCGCCTCCGGCGGGCTTGTCACGGCGCTACTGATATTCGCCCTGGAGCGGGGGCTGATCGACGGGGCCCTCGTCACGCGGATGCGGGCGGACAAGCCGCTGGAGCCTGAGCCGTTCATTGCCCGCACGAGGCAGGAGGTCCTCTCGGCGGCGCGATCGAAGTACTGCCCCGTCGCTGCGGACGTTGCGCTCAAGGAGATCCTCAAGTCGGAAGGGCGGTTCGCCGTCGTCGGCCTGCCGTGCCACATCCAGGCCCTGCGCAAGGCCGAGCAGCACATCGAATCGCTGCGAGAGCGCATCCGGTATCGGATCAGTCTTGTATGCAGTCTGGACTTCAGCTTTCGCGGTACGATCCGGCTGCTTCAGGACCTGCGCATACCGCCCGCCTCGGTCACAAGGCTTGAGTATCGCGGGCGGGGCTGGCCGGGGACCATGCTCATCGGCCGCTGCGACGGCACCGAAACGCGACTGCCTCTGGCGGATTGCCGCAACAGGCTCGGGCCCTTTTCGCTGAGGCGCTGCACGCTTTGCAGCGACTTGACCGGCGAGCTGAGCGACCTGTCCTGCGGCGACGCGGGGCGGCCCGATTTGCTCGCGAAGGACAAACTCGGCAGCTCGTTCGTCCTGACCAGAACGCCCGAGGCCGAAGAGCTGCTGGAATCGGCCGCCGCTGAGATGGCTGTCGAGTTATCGGAACTGGACGTTCGCGAGCTGAGGGCCGCCCAGGTCCATGGCGCATTCAAAAAACGCAAGCTCATCGCGAGGATGTCGCTGTTCCGCTGGACCGGCCGAAGCGTTCCGCAATACCACCAGAAGCTTCTGCGGCCCGCCCAAGGCGACTACCGCAGTTCGATCAAGTTCTATCTCGCACGCTATGCCCTCTCCGGCCACAGGCCGATTCTTCGCCGGCTCTTTCATGTCGCCCGCCTTTTGACACGAAAGAACAGGCGGGGACCGGCCGCTCAGTAGAGCCGGTCCCGGATGCTCTGCCTGCGTCCGCGCGGGCGTGTCATGAAGCTCCTTTATGTACGCGACGTATTTCGAAGACGTGAACTACGATGGCTTGCTGTCCGAGCCCGAGGAGCGGACGTCGGACATTGCGCTTCCGCCCGCCCTGAACGCGCTGCTTGTGGCGTTGTGGCTGGCGGTCTGCGCGATTGGGTTCGGGATCGTCTTCTGGGCCCGCAACCCCATCGCCGGCGGACTGGTCATCGCCTTGCCCACGTTTCTTGGCATGCTCCTGAAACCGACGTTCGCACTGTGCATCCTCATGCTGGTCCTTCCCACCGGTGCGGGTGTGGGTTTCGGCCAGGCGTTCAGTCTCGATCGAGGGGTCGGGGTCGCCATCGCGGTGAGCTTTCTGCTGAACGTGATGGTGACCCGGCCGGGGCTGCATGTCCGACACAAGTCCCTCTGGGTGGCGGCGGGACTGAGCGCGTGGATCTTCGTCGCATCACTGCCACAGCCCTACCTCTCGATGGAGGTGATGCGGGCCTTTACGCAGCTCCAGTTGGTCGCGCTGATTCTGATCGCCTACTGGATCCTCGAAACCAACCGCGAGACGACCTTTCTCTGGGCTTTGCGCTCGTATGTTATCGGAATGCTGGGCACCACGGTTCTGGCCTTCAAGACAGGGGCGGCGATTCGCGCCGTGCACGAGACGCGGGACGCCCGGTACGCTGCAACGCTTGGAAGCGCGATCGACGCGAATATGCTCGCGGCGCTGACGGCCCTGGCGTTCCTCTCGGCGGTCTATCTCTTCGCCCGCGACCGGAGCCTGCTGTGGCGCATTCTGTATCTGGCGGCGATTCTGTTCCTGCCCGTCCTGATGCTTCGGATCGGCTCGCGAGGGGGCTTGGTGGCGCTGGCCTTCACGGTATTGTCGCCGCTTCTGTTCCTGCGGCAGGTCCTGCGGCGACCGGCGCTGGCGGCCCTGCTCGTGCTTGTGGTTCTCCTGGCATCTCTGTCCGCGGGCCTGCTGATCCGGCAGCGAGGTCTGGACAGCTCTGTCTCCTCGCGACTGACCAGCGTGCAGAAGGCCAGGGAGGCCATCGACGTCCGAATGGTCCCGATCCGAAAGGCCGTCCACGCGGCGGCGTCGAGGCCCACCGGCACGGGTTACTTCAGTTGGTTCGAGCGGACCGACAGTGTGATCTGGCCTCACAACGATTTCTTCTTCGCACTTGGCGTGTACGGCGTCCCGGCGGCGATCTTGTTCGCCGCTTTCGTAGTCCTGCTGATGCTCACAGTCCGACGCATGCCCTTGACGTTGGAGAAGCTATACGCGCGGGCGGTCCTGACGTTCCTCGTGGTCATGGGGCTCAACATCAAGCAGGTTTCGGCCAAATACTACTGGGTGTTCCTGGCGTTCGTTCTGGCGGCCGAGCGTCTGAGTTGGTGGTACGCCGAGCCTGAGGACACGGTTTCCGAAGAAGCGGATGAAGAAGCTGCGGATATTGACGGTTAGCCATATGTTCCCGACCGCGAAGTCGCAACGGCATGGCATCTTTATGTGTCGCGAGGCCCGTCACCTGCGCCGTCATGGGATCGAGTGCGACTTCCTCGTGGGTCGGCCCTGGGCTCCGTGGCCGCTTCCTCTCGCCGGCCGCTGGCGCGATTATGGCCCCGGCAATCCGCTGGCGCCGCCGGAGGGGCTCCGGGCGCGTCGAGTCAGCTACCTTCGTCCGCCGGGGTTCGGGTTTCGCCGGTTCGAAGGCGCATCCCTGGCCTTCAGTGCAATGGCTGAGGCGAAACGTTGGCATCGGGCCGAGCCATTCGACGCAGTTCTGGGCGTCTCGATGTTACCGGACGCGGAGGCGGCCGCCATCATCGGTGCAAAGCTCGGTCTGCCCGTCGCGTCTTTGGCGGTGGGTAGCGACGTGATGGTCTACCCGGACCGCATGCCGGCGTTGTGGAGCCGACTGTGCCACACCCTGGCGCGGGTCGATCTGCCCGTTGGGGTCAGTCAGTCGATCTGCGCGAGACTCGGTGATACGGGCGCATGCCGGCGGAAGCCCCTCTGCGTCTATCTTGGCAGGGACGGGGAGCAATTCCAGCCAGCCTCGAACAGGGCTGAGATTCGTGCCCGGCTGGGCTGGCCGGCGGAGGGCATGGTCGCTGTCTACGTCGGTGGTCTGGTCGAGAGCAAAGGAATCAGCGATTTGGCAGCCGCCTGCGAGCCTCTTCTGAACCAGCACGACGACTTTCATCTGGTGTGTGTGGGTGACGGCCCTTCGCGAAGTGTGCTGAAGGAGTTGTCGGGACGGATCATGCGAAATGATGCGGTCATTCTGCCGGGTCAGGTTGCGCCCGAGGAGGTGCCACGCTATTTGCAGGGCGCCGATTTCCTGGTCCTGCCGTCGCACAGCGAGGGGATGCCCCAGGTGGTTCTCGAAGCGATGGACTGCGGGCTATCGGTGGTCGCGACGCGCGTAGGAGGTGTGCCTGAGGCGGTGATCGACGGCCGAACGGGACTGCTTGTCGAAGCGCAAGACGTCCAACAACTGCGCAGCGCCATCGAGCGGATGATCGTTGACGCGCCGTTTCGAACCGCAGCCGGGCGACTGGGGTTGGCGCGGGCGAAAGAAGTGTTCGACCCCGACCGCAATGCCAGGACCTTTGCCGATGCGCTGTGGTCGCTGTCAGCCGAGAGGAAGGGAATCGATGGCTGATCCGCAAACGCCCCGCGCCAAGGTGTGCATGCTGACGACCGTCCATATGCCGTTCGATGGGCGCATCTTCCACAAAGAGGCCAGGAGTCTGGCCAGGGCCGGTTACGATGTTGTGCTGATTGCCCGGCACGACAAGGCCGAGACCGTGGACGGTGTGCGCATCGTACCCTTGTCCGAACCACGAAACCGTTTTCAGCGGATGACGAGCGTGACATGGCGGTTGTACCGGCTGGCCGTCAAGGAAGACGCGGATGTGTACCACTTCCACGACCCCGAGCTGATGATCGTCGGTCTGCTCCTGAAGGCCCGTGGCAAGAAGGTGATCTGGGACGTGCACGAGCACTACCCCAACAGCATCATGGACAAGTTCTGGATCTCGCAGCGCCTGCGGCGGTGTGTCAGCAAATCCTTCGATCTGTTCGAGCGGGCGGTGGTTCGGTTCTTCGACCTGGTGATCTACACGACGCCGCTGGTCGGGGCGCGCTACGAGAAGCTCAAGGTGGCCTCGGCCCGAATCGAGAACTACCCGATCGTCGAACTGTCCGGCACGTTTGAGAGGAATCCGCAGAAACAGATCATCTACCTCGGCGTCATGGCACGCATCCGGGGGCTCATCGAGGCGGTGGAGGCCTTTGCGCAGGTGGCGGTCAAACACCCGGATTGGCAACTGGTCCTGGTCGGCGCATCGAGGCCCGCGTCCTTCGAAGACGACCTGAGAGCCCTGGCGAGGCAACACGGCATCGAGAAGAACGTAACATTCATTCCCTGGGTGCCTTACGAGGAGAAGGAGCGGCTCACTTCTGCGGCGTCGATCGGAATCATCACCTATCTGCCCTATTCGAACAACACGAGTTGCTTGCCGAACAAGCTGTTCGACTATATGCTGGTGGGCATGCCGGTGGTGGCGTCGAATTTTCCGCTCTACAGAGAGGTCGTCGAACCGAGCCGGTGCGGCCTGATCGTCGATCCGTCAAGACCGGAGGAGATTGCCGAGGCAATAGCGTATCTCATTGAACACCCGGACGAGGCGCGCGCGATGGGCGAATGCGGACTTCATGCCGTGCGGGAGCGGTTTAACTGGGAAGGACAGAGCGCACAGCTCTGTCGTATGTATGCGGTCCTTCTGGGGACCACTGGAGGTCAGCAACGTGTCGAAGGTACTTCTGATTGTCGGGGCCCGGCCGAACTTCATGAAAATGGCGCCGCTGTACTTCGAGCTGACGCAGACCGAGGGGTTTGACCCGGTCATCGTGCACACGGGCCAGCACTACGACTACGCGATGTCTCAGGCCTTCTTCGAGGACCTGGAGCTTCCGGAGTCGCACCACTATCTGGGCGCCGGCTCGGGGAGCCACGCCGAACAGACGGCCAAGGTCATGATCGAGTTCGAAAAGGTGCTCGCTCAGGAGCGTCCCGACCTTGTCGTCGTATTCGGCGATGTCAACTCGACGGTGGCCTGCAGCCTGACCGCGAAGAAGCAGCTCGTTCCCGTCGCACACGTCGAGGCGGGCTTGCGCAGTTTCGACGAGACAATGCCCGAGGAGATCAACCGACGCGTGACCGACGCGATCTCCGACCTGTTGCTGACTCCCTCCGTCGATGGGGATGAGAACCTTCGGCGCGAGGGCGCCCTCGACGGTCGCGTGCGCTGCGTGGGCAACATCATGATCGATTCGCTGGTCACGATCCTGGGACGAATCAGTCGCAATCAGGAGGCGCAGACGCTGCACGATCTGGCCCTGGAGAGCGGTGCCTATGTCCTGGTGACGCTGCACCGCCCGTCGAATGTGGACGAGCCGGACAGTCTGCGACAGATTCTGCTCTGCCTGAACCGGCTGTCGGAGAAGCTGCCTGTGGTCTTTCCCATGCACCCGAGGACCAGGAAGAACATCGAGCGGTTCGGGATCGACGTCGCATTCACCCGCGACTTCCGCATCATCGAACCGGTCCGATACCGCGAGTTCATCCTGCTTCAGAAGAACGCACGATTCGTCCTGACCGATTCCGGCGGAATCCAGGAAGAGACGACCTATTTGAAACTGCCGTGTCTGACCCTGCGTCCGAACACGGAGCGCCCCATCACGATTACGCAGGGCACAAACGAACTGGTCGATATGGAGACGATCGAGGAGAAATCCGATCGGATCCTCTCGGGCAACTGGAAGGAGGGCACAGTCCCGGTGTTCTGGGACGGCCGGACGGCCGAACGCATCGTCCGGGTCTTTCAGGAGTTCGGCGCTTCCGATGACGTGCGTCTCAGAGAAGCCATCCGCTCGGCCCCCTGATCGATGCAGGTGGGGACAGCCTACGGGAACCGATCGGGCTGGCCCTTGGAGCCGAGCAGTCGCGTGCCCCAGGCCTCAAGGCACAGCGGCGCGTTGAGCATGGTCTTGTTCTGAGCGCCGACGGGCAGGTTGGGGCCACCGTTGGTCAGGTCATAGGCCAGCGCCAGGAACAGGGTTTCGAGGTCGGGATCGTACGCCGCCAGGCGATGCCAGCCGAACCAGACGTTTCCCCCACGGCCGGGCAGGAGGTCGCCGAGCATGCCGTCGCTGCCGTCGGTGTAGTTGTTGAAGTGGAACGGACCCTTCTCGGGCGCCCAGATTCGCAGTTTCAGCGTATTGAGAAGACCGTCGAGGACTGTTTCGTCGACCAGGCCTTCGGCGTAGGCCCGGCAGGCCAGCCATGCCGTGCGGTTGGCGTGCGAGGTATCGAGGGCCAGGTCTGCCGTGCCGGAGCCATAATCCGGGATCAGCAGCCAGACATAGCCTTCGTCGGCGATCCGGACGAACAGCCCCCAATCACTGGGGACGGTGTTGCCCATCTCGGCCGAATTCGGGGCCGGCTCGTTGGGATCGTATCGCGGGGTCAGGTACAGCTCGATCAGCCGCTCCGCCCACGTCCGATAGGTATATTTGTCGTAGCCCAGCCCGTCCAGATCGAGACAGAGACAGGCGAAATGCTCCCGCGAATCGCGTCCGCTGTTAAGCAGGGGCAGGAGCGTTCGGAACGAACTCGGAGCGGTAAGTTGTTCCGGCGTGACCGAGGGCTGGTAATAGAGCCACTTCTCAACGATGTCGCGCTCGACGAAGTCCGCGATGGGACGCCAGTTGGGATCGTCGATTTCGCACAGGGCGCGTGCGACCAGCAGGAACCCGGCGCTGCCCTGGAAGTCGCAGAGCTGGTTGTGGCCGCCCGTCTCGGCGGCCACCTTATCCAGATAGAAACACGGCCAGTCGCCGCGTGTGTTCCCATGCCGGATCAAAGGCATGGGATTGGCCGTCGCCTCATCGATGGCCTGTAAGGTCAGCGATCTGGCGATGGCGAGATACGCGGGGTTTCCGGTTCCCCTCCACATGTCGACGAGGCTCTGGAGTTCGCGTTGCAGATAGTAGATGGTCATTCCGTCGTTGAGCCGTCGCCCGTCATTGACGGCCATGCGGATCAGGTAGTCGCGCCCGTATGCGGCAATGAGCCGCTGGTGGAGCAGGCCGCGATTCTCGACCGCCAGCGCCGCAAGGTCCGGACGGAGGACAGGCAGGTCGCCATCGAATTTCTTGATCCCGCAGCACGCGACCGCCGCGCAAAACAGAACGAGCGCGGCCGCGAGCGATGTGGCGGACCGCCGCAAGCGGCGCGGCTGCACAGGGACTTGGCTCATATGCACCCTTCCCCCCAATCCTTCAACGCGGCCTGTCACGGGCCAAGGCTTTCAGGCTCTCGACTGCGTCCTGCCACAAACCGGCAGATACAGCCAGGTATTATAGCATAAATGGGCAGATTCGGCAACATGAAAACGCTGGGGCGTTTCGCTGTGACGGCTTTGGTGTGATTATCGGAACCGCCGACACTGGCTTGCCAATACGCTTCCATGAGGGGCGCTTCGCGTAGGTTCACCGCCATGCATGTCCTCTACGTCCATCAGTATTTCGCGTCGCGCAGAGGCCGAACGGGGACGCGATCGTACGAGTTCGGCCGTTTCCTGGTCGAGAAGGGCCATCGCGTGACCATGATCACATCGGGCCTGGCCAATCCGGAATTCCCGGTCCTCGAGGGTCGCAGGTACGTCGAACGCGACGTCGATGGGATTCATTTGGTGTCCGTGGCCGGGGGGTACAACGACCCGCATCTGGGGACCGCCCTGACCGGCTGGCAGCGGATGCTCAAATTCTATGAATTTGCGCGGGCGGCCTCGAAGGTTGCCCGAGAGCTGGACAGGCCTGATGTCGTATTCGCCACACACACGCCGCTGACTGTCGGTCTGGCCGGCATCTCGGCAAGCCGGCATTTTGGCGTCCCGTTCGTGTTCGAGGTCCGCGACCTCTGGCCTGAAGCGCTGGTGGACGTCGGCGCTCTGGGCAATCCGCTGGCGATCTGGTGGCTGCGGCGGATGGCGATGAAGATCTATCGGCGGGCGGACCACATCGTGGCGCTGTCGCCCGGCATGAAGGAAGGCATCGTGCGGGCAGGGGTGGCCCCATCCAAGGTGACGCTCATTCCCAACGCCAGCGACCTCGATCTGTTCCGCCCGGACGTGGACGGCCGGGCGGCCCGCGAGCGACTGGGCCTGGGCGGGCGGTTCGCGGCGGTCTATTTCGGGGCAATGGGCCTGGCGAACGGCCTGGATTACGTAGTCGAGGCTGCGAGAATCCTGGCCGAGCGAGAGCAGGACCACATCGTTCTGGTCCTTCAGGGCGGCGGAGGCAAACGCGACGAGTTGGCTGCGACGGCCAAGCGATTGGGGCTGCAGAACGTCGTGTTCGGCGATCTGGTGCCCAAGGAAGAGGTCCCGGCGGTCGTGGCCGGCTGCGACGTGTGCCTGACGATCGCCCGGGCGGGCAGGAACCCGACGTGGTCGCCGAACAAGCTGTTCGATTCGCTGGCGGCGGGTAAACCCGTGCTGATCAACATCGCCGGTTGGCTGAGGGAACTGATCGAGCGGAATGCGTGCGGCCGATTCGTGGCGCCCGATCGTCCCGCGACGCTGGCCGATGCCCTGGTGGAACTGTCGCGGAACGCGGCGCTCTGCGAGCAGATGGGCCGCAACGCCCGGGCCCTGGCCGAACGCGAATTCGACCGCAACCTCCTGGCCGCCCGCCTCGAAACCCTCCTCACACAGGTCGCGACCGGCGTATGCGCAGAGCCTTTAACGAGAACCGCCCATTGAAGATTGCCGGTCGCGTCGCTATCGGCGATAATGGGCAAGTCCTGGCTACGCGGCGATCGGCGCAGGCGTAGACCAGCAACCGGATGAACCGAGGCCATTTTGCAGGGAAGGTCGTATGCAGGTACCGTTGTTGGATTTGAAGGCACAGTATGCAACCATCAAGGACGAGGTGCTGGCGGCGGTGGCCGAGGTGCTCGAATCCCAGCGGTGCATCGGGGGCCCGAAGGTGGAGGAACTGGAGAAGCAGATCGCCCAGGTGAGCGACTGCAAGTACGCCGTGGGCGTCTCCAGCGGGACGGACGCGCTGCTCAGTTGCCTGATGAGCCTCGAGATCGGACCGGGCGATGAGGTCATCACAACGCCGTTCACGTTCTTCGCGACCGTCGGTTGCATCGCCCGCGTCGGGGCCACGCCGGTCTTTGTCGATATCGATCCGAAGACGTACAACATCGATCCCGACCTGATCGAGGCGGCGGTCACGAAGAAGACCAAGGCGATCATGCCCGTGCACCTGTTCGGCCAGATGGCGGAGATGGACCCCATCATGGACGTCGCCGAGCGGTACAATCTGGCGGTGATCGAAGATGCCGCGCAATCCATCACGAGCACCTACAAGGACAAGAAGGCCGGCAGCATCGGCACGGCGGGGTGCTTCAGTTTCTTCCCGAGCAAGAACCTCGGCGGCATCGGCGACGGCGGCATGGTCGTCACCAACGATGAGGTGCTCTACAAGCGTCTCGTCTTGACACGCAACCACGGAATGGAGCCAAAGTACTATCATAAATTCGTCGGCGCCAACTTCCGCCTCGACCCGATCCAGGCGGTGGCGCTGCTGGTGAAGCTGCCACACCTCGATGACTGGTCGCAAGCCCGTCGCGACAACGCCGCCTATTACGACAAGAAGTTCAAGGGCGCGGCCGTCGGGACCCCGTACATCAGTCCGGACTGCAAGACGATCTACAACCAGTATTGCATCCGCGTGCCGCGACGCGACGAGGTCGTCGCGCATCTTCAGGCGAACCACATCGGCTGTGAGATCTACTATCCCGTCCCGGCCCACCTGCAGGAGTGTTTCGCCTATCTGGGCTGCAAGGAAGGCAGTTTCCCCGTGTCCGAAAAAGCGGCCAGGGAGATCATGGCCCTTCCGATCTATCCCGAGCTGACCGACGAAATGCAGGATGCGGTCGTCGCGGCCATTCTCGAATTCCTGAGCTGATATCGTCAAGCGAGTGTTCGACATTCTCATTGCCGGCGTGCTGCTGATCGCGCTTCTGCCGCTGCTGCTGATCATTGCGCTGGCGATTCGACTGAGCAGCAGGGGCCCCGCTCTGTTCGTGCAGCAGCGCGCGGGCAAGGACGGCAAGCCATTCGGGCTCTACAAATTCCGGACAATGCGGCTCGATGTCGATCCCTTCGGTCCAAGTCCGAAGTCCGGCGAGGACCCGAGGCTCACACGCGTCGGTCGATGGCTTCGAGAGTATTCCCTTGACGAACTGCCGCAATTGGCTAATATCGTCGAAGGGGATATGAGCTTGGTGGGACCCCGGCCGCTGTATGTTTCGCAGATGGCCGAATGGAACGAGCGGCAACGGCGGCGCCTGAGCGTCCGGCCCGGATTGACCGGCCTGGCGCAGATCTCCGGGCGCGGCGCCCTGACGCGGGAAGAGAAGCTCGAACGCGACGTGGAGTACGTGGAACGGGCGGGCCTGCGGCTCGATGCCGCCATTCTCCTGGCCACACTCGTGCAACTGTGCGGTCGCCAGGGGATCTACGAGCAGAAATACTCGCAGGACGAGACAATTCGAGGAGAAGGAACGTTGGAGCGGACGGAACGCACAACAAACGTGGATAAGCGCCCATGACAGCGAACCCGGCACATCGCTGCAAGTACCTGACACGGATCGACCAGCTCGGGCAGCTCAGCGACCGGGAGAGGAAGACGCTGGAGCCGGTGGCCGAGCGGTTTGCCTTTCGCTGCAACGACTACTATCTGTCGCTGATCGACTGGGACGATCCGAACGACCCGATTCGCCGGGCCGTCGTGCCGCACGTTCAGGAACTGGACGAATGGGGCCGGCTCGACCCATCGGACGAAGAGACGTATACGGTGATGCCCGGTCTCGAACACAAATACCCCTCGACCGTTCTGCTGCTGGTCAGCAACGTCTGCGAGGGCATCTGCCGGTACTGCTTCCGAAAACGCGTGTTCATCCGCCCCCAGTGGGAGTACCTTCGTGACGTCCCGGCGGCGACGGCCTACATCGCCGACCATCCGGAGATCACGAACGTGCTCCTGACCGGCGGCGATCCGTTGACGTTGCCGACATCGACACTGGCCGATATTGTGGAGCGGCTTCGTCGGATCGAGCACGTGCAGATCATCCGGATCGGGAGCCGAACGCCGGCGTTCCATCCCCATCGCATCCTTGAAGACGCGACGCTCACGGACATGATCCGACAGCACAGCACCGCCGAGAAACGCATTTACGTGATGACGCATTTCATCCATCCTCGCGAGCTGACCGACGTGGCCATCACGGCGGTGGAGATGCTCCAGAGAGCCGGCGCCATCACGGCCAACCAGATGCCCCTGATCCATGGAATCAACGACGACCCCGCGACACTGGCGGCGCTGTTGAAGAAGCTGTCGTTCATCGGCGCCGTCCCGTATTACATCTTCCAGTGCCGTCCGGCGGTCGGCAACAAGGCGTATGCTGTCCCGATCGAGGCCGGCTGCGAGATCGTCGAACAGGCCAAGTCACGGGTCTCCGGTCTGGCGAAGCGGCTGCGTTATGTGATGAGCCACGCCAGCGGCAAGATCGAGATCCTCGGGAAGTTGTCGGATCGCATGTATTTTCGATACCACCGCGCCGCCAACGATGCCGACAGCGGTCGGATGCTGGCGTTCGTCAGCAATCCGCAGGCCTGTTGGCTGGATGACTATGACGAAATGACCTGCGATCACCCTGCAAACCTGCCATATCGGTCCCACGGTCCTGAATGAGTTGCATGTCTGTCGCACCACGCCCGCCGGGCCTCTGCGGCGACGGAAGGAGGGCGGTATGACGAACAACGTATCTTGTTGTCTTCTCCTGATTCTGTTGTGTGCCGGTCCGTTGTGGGCATTGCAGCCCGATGAGATTCTGGTTCTGGCGAACTCGAACCATGCGGCGTCCGTGCGGCTGGCACGGTATTACTGCGAGCGTCGGGGCGTGCCTTCCGGGCATGTCGTTCCGCTGGCTTTGGGGACCACCCTTCGTGACACCATCGGCCGCGACGACTACGACAAACGCGTTGCCCAACCCATCCGCAGGCTCCTCTCGACCCGCGCCGACTTGGCCGGGATCAAATGCCTCGTCACAACCTATGGGATTCCCTTCCGCGTCGGGCCGCGAGGCCCACTCACTCAGCACGAGGCCCGACTGACACAAATCCGCAGCCAGTTGGAGCAGGCCAAGGAGGTGGTGTCGCAACTGGAAGCCACAGACATGAAGGGGTCGGCCGAATACGGTCAGCGCACACGGCAGGTGACGGCGCTGCAAGCCGAGATCGACTGGATTGGCGGAAAGGAGACCAACGCCTCCGTCGATAGCGAGCTGACCATGGTCCTGTTCGGGGCCTATGAACTCTACCGATGGCAGCCGAATCTGCTGCGCAGCAATGCGCCGCAGCCGTTCCGGACTCTGATGGTCTGCCGGCTCGATGGGCCCGACTATACGATCGCCGCCGGGCTTGTGGATAAGGCCCTTGAGGCCGAGGCGAACGGACTGACCGGGACCGCCTATGTCGATTCCCGAGGCATGTTCAGCAAGGATACGTATGGCTATTACGACCAGTCTCTGCGGGATCTGGCGCTGCTGATCCAGTTGCGAACGCAGTTGCCGGTCAAGGAAGAACGCACCAGCGCTCTGTTTGAGCCGGGCAGTTGTCCCGATACGGCTCTCTACTGCGGCTGGTACAGCGTCAGCAAATACGTCGATGCCTTTACGTTCGTCCCGGGCGCCGTCGGATTCCACATCGCCAGTTTCGAGGCGGCCAACCTGCGCGATCCGAACAGTACGCAGTGGTGTCCCGCCATGCTCACCCGAGGAATCACCGCCACGCTCGGGCCCGTGGCCGAGCCGTACCTGCACAGCTTCCCGGAGCCCAAGGCGTTCTTCTCAGAACTGTTCGCCGGAAGCTGTCTGGTCGAGGCCTTTTACCGCACCAACCCATTCAACTCATGGCAATTGGTCCTCATCGGCGATCCGCTGTACAGGCCGTTCCCAGGGGACGCCGTCCCCGCCGGAGCGGGCGCAGACGGGGGCCCATGATTGCTGGTGGCACGGACCGACGATGATTCGTCCCTACTGTGGTTGGAATGGCGTGATTCGGGATGGGCTCGCCCCGGCGGAACCCGGATCGGGCGCACGGCGTATAAGCTATCTGCGGAATACTGTAGCCCAAGCCAAGACAAAGCGTTACCCTTTGGATATCGTCGATTCCTGAAGGAAGCCACAACGGCTTGTGTTGGAGGAATAGGATCATGATGGCCAAAATGCACTTCTGGACTTCGGTCGGC
This sequence comes from Phycisphaerales bacterium Planc_01, assembly GCA_001603075.1. Classification (GTDB taxonomy): domain Bacteria; phylum Planctomycetota; class Phycisphaerae; order Sedimentisphaerales; family Anaerobacaceae; genus Anaerobaca. The sequence continues at coordinate 94,511 of LVBB01000139.1, read as the reverse complement.
CGGCTCCGGATGGCCGATTCGCGGGCGTGTGCCCATTTGCACCGGACGGGTTGCCTGGGGATAGTCCTGCTGCTGGTGATCTCAACAGTCTGCTGGGGGCAGCAACAGACCTCGCCGGACACCACCCGGGCCCGGCCCACCCGCCCGGCGCGCAACAAGGTCGTCCAGCTTCCCGCACCCGTCACGTCCAGCGCCGTCAGCCTCGAGAAGGTCCTGAGCCTGGCGCAGGAACTCGAAGCCCCCGCCGACCAGAAACTGACACTGGCTCAGATCGGTCAGCTTGCCTGGGCCGCCCAGGGTGTGACCGCTCCGCGAACGGACGGCACGACCACGACGCCTGGTAGCCTGGTCCCGCTGCGGGTCTATTTCTCGCTGCCGGAGGGGACCTTTCTGTACGACCCGCAGAGTCATGCGTTGCAGCAGACCTCGGACAGCGATGTGCGGCTGGCCGTGGCGACCGCCGTCTTCAGCCGGCAGCCGAACGTCTCGGTGCCTGCGACGACCACGGGAAGCTGTCAGATCGTGATTACCGGTTCGAGCCGGGACTTCACGGCCACACACGGGCAGAACGCCCGGACCGCCATGCTGCTGCTGACCGGGCAGATGTCACAGAACATCCAGCTCCAGGCGGTGAGCCTCGACCTGACGTATATCGCCTCGTCCGATATGGACGGCACGGCGATCAAGCGGGCCCTCCGCCTGGCGAGGACGGCCGAGCCGCTGTACGTGGCGCTTGTGGGCCATCCGTTGTCGCGGGCGGCGGCGGCAGCGTCCCGACGTGCATCGGAATCGGCCCAGCAGGTTTCCAGGAGGGCCCTGCTCGTGGTGCCGCCCAGCGGTTTCCAGGACCAGGAGCTGTTCGAGACAAGCCGGACCCTTGGGCTGGCTTCGGTCCAGACGGTCATCGCCAGCACGCGAGCCGCCCGGATCGTCGGATCTTTCGGCGGCTTCGCCCAGGCCGACCTGCCCCTGAACCAGGTCAAGGTCGACGACTTTGACGCCGTCGTGTTCATCGGAGGTCTCGGTACGATCGAGTACTACACCAACCCGGCCGTGGTCGGCCTGGCGCGCCAGGCGGCGGCCCGGCGAAAGGTGGTTGCCGCCGGCAGCAACGCCCCGGTGATCCTCGCCAACGCCGGCGCGCTCAAGGGCGTCCGCTCGACGGCCGTGCCCGCCGAACGGAACCTGCTCATTGCCGCCGGGGCGATCGTCACCGGAGCCGCCGTTCAGACCGATGGCCATATCGTCACCTCAGCCGGACCCCAGGCCGCCACGCTCTTTGCCGAGGCCATCGTCGAGGCCCTGGCCGGCAACTGACCGGTGCCCCGGCGAGCGGGAACGCTTGCCGCGCAGATACGATGCCATCAGGCCGGGACTGACCGCCCGGCCTTTTCTATGCGCTTGCGCGGCGAGAAGGCAAAAAAGTCTTCCTTCGGCAGACCCAAATCGCCTCGGCCGTTGTTATATTGCCGACAGACGTTTGCAGACGGATGCACCGGACCGGTCGTATGGAAGACAAGCTGCTTGTTTATCGATGCAGGCGTGGGAGTCAGGAGGCCCTGACGCAGATCTACCGCAAGTACAAGGCGGACCTGCTGTTGTTGGCGATGGCCCTGCTGAACGACCGCAGCGCCTGCGAAGATGTGGTGCATGATGTCTTCCTGTCGTTCGTGCAGGGTCTGGACGACTTCCGCCTGACCGGCAGCCTCAAGGGTTTCCTGCTGACCTGCGTGGCCAACCACGCAAGGAACTGGAACAAGGCGGAGCGCCGGCGCTGCCGTGTGGGGATCGGCGCCGACACAGGGAAGCCTGCCTGTGCGGACAGCCCGATCGAGGCGGTTGCGTGCAATGAGCAGCTCGGGCGGCTCAGCGGGGCGCTGGCGGGGCTGCCGTTCGAACAGCGCGAGGTGGTCATGCTACACCTGCACGGGGTGATGACCTTCGCGGCCATCGCCCGGGCCCGGCAGATTTCGGCCAACACGGCCAAGAGCCGCTACCGCTACGGAATCGACAGACTGCGGTCACTTCTGAACGGTGAGGCAACCTGATGAAACCGGCAGACGAGATACAACGACTGATTCACGAATCGCACATTACGGCCGGCCCGGAGGCGGACGAACGCATTCTGGGCAGCGCCCTCGACCAATTGGCGAAGCGCCGACAAGGCGGGATAGCGCATTCGAGGCCGGCGATATGGAGAACCATCATGACAAGCAAAGGAACGAAGATTGCCGCAGCGGCCGTGATCTTGATCGCCGCTGTGATCGGGTTCCGCTTCCTTGGCAATCCGGTCGGCTCGACACTGACCTTCGCCCAGGTCATCCAACCTATTCTGAACGCGAGCACCGCCCAATTCGACATCGTTATCGGCGACGAGGACAGCGGTACGCCCGTCATCCGCGATCTGGTCATGGGCTCGCGCATCCGAAGGACCGTGCCCGGCATGGGCGACGACGTCACGATCATCGACCTGGAGGCAAGCCGGATTCTGACATTCTCTGAAACGAAAAAGGAGGCCCAGTACATGAGCCTGGAAGGCTTGCCTTCCATACCGAACTACATGGAGAATCTGAAGAACGTCATTGTGATGTTGCAGCAGACTCCTGACTTCGTCGTCGAGAACCTCGGCCTTCAGCAGTTGGACGGTCTTGAGGTCATCGGTTTCCTCGCCAGACACCCGCGCGCTGAGATCACGCTCTGGGCCGACGCCGAGACCGGCCTGCCCGTGCGCATCGAGCAGAACGAAGGGCAGATGCGAGTGGTCTGCAAGAACATGCAGTTCGACGTTCTCGTGGAGGACGCGTGGTTCAGTATGGACGTTCCCGAGGGCTACAAGGTTCACCAGGAAAGCACGCTCAATCTTCACGCTGGAACGGAAGAAGCCTTCATCGATGGTCTGCGGCTATTGGCCGAGAGGTTCAACAATGGCCGCTTCCCTGACGGGGTGGCCGTCGAGGACTACCTCAAGCAGGCCCCGGACGTCGCCCGACAACTCCAAGAGATGGACCTCAGCAGCGAAGAACAGATCGCACTGGGCCAGACGATTCAGAACTACCTGCTGTTCACGCGGTTCTTCCAAGGCGAGGGCGAGTGGACCTATCGCGGCCAAGGCGTCATGTTGGGCGAGGCCGAGACGCCCATCTTCTGGTATCGTCCGAAAGACTCAGAAACCTGCCGCGTCATCTACGGCGATCTCCATGTCGAAGACGTCGCCCCGGAGAACCTGCCCGACCCGATGCCATCGGTTGAGGGCATCGATCCCGGTGCCGGCTATCAGTCGTGGTCCAGACCCGGGTTCGTCGGGAGTCAGGAGATGTTCTATTACATTCTGCCCGATGCGAGCGTCAGGGTCGAAGCCCACCTGACGCTCCTGAGAGGTCCCAGCGATGCGTCTGTCCTGCCGCTCCGGTTGCCCCACGCCGATGCCGTGCCGGAGTCGGTCCTGCTCAGTGAACTTGGCTTGCCGGCCCAGGACGCTGCCTCGCTGACTTTCGAAAAGACGGGCGACGGCACATACAACATCGTGCTGCCTCTCGACAGACTGTCGCTCGGCCAGACACTGCTCCTCTGCCAATGGCACCTGCCGCTCGACTCGTTCAGTCTCGAGCAGGGCAAGTACTGGGTGGACTTACAAAGCCTGATCCCCGTCGTCTCGTACAAGGTGAATGTCGGCGTCGATCCGAACAGCGGGTTCGAGCTGACTATTCCGCCTACCAACGCGTGGGCTAATCCCTTCACCTCGGCGGTCGCGGAGAAACCCGCCACCAGCTTCGGTCGCTGCACCCTCGTGATCCAGAAACGCAAGTAGACCCGCATCCAGGCTTCAAGCCGGGCCCCCTCCAGCCCGGTTTTGGATTTACGATGTATGATCTACGAATTATGATTTGGCTTCGTGCGTCTCAGACGCGACTCAATCATAGATCGTAGATTCGAATGTCCGGGTGGAGACATGGGAGTCTGGAAGCGAACGATCGGTTTGGTCTGGGTAGCTCTGGTGGTCTTATCGGCCGCGAGCCTGTTGGCCGTGCCCCCGAAAGTAGTCGACACGGTGCCGCGCAACGGCGATCTGAACGTCGATCCCGATTTGCGGGAGCTGCGTTTCGTTTTCGATCAGGACATGAGCGCGGGCGGGTATTCGATCTGCGGCGGAGGCCTGCTGTTTCCCAAGACGGTCGGCCGGCCGCGCTGGGCTGACAGCCGGACGCTCGTGATGCGCGTGCAGCTCGTCACGGACCATGAGTACCGGCTCAGCGTCAACTGTCCGGCCGCCCAGAAGTGCCGCAACGTTGCCGGTGAATCGGCGGTGCCCTATCCGGTTCAGTTCCGAACCGCTGCAGCGAACGACGCGCCACAACCGGCTACGGGTTCGCAGGGCAACGCCCAAGCGGCCGCCAGGCTGCACGAGGCGATCGACACGCGGTATTCGTACAAGGACCTGCGCGGCGTAGACTGGGCCGCCGTCTTTGCCGAACACACGCCCGCCCTGGAAGGCGCCGGGAATCCCGCTGCCTTCGCCGAAGCCGCCGCCAGGCTGCTGGCCCATGCGCGGGATATGCACATCTGGATCGAGGTTTCCGACACGACCGTTCAGCCTTTTAGACGTGACATCGTGCGGAACTACAACCTCGACACGCTGGCCAAGATCGTTCCCGCCTTCCAGAAACGCAGCGCCGTCGTCTACACCGGCCGGTTCGACAGCGGCATCGGGTACGTTCGGATCGACAGTTGGGACGGCAAACACACGGAGGCCCTCGAACAGGTGTATGTGGCCCTCCGGGAGTTGGCCGGCGCGCGGGGCCTGATCGTGGACGTGCGTCCCAACGGCGGGGGGGCCGAGCCTCTCGCCCAGGAATTCGCCGGCTGTTTCATCGACAAGCCCGTTGTCTATGCCAAACACGTCTATCGCGATGCGAGTGCGCCGGGCGGGTTCGGTCAGACGCAGGAACGCGTCCTCGAACCCAGCAAGCTCCGGCCGAAGTATCGCGGCAAGGTCGTTGTTCTGATGGGTCCGGCCAACATGAGCAGTTGCGAAGCGTTCCTGCTCATGATGAAGCAGGTGCCCGGTTGCAAGCTGGTTGGTGCGGCCTCGTACGGAAGCTCGGGCAATCCCAAGCCGGTCGATCTCGGCAACGGAGTCACAGTCTACCTGCCTTCGTGGAAGGCGCTGCGCCCGGACGGCACGTGCTTCGAGGGACAGGGGATCGCGCCGGATTTCGCGGTCCGGGCCACGCCGGTCGAACTGGAGGCCGCCGATCCGGTGCTCCAGGCTGCTGTCCTTCTTGTCGGCCGGCATTGAAGCAGGGTCGTCCCGGCGCGCCGGGCCGGTCGTACAGGTTGGTTGCCTCGCGCCGGCGGCAGACGTATGATGTCGTAGGGGCGAATGACTATTCGCCCGTATGTATGAATCGTCTCTGACAGGCACGAGGTGAAGTGATGAACGCTTCTGTATGCCCCCGACGTCGTTCGTCTCTGTGGTTGCTGTTGTTCGTCCTGCTGGTGGTTCCCGCTCGCGGCGCTGGCGAGACATCGGCGTTGGGCAAGGGCGTTCCGATCAACATGGCCGAGGCGATCATCGAGCCGTTCTGGGTGCCGGAACTGAGCGGATTGGCGAAATGGCAGATCGATCCTGGAGCCGGATATGGGTTGCGGATTCGCCAGAACTGGAGTGCAGTCGATTTTGAGTGGGCCTCGAAGCCGGCAGCCGGTCCGGCGTTACGCATGAGCCGGGACTTCCACGTCGATTGCTCGGCTTACGACCGTCTGCTCGTCCGCCTGTCGCCGCCGAAAGGGTGCGTCACTCGCGTGACGGCAAGAACGGACAAAGGCCCGCGCACATTCGTTTCCGAGCCGGCCACGGAGAACCGCGCGGAATACGCCGTGGACCTGCGAGGTGCCCGGTGCATAGAGACCATCACGCTGGAGCTCGAAGCCGGGACCGAGGGTGGCGCTGCGGGATGGCTGTCCTGGATCGGACTTCAGAACACCGAACGGCTCGCGCAGTATTTCGATCAGTGGGACTACTCCGATATGCGTTGGGACGGCTATCTGAAGGCCCCCGACGTGACCGTGCGATTCGAGCCTCGCTACGGGATATTCCTGACGGGCGAAGAGCTGGCGGACCTGCGCGCCAAACAGGAGCGGGCGCTGGCAGAAGGCGGTGAGTCGGAGTTCACGCGGCGCGCCGCCGCGGCGCGGCAGTATCAGCCGGAGAAGGGGATCAGCGAATTCGTCGGCAGCGGGGGCCGGACGAGTGCCCACAGTCGCGTGCGGGACGAGTTCCGCCCTCGCCTGTCCGGCAATCCCGAACTCGCCATTGCCGCCCTCGTCCTGCGCGACGCCGAGGCATTGCGTATGGCCGCTCGCTACGCGCTGTCGCTGGCGATGAGCGAGCATTGGGACACGGGCTTCATGTCCGTCCTGCCCGGAAGCGCCTGGGAGGACCGGGCGTTTCGCCGCTCGTATACCGCCACCGACATTGCCAGGATTCTCGACCTGGCGGGTGAGGTCTTCACCGACGCCGGGCGAACGTACCTGATGAGGCGACTGGCGGAGGAAGGCATCGGCCCGATCAACTACGTCGCCTGGCGCCACGAGTACATCTTCCACTGCAACCAGCTCGCGTATTTCAACACGGGCCGGATGTATGCCTATCTCGTGCTGGAGCGCGAGTGGCCTCGCGTCAAGCCCTACACGGACCTCGCCCTTCGCGATGCGATCGACAATCTCGAAAGCGTCATCGAGCCCGACGGCGGCTCGCTCGAAGGGCCCAGTTATCTGAACCCCACCATCCGAGAGAACTACAACGTGCTGAAGCACTACGCGCGGGCCCGGGGCCGCAACGTGGCCGACCTCGTCCCGCCGGTCGTCAGGTTGACGGCCGACTACGCCGCCGTCGTCGCTTCCACAACGAGCGACGACGTGATCGCCGTCTGCGATTCGGGCGCCGCCTTTCGCAACGACACGCTGCGCATCCTGACGGAGTTGGTTCCGAATAGCTACTGGACCACGCTCTGCAACAAACAGCAGGCCGCGCGAGGTGAGGCGACGCTGGATGCGGCGCCGTCCTTGCCGGCGTACATCGAACTGCCCGAGATCGGCTACATCGCTTCGACGCGGTCGCTCGGCGACGAGCGTGTCAAGATCTTCATCATGGGCCACAAGGCCAACGCCGGCCACACGCACGAGGACAAGGGCAGCTTCGTGCTTGAGTTCGCGGGCCAGACCTTCGCGATGGACCTGGGCATCTGCGATTATGACGACCCGATCCACGCAGTCTATAAGCAGTGCCAGCGTCACAACATGCTCGTGCCGGTCGGGATGGCCGAGCGCGCAGCCCCGCTGAACCCGCTGCCGTTCGACGTCAAGCCGACCGGCAAGGGCGACGAACGGGCATTCGTCGCGCGGATCGATGCGACGCCCGGCTGGAATGGCTACTACGCCAGATGGGTCCGCATGTGGGATTCCCCGTCGCCCGATGTGCTGACGATCCGCGACGAATACGAACTGGCCAAAGGCGATGCCGTCGAGTTCTACTGGCAGACGAATCTGCCCGTCGAGCAGACGGAAGGCGTCGTGACGATCCGAGGTGACAAGGGCCTGGTGACGCTGTCGATCCCCCCGGATTGCACCGTCCGCATCGAGCGCCTGTCCCTGGCCGAAGGCGCCGACCACAATCGCATCGCCATCCGCAAACCCGCCTTCTCCGGCACACTGGTAACAACCGTGACCCTGCGCGCTGTGCCAACGGGCAGCCAATAGCGGGACGGGCACTTCGGCGAGAGACAGCTCCTTACGGGCTGACCGACATCAGGACGAAGCCCAGCACGACCAGGCCGATGGCGAGATAGGCCTGCAGCGAGAGGACTTCGCCCAGCAGCAGCACGCCCAGGACGTTGACGACCACGATGGAGGTGGCGCCGAACAGGGCCATCGTCTTGCCGATCTGCAGGACGCTGAAGACGTAGAGCTGGCCGAACATGGCGACCTGGCGGATCAGGAAGTAGACCAAAAACCACCAGTTCACAAACGAGGACACGCTGAACGGACTGTGGCGCATGTGGGCCCTGGCGATCAGGTCGCCCGTCGTGAAGAGCAACTGCGTCGCAATCAGAACCAGCAGCGGCGATCGAATCAGCATCATACGGAACCACAGCCCACGCAAAGCCGAGCAGCCTACCGACCCGCCCGCCGGCTGTCAATCCGATTCCATGCATCATCGGATACCGTACCTGCATGGATCTTCGGGCAGCGCGCAGAGCCATGCGTGGCAGCCTCAAGCCTGAAGAGCTTGGGGATGGTTCTGAGCATTGGCGACGCTCTGCTATCAATGTGACAGCCAAGTCTGCCATCCCCAAACGCTGTGCGTTTGAGGCTGCCACCCGGGGTCCATCACCGGAAATCCTGGGCTTGATAGACAAGCGGCCCATGGAACTGAGCACATGGGCCGGGAGTGAGACTCTGAATCTGCGATTCGATTGTCGTATCAGCTTCGCCAGGGGCGGGGGCGGTTTTGGACGGCAGCGAGGGTTTCGTTGGCGATCATCACGTCCTCGGCGATCTCGAAGTCGAACATGCCGGCCAGGCAGTGGTCGGCGCCGTTCTCGAAGACGTACTTGAAGGCATCGCGCGGTGGGATCGCTCCGGCGGCCATCACCTTGAACGCGATCCACGGCCTGGTGACGTTCTTCATCACCTCGACCGTCTCGGCCGGGTCCTTGCACCAGTAGCCGGGAACCTCACTGTGGGCGTTCTTCAGCTCGTGCGCCTTGGGCGCGCTCGGATAGTTGTGGTGGTGGAACGTCTTGATATAGAAATCGGCGCCGATGTCGTGCTTCTCGCACTGGACGATCACGTTCAGGTCGTGGCCGCCGACGCCCGAGGGCACGCCAAGATCTTTGGCGACCTCGACGGCCTTGCGGACCAGGTCCATGCGCCCCTGCGCGCAGAGCGGGTCGGATCGCACGCCCCAGAGATAAATGGCGTCGGTGCCGTTATCGACCAGCTCTTTGGTCATCTCTGTGTAAGCCTTCATGTCGTCGGTGAGTTCGGCGATGGGGCAGATGATCCATTTCATTTTGCCGCCGTGGCGCTGGCGATATCGCTTGAGCATTTCAACGATGCCGGCTGGGTTGTGGATCGACAGCGTGTCGATGCCGTGGGCCTCGGCCAAGGCCATCGTCTCGTGGATTTTCTCCTCCGTGTTGTAATGGGCGCACAGATTGTAGACATACCGCAGGTCGCGACTGTGCGTGTAGTGCGTCAGGAGATTGCCGCCCAGCAGAATCCGGCTGACTTCCAGGTCGCCGATCTTGCCCTTCGGCAGCGTGGCCTTCGACCCCGGCTCGACCCGAACGGCCGATGCGCCGGCGGCGGCCCCAGTCCCACTCAACGCTATCGCCCCGCCGGCCGAAGCGGCCAGCGACTGCTTCATGAAGCTGCGACGATTCAGATCGGACATCGTTCTCGTCCTCCTTCTTGGAAACCTTCACACTTGCTTTTCAGTTCAGCCGGCCGGCGGACCAGCGGATCGCGCGGACGACGATCTCGCGGAAGCTCGGGTTGGCGTAGGCCTTCGAGTCGTGGCCGCCCTGAAAGAGGCAGACGCGGGCCTTGCCGTAGTTCGGCCGTACCCAGCCGATGGTCTTGTCGCTGGTTTCGTGGTCCGTCGTGAGCAGCACGTGATTGTCTTTGGCGAACCACACGCCTTTGTAGCTCTCATCGGGAATGTCGAAATCGCTCAAGCCGTGAGTGATCGGGTGGTTGCGGTCGGCAATTCGGACGGTCAGATCCACGTCGTGCTTGTAGGTACCCGTCTTGAAGGCGACCCCGTCGATGGTCTGGTCCTTGAGCGGATACTTGGCCCCGATGATCTTACGGTACTCGTCCCAGTCGGGAAAGGCGCCCTGGGCGTGGTGCAGCGCCACGAGGCCCACTCCCTTGTCCCGCAGCAGCCGCTTGAAGTTCTCCTGTCGTGCCGGCGAGATGTTCGCGGTCATATTGTAGAGGACGATCACGTCGTACTCCCAGCCAGCGACGTCCTCGAACAGCTCGCTGTGGTCCTTCTGAGCGGCCTCGACGTATGTGATGTCGTCGTAGCCCTGGAACAGCCTGAAGAATGGACCGTGCTCGAAGTCGTGTCCACCCGTGACGACCACGACCTTGATCGGATCGATTGGCTTGACCATGATATTCCTGAAGTGGACGATGCTGTCGGGGTCGTGACCCTGGATGGCGAAGGTGCCGCTGGAGAGTCTGCGGCCGGCCATGCCTTGCGGCGGCTTCCAATCATCCGGTTCGGTCCAATCGACCGTCGTCTTGCCGTCGATCTTAATCACGATGCGCTTGCCGACGACCTTGATGGAGTAATGAAACCACTCGCCGTCCTTCGACGGAGCGTTGTCCATCACGTCCCGGACGGCATAGAGTCCGCCCGTCTTCCTGCGGTCGCTGTGTGTCGAGTTCACCTGGCACTCGTAGCCCTTGGCCGGCCAGTCGGTTTCCTGGTAGGCGGTGTGGAAGTAGATGCCGGAATTGGCTTTGGGCATCGTCATCACCTGGGCCTGGAACTCGAAGTCCTGGAAGGTACCTCCGTTGATCGAGCCGGTATAGAACAGATGGCTGCGCTTGCCGTGGACGATCAGCTTGCCGTCCTCGACACGGAAGGTGCCCTGGTTTTCGCTGGCTCGCCAGCCTTCGAGGCCCTTGGTGCCGTCGAACAGGGAGACCCAGCCATCGGATGCGTCATCGGGTAGTGGCTTGACCATGATATTCCTGAAGTGAACGATGCTGTCGGGATCGTGGCCCTGGATGGCGAAGGTGCCGCGTTCGATCCTGCGTCCGCCACGATCCCAGCCTTCCGGCTCGATCCAGTTGACCGTCGTCCTGTCATCGATCTGGATCGTGACGTGCTTGCCCACGACCTTGATGTAATAGTGGAACCACCTTCCGTCTGTCGATGGGGCGTTGTCCATCACGTCCTGGACATCGTAGAGACCACCGGTCTTCTTGCGGTCGCTGTGCGTGGTGTTGACCTGACACTCGTAGCCCTTATTGGGCCAGCCGGTTTGCTGATACGTGGTGTGGAAATAGATACCCGAATTGGCTTTGGGATGGGTTAAGACGTCCGCGCGAAACTCGAAGTTCTTGAAGTCGGCGCCGTTGACAGGACCGGTGTAAAAGAGGTGGCTGCGCTTGCCGTGCACGATGAGCGTGCCGTCCTCGACACGGAAGGTGCCCTCGTTTTCGCTGGCTCGCCAGCCTTCGAGGCCCCTGGTGCCGTCGAACAGGGAGACCCAGCCGTCGTCGGCCATGTCGGGCAGCGGCTTGACCTGGATGTTCCTGTAATGAACGATGCTGTCGGGATCGTGGCCCTGGATGGCGAAGGTGCCGCTGTCGATCTTGCGTCCGCCGCGATTCCATCCTTCCGGCTCGATCCAGTTCACCGTCGTTCTGCCGTCGATCTGGATCGTGACGTGCTTGCCCACCACTTTGATGTAGTAATGAAACCACTCACCGTCCTTCGCGGGCGCATCGTCGATCACGTCCTGCACGCCGTACAAGCCGCCGGTCTTCTTGCGGTCGCTGTGCGTGGTGTTGACCTGGCATTCGTAGCCCTTGTCGGGCCAGCCGGTCTGCTGATACGCGGTGTGGAAGTAGATGCCCGAATTCGCTTTGGGCATCGTCATCACGTCGGCGCGGAATTCGAAGTTCCTGAAGGTGCCTCCGTTGACCGGGCCGGTGTAGAACAGGTGGCTGCGTTTGCCGTGGACGATGAGCTTGCCGTCCTCGACGCGGAAGGTGCCCTCGTTCTCGCTGGCCTTCCAGCCTTCGAGGCCCTTGGTCCCATCGAACAGAGTGATCCACCCGCCGTCATCGGCGACGGTGCTGGATACCGTGATCAAGCAGCAGATCAGCAATCCAAGTGTGGTCTTCTTCAGCATGTTACAGATCTCCTCAAAGTCATGTGGATTGGTCTCAGAGCCGCCAGGGGCTGCGCATGGCCCGCACGAGTCGGCGGTTCGCCGCGTCGTTGCCGACGAATTGCTCCTTCGTTGGGTCCCATCGCAGCTTCTGTTCGAGGCGGATGGCAATGTCGCTGATGTGGCAGAGGATATCAGCATGGACGGCATCGTCGATCGGGCAGATCGTGTCTTTGCGCGTCTTGACGCAGTCGAGCAGGTTCCGGGCGTGGTTGCCGCTCTCATATAGCCGGATGTCGTTCGGGCCCCACTGGATGTCGAGCAGCTCTTTGGGATGGGCGTTGATCCCGGAGCGATCGACGTGGACCCAGCCGTCGGTGCCTTCGAAGGCGGTGCCATGGTCGCTGGTCCGTCCGTAGCGCGTCTTCCATGCGTCGGGATAGGGGTTGCCGAAGTAGTTCATTCGGACGCCGCTGTCATACGTGCAGGTGACGTCCCAATTCATCGCGGTGTCGCAGACGCCTTCGGGATCAGGCCAGACGCCTTTGCCCTCGATCTCAAGGCCGCAGGCGACCTTGTCCCCGCCGCCCCAGAGCGCGATGTCGAGCGGGTGAACCCCCCAGCCGGCGATGAAGCCCAAGGCGTAGTCCGAGATGAACCACCACCATTGGTTGGACACGCGGTCCGGCGTATGCGGCGTGTACGGGGCCGGGCCGAGCCACATGTCGTAGTCGATCCAGTCCGGCGCCGGTGCCGGTTGGCGCGAACCGCCCGACGAGCTGCCCGCACACCAGACGTTGATCTCGCGCAGCTTGCCGATGCGCTCGTTCAGCGCCAGCTCGCATGCAAAGCGGAAGTTCCGCTCCGAACGCTGCTGCGTGCCGAACTGGAAGATCGTGCCGCAGCGGTGGCACGTCTGACGCAGCGCCTGGTCCTCGGCCAGGCTCAGGCCCATCGGTTTTTCGAGATAGATGTCTTTGCCCGCGCGGGCGGCTTCGAGCGCGACCAGGACATGCCAATGGTCGGTCGGGGCCGCGAGGATCACGTCGATGTCGTTGCGGGCGATGATCTCGCGAAAGTCGGTGTAGAGGGCGCAGTCGTCGTTGCCGTAATGCGTGTTGACGATAGCCGAGACCTCGTCGCGGCGGGGCTTCTTGAGGTCGCAGATCGCCACCACGCGGCAGTCGTTCTGCGACAGGAAGTTCCGCATGACATAGGTCCCCTGCGGGCCCACGCCCACGCAGCCGAGTGTGATGCGCTCGCTGGCCGGGACCGCACCGGCGTGGCCCAGCGCCGCAGAGGGGACAAAGTACGGAAACCCAATGGCCCCCAGCGTCAGCCCCGTTGCGCTTTGGATGAAGCCCCGTCGTGAGATGTTCCTGTGGCGGACCATGCGGTTCTCCTCACACACTTGATATCGGCCAAATGCGAACATCAAAGAGCAAAATTCAAAATGGCGGCATCCGCCTGCGGCGGATGACTTCCTTCACTTTGCACTCTGCATTTTGATCTTTGCTCTTCGAGCCATGCCGTCAGTGTAAGGCGCTGGTCGCACCGAGTCAAACCGAAAGCCACCCGAACGTCAGCCCTGCTCGGTCCCCGCCAGGCGGATGGATTCGGCCGGCACCCGCCGCACGAGCAGCCGGCGGGTGCCCACGAGGACGAGAACGGCGGCGAACAGGCCGCAGGCCACGGCGGCCACCGCGTGATTGGTCGGAAGATCGCTGCGGAACGACCAGACCATGCCGATCATCGTCGCGGCCACCGAGACGAGAACCGCCGAGAGCATGACCAGCCACAGGCGCTTGCTCAGCAGCAAGGCGGCCGAGGGTGTGACCACAAGATAGCAGAACACCAGCAGGGCGCCGGCGACCTTCGACGCCGCCGAGACGGCTACGCCCAGCGAGAAGAAGAACAGAAGCTCCCAGATCATCACCCGAACACCCATCACCCGCGCCGCCTCACGGTCGAGGAACGTGTAGAGACTGGGGCGAATGAACACCAGTAGATAGACCAGGACGGGCAGCAGGGTCACCAGGATGATCGCCAGATCGGTTCGGTCGGTCAGAATCAGGTCGCCGTAGAGAAGGCTTTGCACTTCGTGGAGGCCGAAGCCGCTGCGGGCCACCAGCAGAACGCTTAGGCTCGATGCCAAAACGAAGATGATGCCCAGGACGGCATCGCGAGGCAGTCGCTGTCGCTCGAAGGGATAGGCCAGGATGGCCACCGTGGCCAGGGTGACGACGGTCGCGCCGAGGAAGGGATGGATGTGGAACATGATCGCGGCCGCCACGCCCAGGGCCGCGGCCTCCGACAGGGCGATGCCGATGAACACCACGCGTTTGAGGATCACGAAGACCCCCAGCAGCGAGCAGGCCGTCGCGATGAGGGACCCGGCGGCGATGGCGTAAGGGAACACCGTCAGCAAGCTTCGGACGCTGTCGATCATGATGCCTTCCCCTTCGCGATGCCTCGACGGGCGGCGTCGGCGACGTGTTCCATCGAGTGGTTTTCATCGGGCTCCAGCAGGACAGCCTTACCGTGGTTGACCAGACAGACCATATCGCCGTGGTCCACGGCATGCCCCAATCCGTGGTGAACCAGCAGGACCGTCTTGTTCTGCTGGCGGGCGAGGCGGTGGAGGTGCTGAACCACCTCGCGTTCCGAGCGTTCGTCCAGTTCGCTGGTGGGCTCATCGAGGATGAAGATTTCGGCTCCGCTGACGAAGGCGCGGGCGATGAGCGTCTTCTGTCGCATGCCGCCCGATAGCTCGCTGAAGGTCTTGCGGTCGTGCGCCAGAAGGTCGAATTGTTCCAGCGTCGCGTCCACGCGCCGACGGAAGTCACCGGTCACTCGCCTCCACGGCCCCAGTTCCGGGTACAATCCCATCCCGACGATCTGCCGCACCGTGACCGGATACAGCGGATCGATGGACTTCTGCTGGGGTACGTAGCCGGGGGCCGTCCTGTGGAACGGCGTGGTGATCTGCCCGCGCCGGGGTTGGAGCAGGCCGAGCAGCGCCTTGAGCAGCGTCGTTTTGCCCGCCCCGTTGGGCCCCATGAGCAATACAAATGACCCGGCCATGATCTGTAGCGACACCCCCTTGAGCACCAGCTCGCTGCCGTAACCTACGAAGATGTCCTCGCAGGTGATTACCGACTTTCGCTCGGTCGCGATTTCGGCCATGACCTCAGACTCCTCAGATTGGATGGCGTGTGTCTTCATAGCGTCTCCGCAAGGTCGTTGACGATTTCATCAATAAGCGACAGGTAGTCGGAAGCGGCAGGCAACCCGCCCACTGAATGGGCTCTCACCAGCACCTTTGCGCGGACATCGGCTGCGACCCGGTTGGCGGCACGAGGCGGATAGATCGGCGCGATCAGAATGGTGTTGATGCCCTGTTCTCTCATCAGATCGACCACACGCGATAGATGGGCGGGGCTCGGCGGGATGCCGGGCTTGGGCTCAAGTTCGATAGCTACCTCCAGACCGAAGCGGTTGACGAAGTAGGTCCAGTTCTTGTGGTATGTCACGATGCGGCGGCCCTTGAGCGGGCGCATGCGCGCCACCCAGCCGCCGAGCATCTCCGACGCACCGTTTTCGCCAAGGAAGCTGTCGAGGGTGCCCTGCAACTGCCGGGCCCAGAGAGTGCTGCCGCCGAAACGCTGCACCAAGTCAGCTCCGAACATCCGCTCGTCGAGGGCCTTCTGGAACGCGGCGAGGTTCGCGCGATAGGTCTCGGCGCCGGCCGCGTCGACGCGAATCAGCCGCTCGGCGATGGTCTCGGCCACGATGCGCCCGTTGAGAGGATCCGTCCAGTAGTGCGGATTGCCGCTGGGATGCACGTCGCCCAATGCCCGGCTGAGCCGCTGTGTCGGTACATCGAGTTTCAACACCTTCTCGGAGGCGTCGAGGTGACGCGGGCCGCCCACGCGAATGTCCGGGTTGCGGGCCCCGTCGAGGATCATCGGCTCCCAGCCGATCTCCAGTTCCATCCCCGCGCGAATCCACAGGTCCGCGTCGCGCGCCATCATGATGAAGCTTGGGCGTGCCTGTAGATAGTGGGCGTCGCGGGTGCCTTCACAGATCGCCGAGACCGTTGCGCGATCCCCGGCGATCGATTCGGTGATGGACTTCAGATCGCTCGTGGTGGTCACGATTATCAGTGGACCGGCCAGGGCCTGCGCCGTCGAGAGCATCGCCGCGGTCAAGATGAGTGATGTGGTCGATCGTATGTTCATATGCATGCTCCTGTGCTCTTGTGCCCAAGGGGGCTGTTGTCACATCTTAGAACTTGTGCGCTCCGTGCGCGCCCAGCGTGAAGAGCGCCTGGAAGAAGACCTGGTAGACCTCTTCCCGCTCGCCGTCCACGAAATACTCGCCTCGATTGACCTGCAATCGCAGACGGGAGAACTCCGTCGGCGAGAAGTCGATCATCGCCGAGAGGCGATGGGTCTCGTCGAACCGCTGGGTCGTTCGGTCGGGCAGCCGACTGCGATTGGTCAGGCCGACGTAATCCCACCGCAGGCCGGCCCGCCAGCGGGGTGCGAAGCCGTAGGCGCCCTGCAAGTACAAGCCGTCCTGCTGGTCCACCCGTGAGTTGCCCACGAGGCCCGGACTGCTCTGCGATGCTTCGAGGGTGAGGTCCTTGCCTCTGTACATGTACTCGCCCTGGACGGTGACGTCGCCCTTGCCGTAGGCGTGCGGCGCATCGTACTTGTAGACGAAGTCCGTTCCGAGGAATCGGCTGTGGCCGTCGAACCAGCCGTCGTTGATCCCATCGTCCCACTCGTCCTGGTGCCGACCGTAGCCGTGGAACAGGCCGAACTGTGCCTCGTGGCCTCCCCAAAGGGGCGGGGCGATCTTGATCCACTGAAGCCAAAGACGCGGGCCGCTGTGGTCTGTCAGGGTCCCGCCGCTGTCGTCGCGGCCGAGGTGTCCGAACATGTTCTCGTTCTCGCCTTGGAGGGCCTCAGTGCCCAGCAGGAGGTGAAACGGCGTGGGCGCCAGCCAGGAAAGCTGCACGCCTTTTTCGACCAGGCCACCATCGCCGAAGATCAGCCCGGATACAAGGGGCCGATCCACGAAGTCCCAGTCGTGTGGATGCTGGGAGTTGCTTCGGCTGAATTCCGAGAGGAACTTGCCGCCTTTGAGTTGCAGGCCGTAGGGCAGTCCGGTGGTCTGGACGACGACTTCCTCCAGTGCGGCATCGTCCTCTGTGACGACGATGCTGGTGTACGCCCGGAAGTAAGGATCGACCACGCTTGAAATGAACAGTTCCGCCTCTCGCAGGTTGAAGCCGTCGTCGAAGCCGCCCGGCTCGCGGACGGGGCCGAACCCGTCCGTTCCTTCGAGGATGCGGCCGATGCCGCGACGCGCATCATCGCCGTGAACCATCGAATCGATCACAACGCTGATGTCCGGGTTGAAACTCTGAATCGCGCTGGCCAGCCCCGAGGACGGTGCGGCCACGCCGGCCGTCTGCTCTTCTTCGCGAATCTGATTGAGCATCGCCTGCAAAGGGTCGTCACCCGCAAGCAGCGGCGCCGATCCGCTCAGGACAGCGGCGACAATGGTGACGGTGAGATTCTTATATCGTGTAGCCATGGATGATCCCTCTGAATCTGCGAAGTCTTGGTGTAGCTTGGCGCACATCGGAACGGGCCCGGATCTCGGCGCACCCTTGTCAAGAGAAGGCGGAGATTTCCAGCGGGTGCCAAATGACGGGCCGTGGAGGGATCAGGCGGGCGGGCCGCGCGGAGAGACGGCCTTCAGAACGTCCTGATGGAGGAGCTGACTGCCCGGTTCGACGGAGCGGGTTGTGCAGGCGTCCGTGACGACGACGGTCGCTGCCGTGGGGCACGTGGGCGACCGAAACACCTTCAGGAACCGGCAGATGGGACATTCGTCTTCGCTGCTCTGCGCGGCCGAAGGGCCGCCGGCAGCGCCTGTTGGGGCAATTCCAGGGTGAGCGATTTCCGCCCTGGCGACAGGCGGCGGGGCGTCCAGGTCTTCGTGGAACA
Organism: Phycisphaerales bacterium Planc_01; assembly: GCA_001603075.1. Taxonomy (GTDB): domain Bacteria; phylum Planctomycetota; class Phycisphaerae; order Sedimentisphaerales; family Anaerobacaceae; genus Anaerobaca. Next base: position 76,570 of record LVBB01000139.1, on the reverse strand, counting down.
GCGGATGGACCAGATGCGCTCCCACCGAGGCAAACAACACGCTTGCCAAGGCGAGTCCGTTGACGATCTGCGTGAACCGACCCTGTCGTGCCACGAAAGCCCATCCTTTGGGGGCCGCCGCTCCGCTCTGCCGGATACGAGTTCCGCAGCCGCGTCCGGAGCACCATGTGAAGGCGACACCCTCACGTGGGGGGGGATACCATGTCGAACGGTTCAGGTCCAGGTCCGACAGTGGCAAACGCAGGACAGGCGAATGGGCATATGGAATCGACCTGCATTCCCGGCGAGGCATCCTGCTGCACCCGGAATGCAGGTCGTCCACGGGAAGGGGTTAGCTGTTGAAGTGATTCAGTTGGTCGTCGTCATCCAGCGGGATCGCTCTGCCGGCCGCCGGTCGCGCGAGTCCGCCGGCGGCGGATTCGGCCCTGCGCGTCTTGACTTGGTTGGCCGAAGCAATGTGATGGTACAGATGGTCCGAGTGCGAGAGGGTACTGCTCGGCTTGTTGGGCCCCTGCCGGGTGGATGATGTCCTTGTCGAGGCCCCTCCGACCAGGGCGACCAGTTCGCCGACGATGGCATTCATGGACTCGGCCTGCGAACTGAGTTCCTCCGAGGCACTGGCGCTTTCTTCGGCGTTGGCGGCGTTCTGCTGTGTGACCTTGTCCATTTGGGACACCGCTGTATTGACCTGGTCGATGCCCTGGGCCTGCTCCTGCGAGGCGGCGGCGATCTCACTGACCAGATCGGTGGTCTTGCCAACGCTCTGGACGATCTGTTCGAGGACCTTGCCGACCTCCGTGGCGATGTCGACCCCGTTCTTGGAGTTCTTGACCGATTCTTCGATCATGTTCGCCGTGTTCTTGGCGGCCTCGGCCGACCGCATGGCGAGATTGCGGACCTCTTCGGCGACCACGGCGAAGCCCTTGCCCGCCTCACCGGCCCGCGCCGCTTCGACGGCGGCGTTCAGGGCCAGCAGGTTGGTCTGGAAGGCGATCTCGTCAATCACCTTGATGATCTTGGCGGTCTCATCCGAACTCTTCTGGATATCGTTGATGGCCTTGCTCATCCGGGTCATGGACTCGGCGCCGGTGTCGGCGGCCTTTCGGGCTTCGCTTGCCAGCGTGTTGGCCTGCTGGGCGTTGTCGGCGTTCTGCTTGGTCATCGAGGACATCTCCTCCAGGCTGGATGAGGTCTCCTGGAGTCCGGCGGCCTGTTCGGTGGCCCCTTCGGCCAGCGACTGCGACGCCGCCGAGACCTGACCGGATGCCGCCGCCACCTGCTCAGAGCCCTCGGTCAGTCCCGCGATGATCCGATTGATCGGCCGGGTGATGCCGAGCGAGAGGAACAAGCCGAGAAACAGTGCCAGTGCGACGCCGAGCACCAGAGAGACGAGCATGACCATGCCGCTTCTGGCCGATGTGCGGGTGGCATCCGTCACCGCTTGGTCGGCCGCATCGGTCTTCGTGGCGACGATCTGTTCCAGAGCGCGCTGCACGTCGCGTTGTTTGCCGGCACAGGGTCCGAAAGCCTGATTGTTGATCTGCTGGTAGAGATTCGACGCTCGGCCGATCTCGGCACGGATCTTGTCGAAATCTGCGAAGGTGTTGCTCAACGCAGCGTACATCTGTTTGTAGCCGGTGGCGGCTTCTTCGCCATTGCCGGCTTTGACTTGTTCCTTGATCCGTTTGACGGACGCGTGGAATTGTCGGTGGGGCTCCGCCATCGCCTTGAGGGCGCCGTCGATCACCGGGTTCTTGGTCTGGAACTGCGAGACCCATCGGCCGAAGTTGCACGCGGTGTGGTCATCGCCGCCTTCGAATTCGTGCCCGTTCTCGACCAATTGGCCCACACGGTCCTTCAGCGCATAGTGATCCCCCACGAACCTCTCGATCAGCATGCCCAACGCCGATGGATCCGTTACGTCGGTGCCCTCCAACTGGTGACACAAGTCGAAGAAGGTCTCGTTTTCCTTTCGCCAGTCATCCATCGCCTGACGGAGGTCCGTCCAGAGCTGCTGTTCTTGTGCCGTGTGCGACAGCGTCTCATAGGCGGTGACGGCCTGTCCGTAGGTCTGCCGGGCGCTCGTGATGTTCTCATACTGCCGGGCCCGGTCTTCGCCGGATGTCTGCGGACTCAACAGGGTCCGCTGAGCGACCTTGAGTTTCTCCAGATTCTCCGAAATCGTCAGGAGGTTCTGGATACTCGGAAGCGCCTGTGTCCCGACGTTCTGGAGGTGCCGTTGGGAACCGCGCAGGCTCGATAGCCCGACCACGCCGATCACCGTGGCAATGATCGCGACGGTGACAAATCCACCGATCAGTTTCACGCTCAGTCTCATGTTCTTGAACATTCTGTCTTCCTTTCACTTTCGTACCTGGTTGGTGGCTTTCGATGATGTTGTTCTCCGCGCTGCCGCAGGTGCCTCTGCCTCAAAGCCGACAACGCGGGCGCGTCCGACGGCGCTCAGGGAAGTTCGGGACTGCATCCAAACCCATCGACGTTCTCGCCGCCGAGCACCCGATCGATATCGAGCAGGATTTTGACGGTGCTGCCGATCTTGGCGATGCCGAGGATGAAGCTGGTATCCACCGACGAGCCGAACTGCGGGGCCTCTTCGATGTTGTCGGCGCTGATGTCAAGGACCTCCTGCACGCGATCGACGGTGATGCCGGTGCTGAACGTCCGTCCACCCTGGGTGATCTCGACGACGATGATGCATGTCTTCGAGGTGACTTCGGTGGTCTCCATGCCGAACTTGGCCCGCAGGTCGATCACGGGGATGACCTGCCCGCGAAGGTTGACCACCCCCTTGACGTGACGGGGCATTTGCGGGACGGCAGTCACGTCGATGTAGCCGATGATCTCGCGGACCTTGAGGATCTCCAGGCCGAACTCTTCCTGAGCCAGGGCGAACGTGAGGTACTTGCCCTCCCTCCTTTGCGGTGTGTCAGGCGTTTCGCGGGTTTTCGTTTCGGTTCTCGTCATGAGCAAGCCTCCCAAAAGACACAGCACTCCAAACCAGGCCCGAACAGCGCGGGTCTGCAATCCCCCGGCCCGTAGGCACCCCACATCTCAGACCGGCACGCAGGCAGCGTTCGCCCGGCGGCAGTCCGAGTTGAAGATCCGTCGGATCTGTACCGCCTCTTCGCGACACAAGGGATGCTATTAACTTGCGTTAACATTGCCGTCGCGATGTCAGCAGGCCTAATGTCGGCAGGCGCGGACGGCGTCTTTAGGGGGGAATGGAAAGAATCGCACTGGGATTTTCCTGGGTCTCCGGGCCTCGGGCTGGCGTTGGGGCCCTGTGTGGCAGGTTTTTTCGGGCTTGTACAGTTCTGCGGGATCTGATGTCGGCGCCGTGCCCTGCAGCGGTTCTCCCAGAAACCTGCTGGCTGATTGTCACGGGCTGTGAACCTGTGTGTTGGATGGACTTTATAATCGCTGCCCTGTTGACTCGAACACGGCAGAGCTCTCATACGCTCGGATCGCCGGCAGCGGCTGCCGGGGCGGCAGTTTCGGCCCCGGCGGCGGCGATCGCATGCCTTTTTCGGAGGAGTTTGAAACGCTCGATGAATCGATGCGTCCTAAATGTGACAGTGCGGTATTTCGCGGCGGCGCCGAGGTGCGGGATGGGCCTCGGTTGATGGATACAGAGGCACAGTCGGCGTAGACTGGGCATAGGGATATACTTGTTACGAGGCGACCTTTTTCAGGAGGGAAAGCCATGCGAGGCGAGAGACTCAACCAACTGCTTGGCGTCGTTCTTTGTGCGGTTTTCGTCGCGATGTCCGCCGGCAGCGTGTGGTCGGCTGAACGCATCATCTATGTGGATGCGGCGGCGACGGGGGCCGGCGATGGCTCCTCGTGGGCCGATGCGTACCGCGACCTCCAGGATGCGCTGGCTGAGGCGAGGGGGGCGCCGCCGGCGGTGATTCGCGTCGCCCAGGGAACCTACCGGCCCACAAGCGTGATTCCGCCAGACCGTGACGCGACGTTCCAGTTGCACAATCACGTCACGCTCGAAGGCGGATACGCCGGTTTGCTGGCCGCTGAGCCGAACGACCGGGACGTGCAGTGCTATCCGACCGTTCTGAGCGGTGACTTAGCCTGCAATGACAGCCCCGACGAAGACTGGCGTTCGCCCGCCCGGCAAGACAACTGTCGACGCATCGTGACAGCCAGCGGGACGGATGCGACCGCCGTCATCGACGGTTTCACCATCACTGGCGCAGCCGAATACGGAATGTGGATGCAGCCGGGCAGTCCGAGCGTATTTCGTTGCCGGTTTGTCGAAAACGCCATCACAGGGATCTACGCCTGGGACTGCAACAGCGCCGTGGTCCAGTGTGCGTTCGAGCGGAACGGGCGTCTGGTTTCCTGGGGTGGGTTCTGGGTTGCAGACAGCGATCTGACGCTGACGGATTGTGCCTTCGTCGACAACCAGGGCGGCGGCCTCAACAGCAGCGGCACACTCGATATGCGGCGGTGCTCCTTCGTAGCCCACAGAGCTCTCTCAACGGCCGGGATTGACCATGTGGGCGATCTGATGGCGCGGAAGTGCCGCTTCGTATCCAACGAGGGCAGCGCGGTCAATTGCCTGGGCAGCGCAACGCTGATCGACTGCGAATTTACCGGAAACTCGTTCCGGTCCGCCAGGGTGGTCGAGGCTTGGGGATCTCTGATCCTGGAAGGCTGTGAGTTCGTCGGCAACTCGGGCCGTGGCGTGAGTGGCGGCGCCATAGCGATCCACGGCGATCTGTTGAAGGCGCGCAACTGTGTCTTTGCGGGCAACTCCGGGGGTTATGGGCCCGGGGCGATCTCCGCTGGCTCGACGCCCGTGGTGCGTCTGTCACACTGCACGTTTATCGGCAATCGGGGTCGGCCCAACACGATCGAGTATCCGCCGGTGCGACAGTCGCTGGTTTCACTGACGAACTGCGTTGTATGGGATGGTCCGGACCCGTTCACGAAGTTCGAGGCGTTTGAGCCGGAGGTCATCGTGACCTACAGCAACGTGCAGGGAGGTTACGTCGGCGAAGGCAACATCGACGTCGATCCGCTCTTCGTCGATCCGGGCTACTGGGACACGAACGGCACGCCCGACGACCCGGACGACGACGTCTATGTTGTGGGCGATTATCACCTGAAGTCGCAGGCCGGCCACTGGGACCGGGCGACCGAGACGTGGATCTTCGACGACGTCACCAGCCCATGCATCGACGCGGGCGATCCGAATGCGCCGCTGGGCGCCGAACCCTTCCCGAATGGAGGCTACGTCAACCTGGGCGCCTATGGCGGCACCGCCGAGGCGAGCCGGTCGTACTTCGGAGAGCCTGTCTGCGAGACGCAGATTGCCGGCGACATCAACGGCGATTGCCGGGTCGACGATCTCGACCTGGACATCCTGATGTCGCACTGGCTGATGCCCGATATCGGAAAGCCGAACATCCCACCGGCCATCCGGCTGATCAGCCCTGCCGAAGGCGATGAATTTGCCCCCGGAACGCCGATGGTCTTCCGTGCCGAAGCCTTCGACCCGGACGGCGCCGTGGTCCGCGTGAGCTACCACCTGACGGCTCGAGGGGAGTACGGCACCCTGAGCACGGGTCCCGGCCTGGGCGATCCGGACGACGACTGGACGGTCGCGTGGGAATGGTGGCGTACCGTGAAGATATACCCCGACCGGACGTATACGATCAAAGCCAAGGCCATCGACGACGACGGCGCCATCACCGAAACGCCAGAAATCGAGATCAAGGTGATGCCATAAATGCCAGCCCGTTCGACATGCGGACCCAGGAATCCTGCTCTGGGCCTGACGGGCCAACCACGACGAGGCGGCGGCGCGCGGAGGTCGCCGCCTCGATTCTTCTGAGAAAGAACGTAACGTTTCAGGCGGCAGATGGTCTATCGAGGTGTGAAGTCTCTCGCGGCGACTCTGGGACTTCGGCGGGGAAGGGCCGGATTCCCAGGGTCGGAAGGGCTGTAAGCCGTGTTGTGAAAATCAGTTAGGAGGAAGCGCCATGTCAAGTGCAATGCGTAACGCATCCGCAGTGGTCGTCTGCATCTGTGCAATTCCCGCCATGCTATGGGCCCAGGGGGACGCCAACACGCCTTGGGACCCGAACGCACATCTGGTTGCCTATCCCAAATCGATGGGAATGACCACAACGTTTGAGTATTGGGCGGGGGCCGAGCCGGCGTGGCAGCGGGGCCCCAACAAGATGCAGTTCTCGGGTCAGATCGCCGTGACCGATCCGGCCGGACTGATCGGGTTGGCCGCAGACACGGTCATGGAGATCTTGGTCCTGGATGAGGCCGGCGAGCCGCTGATGACGGAGCCTCTTTCGCAGTACACCCCTCTCTACGAGCCGGTCGTGTATACCAGCACATTCTGGACTCCAACCGGCGAGATGATCCACACGATCGTGCCCTTCGACTTCTCCTTTGACATCGTCATGCCCCCGCCCATCGAGTTTCCATCGCGATTGAGCCGAATCGAATGGTCGATGAATGCCCTGGTGAGCGATACGGTGGAGCTGATCGATTTGCCGTTCGTCCCAAGCGAAGAGGGGATCGAATTGGCGCCCGGGTTGGAGGTGTTCGTCGAGCAGACGTCTATCGAGGAGAGCCGTTACCAATTCCACAGCACCATCCTCATCGATTCGGCCCGGATCGCCTATCCGCGCACACACATGCCGCTGAGCAAGCCCCGGGGGGACGATACCGGATTACTGCGGGGATACTTGTGGTCGAAGACGGGCCTGCCGGAGACGGTTGTCGTGGAGATCGACGTTCTGGATGCCGACGGCGTTTCGATCCAGAACTACGCGCAGGATGCGCGAACCGTGACGTTTAGCATCGCGACAGACTCCGAGGAGGATCTGACCATCATCACCCAGACGCTCACGGGCACCGGCCGCGGGGCCGGTGCGGCGGCGTTCATCCGCTACGTTGTCGCTCGCGATCCCTACCGGCAGAAGGTTGATTTCACGCTCGAAGACGTTCCTGTGCCCGGCTTCTGAGAAACTCGTCCGAGCGACAACGATCATCCCGGGGACGGCCAGCGGAGGCGGCCGCCCTTGGGTCTTGTGTGCGTTGGGGCGAGGCTCAGCACGGTCGGCATCGGTATGCGAATCGCGCGGGCCGGGCCTCCCGGATGCAAGGCGTCAGATTTCGCCGTTTTCCCACAAGAGAGTGTGTAACATCGTCCGTGGCTCCTGGACTTACCAAAGGCAGGCGTCGCCTGCTGCATATGTGCAGAGCGATCTTCTTTCGGAGGGAAAACCATGAGACGTGGAGATTGGCGGACGGATGTGGTGGTGGTTTTGTGCGCGGCGCTCGTTCCGATATGCGTCGGGGCCGCACAGTCGGCCGAACGTGTGATCTATGTGGATGCGGCGGCCACAGGGGCCGGCGACGGCTCATCGTGGGCCGATGCGTACCGCGATCTCCAGGATGCGCTGGCCGACGCAAACGAAGCGCCGCCGGCCGTGATTCGCGTTGCCCAGGGAGTCTATCGGCCCACTCCGCCCATGGGTCTCGCCCTGCTTTCCTGCATGGCGACGTTCCAGTTGCACAACCAGGTGGCGCTTGAAGGAGGGTATGCCGGCGTGGCGGGGCTCGATCCCGACGCCCGCGACACAGAACGCCACCAGACCATTCTCAGCGGCGACCTGGCCGGCGACGACACCCCGGGCGAGGATCCGTTTTCACCGGCGCGCATGGACAACTGTCACGTAGTCGTCACCGGAAGCGGGACCGACGACACGGCTGTGATCGACGGGTTTACCATTACGGGCGCCAATGGGTGGGGGATGGAGATCTGGCCCGGGAGCCCTGATATCACCGGCTGTCGGTTTATCGCTAACAGGTGGTTGGGGATCTATGCCCGGGACTGCAACAGCGTTCTGACCGAGTGCCTTTTCATGGGTAATGGGTACGATGAGGTGGGCCCCACCGGCGTTAGCGGCACCCGCAGCGATCTGACCATGATCGACTGCACGTTCGTGGGGAATCGTGGCGCCGCCATCCATAACAACGGCGCGCTGGATCTGCTGCGGTGCTCTTTCACGGCCAGCCCCCCGTCCTTCAGCCCGGTTGTCGGGAACCTGGGCGATCTGACGGCGCGGCAGTGCTCTTTCACATCGAATCGGCGTCTTCCGATAGAATGTTACACCAAAGCTACCCTTATCGACTGTGTTTTTGCAGGCAACACGTCCCACGGAGCGGGAGCGGTCAATGCCTCGCAGGTCACGCTGATTGGTTGCGAGTTCATCGGCAACGTGGGACGCCAAGCCGTCGTGATGGCCGGCGGTCGTGTATTCAGAGCACAGGGTTGTCTTTTCGCAGGCAATTCCAGCCCTTTTGAGTTCACCGCAATCAATGCTTCGTTTCCCGCGGTTGTGCGACTGACCAACTGCACCTTCGTGGGCAACCGCGGGCGGCCCAACACCATCAGATCCTCTTCACCTCTGCCTCGTCCTTTGTACAAGATGAGCGAGTGCATCGTGTGGGACGGTCCCGATCCGTTCACGGAACCCGCTGTGTTTCCTTGGCAGATCGACGTGACTCACAGCAATGTGCAGGGAGGCTATGCAGGGCAAGGCAACATCGATGTCGATCCGCTCTTTGTCGATCCGGGTTACTGGGACCCGAACGGCACGCCGGACGATCCAGACGATGACTTCTATGTTGGGGGCGATTATCACCTGAAGTCGCAGGCCGGCCACTGGGACCGCGCCACCGAAAGGTGGGTCTTCGACGAGGTCACCAGCCCGTGCATCGATGCTGGCGATCCGAATGCGCCGCTGGGCGCCGAGCCCTTCCCGAATGGGGGCTACGTCAACCTTGGCGCCTACGGCGGCACCGCCGAGGCGAGCCGGTCGTACTTCGGAGAGCCTGTCTGCGAGACGCAGATCGCCGGCGACATCAACGGCGACTGCCGGGTCGACGATCTCGATCTCGACATCCTGATGTCCCACTGGCTGATGCCGGATATCGGAAAGCCCAACGTCCCGCCGACCGTCGTCCTGACCGGTCCTGAGGATGGCGCCGAACTTACCTACCCGGCGCCGATCATTCTCCGGGCGGAGGCATCGGATGTGGACGGAACCGTACTGATGGTGCAGTACACCATCGAATATCGTAGTGAGACATTGCGTGTCATACACGGCCTGTATTCCATGGACCCGACGGATGGCTGGTGCCTGGAGAGGGACTGGTCGAAGATCCAGTACGATGGTGTCTATACCATCCGCGCTCGGGCCGTCGACGACGATGGTGCCGCGAGCGACTCGTCCACGATTCACGTGACTCTGCATCCGTAGCGTCCCACCACGGACCCTCGCACTGGGGCGGCGGCGCGCGGAGGCCGCCGCCCCGATGTGATTTGTCTTGCGAGCGGATTGCCAGTGCGGGTACAATCCGAGGAACAACGATCAGGAGGAACTCGGATGCAAACGCAGAGAAACACGCACACACGTCTGTTGTCGGCTGCTCTTCTCGTCTTCGCAATGTGGCACGGCTCCTTTGCCGGCGAATCTGTCGTCTCGGCGCCGGTCGCGATGGAGATCGCGATACGAGCGGGGGACCTGCGGATGGTCCTGGAGAACACCGGCCAGGGCCTGCGTCTTGCCGGCCTTACCGATCTGGTCACGAGCCAGGAGCTGTGTCCTGCCGAGCCGGCGCCGCTGTTCTCTGTGGTGCTGCGCGACGTGCAGACGAAGGACCTGCTGACCATCACCGCTGATACCGGGTGGAAGCAGGTCGATGTGGCATCCAGCGGCGTCATGGGAACACATACGCTGACCTTCGCCGCCCCGACGGACGATCGACTTGAAGGAATCCGCGTGGAAGTGACGCTTGAGGTCGAGGCCGGCGACAGCGCACTGACGTGGGACCTGCGCATCGCGAACGACAATCCCCGATGGGCTCTGTGGCGCATCGTGTTCCCGCAGGCGGCGGTGCGCGACCTCGGCGAGGATGCCAAGGTGTTCGCGCAGGTCACCTCGGGCGTGGAGCTTTCCGGCATGTGGACCAAGGCCGGTAAGCGAGGCGGACCCTATCCCGGCGGCTGGACCTGCATGCAGTATATGGCCGCCTACAACAAGGCCCGTCGGACCGGACTCTACGTGGGCATGCACGACCCGTTCGGCTCCACGAAAGACATCTTCGCCGAAGGCCAACCCGCCAAAGAGGCGGTGCTTTTCACCTTCGACCATCCAGCGCCCGACATGGGCAAGCCGGGCGTCGGCTTCGATCTGCCCGGTAAGGCCCGCTGGCAACTGCTGCGAGGAGACTGGTTCGACGCGGCGCAGATCTACCGCGCCTGGGCGATGCAGGAAGCCCGATGGTGGCCAGCGCTCGGGCCTGCTGGCCGCGAGGACACGCCGAAATGGATGCGAGAGCTGCCCGCCTGGGTCATGACGGGCGGCGCTGCATCCGACTGCGTTCCGCAAGTCCGCAAGTTTGCCGAGGCGATCGGTCTGCCTACGGGTTTTCACTGGTACAACTGGCACCAGATCCCCTTCGACAACGACTATCCGCACTACTTCCCGGTCAAGGATGGCTTTGCCGAGGGCGTCGCGGAACTGAAAACCGCCGGCGTCTATCCGATGCCCTACATCAACGGACGCCTGTGGGACACGCGCGACAAGGGCGCCGAGGACTGGGCATTCAGCCGGACGGCTCTGCCCGCGGCGACGAAGGACGAAGACGGCAAGCCATGCACCGAAAGCTACGGTAGCAAAGAGACTGACGGCAACAGCGTAACGCTGGCGGTCATGTGTCCGACAACGCCTCTGTGGCAGGACCGGGTCAGTGACATCGTTCTTCGCCTGTTCAGCGAGTACGGCGTCAGCGGTGTGTACATCGACCAGATCGCGGCCGCCCAGCCGCGACTGTGCTTCGATGCCTCGCACGGTCACGAGCTTGGCGGAGGGCACTGGTGGACCGAAGGCTACTGGAAGATGCTCGACGCCATCCGCGCCGCCAAGCCCGCCGACCGCATGCTCACCACCGAGTGCAACGCCGAACCCTACATCAAATGGCTCGACGGCTACCTCACCTGGCACTGGCAGCAGCAGGACATGGTTCCGGCGTTCTCGGCGGTTTATGGCGGGACCATCCAGATGTTTGGACGGGCCTATCGCGGCGGGCCGACGCAGGACCTGGCCAATCGTATGAAGGCCGCTCAGCAACTGGTCTATGGCGAACAGATCGGCTGGTTCGGACCCGAGGTTATCGAGCGAGCCGATTGTTGGCCATTCCTGCGCGATTGTATCCAACTGCGCTGGCGCCTGCGAGAGTACTTCTGCCGGGGCCATATGGCCCGCCCGCCGCGCCTGGCAGGACCCGTCTCGACCGTCACCGCCGACTGGCAGTGGAGCGGCGAGTGGCTCGTCACTACCGACGCGATCCTGACCGGCGCCTGGCGGATTCCCCAGGAGAACAAGCTCGTGCTGCTCTTCGCCAACGTCTCCGATGACCCCTATGCCGGCCGTCTCGATTTGAACCCAGCCGACTATGGCTTGGCCGCCACCCCGGTAACGGTTACTGCCATCCAGCCCAATGCCGGTAGGGGCGATCCGCCTCTGGCGGACCAGAGGTGGATCGCCCGTCCCCTTGCCATCCAGGCCATTGATCGCGCCGAAGTGGAACTGCCCCCCCGAAACATTCTCGCGTGGGAGGTCCGGCGGATCGACGGCAACTGAGGTTCTGCGATCGCCACGTTTGTGTCCGCCATGCCATGCCGCGGCGCATTGGCGCCGATGCCCATTTCTGCACGCCCTCGACCTATCGCAGATTTCGCTGAGAAAATCGGTAACGCCAGGGGCTCCGGTTGGACCTTGTTGAACGAAGAGCAGTGGCGGTGGTTCAATGACGGCAGAGGCGACCGGATTGCGATAATCGGCGCATCGCTGCCGCTCTGCCCGCAACACAGTTAGGAGAAGGCACCATGTCCGGAAACTGGTCGTATCGGTTCTGCACGACTGTCGCCTGCCTTTGCTTGACGGGCATCATTCACACCCCTTCGCGAGCAGATGAGCATCACGCCTACAGCGGGGGCACGGGAACGGCGGAGGACCCCTACCAGATCGCGACAGCCGCGGATCTGATCGCTCTCAACGAGATGCCTGAAGACTACGATAAGCACTTTGTCCTTGTCGAAGACATCGACTTGGCCCCCAACCTCCCCGGCGGCAGAGTCTTTGACGGGGCGGTCATCGCGCCGGATGCCGACGTGGCTGAAAGGGGTTTCCAGGGAATGCACTTCGCCGGTGTCCTTGACGGCAACGGTCATACGATCTCGCATCTGACGATCACGGGGGACAGCTATGTGGGGCTCTTTGGGAAGTTGGGCCCTGCGGGCATCGTCTCCAATCTTGTTATGGAGGCAGTGGAGCTCGGCGCGACTGTCGGGGCGGTTGGCGGACTCGTGGGCTACAACGAGGGCTGTGTTGTCACCAGTCGCAGCAGCGGCTCGGTCAGCGGCAATTCCGGTGCCGGCGGCCTTGTGGGCCACAACTCTGGGAGTATCCTTGCCAGCCATAGCAGCGCTGCGGTCAGCGGCAGCGGGTATATTGGCGGTCTCGTCGGTTTCAACGATGCTTATGTTGCCGCGAGCTACAGCAGCGGCCCGGTCAGCGGTGGGGCTGCCGTAGGCGGTCTGGTGGGCCAGAACCGTCGCGGAACCATTACGATGAGCTACAGCGCCGGCTTGGTCAGCGGCGACTCCGCTATCGGTGGCCTTGTGGGCGCCGGCGACAGCTTTCATGTAACAGCCTGTTTCTGGGACATCGAGAGTTCGGGCCGGATAAGCAGTGCTGCCGGCACGGGTCTGACCACGGCCCGGATGCGAGACATGGAGACCTTCCTCGATGCCGGCTGGGATTTCGCCGACGAGGTCTTCAACGGCACCTGCGACTACTGGCAAATGCCGTCCGAAGGGCCTCCTCGGCTGCATTGCCATGGCGACACCCGACCACGGATGCCGGAGGGATTGGGGACGGCCGAACAGCCTTACGTGATCTATGACGCACGGGACCTCGGGACCGTGTGGCTGGCACCACGAGCTCACTGGTACCTCGCTCAGTCCGTGGATCTGTCGCAGAGCGCGTGGTCCATGGCGGTTGTCCCCTGGTTTGGAGCGACGTTTGACGGCAATGGCTGCCTGATCGATCATCTCCGTATCCAGGGCGGCAGCGATTTGGGCCTCTTCGGGCGAGTCAGTTGCACAGCGGGCATCTCCCATCTGGGCTTGGAAGCTGTGGAGATCAGCGGAGCCGGCTACTGTATCGGAGGTCTCGTGGGCCAGAGCAAGGGCAGCATTGCCGCGAGTCGTACCAGCGGCTTGGTCCGTGGGGAGCACGCCGTCGGCGGTCTCGTGGGCCGCAATGAGGGCACAGTCTCCACGGGTTGCAGTACCGCCGAGGTCACCGGCATCGCTGGTGTCGGCGGCCTTGTGGGCCAGAATGAGGGCTGCATTGACACAAGTCACAGCAGTGGCCCGGTCGACGGCATGGAGTCTGTCGGCGGCCTCGTGGGCTATAGCTCAGGGAGCATCGTTGCGAGCTCCAGCGCCGGTTCGATCATGGGCAGCGGCGTGAGCCATGAAGGCGAGCCGGCCGGTCCGATCGTGGGCGGTATGACCGCCATCGGTGGGCTTGTGGGCCACAATAGCGGGAGCATCGCCACAAGTTGCAGCAGCGGCGCGGTCATCGGCGATCGTGAAGTTGGCGGCCTTGTGGGCAGCAACTACGGCAGCATCGATGCAAGCTACAGCACCGGCCCGGTCAGCGGGACTCTATGGTACGTCGGCGGCCTCGTGGGCGACGGTGGTGGCCCAGGCAGCGTCAATTCGAGCTTCTGGGATATCGAGACCTCCGGCCAGACCACCAGCCGCGGGGGGACAGGCCAGAGCACCGCCGAAATGAAGACGGCCGAAACGTTCCTCCAGGCTGGCTGGGATTTCGCGGACGAGACGGACAACGGCACGGACAATATCTGGTGGATCGACGAAAGCCGGGACTACCCGCGTCTATGGTGGCAGGCCCAGGACGGGTCGTGCATGATTTGTGATTGACTGTGGGTGTGATGCAGCAATCACAGAGCGCTGATTCAGCCGCGTACGTGAGATGCGCACGTTCGTCCGCAGCCATTGTGTGGAAGGAGGCTGTACGCAAACCGACGGGTGGGTTAGAATCTCTCTCGACATTTCGATCGGAATGGAGAAAGGAGTTCTGGCCTTATGCGAGGGCACAACCGATTCTGCACGACGTGCCTGCTTGTTCTGCTGTCTGTTGCGCTGGGAACATTGCTGCCTCGTGTGTCACAGGCTCTGGACTATGCCATCGGGGCGGACCTTTCGTTTCTCAAGCAGGCGGAGGATCGGGGCACGGTGTTCAAGGACGAAGGGCAGGGCAAGCCGGGCCTTCAGATCTTCAAAGACCACGGGTACAACTGGATTCGCCTGCGGCTGTTCCACACGCCGACGCGGCTGCCGAATGATCTTGCATACACGATCGCGCTGGCGCAGGACGCCAAAAAACTGGGCTACAAGTTCTTGCTCAACTATCACTATTCTGACACGTGGGCCGACCCGGGCAAGCAATTCATCCCCAAGGCGTGGGAGGGCAAATCGCACGCCGAGCTGGTCCGGGCGGTGTTCGAGTATACACGCGATACGATCAGCGCCTTTCGCGACGCCAACGCGCTGCCCGACATGGTTCAGATCGGCAACGAGATCACTCCCGGCATGCTCTGGCCCGACGGCAAGCTGCCCGACAACTGGAGCAACTTCGCCGAGCTGCTCAAGGCGGGCATCGACGGCGTTGAGGCCGGGCGAGGCGATGGGCCGCGACCGCTCATCATGATCCACATCGACCGCGGCGGTGACGTCAAGACGACCAAGGCATTCTTCGACAAGCTGCACTCCTACGACGTGCCCTACGACGTGATCGGCCAGTCGTACTATCCCTGGTGGCACGGCAGTCTGCTCAATCTGCGGGAGAACCTGATCTTCATGGCCGAGACGTACAAGAAGGACATCATCCTCGTGGAGGTGGCCTACAACTGGCGGCCCGCCGAATACCGTGACAAGCCGGCGCCGTTCCCGGAAACGCCGGAAGGGCAGAGGCAATTCCTGGACGAAGTCCACCGCATCGTAGTGGCGACACCGCACAATCGGGGCAAGGGCGTCTTCTGGTGGGAGCCCGCCGTAGCAGGTCCGCTGGGGCGTCGCGGCATGTTCGACGACGACGGCAACGCCTTGCCTGTCATCGGCGTGTTCGACAAGTACACGCATCACTGACAGGGTTGAGAAACAGCATGGGCTAAAGCCCATCCTACAGATGCTATCGGCCTCGCCATTCGCCGAGCATGCGTTTGAGGCGGTGCAGGATGCCGTCGCGCGCCAGTTCGGGCGGGACGACGGCCGAAGCTCGCAGCTTCTCCAGCGACTCGGCGTTCTCGGCGGCGCGGGCGGCCGCCAGGTCGGAGAGCACGTGGGGAATCTCCTCTCGCAGCGACAGCAGGTGGGCGAAGGCTCGCCCGTCGAATTCGAGCAATTCGCAGTCCGTGACGGCGGTCATGGTCGCGCTTCGCGGCAGGCCCGTCAGCAGGCTCATCTCACCGAAGAGCGCGCCGGGCTGCAGTTCGAACTCGATGGGTCGGGCCGTGTCGGTGTTCGCGATGCTGCCCCTGACGGTCCCCTGGACCAGGACATAGAAGGACTCTCCCTGGTCGTTCTGGTGCATCAGGGTTTCGCCATGCGTGAAACGCGTGCGTTTGACGTCCCGCGCGACGCTTCTCAACTCATCCCGGCTCAGCAGGCAGACGCCCTCGGAATCGGCCATGAGCTTGCGTCCGAAGTCGCTGCGGACGAGGTCATCGACGATGTGCTCGATCTCCGAGGCCAGCGGCTTCTCGAACTGCTGGGCGTGGACCGCCTCGAGGAAGTTGCCGAGCAGCCGGCCGCTCATCGGGAACGGGATTTCGATCCCGCGCCGCTGGAACTTGTACCAGATCATCCGCATCACGTGCCCTTCGATCGCCGTGCGCTGCTCGTACTGTTTCGACCAGAAGCGCAGCACGTACTCGATGCAGAAGTCCTTGAAGCCGGTCACATAGGCCTCGGGCGCCGGGTGCTTCTCGACTCTCGGAATACTCTGGGCGGATTCGACGAGAGCGGCGATCACGTCGCCCGGGGCGTCGCCATAGCTGGCGGCGACCGGCACCTCGTGACGGCGCAGGGGCGTGGGCGCCGAGAAGTTGCGGATCGTCGCGTCGGCGAGCTTGCCGTTCGGGATCACGACCATGTGGCCGCCGGTGGTGCGCAGCCGCGTCTCCCGCCAGTTGACCAGAACGACCTTGCCGATGGTTCCATCGACCTCGATCCAGTCGCCGACCGCCAACGAGCGGCTGGCGTGCAGCGACATGCCCGCCAGCAGGTTGCCCAACACCCCCTGCATGGCGAAACCCAGGACGCCGGTGACGATGGCGGTCGAGGTCAGCAAGACGGTGATTCGGAGGTCCAACTGGTATCGGATCAGCAGGAAGGCCACCCCCAGCATCAGGGCCAGGCGGAGCAGGCCTCGCGTGAGGCGATTGAGAGGGCAGGCTCGGCCCATCTGCGCGAACAGCTCGACGAACAGGCCCTCGATGAGCCGGACCATCGCATGAATGGCCCAAAACGTCAGCCACGCCTGATGATACGGCGCCCAGAACGCCGTGTGATCGATCCAGTGGATCAGTGGGAAGGAGAACGCCAGCACGCACACCGAGAATGCGATGTAGCTTGCCAGTGCGGCGACGAATTGCCGCCTCGAACGCTTGGGCAACTCGGTTCCTTCCGGGGGAAGGTAACGACGCCGCAATGGAAGCGTCAGCAGATACGCGACGAAAAGCGCCGCCATCGCCAGCGCGATGTTCTGAACGTAGGGCAGTACAGGTTCAAGCCATGTCAACATGGGGGCTGTCTTCCTAAATCACGATCCACTGTCCGGCCCGCGCCAGCGCGGCGCCGGGCGATGCGTTCTTCACCTGCTGCTCCAAGGCGCGCAGCGCCGCGTCGTCGGCCCCCGGCGCGTGGTGCCCGAGAAGCACTCGTTGAATTCCTGTCGAGGCGGCGATCTCCAGGCCGTCTTGCCACGAGGTGTGTCCCCAGCCTACAAACGCCTCCTGCTGCTCGCGGCCGAAGTGCGCATCGATGATGAGCAGGTTCGCCGGCGCGGGGGTGGTGCACAGCATTCTGAACGCGGTCTCGTCTGCGGGTGTGCGCTTCTGCCACTCGATGTCGGTGGCGAACACCAGCGAAGCGCCGCCGGTGTCACTCACCCGATAGGCAAGAGAGCCGCCGGGATGGGGCACGGGACAGCCCTGCACGTGCAGGCCGCCGACCTGGATTCCCTCGGCCGGGAATTCGGTGAACTCGATCTTCGCTCTCATCTGCTTCCAGGAGATCGGCCAGTACGGCTGGGCCAGCAGACCTGTCACGGCGTCGTGAACACCTCCGTCGGCGAATGTCGGACCGATGAAGTTGAACGACCACTTGGGGCTGTAGAGCAAGGGGTTCATCGTCAGTCCGATCAGGTGATCGAGGTGGTAGTGCGAGAACAGCACGGTGACCCTGCCGGATTCTGTCTGGGCCAGTTGCTCGGAGATGGCGCGCATCCCGGTGCCCGCGTCGAGCACCAGCCGTTCGCCGTGGGAGCCGACGAGCAGCAGCGAGGTCGTGTCGCCGCCGAACTCGTCGAAACGGCTCCCGAGAGCCGGCTGGCTGCCGCGCATTCCGCCGATGAAAAGCCGCATGGTCATTTCTGCGTCAACTCCCACACGCCGTCCCACGATTCCGGCCGGTTCGCCGCCAATTCCGCACAGCGCCGAGCGTACCGCTGGGCGGCTGGATCGTCCGACAATCCTCGAAACGTCTCCTCTGCCTTGGCGAACTGCCCCTCGCGAAAGAACGTCAGGCCAGCCGCAAACATCTTCCACTCCGCCGGCGTCGCGTCGCTTGCGAATCCGGTCAACTCGTACACGGTGACGGCGCTCCTGCGACCTACCACCCGCAGGTCGGCCAGCACTCGACCAGTAAACTCGGCGGATGCCAGTCGCCACGTGCTCTCCGAGACCATCGTCTCTGTGCCAAAGGCCTTGTTGGCGCCCTCCAGGCGGGCGGCGAGGTTCGCGGCGTCGCCCAGGATCGTGTAGTTGAATCGCTTGCGCGAGCCCATGTTGCCCACGACGACGTCACCGGTGTTCAGGCCCACCCTCATCCGCAGCACGGCCCCGGTCCGCTGCTGGAAACCGTCGCGAAGCTCCGCCAGTCGGCGCTGGCAGCGCAGTGCCGCGCGGCAGGCGCGGACCGCGTGGTCCGGCTGCGCCAGCGGCGCGTTCCAGAAGGCGATGATGGCGTCGCCCTCATACTTGTCGAGCGTACCGCCCTCTTCCATGATGATGTCCGTCATCTCGGTGAGGTACTCGTTCAGAAGAGTCGTTAACTCAACCGGTCCCAGCTTCTCGGAGAAGGTGGAGAAGCCGGCCAGGTCGGTGAACATGATCGTCAATTCGCGTTTCTCCCCGCCGAGTTGGAGATGCTTGGGGTCGCGGATGATCTTCTCGATCACGTCGCCGCTGAGGTAGTGACGGAACGCCTGTTTGATGAACGCCTTCTGCCGGCCTTCCGTCCAGTAGTTGGCGGCCAGCGCCCCAACCATCGCCAGCCCGGAGGCCCCGGCCTGGGTGACGACCGGCCACCACCATCCTTGGGCATAGGCGGCGAAACCGACCAGCATCGGTATGCTCAACCAGACGACCGCAAGCGGTCCCGCTTGCCACCAGCGGCCGCCATACGTCAGCGACAGCGCGGCCCCTATGGCCGTCGCCAGCACGCCCAGCGCGACGGCGGAGCCACCTGCTTTGGCGAGGAAAGAGTCAGTGATGAGGTTATCGACGAAGGTGGCGTGCAATATGACCCCAGGACACTTGGGGTTGACCGGCGTCGGCCGCAGATCAAGCAGGGCCGGAGCGCTGCATCCGACGAAAACATAGGAGTCCTTGAATGTCTCGGGCGACAGCACCGGGGTCTCCTCGTCGCGCAAGCGCAGTTCCGACTGGATGACCGCCGCGGCAGAGACCGCTTCGGGCAAACCATCGCGGCCCCGGAAGCGCAAGACGGCGTCGCCGCGCTCGTCGAGAGGAACGATCTTGTCGCCGATCCGCAGGCGGCCGTTTTCGGCGGTCACTTCTGCCGGCTGCGCAATCAGGTAAGTTGCCAGCCCCAGCGCCGGGATCTCGATGCCATCGAATCGACAGAACGGCGAGATTCGCCGGAACACGCCATCGGCGTCCGGCAGGCCCGCGACGTGTCCGAAGGCCATAGCGCCCGCCGCCACTTCCGGAACCGGAAACAGCAGATGATTGGGCTCGATCGCCGTCGCCACGGTCGTCATACGGGCCGGACGCGGCATGGACTCGGGCCATGTCTCCAGGCTTCCGCCAGGCATCAGCGCCAGGACCGCCGGCGGACCGGCCTTCAGGGCTTCGCCCATCGCCTCGTCGTCCGAGACGCCGTAGACCGACGGCTCGGTGAACAACAGATCCAAGGCCACCGCCCGGGCCCCGCCTCGCTCGCAGAACGCGGAGATCGCGCCGTAGACCTCGCGCGGCCAGGGCCAGCCCCATCCGTTCTCCCGCTGGGCCCAGTCGAGGCTGGCCTGATCCAGCAGGATCAACTTGATCTCGGGCGAGAGGGTTTCTCTCGCCGAGAAAGAGCGAGCGCGCCACGCCCACGTGGGGGCTTCCCAGGATTCCAGGGCGCCGAGTTGCCAGAGCAACAGCGCCATGATCCCAGCGATCAGGCCGATTGCCGTTCCACGCAGAACCTTGCCGCCACGTTTGAGCATGCTGTCCTTCCCGCCTGAACTCTGCAAGCGTTCGGCACAGGATCTATTGTCCGGCCAGAACCGGCTGCATCGCCGTGGCGAAACGCTGTTGCCGGACGGCATCCGGTGCGGCCTGCGCGGTTGGGATTGCGGGCTTCAACACATCAATCCGGCTGGTGGCCGATGGGTGCGTCTTGGCGAAGCCCAGGCCCCGCGCGTCGGCGAGCCGCTCGTTCATGCGGTTCAGCATCGTGATGATGGCCGCTTCAGGGTAGCCGGCTCGTTTGAGCAGCCGCACCGCTGCGGCGTCCGCATCGCGCTCCTGCGTCCGCGAATAGCCGCTCGTCGTCAGCGTCATCACCACGTCGCCCACCGACGACTCGAACTCGCGCGTCAATGACGCCAGTTCTTCGCTGCCCAACTGCTTGGCCGATTCGGCCGCGACGATCGTGAACGCTTCGGTCAGGCGGCTCTGCTTGATCGCGCGGAGCCCGTGTTTGGCCTGGACATGACAGATCTCATGGGCCAGTACGGCCGCCAACTCGTCCTCATTCTCGCAGCAGCGCAGCATGCCGCGCGTCACGAGGATCAATCCGCCCGGCGCGGCAAATGCGTTGACCTCATCGGAATCGAGCAGCAGGAAGCGGTAGCCGCCAAACGTCTCGGGCCGCTCGGAAAAGACCGCCAGCGACTGGCCGAGCACGTTCAGATAGGCGTTCGCCTGCGGCTGATCCAGTGGCCGATACGTTTCGAACACGCGCGCCGCCACGGCGCGGCCGATGTAGTACTCCTGTTCCGGGGTCAGATCCTGCCAGCTCTTCTCGACGGCGGCGGCACCGCGTTTGACCGATTCGGCCTCCGAGTCGGTCAGCACGCCTGTGGCCTTTCCGATCTCGGCGCCGACCTCGCCCATGCCCTCGCAGCCGCAGAACCACAATGCGGCCAACAGGCCCACCCCGATGCTCAATGCCAGCCAGTGCCTTGCGTTCATAGGGCACCTCCCGGCAGATTGCCTTGCCTGCGGAATTCCACGATCTGCTCGACGCCGACCTCAAACGCCGCCATGCGATCCACCCACGTGTAGTCCAGTGTCCCTTCGGCCCGGAGCTTGGCCTCGACCTGCTCGTTGAATCCCTTGCCGGCCAGGGCGACCTCGTCGGATGAGACGCCGGTGTCCACGTCGGATGTCCCGGCTCGCATGGCGACCGGCTTCTTCGAGAGAGCCGACTCGTGCAGCCAGCCCTTCGTGCCGTCGGGCATGGTGACCGGATACCAGCCGCTTTGCACCGCCCCGGTTTCGACAACGTCCCCGTAGTCCACCGTGGCTACCGTCTTTCCCAGTTGCGATGGCGTCGCGCGCACCTTGCCGTTGCGCACCTGGACGCTCATCGGCGCTGCGAATGCGATCCCGACGCATATCGGGACGGTAATCGCGACCAGCATCGCAAGAACCTTCGTCTTCATGACTACTCATCTCCTGTGAAAGCGCACTCCATTCCCGCCGTCTCGGATCACGATCTGCATCGGACAGCATCGCACACAATGATATCGAGCCGCATGCCAAAAGCAAGCCACCACGATCTTCATGGATCGAGCCGACCTTCAGACCTTGCCTTTGGCTATGCTCAGACAGTACACTGCCGGCTATGGGCTCGTGCCGCCGGCGTCGTCTGCCGCTGCTGGGCTCTGAAGAAATGTCGATGGTTTGCGATTGAGGGCGTGTATGAAGAAGTCGAATCGGACCCGTCTGATCCTCGTGGGTGTGGGCATCCTGTTGGTCCTGCTTGGGGTTCGCGGGCTGGCCCTTGGATTGATTGGGCAGACGGCCCAGGCGACCGTCGTCAAGGTCGAGCAGGCCGTCACCCAACAGGACAGCCCGATGGACCACAACTACCAGATCTCCTATCGGTTCAGCGTCAACGGCAAGGACTATACTGGTAGCTTCACCCGCAAGAAGGTCTTCAACACGGCGACTCTGCCGTCTGCGGGCTCTGCTGTCCCGATTCGCTATCTTGCGGCGGCCCCTTCCGTCAATGGAGGCCCGGATGCCGGGCCCGTCGGCGGTCTGGTCCTTGGGGCGCTGGGCCTGTTCCTGCTGTTTCTCGGTGTCAAGCCGGCCAAGGCCGCCCCGGCGCCCGTACCGGCGGAGAGTCCCTCCACGGATTCTCCAGCATAGCAGTCATCATTCCGGTTGAGGAGACCTGCGATGAAGAAGGCCCTGCTGCTCGCCTGGGGCATCTGCCTGTTCGGTTCCATCACCTTCGCCCACGACTACTACGTCGCGACCGACGGAGACGACGCGAATCCCGGAACCATTGAAAAGCCCTTTGCCACGCTGGAGAGGGCCCGCGATGCTGTCCGACAGGACGAGTCCGAAGACGCCACAGTCGTGATTCGCGGCGGCGACTACTTCCGCACGGAGTCGTTCGCGCTGGCCGAGAAGGACTCGGGCCGGCCCGGAAGGCCTGTCGTCTACCGCGCCTATCCGGGCGAGACCGTTCGTCTGATCGGCGGCCGCCAGTTGGCAGCCGGGGACTTCTCAAAGGTCTCATCGGCAGATGCTGTCTGGAGCCGCCTCGATCCGAGCGCCCGGGGTCAGTGCGTTCGAATCTCCGGGTTGAAGGCCATCCCGCAGACGCCGCTGCTGATGGAGCTGAGCTTCGGCGGCAAGCTGATGCCACTGGCCCGCTGGCCCAACGAAGGGTTCGTTCGCACGACGTCGGCTGCCGACGATATTGCGTTCGGCTACGACGATCCACGTCCCGAACGCTGGCTCGCCGCGTCCGAGGCGCACGCCGTCGGCTACTGGCGTCACGGGTGGTCGAACCAGATCGTGAAGATCGCGAAGATCGACACGACGGCCAAGACGATCACCGCCGACAAGGTCCCGCCGTATGGGATGCAGGCGAAGAAGCCATACTATGTCGTCAACCTCCTCGAGGAGATCGACCAGCCGGGCGAGTGGTATTTCGACCGGGCCGCCGGAAGTCTTTACTTCTGGCCGCCGGAGGATCTCGACAAGGGCGATGTTCTGATCTCCACGCTGGAGGCGCCGATCATCGTGATGAAGAACGCCTCACACATTCGGATCGAAGGGCTGACGATCGAGATGGGCGTCCGGAACGGCATCGAGGTCTCCGGCGGCAGTGACGTTTGGATCGAGCGTTGCACGGTCCGCAACATGCGCGGCAACGGCATCGAGATCTCCGGTACAAACCACGGCGTAGTGCATTGCACGATCCACAGCATCGGGCAGACGGGTGTAGCCGTATCCGGCGGAGACCGCGCCACGCTCGTGCCGGGCAACAACTTCGTGCGCCATTGTACGATTCACGATTTCGGCCGGTGGCAACGGACCTATGCCCCCGCGATCCGCCTCAACGGTGTGGGCAATATCGCGGCCAACAACAAGCTCTACGACGCTCCGCACTCGGCGATTCTCTTCAACGGCAACGAGCACCGGATCGAGCTCAACGAAATCTACGGCGTCTGCTACGAGGTCGACGACGCCGGCTCGGTGTACGCCGGACGCGACTGGGGCCTGCGCGGCAACGTGATCGAGAACAATTTCTTCCACGATATCGAAAGCCATCTGACGGGCAGCAACGGCGTCCACGCGGTCTATCTCGACGACTGCGCCAGCGGCATCACGGTGGTCGGCAACGTCTTCTACCGGATCAGCGGACGGGCCATCATGTGCGGGGGCGGACGCGACAACACCATCGACAACAACGTCATCGCCAGGTGCGGCTCGGCCCACTTCACCGACCGGCGCGGCAAGGCCTGGATGGACAAGGACAACAGTTGGAAGCTCCTCGACAAGATTAAGCGGTACAACTACACGCAGCCGCCGTGGAGCGAACGCTATCCGCGACTGGCGCACATCCTCGACAACGGTCTGGAAATGGCCAAGGAGCCGGAAGGCTGCATCATCGCACGCAATCTCGGCTGGAAGAACGAACGCTGGCTGGAGAAGAACTGCCTCGGCGCCTGCGGCGGATTCGATTTCTACACCTTCCAGGACAACATCGAGGACCAGGACCCGAAGTTCGTCGATGAGGCGAACCTGAATCTCGCGCTGCGCGACGATTCGCCTGCGTATTCGATCCCGGGCTTCAAACGGATTCCCTTCGAGAAGATCGGCCCACAGGAGAGTGACAACAAGCTGGGCGGCTATGCCATCGACGAGGCCTGGATGGCCGAGGCGATGAAGGTCTTCAACGCGCCAAAGCCCAAGCTGGAATTGCCGACCAAGCACCCCGACGCCCAATGGTTCCCCCAGGCGAGCTTCGGCTTGTTCCTTCACTGGGGCATCCACAGCGTGGACGGGATCGATCCATCGTGGTCGATGATGAAGGGCTGTCCCTGGCATGGCAGCTCCGACCCCTACAAGAAGTACAATCAGGACCAGTCGCAATACTATGGCCTGGCAGAGAAGTTCCATCCGACGCAGTACGATCCCGACAAGTGGATGGCGTCGGCGAAGAAGGCGGGCTTCACCTACGCGGTGCTGACGACGAAGCATCACGACGGCTATGCTCTGTGGCCGACCAACTTCGGCGACTTCAGCACGAAGCAGTACATGGGCGGTCGGGACCTGCTCAAACCCTATGTCGACGCCTGCCGCAAGCACGGCCTGAAGGTCGGTTTCTACTTCTCGCCTCGCGACTGGCATTATCCGGGCTATCCGCAGGCGATGGAGTACCGGGCGAAGTTTCCGCTGCCGCCGGCTGAGGAGAACTTCGAGAACTTCAAGGCGTTCTACGCCTACACGCTCGGCCAGATCCACGAGCTGCTGACCCGCTACGGCAGGATCGATCTGCTCTGGTTCGACGGCATGGGCTGGAGCGGCGTCGGCGACATGCGCGCCGAGCAGACGCTGGCCTGGGTGCGATCGCTCCAGCCGGGCATCGTGATCAATCCGCGCTGGAGCGGGTTCGGCGATTTCGCCACCACCGAGTGCACGCCGGGCAAGCCCGAGCACTGGAAACCCGGCCAGTGGTGGGAGGCCTGCGACATCTGGCCCACCGGCCACTGGGGCTACGTCCCGAGCGAACGGTTCAAGCCCCTTTCGTGGGTCCTGGGCCGCCTGGCCAACTGCCGCGCGTGGGGAGGCAACTTCCTGTGCAATGTCGGGCCGCGCCCCGATGGCACCATGCCCGATGTGTTCTACAATTGCTGCGACGATCTCTCGCAGTGGATGGCCCACAGCCGCGATTCAGTCATCGGCGCCGGGCTGGCCCCCGGCGAGGACCGCAGCAACGTCCCGATCACCACGCGCAGCGATACCTGGTATCTGCACGTGTTGCCTTCGCACCAGGGCCCCGTCACGCTTTCCAAGGTGCCCGAGCCGGAGGCGGTCCTGTTGATGCGTACCGGCCGGACGCTCCCATACGAGCGCCAGGGCGACGGCCTTGCCATCGCCATCCCAGCCGATCTGCGCACCGACCTCGACGACGTTGTCGCCGTCCGCTGGGCCCCGGGTTCGTAGCGGCTTCTTGGGTATTCCGGGCCTTTCGGGGGCGATTCCTGTTGGCAGGGGCTTGCTCTGCCCGGTGGGCGGCGGTACAATGCCCATTTGCATTCCCCTAAGGAAAGATATTTATGGGCGATAAGTTTGTCAGGGCGATCTTCCCTGGTTCGTTCGATCCGATCACCAACGGGCACATGGACGTGGTCCGTCGCGGCATGAAGTTGTTCGACGAGCTGATCATTGCGGTCGGTCGCAGTCCGATCAAGAACCAGCTTTTCGCGCCCGCCGAGCGGGTCGAGATGATTGCCGAGCTGATCGAGGGTCTGCCGGGCGTGTCGGTCGAGAGTTTTGAGGGCCTGACGGTGGAATACGCCGCACGAAGGCAGGCGTCCGTCATTCTCCGAGGCCTGCGCAGCCTCACCGACGTGCAGTACGAGTTCCAGTTGGCGATGACCAACCGGGCCGTGGCGGGCATTGAGACGGTCTTCATCATGACCAGCGAGCAGTACGGATTCACCAGTTCGACGCTGATCCGCGAGATCGCCTCGCTGGGCGGCGACCTTTCGAACCTCATCCCGGCCGGCGTCCACAGACGCCTGGAGGGCCGGTTCAGCAAGCTGCGAAAGCGATAGTGGACCGTGGGAGCCCGACCGGCGGTTTCTGGGCAAAGAGGGGGGCGCGGGCCGACAGGTTCGTATGAAGCGGTGAAAATTGGCGATACACTTGCAGGCGGCTTTCGTATATCATAGAGCGCGAAGTCTGCTCTGTTCTGCGGCCGAGGCGCCGAGCGGCAGGGGCTTCTTGTACGACGGCAAATGGATTTGTGATGAATTATGCAGTGCCAGATCTGTAATAAGCGAACAGCGACCATCCACCTGACCGAGATCAGCGAAGGCGTGCGCAACGAGATGCACATCTGCGAGCAGTGCGCGGCCGAGCAGGGGATTGCGGCCCAAAGCCAGATGTCGATCAACGAGCTGCTGAGCAACCTGCTCGCCTCGCAGCCTTCGGACGAGGAACTGCTGGCTGGGGCCGACGAGGTCTCGGCCTGCCCCAATTGCGGCTTCACGCTGGACCGTCTTCGCAAGGATGGAACGCTCGGCTGTCCGCACGACTACGAGGTCTTCCAGCATTCGCTGCTGCCGCTGATCCAGCACGCCCATAACGGCCGTTCGACCCACTGCGGGAAGGTGCCGTCGAAGGTGCCCTGTGAGATGAAGAAGCTCGTGGAACTATCGAGCCTTCGGCAAGAACTGGAGCAGGCGGTTCGCAATGAAGACTACGAGCGCGCGGCCGAGTTGCGCGACCGGATGAAGCAGCAGGAATAGCATGAGACTCGACCCTGGCGGTGCGAGGTCCACGGGTGATTCCGATGAAACTCAGCGATATCAGCAACGACATCAATGATTGGTTCAGCGGGTCCGGCCCCCTGGCGGACATCGTCGTTTCGTCTCGCATCCGCCTGGCACGGAACCTGGCGGGGCACCGCTTTCTGCATAGCTGCTCGGCCGAGGAGAAATCCGAGATCCTCGAACGTCTCAAGGCCGTGGTCGTTTCGCTGGATCTCGGTGATGAGATTTTCTACTTCAGCGTCGATCAGGCGCCGGTGCTGAGCCGCAATTTCCTGGTCGAGCGCCATCTGATCAGCCGGCACCATGCGATGGCTAAGGGACCGCGAGGCGTGGTTATCGCTCGACGGGAGTTCTTTACGGCCATGATTAACGAAGAAGACCACCTGCGGCTTCAGGTGCTCAAGCCCGGCTGCCAGCTCTCGGCGTGCCTCGATCAGATCGACCGCATCGACGATGAGATCGAAAAACAAGTGGACTACGCGTTCAATCCGCGTTTCGGGTACCTGACCGCCTGCCCGACGAACCTCGGCACGGGGATTCGCGTCTCCGTGATGCTGCACATGCCCGCGCTGAAGATGACCGGGCAGATCGAGAAGTTCCTTGCGGCGGCCAAAGACATGAACCTGGCCGTGCGCGGCCTGTTCGGCGAGGGCAGCGAGGCGACGAGCGACCTGTACCAGATCTCGAACCAGGTGACGCTCGGCATCAGCGAGCGGTCGATCGTGTCCGACTTCGAAGGCGCGATCATCCCGGAGATGGTCGAGTACGAGAAGATCGCCCGCCGGCAACTGCTGGCCAAGCAGGTGGACATCCTCGACGACAAGATCTCACGGGCGACGGCCCTGCTGCAAAACGCCCATCTGATCAGCTCGCAGGAGGCGTTGTCACTTCTGAGCCATCTGCGGCTCGGATTGAACATGCGCGAGCACATGCAGGCATCGACGCCGGCGATCGATCGGCTCTGCGCGCTGAAGGGCCGGACCGAGTCGGCTGACCCCGATCGCGGCCTGTCCATCCGAACGATCAACCGGCTGTTCATGCTGACGTTGCCGGCGCACCTGCAATTGAACTACGGCAAGTCGCTCGATGCCGTGCACCGCGACGCCCTGCGGGCCAAGATCATCCGACAGGCCCTGCACCAGCCGACCTGAGAATCTTCGTCCGTACGCAAGGAACGCCGAGCCGACCACGGCCCTCGCCTCAGTATTCGTTGTTGAGGAACTTGATCAGTTCGTCAGGGACGTAATCGCTGGCGAAGACGAGGATGTCGTTGACCTGCGTCTTGGTCAGATCTTCGGCGAGCTGCTGGTTGTTGATATCGACGTTGACGATGATCCCGAATTTCATGTCCTCGGCGGGGACGACCTCGTTGCGCCGGACGGCCCGCTGGAGGTATGTCGGGCGAATGTCGATGTTGACGTTCTTGCCCTCGCTGGGGGCCTCGATGAAGAGGCGAAGGTTGGCGGCCTTCTGCCGCCAGAGGTCGTGCTTGAGGCTGCTGGCGACCACGTCGAGCGAGGGGACGTAGCCCGTATCGAAGACGAACTCGTGAACAACGCCCACGCGGGGCACTGTGC
This sequence comes from Phycisphaerales bacterium Planc_01, assembly GCA_001603075.1. GTDB lineage: Bacteria > Planctomycetota > Phycisphaerae > Sedimentisphaerales > Anaerobacaceae > Anaerobaca. The sequence goes on along the minus strand of LVBB01000139.1, from coordinate 48,285 downwards.
GTTCGCCGAAGCGCGTCCGCAGCTCGTCGAAGGCCTTGCGGAAGATCTTGTCCCTGTCGGGAATGCTCAGCTCGTGCGGCCGGTCGATGAACAGCCGCTCGGGCAACGTGAAGACCGGCCCGCGAGGGGTCAGCACGAACGTGGGCAACTCGACCCGCTTGGCATTGGGCAGGATGAACGTTCGCTGGACCCGCAGCTCGCGCGGACCGGAAAGCAGCGTCTCGAAGACGTCGGGAAACTGCTCGACCAGCCAGTTGCCGTAGTCCTGCAGCTTGGCGCGATCCTGCTCAGGCGAGATGGCCGGGCGGATGTCCACGCCGTACTTGACGATGTGCTGCGAAACGTTTTCCAACGAAAACTGATAGTTCATTGTCCCCTCTACGCCAAAACCATGTCTGTCAGAGTGTACTGCTCGAACCGTCCGGCGTCAAAGGAAAGCGGGCTCACTGCTCCGATATTCGGGCCTTGTCCCCCGGGCCCGGAAGGCGTACAATGGTCCGCGTCGCATGTGGGGGACGAGGACGGAGTATAGGACCCTTGGTATCTGCGTCATGATCAACATCAGCAAGCTCTATTGCGGCCAGATCACGCCGGGAGACTGGCTCCGCTATGGCAAGAAGGGCTCGGGCGAACGGCAGGGCGAGGCGGTCCCGGCCGCGGCCTCGCAGCGCCGTCCGATTGTCGTTTGGAATATCACCCGGATGTGCAACCTGAAATGCGTCCACTGCTACAACGACAGCGGCCCCGACAAGTCTTGCGACGAACTGTCCACAGCCCAGGCCAAGAAAGTGATCGATGATCTGGCCGAATTCGGAGTGCCCTCAGTCCTTTTTTCCGGCGGCGAACCACTCATGCGTACCGATCTGTTCGAATTGATCGAGCACACCGTCGCTCGTGGGCTGCGGGCGGTCATCTCCACGAACGGCACGCTGATCTCGTCCGAGGTGGCGCGGAAGATCCAGCGGCTGGGCGTCTCGTACGTGGGGGTCAGCCTCGACGGCATCGGGCCGGTCAACGACCGGTTCCGTGGCGTCGCCGGGGCGTTCGACCGCGCCGTTGAGGGCATTCGGCATTGCATGGAGGCCGGCGTGCGTGTCGGGTTGCGTCTGACGCTGACCCGTAGAAACGTGCAAGACCTCGAAGGGCTGTTCGATTTCTTCGAGGCCGAGGGCATCGAGCGCGTGTGCTTCTATCATCTGGTGCCCAGCGGTCGCGGCGCCGCGATGATTGGAGACGACTTGTCGCATGCCGAATGTCGCGACGCGATCGATCGCATTCTTGCCAAGGCCCGTCTCTTCAGGCAGGCCGGCCGCAAGACGGACATTCTGACGGTGGACAACCATGTCGATGGCGTCTATCTCTATCGGAAGCTGCTGGCCGAAGGCGACAGCCGGGCCGAGGAGGTCTGGAAGCTGCTCACCTGGAACGGCGGCGGCCTCTACAGCAGCGGGGTTGGCATCGGATGCATCGACTACGAAGGCCGCGTCCACCCGGACCAGTTCTGGTGGCGATACGACCTGGGCAGCGTTCGCGAACGGCCGTTCAGCGCGATCTGGATGGACCCGGACGAGCCACTGCTGAGGGGATTGCGGGACCGGCGGTCGTGCATCAAGGGCCGCTGCCGGCTGTGCCGGTTCTTCGACGCCTGCGGCGGGAGCCTCCGCGTGCGGGCTGACGCCCATTTCGGCGATCCGTGGGCGCCCGATCCGGCCTGTTATCTCAGCGACGACGAAATCGGCCTCGGCCGGGCGGGCCGGCAGGAGCTGATCGACGCGGGCGAGGTCTTCAGGATGCCTTCGTAGGGGCGGATAATTATTCGCCCCTGCTTTGTGGCGGGGGAATGACGCATGCGCGTGGAAAGGTATTGCTTGTGCGATTGACAACGCGAGTTCGTAGGGGGCCGCCTGCGGCAGGCTGCCTTCAGCTCCTTACAGTGGCCTTGGGGATATATGCCCTTACGGGCACACTACAAACGGGTCCGTTTGCGGACGGCTGCGCGTACGGCAAGGCGAGTCCGCCTCCGGCGGATCGCCCTGTGGTCACGGCGCCGCCGGAGTCGTTCTTTGAGAGGATCGCCGCCGGTCGGCCCGGCCGGCGCGGGGGCGGGCCCATGGATGTGACGGGCTATCGCGATTTCTATAAGAAGCACATCGACGTCAAGGGCATGCCCGTGCTGGCCTCGGCGGAAGTGGCGGACGAAGCGCTGCAGCGGACCTATGAGATCGTCACGCACATGCTCGCCGGCCGGCCCGATATCCTTGCGGACATGGTCGAGCGGGGCATGTATCTGATTATCATCGGCAAGGACCAGGTGTATACCGACATGCCGGAGAACCGCAACGCGCCCAATCCGGACTACCTGAACGAGCGCGTGCGCGGTACCGGCGGCCACCCCACCAGCTTCGGAGAGGAGAACCTGCTGAGCCTGCCCATCGACCGCTACGATGATGAGAGCATCGCGGTCCACGAGTTCTGTCACACGATCGACAGTGCGCTGCGGCGCGTCGAACCCGAATGGAACGATCGCCGGATGGCCGCCTATCGCAACGCCGTGGAAAAGGGCCTGTACAAAGACACCTACGCGATCAGCAACCCCGCCGAGTACTGGTGTGAGATCGCCCAGGCCTATTTCGAGTGCAACCGCGTCAACAATTGGAATCACGGTCCCATCGGCAAACGCGAGCAGCTCAAAATCTACGATCCCGAGGGCTACGAACTGGTCCGCCGCACGTTCAACCTCAGCCCCGAGCAGGACTGGCGTTACACGTGGCTGCAACCTCTGCCCAACGTGATCGCACCGCCGGCCCGGTTCCGTGTCGATCCATGGTACACGAAATTCACCTGGGCCCGCGAGTTCACCGTGCTCGGACGCCGGGCGAGCGACGAGGCCCTGCTCAATGCCAACGACACGATTCGCAAGATGTTCGCCTACCGTCACGACATCCTCAAGGCGCTGATGGCCGAAGACCTCAGGCTGGTCGTCCTCGGTCCGGGCGAGAGCCTGGCCGATCTGCCCGAGTACTCGCAGATGGCCGAGAAGGGCGTAGACCATACGGCTCGCTATCTGGAATACACGCCCGGCGTCAACATCCTGGCTGTCGATCAGGCCAACGTGCTGGGCGATCTGACGCGCGATCCCTCTGCAACCGAGTGTCAGGTGATCCGCGTCTTTGCCAAGGCGCTCTATCACGTCACCGCCACGCGCCCGGTGGACCCCAACTGGGACAAGCGGGGACGGGACGTCCAGCAGTACGAATTGCGAGTGCAGCGGATGGATGTGCGATTCGACGATCAGCTCAAAGCCCTCTACGACAACGCCATGAGCCGGGGTTTGTGGAAGGGCACCGTCGCCGTTCACGACCGCACCGAATACTGGACCGAGGGCGTGCTGGCCTATTTTGACGCGGTGGGCCAGGGCGTCTGTCCCAACGATGCCGCCGCCCCGATCGCGACGCGCGAGGCCCTGAAGGCCTACGATCCCGGCCTGTTCGAACTCGTCGAGACGACCATGGCCTACAAGGGCAAGGTCGATTGGCGTCGTGCGCCTTGAAACGGCGGCCATCTGGGGTACACTGTGGGTATGGACGGGTGTGGTGAAGAAACGCACTCGAAGCATCGGCAGACCTATTGGGTAAAGGAGCGGCGATCATGACAGAGCGAACGCGACGACAGTTTCTGCGGGACTCGATGTGGACCACAGCGGCGGCGATGGCCGCACCGATGATCGGCGCCGCCCGGGCGCAGAACGCCGGAGCCAACGACAAGCTCCTGTGCGCCGTGGTCGGCTGCAAGGGTCGGGGCGGTAGCCATATCAGCGCCTTCTCCGGCCGTAATGACTGCGAGATCGCTTACATCGTCGATATCGATGAGAAGGTCGGCCAGGACTGCTGCAACGCCCTGGAGAAGAAGACCGGCAAGCGTCCCAAGTGGGTCAAGGACATGCGTGAGGCCTTCGACGACAAGTCGCTCGACATCGTCTCGACGGCAACGCCCAACCACTGGCACGCGCTGTGCGGCGTCTGGGCGATGCAGGCGGGCAAGGACGTCTACATCGAGAAACCCATCAGCTACGACGTTGCGGAGGGAGCCGCCCTCGTCGCCGCGGCGAAGAAGTACCAACGCATGTGCCAGGTGGGCACGCAATGCCGTTCGAATCCGGCGATCCAGAACGCAATGAAGTTCCTCGCCGACGGCGGCATCGGCGAGGTCAACTTCGCGCGGGGGCTGTGCTACAAACGCCGGGGCTCGATCGGAGCGCTCGGGGACTACAAGATCCCCGACAATGTGGACTTCAATCTCTGGAGCGGGCCGGCCCCGTACAGCTCGCCCAGGCTGACCCGCCCGCAGTTCCACTATGACTGGCACTGGCAGCGCCTCTACGGCAATGGCGACTCGGGCAACCAGGGCCCGCACCAGACCGACATCGCCCGCTGGGGGCTCGGCATCAACCGCCATCCCAACAGCGTGATCGCCTACGGCGGCCGCCTCGGCTACCAGGCCGAACGCAACGATCCCGCCTACGTCGATGCGGGCGACACCGCCAACACCGAGATCGCGATCTATGACTATGGTGACAAGTGCATGGTCTTCGAGACGCGCGGCCTGTCCGTGGACAACTCCGCCGACATGGAAATCAACACCATGTTCGACAGCGTCAAGGGCAACAAGATCGGCGTGATTTTCTACGGGACCGACGGCTGTCTCGTCCAGCGGACCTATTCGCATTGCGTTGTCTTCGACCTCAAGGGCCAGGTCGTCAAGGAGTTCAAAGGCGGCGGCGATCATTTCGACAACTTCGTCCGGGCCGTCCGCAGCCGGCGTGCGGGTGATCTCAACTCCGACGCCTTCCAGGGGCATCTTTCGGCGGCGCTGGCGCATCTGGCCAACATCAGCTATTATCTCGGTGAGAGCAACAGGGTCTCGGCCGGTGAGGCCAAGGCCGTACTGGAAAAGGTCAAGAGCCGCGACAACAATGTCCTCACGCTCAACCGGACCCTGCGTCACCTGACCGACAACGGCGTCGATCTCGACAAGTATCCGATCTCGATGGGGCCGCTGCTCCAGTTCGATCCGAAGAAGGAGGTCTTCACCAACAACGCCGCCGCCAATGCAATGCTGCGACGCGAATACCGCTCGCCCTTCGTGTGCCCGACCCCCGACAGAGTATAACGCCGGTCAGAATGTGCATCCGTATTGTCATCCTGAGCGGAGCGCAGCGCACTCGAAGAGCTTGCCCTGAGCCTGCCGAAGGGATCTGGCCAGAGATCGGGTCTGCTGCCAACTCGCGGCCGGATTCCTCGACTGCGCTCGGAATGACAAGGTCGTAGCTCGATCTGTTTCTCGCGAGCGCCTCGTAGAGCTCGTCCCGACAGACTCTTGGGGCGGCAAAGGATGAAGCAGACACTAACGTAAGAACGGGAGGTTTGATAATGATTCGCATGACGATCGTGGCCTTGTTGTTGCTGGTTTGTTTCGCTCTTTCGGCGCCTGCACAGGAGGCGAGTGGCACGTTTCGCCTTGGGTTGATCGGGCTCGACACGTCGCACGTCACCGCCTTCACGAAGATCCTGAACGATCCGGCCAACGACTGGCGCTGCCGGGTCGTCGCCGGATTTCCGGGCGGCTCGTCCGACATCCCGTCGTCGGCCAACCGCGTCGATGGGTACACAAAACAGCTCCGGGAAGAATTCGGCGTGGAGATCGTCGAGAGCATCGAGGAGCTGTGCCGCAAGGTGGATGGCGTGCTGCTGGAAAGCGTGGACGGCCGGCCGCACTTAGCCCAGGCCAGGCCGGTGATCGCTGCGAAGAAGCCCCTCTTCATCGACAAGCCCATGGCCGGCAGTCTGGCTGACGTGATCGAGATCTTCCGCTTGGCCAAGGCCAACAACGTGCCGTGCTGGTCCAGCTCCTCGCTGCGGTTCGGGCCCGGCGTGCTCGGCATGCGGAACAACGACCAGATCGGCGAGGTCCGTGGCTGCGATGCGTTCAGCCCGTGCAGCCTCGAAGAGCACCACCCCGACCTCTACTGGTACGGCGTCCACGGCGTCGAGATTCTCTTCACGATCATGGGGCCCGGCTGTGAGTCTGTCCAGCGCCTCCAGACCGATGGCACCGAGTTCGTCGTCGGCAAGTGGAAGGATGGGCGGATCGGCACCTATCGCGGCCTCAAGAGCGGCCGGCAGGACTACGGCGCGATGGTCTTCGGCTCCAAGGGCATCGCTCGCAGCGGCGGATACGAAGGCTATGGGCACCTGGTCAACGAGATCGTCAAGTTCTTCGAGACGGGCCACATCCCCGTGCCCGCCGAAGAGACCATCGAGATCTTCGCCTTCATGACCGCCGCCGACGAATCCAAGGCCCAGGGCGGCTGCCCCGTCACCCTCGCCTCCGTCCTCGAAAAAGCCAGGAAGCGGTAAACGTCGCGCCCCGGACGCCTCAATCCGCTACGAGCGGACTGCACGCCGGGCAGTGGGGGTCGCGGGGGACGGGGACTTTGCGGAAGTGCAGCGTCAGGGCGTCATATGCGAGCAGGCAATCGGTCAGCAGATCGCCGAGGCCGAGGAGGGTTTTGATGGCCTCGGTGGCCTGGAGCGTTCCGATGACGCCGGGCACGACGCCGAGGACGCCCGGGGGCGATCCGCCTCTGGCGGGATCATTCGCCCGTACGGATGGCGGCCCGCCGAAGACGCAGCGGCAGCAGGCCGTCTTGCCGGGCAGGACCGTCATCAGTTGTCCTTCGAATTCGAGGATGCCCGCGTGGCAGAACGGCACCAGCCGGGCGCAGCAGGCGTCATTGATGAGGAATTTGGTCGCGGGATTGTCCACCGCGTCGATGGCGAAGTCGTAGCCCTCGATGATCTCGGCGAGGCTCTCGGCGGTCGCCCACCGGTCGTAGGTCCGCACGGTCACGTCCGGGTTGATCGCCGCAATCGCCTCGCGGGCGGAGACGACCTTTCTGGCGCTCACGTCGGCGGTGCCGTGGGCAATCTGTCTCTGGAGGTTGCTCAGATCGACCGCGTCGCCGTCGAGCAGGCCGATCGTTCCGACGCCGGCCGCTGCCAGGTAGAGGGCCGCCGGCGAGCCGAGCCCGCCGACCCCGACGATCAGCACGCTCGATGCGAGCAGCTTCTCCTGGCCCGCCCGCCCAATCGGTTCGAGCCGGATGTTCCGAGCGTAGCGTTCCAGTTGCGATTCGGTCAGTGACACATCAATCCCCCGTGAGGGCGAGGCATGCCTGCGGCCTGCAGCCTACGGCCTACCCGTATCGAGAAAGGCGCGGTCCCAGTCCTTCCAGACGGGTTCGAGTCCCTGCCGGGCGAGCATGGCGGCGACCTCGTGCGGGCTACGGCGGTCGCTGACTTCGAACTGGCCCTGGCCGCGATCGGCTTGTGAATAGCCTCCCGGATTGGTCCGGCTGCCGGCGCTGATCCGCGTCGGGCCCAAGGCGACCACATGATCGCGAAACCGCGCCGCTTCGCGCGTCGAGAGCACCAGGCCTGCGTCGGCAAAGCATAGCCGAAGCGCCAGCATCATCTGCACGAGATTCCGATCCGTCAGAAGGTGGGGAAATGCGTCGCGCGTCACGCCGCAGGCAGGGCGCAAGCGGGGGAACGAAAACGACACGTGCGAGCGCCAGTGCCGCCGCATCAGATACGATGCGTGCTCGCCCAGCGCCAGCGTCTCGATCCGCCAGTCGGCCAGTCCCAGCAGCACGCCCAGCCCGATCTCGCGCATGCCCGCCTGCGCCATGTCGTCGGGCCCCCGCAGACGAACGTCGTAGTCCGCCTTCGGGCCGCCCGGATGCTGGCGAGCGTACTCGTCGCGGTCGTAGGTCTCCTGATACAGCGTGACGCCTTCGATGCCCGCCTCGAAGAGCCGACGGTACTCGTCGGTCGACATCTGATAAATCTCGATGCCGATGAAGCTGAACCGCTCGCGCAGCCGCGTCGCCAACTCGGCAAGATACTCGACCGTGACGAACGTCCGGTCCTCGCTGCTGACCAGCAGGATGTCACGAAACCCCTCCCGGGCGATCCGCTCGGCATCGGCCAGCGCCTCGTCGATGGTCAGGCGGGTGCGTTCGAAGCGGTTCTCGACGTTGAACCCGCAGTAGCGGCAGCGGTTCACGCAGAAGCTCGACAGGTAGAGCGGCGCGTAGAGCTTCATCGTCCGCCCGAAGCGTTGCCGCGTCAGCGCCTGGGACTGCCGCGCCATCTCTTCGAGGTACGCCTCGGCCGCCGGCGAGACCAGCGCGAGCAGTCTGTCCGGCCGATAGGAGCCGGGACGCGTGGCCAGGGCCGCTTCCACGTCGCGTGCGGCAACGTCGCGCAGGCGCTGTCGCCAGCGCTCGCGGTCCGCGTCGAGATGCCGATTGGCGAGTGCCTCGCCGATCGAGTTGCCTGTGTGTGTCTGAACCATCGACCTACCTGTAGGGGCGAATGATTATTCGCCCCTACCCAAGAATCCGGTCAGGGGGCTCGACGCCTGGGCGATCCGGGTGGCGGCGCGTGGTCCGGCGTTGTAGGCCGTGCGTCCGGCCTCGACCGCCAGCTTGAACGCCGTGGCCATCGCGATCGGGTCGGCGGCGGTGGCGATCGCCGTATTGACCAGGACCGCATCGGCGCCCATCTCCATCGCCTCGGCCGCGTGCGAGGGCAGGCCCAGTCCGGCGTCCACCACGACCGGCACGTTGCTCTGCTCGATGATGATCTCCAGCGCCGCCCGCGTCTGAATCCCCTGGTTCGATCCGATCGGGCTGCCCAGCGGCATGACCGTCGCCGTGCCGCAGTCCTCCAGCCGCTTGGCGAGGACGGGATCGGCGTTGATATACGGAAGCACCACGAAGCCCTCGGCCACCAGCGTCTCGGCGGCCTTGAACGTTTCAATCGGGTCCGGCAGCAGATAGTACGGATCGGGCGTCACCTCCAGCTTGACCCACTCGATCCCCGTAGCCGCCCGCGCCAAGCGTGCCAGGCGGACGGCCTCTTCCGCGGTGCGCGCCCCGGACGTGTTGGGCAGAAGCTGATACCGATCGCGGTCGATCGCGGCCAGTCCGCCAGAGGCGGATTCGGGATTGTCGATGTCCACCCGCCGCAACGCCACCGTCACGATCTCGGCGCCCGAGGCGGCCAGCGCCTGCGCCATTCCGCCTCTGCCGGACGGCGAGGCGAACTTGCCCGTCCCCACCAGCAGACGCGAAGCGAATTGTCTGCCGGCGATGGTAAGTTGGTCGGGACCCATCAGCCACCTCCCATGAATTGGATCAGCTCGATCCTCTGTCCGTCCGCCAGCGGCGTGGTCGCGAATTGCTCGGGCCCGACGATCGCGCCGTCCACCTCGGCTACGACCGTGCCCGCCGTGGCGCCCAGCGCGTCGAGCAGCTCGGCCAGCGTCGCGGGCATCGCCTCGGCAGCGAACGGCCGCCGAACCCCGTTGACTGTCAGTGATTTCATCGGCCTTGGGCCCCAACAAAAAAAGCACCCCACGAGAGGGGTGCTTGGGCACGGCCACAAGCCTCCCTTCGCAGGTGTTACCCTGATCAGGTTCCAAGGGTCATCCGCCTCTGGCGGATTTCTCAGCCTGTCAACCCCGTCTCAAACGGGATCCATCGGCTCCCCTGGCTTTGTTCGAGCCGGTAGTGTAGCATAGCCCGACATGCAAGACAAGCGATTCGTCATCCAGGAACACTCCGCCTGCGGCGGACCCGAAGGCGTGCACTGGGACCTCATGCTGGAATCCGCCTCTGGCGGATCCCTGACAACATTCCGGCTGCCCGCAGGGGCGAGTGATCGTTCGGTCGTCCTCGCTGAGCGGATCTTCGACCACCCGCTGCGGTTCCTCTGGTACGAAGGCCCCGTGCAGAACGGCACCGGCCGGGTCCGCATCGTCGACCGCGGCACCTGGTCCGCCGGTGGCGGAGAGGGCGGATTTCAGATGGCGGATTGGGACCTCGATTCGAATCGGCCATCGGCCATCCACCTGGTCTTCGACGGCGCGGTCCTCCACGGCGCCTTTGCCCTGACCCGCATCAGCGAAACCGAATGGCGTCTCCACCGCGAGCCGCCTCTGGCAGGCAGCCGTTAGGATGGGCTTGAGCCCATGCTGTATCTGGAGAAATGCGACCTCGCAGTGTTTCTTTTTGTTTCATTCGCCTGGCGGCAGCGACTTATAGATGGGCTTTGGAGAACGCCCATGATGTCGGAACGGTGTAACGCGAGAACCATGATGGTCGTATTAGCCGCGGCGGGCGTCGCAGGCGTCGGGTTGGCGATTGCCTGCCTGTACCGCACGGAGCCGCCCTCCACGCTGCCGGAGACGGCATCCTTACCCCGGCCGGACGAGCAGGCCCGCTCCCTTGGCGATGCGCCGCTCATCGGCGAGCTGCGCAGCGCCGATGACGCCCGGACGGCTGCGCCGCCTCCGCTCATCTTCATGGTCGGCCGGCCCGAAGCCGACGAGGCCCCGGACCTGAGCACCCCGGCGCAGGCGGTCCACAGCGCTCTGGCGTTGGTGGATCGGGGCAGAATGGAAGCCCTGTCGCAGTGCTTATCCGCCGCGGCCCCCGACGCGAGCGAGGGCCTGTACCCGCGCCGTCTCGGCCCGCCCGTCGAACTGGTCGACGTGGTCGAAGACGGCGATGCCGCGACAGTCGTCTGGAACGCGACCGTCCGCACCGAATTCACTCTCGACGGTCGGAGCCGGTCGCCAGGCGAGATCATCACGCTCACCACTCGCCTGGTTCGCGTCGAGGGCCTTTGGAAGCTCGTGGAACTCCACGATGGAGGCGAAGAGCATGAGGCATCTGCGAAGTATCAGCCGCATGGGCTCAGAGCCCATCCTACAAGCTCTGTCAACGGGCGTGGCCCGCCCTGCGGCTCGTTTCGTCCGCCGCAGGCGGATTGATTCTTGCTTCTTGCCTTTTGATCTGGTCCGCGGATTCCCGCTCCGCCCCAGGCGGATCGCCCTACGGCTGGCCTGGCGTGGCGGGGCCTTCTTCCATGGCGTCGATGTGCTGGCGGAACAGGTCGGCCGACCTCTTGTCGTTCTGGAGGTTGCTGCGGGCCCGCACCAGATCGGAGATCGGCGTCAGCGCCAGGGCCTCGGGCGCCACGTGCGGGGTCAGGAAGATCAGCAGCTCGGTCTTGGCCTTGCTCTTCTCGGTCCGCTTGAACAGATGTCCGGCGATGGGGATGTCGCCCAGCAGCGGGATCTTCTTGATCGTGTCGCGGATCTCGTCCTGGATGAGGCCGCCGATGACGATGGTCTGGCCGTCGCGCACGGCGACCTTGGTCTCGCTCGAACGGGTCGTGAAGACCGGCAGGGCGAGCTTCTCGGAGATCTGCACGCTGTCTCCGCTTTGTGAGGAGATCTCCGGACGCACCGTCATATTGACCAGGCCGTCGGGATTGATCGACGGTGTGACCTCGAGGATGATGCCGATGTCCCGGTACTCGGTCGTGGTCTGCGTTCCGACGTTGCTGGTGGTCTCGCCCGTGGCGAAGGGCACCTGCGAGCCGACGGTGATCGTGGCGAGCTGATTGTTGCTGGCCAGGATGTAGGGTCGCGAGAGGATGTTCAGCTTGCCGGCCTCCTGCAGGGCGTGCAGCGTGATGTCGAGGTCGCCGGAGAGGTTGTTCACGAACAAGCCCTGCAACGGCTCTCCGAAGATCGTGCTGGTCCGGGTGCTGCCGCCGTCGCTGCGGAGGTTCAGCATGGAGAATTCCGTGCCCATGTCCAGGTTGTTGCTATAGGTGATTTCGGCGAAGAGGCACTTGATGAGCACCTGGCCGACGGGCTTGTCCAGCTCGTCGATGATCGGCCGGACTTTGTCGTAGTTCTTCGTCGAGGTCAGCACGAGCAGCGAATTGGTCTCGGTCTCGGCCTCGAAGTAGGTCTCTTCGGACAGGTCGTTGGCGCCGCTGCTGCTGGTCGTCGCGCTGGTGGCCTGGGGCGCTGCGGTCTGCTGGCGACCGGTGCCCTGGAACTGCTGGCCGGTCCCGGTGGTGGCCTGGTTCAGCGACTGGATCTCGGCGAAGAGATTGTTCAGGACCTCCATCAGATTCGACGCATTGGCGTTCTTGAGCGGATAGACGAAGATCCGTCGTTCCTGTTTGGGGTCCTGGTCCAGCTCTTTGAGAATCTGGCTGACGATCTCCAGGGTCGTGGGCGGTCCGCTGACGACGACGGCGTTGGTGCGGGAATCCGCCGCTGCCACCACGCCGACGTCGGACGCGCCGCTGCTCTGGGTGGTCTGCTGCTGGGCGCCGGGGAATCCGCCTCGCTGGAACTGGACTTGCTGGTTCTGCTGGGTGCGCGATGTCGTGCGGCGCGAGGCGGTGCCGCTTTCTCCGAAGACCTCATTGATCAGGTCGGCCGTGTCCTGGGCATCGGCGTATTCGAGATGGAACACCTTGACATCGGCGACGTTGGGCACCTGGGCGTCGAGACTCTTGACCACATCGGCCACGACTTCGAGGATGGCGTCGGGGCCGGTGACCACGACGGTGTTGGTCTGGCTGTCGGCGGCGGCGACGACCTGCGACGTGCTGCTGGTGCTGTCCTGCTGGGTCTCCGGCATGCCGCCACGACCCCCGGGGCCCCGGAACATCATGGGACCGCCCTGGTTGGTCTGGGTGGAACTCTGGCTGTCGCCGAACAGCTTGTTGATGACGTCGGCCACGTTCATGGCGTCGGCGTAGCGCAGTTGGAAGACCTTGACGCCGGCGATCTTGGCGGTTCGATCGTCGAGGGCCGAGATCATGCCACTGACGATCTCCAGGGCGTCGGCGGGCCCGCGCACCACCACGGCATTGGTCCGTGAATCGGCGGCGGCGACGACCTGCACGTTCACCGTTCCGCCAGAGGCGGATGCGTCGCCGTCGCGGTCTGCCCCTCGGCCGGTGCGCCCGCCGAAGCCGCCGGGACCGCCGGGGCCGCCACGCATCTGCATCATCATCTCGATCGGGTTGCGGGCGCCGGTCCGCGTGCCGGTCGTGCTGCTCTGCTGCTGAAAGATCGTGTTGATCAGCGTCGCGGCGCCGGTGGCATCGGCATTGACCAGGCGGAAGACGCGGATCTCCGCGACGTTCGACATGTGGGTGTCGAGCGCCTGGACGATCTCCATCAGACGTTTGATATTGGCGGCGGTGTCGGTGATGATCAGCGCGTTGCCGTCTTCATTGGCCTCGATGCTGGCGTAGGCCGGGACGAGGACCGAGAGGTTCTGCTTCAACGCCGCGGCGGTGACGTGACTGACGGGCACCACGTAAGTCACAATGTTGTCGCTGGCCACCACGGCCTTCGGGTCGCGTCCGGTCAGCACGGGGATGGTTTCCTGCTTGGCGCTGGCGAGCGTAACGACCTTGAGCGTCTTGCCGACCAGGATGGTGGTCAATCCTCTTTCCTTGAGAATGGAATTGATCAGGGACACCGCGTGATCCAGCGAGATCGGCTGGCGGCTGATCACCGTCATCCGCCCGTCGGAGATGGGCGAATCGGAGATCACGGTCAGCCCGGCCTTCTCCGACAGATACTCGAGCACGGCCTGCAGAGGCGTGTCCTGGAAGTTGAGCTTGAGCTTCACGTCGCCATTGCTCTGGACGACCTCGACCGGCTCGGTCGCACCGGGGGCCTCGGCGGCCGGCTGCGCCCCGCTCGGACCGGCAGTCAACAAGAGAACGCCGGCTAGCATCGCACCAACGAGAATCGCTCTGAACGTTTGCATTGCTATGGTCTCCTTCGAGTTCGGATGGTTTCCGACGGGTTGCCTATCGGCGTCCTATTGCCCCAGTTCCTGCTTTCGGCGCTCCATGAGCTGGCGGAGGATGTCGGCTTCGTCTCCGCTCGGTGCGGTCGGCGTCGTCTGTCCCCCGGAGGTTGACGGCAGCGGGGTCCATTCCATCAGTTCGGTCATCGTCACGGCGCCGCGGCCGCCCAGCAGGTCCTGCCCGATGGCTACGGCGATCGTGCGATCCTCCAGCCGATAGACGATCGAGTCGAGGTCGAGCGATTCGATCGACCCGCGCGCGACGCTGTCGCCCTGGCGCAGCTTATGCGTTTCACCGCTCCGCGTGTCTTCCACGAATGCGACGAACGTGCCGTTCTCCTGGGCAATCCCCCGCAGCCGGCAATACGATTCGGGATCGGGGACGGCGACGGGGCGCTCCTCCGTCCGGCGTTGACGGCGCTCGGCCGCTCCGCGCTGCCGGGAGAACATGTTCCGCTCCACAATGATCTTGAACGTGGCCCAGACGTCGGGCTTTTCCGCCGATTCGGCGGCGCGCCCCACGGCAGGCCACAGGACGGCAAGCCCCACGGCAAACGCGACGAGTCTGCTATATATCGTATTCATAACTGACCTCCGTTCGCTGCGCGTCGGACGACTTCTCCTGCGTGCCCAGATACAATGCCGAAAGATGAAGCTGCAGGGACATGGTGCCTTCGGATTCACTGCCCGTGCCCAGTTGGATGTCCCGGACCTTGACGGGAAGGGCGGCCGTCTCGATTTGCCAGAGGAAACGCGAGACCGATTCGAGCGTGCCCTTGCCGGCCACGGTGAAGATCATCTCCTGGAGTCCCTTGTCGCTGGCGATGCGATCCGGCTTGATCGAGCTGACCGCCAGGCCCGCGGCGTTGGACCATTCCCGAAGCGCGGTGAGCACCTTGCTCTCGGCCTCCGCATCGTTTCGCAGGCCGTCGGAGACCAAAGCCTTCCATTTTCGCTGCATCGCGCCCTGGTTGGCCAGCAGGAACCGGGCCTCTTCCAGCTCCTCATGGAGCCGGCTTCGCTCGGCTTCCATCTCCTCAAGTCTCGCCTGGATCGGGTCGACGACGAATTTGCTGACGACCAGCAGTCCGACGCACGCCAGCGTGACGATGAGGATGATTCGCTCTCGTTTGGAAAGAACCATATTATTTCACGCCTTGGAATTTGAACGTTACGGCGAATGTTTTCTCTTGGGCGCTGCCCCCGGCATCCCGCAAATACATCATCATCACGTCGGAGAACGCCGCGTTCTGCTTGATGTTGTTCAGCACCTCGTAGAAGCTCTGTTCGTCGGTGGCCCGTCCGATCAGCGATCCTTCCGACGTTTCGCTCAGGGCCAGACTGGTGGCCCAGACGCGGGGCGACTCGGGGAAGGCCAACGTCAGTTGCAGAATGCATTCGAGAAATCGTGGGTCCCGGCTGGTCCAACTCCCTGCGTAGGAGAGCCGATCCCTCAAGTCCCGCGCGACGGCGACGTCGTCGGCGATCAGCTCCAACTGCTCGCCAAAAAAGGTGATGTCCGTTCGTTTGCCGTGCCAGTTGGCGACCACGACGGCGGCCGCACCGAGAAGAACGACGCCTGCGAGGAAGGCCCATGTGGCCACACGCTTGTGCGGCGACGTCTTCTTGCGCCCGATGCGCGGGTTGAGGAAATCCACAGCAGGTTTCTGCGGCCCTGCGGCGGCCACGGCCACGGCCACGGCCGCGATCCCCCCCGATGGCCCGGCGCGGTCCCCGTTCAGCAATCCAGAGGAGGCCAGCACCGTGTTGCCGTCGGTCACCGTCACGCGGGGGCCGATCTGCGTGCGGAGCTGATCGACGACCCCGTCGGATAGAGGGGCGTCATCGTATAGGATCACCTCATGCGGCCCGGTCTGGTCCTGCGACCCCGAGACGAGGATCAGTTGTTCAAGCGATGAGATCAGCCGCTTGGCCTGATCGCCCGGTTCGCCATTCGTCGCCGGCATCGCCACATGCTTGATCGACCGGGGAGCGCCGTCCGCATGGCTCCAGAACTCGCAATAGGTCGGGCGGGTGTAGATTCCGTATCGTTGTTCCCGCGCGTTGGACGACGGGACACTGCCGAGCGCCAGCGCCGAGACGGTGACGGACTGGACGCGCAGGCCGGCGGCGGCGGTTAGTTCCTTGATCTGCTCGATCATCTGCCGTCGGGCCGCCAGCAGCATGACCTTGCTGCTCTGCGAGGTGCTCGGGCGACCGCAGTAATCGAAGATCAGTTCGCCCGCGTTCAGTGAGAACGTCCGCTCGGCCTGAATCGCGAGCAGGCCGGCCACGGCGTCGGCGCCGGCCGGCGGCGAGGTCACTTCCCTGGCCACGACCCATTTCGTGGGAATTCCGACGGCGGCGTTCTTCAGCGAAAAGTGGTTCGCCCGGAGAAATTGCCGCAGGGTGTGTCCGAGAGTCCTGCCGTTGCCGGGGCCGAGCTTCTCTTCGAAGACGCACTGACCGACGCGCCGCACCTCCGGTCGTCCCGAACGGGCGCCGACCTCGGCGACGACAGCGCCGCACTCATCGATCGCAAGTCCCAGTATGGTCCGAGTCCCTAACATTCTTCTCGTCCGATCATCTCATGCCAATCATAGCTTCGGTAATGGGCTTGCCCTTTCTCAGGGCCTCCACAATCTCATATTCCAGGGGCCAGCCGAACCGTGTCAGGGACTTCCAGTACACGATCTGCGGCGTGCCCCCCTGCGTGTCGAAGACCGCCTTGAACCGTTTGTACGCCCGCCCGTTGCCCGACAGACAGATGATGTCGGCGGAGTACTGAAACGAGCGAACCGTGATGTAATTGCCGATCGCCGTGGCCTTGTCTCGGTCGAGGACCTTCGCGACCCAGGCCACGGAATCGAGACTGCTGTTGGATTGTCGGTACGACAGCATCGCGTCGACGTCGGCCTCCTCCAGGTCCGGCAGGCACAGCAGGACCTCCTTCGACGCCGTGTTGACGTTGACCAGTCCCGGCAGCGTCTGCTCGTCGCTGACCGTCAGGCGGTCGGCGAGCTGCTCGAACTCCTCGATCTTCAGCCCCGATCCATAATAGAAAGCCATCACGCTGGCGTACGACGGGCTGATGGGGATGTTGTTCATGATCTCCAGCGCCCGTTCTTCCTTGACGACTTCCTGCAACGCGCTCTGCAGCGTCGTGCGGGCGCTGGCGTCGTTGAGGTTGATGCGTTCGTTGCCTTCGCTGTCGGTGTTGGCTTCGACGCTGTAGACCGTGACGTAGTCGTAGAAGCCCCCTTCGAGCCGTCCGTTGCGATTGTCGGACGGGGCGCTGTTGTCCCCGTCGTTCTCGTTGTCGTCGAGGACCCCGTTCAGGTTGGTGTCTTCTCCGTAGAGCAGTTCCTCCGAAGCGCCCTTGACCAGAAGGATCTCATCGACCGTCTCGAACGGCGCGTTCTTGCAGTTGTAGGGTTCCGAGAGCAGCAGGTAGTACTCGTCCTCCGCCCCTCCGGTTGTCACGTCGCCGTCCTCGTCCCGCCAGTCGATGATCGAGGCAGCCAGTTCCGACGTCATGCCCGGCAGCTTCAACAGCATCTCGAGTGAGGCCGAGTTGAGATTGATCTTGCCTGCCTCGTCGGTCAGCCCGTAATCGAAATCGCGGTCGTCTTCCAGGTTCGAGCGCAGAACCCAGAAGTAACCCTGTCCGACCGGCAGAGCTTCCCAGGGGACGTCCTCATTCAAGGCCTCGGCGTCGCCGGCATGGGCGGCCAGTTGCGCGATGATGTATTGACAGACGCCGGAGGCGATCCACTCGGCCTCGACCGAGGCCACCTGGTTTGCCGAGACGATTGCCGCGACCCGCATCGATCGGGCGAAGACCAGGGCCAGACCCGCCAGGACCAGGACCACCCAGATCGTGACGATCAGGATTGTCCCGCCCGTGCGGTGAGAAGCAACGAATTGTCGACCGTTCGTCGTTCTCATCTTCCTGCTTGACCTCCGGTCTGTGGGGGGGCCGCTGCGGCCGCACCGCCGCCTGCGCCACCGGTCGTACCGCCGGTGGATTCGGTTTCTTCCTCGGCCGGCCGGGCCCAGAGTCCGCAGGGAATTGTGAGACTCTGAACGAGCCGACGTTTCTCTGTGTCGCCGTTGGAGTGGCGAATGCTGTTGGCCAGTTCGATCTCGATCTCCACGGCCTTGGGAAGACTGTTCGCATCCGCTGTCGAATCCCATTCGGTCAGCCACCGGTCGCCGTCGAAATACCGAAGGTTCAGCGACGTCACGTTGCGGCAGAGAACCTGCTCGTCCGGATCGGCCGATTTGGGGGACAGCAGGTTCGTGGTCACCCGGCGCACCAGGCGGTAGCCGGTGCGGGTGCCGGTGGTGTCGTCATCTTCCTCGAGGGCCAGCGCGACCTTGGCGATCCCGCCGGCCGGTCGGCTGGTGGTTCCATAGACCTGTGTGGTGTGGAATTCCAAAGAATCGGCATCGGCGCCTTTGCTGCTGCGGGAATTGCTGCCGACGAACGCACCGGCCAGCACCCCCGTCGGAGGGAGAACGCCGTAGATGTCCTGCTTGAGCAGTTCGATGGCGCTGATCGCCTGGCTGGTAGGCTCGATCGCCGCCAGGGCGCTTCGTCGCGATTTGAAGCCTGTGTACAGGGCCGTATAGAGGCAGGACGCCGTGACCACCATCAGCGTCATGGCGACGAGCAATTCGAGAAGCGTGAACCCCTTCGTGTTGGTCCGTCCGTCCGCCATGTCAATTCGCCTCCGGATAGACCAACGTGCTGAGCGTGACGCGACGTTGCCGTCCCTGAGACGTCCAGACCACCTCGACGTCGAGCTGGCGAACCGTCGATTCGGTCCAGCCCGAGACCTCGGCGTTCCACTCATAGCCGGGCCAGTCCGTGCCGAAATTGCCGGCTTTGCTGCCGGTTTCCCAATTCTTCGATGCGACCAGTTCGGCCAGCTTGGTGCTCGCCAGCGAGACCGCCTCGATCTCCCTGCGCGACTGGCCTGCCAGACGGGTGCACAGAGAGATCGTCTGCATGGCCACCGGCATGATGGCGCCGATCAGCACCACGGTCGCCAGCAGCTCGACGAAGGTGAAGCCGCCGGGCCGAGCGCCCGCTCCAACCAGGTTATCGCGACGCTTGGTTCGCATAGGTTCGTTCGCTCTCGACGATGGAGAACGACTCCGTGACCGTCGGGCACGTCACCTCGAGGGCGCGTCCTCCACGGTCGATCAGACGGATGGTCGCCGCCGTGACGGTGCCCTGAGGCGTGAACTCGACATACGGTTTTCCATCCTCTTTTTCGGCGTCTTCCAGTTCCATGATCATGTCTCTGGGAAGGGTGAAGACCTGGCCGAATTCCGTTTGAAGCTCTCGGAACGAGCCGGACTTCCAGGCCGTCAGCCAGTAGACGCGGTCTTTCGTGTCGAAGTTGAGCCGATAGACCACCCCTTCGCTGATCGCCTGCGAGCGGGCGAATTGGGTCAGAGCGAGGATCTGCGCCGCGGCGTCCTGCGACTGACGCGAGCCGAAGAATCCGCGCAGCGACGGGGCCGCCATCGCCAGGACGGTCGAGAGGATGAGCATCACCAGGATCAGTTCCAGCAGGGTGAAACCCGCACCTCCGCCATGTTGTGTTTTGTTCGCGCTCATGCTCTCATCCACGCGGCTATCGTCTGTCTTTCGACCAGTTCGTGATATCGTCGTCGCCGCCCAGCTTGCCGTCCGGCCCGAAGGAGTACAGATCGTATCCCTCCTGGTTGTAGGTGCCCGGATAGCGGTACTGGTAGTCGTTGCCCCACGGATCCTTGGGGACATCCCGCCGCAGATAGGGTTGGGTCCAGCCGTCGGAATCCGAGGTCGGCTTCTTTGTCAGGGCCAGGAGACCTTCGCTGGTCGTCGGATAGCGACCGAGATCGATCTCGAAGGCGTCCAGAGCCACCTCGATCTGGGCGATCTGCGTGCCGGCCGCCGTGATCTTGGCCTCCCTGGAACGTCCGGTCAGCTTGGGCAGCACGATGGCCGACAGGGTCGCCAGAATGACCAGCACGAGCATCAGCTCGATCAGGGTGAAACCGCGACGGCCCATAGTTCGTTGCCGACGAGACGCACGTTCGTTTGTGTTGTCAGGTTGTGATTTCATGTCCGTTCCCAGCTCAACAGGTTGCCACTTCAATCGTACATCACTTGGATCGCGTCCAACGCATCCGCTCTCAGCGAATCAGCTCCTGGAGATTGAAGATCGGCAGGAGCATTCCGATCACCACCGTCCCGACCAGAACCGCCATGAGGAACAGCAGCGCCGGCTCGATCAGGGTCACCATCATCTTCAGATACCGGTCCAGCTCCGCTTCGTAAGCGCCGGCCAGGCGGACGAGCTCCTGATCGAGGCGCCCGCTTTCTTCGGCGACGGAGATCATTTCAATGACGGCCGGCGGGAACAGCACTCGGCAGCCTTCCAGGCTGCGGGCCAGCGGGTGGCCCTTCTGGACGTTTTCCGTGGCGTGGCCGACCGTATCGGCGAGCACCTGGTTTCCGATGGCCTCTTTGGCCACCCGCAGCGACGCGATCAGGGGCACGCCGGCCCCGACGAGCGTCCCGAGCATCCGGCAGAACCGCACCAGCGCGAACCGCGCGACTCCCGTGCCGAACAGAGGGACTCGAAGCAGCAGACCCTCCATCGTGCGACGGCCCTCCTCCTTCGTCACCATGCGTTGCACGCCGAAGACGATCAGGGCGATGCCGATGACCAGCATGAACCAGTACTTCACGAGAAGGTCGCTGGCCGTCACGATGTATCGCGTCAGGGTCGGCAGCGAGCCGCCGAACTCCTCGAACATCTGCGAGAACCGTGGAATGAAGAACGTCAGAAGGAAGACCATGATCCCCGCCGACAGCACGGCCAGAATGATCGGATAGACCAGTGCGCCTTTGACGCGGCCCTTGAGTTCCGCTTCACGGGCCCGGAACGTGGCGATTTGGTCGAGCACGATATCGAGGAACCCACCGGTCTCCCCGGCCCGCACCATCGCCACGTAGATCGGCGAAAACGCATTCGGATGCAGGCTCAGCGCGTCGGCCAGAGCCATACCGCCGGCGACCTGGTCATGCACGGTGGCCCAGAGTTTTTTGGACGCGGTTCGCGAGGCTTCGCGGCTGAGGATCCCCAGCGCCCGGCTCATGGGCACGCCGGCGGCCAGAAGATTGCCCAGTTGACGGGTGAAGGCGTCGATCTCACGTTTGGAGACCCCGCCGATCCGCGCAAACAGCCCCCCCGAGCGGGCCTCTTCGGCCTTCTCCACCGAGACCGGACAAAGCTGGCGACCGTAGATCATGTCGATGGCGGCGGCGCGGTCGGCCGCAACGAGCTTATCGACCGTTTCCCGGCCGGCGGAGTCTATCGCTTTGTACGTGAATGTCGCCATCGTTCACTCTTACCGTTCTTGCGACGCGTCCGACGCATCCATCGGCTCGAACATATCGTCCTTGGTGACTCTGAGGATTTCCTCTACCGTGGTCCGTCCCGCGTGCAGATGGCGGAAACCGTCGTCGCGCAGGCTGGTCATCCCCTGCCTGGCCGAGGCGGTGCGAAGATCGCGAGGCGAAGCGTTGTCGAGAATCAGAGACCGAACCTCATCGGTGACCACCATCATCTCGAAGATGCCCATCCGGCCGCGGTACCCTGTGCCTTGGCAATTCCGGCAGCCGCGTCCCCGATAGAGGACGGCAGGCAGCCTGTCGCCGAATCTCCGGCGAAGCGGCGCCATCTCGTGGTCCGGCAGCGTCTCCCTGCACTCGGGGCAGATCACGCGCACGAGGCGCTGGGCGACCACCGCCTCCAGCGACGAGGCTACCAGGTAGGGCTCGATCCCCATGTCCACCAGACGGGTCAGGGCCGTCGGGGCGTCGTTCGTGTGCAGCGTCGAGAACACCAAGTGGCCGGTCAGCGAGGCCTGGATGGCGATCTCGGCCGTCTCGACGTCGCGAATCTCGCCGACGAGCACCACATCGGGGTCGTGTCGCAGGATCGAACGCAGACCGCTGGCAAACGTCAGTCCGGCCTTGCGCGAGACCTGGATCTGATTGATGCCGTGAAGCTGGTATTCGATCGGGTCTTCGATCGTGATGATCTTACGCTGAATGTCGTTGATTTGCGAGAGTCCGGCGTACAACGTCGTCGTCTTGCCGCTGCCGGTCGGCCCGGTCACCAGGATGATGCCATGCGGTCGTTCGAGGATCATCTTCGTGACCTTCAGGTCGCGATCGGACATGCCGAGTTTGTCGAGACCGAGCAGCACCGAGGAGCGATCCAGAAGCCGGAGCACCACCGCTTCGCCGTACAACATCGGGATCACGGAAACGCGCACGTCGATCTCGTGGTCGGCGATGCGTATCTTGATGCGCCCGTCCTGGGGGATGCGCTTCTCGGCGATGTCGAGTTTGCTGAGAATCTTCAGACGCGAGACGATGGCCGCCTGGAACTGCTTGACCTCCGGCGCGACCGACGCTTCCTGAAGCACACCGTCGATGCGGTACCGCACGCGCAGCGTTTCTTCAAACGGCTCGATGTGCACGTCGGTGGCTCGCAGCTCGATGGCCTCGGTGAGGATCTGGTTGACGAAACGGACGATCGAAGCGCCTTCTGCCGCGTCCGTCAGATCCATATCGTCGTCCGAATCGGTATCGATCACCTGAAGCCCGTTGCCGCCGGCCTCCGAGAGCATCGATTGGACCGTGTCGGCGCCGACCCCGAGATGCTGTTTGATGCATCGGTCAATCTCCGCCAGCGGCGCCAGCGCGACCTGAAAATCCTGCCCGGTGGCCAGGCGCAGCTCGTCGATCGCGGAGGTGTCGAACGGATTGTTGGTGACCACGAGCACTCGGCCGTCGCCGTCCTCGACGGGCATCACGTGCTTGTCCAGGAGAACCCGTGCGGGAAAGCGCGAGAGGAACTCCTTGGAGAAGACGCACTTGTCCATCTCCACGTAGGGGCAGTCGAACTGACCACTCCAGAAGCGAAGCAAGGGCTCCTCGGCCAATCCACAAGCCGCGAAGGCCCGGGTGGGCGGCTCGCCGGCGGCGAGCAACCCAAGGATTCCCCGGGCCGCGGTTTCGTCGATCAGCCCCTGTTTGACCATCTTGTCCACAAGTGCATTCATGGGGCTTACCATGCCGTCTTTAGTTCAACATGCCCATCAACACCATTTGGGCTTCCTGTCGCAGCGTCAGGACCTGCTTGAGTTCCTGCTGCGCCGTTGCCAGTTCGGCCCTGGCCTTCTCTTTGGCCGTACGCAGCGCCGTGAGCTTGGTCTTGATTTCGTCCGGGGTGGCGGCGGTGTTCTCCAGTGTGGTCTGGAGGGCCTCGCCGGCCGTGTCTACGGCTGTCGGCTCGCCCTGAGCGAAGGGCCCGCGAGCGCCGCGCCCGCCGGGGCCTTCCTGATCGCCCTGCGGACCGCCGCGTCGTGCGCCGCCCGGCGCCATCATGCCCATGCGCATCCCGCCCATGCCGGTGGTCTGGCGGCTCAGGTTCATGACCTTCATCACGCGCGGGCCGAGCACCTTCCACTCCTCAGCGGTCGCGCCCAGTTGCTCCTGCATGCGCTGCTCCATCATTTGCTGCATGCGCTGGGGGTCAAAGTCGCCCCGCATCCCTCGCTCGCCCCCGGGGCCCTGGCCCTGACCTCGTTCCCGCCCCTGGGGCTGTGCCATGGACAGGCCTGCCACAACCAAAGCGACGAGACAGGCAACGGTTCCGATACTGATCGCTTTTCTTACCATTTTCGTTCTCCTTTCGTTGGACTTGGATTGCCTCGTCTTGAGACACTTCATCTTGACGTTACATCAGGCCAGTGGCGGGCCGACGGGCTTGGTTACACGCAATCGCTGTCTTCCACAACCTCGGCACGGACGTCTCAGTCCCGTCGCTACAGAAGACGCAGGGGCCCGACGGGATATTTCGCGTTTTCGAACGATCCAACCGCTGTCCGGCGGAGGCGAGCGGTGTGGGGGAACCGGGTCGGGACAGATCCGCCCCGCGTCATAGTGGAGATCAGCCTACCGTGGCCTTTGGAATCGTGCAAAGACTATCTGTCGCTGGTGGCGGGTTGAGGGCACTTCATGCGAATGGCCACAGCCGAAGGGGTCGTGTCGCTGTGAGACGATCGCGACTCAGTGCAAGGGGTCCGCAGACCCTGAGTCGGGCTCCGCCTCAGCACATCCCAGAGCGACCATGACGGGCCGGTGCAGCGCCGGGATGGGCTGGGTTGCTGCCGGATCGGTCTGCAAGTCTGTGCAGGCCCGAATCGCCTCCGGGCGGCGAGGCCATTGGAGAAGGTCTTCCAAGATGATTGTTGACAAAGACTTATTGCACTGTCGGGCGATGTTCTCAAACCAGGTTACCGCTGCCGCGACCACATCGGGGTCCAACTCATACCCAGCCGAATCGGTTAGAATTCGCAGGGCCTCAGAGACCGACCTCGCCGCGTGGTAAGCTCGCGTGGCGGTCAGGGCGTCGAACATGTCCGCGGCACCGATGACGCGGGCGCCCAGCGGGATAGCGGTCTTGGCCAATCCGTCAGGATAGCCCTGACCGTTCCACTTCTCATGGTGGTGGCGGACGATCATGACCTCCCGCTCGAGGAAACTCATCTTCTCCAGGATGCGGACGGCGATCATCGGATGCTGCTCGACCATCGCCCGCTCGTGGGGCGTCAGCTCGTCGGGTTTGTACAGAATGGCGTCGGGGATCCCGATCTTGCCGATATCGTGAATCATCGCGGCGCGGCGGATCAGGTCCACATGCTTGGGCCCGAGCCCCATCGTCTGGGCAATGCCCACCGCGTAGTGCATGACGCTTTCCGTGTGCTTCTTGGCATAGGCATCCTTGGCCTCCAGGGCCTGAACCAGCCCCCAGATGCTCTCCATGAACATCTTCTCGGCCTTCTCCGACAGTCCGGCGACCCGTCGTTGAAGGGTCTTGATTCGGTCGATCTCGATATCGTTGGCGTTCAGGAGCTGGGCCATCGTCGCGTCCCAGATCCGGACACAGTTGCGGCCGGAGTTCTTGGCGTCGTACAGCGCCAGGTCCGCCCGCCGCATCACGTCACGCGGGTCGTTGTGTTCCAGATCGCACTCGGCCACGCCGCAACTGATCGAGACGGAGGTATCCTGGGGCAGTCGAATCCCCTGGGCCTTGATCCGAATCCGCTCCAGGAGCACCTTGGCGTCCGTGGCCTTCGTTTCCGGCATGAGGATGACGAACTCGTCGCCGCCGTAGCGAGCCAGCACGTCGGGAACGCGCTTCTCGGCCTTCATGCAGGCGGCCAGCCGGCGGATGGCCTCGTCGCCGGTGGCGTGGCCCAGGACGTCGTTGATCATCTTGAAATGGTCGAAATCGATGATCGCCACCGAGAACGGACGCTTGTACCGCTCGGCGCGGGCGCATTCGGCCTGCAGTTTGTCTTCCAGCAGCTTGCGCGACCCGACGCCCGTCAGCGCATCGGTCAGGGAGCTGAGGCGGGCCTGCTGATATCGCGTGGCGTTGGTCAGATGGGCGGTCAGGATCTCCCGGGTGAGCTTGGCCTTGTAGCTGATGAGTTCTCGATTCGAGGCGATCGCCGGGTTCAGATCGCACATGCACAGATAGCCGGACAGCCGCCTTTCCTTCGCGATGCCGGCCTCTTTGAGTCCGACCACGTCGAGCGGGATCACGACCCGCGGCCCTCTGCCTCCGCAGCTCTCGCACTCGGGCGAGATGGTATCCGTGCAGTAGCCGTTCTCCTCGGACTGCTGAAGAACCGCCTCGGTCCCATCCATGTGACCGCCCAGACAAGGACAACGGTTGGTGCTGAGCAATTCGGGGGCGCCGGCTTCCTGGCCGTTCTGATAGAGGCAGAGAATGCAGTTGCCGGCGCCGAACAGCTTGGGGACCTCGACCGCGGCGATCTCGACGGCCTCGCCCAGATCGATGCTCTTAAGGCAGTTCGACAGCATGGCCACCTCCTGGGCGGCCTCGCGGTCCTCGATGAGTTGCTGATCCATGATGTCCCTGGCGGACAGGATGCCCAGGACGACGCCGTTTTCGATGATGGGAAGATGGCGGATGCGATGGGTGGCCATGATCTTTCGGACCTCGCTGGCGGGGGTCCTGGGGGCACAGGAAATGATCTGGCCGGTCATGATCTGATCGACGCGGGCGCAATCGCGATGTTCGGCCGAGTCGGCGATGAAGTGGGCGATGTCGCGCTCCGTCACAAGGCCGATATACTTGCCGCTTTCATCGTTGACGATGAGGCAACCGACCTTGTGGGCGAGCATCTTGGCGGCAGCCTGCTTGATACTGTCATTGCGGCCGATGGTGACTATGGCGGCCGGACGATCGCCGGATTCAGGCATTTCAGGTCCCTTGTAAGGTCGGTCCATGCTCACATTGTGCTCCGTGTTCCTGTCCCCCTTCAGGACAGGTGTATCGGCCCGATGACAGGGCCACTTTAGCCTGTGGTTTGCCCGCCAAACAGAATCTCGGCCGTTCCGCCGGGGGCATTGGCCGACAACCTCGGCCAGGCAACCCCGTATACATAGGGAGGGCCACGGGAGCCTGCGGAGCGGAAAAGCGGCCCGGAAAGAAAAAAAGCGTTACGCGACTTTGCTATAATGGCACTTGATAACGGAAAACGAATCTGACAGGGTTGGGTACCCCCGCATGGAGATGCAGGCGAATTACATTGAACTGGTCGAGAAGGCCCGCCGAGGCGACAGACAGAGCCTCAATCAACTGGCGGCCGTGGCGAGGGAACGCCTGCGTGTGTACGTCTACCGCCTGACCCTGAAAGAGGATCTGACGCAAGAAATAGTTCAGGAGAGCTTGTTAGAAATGTGCAGAGTACTGGGCAAACTCAAGCAGACCGATCGGTTCTGGTCCTGGCTGTACGGTATCGCCACCAACAAGCTGCACCGCCACCATCGAACGGAGAAGGCGCTGAAGAAAGCCGCGGCCTCCGAGGAACGGCGTCGCGGACCTCTGCGGGAGCGTCAGGGTGGGCTGGAGAACCTTGTCAGCCAGGAACTCAAACAGATCGTCTCGGGGGCCATGCAGAAGCTGCGGACCCGCCACAAAGCCGTGCTGGTCATGCGATGCTACGATTGTATGTCGTATGCGGAAATTGCCGATTCCATGGGTTGTAGCGAATTCAGCACCCGGATGCTCTTCGTTCGTGCGAAGAAGGCGTTGCAGAAGGAGCTTTCCCGCAACGGTTTCGGCAAAGGGTCCTTTCTGGCGGCTCTGGTGGTTTTTGGCAAGATGACGGCGCCGAGCGAGGCGGCCGCGGCCCAGCTCACGGTTCCGGTCGCCATGACCAAGGTTGGCGTTCTGGCCGGTGTGGCTGGCCTGGCAACCACCAAGACAGGCATCATTACTGCAACGGCCGTAGGGGCCCTGGCCGTCGGGACCGCCACGACGACCTCGTATCTCGGACACCACGCCGGCGTCCCGGCCATGGCGCCGCGTGCCGAAACCCTTGTGGCCGCCCCTCTGGGCGCGCCGAACGCGGCCCGCGAAAAGTACTGGTACTACTTCCCGGAAGGTCCCGATGGACCGGTGATGCTTCGCGCCGAACTGCGGGGTGAGGCCGGGCAGTCGTCTCAGCAGCGTTTGCAGGACGATCGGGCTAACTACTGCTATCAGGGTGGCTCCGTCTCCGTCAACAACCACCGCATGTGGTCGGACGACATGAGCGTGATGAGGCTGCCGACGGACAGCCGCACGGTGACAAGCTTCCTGTCGCGGTTCGACGGCAAATCGAGCGATGCGCAGCCGGTCTCGGCCAGAGGGCGGGGGCTGCTTGTGATCGTGGAACGCCAGGAGGAGGATGGACAGGTCCGCACCACTGGCCCGATGACGGTGCGTCACAGCAACGTACTGGAGGAAGACTACTTCCAGAGCGACTGGGCGACCGGTGCAACGAGGGTAGACCACCGGGACGCCATGCACGCCCGGGGATGGACGTACACGCGGATTCGTGGTCGGATTAACGGCAGGGAGGTGGCCGGTGCCGCAAGGGTCCCGTTCACCTATGCGGCCAGCCGCGAGCAGAGCCCGTGGTTGAAATTAACCGTCGCCGACGGAGCGACGTTCATCGACGGACCGGCCGGCGCCATCGTCCAGGACCCCAACGGATCGGCCGTGGCACGATATCCTCAGGGCAGTTTCCTCCGAGGCATGAACCGGCCCTGGATGGGGCTGCACGTGATGGACACCGTTCGCCGCGATGCCGCCGAGCAGCGCATCTCCTTCACGACCGACCGGCTGGACAACGGACGTGACGTCCGGGTCACCGTCGTGCACGAGAGCAACAAGCTGGTTTACACGATCGATCTGGACGCGGATCTGATTCGCAGGGTCGAATTCCTGGATGCCGATAGAATCGTCGGACACCTGGACTTCGAGTATCTCCAGGACCTGGACGGCGACCTCAGTGAGTTCCAGGCCCCCGCCCGGACCGCCGAGCGGACCACCCTGAAACAGGCCCAAGGCCTGCTTTGGCTGATCCAACTGGCCAACGGGGCCTTCAACGATTGAAACCGGACGAACCGGAGATGGGCTAAGGATGCAAACGTTTCTTTCCGATAGAGGTAGACCGAAGCACATTGCGAATACTCTTATCGGAATTGCAATACCGTTTATAACAAGGGGTTCTGTCATGTTGAGGAAACGACGCACCGCATTGAATGCCGCTGGACGGAAAGTCGTCGGCCGGCAGAAGCCGGTCGGGTGCCTCCCTTCCGGGCGTCCGTTTCCCGTTCCGTGTTCTGCAGCAATGGCTTCGCCGAGGTCTTATCTTACCACCGCCTCATCCCTGGATGGCTCGGATGTCCGTCCATGGATTGGGGCGACCGGAAGACTGCCGCGTGCGACGGGTACGGACCGCGCCGGGCTCGAACCACGCGTAGCTCTCATACCGCATCCGATGACCGAGGGTGCATGTTCTGATCGTGCGTATGGATCGTCGGGACAACGACAGCCACGTCAGGGACGTCAACGAAGCAAGGACGCGCCCGGCGACGAGGCCAATGGTTCCCGGGGGGACGTCTTCCTCGTGGAAGACGGATTCGGCGGTACGGCAAGGGACTCGGCTGAAGGTGTTCCTTGCCGACCGCCGGCCATGGGTGATGAAGGGACGCACGATATCCCACGAGGCTCCGGGGCCGACTTCACGGGCCCCGGAGTCCTTTTCGAGATGTCGAACGGATGCGGGAATCGCTGATTCGTATGAAGCCGAACGCACGCGCACACTACGGGACTCTGTGCCTTCTCATCGCGGCCTTCGCGACGGGCGCCGCACGTGCCGATTGGACGTATACATACACCGACGACTTCGAGACGAGCAAAGCCCAGACGGACAGTTGCCTTCATTCGGCCTTCGGATCGGAAGACACAACGCCCTTGCCTGGGCCTTATCTGTACTACCTCGACGGTGATGAGGGTCGAGGCCTGGCGTTCGTCGAATACGCCGGCCAACCAGCCGAGATTGGGTATTGTTTTCCCGCCGGTGTGACCCAGACCCAGCGAGTGGTCAGGGGGACCATCGAGATCGACGTGTCGTTCCCGAGCACGGCGAGCATCTCGCAATGGGACCCTGGGAGCCTGTTCTACAGGGTCTCGGGCGATGGAACGATGTGGTCCGATCCGATCTCCCTGCGCTCCGGCCGTCACAGCCTGCCGGTCTCCTCGGCCGGTGGAATGTGCTACGTCACGTTTTCGGGCGCGCGGGCGGTGATCGACAACCTCAGGGTCTCGCTCTATTCGCCAGAGGCAACGATCCGCGTTCCGGGCGACTTCGCGACGATCCAGGCGGCGATCGATGCCGCCAGGGGCGGCGACGTCATCGAAGTAGCGCCCGGGACCTACTCGGGCACGGGCAACCGCGACATCGACTTCCGAGGCAAAGCCATCACGGTACGCAGCACGAATGGTGCGGCCGGTACGATCATTGACTGCGGTGCGACGTCAGGCCAGAACAGCCACCGGGGTTTCTATTTCCACTCCGGAGAAGGCCCGGATTCGGTGTTGTCGGGTTTCACCATCCGCGGCGGACGCGTTTTCGGCGCGCAGGTTCCGTCGAGTGCGTCGGGCTGGACGCGAAGCGCCAGCCATCCGGTCGGTGGCGGAATCTACTGCGAATTCAGCAGTCCCACGATTGCCAACTGCATCATTACGGACTGCGGCGCCGAAGTCGGCGGCGGCATCGGCTCCGTCGGTGGAGCGCCGACGATCTCGAACTGCACGATTCGTGACTGTGTGGCCGGCGGGTTCGGCAACGCCGCCACCGGCGGTCGAGGCGGCGGCATCGGCCTGATCGGGCAGTCCGGCGCCACGATCATCAGCTCCACGATCGAGGACAATTCCGCCTATTATGACAGCCTCGGTGGCGGGCTCTATTGCTGGGAGAGCGTTGTGACCATCGCCGGGACTCGCATCACCGGCAACGGCGCCCAGGGCAGTCTGACCGGCGGCGGCGCCTACGGCGGCGGAAGCGGCGCCGATGTCACCTTGCGCAACTGCGTCTTGGCCGGCAATACCGCCAGTGCCGGGGCCGGCCTCTTCGCCGAATGGAAATCCTCGTTCGGACCATCGTTCTATCGCACGAGCGTCACGGTGGCCAATTGCACGATCGCCGGCAACCAGCTCTCGAGTATTTCCGGGTCGGCCGCCGGCGGTATCCAGTCCAGCGGCGTCGACCTCCTGGTCCGGTCGAGCATCGTGTGGGGCAACAGCGGGGTGGCCCTGACGATCGTCGATCCGGTCTCGTGGAATCCGGTCGCCTATTCGAACGTGCAGGGCGGCTATTGGGGAGAAGGCAACATCGACCGGGACCCGCTGTTCGCCAACGAATGGGGTCAGGATTACCATCTGAAATCATCCTATGGTCGATACAATCCGACGAGCCGCGCGTGGGTTTCCGACAGCGGCCAGAGCCCCTGCATCGACGCGGGCGATCCATCCGAGTCCGTCGGCGACGAGCCGCTTCCGAACGGCGGGNNCGGGACCGCCGGCCGGGACGGCAACACCGGATCGAGCCGGGCCTATGCATTCAAGACCATAAGAAAAGCCGTCAACGCGGCGAAGAATGGTGACACCGTCCTCGTCTGGCCGGGCGTTTATACTCTGAGTGCCAACGATGAAGTGGTCCTCAACAACAAGCCGATCACCATTCAGAGCGCCGCCGATGCCGCCGTTATCGTGGTTACGAAAGGCTACGCGTTTTCCTTTCTGGGGCCCGAGAGTTCGCAGAGTCTGCTGGCCAATTTCGTGATCACCGGAAGCGGTGAAGGCGCGATCTTCTGCGACCAGGGGGCCTCGCCCACGTTGAAGAACCTGACGATTGTTCGCAACGATTTTGGCATCGCCGCCTACAACGGCGCCGACCCGGACATCGTCAACTGCATCCTTTGGGAAAACAGCAGAGGGGACCTGTTCGGGTGCAAAGCGCGATACAGTTGCGTGCAGCAGGGCGCCGACAGAAGCGCAGGAAACATCAGTGACGATCCGCTGTTCGTCGATCCGGACAACGGAGATTTCCATCTGAAGTCGCTGTACGGTCGGTATGTTGCCGAATGGGACGCGTGGGTCAGCGATTCGATGATGAGCCCGTGCATCGACGCGGGAGATCCTGGCGAGTATCCGCGCGCCGAACGCACGCCGAACGGCAACCGAATCAACATGGGAGCCTACGGTGGAACGCCGTACGCCAGCCTCAGCGGATGGCCTCCCCTGTAAGGATGAAACGCCCAGCGATGGCGCCGTGGTGGAGAATACAAACGTCAACGACCGCAAGACTGATCTTGGCTTCGGACTGTTGTGGGGTGATTGTCTCCGGCATGGAGTGGTTCGCGCCGATGGCACGGAAGGTGGCGCGCGGTGATGAAAACCCGAGAGGTCGGTGGCGGCTGGCAAAGGTCAATGGAGAGCGGCGCAAGGCCGTGCGCCTCAGCGTTCAGTTGGGCGTTCGCTCTCCATCGACCGGTTCATCACGGGTTTCCCGCCGTTTGATGCCGCCCAGGCATGGTCAATGGCCCCATATATGGGGCTCGATGTCGCCGCAGAGCCCAATATGTGGGAATCGTAGAAATTGTCGCACGTTCGGCCGAATCGCATCGTACGATGCTTATTACGCTTGTAAAGGGAACGAAAGAGTCTTATAATAGGCAATCGTTCAGGTAGTCCGAAGAAACTACCTAAAATCCGGAGGGTCCTGAGATCAACAAGGGATGTGATGACATCTCTGTGGGAGCCGGCGGTGCCAGGGCATTTACGCTGGTGGAGATGATCGTGGTGGTCTCCATCATTTCGGTGCTCATGGCCATTCTCGTTCCGGCAGCCAACCTCGTGAGGCGTCAGGCGCGCGCGTTCCTGGGGATGTACAACCAGAGGGAGATCAGCAACGCGCTCAATCTCTTCGCGATGGACAACAGCGACCGATACCCGCAATCGATAGCGACCGTCGGGACCAGCGATACGTGGAGTTGGTCCGACCCCACCAAGATGATCGGTATCGAGCAACGAAGTCCGCAACTCCATCGTTCGATGAGCGCATATCTGCGCGATTACGTCTCCGATGCCAAGACGATGTTCTGCCCGAACGCGCCGCAGCGGTACAAGTATCTGCAGGAAGCATGGGACGCCGGAGACGACTGGGACAATCCGGACACGCCGCGTCGGACCGATCCGCTCGGCGGAACGTACTGCTTCTACTGGAACTATGTCGGCTATCTTTCCGAATCGCAGACGCTGTTCAGAGGTCCGACCGGTCCGGCCAGCATGGGCCGGTACAACCAACTGCTGGTCACGGACTACTTCGGGTACGATCACTGGCGCAGCCCCGGTGCCTTCGGCAGTTGCGAAAGACTCAAAGGGGCTGAGGTTGTGGAAGAGACCCAGTTGCTCTCGTCCTACTGGGCGGTCGAAGGCGACCCCGAGTTGGCCATGCCCGATGTGAAACTGCGTGCGGTCTACACGGACGGTCACGTCGAAACCTACTCGGCCTCGGATGTGGTGCCCATGAAGATCTCAAAGACGCCGGAGGGCGTTCCCCCTTATCCGGACGGCTCTGCAGGGGGAACCTTCTTCGTACCGAAGACAATCCTGCCCTGAGGCGGACGGCGCCGGCTCTCCCCTCCTTGCTCGGTGCCGACGTCGTATTCCACGCCCCGCTGCTGATTACGTTCGTTCTGTCCCGGCAGGATGGGGCGCGGCGCGTGCGATGCCGTGGATGCCGGGAGGTCGTACCTCCGATCGGTTCGGCGCCGGCGCACATCAGAGGAACCGTGGAGCTGGACGGACAACCGGTCCCAATCATCGACGCGAACGTCTGGTTGCGTGCCCGTCCGACCCTGCTCGATGCGTCCACGTGCATTGTGATTGCCGAGCGCCGGCGGCAGGCAGAGCGCTATTGTGGCGGCGTCCTCGTTCCGGACATCGACGAGGTGATGCGCCTGGCCGCGGGAGACTTCGACTCCATCGGACGCGCAGAGGCCGGCGTGAACATGCGTCTGGTGCTCACGATGGATGAAGACGAGGCCGCCCCAACCGAGCCGGGCGAGGGGCCGGGTGAGCCGGACCCTGCGGGAGACGGCTGGACATGGCGTCTCGGCCGGATCTTCTGCCGCGAAATCCGCGTGTAGACGACACCCGGACAGGGCGGGGCCGCTCGGCTGCTACGCGATGTCGAACACCTTGGTCAGTTGGGTGATCTCAAAGACCTTCCGGATCTTGGGGTCGAGATTGAACAACTGCAGATGTCCTTCGTTGTCGATCACCCGCTTGTGTACCTTCACCAGAAGCCCCAGGAAGGCCGACGACATGAAGCGGACATTCTCGAAATTCAGGACGAGCTTCTTGTTCAGGTTCTCCTTGATGACCGGACGCAGGGCCTCCTCGAGCTTCTTGATCTGCTGATCGTCGAGAATATTCTCATCCGCAAAGGTCACGATACTGACCTCGGTCCCGTATTCCACTTTGATCTTCGGTTCTTTGAATTCCATAGACAACCTCAGTGCCGAGTCCTCGTTCGGTGGGGCCCCACGCACCTCGGGGCTCCCGCTCGCCCTGTCGTGCGAGGATGCACAATCTGCGGCTCCTCGCGACAGTACGGGCTGTATTGTAGTGATCGCGTCGGTTTTGGCGAGCAAAAAACGGCCGAAACTCCGGGCCCCGGCCGGCCGAGGCCGCCGCTCGATCCACCCCGTTCACGCCGGCTTGGAGTCGATCAGCGCGCCGAGGATCGAGATCCCGTTGAACAGCGCGTGCATGAAAATGGGCCGAAAGAGCGAACCGCTCTTTTCGTAAGCGTATCCGAGCCCGATCGACAACACGAACAGCGCCGGCCAGTGCGTTGCGTTTCCGTGGACCGCGGCGAACAGGGCCGAGGTCAGCATGATGGCCGGCCACGGCCGGCCGAGATATGAACGGATCATCGTCTGAAACAGACCCCGGAAGATCATCTCTTCCACCAGCGGAGCCACCACCACCGCCAGGAAGGCCAGCAACACCGAGAGAGGGACATCGGAGAACTCCGTCATTTGCCGCAGCGCCTCATGCGTGGGCATCTGGAAATCCCGGCCGGAAAACCACCGGCTGATCCACTGGCCGATCTGCATGGTGGCGACGACCGCCGCCAGCACCAGCGGCCAGACCGCCAGAAGATGGACGCAGGACGCCGCCAGGTCTCTCGGAACCGTTCGGAGTCGCAGGCCAAACCCCTTCAAGCCGCGCGCGAAATGAGCCGACGCCAGAGGAAGAACCAGGCCGAAGGCGACGGACAGGGCCGTGACTCCCAGCACTACCCCATTTTGAAAGGCCGCCTGAACCTCCGTGACGGGGTCCCGAAACGAAGCGATCAGCGATTGGGCGATCGCAGGACCGATCAGCCACGCGAACAAAGCGAAGAAAGGCAACTGCGGCGACATGCTGTTGCGGCGGGGCGGGGAATGAACCAGGGACTCTCGGCCCAGAGACGTCCGCATCAGCCACCCGGATAGAAGGCCGATGCCGATCAGGCTGAAAAGGTGGTCGAGGGTGAACGATTCGGTCAGTTGTCTGAACGCGTCGAGAGCCGTCATGAACCTCTGTTCTCGAAGAACATCTCAGGCAAGACCCAAGTGGGTTGAAAACTGCAACCCGTTGCACTACACTACGTCCTGGGGTCTGGTCGTGGGGAGTATGGCAGACCGGCCCGGCCTTATCAAGGGAAATAGACCATGGATGTATTTCGGATTGAAGGACCGGTCCGTCTTTCGGGTCGGGTCAACGTGAACGGATCGAAGAACGCCGCCCTGCCGATCATGGCGGCGGCCATTCTGGCGGAGGGGCGATCCTCGCTGGCGGGCGTTCCGCGGCTATCCGACGTGAGGGTGTTCGGGGATCTGCTGCAAACGCTGGGTTGCCGTGTCCAGCGAGACGCTGACGGGCGCATGGAAATCGACGCGACGGTGATCGACAACCCGGTAGGCGACTACGAGATCGTTCGCAAGATGCGGGCGAGCGTGTGCATTCTGGGCCCGCTGCTGGCCCGTTATGGTCGGGCCGAGGTCTCGATGCCCGGCGGATGCGCCATCGGCGATCGCCCCATCAACCTTCACGTGCGAGGTCTGCAGGAACTCGGGGCCAGGATTCACCTCAAGAATGGCTACGTCATCGCCGAGGCGCCCGATGGGCTCAAGGGCGCCAGCATCTTCCTCGGCGGTTCGTTCGGCTCGACCGTTCTGGGGACCGCCAACGTGATGATGGCGGCGACCTTGGCCAGGGGCCGCACCGTCATCGAATCGGCTGCCTGCGAGCCGGAGATCAGCGACCTGGCCAACTGTCTCAACGCGATGGGCGCCCGGATCGGCGGGATCGGCTCGCCGCGACTGACGATCGAAGGCGTCTCGCATCTGCACCCCGTCCAGTACCGAGTCATTCCCGACCGCATCGAGGCCGGGACGTTCATGGTCGCGGCCGCCATCACGCGAGGGGAGCTCAAGCTCGCCAACTGCCGGCTCGATGACATGATGGCCGTTGTGGACAAGCTTCGCAGCGTGGGTGTCACCGTCGAGCCGGACGAGGACGGCTGCACCGTCGCCGGCACCGACCACATCAGGCCCACCGACGTGACCACGCAGCCCTATCCGGGTTTTCCGACCGACCTCCAGGCGCAGCTCATGGCGCTGCTGGCGTTGGCCGAGGGCAACAGCGTAGTGATCGAGAAGATCTTCCCCGATCGCTTCATGCACGTGGCCGAGCTGAATCGAATGGCCGCCGATCTTCGCAAGGAGGGGCCGGCCGTCATCGTCGCGGGCGTCAGGAACCTGGTCGCCGCGCCGGTGATGGCGTCCGACCTGCGGGCCTCGGCGGCGCTGGTCCTGGCGGGCCTGGCCGCGGAAGGAACGACCGTCATCAACCGTGTCTACCACATCGACCGGGGCTACGAGCGCATCGAAGAGCGGCTCAATCCGCTCGGCGCGCAGATCTACCGTGAGGATGCCCCGGCCCCGTAACGACGAAACGTGGGGTCCCGTAGGATGGGCTTCAGCCCATGCCGTATCGGCACGAAGGAACCGCGATGCGTAAGAAACTCAAATCCATCAAGTCTGTCATCGTGATCGGCCTGGTGGTTGTCGTCGGCGGAGCGCTCGGCATCAACTTCTTCGCCGACAGCGCTGTGCGGGTGGCGATCGGCAAGGCCGGCACCAAGGCGTTGAAGGTCCCGGTGGACGTCGAGAAGGCTCAACTGTCGATCTTTGCAGGGACTCTGGGGCTGGAAACCCTCACGGTGGGCAGCCCGCCCGGCTACAGTCAGAAGACCTTGCTCGATCTGAGCCAGGGCGCCATCGAAGTCGACGCGAGGTCGCTGCTGAGCGACGAGGTGCTCATCAGGGACGTCCGGCTCGACGGCATGACCGTTTTCGTCGAGCAGAAGGGCCTCGACAACAACCTGCACGAGGTTATCAAGGCGCTGCCCCGTGACGAACAGGCGTCCGGCAAGAGGTTGGTGATCGACCGTTTGGAGATCACGAATGTCACGGTCAACGTCAAGTTGCTGCCCATTCCGGGGCAGGCCGATACGGTGGTATTCAAGCTCGGCACGATCCAGATGACCGATCTGGGGCGTGACGAGCGAATGGACACCGCAATGCTCGTCAGCAAGGTTCTCCTGGCAGTCGCGACGGGCATCGCCGAGCAGGGGGGCGGCATCCTGCCCAAAGAGATGATTTCGGGCCTGAGCAGCGTGCTGGACAAGGCCATCGACATTGGCCGGATCATCTTCGGGAACGGCAAGAACAGCGCCGAGCAGATCGGACGTGGAATCACCGAGGGCCTCAAAGACATCGTCAAACCGTAGGGGCGAATGATGATTCGCCCGTACCAGCGTCGGGTGGCAGGTCCCGTAGGATGGGCTTTAGCCCATGCGGCCCATACGGCATGGGCCAAAGCCCATCGTACACGGCCGCCACTCGAGAGAGGGAATTGCCATGCAAAAGCGAATCATCGCCGCATCGATCGTGTGTCTGCTGTGTATCACCACGTCCTTCGCCCAGAAGACGCCCACGGGCAATCGGGGCGACTTCAAGATCAAGACCTGCCTGCATTCGGTCAGCTACGCCGGCGTGTGGCGCGGCCAGGCGAAGCTGACGGTCGACGAGTTTCTCGTGAAGGCCAGGGAGCTGGGCTACGACGGTGTGATGCTCATGGCCAAGCGTCCGCACGTCTCGCCGCTGGACTACGACGAGGCGGCGCGCAAGGCGTTGCGACGGCGGATCGAAGGGCTGGGTCTCGAGCTGGTCTGCCTGGCCGGCTACACCGACTTCACCGCCGGCAGCGACAAGCTGGGCATCCCGAACGTCGAGATCCAGGCCGCGTATGTCGGCGAGCTGGCCAGGCTCGCTCGCGACCTCGGCACCGACGTGGTCCGCGTCTTCACCGGCTACGAGCGGCCCGACATCCCGTACGACAGGCAGTATGCGGCGGTCGTCGAGGGCCTGCGGCTGGCGGGCAAAGAAGCCGCCAAGTACGGGATCACCCTGGCGGTGCAGAACCACCACGACATCGGCGCGCACCACGACACCATGCTCTGGCTGCTCAACGAGGTCAACCTGCCCAACGTCAAGGCCGCCTACGACCCGTGGACGCCCACGCTCCAGGGCCTTAGCGCCGAGGAACTGCGGGCCTCGGTCCGGAAAATGGCGCCCTACATGATCCACACGACCGCCGCCGACTACGTGCGACAGCCGCGGTACCACTACAGCAGCAACCTGACCAACTTCCTCGAACAGGGCACTGTGCTGCGCGCGGTCCCGCTCGGCGAAGGGATCATCGACTACAAGACCTTCTTCGCCGCTCTGCGCGAGATCGGCTACCAGGGCTACATCGCCTACGAGATGTGCGAAGTCCTCGACGGCGGCGGCGACATCGAGAACCTCGATCGTACCGCGAAGGAGTCTCTCGCCTACATCAAGAGCTTCGAATCCCGCTGAGTGCCGCTCGGCGGGTGTGCAAAGGGGTTGCATCGACCGACGTGGATCTGATCCAGGCGATTCCTGCAGCCATTCTGCGTTGGCCTCTGTCGCGACTTGCGGCGAATCCCGGACGGCTTCCGTGATCCGGGGTATCTCCTGCGCGCGATACTCGTTGAACGGCGGATGCTCCGAGGGTAACATCTTGGGTGAGCCTCGCGGAGGCCGACAGGGATCTGTATTCATTGACAGGGGCGACCGATGAATGAGTTGCACAGAGCACTTCTGACGTTAGCGACCACGGCGGGGCTGTTGGCCATGATGGGTCCGGTATTGGCTCAAGGACCGAGCGATGCACTGGAACGACGTTTCGCCGACCCGCCCGATCCGGCCAGACCGCGGACCTGGTGGCATTGGACCGGCGGCAATGTCACGAAGGAAGGGATCACGAAGGACCTTGAATGGATGAAGCGCGTCGGCATCGGCGGCTGTCAACTGGCCGACGTCAGCTTCGGGTTCGGCCAGACCATCGACGAGAAGATCGAGTTCGGCAGCCCCAAGTGGCTCGACGCCGTCCGCCACGCCGCCTCCGAGGCACAGCGGCTGGGACTGGAGCTGGCGATCTTCAGCTCCGCCGGCTGGAGCGAGACGGGAGGGCCCTGGGTCAAACCCGAGCAGGCGATGAAGAAGCTCGTCTGGAGCGAGACGACCGTGGAAGGGCCGTCCGCCACAGGCGGATTCACCGGCAAACTCCCGCAACCTCCGTCCAACAACGGACCGTTTCAGAATCAGGGCGCCGGCGGCCGTAGTCCGCAGCCGGACCCCACGTGGTACGGTGACAGTGCGGTCATCGCCTTTCGCACGCCGGGGGCCGAAGTGGACATGGTCGCCCTGAATCCGAAGGTGACCACCAGCGGCGGCGACATCGACGCCGGCCCCCTGTTCGACGATGACTGGAATTCGGCCGCGACGATTCGCCCGTCCGCCGAAGGCGCTCCGGCCTGGCTTCAAATCGAGTTCGCCCAACCGTTCTGCGCCCGGGCCGTCACGATAGCCGGACCTGCCGGCATTCCCGTCGGTCGGGTGCTGGCGGGCGACGACGTCGAGCACCTGCAAACCCTCGTGACGTTGCCGGGCGCGCAGCTCTACCGCCAGGGCAGGATACGCACGTTTGCACTGCCCGAGACGACCGCGAAGATCTACCGCATCGAGATGACCGCAGCGCCATTGGGGCCCGGCCCGACGATGAGCCAGGAGCCGACACCACCGGCAAAGCAGTATTCACTCACAGAGGTGCGGCTGCACGGCGGCGCCCGCGTGCACCGCTGGGAAGACAAGGCGGGCTTCAGCCACCTGTTCGAGTACGAGACGGTGCCGACTCCCGATGTGGCAGCGGACACGGTGATCCGGCAGACGGAGGTGATCAATCTGACGTCCAGGATGGCGCCCGACGGCAGTTTGGACTGGGACGTGCCCGAAGGTCGCTGGACAATCCTGCGCATGGGTTCCTCGCTGACCGGCGCCAAGAACCGGCCGGCGCCGCCCTCGGGCTCGGGTTACGAGGCCGACAAGCTCAGTGCCAAACACATGGAAGCGTACTATCACGGCTACTTCGATCCGCTGGCCAAAGCGCTGGGGCCGCTGTTCGGCAAGAGCCTGCAATACGTGGTGATGGATAGCTGGGAGGCGGGCCGACAGAACTGGACGGAGCAGATGATCGACGAGTTTCGCAAGCGTCGCGGCTACGACCCTGCGCCGTATCTGGCGATTCTGACCGGGCGCGTTGTCGAGAGCGCCGAGGTCAGCGACCGCTTCCTGTGGGATTTCCGCCGGACCCTGGCCGACATGTGGGCCGATTGTCACTATGGTGTGATGGCGGACCTGCTGGGCAAGCGAGGGATCGAGATCTATGCCGAAGCTGCCGGCGTCTCGCTGGAGATCCCCGAAGATACGCTGCTCAATAAGAGCAAGGTGGCCATTCCGATGGGCGAATTCTGGGTGGGCAAGATGCACCCGCCCCTGATGTACTATCAGGACGTGCGCGGAGCGGCCTCGGCCTCTCACGCCTACGGCAAGCCCCTCGTGGCCGCCGAAGCGTATACCGGTGGCGGCTACGAACCGCCCTTCGAATTGAAGAAGGTCAGCGACTATTGGTTTGCCCAGGGCCTCAACCGACTTGTCTTCCACACCTCGGCGCATCAGCCGCTCGACACCAAACCGGGCAATACGATGGTCGGCACGCACATCCACCGCAACATCACCTGGGCCGAGCAGGCCGGACCCTTCATGGACTACCTGGCCCGCCAGTCGTTCATGTTGCAGCAGGGCCTGTTCGTCGCGGACCTGGCGTATCTGTTGGACGAGGGCGCGCCCTCGACCATGCCGATCTGGGGCGCGGGGCTGACGCCCAAGCCGCCCGAGGGATACGACTTCGACTACATCAACGCCGACGTGCTGCTGAATCGAATCTCGGTTGGTGCCGACGGCCGGCTGACGCTGCCCGATGGCATGAGCTATCGCGTGCTGGTGCTGCCCCAGACGGACCGGATGCGTCCCGAGCTGCTCGGCAAGATTCGCCATCTCGTTGCACGCGGCGCGACCGTGGTTGGCCCCAAACCCGTGTCTTCGCCCAGCCTCATGGGCTTTGTGGATGCCGACCGGCGGGTGCAGACCCTGGCCACCGAACTCTGGGGCGACCTTGACGGCGTCAGCCGGACCGTCCGCCATGTCGGCAAGGGCAGGGTCGTCTGGGGTCTGCCACTGGAGGATGTCCTGGCATCGCTGAACACTCCAAAGGATGCCGAGTTTGCCGCGGGACTGGGTGCCGATATCGCCTGGACGCATCGGCGAACCCCAGATGCCGACATCTATTACGT
Organism: Phycisphaerales bacterium Planc_01; assembly: GCA_001603075.1. Classification (GTDB taxonomy): domain Bacteria; phylum Planctomycetota; class Phycisphaerae; order Sedimentisphaerales; family Anaerobacaceae; genus Anaerobaca. Next base: position 7,178 of record LVBB01000139.1, on the reverse strand, counting down.
CGCGAATCTCACGGATGCCGCCCAGGACGTTCAGGCTCGCTTCCGCGTCAGCGGCAAGGAGGCGGAGCTCTGGCATCCGGACACAGGGCAAGTCGAGCCCGCTTCGTACCGCATCGCGGAGGATCGCACGATCGTTTCACTTCACCTGCCGTCGCGAGAGAGCGTGTTCGTGGTCTTCCGCCGGGCCGCTTCGTCGCCAACCCGTACGCTGCCGCAGCGCGCCGCGACGACACTGGCGACCGTGGGCGGACCCTGGGATGTCACGTTCCCTGCGAACCTCGGCGCGCCCGAGAGAATTCAACTCGCCGACTTGGCATCCTGGACGGCCCATGCCGATCCGGGTGTGAAGTACTTCTCCGGCACGGCGACCTACACCAGGACGATCCAGGCGCCGCAGGGCTGGTTCCAGTCGGGCGGCCGACTCGTGCTGGACTTGGGGGCAGTTCACGACATCGCAGAGGTCTCCGTCAACGGTGAGCCGCCCGCCACGCTGTGGAAGCCGCCGTACCGGGTGGACGTGACCGACTTGCTCAAGCCGGGCGAGAACCGGCTGGAAATCAAAGTCACCAATCAGTGGACGAACCGTCAGATCGGCGACCGGCTGGTTGCGCCCGATCAGAAGGTGCTGGCGATGCCTGCCGGCGGCTTCGGCCCCATGGCCGGTTTCGGCGGCCCCCAAACCCCGGCCGAATCGGGATTGCTCGGTCCGGTCACCGTGATCTCCACAATCAGTCAATGAACATCCTGAAAGGATCAGTGCGATGAGAACTGTCGGTTGCTGTCTGGTCTTGTTGTTCGTTTGCGGCGCTGCGCATGCACAGATCGCGGACTCGCCCGATGAGAGCGTAGCGGGTATCCCCGTCAACTACACCGAGGCGAAGGTCGGCATGTATACGTTGCCGGACGTGCTGAAGCTCGCCAACGGTGAGCCGGTGCGCGACGCCGCCACCTGGTTCGAGAAACGCCGGCCGGAAATCGTCAGGCTCTTCGAGGAGAACCAGTACGGCCGCAGTCCGGGCCGGCCCGACGACATGAGCTTCGACGTGTTCGACAAGGCCGGGCGGGCGTTCGGTGGAAAGGCGATTCGCCGACAGGTGACGATCTACTTCTCCAAAGACAAGGCCGGCCCCCAGATGGACCTGCTGATTTATCTGCCCGCCGGCGCCGGCAAGCCCGTGCCGTTGCTGTTGAATCTGGGCTTTGCCGGAAACAACACCATGGTGAACGATCCCAATGTGAAGGTCGGCACGTTCTGGGACCGGCGTCAGAACAAGCGGGTGCCCGCCACCAGAGGGTTCGGATTCATGGACGTGATGCCGCTGCTGGAGAAAGGGTTCGGCTTCGCCACCTTCAACTACAGTGACGTCGACCCCGATGCGCCGGGCGCGGTCGCTTATGGTGTGCGGAAGCTCTATCTGAGAGAGGGACAGACGGAGCCGGGGCCGGAGGAGTGGGGTTCCATCGCCGCCTGGGCGTGGGGCATGAGCCGGGCCATGGATTACTTCGAGACGGACGAAGATATCGACGTCAAACGCGTGGCGATCACGGGCGTGTCCCGTCTGGGCAAGACCGTGCTATGGGCCGGGGCGCGCGATACGCGCATCGCGATGGTGATCGCAAGTTGTTCGGGCGAGGGTGGTGCGGCGCTGAGCCGCCGCAACTACGGCGAGACCATCGGGCATTTGGCGGCGCCGACGCGATATGCATATCAGTTCTGCGCCAACTACGGCAAGTGGGCGGACAAGGTCGCCGAATTCCCGGTCGATGCGCACATGCTTATTGCCCTGATCGCGCCGCGCCCGGTGGTGCTGCAAACGGGCAACACCGACAAATGGTCGGACCCGTATGGCGAGTTCCTGGCGGCGGTTGCCGCCGGACCGGTGTACGAATTGCTCGGCAAGCAGGGACTGGGCACGGACAAGATGCCTGCCGCCGGAGAGCCCATCCTGCACACGATCGGCTACTTCATGCACGATGGCGGCCACGGCCCGTCTCCCGCCGATTTCCCCGTGTTCCTGGAGTTCATGCAGATGCACCTCCAGCCGTGAACCTCGCGCTCGCCGCTGCCCCGGCAGGTAGCACGAAATGGAGGCGGGGGGATTCGAACCCCCGTCCCGAGATGTTTCAGGCCAAGCGTCTACATGCGTAGTCGTTCTTTTGGGATTTCGCCTCGCCCAGCGCCGAGCGACAGGCTCTGAGATCGGCTATTCCGGTTTGATTTCGCCCCGGCGGCCCGGACGTCCGAAAGGGCTAAGCCTGCTTTTTGGCGCCCTTGCCAGGCTCACAGGCAAAGCCTGACAGGACGGGTGGCCTAATTAGGCCGCCATGCGCAACTGAGAGTTGCCATTTAACATTTAGGTGCCGGATGATTAACCAGGCCAACCGGCGTCCTGGGCATGCAACTTGACCATCCATTCATCCGGTCGAAGCCATTCGCCCCCGTATTCACTTATCTGGGAGAACCACTGCGTCGTCTGTATTCTATCGCAAATTGCGGAACGATGCCAGCGGAAGTTCTCAGCGGCGGACGTAGACCTCGTAGACGTAGTTGACCCGGCGCTCGGTGGCCGGGGGCAGTTCGATGGTCCAGGTCAGCTTCGAGAGGCCGTTCATGCGGCCGAGACCCTTGGCCAGTTTCTCCTCCTTCGCGGCGGGGTCGGTCGACTTGACTTCGCCGGAGAGGGTCTTGGTGATCTCCAGCGTGATGGCCTTGTTCTGCGTGTTGAGGATCGACAGGTCGCCCCGCACGGTGATCTGGTCGAAGGTGTCGCCGTACATGCGAATGGCCTCCCGCTTGCGGCTGGTTTCCAGTTCGATCTGCTCGACCTTGACGCCCACCGCGCGGGTGATGCGCAGGATGGCGGTCCCGCCGGGAGGTGTGTATTTGAGCGTGTCCTGGCCGAGGATGGCGCCGGCCCTGACCGTCTGTCCCGGCGCGGTGGTCCACGGCACGGCGGTTGCGTTGGTCAGCCGCAGGTTGTGCCAGACCTCCTGCTCTTCTTCCGCCTGCGGGTCGCGATCACGACTGTAGAAGTAGCGCCCGGCCTCGTCGACATAATCGGGCAGGTCCCACTGATAGATGTGTTCGCAGGGGACCGGCTCGGTGAACAGAGGGACATACGCCACTTGGCCTCGGTCGAGATCGATCTTGCCGGCGGGGTAGAGGAACAGGTCCTCGGCCACCGCCCCGACCTCCGCCGCACCATACTCAGGTCCGGCCATTCCGCCACCGCCGTACATGACATTCTGAGTGATTATAGCGGCTGCGCGGCCGCGCGGCATCTCGGCCCCCCGATTCAGACTCTGGAGGAACTGGGCCAGAGTCTCTCGCAATCCGATCGGGCTGAGGATGTCTGCGAATTGCAGATGCGGGAAGCCGGTGACCAGTTGGGCCGCGACGTCCTTCAGCTCGCACGCGTCGTTGATAACCAGGGCCTTGGCCGAGATGTGCGCCTTGCCGTCCTCCGTGATGTCCACGAGATAACTCGGCGCCCACGTGACGCCCTTGGCGAGGAAGGTCACCGCGAGTCTGCGGCCGTCGGCGGCCCGATTCAGCCGCACGTCGAGAACCGTCTGCCGGACCGGGCGAGGCACCTTCTGTTCGGCAGGGCTTCCCGTGAACGTCACGCTCGTGACGGATCGCGGATCGATGCCCACGAGGCCTGAGTCGGTCTGGATCGTCACCAGAGCGGCCGGCTGTTGAGGGGTTCTGGGATCATAGATTCTGGTCTCCGGGCCCAGCGGTCTGGCGGGGTACCATCTGTCCTGGCTGTCCTGGCGGTTCCGGGCGAAGTAGGTGATGACGCCTGTGATCTCGCGCTCGCCCATCGCGATTCGCGCACTGTGCCCGACGTTGGCCTGGAGCAGTTCGGGGATCGTGATGGCGTCCTGCGTTTGATCGGACTCGACCTCCTTGGCGATGACGGAGGCCATCTCGATTTCGGCAGGGTACGAAATCCAGAGTGTGCCGTGAGCGGGGGCCGCCGGCAAGGCAATCTGCAACTGGGCCTGTCCGGCTGGACAGGTGATCTGCCCCGTGAAGAAGCCCAAGCCGTTCTTGAACAGAGCCACCTGCTCGATATCCAGCGACATCGCCGGTGGCGGGCTCTGTGCCAGCGCCTGAATTGTCAGACCGAGGGTGACCAGAAGGACCGACCGATGTGTGTTGCATCTCATGGCGTTGACTCCTTTCCGGCTGATGTATGACGTCCCGTACCTTTTTCTGGCGACTGCCGCACCTCGTCTGACGCAGATGCTATGATGAGGCTTCGTGCGGGCAAAGCAAAATGTTCACAAAAAGACGATGGACGCGCCAGGGAGTCCTTCGCTATGGTCACCTGATCGGCGGTTTTTGGTTTCGTAGGATGGGCTTTAGCCCATGCGGCAACTGAGACCTTGAGGAGAGACGCGACGTGGACGTGTGGAACGACCGGGGCAGTGTGTTACGGCATTGCCTCAAGTGTGGAGCGGCGGCCCTGCGTCTGGTCGCGGGCAAGCAGCTCTACTGCGACAGTTGTGGCTTTGAATTCTACCTGAACCCGGCTGCGGCGGTCGCGGCGCTGATTCCCGACTCGCAGGGGCGGCTGTTGATTGTCGAGCGGGCGCAGGAGCCGAGGAAGGGCACATGGGACCTTCCGGGCGGGTTTGTCGACCCGGGGGAGTCGGCCGAGGAGGCGCTTCGGCGGGAGGTTCGGGAAGAAACCGGACTGGAAATCACCCATTTGCGGTATCTGTGCTCGTTTCCGAACAGCTACGAGTACATGGGCGTGCTGTACGCGACGATGGACCTGGGGTTCATCTGCGGTGTGGAAGATGCGAGCGTGGCTCGGGCTGCCGAAGCGGAAGTGGTTCGGCTGTTGTTCCTGAGCCCCGAGGCGATTGATCCCGCTCGGTTCGGCTTCCCATCCGTGGCCAGGATCGTCGAGCGGTATCGAATGGATGAGGTCCGGTAGCCGCGCCCCGACCTGTCGGGGCCATTGCCTGGCGGGCTGCGACGCGCGCGGCGATTGCGGTTGCATGTGCCGACACATTCTGGTATAAAAGAGATGCAAGAGGAGTCGTGTTCACGGCCCAGGGGGAGCGCGGCCGTGGTGCGGAAGATGGTGGGCCATCGTTGTGCGGTTGGGTCTGGAATCACGTCAGGGTCGCACGACCAGGATCGGGTGTGGGTGTTGAGCGCATGGCAGAGAGGATGACGTCCGATACGAGGGTCTCGAGCATTTCGCATCGCATGCGCCCGAGTTCCAGGTGCATCTGCGTCCATGGATACCACCGGTCGAGCCGGGCCTGTTCCAGGTCTTCCGGCGCGTGAGGATTGTGATCCGACGGCCGGCTGTGGAGAACGGCCGGGGCCGGATTGGCAACTGTCGTGTGGAGGTGCGCGGTTTTCCGGTATGCGTGATCGCACCGCCGTTGTACGGGTCTGTTGTGAAGGAGGATCATCATGGGCAGAAGACGGGCATATCTACTATGTATCTTCTTGTTGGCTGTGCTGGTTTCGGGAGGGGTTGCGCGAGCATCCGTCGCCGGCCTTGTGGGCTACTGGATGCTGGATGAGGAGTCCGGGCTGACAGCCGCTGATTCGAGCGGCAACGGCTATGACGGGACCCTGTCCGGCGACCTTCATTGGCAACCTGCCGGTGGCAGGTGGGGTGGGGCGCTGCTCTACGGCGGGGAGAACACTGCCCACGTCGAAGTCTCGGCGGCGGGCATGTCCGCCTCGGCCGGCAGCGTCATGATGTGGGGCAACCTCAGCGAGCCGCAGCCCTCCCAGACGCGGTATTTCTTTGGTCATACCACCCAACCGTCATATGCCAACCGGATTCAGTTGTACATGGATGGGAGTAACACCGAGCTCGATCTGGGCTTGGGCGGTGCCCACGCGACGAGGACGAACATCGCCGTTCTACAGACGCAGCAGTGGTACCATGTGGCCTTCACATGGGACAACGGCAGTTACGTCGTCTATCTCAATGGGGAGTCTGCTGCCGCCGGCAGCTACAGCGGTCTGACGGCGATCCATGATTTCGCCTGGATCGGCAACGATGGCAATCCGGTGTCGGAAGGGGTCGAGGCGTTCGGGGGGCTTCTCGACGAGGTGGCGATCTATAGCCGGGCGCTGACGCAGGAGGAAATTCAATACGTCATGAACGGGGGCCTGCGGGAGAAGGCCACCGCCACAGGGCCCAGTCCGGCCGATGGCGCGACCGATGTGCGCCGCGATGCGACGCTCCGTTGGATTGCCGGCAAGTTCGCCGCCACGCATGACGTCTACTTCGGAACGGTCCAAGCCGACGTGGAAGCGGCGGACCGGGCCAACCCTATGGGTGTGCTCGTCAGCCAGGGACAAAGCGATGCGATGTATGATCCGGCCGGCCTGCTCGAAATCGGGCAGACGTACTACTGGCGGATCGACGAAGTCAACGCCGCACCCGACAACGCCGTCTACAAGGGCGATGTGTGGAGCTTCACAGCTGAGCCGATGGCGTATGCCGTTCAAGGTGTGATCGCCACCAGCAACGCGGTGGCCGAGGAAGGGTTTGGACCGGAGAGGACCGTCGACGGCTCCGGGCTCAACGACGCCGACCAACACTCGACGGCGGCCGGCGACATGTGGCTGGCGGACGCCCCTGAGGACGAGCCGACATGGATTCAGTTTGAGTTCGATAAGGTCTACAAGCTCCACGAGCTTCTGGTCTGGAACTACAACGTGATGTTCGAGCCTGTGCTTGGGTTCGGGTTCAAGGATGTGACGATTGAGTCCTCCGTCAACGGCATGGACTGGATGGCTGTGACCGATGCGCAGTTCGCGCGGGCGACCGCCAGAGCCGACTACGTCGCCAATACGGCTATTGCTCTCGAGGGGATTGCGGCCAAGTTCATCCGGGTAACTGCCAACAGCGGATGGGGTACGACGGGCCAATTGGGCCTCAGTGAAGTGCGATTCATGTATATCCCTGTCCAGGCGCGGGAGCCGCAGCCGGCCGACGGGGCGGCGAATGTCGATCCGGTCGCGAGCCTGAGTTGGCGCGCGGGCCGCGAGGCCGTCTCCCACGAGGTGTACTTCGGTACGGATCAGGACGACCTGGCCATGGCCGGCAGTCCTGCGCAGGCCGCTTTCACGCCGGCCGAGCTTATGTTCGGCACCACGTATTACTGGCGAGTGGATGAGGTCGGCG
>LVBB01000138.1 GCA_001603075.1 Phycisphaerales bacterium Planc_01 | reverse complement strand
ATGATGGGCGGCGGCATGGGCGGCATGGGCGGCGGCATGATGGGCGGCGGCATGGGCGGCATGGGCGGCGGCATGGGTGGCGGCATGGGCGGTGGCATGGGCGGCGGGATGATGGGCGGCGGCGGCATGATGGGCGGCGGCGGGTACATGAGCGTCATGATCGCCCAGAATCTGCGGCAACTTATTCAGGAGAGCATCAATCCCGATAGCTGGTATGAGCTCAACGAACTTGGGGAGGGCACGATCATGGTGTACCCGACCCAGCAGCCCAAGAAGCTGGCCATCTATCAGACTCCCGACGTTCACCAGCAGATTGGCGAGTTGCTCGATCAGCTTCGCACGGCGCTCGGTCATCAGGTCTCGATCGAGGCGAGGTTCCTCGTCGTCAGCGAGAACTTCCTTGAGGAAGTCGGTCTCGACGTCGATTTCAGCTACAACTTCGGCGGCAAGTGGGGTCTGATGACGGTGTCGCAGACGTCGTATGACACCGCCAGGCCGGACGCCTCCACGAAGGTCCCCGGCAGTCTGGGCTCGCTGGTCAACTCGCCGGCGGCCACGGCGACCGGAGGATACGGCTCGGTTCTGGACGACCTGCAGGTCAGTCTCCTGCTCAGAGCGACCCAGGGCAGGACCGATTCCAAGGCGCTGGTAGCCCCCAAGGTGACGGTGCTCAGCGGCGAGTCGGCGAACTTCGCGCTGAACAACACCGTGACCTATGCGCTGCCGCCGGACGTGACGCAGAGTTCCGCCGTCGGTGGGACGGGTGCGACGAGCACCACGCAGGGCATCTATCAGAACATCGGCTTGGTCATGGTCGGGAGCAATCTGAGCGTCAGCCCGACGATCACCAAGGACAAGAAGAACGTTCTGCTGAACATTGTCACGCTGCAGAACGACCTGCTTCGATTCCGAACGCACCAGGTCGAGGCCTTGGTGGACACCGATGCGCAGGAGGGCACGACGGTTCAGACCTTGCCCTACGAAGTGACGGTCCCGGAGACGGAGGCGTCCACCGTGATGACGCGCGTGAGCGTCCCGGACGGTGGCACGCTGCTGCTGGGCGGGCACAAGGTCACCGCGGAAGTAGATAAAGAGGTGGGGGTCCCGGTCCTCAGCAAGATTCCGGTCCTGGGTCGTTTGTTCTCGAATCGCAGCAAGATCCGGGACAACAAGATCCTGCTGATCCTGGTCAAGCCGACCATCATCCTGCAGGAGGAACGCGAGGAAGACGCGCTGGCCGCGCTGGAAGCCGGTATCGGCAACGAGTTCCAGTACTGATGATTTCTTGCGGCGGTATGCGGTTGACCGTGGGGTCTGCATTGCGCGGGTGATTCCCTACACGATCAAGTTCTACGGATTCAGGCACAGCAAAGACGGAAGTGGACATATGAGAAAGCAGATGCAGGAGCGACCGGGCACCTGGCGGTTGCTGATTGGCTCGGTGCTGATTCTTTGCGCCGGGATGGGGTTGGCGACAGCAAACGACTTGTCATTTTCATTGTCGGACGCGATTGACGGCGGTCGGGCGGCGGACGGACGGCAGGAACTGCTGGTCCGGTTCGTCGATCGGGATGGACCGCCTTTGACCTGCTCGGGATTGTTCGGGCCGCGGACGAAACGGGCCGTACGCAACGCGATCTGCGATGCGGTGGTGGAAGGTGCGTCCGTTCGGAGCGACTTCGACGGCGCCGTCTCCGGCTTGGCCGTGGTCTCGCTGCCCGATCATGTGGCCGCAGTCGATGCAATGGTACGGTTTGCCGGCAGCGGCGACGTGCTGTATGCCGAACCCAACTATCGCTATTCCCTTTGTCGCGTCTCGGCCGTCCAGACAACGCTGGATGAGGCGGAGATCGACGGTTTGATTGCGAACACCGTTGCGACCGACGGCGCCGAGGTCGTTGTGGCGATCCTCGATACCGGCATGGATCTGACCCATCCTGCGTTGGCGGGCCGTCTGTGGGTCAACGAGGCGGAGGCAAGCGGTCAGGCCGGCGTCGACGATGACGGCAACGGCTATGTGGATGACATTCACGGTTACGACTTCATCAACAACACGGCCGATCCGACCGACGAGGTGTATCACGGTTCGCACGTCGCGGGCATCATTGCGGCGATCGGAGAGGAACTGGGTGTGGGCGGCAACGTCCGGTTGATGCCTTTGAAGGTGGTCGGCCCGGCCGGCGTGGATCTGGACGCGGCGGTCGCCGCGATCGAGTACGCCGTGGCCGCCGGCGCCAGGGTGGTCAACATCTCGTGGGCCGGCTCGGACTACAGCGAGAGCCTGAGGAACGCCATCGAAGCCGCCGGCGAGAAGGGCGTGCTGTTCGTGGCGGCGGCCGGCAACGAATCGAAAAACATCGATGTGACGCCGGTGTATCCGGCCGGTTACAGTTCCCGCAACATCATCAGCGTTCTGGCCACCGACAACGACGGCGCGCTGGCCTGGTCGTCCAACTACGGACGCACGTCGGTCGATCTCGGTGAGTCGGGACAGGACGTGCTCAGCACGCTGCCGATGCAGCCGACGGCAGCTATGCGCGAGGCGGGCCTGCCCGCCCAGTACGGTGTGATCAGCGGCTCATCTCTGGCAGCTCCGCGCGTGGCCGGCGCCAGTGCTCTGCTGCTTTCGCAGAACCCGTCGTTGTCTGTGATTCAGGTTAAGCATGTTCTGATGCAGACCGCCGACAGGGTGCTGCCGGGGTTGGCGGCTTCGCAGGGGCGCCTGAATCTCATGGCCGTGCTGACGGCGGTGCCGACGGGACAGGCCGGACGCGTGGTCAACACGCGCGATCGGGATAACGTCTATTCCTCGATCCAGGCGGCGATCGACGACGCCAACAACGGCGATGTGATCATCGCCGAGACGCTGGCCAGCGGCAATACGGTTTACAGCGAACGGATCGACTTCAAAGGCAAGGCCATCACGCTTCGCAGCGGGAGCGTCGACGATCCGAACGATCCGAACGTCTATCCCGAGACGACGTTCCTCGTCGGTCTGACCGGTCAGGAAGGTTCGATCGTGACCTTCGCCAACGGCGAGGGCCGCGACAGTGTTCTGAGGGGATTGACGATCGGCTGGGGCGTCGCCGAATACGGCGGTGGTGTGCGCATCGAGGAGGCCTCCCCGACCATCGACCGGTGCATCATCACCGACAACCAGGCGCAATACTACGGCGGCGGCATCGATTGCTTCGCCGGCTCTCCGGAGATCATCAACTGCGTTATCAGCAACAACGCGGTATTGGCCGAGGACGGCCTGGGCGGCGGCATCAACTGTGAAGACGGCTCGCCCACGATCACGCATTCCACCATCCGCAATAATAGCTCCATGAATCTCGGCGGCGGCATGGCCTGCTACAACGCCTCGCCGACGCTGTTTAACTGCTTCGTGATCAACAACTCGGCGGTCAGCGGAAGCGCACAGTTCGACCTGGAAGATTCCTCGCCCGCCATCACCAACTGCACGATCGTCGTCGATGAAAACGCGCCCGGCAAGGGCGGCATCGTCTGCTCGGGGCAGTCCGATCCGACAATCGTCAACTGCATTCTCTGGGGCAACGGAGACGATCTGGTCAATTGCTTTGCTTCGTACTCCTGCATCGAAGATGGCGATGCCGGCGAGGGCAACATCGCCGGCGATCCGCTTCTGATCGCCGGGCCGCTCGGCCGATACTATCTCAGCCAGATGGCAGCCGGGCAGTTGACCGACAGCCCGTGCATCGACGCGGGGGATCCCAACGTCGGCGCCTCGCTGGCGTCTCGAACGACCCGAACCGACGGTGTCGAAGACGCCGGCCGGATCGACATGGGGGCCCACTATGACATTACGTCGGCGAACCTGTTCCCGTTGAATCTCACACTGATGACGGTGGACGCCGACGGCGCACCCGTCGATGGCGAGGTCGGCGGCACGGTCGATCCGAACGGCGGCCTGTTCCGCGAGTTCTCCGTGCTCGAACTGACCTCTCAGCCGGCCGAGGGATATCGTCTCAAACAGTGGCTTCTGACGACCGGGCAGATGATCGATCCCGACACGACGATCGCGCTGCCGGTGCTCGGACCGATCAACATGATCGCGGTCTTCGAGCAAATCCCGATGTACGAATTGAGGATTACCGTGGCGGGCGGCAACGGGACCGTAAGTCCGGAACACCGTCGCGGCCAGGTCTATCCCGACGGCACGGTGATCGATCTGGTTGCCTCGCCGGCCTCGGGCTATATTGTGGACGCCTGGACGGGGACGGACAACGATGCGCTGTGGACCAACGCCAACACGGTGACAGTCGATTCGAACAAAGAGGTTCGCGTCAGCTTCCGCCAGCCCAAGAGTCTGCACGTGCCGGGCCAGTATCGCTCGATCGGCGAGGCGGTCCGTGCGGCCAGTACACACGGCGACAAGATCATCGTCGGCGCCGGCATTCATCGCGTCCATTCGATCGACTTCGGGGGCAAGGCCATTACGTTGGCCAGCGAGCATCCGGATGATCCCAATTGCGTCGCGACGACGATCCTCGATGCCGCCCAGTTGGGCCGTCTGTTCGTCTTCCAGAGCGGCGAAGGGCCCGATGCGGTGGTGGACGGCTTCACGCTCCGCAATGGTTCGGCCGTGTACGATCCCGAGACGCCCAACGACAGCGGCGGAAACGGTGCGCCCGGCGAGGACGCCTTCGGCGGCGCCATCGCCTGCTTCAACGGCAGCAGTCCGACCTTGTCCAATCTGATCATCGAAGACTGTATCGCGCGGGGCCGCAACGGCGAGGACGCCAGCGCTCCTCCGACGCCTCCGGCAGCGCCCGATGCGCCGGCCGATCCGGCCGACCCGGCCGACCCGCTGGACGATCCGGCTGAGCCTGCGCCCAATCCCCGCGATCCGAACGCGCCGGTCGACGGCACGCCCGGCCGCGACGGCGCCGACGGCGCCAACGGCGCCGACGGTGCGCCCGGCGCCGATGGTGCGCCCGGCTTCGACGGCGGTCGCGGCGGCAACGGGTACGGCGGCGCGTTCTATTTCGATCCGAACTGTGCTCCGACGATCCTGCATGTGACGATTCGCAACTGCCGGGCCCTCGGCGGCACCGGTGGCTTCGGCGGCACCGGCCAGGACGGCCAGGACGGCCAGGATGGTGGCGACGGCCAAGCCGGGCAGGACGGCCAGAACGGTGGCCCGGGCCTCAATGACGGCCCCGACGGCAATGGCGGCAACGGCGGCAACGGCGGCAATGGCGGCAGCGGTGGCCCCGGTGGTGCCGGCGGCGCCGGCGGCAAGGGCGGCGATGGCGGCGAGGCCTTGGGCGGCGCGATGTACTTCGGCGCCAATTGCCGACCGATCATTCGATATGTGACTATCGCTGACTGCGAGACGCTGCAAGGCCTTGGGAGCCCCGGTGGCGCCGGTGGTGCCGGCGGCGCCGGTGGGAATGGCGGCGTGGCGGCCGAAGGCGGCGCGGCCGGTTCCGGCGAGAACGACGGTCAGGACGGCCAGGCAGGGACCGACGGGATTGGTGCCGATGGTGGCTCCGGCGGGGCTGGTGGCGAGATGGGTATCAACGGCCTGCGTTCGTGGGCCGGGGCGATCTTCTTCGCCGAGGACTGCGATGTGCAGATCTACGACACGGCGATCAGCGGCAACTCCGCTCTGTGGACGGTGCCGACGATTTCGTACGCCGGCGGTAACGGTGGCGCCGGTGGCGCCGGCGGCAGCCCGGGCGGCAACGGTGGTGCCGGTGGTCCCGGCGGCAACGGCGAAGCGCCGGGGGCCGGTGGTGCCGGTGGTGCCGGGGGGACCGATGGTTCGGCCGGCGGGGCCGGTGCCGGAGGTGTGGTCCTCCGCAGCTTCACCAGCAACTTCGGCGGCGCCAATGCCTATCTGTCGAACTGTGTGGTCAAGCTGACCGACACCACGATCAGCTCCAACCTTGTGGAAGCCGACAGCGGCGGCGGCGAGTATTACGCCAACGACTGCGAGGTCGAACTGACCCGCTGCACGATTGAAGGCAACACATCCGGTCTGTATGGCGGCGGTCAGGCGTTCGAGGTGGGCTGCGCGATTACGGCCAACGGCTGCAGCTACTTCGACAACGAGGCCGGCACCAACGGTGGCGGTCTGTTCCTGAGCTATGAATGCCGTCTTGACGTCAACGACAGCACGTTCTCCGGCAACCGCACCGCCGACGACAACGGTTACGGCGGCGGTCTCTTCGGTGGCGGTATCTGGGATGAGGACCGTCTGGACTACTACAATGGAAGTACGCTGAGCATTCGCGGCAGCCAGTTCTCGGGCAACGAGGCCGGCTACGGCGGTGGTCTGTACTGGTACGGCCAGGGCGCCGACGTCCGCGTCTCCAACGGTGTGATTCGCGGCAACACCGCCATTGAAGGCGGCGGTCTGTATTGGAGCCGCGGCGCACCGAGGATTGAGAATTGCAGCATTCGCGGCAACGAAGCGACCGGGCCGCAGTACACCGTGTACGTCCCGGCGCCCGCTCTGGACCCGAACGATCCGAGCACGTGGCCTCCTTCGAACACGTGGCCCGATCCGAACGACCCGAATTCGATGTTCGATCCGAACAGTCCGTTCACGCCGCCGGATGTGCCCGAGTCCAGGAGCACCGGTCTCGGTCTCGGCGGCGGTCTGGTCTGCTGGTCGTCCAACGCGTTGATCCAGGACTGCTTCATCAGCGAGAACACCACGCTGGGTTCCGGCGGCGGCGTCTACTTCGGCGGCGATCCGTACACACCCAGGCTGAAGAACTGTCTGATCAAGGCCAATACGGCGACCGTGGACGGCGGCGGCATCGCCTCACACTGGTACGCCGCACCGACGATCGAGAACTGTACGATCGTCGAGAACCGGGCATTCGACACCGACGTGCCGAACCGCGGCAAGGGCGGCGGCCTGGTCTGCTCGCACAGCAGCAATACGGTGCTGATCAACAGCATTCTCTGGAACAACGAAGCGCAGCAGGGTTCGCAGATCTCGATCGGCAGCGACAGCGATCCGGTCTACATCCAGCGACCTGCGACGCTGACGGTCTCCTACAGCAACGTTCAGTACGGGCGGCTCGGTCTGCACATCGAGTCGGGCCGGACCCTCAATTGGCTCGCCGGCAACATCGAATCCGATCCGCTGTTCGTCGATTCCTACTTCCTCAGCCAGATGGCGGCCGGACAGAGTCAGGACAGCCCGTCGGTCAACGCCGGCAGCGCCATGGCGACACAGCTCGGTCTGGCCGATGCGACCACACGGACCGACGGTGTGGGCGATGTCGGAACGGTGGACATGGGCTTCCACTACGCCGGACAGGGACGCTATCGTCTGGAGGTTACCGTCGTCGGCGGACATGGGACCGTGGTGCCGACGAGCGGATACTACCATGAGTTCGCGCAGGTCACTCTCGTCGCGACTCCACAGCCGGGCTATCGCGTCCGCCAGTGGATCGGCACCGACGACGACCCCTCGTGGAACCGGAACACCAACGTCGTGACGATGGACCCGGGCGACAAGTTCGTCACCGTCCAGTTCGAACGCGATGTCACCCGCAACATTATCGTGCCGGACGAGTTCCGCACGATCGAAGAGGCGGTGCTGGCCGCCAGTCCGGGCGACACCAACATCATCCTCAAAGAGGGGGTCCACTACGTCAGCACCGCTACGGGCATCGACCTGCAGCGCAAGGCCGTCCGGATCATGTCCACCGATCCGAATGATCCGAACATCATTGCCACCACGATCATCGACTGTAACGGTTCGCGGTTCGTCCGCCGGCGCGCCTTCCACTTCCAACGAGGGGAAGGTCCCGACACGTTGATCACCGGCGTGACGATCCGCAACGGCTACTGGATCGGCGCGGTGGGTGTCACCGGCGGCATACCGGCCCGGCCGATTCTGGAGTACAACCCGGATGAGGATGATCCGCCCATACTGATGGCTTCGGGCACCAGCGTCAGCGGCACCGGTTACGGCGGAGCGATCCTGTGCGAGAACGGCAGCTCGCCGACCTTCCGGAACGTCGTCATCGAGGACAGTATGGTGGTCGCGGCCCAGGGCGGCAACGGTATTGACGGTACCCCGATCACCAACGCGAACTCGGATCGCAAGGGCGACTGGGGCGGCCACGCCGGCAGCGGCAGCGGCAACAGCTTCGGCGGTGCGATCGCCTGTCTGGGCGGCAGCAAGCCGACTTTCATCAATGTGACGATCCGCAACTGCATGGCCCGTGGCGGCATGGGCGGCGACGGCGGCAGCGGCAGCAATCCCAACCAGGGCAGCGGTTGGGCAAGCTGGGGCGGCAACGCGGGCAGTGCCTCGGGCGACGGCCACGGCGGCGCGGTCTACTGTGAGGCCGGCAGCGACGCGGTGTTCCAGAATTGTGTGTTCGCCAACAACCATGCGACCAGCGGTGTCGCGGGTCTGCCCGGTGCGGCAGGGCCCGGCTCCGATCTGAGCGATCCGTATCCCAACCCGGCCGGCCCCGGCGCCAGTGGGATGGTCAGCACGAACGGCACGATCGTCGGCGGCGCCGTCTACCAGAACGGCGCCAGTCCCACGTTCGTCGACTGCACCTTCACAGGCAACATGGCCTACAACGCGATCTCGCTCGATCCGACGCTCGCTCTGCTCGGTCTCGAGCAGGAGGAACTGTACACCTATATGCCCGGTGGCGGCATCTACTCGGGTCCAGGCAACACAGTCAAGCTCGAGCGGTGCGAGTTCTCGAGGAACATCAGCAGCGCCGTTTACGTGGACGCCAGTTGCATCGTGGACTTCAACGACTGCGTGTTCAGCCACAACCAGGCCAACGGGCAGAGCGCCGGCGTGGGTTCCTATACGATCATGGTCGACGGCGTCATCATCTTCCGTCAGGACTTCAACCTCAGCAACGTTCTGGTCGATTACTCCGGCGGCGCCTTGTTTGTCGGGCCGCTCTGTCCTGAGGTGACGCTGCGCAACTGTCAGTTCTACAGCAACAGCGCCAGCGCCAGCGGCGGCGCCGTGCGCCTGATGAGCGACGCCGACATCGTCGGCTGCTCGTTCTCGGGCAACAAGGCCGGCGACAACGGCGGCGCCCTCGAGGGCTACCTCGACTCGGGCAACCCGCAGCAGCCGGCGACCCTCAATTTCACCCTGCAATCGTGCAGCTTCGGCGGCAATTCGGCCATCGACGGCTTCTACGGCCAGGGCGGCGCGATTCACTTCGAGGACTTCGAGGCCGTCTTTGCCGATTGTTACTTCCTGGGCAACCGGGCCAAGAACGGCGGCGCCCTGTATCTGACGGCCGGCAACGCGAAGTTCATCGGCGGCATCATCAGCAACAACGAATCGACCGGTGGCAGCGGCATCGACACCCAGACCGCTCAGTTGGGCGCCATTGCGGCCGAGCAGGGCGCGGGCGTCGACATCGGCGGCGGCCTGGTCTGCGCGGCCACCAGCGTCACGATCGAAGATTACACCTTCGAGAACAACACCGCCGGCGGCGCCAAGGGTTCCGGCGGCGCGATCACCTTCTACGGCGGCTACGTCGATCACGTCGTCAAGAACTGTCTGTTCCTCGACAACAACGCCAACCGTCACGGCGGCGCCGTCTGGGCGGGTCTGTTTGCCACGCCGAGCATCACCAACAGCACGTTCGTCGGCAACGACGCCAAGCGACTCGGCGGCGCGGTCTTCTGTGACTGGGACGGCGACGTGACGATGACCGACTGCATCTTCCAGGACAACAGCAAGGTCGCGGTGGTCGAGGTCGAGTTCGCCAATTCGACCTTGACGCACAGTCTGTTCCATGAGAATCCGGACGGCGATTTCGGCGTCTATGACGCGACGACCGCTACCGTTCAGACGATGGTGGGCGCCGAGCTGGATGTGACGAACATCGGCGCCGATCCGCTGTTCGTCGAGGGTCCGCTGGGCAAGGTCTATCTGAGCCAGACGGCCTCGGGGCAGGAGGCGACCAGTCCGGCTGTCGACGCGGGTAGTCGTCTGGCCGAGAGCCTCGGTCTGTCGGAGCTTACGACGCGGACCGACGGCAGCGGCGACGAAGGGGCGGTGGACCTCGGGTTCCACTTCCGCGATCACACGACGCTGGAGCAGTTCACGCTGACCACGCGTGTGGTCGGCGGTCATGGAACGCTCGAACCGACCACAGGGCAGTACTACGCCGGAACGGCGGTGCCCTTGACGGCCCGGCCGGAGTCGGGTTGGCGGGTGGCCCAGTGGGCCGGAACCACCGACGACGCCTCCAAGAGCGTCAACAACCTGGTCGTCATGGGTCCGGACCGGACCGTGACGGTCGAATTCGACCAGCCGCGAACCATCATCGTCGGCAGTGCGCCGGAGTATACGTCCGTTCAGCATGCGATCGACGCCGCCGGTGAAGGCGATGTCGTCGTCGTGCCGGCCGGCACCTATGCCCCGGTCTTCCCGTGGCCGTACATCGAAATCAGCAACAAGAACATTACCCTGATGGGCTCCAATCCCGACGATCCCAACGTCGTCGCCAGCACCATCATGCGGCAGTACCAGTTCTTGATCTCGAACGTCGGTCCCGAGACGATCATCGAGGGTATCACATTCCGCGACACGAACATCGTCGGCTCAAGTCCGGGCAACGTATCCCAAGCCGCGGATGATGGACCGGACGGAATCAGCGTTTCCGGCAGCGCCGTGTACATGACCAACGCCTCGCCAACGATCCGCAACTGCAACTTCGTCGATTGCTCTGTGACCGGCGGCAACGGGGCGCCCGGCGACGGCGGGACGGAGGAGCATCCGATGGGCTTCGACGGCGGATGGGCCGGTTACGCCTACGGCGGCGCGGTCTACATCGGCTATCTCAGCAGCCCGACGTTCGAAAACTGCACCTTCCGCGGCAACTATGCCCAAGGCGGCAACGGCGGCGACGGAGGCGGCGGCGTCCAGGGCGCTCAGGGCGGTCGAGGCGGTAACTGGGAATGGGCCCAGACCATCGAGAATCAGATGATCCTGTCCGGCTGGGATGGCTGGATGTACGGGCCCTATCTGGACTACTGGAAGTACAGTGGTTTCGGCGGCGCCGTGTACATCGAGTACTACAGCTCGCCGAAGTTTGTCGACTGTACATTCGAGAACAACTACACGGCCGGCGGTGTCTGCGGCGTTGGTGGAAACCCCGTGCCCCCGCCGCAAACGAACCAGAACATCGAGAACTTCGGCGGCGCCGTGTATATCGGCTCCAACAGCAGCCCGGTGTTTGAAGGTTGCGTCTTCCGGGACAACGTCGCCGATACGAACACCGTGGCCGTGCCCGACGACATCTACGTCAGCTACGGCGGTGCGATCGCCTTCGAGGACGGCAGTACGCCGACGTTCATCCGCTGCATCCTGGAGAACAACACCTCCTGCGTCGGCGGCGGCATGTGGTGGTCGAACGCCTCGGCGACGATCGTCGACTGCAACTTCGCCGGCAACAGCGCCTACCACGGCGGCGGCATGTACGCGGTCGATTCGGTCGGCGTGATCGACGGCTCGCTCATCCAGCGGAACCTGGCGTTCCTGTCCAACGTGGACGCCAACCTCGTGACCGATCCGAACGTCGGGTTCGGCGGCGTCATGAGTTGGGGCGGCGGCTTCTGCGGCATCAACTCGCCGATCGACATCTACAACAGTGTCTTCACCGGCAACCGCTCGCTGTCGTCCGGCGGCGGCATCTATCTCGGTGGCTCCGACCAGGACATCACGACCGCGCCGCGGGTGCACAACTCCCTGATTACCAGCAACACGGCCGGACGCGACGGTGGCGGCATCTCCATCTGGAAATCCGAGCCGATCATCAGCAGTTCGACCATCGCCGACAACGTGGTGACCGGGGCGCTGGGCTCGGCTTTCGGCGGCGGTCTGTTCGTCGCGTACGACTCGAATGCCGTCCTGACCGACTCGATCGTCTGGGGCAATTCCAGCAATAAGAACGGCTCGCAGGTCGCGGTGGCCAACGGCTTCCAGTACGGAGTCCGACCGTCCACGCTGCACGTTCGCCACAGCAACATCCAGCCAAGCCTCGATCCAGCGGCCGTTGCAGGCACAGCGTTGGACCTGGTCTTCGTCATCGATACCACGGACAGCATGACGAACAACGTCCTGGCCCTGCGGGCCGCTGCCGCCCAACTGGTGGCTGCGGTGGCGATGCAGTCGCCCGACTACCGCATGGCGGTGGTGGATTTCAAAGACTTCAACGACACGGGTCTGGGGGCGGGGACGGACTACACGTTCCGGGCGGTCGTACCGTTCACTGAGGACCCGACGCGGGTGATCAACGGGATCAACACTCTCGGCACGCCCGCAGGCGCCGGCGGTGACACCGACGCCGAGTCGGTGTACTCGGCGTTGATCGACACGATCGATGGGACCGCTCTGGGCGGATGGCGCGGCGGGCAGGTCAACCGCATCATCCTGCTTATCGGGGATGGTCCACCACACGATCCGGAGCCGCCGACGGGCTACACGCTCTCGACGGTGGTCAACGCGGCTTCGCAGTCGCCGAGCAAACGCATCTTCGCGGTGCAAATCGGCCAGGACCCGCTGACCTCGGTGTACTACACCTCTTTGGCCGGTGGCACGGGCGGTGCGCTGACGCGTGCGCCCAACGCCCTCGGTCTGGCGGCGGCGGTGACGCAGAGCATCGAACTGATCACGCACGTGGCGCCGTCGATCTACGTCTCCGATCAATCACGGCTGCCCGGTTGGGACGCCGCAGCGGCGACCTGGGACGAAGCGACCGGCAATATCGATGAAGACCCGTTGTTTATCGCGGGGTACTACCTGGGCCAGACGGCATCGGGCCAGGGACGACAGAGCCCGGCGGTCGATGCGGGAAGTGGTCCGGCCAGTGCCGTGGGGATTGATCTGGCCGGTCGTACGACGCGAACCGACGGGGTACCCGACGCCAATACGGTGGATATGGGTTACCACTATGTCCAGGGCGTGACGTTGTTCACCCTGACGGCCGAGGTGCTGCCCAACGCCGACGACGGGCTGCCTCACGGCTCGGTCAGTCCGGCGTTTGCCGTGGCCTATGAAGGGGCCGCCGACAACGTCGTGCGACTCGTCGCCACGCCCGAGCAGGGCTGGCGAGTCAGCCGGTGGTCGGGCACCGACGACGACACGCTGACGGGCCTGGCCAATACCGTTACCTTGACGCAGGATCGCCAGGTGACGGTGACGTTCGAGAAACGCCGGTCGCGCGTCGTTACCGTACCGGGCGACTACTCGACGATTCAGGGCGCCGTGACCGCCGCCGGCGAAGGCGACACGATCGTGGTCGATCCAGGCACCTACTACAGCGGCTACGAGGCCTTTGCCCTGATCATCGACAAGCCCGTGACGATCACATCGAGGAATCCGGACGATCCGACCGTCGTGGCTTCGACGATCATCGACGGCCTTGGCGCGGTGCCGGGCAATGCGTGGAACAATATCGGCGTGCTGTTCGGACCGGGCGCCGACCGCAATACCGTGTTCAACGGGTTCACCATCCAGAATTGCGGCGGAAACGCGGCCGACGGGGACGACGGCGATCGCGACATCGGACATCCCAATGGCGGGGACGGCGCGCCGATCGAAGGCGCGGCCATGATCCTGCTGCCGGGCGCGGCTCCGGTGATCAAGAACTGCATCTTCCGCAACAACGCGGTGATCGCCGGCGACGGCGGCGCCGGCGTGGACGCCGATGACACGACCAACGCCGGTCGCGGCGGCTGGGGTGGCTGGGCACGCGGCGGCGCGATCTACTGTGCCGTCGGCACGAATCCGAGGTTCGTCAACTGCATTATCGAGAACAACTTCGTGCAGGGCGGCAACGGCGGCAACGGCGGCAACTACTCCGACGGCGGCGGTCTGGCCAACTACGGCGGCAACTACACGCCGCCCGTGATGATCGACATCAATCCGAACAGCCTGGGGGCCGAGACGGCCATGCAGGAGCTGTGGCGGACCTGGCTGTGGGATTTTGCGGCCGATGTCGAGGCGGCCTTTGGGACGCAGCCCTACTCGCCGGCCACAGGCATCATTGGCAGCGGCGGATCGTACTTCGGCGACTATCGCTGGTACTCCGGCTACGGCGGCGGCGTCTATATCGACCAGCGCAGCAGTGCTGAGTTCGTCTCCTGCGTCATTCGCGGCAACCGCAGCTACGGCGGCATGAGCGGCCAGGGCGGCCAGGCCTCGGCGGCCGGCCGGTTCACCGAACCGCTGATTCCGTTCCAGATGCCGTCCTACGGCGGCGGCGTCTACTGCGCGGCCGAGACGACCGTGATCTTCACCGGCTGTACCTTCGAGGACAACATTGCCTCCCCGACGGCGGCCGGACAGGACCCGAACTTCCGCCTCGATCCGTACATCGGCTTCGGCGGCGGCATCGCGGCGGAAGGCACCGCCAACCTGACGTTCGTCGACTGCAACTTCGTCGACAACAGCGCCGACACCGGCGGCGGCATCTATGTCATCAATGCCGGCGTCAGCGTCATCGACTGCAACGTGACGCAGAATACGGCCCTGCGCGGCGCGGGTCTGGCCGGCATGGGCGGTTCGATCGGGGTCGCCGGAAGTCGCATCTGGAACAACTGGGCGATCACGGACCAGGACGATCCCAACGACAATGACATCGCACCGATCGGCGGCGGTTTGCTCTTCTCGTCGGCCGACGCTCTGGTCGAGGACTGCGACATCGCCGGCAACATCTCGGACGGCTCCGGCGCCGGGATCTATCTGCGAGGCCAGAACGCCACGCAGATCGTCAACTGCCTGATCCGCAACAACCGGGCCTACCGCGACGGCGGCGGCATCTCGACGAATTGGTACGCGGAACCGACGATTCGCAACTGTACGTTCGTCACCAACGCGGCGCCGGGCACACCTGGCGATCCGAACAACACCGGGTTCGGCGGCGCCATTTTCTGCGGCTACCTCAGCGAGGCGACGGTGATCGACTCGGTCCTCTGGGGCAACGGCGCTCGGCTGGGCGGCGAGTTGGCCGTTGGCAGCGGATACGATCTCGATCCGCTCTGCGGCACGCTCCGCGTCTCCTACAGCAACATTCGCGTCGGGCCCAACGACGTCTGGGTCGATACCGGCTGCACGCTGGCTTACGGCGAAGGCATGATCAACGCCGACCCGATGTTCGTCAGCGGGATGCTGGGCGACTTCTATCTGAGCAATCGCAGCGCAGGTCAGTCGCGAACGAGTCCGGCGGTCGATGCGGGCAGCGACCTGGCCGGCAATGTCGGCATGGCGCGTTCCACCACGCGGACCGATCACGTTCCGGACACGGGTCGGGTGGACATGGGGTACCACTATCCGTTCCTCGAGCCGTGCAAGTTCTGCGACTTGGTGTTCGACGGGATCATCGACTTCAAGGACTTCGCCGCATTTGCCGGCAAGTGGCTCGACGAGGGCTGCTCCGAGTCGAATGGATGGTGCGACCAGGCGGATGTGACGTTCGATTCGCGTGTGAACGTCCGCGACCTGACGGTGCTGGCCGACTGCTGGCTGGTTCAGGATACGACGCCTCCGGCGCCGGACCCGGCCGAGTGGGAAACCCTGCCTCGGCTGGACGGCAGCACCGCGCGGATGGTCGCCAAAGAGGCGGTCGATGCATGGGGCTGGCCGGTCGAGTACTACTTCGAGAACGTCAGCGGCGGCGGCCATGACAGTGGCTGGCAGAGTAGCCGGGTCTACAACGACACGGGCCTGTCGAGCGGTCGGCAGTACGGCTACCGCGTCAAGGCGCGAGATGCCTTGGGCAACGAGACGAAGTTCTCGGCCGTCCGCTACGCCGGGACAGTTGACAGGATGCCACCGGTTCCCGAGCCGTACATCCTGCCCAACGCTGTGGTGACGTCGCAGACGATCACGCTGATCGCGACGGAGGCCTTCGACGACAACGGCGTGCAGTACTTCTTCGATACGAACACGCCGGGCGCCAACGACAGCGGCTGGATCAATACGAACACCTATACCGATGCCAACCTGGCGCCGGGTGTGACCTACTGCTATCGCGTCAGGGCAAGGGATATGTCGGCCAACCAGAACGAGACCCCGTACTCCGCCTGGAGCTGTTTTACCACGGCGATTCCGGCCGATCCCACGCCGCCGACGCCGAATCCGATGGCGTTCGACCCGAACGGTCTGCCGCGCGAGTACAGCGACACCGGTGTCTGGAATGACTACTGGGTCGAGATGATGGCGGTGACCGCGACGGACGACAGTGGCGGGGTCGAGTACTACTTCCAGTGTCGCGAGCCATCCGGGTTGAGTAGTAGCTGGCAGGCCGATCCGATCTACCGTGTCCAGATCGGCAGACAGAACCAGGGACTCCAGTTCCGCGTCCGGGCCCGCGACGCCGAGGGCAACATGACGGGCTGGTCGGATTGGGTAATGGCGATCGCCAGGCCAAATCAGCCGGCCTTGGGAGCCGACGACGCGGCCGGCGGAGGTGCTGTGCAGTAGCCCCCGGTCCGAAGGTCCAACAATGAGGATTCCGCTTAGCCCCGGCCGTCAGTGGTCGGGGCTGAGTCTTTTGTCCGGTGCAGTGTGTTCGGCGGCCCGTCGATGTCGGCGTCAGCCGCGCGGCGCTTGCCGGTCTTCTCTGTGCCGATGAAACGGGAAGACCGGTCACGCATAGGCAAGATTGAGGATTGAATTGGCGAGGACCACTGCCACGGAAACCGCAATGGTCAGCTTGCCGCTGGTGTGGTTTGACCTCGACCAGGACAGAAAGCCCAGGACCAGGCCTGCCAGGCCGAGGGCATTGGCCACAGCCAGGAACACGGCGATGTTCCCTATGACATCCGGCTGGGCCTGTGTGGCGATCAGACGCACGCGGTTGGCGCCCTGGCCGATCAGGCCCCATGGCAGGCTGCCTTCCGCTACCTCTTTATTGCCCCCATCGTTGCTGATGGTGTTGTAGTTGTAGATGCTTCCCGCCGCCAGCAGGGCCTGCCCGCCGATAAAGACCCATGCCAGCAGGACCAGTACGAGACTTCGGGTGCGTCGCTTCTTGTTATCGTGTGTTGCAGACATTGTGCGTCTCCCGAAAAAGCCGAATCGTTCTTCCGCGGGGGGGCGTGCTTGGAACCGATGCAAGTCACCATGGCTGCCCGAGGCGACTTGCTTCCATCGGGTCCATGTAAACCATAACAATCCGCAGGGCAACAGGCAAATCGGGTCTGTACGTCTCTCGCGGCGCGCCGGCGACGGGGGTCTCTTTCATGCTGTGAGGCCTTCTGCCGCAGGTGTGCTAAGTCATACTCCGTCCGGTCGATCGGTTGCGGCGGGGGCGCCGGGCATCTGACGAAGCAGATCGCGCAGTCTCTGTGGCTCGTCCATGGCATATCCTATCAGGGCGTCCAGTTCGGCGTCGAGGACGGAGCGCGGCTGCTCGATCCGTTCGTTCTCTCTGCGAACGGCCCGCATGATGTCCGTCTGGGTGATGATGCCGCAGACCTTTCGAGTGCGGTCCATGACCACCAGTCGGTGCAGCCGCATCGTGTCCATCTTCCTGCCCGCACTGAGGACCGAGTAGGTTGGGGGGATCGCGGTGATCGGAAACGACATGATGTCCACAACCTGCGTCGTCGCCGGATCTTTGTGCAGGGCCACAACGCGTCGAAGCAGGTCCTTCTCGGTAACGATGCCCGCGACTTCCTGGCGATGGATCGCGACCAGACAGGAGATCCCGTTGGCCGCCATGGCCCGGGCAGCCTCGGCGGCGGTGGCCCCGGTCTCGATGGTAGTGACCTTTGTGCTCATGACATCGGAAACCGCGTTCAACGGACTGATCGAGATGAGTCCTCGCATGACGTCGGTCTGGGTAATGATGCCCACCAGGGCGCCCGCATCCACCACCGGCAGCCTCTTGATGCCCTTGGCCTCCATCGTGCGGCCTGCGATCATCACACGCTCGTCCGGGGACACCACCTCGACCGGACTGGACATCCGCTGGCCGATCCGCAGTCGGTGGAAGTCCGTATCGTTGGCGGCAATTCCCTTGAGGATGTCCTTGTCGGTGAGGATACCGACCACTCTCTCTTCTTCGGTGACGACCACACAGGAAATGTTGTTTTCAGACATTCGCTTCGCTGCGGCGAAGACGGTGTCGTCGGAGCTTGCCGTGACAATCTCCCTGCCCATGATATCGCCGACTCGAAGTTGCTCGCGGCTGGCTCCAAGCCCCTGAGGGATGATTGCTTCCCGAGGTTCGGTCGTCGCCAGTGTCTCTGCCAATAACTCCATCGATTCGCTCCCGAAAAAAGGCCTGTTGCATGTCTCCACGCATAGGCTTGCGGATGAAACGCCAGCCTCCGTACCTGGGTCTGTTTCGACCGATTCCGGGCGAGACTTCGAAAAAGCCGCGTGCGGTGAGGGGATTGCCTGCGAAAATACGTATTCTCCCGTACATCACGAATACGCGGGCCCATTGTGGATCGGTTGATGCGATGGTATCCTGAAGACAGGTGGATGTTCGTCCAACGCCGGAAGGCCGGGAAGAAAGCATGGATTCGTTCGACAAGGCAAGAGAGCTTCTGTATCGGTTCAAGGGCGATGCATATTTGTGCGGCTCCGGGGCGCTCGACAAGATCGGACCTTGGGTCCGACAAGCCGGCAGCAGGGTTGCTCTGGTTCGCGGCACTTTTGCCGGCAGCGACGCGTATGTGCGGCGGATCCGCCTGGCTTTGGCGGACGCCGGAGTCAAACGGGTGGTCGAGGTCCGAGGAGCCCGCCCCAACGCCCCGTGTGAAGATGTCCTTCGTATCCGGGACGAACTGGCCCGGGCCGAGGCGGATGCCGTGGTCGGTTTCGGGGGAGGCAGCACGATTGACGCCGTCAAGGCGGCCCTGGTGCTTGGGGCAGCGGGTGGGCGACTCGACGACTACTTCGGTACGAATCTCGTATCGCAGGTTCTCCATCGATCGGGTCGGTCGCTGCCCAGATACGTGGCCATCCAGACCGTGGCCGGTTCGGCCGCGCACCTGACGAAGTACTCGAATGTCACCGACCTGTCCACGGGGCAGAAGAAGCTGATCGTGGATGACGCCATCGTCCCGCCGTGTCCGGCGTTCGACTACGAGACGACTTTCAGCGAACCGAAGGCCCTGACCGCCGACGGGGCCTTCGACGGGATGTCCCACATGCTGGAGGTCCTCTACGGGGCGGTGGGCAAGCCGCACTATACTCTGGCCGCCGAGATCGCCCAGGCGGGCCTGCCGTTGATTCTCGAACACCTGTCCGGCGTGTTGAATACCCCGAGCGATTGCAGGGGGCGAGAAGCCCTGGCCCTGGCGACCGACCTGGGCGGATATTCCATTATGATCGGAGGCACCAACGCGGCGCACCTGACGAGTTTCTCGCTGGTCGATGTCCTGCCGCACGGTCGGGCCTGTGCGCTGATGAATCCGTACTACACTGTCTTCTTTGCACAGGCGATCGAAGGACCTCTCCGCCACGTCGGGCAGGTTTGGCGGCAGACCGGCTTGACGACCACTGATTTCCAGGCCCTGGCAGGGCGCGAACTGGGCATCGCCGTCGCCGAGGCCATGCTGGCCTTTGCCCGGGAGGTGGGCTTGCCGACTCGCTTGGCAGATGTGGAGGGCTTCACGCCGGCCCATAGAGACCGGGCTCTGGCGGCGGCCAAAACCCCCGAGTTGCGGATGAAGCTCCAGAACATGCCGATTCCTCTGACGGCCGAGATGGTGGACGATTATATGGGCCCCGTCCTGTACGCGGCGACGCAAGGCGACCTGGCCCTGGTACCGACTGTTACCATGGATTGCCGGACCTCGTAGCGGCGCCGACATTGCTCCTCGGACAGCGATGGCCCCCGGCAGGTGCGATGCGTCGTTTCGGTGCGGTGCAAGAACATGCCGCTGGGGTTTGATTCATCACAGATTGTTCCGTATACTGCCACATGAATGTTCTTGGTCTGGGCAGGACCGAACCGGAACGGATGCGTGATTTGGGATGGACACATATGAGCCAACGGCGATTGTCACCTGCGATGTGGTTGCGAGCTTTGATGGTTCCGGCTGTGGTTCTGATGTTGGCGATTCCTGGGTCGGGCGCTTCGAAGGAGACGCCCCCGACCTCTTCGGCGGCGCTCGATGGGGCGGCTGGGGCCTTTGCCCAGGGGCGGTTGGATGAAGCGGCCAAGGGGTTCGAGACGGTGGCACGCGACGTCTCGGCTGCATCGTTCATTCGCGGTTTGGCTTTGTTCGGATTGGCCGAGGTGGCGATGGCGCAACAGGATGTACTCGCGGCCGTCGCAGCGTGGGAACGTCTGGCGGCCGATGTGACCTTGCTGCGGTTCCATCGTGACACGGCCAAGCGGCGGATCGCCGAGGCGAAGCGCCTCCGGCAGGGATTGCCTGCTCGCGATCCGGCAGCCTATCGAGAGCCGCAGCGTGTGCTGCCCGCCCCCGGCAAGGTGTTCTATGTCGCACCGAGGGGCGATGATGCCGCTGATGGGTCGCAGGAGACGCCATTTCGCAGTCTGGAAAGGGCGAGGGATGCGGTGCGGTCCCTGAAGCGGTCCGGTGGCGGAGAGTTGCCCACCGGCGGCGCGAAGGTTGTGGTCGGCGCCGGAGACTATCCGTGGGACAGGACGCTGGAACTGACCGGCAGCGACTCGGGCACCGCCGAGGCGCCTGTGGTTTATGAGACGCCGGCCGGCGGGACGGCCGTTCTTCGCGGCGGCGTGCGGGTGACGGGGTGGAAGCCGATCTTGGATGCCGCCGTGCGCGACAAGCTGGATGCGGTGGTTCGTGATCGGGTGCTGCAGGCCGACCTCAAGGCCTTGATCGCCAGCGATTGGGGCGACGCCACGGCGTTGCGTCGTCGGCCGGAGTTGTTTGTTGACGGCAGGCCGCAGACGCTCGCCCGCTGGCCGAATGAGGGCTTTGTCAAGACCGGCGAAATCCTCGGCACCGACACCTTCAAGGTCTGGAACACGATCGAAGGCTGCCGCGATGGGAAGTTTCGCTATGTCGAGGACCGCCCGAGCCGCTGGCTCGACGAGCCCGATGTGCGGCTCTATGGCTACTGGTTCTGGGACTGGTTCGAGGAGTACCAGACGGTCACCTCGATCGATGCCGACGAGAAGACGTTCACGCTGGCCCGGCCCTATTCCAACTACGGCTATCGCAAGGACCAGCGATACTTCGCGTTGAACGTCTTTCGCGAACTGGACGCCGAAGGCGAATGGTACCTTGATCGCCAGGCGAGGATCGTCTACTGGCTGCCGCCGCAGGGACTCGACGTGTCGAAGGCCGAGATCGTTCTGAGCGTATTCGAGCGACCCTTCGTCACGCTGACCGACGTCGAGCACGTGGTGGTTCGCGGGCTGACGCTTCAGGAAGGGCGCGGCGACGGCATCCACGTCCGTGGCGGGGCTGACTGCCTGATTGCCGACTGCACGCTCCAGCGGTTCGGAGGCGACGCGATCGTCGTTGAGGGGGGCTCCCGTCATGGCATCTTCAATTGCACGATGCGCACACTCGGCTGCGGCGGAACGCGTGTGGCCGGCGGCGACCGCGCGACGCTGACGGCGGGGGGGCATTTCGTCGAGAACTGCATTGTCTCCGACATCTCCCGTCTGAAGCGCACCTACGCGCCGGCCGTTCATCTCGACGGCTGCGGCAACCGCATCGCCCACAACCTCTTCGAGGACATTCCATCGTCGGCGATGCGAATCGAGGGCAACGACCACCTTATCGAGTTGAACTGGATCCGCAACGTCGTGCGGGAATCGGACGACCAGGGCGGGCTCGACATGTTCGGCAATCCGCTCTATCGCGGCGTCGTGATCCGCTGGAACCGCTGGAGTGATATTCGCGGGGGCACGCAGCACGGCGCCGCCGGGGTTCGCCTGGACGATATGATCTCCGGCGTCGCCATCTACGGCAACCTCTTCGAGCGATGCGGCGCCGTCCACTTCGGCGGTGTCCAGATCCACGGCGGCAAGGAGAACCTCGTCGAGGGCAACCTCTTCGTGGATTGTCTGGCCGGACTGACCTTCAGCCGCTGGGGCCAGTCCCGCTGGCTCGAAGCGGTCGAGCGATTTCTGCCCCAGGCCGGCGAGTCAGCCTATGCGAGCCGCTATCCCGAACTGGCCGACCTCAAAAGCGACGCGGATGTCAACAGGATCGCCCGAAACCTCTTCGTCCGGTGCGAGGGGGGCGTTCTCCAGCGCGATGGCGGCATCCAGGTGACGGCCCTCAATGCGATTGCCGACGGGGCTTTGGCGGATCAGATCGTCTCCGGCGGCAAGGCGCCCGCCACTTCGGGTCTGTTGCGGTCGGTCCTTTTCGAGCCGATCCCCGTCGATGAGATCGGTCCGTATGGGGTGAATGGCCTGTAGAAGCCAAGGTCGGAGGCTTTTTTGCTCAGATGACGCGGTCCTATTGCCGATAATCCGTTGGCTGCACTGATTTTGCGGTGGTCTGCAAAAGCGGGGCCCTCCCATTACGATAGGGGCCCATAACAACCCAATGCCTGTGCAATAGGATAGCGATGAAGTGACACAAGACAGAGGTCAAACGGAACTGTCGGTGGTGGTGCCGCTGCTCGACGAGCAGGAGAACCTTCGCCCGCTGTACGACCAGATCAGGCGAGCCCTGGACGGGCGCTACGCATACGAGGTCCTCTTCGTCGATGACGGCAGCACCGACGGCAGCTTCGATATCCTGGCGGAGTTCCACCGCGCGGATCCCCACGTGCGGGTCATTCGCTTTCGCAAGAACTTCGGGCAGACGGCCGCCCTCAGCGCCGGATTCGCCCACGCCAGGGGCGGTGTGATCGTCGCGATGGACGCCGATCTGCAGAACGACCCGGCCGACATCCCCATGCTCGTCGCCAGGCTCCACGAAGGCTACGACGTCGTCAGCGGCTGGCGCAAGGAGCGGCATGACAGAGCCCTGACGAGGCGACTGCCGTCGCGCATGGCGAACTGGCTGATCTCCGCAATTACCGGGGTCAAGCTGCACGACTACGGCTGCACGCTCAAGGCATACCGGCGGGAGGTTTTAGCCGAGACGAAGCTCTATGGCGAGATGCACCGGTTCATCCCGGCCCTGGCCAGTTGGAGCGGGGCGCAAATCACGGAATGCGTGGTCAATCACCGGCCTCGAACGGCCGGGGTGGCCAAGTACGGACTGGCCCGCACGTGGAAGGTCATTCTCGATCTGATCACGGTCAAGTTCCTGGGATCTTTCTCAACGAAACCGATCTACATCTTCGGCGGTCTGGGCGCCCTGACGACGGTGGGAGCAATCCTCTCCGGCCTGATGGTCCTGTATCAGAAGTTCATCGCGTCATACCATCTGGCGATGAATCGAAACCCGCTCCTGGTCCTGACGGCCATGTTGATCACGGCGACGATCCAGTTCATTCTGATGGGCCTGCTCGCCGAACTGCTCGTGCGAACGTACCATGAGTCTCAGGGCCGACCGACGTATGTCATCCGAGAGGTCCTCGATGCATCGGGTGCTGTGGAGAAAAGTGAATGAGCAAGATTTCCAAGCGAAGCAAACCTCTCCACGGACGCTCGGTCCATGTGAAGGACAAGCCACGCCTTCTCGGCGACAGTCGGATGAAGTACGTTCTGA
This sequence comes from Phycisphaerales bacterium Planc_01, assembly GCA_001603075.1. GTDB lineage: Bacteria > Planctomycetota > Phycisphaerae > Sedimentisphaerales > Anaerobacaceae > Anaerobaca. Next base: position 41,528 of record LVBB01000138.1, on the reverse strand, counting down.
CGGCCGCTCTGATCCTCGTTCTGGCGGGCGTGCCGTTCGGTCTGGGCAAGTACTTCGAGTTCAACAGCCCTGAACCGTTCGACGGCGGGGCCTATCTGTATTCGGCCCAGCGCGTTCTGTCCGGGGCGCGAATCGGCGCGGACGAGAAGCCCAGCGCCCAGGCGGGAACGCTCCTGGTGAACATGCTCGCGGTACGGCTTTGGGGCTTCAAGGATATCGGACCCAAGGTCCTCCAGATGGTCTTTCAGGCCGCGGCCCTGGTCTTCATGTTCGTCACGATGCGCCGACTCTTCGGAACGCTGGCGGCCGCCATCGGGGTCATCGTCGCTTCCGTCTACCTCTCGGCGCCGCTGATCGCCAAATACGGCAACGTCAAAGAGCAGTTCATGATCGCCTTCATGATCGCCGGCGTCTGCTGCTTTGTCTTCTATCGCCTGACAGGCAGATGGTGGTGGCTGCTTCTGGCGGGCGCGACGCTGGTCTGGGGTCCCATGTTCAAACAGACGGGCCTGTCGGCCATCGCCGCGACGGGACTGTTTGTCCTGATTCAGCCCGTGCTGCGCCGCGAGAGTTGGAGGAAGGCGGGCAGAGACCTTCTGCTGATGACGGCCGGCGCCCTGGTGGTGCTGGTTCCGATCCTCGGTTGGTACGCGAGCATGAGATCGCCCGTGGCGTTCTGGCCCTATTCGTTCCTCTACGGGCCGCTGCTTCCGGCGGCGAGTTCTTCGGAACCAGAGGCACCGGCGTCAGAGGCCGAGCCAGAGGCAACCCCGGTCGCGAAGCCCGCGAGCGGTCTGGTCTTGCGGTTCCTGCCGGGATATGTCCGCCACAGTTGGGAAGCCCTCGGTCCGGCGGCGCGAAAGGACGCGTTTCTGCGCGTGCTGCGCTACTATCGTTTGCTGATCCTGCCGATCGTCCTGGCATTAGGTGCTATCGCGGCTCGTCTGGCGGTACTGCTGCGGAGCAAGCGGGGCGCCAAGAAGCAAGCGGAACAGGACGATCCGGGGCGGTTCGTACCGCTTTGGGCGATCTGGTGGTTCCTCGACATGGCATTCATCTGGATCAGTCCGCGCTCATATGAGCAATACTACCTGCCGCTGAACGCCTCGGCCGCCATGCTGGGCGGCTATCTCATCTATCCTTATAGCCGCCGACTGTATTTGGATCCGAATCGTGCCCGGTGGGTCGTCCTGGGGCTGCTGTCTGTCCTGGTGATGATGATCTTGTCCTGGCATATCTTCTTCGGCATCAAGACGAGCCCGCATAGCGGCGCAGCGTATCAGGATTCTCAGGGCCGCCAGATTCTTACGAGAGGCTATGTGCAGAAGTGGGAGGAAGTCGCAGCCCGCCAGAAGGGCAATCGCGGCTCGTGGGAGCAGGTGGGTCAGTACATCCGCGAGCGCACCGAACCGAGCGACACCATCTACGTCTGGGGTTGGGTCCCCGGCATCTACGTCGAGGCTCAGCGGCTCAGTTCGGCCCCGAAGGCCTTCGAAGGGACGATGCACACCCTTCCGCCGGCGGAGCTGGCGGAGCGCGTTCGCGAACTGCTCGACGCCTTTGCGAAGGATGCGCCCAAGTTCATCGTCGATACGCGTAAGCGGCATTTCCCCTGGGACCGACCGCCGCTGGAGCTTTGGCCGTTGCTGAGAGGGCAGTTCCTGCCCGGCGATGAGGCGACGGTCAAGCAGTATGAAGCCGCTTACGTGCAGCAGTTGCGTGAGGTCATCGAAGCGGATGAGGCGCTGCGGTTCCAGGTGATGAAGCCTCTGCGTGACTACGTGATGAGGAATTACACGATCGTGGGCCTGTTCGGCGAACAGGTGCTGTTCCAGCGCAAACCCTGATTTTTCGTGAATCGCGATATGGACCAGCAGCTCAAAGACCAGCAGGATTTGTACGACAGCACCTGGACCGGCGGGCTCGAATGCGGCAAGGAGCAGCGGGGCAATCTCCAGACCAACCTGGAGTTCCTTTCGCGAACCGGGTTGCTCCGGCCGGGCGACCGGATTCTGGAGATCGGCTGTGGGATCGGCGCCGTGGTCAGCGAACTGGCGCGGCAGGGCTGTTGCGTCACGGGGACCGACATCTCCCGCGTCGCCATCGAATACGGCCGATCCAAGTATCCAGGGCTCGACTTGCAGGTGCAGGCGGCCGAGGAATTGGCCTTCGCCGATGAAACGTTCGACGTCGTTCTGAGCTTCGATCTGTTCGAGCATATCGCTCGGATCGACCGACACGTCGGCGAGGTGCATCGGGTACTCAAGCCCCAGGGCTACTATCTGTTCCAGACGCCCAACAAGCTCAGCAATGCCACCTTCGAGACGCTTTCGCACAGGTCGCTCAAGTGGCGGCGGTACCATCCATCGCTGCACACGCCCGGACAGCTCCGCCGCCGGCTGGCCCGGCACGGGTTCGAGGTGAGCTTCATGAAGGTGAACTCGATCAATGAGTTCACGTGTGCGAAACTCAAGAAGTTCGGGTCCCTCGGCTCCCTGATCGCGCGGATCGATTTCGAGAAGCTGCCGCTGAGCCTCCAGACAAACCTCTACGTGATCGCCCGAAAGAGGGGTTGAATCCATGTGCCCGCGTACACCGACAACGACGCTGCAACAACCTTGTCATTCCAATCGCAGTCGAGGAATCTGGCCGCGAATGGAGTACGTGCCCGGTCCCTGGCCAGATGCTTCGACTACGCTGCGCTCCGCTCAGCATGACAACAGGGCGGCCAGGGTGCTCCAGGTGATCGACGTTATGGTGACAAGGCGATGAAGCTGCTCATGCTTAATTACGAGTTTCCACCCATCGGCGGCGGGGGAGGGCAGGCGCATCGCTCGCTTCTGAAGGAGTTCGCGGGCCGTCGCGACCTTGCCGTCGATGTGCTGACGTCGGCGCCGAAGCCGGGCTTCTCCACCGAGTCGTTCGGCGACAACATCCGGATTCATAAAGTGGGCATCCGCAAGGGGCATTTGCATTTCTGGCGGCGTTCCGAAGTGCTCGCCTGGCTCCTCAAGGCCCGCTCTCATCACCGCAGGCTCGTCTGCGAAACCGCCTATGATCTGGCACACGCGTTCTTCGCCTTTCCCACGGGTTGGTTGTGTTACCGCACGGCCGGCCGACTGCCCTATGTGATCTCGCTTCGCGGCTCCGATGTGCCCGGCGGCAACGCCCGTCTGCAATGGGACTATAAGCTGCTCGGACCGCTGGTGTTCAAACCGATCTGGCAACAGGCGTCGGCCCTGGTCGCGTGCAGCGAGGGGCTGCGACAGCGGGCCTTGCGATTCCTGCCGTCGGCGCAGATTGACGTGGTCCCCAACGGCGTGGACCTGGATCGGTTCGCACCGGCCGAAGAACTCTCCGGCGGGCCGCGACCCCTGCGGCTGATCACCGTCGGCCGGCTGTCTGCAACGAAACGACTGCCTGTGCTGATTGAGATGGTCGAATCGCTCCGCGAGGAAGGCTGCGATGTGCAACTGACCATCGTCGGCGGGGGCGCTCTTGAAAACGAGCTTCGGGGAAGGATCTCCGCCGAAGGTTTCCGTGGTATGGTAACGATGACCGGGCGACAAGACGCCGACCGAATGCCCGAAATCTATCGTCGGCACGATCTCTATATCAGCGCCAGCGCCCAGGAAGGCATGAGCAACGCCATGCTTGAAGCGATGGCCTCGGGACTGCCCATCGTCACCACGCGCTGCGAGGGCGTCGATGAGCTGATCGCCGACAACGGCCTTGTGGTCGATGAGGCGTCGCCCAGGACTCTGGCGGAGGCGCTCGCGGGACTTGTGGAGGACCGACAGAAGCTGCGGGCCATGTCGATTGCGGCGCGGAAGCGGGCTGAGCGTTTCACTTGGCGGTCCGTTGCCGAGCGGTACCTTGACCTCTACAAACGGATCGTGAGGCACAGAGGGGGCAATCGGTGACTCCCAAGCTGTCCGTCATCATCGCTTCGTACAACCATCAGGACTACATCGCCCAGACCCTGCGCAGCATCGAAGAACAGACGTTCGGGGATTTCGAAATCATTCTGATCGACGACGGCAGTTCGGACCATACCGTCGAGGTCGCCCGCAAGACCGAATCGCGCGCCCGGATCCACACCCAGCGGAATCAGGGCGTCGTCGCCGCGCGCAACCGCGGTGTGGAGTTGGCCCGCGGAAAGTACCTCTGCTTTGTCGACAGCGACGACCTCGTCCTGCCCCAGCGTTTCGAGCGGCAGGTGGCGTTCCTGGACGCCCATCCCGAGATCGGGCTCGTTTATGCCGAGGCGCTGATTATCGATGCCGAAGGCCATGGGCTGGGCCGCCTGAGCGACGTCTATCCGGTCAAGCCCGGCGACACCGCCGAGATGCTGGCTCTGCATTACTGTTTCGTTCCGATGATTACAGCGATGGTCCGGGCTGACGTCCTGAAGAAGGCCGGACCGTTCGAGCGACCCGGACCGATCAGCGATTACATCAAATGGATCGAGGTCGCCCATCTCAGCGGCGCCCACTATGATCCTGAGCCTCTGGGCTGCTGGCGACGACACCCGCGCAGCACGTCGAAACGGGCCAACAAGGTCAAGAGCTACGCCAAGACGCGAGCCGCATTGAAGCGCACCCTGCGCAAGTATCCTGATCTGGCCAGGAAGCTTGGCAAACGGATTATGCGTCGGTATGCGCGGTCGTACTTCTTGACCGGTTTCTGGCTGGCCGCTGACGGCGATGTGCCGCGCGCTCGAAGGTACTATGCTAAGGCGATCAAACTCTACCCGGCTTCTGTGGCCAGCTGGGGCGGATATCTTCTGACCCTTGTGCCGGCCCAGCGACTTGTCGCGGCGCTGCATCGCTGCGTTCGGGCCCGAAAGCTGCCCTGGTGAATGTCCAGAACAATGGAAGGTGCATGACTACGATTCGGACCATCGAGGTTTCTTGCCCGCTGTGTGGCAGCGACGATGCGATGCATCTGTTCGAGGCCGTCGATCGTCTGCACGGGATCGAGGGTCGTTTTCGTTACGTGCGTTGCCGGTCGTGCGAGCTGGTGTATATGAACCCGCAGGTCGCGCCCGAGAATGTTGGGCAGTTGTACCCGGAGTCGTACGCACCGCATGCCGACAAGTCGCAGACGTCGCGCAAGGCATTGATGGCCGTGCGCGACGGTTTGCACAGGATACCGCTGGTGGGCACAGAATTGAAACGTTGGACGGACGCCCGGGTGATGGCGCCTCTGTTTTGCCGGTTGAACGTGGGCCGGCGTCTGCTGGATGTCGGTTGCGGCGGTGGGGCGTTCCTTGCTGCGGCACGTGCCGCCACCGGCTGCGAGGTCCAGGGCGTCGATATCTCGCCCCATGCGGTCCGAACTGCGAGGACGCGGTATGGCGTCGATGTGTTCGAGGGCCCGATCACAGAAGCCCTGTTTGCGGCCGACTCCTTTGACGCGATCACGGCGTGGTGGTATCTGGAGCACATCGCCAATCCGAATGAAGCCGTGGCGGCCATGGGCCGGCTGCTGAAGGAAGGGGGTACGTGCGTTCTCGGCGTTCCCAACTTTGACAGCACCTTCGCCCGGCGGTTCCAGAACCGATGGTATCATCTGGACTGTCCCCGCCACTTGTGCATCTGGAGCCCTGTGACGATGCGCCGACTGCTGGAATCACACGGTCTGACCGTGACGCGCATCTTCCACGACCGGTCGCCCTGGGGCCTGGTCGGGTCGCTGCAATACCGGCGGTACGGGGACAATATCGACCCGAAGCACCGCAACCGCATCCGACAGTCGGCGCTGCTCTGGCTCCTGCTGCTGCCGGCCACGATCGTCGTGTCCTTGCTGCGCCGCTCGGATATCATCGTCGTCTACGCACAGAAACGAACGGCCGGCGCCCGCGAGGGCGCAGGCCGTGACGGGAAAGATGGACCTTCGATATGAATCAGACAACGTTCTACGACCATTTTCATCAGGATCGGCCCACCGGTGTCGGCGCGTGGGTGGCTTCGCGCTTCTGCCGGCGCATCCTGGAATTCGCTGAGTTGAAAGCCGGGAACAAGGTCCTTGAGATCGGCCCGGGACGAGGGGCGTTCGCCGACCTCTGCCTGGAGCGATCGATTTCGTATACGGCGATCGAGCCCAACCCCCATCTGGCCGAAGCGCTGGAGAAGCGGGGGGCTCGGGTGGTTCGTGCACTGGTTCCGCCGTTGCCTGAGATGGAAGAGAGATTTGACTGTGCGGTGATGATCAATGTTCTGGAGCACATGAGCGACGTAAAGGAGGCCCTGGCGATTGCCGAGCAGATACGAAGATGCCTTACGCCGAAGGGCCGGTTCGTGGTCTGCTCGCCCGATTACCTCAATCTGCGATGGCATTTTTTCAACAGCGATTTCTCACACGGTTACGTCACGACCCAACGTCGCCTTTCGCAGTTGCTGGTCAGCGCCGGTTACGACACCTGCCGAAGTACGTATCTGTCGGGACCGCTGGCAGGGCTGGGCGGGCTGCTGGCGTCGGCGGTCGCGGGCCGTTTGCCGTTCGGGACGCTCCATGCGTGGTTCCCCAAAAGCCGATTGCTCATGAAGCTCTACAAGATTCAACTGACCTTCTCGCGCAAGGTCCTGATCGCCGGAGCGAGCGGATCGTGATGCCCAGGACGATTCAACCACGACGAGCCGGTGGAAGCGTATGACCGAGCGGACCAGGGCCATTGCGAAACTTCTTTTGCGACTGACGATTACCGTCGGGTTGCTCTGCTACGTGTTCCGGCAGGTGGACATGCAACACTTCTGGCAGGTGGCGCGGACCGCACGATGGACCTACCTGCTTGGTGTGTGGTTCTTCGCCGCTGTGTTCTACGGCGTCCAGTCGGTTGCGCTCCGCCTGATCCTGCGCCGGCAGGGTTGTGACGTCCCACTCGCCGTTCTCTTCGGCGCCAGTTCGGTGACGGCCCTCTACAGCCTCATCCTTCCCGGCATCCTGAGCACCGGCGTCAAGTGGTACATCCTCAAGAAGCACACCGGCAAGGGCACCCATGTCCTGAGCAGCATGCTCTACAACCAGTTCATGCTGTTGTTCGCGATGACGGTGGTGGGCCTGGCGACCCTGATCGCGACGAACCCGACCCATGTGCTCTTTCCGCAAGCACGACACGATTGGGTCTTGCCGGTGGTGTGCGCGGCGCTTCTCGCAGGCGTTGTGCTGCTGTGTGTTCTGCTTCTGAACGGTCTTACCGGACAGGTAGTGACGCGCTCGCTGGCCGTCCCGTTGAGGTTTCTGCCTGGCCGCATGCAACAGCGAGGACATGACATCCTTTCGCAATTGGCGGTCTTTCAGAACGCCGGACTGCGGTTCCATCTGACCATTGCTGCTGTGAACGCCCTCGACGGACTCCTCGTCGGTCTGGCGATCCATTTCTGTGCGGCCCGCGCTGCCCACGTGACCGTCGGACTCAGCGTCCTGATTTGGCTATGGGCCACCGTGTTCCTTCTCAGCAAGGTGCCCATTACCGTGGGCAATCTGGGTGTGCGCGAGGTGACGGTCGTCGGTCTGCTGACGGCCTATGGCGTCGCACAGCCCCACGCCTTGCTGATGTCGATGATCCTGTTCAGTTCGCAGCTCTTCCTGGCGGTCCTCGGTTTGGGCTACCAGCTTGTCTGGGCGATCCAATCGAAGCCGCTTGAATCGGCCTGAGACCCACGCGTGCCTCGGCTCCGAACGACGGGCGGCTCCGGTTGACAGAATGCCAGCGCCCGGATACCCTCTCTGTCGCTCGTCGTCCCGTTGAAGACAACCGGACACGGCTTGGGCCGACCGAAAAGCCGCAGGAACGCCTCAAGGAGAATATGCACGATCCGATCCATCTGAAACTCGGCAGCCTGACGCTGGATGTTCCCTTCTTCCAGGCGTCCCTGAGCGGTTACAGCGATTACACGATGCGCCTGTTTGCCCGCCGCTATGGCTGTCCCTTTGCGCTGACCGATGTGATGCTGGCCAAGAGCATGGCCGAGCCGCGCGTCCTGCGCAAGGCCTGTTTCCGGCCCGGTATCGACGAGCATCCGGTGGGCGCTCAGATCATGGGCGAGACCCCAGCCGTCATGGCCAAGGCCGCCCGCGACCTGGTGGCGGTCGGATACGATGTGATCGACCTGAACTTCGCCTGTCCGGTGCCCAAGGTCCTGCGGCGCGGACGCGGCGGCGCCCTGATGGCCCATCCCAAGACGGTCATCGACATCGTCAAGGCGGTCCGCGAGTCCGTCACCTGTCCGCTGCTGATCAAGCTCCGCATCGGCACCGATCACCGGCCCAAGTCCCAGGACGACTTCTGGGAGATCGTAACGCGGTCGGTCGACGAGGGGGTCGATGCCCTGGTCATCCACGGACGCACCGTCTCGCAGCGCTACCGTGGTAAGGCCGACTGGGACGCCCTGGCCAGGGTCAAGGCCCGATTTCCGTCGGCCACCGTCATCGGCAGCGGCGACATCTTCGATCCCCAGGCAACGGTCGATCTCCTGAAGCGGACCGGGCTCGACGGGTTTGTCGTTGCCCGTGGCGCGATCGGCAATCCGTGGATCTTCCGCGATCTGCGCTGCGTGTGGGAGAATCGCCCGGTTCCGCCTCCGCCGGACCTGGCTGAGCAGCGTGAGATCATGCTCGAGCACTTCCATCGCGTGCTGAACGGCTATCCGGAAAAGCGAGCGATCGGCTACTTCCGCAAGTTCGTGGTTCGTTATGCCCGGCTTCATCCCAATCGCAAGCAGGTGACGATCACCCTGATGGCGGCAGAGACGCGAGCCGCCGTCGAGGCCGGGATCGACGCCCTGTACGGCGGTAACGCGGCCCGGTGATGCCTGCCGGCAGCTCGGATCAGAGGGGTTTGGCGTAGAACAATGAGCCGCCGGCGCTCTGGTGGTATCGGGCCTGTGCGAATCCGGCGGCCTCGTACAGACGTCTGGCGCGATGGTTGTTCTCCAGCACCTCCAGCGTGAGCTTGCAGCAATCCAACTGTGCGGCCTTTTCTGCCACGGCGTCCAGTAGTCGTCGCCCGATTCCCCCTCCACGACAGTCCGGCAGCACCGCCAGGTCGTGAATGTTGAGCAGGGGCCGGGCGTGAAACGTGGAAAACCCGCGAAAGCAGACGGCGATCCCGACCGCCCGATCATCCTGCCAGGCGAGGAGGATGAGCGTCGTGGGGTGCCGCCGCAACCCGTCGATCAGGTTGGCTCGTACCTGCGGCCGAAGCGGCCGGCCATTGCCCATCGGGTCGGCGGCGTATGCATTGATCAATTCGACCACCGCCTGCTGATGGGTGACACAATCCAGGTCCGCCTCAACGATTTCAACGCTTGGCATGCGCCGCTGTTCCATTCAACTCCTCGTGGCCATCCGATTTGGGACGCTTCGAACGAGGCAGCGACTATACTCGCCTCGCGGCCGATGGGCAAGCGGCAGGCCCCGCCTTCCGCGCGGGCGTACGGGGTGGATTTCTCGGTTGCATTACACGGTCGCTCTGGCTAATATCGTCGCTTCCTTTTGAACGGCAGGCAAGATCGGGAGGCAGGTTTATGTCGGACAATGTGGTACAGACCGTAGAGGCGTTGAAACGTGGCACGGTGGAGGTCTATACGGAGACCGACCTGGCCCAGCGGCTGGTGGATGCTGGCAAGGCAGGCCGGCAGATGCGGATCAAGCTGGGACTGGACCCGACCAGCCCGGACATCCATCTGGGCCATACGGTTGTGCTCCGCAAGATGCGCCAGTTTCAGGACATGGGGCACAAGGCGGTCCTGATCATCGGCGACTACACCGCCCGGGTGGGCGATCCGACGGGCCAGAATGCGACCCGGCCCATGCTCTCGCCCGAGCAGATCGAGCGAAACGCCCGCACCTATTTCAATCAGGCCGGACACATCCTCAATACCTCGCCCGACAAGCTCGAGGTCCGCTACAACAGCGAGTGGCTCGCCAAGCTCAATCTGGCCGACCTGATCAAGCTGGCCAGCAGCATGACGGTCGCCCGCATGCTCGAACGCGACACATTCGAGCTGCGCTACAAGGCCGGCGATCCGATCGGAATTCACGAGTTCCTGTATCCGCTCATGCAAGGCTACGACTCCGTGATGATTCGCAGCGACGTCGAGCTGGGCGGCACCGACCAGACCTTCAACAACCTCGTCGGCCGCGATCTGCAGCGGATGCACGACCAGCCGCCGCAGATCGTCATCACCATGCCCATCCTCGTCGGCCTTGACGGCAAAGAGAAGATGAGCAAGTCCAAGGGCAACTACGTTGGCGTCACGGATGCCCCGAACGACATGTTCGGCAAGATCATGAGCATCTCGGATGCGATGATGGCCAACTACTACACGTTGCTGACCGATCTGCCTCGTGAGCAGATCGCGACGCTGACGGACCCCAGCCGGACCCATCCAAAGGAAGCCAAGGTCACGCTGGGAAAGGCGATTGTCACGCAGTTCTACGGCCCCGAGCTGGCCGAACTGGCGGCGGCCGAGTTCGACAAGGTCTTTGCCCAAGGCCAATTGCCCGACGAGATGCCTGAGTTCTGCTTGCCAGCCGAGCCGATTTCGGTCAAGCAACTCCTTACGGCCTGCAAGCTGGTCGACACCGGCGGCGAGGCCAAACGCATGGTCATGCAGGGCGGCGTCAGCATCGACGGGCAGAAGGTTGCGGATCCGAACGCCACCACCACGCCGGTCGACGGCATGGTCGTTCAGGTCGGCAAACGCCGCTTCGCCAAGATCCGCGTCTGACGATCTGGCCCATCACAGAAGGCCGAACATACAATCCACGTGAAAGGACAGCATGAAGCGTCTTACCCCGGAACGACGGAACCAGCTTATCAACGAACATCTGCGACACCTCAGCGCCGACTGGACCTGTCGCTACGGGCAATGGAACCGTGAGAAGCTGCTGACCGAGATGGAATCGGCGCTGCGGGCCAGAAGGCACCGCGAGAAAGCCGCAACCGAGGCATAATGCGGGCGCTTCGATCTTCTCTTGTGATTCAGCGTTGCATTCAGAAATCGGACAACGAGTGACAGGGGGCCGTATGAGACAGACCAGAAGGGTGTTCATCGCATTCGTCGCCGGTTTTTTATCGGTGACGGCGCTGGGCGGATGTCAATCGCGGCCGGCCGGGCCGCAGGGCCCCAGGACACTGCGCGTGCTGACCTACAACATCCATCACGGCGAGGCGATGGACGGCAAGTTCGACTACGAACGTCTGGCGAAGGTGATCAACGATCTGTCGCCGGACATTGTCGCGTTGCAGGAGGTGGACGATCGCACCGAACGTGCCTCGGGCATCGACCAGGCGGCGCTGTTGGGCCGGCTGTGCAAGATGCACCACGTATTCGGGCAGGCCATGCCGTATCAGGGCGGCCGCTATGGTCATGCCATCCTCTCGCGATTTCCCATACTGAAGACGGCGGTGCACCCGCTGCCGTACCGGCCCGGTCGCGAACCGCGTGCGGCGCTGGAGGTCTGGATCGAGCCCGAGCGAATCGCCCCGCTTCGCTTCGTCGGCACGCACCTGTGCCATCTGGACAACGAGGTCCGGACACAGCAGACGACTCGACTCGGCCAACTGTTCCCTGTGGAAGACGGTCCTCCCATCATCTTGGCGGGCGATTTCAACGCACGGCCGGGCAGCGAGCCGATGAATGTGTTGTTCGATGCCGGCTGGACCGACGTCGTGGCACCCCGTTCGAAGATTGATTACATCCTCGTTCGTCCATCGGACCCGTGGCAGATCGAGGAAGTGGCCATCGTCGACGAGCCTGTCGTCTCCGATCACGATCCCGTCCTGGCCGTTCTGCGGTGGCAGGGCGCCGACCACAGCCGGTAACGAATTGCCGGGTGCCGTGTCGGCTGCTATCATGGCCCGAACCGGACCGCTGCGACCTTTCGGAAGGATGCGCCATGGAAAGACTCGTGTTCGCTGACGCATGGCAGGGCTTCTTCAGCCGGCACCGCATGGAGACCTTCAGCCACTTCTTCGACGACGTGCAGGGATCCTGTGTCAACGAGAATTCGAAGCGAAATGTCTTCCGGTTCACCGTCGAGGACATGCCCATCAGGACGTTCTTTCTCAAGCGGTTCTACCGCGCGCAGATCAAGGATACGATCGGTGCGGTATGGCGGTTCGGCCGGCCCATGTCTCAGGCGGCCATCGAGTGGACCAACGCACGGCATCTTCAGAGCCACGGGATTCAAACCGGCAACCCTGTTTGCTGCGGAGAGCAGATGGTGGCGGGTTTCGAGCGGCGATCGTTTCTGGTTACCGAAAAGGTCGAGGGTGTCTGCATGGTGGACTTTCTCGACCGGCAGTGGGGAGACCTCAACCGGACGGAGAAGGAGCGGGTCGTGGTGGAACTGGCGAGGCTGGCCCGCCGGCTGTACGATGCCAACGTGTCCCTGCCCGATCTGTACATCTGGCACGTCTTTATTCAGCCCGATCCGGGTGGCGGCGGCTACGCACTGAGCGTGATCGACCTTCACCGCATGATCCCGAACGCGCGGACCGCATTCGACCGGTTCCGAAGCGTTTCCCGCCTGCATTGGAGCATGTCCTCGCGATACTTCGACGACGGTCTGAAGGATCGGCTGATATCGGCGTACATGGAGAACAGCCGGATCGATTTGGATCACCTGATGCGATGCATCCGGCGCAACGCACAGACGCTGGAGAAGCGGGGGCGCGACGTGGATCGCTATTACGCACAGGCGAAGCTGCCATCCGCTCGGTGATCCTGTCAAGGCCGATGTCGCGCGACGGGCGACCCCGGCTCTTCGCGATTACCTCCTGGGTGTGATCTTGAATGTGACGGCGTAATCACACGGTCTTTCCTTCGGCATGGTGATGACCAGACCATCGGGCGTTCGGGACCACGGAATCCTGGCCTTGCTCCCGAGCAACGTAACCGAGGCAATCTCGCCGATGAAGAGCTCCGATCCGGACTTCAACGATCGGATCGTCAGGGACTCCTCGGCCCAGCCCAGGCTGATGGCGTAGAGTATACGGCCCTTCGTGGTGAAACGGATATCCTCCGGCTGATAGCCCTCTTTCGGATCAGTGACCCCGCCGAAGTGCCCCGCCTGGCCCTGCGTGGAACCCTCGCCGTAGATCGTCCAAGGCCGCGTGCCGTAGATTGCCTCGCCGTTGACCGCCAGCCATCGGCCCATCTCCAGCAGCACGTCACGCTGGTTCTGTGGAATGGTGCCGTTGGCCATCGGCGAGATGTTCAGCAGCAGGGCGCCGTTCTTGCTGACGGTATCGATCAGGCTGTGCAGCACGACCGAGGTTGGCTTGATCCGCAGGTCCTTGGTATAGCACCAACTGCCCATGCTGATCGTATCGTCGGTCAGCCAGAAGTTCTCGGTCAGACGGTCGGCGCGTCCCTTCTCGATATCCTGCACGCTGACAGTCAGCGGCAGATCGTCCTGCTTGCGCGTGACGACGACCTCCTTGTTCCACTCCTGCGCTCGGTTGTAGTAGTAGGCCAGGTACTCCTGCCGGAGACTCTCAGGGATTTCGTCGAGCCAGGAGTCGAACCACATCAGGTCGGGACGATACTTGTCGATCACCTCGGTGAGCTTGCCCAGCCACATAGTGAGGAATTCTTCTCGCGGCATATAGCCGTACAGGATCGCCCGCTCGGAGTCTTCGAGAAGGGCGGGGAAGTGCTCTTTGACGAACTGGTAGTGTCCGGTCCAGGCGAGCTGCCCGTCGCGACCGGGCTTCTGCCAGAGGTTGTTCCGGGCGTGATGGAACGTCGTGACGAACTTCATGCCGCGTTTGCGGATGGCCTTCTCCAGCTCGCCGGTGATGTCGCGTTTGGGGCCCTTGTTCACGACGTTCCAGGGCGTCTTGTTGCTGTCCCACATCGCCCATCCATCGTGATGCTCGGCGACGGGGCCGGCGAATCGCGCTCCGGCCCGCTCGAACAACTCTGCCCACGCCTCGGCGTCGAACCTTTCGGCCTGGAACATCGGGACGAAATCGGGATAGCCGAACGCATTCGGGTCGCCCCAGCTCTCGACATGATGACGATACTCGCGACTCTTGGGGTTGTACATGTTGCGCGGGTACCACTCATCCCCGAAGGCCGGCACCGAATAGACACCCCAGTGAAAGTAGATGCCGAACTTGGCGTCTCGAAACCAGTCGGGCGCTTCGTTGACCTTCTCCAGCGACTCCCACGTCGGCTCGTACGGCTTGGCAGCCGGCGTGCGATGCGAGGTTGCACAACCGACGGCCAGCATCAGTGTCAGGAGCAGGGGCAGGGGGGCTACGAAACGGAAGTGCGTGTGGTCCATGATGCGTCTCCCTACGACATAACGTGAGCGAGGTTACGGTGGCCTCGTAGTGTGGCGCGAGGCATTGATACGCCAGTATAGCGATCGGATTGTACGGGCGCATGACAATTGTTGTCCAAAAGATGATGGTTTTTGACTTCTTGCGGCGCTATGCGGCGCGCAGGACCTCGATGGCTCGATAGATGAAGTGGACGCCGAACAGGGCCAAGGCGATGCCGCAGACCTGAAGGACGATTCGCTGGCTGCGCGGCCCGAGGACGCTCGTCCCGTGGAAGCTGCCGAACGACAGGATCGTCAGCCAGATGAGATCGCAGAGCCAGTGAACCAGCGCGAAGAGGACGAAGGCGAGCCAGCCCAGATGACGGGCCTCCAGGGCGAGGTTGAGCCCGACAGTGGCCCACCACAGCAGAAAATACGGATTGCCGATCGACAGAATCAGCCCGGTCATCAGCGGTCCGGCGTCAGCGGTCCGGCTTGACGACGAGCCGTCGCCGCCCTTGTCGCGCAGCATGCCGACGCCCATCCAGATGAGGAACGCCCCACCGAACAGGCCCACGACGATCCGGAACCAGCCGGCCTGAAACAAAACGCCCAGACCGAACATGATGAAGAAGATCAAAGGGATTTCGACGATGCCGTGACCGACCGCCATCAGCACGCCCGCCCACCGGCGTCGCGCCCCCTGGGCAATGGCCGCCGTCGTCACCGCCCCCGGTGCCATGACCCCGGATAGAGAGATGATTATCGCCTTGAGAAGAAAACTCGTCAATCCCACGAAGCCTCCGACTGCCTATTCGCCGATGATCTTGACGAGGACACGTTTGCGGCGTTTGCCGTCGAATTCCCCGTAGAAGATCTGCTCCCACGGGCCGAAATCCAGCTTGCCGCCGGTGACAGCGACGACGACCTCCCGGCCCATCACGCTGCGTTTGAGATGCGCGTCGGCGTTGTCCTCGTAGCCGTTGTGTTTGTACTGGGCATAGGGCTTCTCCGGCGCCAGTTTCTCGAGCCAGACCTCGAAATCCTGGTGCAGACCCGATTCATCGTCATTGATAAACACGCTGGCGGTGATGTGCATGGCGTTGCACAGCAGCAGGCCCTCGCGGATGCCGCTTTCGGCCAGGCAGCGCTCGATCTCGGGCGTGATGTTAATGAACTCCCTGCGCCGCGTGATGTCGAACCACAGTTCTTTCCTGTAACTGATCATGACCGGCCTTTCGTCATGCACAAATGGGCTGAACGGTGTCGAAACCCCACCGTACATAAGGAAGCAGAGATTGTAGCGTCTTTGCGTGTGTGAAGAAAGAGTATCCTGCCGATGCCTTTGGATTCCAGGCACGGCGGTGGCGACAGGGGGGGCCGATCATGAAGCAGAACCCATTATTCTGGGATGTCGATACGCAATTCGACTTCATGCGGCCGGAAGGGCGCTTGTACGTGCCGGGGGCCGAGACCATCATCGACACGGTCAGCCAGGTGAGGCGATTCGCCCTCGACAACGGCTACTCGATTCTCGCGGACGTCGACTGGCACACGCCGGACGACCCTGAAATCTCGGACCATCCTGACTACAAGACGACGTTTCCGCCCCACTGCATGGCCGGCGAAGCAGGCAGCGAGCGCGTCGGATATATTGGGACACGGCCGATTGACTTCGTACCCGTCGAAGAAATGGACGTGGCGGACCTGCGCAGGCTGGCCGAAGAGGAGCCGTTTCATATCGTGATTCGCAAGCAGAGTCTCAGTGTCTTCGACAACCCGAATACGGATCGCCTTGTGGACATAATCCGGCCCGAGAAGGTCGTCGTGTTTGGGGTGGCGCTCGACTTCTGCGTGTCCTATGTCGTGAAGGCCTTGGCGAAGCGGTCCGGAATGGGGTTGACGTTGCTCCGGGATGCGGTTAGAGGGTTGCAGTCGAGACCCGACGACGACATCTACGATGAGTTTCGCCGGATGGGAGTAGCGATCGTGACGTTTGACGAGTTCAAGAGGCGACCGGCATGTGGCTGATCGAGGGGACGCCCGCTCTGTTCACGGACCTGTACGAGCTGACGATGGCTCAGGTCTACTATAAGAAGGGGATGACAGGCTCGGCGTACTTCGAGGTCACGGTGCGGCATCTTCCGGAGAACTGGGGGTTCTTCGTCATGGCCGGCCTGCCGGAATTGCGGTCCTATCTGGACCGGTTTCGATTCTCCGACGACGATCTTGCCTATCTGCGTTCGACGAAGCTGTTCGAGCCGGACTTCCTGGCCTATCTCAGTGATTTCCGGCCCGATGTGACGGTCCGGGCGCTGCCCGAAGGAACCGTGTTCTTCCCCGGCGAGCCGATCCTGGAGGTGGGCGGCCCGATTCTGGCCACACAACTGCTTGAAAGCTATATCCTGAACATCCTGGGTTTCTCGATCATCGAGGCCAGTCTGGCGACGAGGATGGTGCTTGCGGCCGGCGACGTGCCGCTGCTGGAATTCGGCATGAGGCGGGCGCAGGGGCCGGTGGCCTCGATTCGCGCCGCCCGCGCCGCGCAGATGGCCGGCTGGAAGGCGACGAGCAACGTCTTTGCCGCCCGATGTCTCGGCATGCCGCCCTCGGGCACCATGGCACACTCGTTCATCCAGGCCCACACCTCACAGGGGCAAGCCTTCCGCGAGTTCGCCGCGATCTACCGAGACAAGACCATACTGCTCGTCGATACGTACGATACCATCGAGGGCGTGAAGACTGCCGCCCGAGTGGCCCATGAATTCCTTGGACGTGGCGTCCGGTTGCGCGGCATTCGCCTTGATAGCGGCAACCTCGTGGCCGACAGCCGATTCGCGCGTGATCACTTCCGACAGCAGGGACTGGACTTCCTGAGGATCTTCGCCAGCGGCGACCTCGACGAGTTCAAGATTCACGACTTGCTTGCGGCAGGGGGGCAGTTCGACGGTTTCGGCGTCGGTACCCACTTCGCCGTGTCCCGACACGCTCCCTCCATCAGCATCGTCTACAAGCTCGCCCAGTACGACGATCGTCCCTCGCACAAGACCTCGCCGGACAAGGCGACGCTGCCGGGCCGCAAGACGCTCCTTCGCACCGGCAGTCGTCAATTCGAGAAAGATACGGTCTGTCCGCTCGACCCAAGTGCGGACGACATGCTGCGTTCGTTCCAGTCTATCGAGCCCATCGAGACCGTCCAGGAGCGAATGCGAAGTCAGATCGCTGCTATGCCGGAGCAGGTCAAGGCCATCCGCAAGCCCGCGAGCTATCCGGTGGAATTCGTCGGTCTTCCGGGCGTCTGACGCCCACGGGGGGAATCGGTCCTATACGACCAATAGGACCTATTCCAGAAGCTGTTCGTAGACCCGCTCGATGGTATCGACCATGGTTTCGGGGGCGAACCTGGTCTTGACCGACTCGCGGCCGGTCCGGCCGAGGGTTTCGCGAAGCGATGGGTCGGCGATCAGTTCGGCGCAGGCGTCGATCAACTGCGGAACGTTCTTCGGTTCGATGAGCCGGCCCGTGCGTTCGTTGACGACCTCGCGGGCGCCGTCAACGTCGAAGCTGATGGCCGGCCGGCCGCACAGCATCGCCTGGGGCAGCGTGCGGGCCAGGCCCTCCCGAAGAGAGCAATGAACCAGGATATCGGAGGACTGGATGGCCAGCGGAATCTCGCTCGGGGGCATCAGGCCGGTGAAACGGAACCTCTCGGCCAGGCCCAGATCGCGGACCTGCTGCCTGTATTGCTCGGCGAGGTTGCCGTCGCCGACGAAGAGCCAGACCACGTTGTCGAACCGCTTCGCCAACTCCGGCGCCGATGCGATGATGTAATCATGGCCCTTGAGCATGAAGAGGCGTGCGATGGTTACGAGCACGACCGCATCGTCGGCGATTCCGTATTGGCGGCGAAATGCCCGCGTCCGCTCAGGGGGAATCGGTTCGAGAAACTGCTCTTCGTCGATGGCCGAATATGCGGTGACATAGGGCTTGTCCACACCGATGCCGGCGGCCCTGCACTGGTCGGTCATCGCGTCGGCGACGCTGACGAAGTAGTCCGTGTGTTTTGCCGCCGCCTTTTCGATGGCAATATAGATGCGATTGACCCACGGGCCCTGGTAGGGATGAAAGGCCAGGCCGTGGATGCCGTGGACGATCGCCGGCCTCCTGGGGGCCGAGACGCCCTTCAGGGCACTGCCTGCGTAGCGGCCGAGAATGCCCGCTTTGGCGGAATGCGTGTGGACGATGTCGGGCTGCAATTGGCGCAGCAGCTTCTTGATCTTGCGGTAGCTGACGAAGTCTTTGACCGGCTCGATGGCTCGGCGCATCTCGTCAATGACGATCGTCTCGTATCTTTGCCCCTTCGTCTGGTCGAACAGCTCTCCCTCAGGTCCCAGCGCCGGTCCGGTGATCAGCGTGACATCGTGGCCCCGCTCGGCGAGCAGCTTGCAGGTGATCAGCGTGTTCTCCTGCGCCCCGCCCAGGATAAGCCGCGTGATGATGTGCACGATTCTCAAGATTTCGCCTCCGCAGTCAACGGTCCCACATGTCCCATGCCTTCGATGTCCCAGGGCCGCAAGACCTTGCGCAGGGCTTCGGGGCCCTGCATGTACGACAGGAAGATACCATAGTTTGTATACGGCACGCCGATGGATTCGAGGTCGCGGATGCGAGCGAGCAGCTTCTGGGCTGTGATCATGCAGCCGCCGCAGTGGATAACGAGCTTGTAGGACTGGAGTTGCTCGTTCTCCTGGAACTCACGGCCGAAGTTGTGGTCGATCTGGACGTCAGGCCATCGCTTCCGGATGAAGTTCGGGATCTGGACCGTGCCGATGTCCTCGGCGATCCGCGAGTGGTTGCAGGCCTCGGCGATGAGCACCTTGTCGCCGGGCCGGAGGGTCGCGGCCGCCTCTATCCCTGCGGCGAAAGCAGCCAGTCGGCCTCGGCTGACGTAGTTGATCATCATGATCGAGAACGTCGTCAGCAGGACATCGTCGGGTGTCCAGGCGTGCATCAGGTCCATCGCCTGCGAGTCGGTGACGATCGCCTTGGGCCGTCTGCCGAAACCGGACAGAAAGCTGTCGAATCGCTTCCGCTCGCTCGCATCGCCTGCTCTGGCCTTACCCAGATCCATACGATAAGAAACCGGCCAGGCCCAGTGACGCGTGATGTATTCCTCGGCCATCGCCTGGGGGCGCAGGTACCGACCGGGCGGGGTCTCATCATCCATCGGGATATTCAGCACGTAGAACGCGTCGCGTTCGACGAACGGCAGCAGTTCCATCCGGGTGTTCTTCGAGACAAAATGGTCCAGGACGAATTGCAGCAGCGCCGGACGGCACTGCCCATCGACGGCCACGATACGAGTCTTCTGGTGGAATCGCAAAAGCGGCACCTGCTGCTCCACGAGGGCGATCCGTCCGGCCGCTTCCGGCCGGAACAGATTGTAGATCACCAGGATCTGCTTGTCCAATTCGCGGGCCTTGTCCACGATCTCGTTCTCTGTGGCGAAATCGTCGGTCTCCGGATCGATCACGAGCAGAACCAGGTCGCACTCCTTCAAATCGGCGAAGACCTTGGCCCGTTTCTTCTGCCCCAGCCCGGAGGCTTCGTCGAGCCCGGCGGTGTCGAACAACTTGACCGGGCCCATCCCGTGGATTTCCTGCAGTGCGATCTTGGTGTCGGCGGTCGTCCCAGGGGTCGCATCGACAATCGAGGTGACCTGCTGGGTGAGCAGGTTCATGACGCTGCTCTTGCCCGAGTTCATCTTGCCGAAGATGCCGATATGATCTCTTTCGATGAGCATCAGTATTCAATCCACATCAGACACAGTCCATTCGGCGGTGCGATGGGCCCGGCGGCGGTGCGATCGCGTGCTTCCAGGACCCGGCCGATTCTCTGTGGTTCCCACCGCCTGAGACCCACTTCCATCAGCGACCCAACGATATTGCGCACCATGTTGTAAAGGAATCCGTCCCCCTCGACCTCGACGTAGATCCAACGATCTCCGTCGTTCCTCGCCTCGGTGACATCGCAGCGGAAGATCGTGCGAACCGAATCGGTGCGGCTGTCGGCGGCCGATGCGAAGGACTTGAAATCATTCCTGCCCACGAGGAGCCTGGCCCCGGCGTTCATCGCGGCCACGTCCGGGTTCGACGGCACGTGCCAGCAATACCGTCGGTACAGGACGGGCCGGGTCGGGCCGCAGAAGATGGTGTAGCGATAGAGCTTCCTCGTGACCTCGCCGATCACGTCGAAGCCCATTCGAACCTCTTCGGCCCTGACGATGGCGATATCGTCCGGGAGTCGGTCGGTGAGAGCCCTGGCAAGATTCTCCGTTGGAACGGGCGAATCGATCTGGATCAGGCCGACCTGGCCGAGGGCGTGGACGCCCGCGTCCGTCCGGCTGGCCCCGCAGACACGCACGTTCGGGCCCAGCAGGCTGCGGGCGGCATCCTGGACGGCTTGCTGAACGGTGGTGAAACCCGGCTGAATCTGCCAGCCGTGGTACTCACTGCCGTCATAGGCGATGGTCAGTTTGACGTTGCGCGGTGCCATCCGGGGACAGACAAGGACGGCCGTCGCAGCCACGGCACATTGGGGTCCTGTGGCTGCGTCCGGTCGTCGTGGGGATTATAGTTCGAGTAACTTCTCGGCGATCTGGATCGCGTTCAGGGCGGCCCCTTTGCGGAGCTGATCGCCGGCCACCCAAAGGTGGATCCCGCGTTGGCCGGGCAGTGACTCGTCCTGGCGAATGCGGCCCACGAGAACGTCGTCCTTGCCCGAGGCGTCGATCGGCATCGGGAAGCGATTGTGCTCCCGGTCGTCCATCACGGTGACGCCCGGCGCCGCGGCGAGCAGCTCCCGCACTTTCTCCGGCGTCATCGGGCCGCTGAACTCCAGATTGATGCTCTCACAATGGGCCCGCATCACCGGGATGCGCACGCACGTTGCGGTGATGGCGATTGTCGTGCAGTTGAAAATCTTCCGGGTTTCCTTGACCATCTTGGTCTCTTCTTCGTTGTACCCATCGGGCCCCAGCGCCGAATTGTGGCTGAAGCAATTGAACGCGATCTGGTAGGGGAACGCGTTGCAGGTCGGCTTCCTGCCTTCGAGAATCTCGCGGCTCTGGGCCTCCAGTTCGGCCATGGCCGCCGCCCCGGCGCCGCTGGCGGCCTGATAGGTGCTCACGACCATCCGCTTGACCGGATTGACCTGATGGAGCGGCCAGACCGGCACGATGCCAATGATGGTCGAGCAGTTGGGGTTGGCGATGATGCCCTTGTGCGCCTTGATTGCCTCAGGGTTGATCTCAGGGACCACCAAAGGCACCCCGGGGTCCATGCGAAACGCTGAGGAATTGTCCACAACGACCGCGCCGGCTTTGGCCGCGGCAGGCGCGAATTCCTTGCTGCGCGAGCCGCCCGCGCTGAACAGGGCGATGTCGATGCCCGCGAAGCTGTCTTTCGTCAGTTCCTCAACCGTATATTCCTTGCCCTTGAAGGTGATCTTCTTGCCCTTGGAGCGGCTGCTGGCGAGCATCTTGAGCGTCGTGAACGGGAAGTTGCGCTCTTCGAGGATACTGAGGAATTCCTGACCGACGGCACCGGTCACCCCTGCGATTGCCAGATGACAAGCCATGCTCACATACTCCTTCTATTGACTGTGCAGTTTCACTGAAGGACGGCCAACGATTGACCGTCCATAGGGCTGGTTTGAAAAAGACGATAGAATCGTCAGGATACCCGTTCTTGCCGGGAAATACAACGTGCAGTCTGCGAATATCTTGCATTTGCCCGGCTAATGACCGGGGCGGCGCTGCCAGAAAGAGGCCAGGGCCGAGGCGGTGATGATGCAGACGAAGACGAAGATCGCGGCCGGGATGGCGGCCTCCTCGCCGAGGTGCTCCAGGGCCAGGGCGCTGCCGAGCCCGGCGTTTTGCATGCCGATCTCGATCGTCAGCGCCCGTCGCTTGAGCATGTCGAGGCCGAACAATGAGCCGATTCCATACCCTGCGGCCATGCCATAGAGGTTCAGGATCAGCACCACCGCCAGGACCGGGCCGGTCACCTGGGGCAGCCTCGACTGATTGCGCGCGATGACGACCGAGCAGATGAAGACGATGAACGTCGCGGAGATCGCCGGGAAGAGTGGCAGGACCCGCTCGACGGGACTACGAAAGCGAGATCGAATCCAGAAACCGGCCAGCAGCGGCAGAACGACCATGACCATGATCTGAAGGAACATCGACCAGAACGAGACCGGCAGTTGCGAGCCGGCCAGCACCTTCGTCAGCAGCGGGGTCAGGATGGGGCACAGCAGCGTCGAGACGGTGGTCAGCGAGACGGAATAGGCTGCGTCGGCCTTGGCGACGTAGCTCATGGTGTTGCTGGCCATCGCGCCGGGGGCCGCCCCGGTCAGGACGAGGCCGACGGCCAGAGTCGGTGGTAGTCGGAACAGCCGCGACAGCGCATAGGCCCCCAGCGGCATCACGAGAAACTGGGCCGCACTGCCCAGGGCAACGACCGACGGCGTCTTAAGAATCCGCTCGAAATCTTCCGGCTTGAGGGCCACACCGATGCCGAACATCGTCAGTGCGAAGAACAGCGTGTTCACCGACAGGCAAGCGGAAAGGTTCCCGGCCGCCGTCGGCGACAGGTTCGACCGGATGCTCTCGGGGATGATTTCGGCCAGACTATAGGTGCCGATGACGCGGAACCAGTTGGGATGCTCCGGCGTGTCCTTCCAGAGGAAGGCGACCAGGCCGCACAGGACCACCCATACGGCAAAGTATCTCGTATAAAACGTCAGCGCTCTGCGCAACATGCCGGGCAAGTATAGGGCACAACCGGGGTCCCGGCAACCTTCAGATGCTCTCGACCACGGGGCAGCGAGCTACTTCTTGTAGGCGGCCTCGGGGTCGTAGGTCTTCTCGGCGATCAGCTCCAGGTCCTTGTCCGAGCCGGGTTTGAGGGCGCGGTAGAAGCACGACTGGTAGCCCACGTGGCACTGGCCGGCGTCCACGGCGACCTTGAGGATCAGGCAGTCCTGGTCGCAATCGACGAGAATCTGCTGGACCTGCTGGACGTGGCCGGACTCTTCGCCCTTCTTCCAGAGCTTCTTGCGACTGCGGCTGAAATATGTGCCCCGCCCGGTGGCGATGGTGTAGTCGAGCGCCTCGCGGTTCATCCAGGCCACCATCAGGATCTGGCCGGTCTCGGCATCCTGGGCGATGGCCGGGATCAGACCCTCGGCGTTGAACTTCGGCGTGAACTGCAATCCTTCTTCAATCTGCTTCGATTCCAATGGCAATACCCCTATTCACTGTGTAGCTGCGATGCACGGCTGACGCAGATCCCCACGCGGCATATACCTGTACCGCGCCGGTTGCCGATCGGCAAGAAGTATCTCATATCTCGGGGCAGATGATGATCAGTAGTCCTTGTACTTTCGCATCCATTGCGGCCAATCCTCGGGCAGAACACCTCCAGCCCTGGTCCACGGTCCGGCGGTGTCGAATGCAGAACCCCACTTGAGAGTCCAGAGTTCCTTGAGGTCGACCTTGCGAACGGACCAGTCCAGAAAGGCGGCGTTGATTCCGCCTTGGTGGCGGTCGATGCAGACCGTCGACATCTGGTGCTCGACGATGTGGCCCTCATAGGGCGGAGGACCGTCATGGTTGTAGGGATGGACAACTTCCCACGTGCAGTCCAGGATCACCGGTATGTTCGATCCTCCTCTGACATCCTGGGTACCCCAAGCCGGAGCTCTCGAAGAGACCGCCATACCTTTGGACGATGGAATACTCGCCGTCCAGCGGTTCAGGCCATAGCTGCGCCAGTGAAGGAGGGACTCGGGCCATGTGTATCCGACCTGGTAGTCTCCAATGCTGACTTCGGCAGGGTACGCCGCGAACGGCCCGCCCCAGGGCACCTGCTTGCCGGGCAAGGGGCGAGCGGCCGACGGGCAGAGGGCGAGCTTGGGGTTGTTGTCGAAGGGTGGTCTTGACGTGATCTGTGTGGGATCAACGGCGGAACCGTAGTAGTGGGGCAGTATTCCGTTGTTCTCCTGAGCGTACAGGGCCAGGACCAGGCCGACCTCGCGCAGTCTCGCCTGGCAGACCACGGCGTTGGCCCGCTTGCGGACGCCCTGGAGGGCCGGAAACAGCAGGGTCATCAGC
The DNA here is from genome assembly GCA_001603075.1 of Phycisphaerales bacterium Planc_01. Classification (GTDB taxonomy): domain Bacteria; phylum Planctomycetota; class Phycisphaerae; order Sedimentisphaerales; family Anaerobacaceae; genus Anaerobaca. Next base: position 17,068 of record LVBB01000138.1, on the reverse strand, counting down.
ATGGCCAGAATCGCGATGACCACCAGCAGTTCGATCAGGGTGAAGGCGCGGGAGTTGATTATTGATGGTTGACGATTGATGATTGGGTTCGGCCGATCGGTGAGCGCGCGTGAGGAGAGCACACGAGGATCGCGCATCCGGTTCTCCATTGCCTGCTTGCCCTGGCATCCTGTGCTCTCGGTCTCCATGCCATGCCTCCTGTTGACGGTGCCTTACTCTAAAGTGAGCCGAGGCGGACCGATGTGACGCGACTTCCACGAAAAACCCGAGAGAGCCGCAAGATTCCTGCGGCAGCGGTCCTGGCTCGCCCGCGGGGTGGTGGTGTGTTCATCTGGGGTGCCGTGCGGGGGGGAAATGGGAGCTGGAGCGGCCAAATTCGCGCACCCCAACGTCTTGTCACGTTCCCGTTTAGTCGGTATGATTTGATGGAACGCTCGCTTTTTGGAGGCAACCATTGCCAGAGGCACAGGACGCCAGGAAGATCCGGCACGGATCGCTGCTCGCGCGGATTGTCGTTGCGACGGCGGCGATTGTGTGGGTATTCCACGGCCAGGACTGGGAAAAATTGCGGGAAGTGTTCGGCCGTCTGAGCTGGGGGTGCTTCGTCCTGAGCCTGGCGGCCTATGTGGTCGGTCAGGTCGTGGTGGCGTTTCGCTGGTGGCTGCTGCTTCGGGCCCAATCGATCCATATTGCGATGACTGCAGCCGTGAGGCTGTATTTTGTCGGGCTGTTCTACAACAACCTGATGCCCAGCTCGGTCGGGGGCGACCTTCTGAAGGCATATTATGTGACCAAACACACGCACCGGAGGCTGGAAGGGGTGCTCAGCGTGTTCGTGGACCGCGTCGTCGGTCTGGCGGGCATGGTACTGATGGCGGTTGTGGCCTACCTCTTGTTTCTTCGCGGCCGGGCGATTGAGGCAGAGGCGACCCAGGGCGAAGAGATGCGGCAGGGCGTTGCGACGTACAAGGGGGCGGCCCTGTGGCTTCTTGTGGTTCTGGCGGCCATTGTGGCGGTTTCACTTCTCCATCGGGGCGTTCGCCTTCGGCTAAGGAGCACGGTTGGGCGGCTTTGGGGCCGGGGTGCCGAGCTTCTCGGTCGGGTCCGAACGGCCTTGGCGGTCTATCTGTCCAAACCGCTGACAATGCTGGCGGCGCTGCTGCTGACGGTAGCGGGCCAGGGCATCGTGGTGGCGGCATTCTGGCTGTTGGGCCGGAATCTGGGCATCGAGGCCGGGGCCAGGTACTACTTCGTGATATTCCCCGTCACATGGGTTGTTGCGGCGATCCCGATCAGTATCGCTGGCTTAGGCGTGCTGGAGGCCGGTGTCGTGGCGATGTTCACCTCCCTGACCGCCGCGACAGGCGAAAGCGCCTTGGCGCTGGCGTTTTGTCAGCGGTTCGTCTGGGTGGTGGCCTCGCTGCCCGGCGGCATGGTTCACCTGCTGGGAGGCCATCTGCCGCGTCAGTTTTTAGTTGACGATGAAAATGGCGCAAATTAAGCTATCGACGTTGGATAGATGCGGTTTCCGCGTCGCGGGACGTCTGCGACAGGGCCGTTTTCGGCGGTGAAGAGCTGTTGCAGTGGAATGGGCATAACCAAACGATTCAAGAGCTACTTCCTCCGCGGGTTGGCGGTCTTGCTGCCGGCGTTGCTGACGATTTGGATTCTTGTGTGGGGCTATGGCGTCATCAAGGCCAACGTCAGCATCTACATCAACCGTGGTCTGGTGTGGCTGATCCTGCAGTTTCAGGGGGATCATGGCCTGACGCGCGAGGATCTGACGAGGATCTTCGTCGATGGGGCGGCCGGCTCGGCGATGGGGTTCTTCATCGCGTTGCTGCTGGTCTTCGTCGTGGGGGCGCTGCTGGCCAGCGTGGTGGGCCGGGCCCTGTGGCGCCTGGTCGAGGCGTTCATTATGAACACGCCGGTTCTGCGACGGGTGTACCCGTATGTCAAGCAGGTGACCGATTTCGTACTGACGCAGGAAGAGAAGCAAAAGATGTTCTCGCGCGTGGTGGCTGTGGAATACCCTCGCAAGGGCATCTGGTCGATCGGGTTCGTGACAGGCTCGGGTCTGACGAAGATCACGCAGAGCGTGCAGAAGGAATTTTTGACGGTACTGGTGCCGAACTCGCCGACCCCGGTGACCGGCTACGTCATTGTCGTGCCGAAGGAGCAGACGATCGCCTTGGATATGACCATCGAGGAGGCGTTCCGTTTCGCCATCAGCGCCGGGGTGATCGTCCCGGATCGTCAGGAGGCGATGGCGTTGCCCCGCGCGTATACGGAGCGGCCGCAGGAACCACAGAAATGGGGATGATTGCTGATTAAGGAGATGCGCATTGGATTTCACAATCACGGGCAAGCACATCACGATCACGGACGCCATGAAGGAGTACGCCGAGGAGAAGACGAGCAGGTTGCCGAGGTTCTACAACACGGTCAGTCAGGTCGAGGTGGTTGTGGACGGCGAGCAGACCGCAGGCAAGATCGGCATTGAGATCATTGCCCGAGGCGAGCACAGCAACGTATTCGTCGCCACGGAGGCGGCCGACGACGCGTACAAGGGCATCGACGCCGCCGTGCGCAAACTGGAGGAGCAACTGCGACGCAAGAAGACCAAGGAACGAAACAACAAGCACACGGGGACGGGGGGAGGATACGAGTCGGCCTGAACGGCGACGCCGGAGGAGCGTGTTATGTTTCTGCGTGGGCCTCTAACAGTTGACGGCTACAGATAGGACTGGATGCGAAGAATGAAGTTTGCAGATTTTGTGTGTTTTGAGGCAACGATCCCTACCTTGCAGGCGCAGGATCGAAATGGGGCCATCGCCGAGATGGTGGCGTCGCTGGTCCAGGCAGGGAAGCTGCCGGCCAAGTCGGCCGCCGAGATCACCAAGGCGGTGATCAAGAGGGAAGACGAGGCCAGCACCGGGATGGGCAAGGGCGTGGCGGTTCCGCACGTCAAGCACGCGGCGGCCAAGGATGTGATCGCGGTGATCGGGCAGACCGATGCGGGGATCGATTTCGCGGCGCTGGACGAGCAGCCGGTGTATTCGGTTATCCTGCTGGTCAGTCCGGTGGACAACGCCGATCGGCACCTGCAGGCGATGGAGAATCTGTTCCGTCACCTGCAAAAAGAGAAGTTCCGCAAGTTTCTGCGACAGTGCCGGACGCCGGAGGCATGCGAGGACTTGCTCAGAGAAGCCGACGAGAACCCGTCGTGGTAACCCGTATCGCGGGCGAACGCGAGGAGCGTCGCTTATGGGCAGGAGAAGGAACGTTGGACCATCCGGTTTGTCAGACAACCGTCCAGATCAAGAGCCAAAACGGCCTTCACATGCGCCCTGCCATGCAGTTCGTCGATCTGGCGAATCGGTACAATTGTGACATCACGATTGGCACCGAAAAAGAGCGAGGTGATGCCAAGAGCATCATGCACGTCATCGGACTGGCTGCTACGGCGGGGACGCGATTGGACATCCGGGCCACGGGGCCGGATGCGGAAGAGGCCGTGGAGGTCCTGCGCGCCTTCATGGAGCGGCAGACGTTTGATGAGGTACCGCCCAAGGACGGAGACTGATCGGTCCCGCAGGCTTTGACATGGAGATCAAGAAGGGAATTGCCGTTTCGCCGGGTGTCTCGATCGGGCGATGTCTGATCCTCGATTCGGAGGACTACCGAATTCCCCGGCGCCAGATCGCGTCGTCGCAGCGGATGCTTGAGGTCCAGCGTGCGCGGAACGCCTTTGCCGACGCGGTGCGCGAGCTCAGCGGACTGGAGCAGGCGCAGGAGCAGTTGGGCGGCGGACGGATCAAGGACATCTTTGCGGTGCATCTGCGTTTTCTTCGAGACCGGAGTCTGCGACGTCAGATCACCGATCTCATTCACGAGGAGTCCGTCACGGCCGAATACGCCGTTGCCTCGGTCCTTCGGCGGTTCGCCGCGCGGTTCACCGAGGTCAAGGACAGCTACATCAGCGAGCGTGCGGCGGACGTGTACGATATCGAGCGGCGTTTGCTGCGGCATCTGCTCGGCGACAAGCGCGAGGACCTCGGTCGGTTGCGGGAAGAGGTCATCGTCGTGGCGAGGGAACTGAGTCCGACGCAGACGGCCGGGTTCAACAAGGCGTTCGTGAAGGGCATCGCCTCGGACGCCGGGGGCCGCACCAGCCACGCGGCCATCGTGGCCCGCTCGCTGGGCATTCCGGCCGTCGTGGCCCTGGAGGACCTGACAGAGATCGCCAGCGGGGGCGATTCGGTCATCATTGACGGCAACCGCGGCCTGGTGATCGTCAATCCCGATGCCGAGACCGTTGCGCAATACGAGGCGTACTCGCGCGAGTTCGTCGCGCTTGAACAAAAGCTCGACACGATTCGGGAGAAACCCGCCGAAACGCGCGACGGGGTGACGATCACGTTGCTGGGAAACATCGAGTTTCCCGACGAGGCCGAAGGGGTGATCGAGAAGGGCGGTGAGGGGATCGGCCTGTACCGCACCGAGTTTCTCTATTTGAACCGACCCACCGAACCATCGGAAGAGGAGCACTACCGCGCGTACGCCCAGACCCTGCACCTCTGCCAGGATCGGCCCGTGGTGATTCGCACCGTGGACCTCGGCGCCGACAAGTACACGCAGAGCAAACGGTTCGCCCCGGAGCCGAATCCGTTCCTCGGGCTGCGTTCGATCCGGTTCTGTCTTCAGAACCTGGCGATGTTCAAAGCGCAGCTTCGGGCGATTCTTCGCGCGTCGGTCCTCGGTCGGGTCAAAATCATGTTCCCGCTGATTACCAACATTCAGGAGTTGATGCAGGCCAAGATGATTCTGCACGACGTCATGGAGGATCTGGACGAGGAAGGCATCGCGTACGATCGGCGGATCGATGTGGGCATCATGGTCGAGACGCCGTCGGCGGCCCTGACGGCATCGACGCTGGCGAGGGACTCGGACTTCTTCAGCATCGGAACCAACGATCTGACGCAGTATACGCTGGCGGTGGACCGGGGCAACGAACAGGTCTCGACGCTGTATTCGCCGGCGGATCCGGCCGTTCTGCGTCTGGTGCGCACCGTGATTCAGGACGCCTACAAGGCCCAGATCGACCTGTCGGTCTGCGGAGAGATGGCGTCGGAGCCGGAGTATGTCATGGTCCTGCTGGGGCTCGGTGTGCGAACCTTGTCCCTCTCGGCCCCGCTCATTCCCGAGGTCAAACAGATGATCCGATGCGTCACGCTGGAGGACTGTCACGTTCTGACGCGGAAGGTCCTGGGGATGAACTCCGAGCGGCAGATCTCGAACTACCTTCGTAACGCCGCGCGCAAGGTGCTGCCCGAGGCGTTCTGATCCGGTGTCGGCGTGCCGCGTGGACAGACAAGACAGTGACGCAAACAGATCGATCAGAGAGCAGATGGGCGTAGAGGCCACAAAGGAAAACTCAAACGACCGTCCGGAGGGGACGCCGTCGGGCTGGGTGACGGATGCCACGGCGGCGGTGCGGTTCGGGATCGGAGGTCTGTTGAGATTTCTTTCGCATGCGGAGACGCTGCGCGTATTCGAGCGAGCGAGCGTGCGGGCGGGCGTGCCCGTCAAGTACTCTCAGGGATTCAACCCGCATCCCAAGCTGTCCCTGCCGCTGCCACGATCCGTAGGGGTTGCCTCGGACGACGAGCTTCTGGTTCTGAAGCTCTTCGATGTAAACGGAATCCCCGTGGAGGACGGTCCGGACGGCGCGCGGCAGGCGTGGCACGAGCGAATGAAGGAGGCCTTGAGCGGAGCGCTTCCAAGCGACATCGCGGTTCATTCGATCGCGACGATGAAATCGAATGCGTCGTTCCGGCCGGAGACGGCCCGCTATGTCTTCGATCTGGATCGCGCGGGTAGTTGTGAGGGCCGCATCGAGGCCCTGAGGGAGAGAATTCGCCAAATCATGGCCCGTGACAGCCTGGTGGTGGAACGGGTCACGCCGGAGCGGCGAGAGGGACGCCGCATGGACATCCGGCCGTATCTGCGAGCCATCGAATTGAAGGAGACTCGGGCAATCGTCGAGTGCGGCATCAGCGACGCCGGCTCCGTCCGGGTCGATGAGCTGATGCCCCTGCTCGAACTGACGCCCCACGATCTGAACGGGCCCGTCCGACGCAGGGACGTCGTATGGACTATCACATGACCCTGGAATCCGCCGACCGGCGGATTGCGACAGATGACGAGGATGTAGGATATGTCACGAGAAATGCTGATTAACGTGGCCGAGCGAGAGGAGTGCCGAGTGGCCGTGGTGGAAAACGGCTCACTCGAAGAACTCTACGTCGAGCGCGCCAGCGTCGGCGCCCACGTCGGCAACATTTACAAGGGACGAGTCGTCAACATCGAGTCGGGAATCCAGGCCGCCTTCATCGACATCGGGATCGATCGAAACGGCTTTCTCCATATCTCCGACGTGCACCCCCGGTATTTCCCCAATATGAAGAGCAACGTGCTCGAAAACATCGGACGGCGACAGGCCCTCAAGGACCGCCCCCCGATGCAGAACTGCCTGCGAAGGGGCCAGGAACTGGTCGTCCAGGTGACCAAGGAAGGCCTCAAGACCAAAGGGCCGACCCTGAGCACCTATCTGGCGCTGCCGGGCAAGCATCTGGTGATGATGCCGTGGATGAAGGGGTATGGCATCTCGCATAAGATCGAGGACGAGCAGGAGCGCAAGCGTCTGGCGGAAGTGTTCGATGAGAGCGGCTCGCCCAAGGGGATGGGCTACATCATTCGCACCGCCGGGCAGGGAGCGTCGAAACGCGACATCCAGAACGACCTGAGGTATCTCAAACGGCTCTGGCACGCCGTACAGACGCGCATCGACAGCGAAAAGGCGCCGGGCGACATCTACCAGGAATCGGACCTGGTGATTCGGGCCCTGCGCGACGTGCTGAACACGAAAGTCTCGAAGATCGTTTGCGACTCGGACAACACCATCCGAAAGATCAGGGACTTCCTGTCGATCGCCATGCCGCGTCTGAAGCCGAAACTGATGCACTACGACGGGAAGATTCCCCTGTTTCACAAGTACCAGATCGAAGGGGAGATCGCCAAGGTCCAGTCCCGCTCGGTCGATCTGAAATGTGGCGGCTCGATTGTGATCGAGCAGACCGAAGCCCTGGTTTCGATCGACGTCAACAGCGGACGCCATCGCAAGCAGGAAGGCGCCGAGCAGACGGCGTTCGAGAGCAACATGGAGGCGGCTGTCGAGATCGCCCGGCAACTGCGGCTGCGCGACCTCGGCGGGCTGATCGTCTGCGACTTCATCGACATGCGAAGCCAGAAGCACCGCAAGGAAGTCGAGCGGGCCTTTCGCGAGGCCGTCCGGACGGACCGGGCCCGGGCCAAGATCCTTCGGATCAGCCGGTTCGGCGTCATCGAGATGACGCGCCAGCGGATGCGTCCGTCGTTGCATCTGAGCACGTATCTGGCCTGTCCGCATTGCGCCGGGACCGGATTCGTCAAGAGCCACGAATCGCTGGCCCTGGAGATCATCCGCCTGCTGAATCTGGCGGTTTCGCAGGAGCACATCAAACGCATCGAGCTGTCCGTTTCGCCGGAGGTGGCCGACTATCTGCAAAACGAGAAACGGGCCGCCATCGCCCAGATCGAGCAGCTTGCGGAGAAACGGGTCGTCATCCATTCCTCGCCCGACTGCGTCGGCGAAGAACGCCAGCTCATCTGCTATAACGAGCGGGGCGGCGAGGTGAAGCTGTAGGCCCGAGCGTCCCTCCTGTGCCGATGGGGCTTGACCCGGCCGGCACGATCGCGTACAACATGACGCCGGGGATGGGGCAAGCGATCGATGGGTCCCAACGATTTGGCAGAGCATGAAAACAGAAGAACTTCAGAACCGTGCCGTGGAATTCGATCTCGATTACGCCCGTCGGGTGATCGCCGCAGAGGCCGATGCGATCACCGCGATGACGCCGGTCGTGGACGAGTCGTTCGCCCGCGCCGTCGAGATGATGTACCATTGCACGGGCTCGTGCATCGTCAGTGGAATCGGCAAGGCCGGGATCATCGGTCGCAAGATCAGCGCCACACTGGCGTCGACGGGCACGCCGAGCCACTTCCTTCACCCGGCCGAAGCCGTTCATGGCGATTTGGGCCGGCTGCGACAGAACGATATTGTAATCGTGCTCAGCTATGGCGGGGAAACCGATGAGATTACGCGTCTGATCAATCTGGTCAAACAGCTTCAGATCCGCCTGATTGCGATCACCAGCGACGGGGATTCGACGCTGAGCCGGTACAGTGATGTGGTTCTGTGTATGGGCAAGGTCAACGAGGCCTGCCCGCTCGGGGTCGCGCCCAGCGTCTCGACGACCTGCATGCTTGCCATCGGCGACGCTCTGGCCTTCACTGTGATGAAGGCGCGGAACTTCCGCGTGGAGGATTACGTTCGGTTTCATCCGGGCGGGTCGCTTGGCCGCAAGCTGATGACGGTCGAGCAGTCGATGATGTTTCAGCCGGGCGAGAGGCTTCCCCTGGCCCGACGCGCCGACACCGTGGAGGCGATGCTCGCGGCGACGCGCGACGTGAAACGGCACGGTGCGGTGATGGTGGTGGACGACGACGGTCGCCTGGCCGGGATCGTCACCGACGGCGACCTGCGGCGGCTCCTGACGCAGGAGGGAGCGGCCGGTTTCCAGCGTCACGTCGGCGATGTCATGACCGCCGGGTGCAAACGGATCCGCGCCGACGCGCTCGCCTCGGAGGCTACGGCCATCTTCCACAAATACCGCATCGACGAACTGCCTGTGGTGGACGGCGACGACCGCCCCGTCGGGCTGATCGATGTGCAGGATATCGTGACGATCAAGGTGGTGGGATGACGAACCTCGACGCGATCGAATTGCTGGTCCTCGATGTGGACGGCGTGCTGACCGACGGTCAACTCATCGTGCATGGCGACGGCAGCGAGAGCAAGTGTTTCCATACCCTCGATGGGCATGGGATTCGCATGTGGCAGCGGGCCGGCGGCAAGACGGCCCTGCTGAGCGGGCGGTATTCCGAGTCGACGCAGCGGCGGGCCGATCAACTGGAGATCGCCCACGTCATCCAGGATTGCCACTTCAAGCTGCCGGCGCTGCAGAAACTGATCGAGGCGCTACATCTGAAGCCGGAGGGCGTCGCCTACGTCGGTGACGATCTGCCGGATCTGCCGGCGATCCGCTTCGTCGGGCTGGGCGTCGCGCCGGCCAACGCCGTCGATGAGGTCAAGCAAGAGGCCGACTACGTGACGACGCGCCGGGGAGGGCAGGGGGCCGTGCGCGAGGTGATCGAGTACATCCTCAAGAACTCCGGCCGATGGAAGGCCCTGATGGAACGATATCTCGCGTAGCGGCGAGTGGATTGGGCGGATACTGTGAATCTACGCAAATTCGCTATTGGATTCGTTGTCCTGGGCGTCATGATTCTGGCGTACCTGGCCTATATGCAGACGGGGGGCGGGCCGGTCATGGACATGGACGCGCGGGACCGAATTGTGGATTCGACCAGAGACAGCCGCTTGTCCCAGTCGAGCGGCGATATGGGCCTGATCGGCGGGGTGGGAATCGGGGGTATCCGACAGACGCGCCTGTTCCACACGGACCACACCGGCCGCATCGACCGGGAGTTCGGATTTGAAGAACTGCTGTATACCGAGGGCAACCAGTGGGTCATCACGAATCCATACATGAGGCTGTTCCTCGGCGAGGTCAACTGCCGCGTCACGGCAGATCGTGGAGAACTCGAACTGGACACCGCCTTCGATCGGCCCTCGCCGGACGACGCGACCTTCTCGGGCAATGTGGTCATTCACGTCTTCGCGGCCGATCCGAACGACCCGAAAGATCTGTTCATCTATCTCGACGACGTGGCGTTTATTGCCGAGCAATCGTTGTTCTCGACAACCGGCGCCGTCAAGTTCATCTCGCGTAGTGCCCAACTCACCGGGCGCGGCATGGAACTGCTTTACGACGAATCGCGCAGCCGGCTGGAGCTGTTCCGCATCAAAGACATCGAGAGCCTGCGTCTGCGAAGCGACGAGTTCGCCTCTCTTTCAGGCACCGCCCCGGGCCGAGAGGGCTCCTCAGAGGCCGTTGCTGATCCCGCCGCACCCGGCAAGGTCGTGCAGGCGGCCTCCGATGCCGGGCCGGATCGTTACGAGTGTGTCTTTCATCGGAATGTGACGATCACCACACCCGAGCAGAAGGTCGTCGCCAAGGACCGTCTTGTGATCGGCAACATCCTCTGGTCCGGGTCCGGGCGGGACGAGCCGAAGGCCGACTCCACCGATGACCCGGTTCCGGCTGCCCCGGTGGTCGAGCCCAATGAGCTGCCATATCCCGGACCGAGGGCGATGGACACCCGCCCCTCGCCGGCGATGGCTCTCGATGCGATTCCCGAATCGTTCTTCGATATCGTCGTGACCTGCGATGGCGGACTCGTGATTGCCCCGAAGGGCTCTCGCAGCCTGGAGCCCGATCTGGGCGCGCTGGGGCTCGACACGGTCGCACCGGTGGCCGATGCGAACCTGCCGGCGGTTGCGGACCCGAATCTCCAAAGGCTCGTCGCTCATCGAATCGACTTTGACGTTTCGACGACGGACTTGACGCTGGCCGGTCCGGTCAGCATGGCGTTTGCGCTGGATCCGAACGATCTGACCGGACGCGATCCGGATGCCGAGCTGATGCCCGTGACCATCAGCGCCCAGGATTCGGTTCGGTTCATCGCATCTTCCAGACGCCTCCAGCTCGACGGCAATTGCATTGTGACGCTGCACAAGGCAGAAACGGATTTTGCTTATGAGTACATGCTCACGGCGCCGATGCTGGCCGTCGATCTGTTCGAGGACCCCAACTCCAGGTCGGACAGGAGAAGGATCGGTCTGTCGCGGTTCGAGGCCTCCGGCGGCCCCGTGGCGGTGCGCGCTCTGCGACGCCAGGCCGAGGAACTGATCGGCTGGGTCGAGCTCCACTCGCTTCGCCTCGATTTCGAGAACGACGCCCAGACCTTCGCCGTCACCGGCCCGGGCGAGATCCGCCTGCACAACGGCCAGGCGCCCGAGACGCCGATCGAACCGAACGAGTTCAGTCTGCGCCAGCCGTGCTTCGCCTTCCTGACCGGCTTCGACTCGCTGACCTATTCGGCGCAGACCAACACGATCGTCGCCGACGCGACGGACCGCCAGATCCTGCTCGACTACTTCCCGCAGATCGACGGCAGCTATGACAAGCGGCACGTCCAGGCCGACGCCGGACGCATCGAGATCGTCCTGACCCAGACCGAACGCGGACACACCGACCTGCTCTCGCTCACTGCCTCGCAGGGCATCGCCTACGAGGATCCCCTCAACCGCTTCAACGGCGCGGTCCTGTTCTATGACCACCCGCAGACCCTCGTCACCGTCAATGGCGACAGCCGGCAGCCCTGCTCGTTCAACGGCGCCCCCGTCGATCGCATCCGCATGAACCTCACCACCGGCGCCACCAAAGCCGAAGGCCTCGGCCCCGGCACCATCCAGCTTCGCCCCTGACCGCCGCCCGGCCTCGACATTTCGCTCAAGTCCTCGACCCACTCGGCCGATGAGAAGCGGCGGGGCGGTCGGATGGTCCGTATGAGGGCCGCGAGCCGATCGTCACGCCGTTCGCAGAATCGGATTTGGGAGAATGCCTCATGGCCCTGATGCAATGGAGCGAAGAACTGTCCGTCGGCGTGGTCGAGATGGATCGCCAGCACAAGAAGCTTGTTGAGCTGATCAACCGCCTGTACGAGGCCATGTCGTCGGGCCAGGGCGATGACGTGAAGAAGGACGTTCTCGGCGAGCTGGCGATGTACACGAAGGTGCACTTCGCGGCCGAAGAGCGCCTGATGCGCGAGTGCGGCTATCCGCACCTGCCCGGCCACAAGGCCCTGCACGACCAGCTCACCGCCAAGGTGCGGGACCTGAACGCCAAGGTCCAGGCGGGCCAGATGGTCCCGTCCGTCAGTCTCGGCGGGTTCCTCAAGGACTGGCTCGTCAGCCACATCATGCAGCAGGACAAGAAGTACGCCCAATTCCTCGCCGCCCCCGTCCGCTGAGATCGACGCCGTATCGCGTCGCCCGTCGCCCGTATCTTGTGCGCGGCCAACAAGCAGCCCCGCGCGTACGCCATCCCCAAGGCTCCGCTTCGCTGCGCCTTGAGGCTGCCACCCCTCTATCCTGGGCCCTCAGGATTGCGGCCAGGGGTATGTGTCGGCCTTGACCGCCTTGTAGTTGCCGTCCAGCTCCGGCTGCATCAGGATCAGCGCCCCGATCCGTAGCAGGATTTCCGTGACTTGCATCTGGTCACCTGTCGTTCGTACCAGCTATTCCGAAACCCATATTTGTTCTCTCCCACGCCCGATCTTTTCAGGCTCCGACCTCGAATTCACTTCATTTCTGGGTTATCATGCGCCGATAAGACAGAAGTAGGCATGGGTTGCGACTGCAAGGGGAGTTGGCGGTGGGACGTCAGAGAGATTGCGCCGATAGAGACATCAACCAGGAGATAATCCTCAGCTCACGCTTGGCGGAGTTTCGTACGGCATTGGAGCAGGAGATAGCTGCAGCCAGTAGCCGCGAGGCAAGTTCAGCCGTGCCGTTAATCAATGGCAAGCGGATTGGGCAGATTGGCGGAAACACCCAATACTCTTTCGAGATTGAGAACGCTCTGAACCTTCCCGGAGATGCCCCCGGCAATCTCTACCTGCCAGATCGTAAACCACTTGAGGTCTCCGTTGTCTCCGTTGATGGAATGGTCATCACCCTAAGTGTACCCGAAGACCTCGGTCCGTTCGTAGCTACCGCTCGGCTGCAGAGCAACTTGACGCTCCTGATGCGGAAGCTCATCGAACGAATCGAGGCCAAAGCTGGCTCCACCAATGTGGTCGGGGACAGGCTACTCGGAGCGGGTGTACACGGTTCGGTCGCACTCGTGGACGGACGTCCCTACAGTCTCAACCCTGAACAAAATCAGGCTCTCGCGACAAGCTTGGGATTCGATGCAGCCTTCATCCAGGGCCCTCCAGGCACAGGCAAGAGCCGGACGATAGGCGCGATTGCCAACGAAATGATGCAGAGGCAAAGATCTGTGCTGATTGCGTCACACACGAACATAGCTGTTGACCAAGCGCTGCTCAAGATGGACGAGCATCTTAACGATTGTGATCGCCAGAAGGGGCTGGTGGTCAGAGTTGGTGATCCCAAAGACGCGCAGTTAAAGGAAAGACCGGATTTGCTCTTGAGCACCCATGTCGAACGACGCTCCGAAGCACTCGTCGAGCGACGGACGACTCTGGAACGTACAAAGCAGATGAAGACAGAAGAGGTGAAAGCCCTCTGCAGGACGATTGAACTTCGCGAATGGGTGGATCTTGCCAAGGGCGACATCCCCAGGATGCGCGAGGAATTGAACGCTATTCGGAGGCAAGAGGCTGAGGTTGGCAGACTTCGGACTGTTCAGCAGGAACTCACATCACAAGTCGATTTCTATGCCAAAGCACGGGCGGACGCCGAGCACACCGAGAAGACCGCATCACACCTTGCCGAGGTCGAGAGGTCACTGGCGGCTGCTTCAAATGAGATCGCTGCAGGTATGGCGACGGCCGATAGGATTGCTGTGGAGTTGTCCCAGGCAAAGGTTGTTCTGGGCCAAACATGCGTGGCCGGCTGGCTGGTGAGGAAATGGAAGGGCCTGCCAAGTCCGGAAGAACAAACCAGCAAGGTTCAAGAAATAGAGAAGGCTCTCGGAGAACAGGGCTTGGCACTTGACGGGCTCAATGGGAAGTTACGCCTGCTTGAACAGGATCGAGCGGATTTGGCACAAACAGTCGATCACTTCTATGACACTTACGCCTGTGACACAAAGGACGTTCTACGGCGAGCAGCAGCCCATGAGACGGAGGCTCAGGAGACCAATAGCCGAGTCAAGGACTTGACGCGGAACCTGCGGAATGATACGGCAGACTTGAGCACACTGCTGCGTAGTCGTCTGAACGCGTTGACATTTCTCGGGCTTGCTCAGGACGCCGAAGACTCTCTGGAAGAAATGCTGGCAAGCATTGAAGCTGCCTATCAAGACGCAATGCAGCTCACCAAGAACGTAGAATTGGATCATGTCTTGGCAGAGCGAGATGATTTGAACGCAGAGATCCAGGCAATGGAATCCGAGTTGCGTTCGATCGAAGAAGACCTCAAGCGAGTTGAGGAACTGGTGATTCGAGATGCCCGAGTCGTGGCAACCACCTTGACGCGAGCATATCTTCGAGACTCAATTCAGAATCGCACTTTTGACACGGTGATAGTGGACGAGGCGTCAATGGCACCAATTCCAGCCGTATGGGTGGCTGCGAGCGTAGCCACATCAAACGGTGTGCTGGTCGGAGATCCCAAGCAACTGCCTCCCATTGTTATCTCCACGCAAGAACTCGCAACCAAGTGGTTAGGCCGCGACATATTTGAGGCCGCGGGAATCACTGATGCGAATCCCTCGTTCGTTCATCTCACAGAGCAATATCGAATGCATCCCAGTATAAGCACCATTGCGAATTCTCTGATATACGACGGGAAACTGACTGACGCTGGCAAGGTGTGCGAAGAGGACAACATCAGCGATTGGTATGACCACGATTGGGGATACGATTCGCCCGTACTGCTCGTTGATACCGGGGGCCTGAATGCCTGGGTGACCAGTGTTCCACGGACGAGAGGGGCAAGTCGATTAAACTTCCTGTCTGCCGCTGTTTGCATCGACATTGCGGGGCAACTTCTGCATGAAGACCGCCCTCGGTGGCAGGACGGGCAGGAGCCCCGTATCCTGATTGTGTCGCCCTATAGACCGCACACGAGACTGCTTGAAATAATGGCCAGTGAGGAGGAACTGACCGGTGAGGTCAGGGTAGGAACCGCACACAGTTTTCAGGGCTCTGAAGCCGACCTTGTGATCTTTGACCTCGTCAATGACGAGCCTCAATGGCGGGTGGGGATGTTCACACCAAAATACGACAACAACACCAAACGCTTGATCAATGTGGCTCTTACACGCGCCAAGCGCCGTCTGATCATTGTTGGCGACTTTGACTACATCTGGAAACTCTCCAAGAACGCATTTCTTGGGGGCGAGCTTGTCCCTTTCCTTCGGGGGCATTATCCGAGTGTATCTGCGGGAGATGTGGTCAAGAAAGGTCTGGCTGCAAGAGCAGCCCAAGCACAGGCGACAGTCTATGGGGGAACAACCGTGTCGCCGGAGGCCCGAATGGTCGTGACTCAAGAGAACTTTGACAGGTATCTGAGACCGGATATAGCCGGCGCCAAAGAGCAGATCGTGATATACTCGCCGTTTCTTACACAAAACAGATTATCTCTGGTTGAGCCACAACTTAAGGCTGCCATGGATCGCGGCGTGCATGTCTATGTGGTAACGAGACCGCACTGCGATAGAGACAAGAGAGAGCTTTCGCAGTACCGCTTTCTTGAAAGAACGCTCCAGGAATGGGGTGTCGTCGTGATCCACAAATGCCGCATGCATGAGAAGCTGATCTTCATAGACAATGACATACTGTGGGATGGATCGCTGAATCCTCTGAGCTTTCGTGATACTGGCGAACACATGGAGCGCCGAATCAGCAAGCGAGTATTTGCCGAGTACGCACAGACACTGCGTCTTCGTGAACTGCTTCAGGGATACGCAGGTGGGCCGCCGACATGTCCTATTTGCCAGCGCGAGGTCTTTGCGTGCGAGGGCAGAGACGATCCCTATTTCTGGCGTTGCGTATGCAAGGACTGCTATAGCCGCGCCATAGACCAACCGGGTCTCCAGAACGGCATGATCACGTGCGCTCGTTGTGGCCATCCTGTTGAGTATGGCGAATGGGGTGGGAAACCGGCATGGAGGTGTACGAAGAATCGGCATCATCATCAGAGATTCGCCAAGACGCATCTTCGCTTGCCAAGAATGCGCGCGATAATACCAATAGATGAACTCCGGAAGCTGCAAAAGTACTTCGGCGGAGGCGCGGACAGCGAACCAGGGCCAGATGACAATGCTGGCAGGGAACGGCTCCTATTCTGATCTCTTGTGGCGAAGAGACCCTATAGGAAACCCCGGACAGTGCCCGCTCAGCGAAGAAGGTCTGGTTGTGGATACAGGCGGGGGGAATGCTTATGGGCGATGGAGGGAAATGCCTATGTTGTGCGGGTTGGGGGCGGGGTAATATGGGACGCAATCGGGCCCGAGCAGGGCGACAAGAAGGTTGCTGGATTGAAGGGCAGGGATATGAGCACGACGTACGTGGAGCCGGCCAAGGTTCGCATGCCGCCGACCCGAATCATGCCGCTGTGCCCGAAATGCGGGCGCGTGCTGCACGAGGTGGACCGTGTGGTGAAGAGGGGCTCGGTGTACCTGTGGTACGAATGCAGCGGCCCGGAGTGTGAAGACCGTTGGTTTGAGAAGCGACCTGCGAATGCCAGATAGCGGCCGAGGCGGTGCCGGCGGATGAGCCGTTGCAGGGCTTTGGGTCGTATGGCTGAAGCGACGTGCAGGAGGGGGAGGGTGTTGCGTGATGATGCATTTCGACCGCTCGTGTCGAAGGTCGCCGAGGCGGCACGCACGCGGGTCGAGAGTGCCAGGGATGGCGACGAGGGGATATGCATGCTGGAAGGCAGGCGATTCCAGACGGCGGCCCGCTCGCGGTGAAGGAGCGCCGTGAGCGGTTTATGCCGTTTCGATGAGTCCGGCCTGTCGACCAGAGCGAGGCGTTTCTTTTTCCCGGGGACATCTCCTTTCCAAATGGTGAGCGATCGTTCGATCGTCACAGATGCCGTACCGCCTCCCCGCCGGGCTTTCTGTGCCGGAAATGGTCCTGCCCTGAATCTGCACCGATACTGCACTTGCTGGACCGAGCAAAGGCCTGAGTCATCCCCAGTTTGAGGTAGGGCCCAATGAAAAGGTCGGCTCTTTGACGATGAGAGTTGGCGAGAAGACCCAACTGCCAACTCTATCGAAAGGAGTCGACCGTGAAACGCCAGGAG
>LVBB01000137.1 GCA_001603075.1 Phycisphaerales bacterium Planc_01 | reverse complement strand
CACGGCGATCATCACACTGGCCCAGGTCAAAGACGCCGGAGCCGGCGAAGAAAGGCAGGGGTGACACTTCTGTGAAGGTGCTCGTGATCAACGCCGGCAGTTCTTCGATCAAGTATCAACTGTATGACATGCCGCGCGCAGAGGTCCTGGCCAAGGGGCTGGTCGAGCGAATCGGAGAGCCGACATCAAGACTCCTTCATGCCTGTGCCGGCAATTCGACCACGCTGGAGGAGGTGGTCCCCAACCACGAGACGGCAATGGAACTGATCCTCAAGGTGCTCGTCCGGCACGGCGAAGGGGCCGTGAAGGACCTTTCGGAGATCGGGGTCGTGGGCCACCGCGTGGTGCACGGAGGCGAAGAGTTCACCGGGTCGGTGGTCATTGCCGATCGTGTCCTGGACTCGATCGAGCGATTTGCCGAGCTGGCGCCACTGCACAACCCACACAACCTCGTCGGTATCCGCGCCGCGATGCGCAAGCTGCCGGGCACAACGCAGGTCGCCTGCTTTGACACGGCGTTTCACACGAGCATCCCGAAGGTCGCGCACATGTACGCCTTGCCCTACGAATTGTACGAGCGGCATCGCGTGCGTCGGTATGGCTTCCACGGGACCAGCCACCGCTACGTTGCCCGACGGGCGGCGGCGATGATCGGGCGGGACAAATACGATCTGAACGCCATCACCTGCCACCTGGGCAACGGCTGTTCGGTTGCCGCCGTGCGAAAGGGCCGGTCGGTCGATACGTCGATGGGATTCACCCCGCTGGAAGGTCTGGTCATGGGAACACGGGCGGGCGATTTCGATCCGGCGATCCTGTTCTACCTGGCCGACAAAGGCTACGACCTGGCGAGGCTGAACGGGCTGTGCAATAAGAAGAGCGGGCTGCTCGGGATCTCCGGCGTCTCGAACGACATGCGGACGCTCGAAAAACACGCGGAAGAGGGAGACGAACGGGCTGCCCTGGCCATCGAGATATTCTGCTATCGCATCCGCAAGTACATCGGTGCGTACACGGCTGTACTCAATGGCGTCGATGCGGTCGTCTTTACCGGCGGCATTGGCGAGAATTCACCTCTCGTGCGCGAGNNGCGTCAAGGTGCTGGTGATCCCCACGAACGAAGAGCAGGCCATCGCCAGGGACGCCTTCGAGCTGGTCGGCGGCAATGGCGACGCCACAACTCTATAATGAAGAGCCTGATATGACAGACAACAGAGACGATCGACGTTTCATGGTGGACGTGGGCCTGCGGGACATGCCGTTTCCGATCCATGCGGTCTCGCGGGTCGAGCCGGACGGACAGGCGACCGTGGCGAACATCTCGATCAACGCCCGCATCATGCAGACGTTCGAGGCGCGTTGGATCGACCGATTCATCCACGTGCTCCACAGCCATCGAGAGAACATCGGGACCCGGACGCTCCGCCACAATCTGGGCGACTACATCACCGAACTGGAAGCGACGGCGATGAAGATCGCGTTCGACTATCCCTTCTTCATCCAGAAACGGACGCCGGTTTCGGGCGAGATGTGCCTCGTACGGTACCTGTGCGAGTATGCGGCCAAGGCCCATTCGGTGGACGAGCCGGCCGCCGTGACGTTCAAGATTCAGGTGCCCTGCATCACGACCTACCCGGCGTCGAACGCCGCCAGTCCCACGGGTCTGTTCGGCCAGTTGAGCGTGCTGGACATCTCCGTGCAGAGCCAGGCGGACGTCTATCCGGAGGACATCGTGGACATGGTCGACCGGCACGTGCTGGCCTCGGTCTACTCCTTCCTCAGCGAGGACGACCAGCGGTTCATCATCGAGAAGGTCCATTCGGAGGAGAAGACCAGCGTTGTCGTGGTCGACGAAGTGCGCAAAGAGCTGGCCCGCGACCGCAACATCGAGTGGTATGCCATCGACTGCTCGAACTACGGCATGCTCCACTCCTACAGCACGGTCATCCGGACGGAGAAGAGCGCCTGGGTTCCGTTCAGTGGGTTCGACGATCACTTCTGAGAAGATCGACGTATCGAACCGCGTGACGATCCAAGAACAAGCGGGGTGAACGATGAATGACAAAGGGCCGTTTCGACTTCTGAGCACACGCGAGATCGAATTGCTGCGGATGCAGGGCTGTTTCGCCGAGGACTGGGGTCGGATCGAGGTGGCCGAAGGGTTCGATCCGGCAAGCGTGAGGAATTCGCATTTCTCCGGCTCGGTCCGCCTGGGGCGGTTCGCCGGAAGCGTCCGTCTGCCGGGCGGATTCGAGAAGCCCAGCGGCGTCTACAATGCGGTGGTCTCCAACTGCACGATCGGCGACGATACGCGCATCTCCAACATCGGCGTTCACATCGCCAACTACGACCTCGCCGAACGAGTGTGCATCGAGAACGTCGCGACGATGCAGACCAATCCGGGCGCGACGTTCGGCAATGGGGTCGAGATCAGCGTGCTCAACGAGGCGGGCGGCCGGGAGATCCTGCTGTTCGACCGCCTGTCCGCTCAGTTCGCCTACCTGATGTGCCTGCATCGCTACCGTCCGAAGCTGATCGAGCGGCTTCGCGGCATCGCCAGAGAATATGTCGATTCGATTCGTGCCGACCGCGGGCAGGTGGGCACCGGAGCGAGCATCTGTTCAGCCGAGGAGATCATTGATGTTCGGATCGGGCCCTTCGCAACGGTTAATCACACGTCGAGCCTGCGGAACGGCACCATCCTCAGCTCCGAGGAAGCGCCGACGACGATCGGTGTCAAGGTGATCGCCGAAGACTTCATCGTCGCCGAGAGTTCCTCGGTGACCGGCGGGGCGATGCTCAGCAAGGTCTTCGTCGGCCAGGGCTGCCAGATCGGGCGGCAGTACTCGGCCGAGAACTCCGCCTTCTTCGCCAACTGTGAGGCCTTCCACGGCGAGGCCTGCTCGGTCTTTGCGGGCCCGTACACCGTGACGCACCATAAATCGACGCTGCTGATCGCCGGGCTGTTCAGCTTCTACAACGCCGGCAGCGGTACGAACGAGTCGAACCACATGTACAAGCTGGGTCCGGCCCACGAGGGCAAGCTGCTGCGCGGGACCAAGACCGGCTCGTTCAGCTATCTGATGTGGCCCTGCCGGGTCGGCCCGTTCAGCGTCGTGCTCGGCAAACACAATACGACGTTCGACACGGGCGATTTCCCCTTCAGCCATCTCGAAGCGCGGTCGGACGGCCGCTGTGCGATGATTCCCGGATTCCACCTGACGACCGTCGGCACCGTCCGTGACGAGGCCAAGTGGCCCAGGCGCGATCGCCGCAAGGGCGCCGCCAAGCGCGACGCCATCTCGTTCGAAGTCTTCAGTCCGTATGTGATCGGCAAGATGATCAAGGCGAGCCGGCATCTGAAGGAGTTGCAGGATGCCACCGACCGATCGGTGGAGGAGGTTGCCGTCGGCGGGGCACTGGTCAAGAGACTGCTCCTGCGCACCAGTCAGAAATACTACCGCACGGGAATCGAGATGTATCTGCTGGAGAAGGTGGTCCAGCGAATCGAGGCGTCGCTGGACGATCCCGCCGGAGACGGCGAGGGCGCCCCTGCGAGTGCGGGCGATGCGGTGTACAGCGAGGATTGGGTGGACGTCGCCGGGCAGCTCATGCCTCGCAAGCGGCTTGTCGATCTGGAAGATGCACTGGAAACCGGGTCGGTGGCAACGCTCGACGCGTTCGATGCGGCCATTGCCAATATCTTGAAGCACTATCGGCACGATGAATGGATCTGGGTGAAGAAGGCTTATGAGCAGGTCTTCGGGGTCTCGCCTGTGGACTTGACCGGTGAGCAGGCGTGCGAGGCCGCAAGGATGCTCCTGAAGGTCCGATCGAAGTTTCTGAACCTCGTGACCGCCGATGCCCAGAAGGAGTTCGACGAGTCCAGCCGGCTGGGGTACGGACAGGACGGCGAGGCCGGCGATGTCGAGCGGGACTTCCGACAGGTCCGCGGCCTCTACGAAGAGAACCAGTTCGTGCTGGAAATGAAGAGCAGTATCGACCGGCTGCATCGACGCATCGAGCGGATCGAGCAGGCCATTGGGCAGCGACAGGGAACCGAACGCATCCATCTCTGATAGGAAAGGAAGCAGGCTATGAGGGTCATTATCCAGGACGATTACCAGATGGTCAGCGCCTGGGCGGCGGCGTACGTCGCCAGGTCGATCAACGATTTCAAGCCGACGGCCCGGAAGCCGTTCGTGCTCGGCCTGCCTACCGGCTCGTCGCCGCTCGGCATGTACAAGGAGTTGATCCGCCTGAACCGGGCCAAGAAGGTCAGCTTCGCCAACGTCGTGACCTTCAACATGGACGAATACGTGGGGCTGCCGAAATCACACCCGCAGAGCTACTATTCCTTCATGTGGGACAATTTCTTCCAGAAGATCGACATCAGGAAATCCAACGCGAACATCCTCAACGGCAACGCAAAGAACCTCCAGGCGGAGTGCGACCGGTATGAGAAGAAGATCAAGAGCTACGGCGGCATCCAACTGTTCGTCGGCGGGATTGGTCCGGATGGGCACATCGCCTTCAACGAGCCCGG
Source organism: Phycisphaerales bacterium Planc_01 (assembly GCA_001603075.1). Lineage (GTDB taxonomy): Bacteria > Planctomycetota > Phycisphaerae > Sedimentisphaerales > Anaerobacaceae > Anaerobaca. The sequence goes on along the minus strand of LVBB01000137.1, from coordinate 3,324 downwards.
TTCGTCGCTGGCCAGCCGCACCCGCGTCAAGACGCTGACCCAGGACACCATCATCGCCAATTCGCGTTTCTTCGACGGCGATTTGGACAAGGTGCCCCGGACGGCGCTGACCGTCGGCGTCGCGACCGTGATGGACGCCAGGACGGTGCTGATTATCGTCTCCGGGCACAACAAGGCCCGCGCGCTGGAGCAGGCCGTCGAAGGCGGCGTCAACCACATGTGGACCGTCTCCTGCCTGCAACTGCACCCCCACGGGATCATCGTCTGTGACGGTGACGCGACGGCCGAGATGAAGGTCGGAACGGTCAACTACTTCAAGGATATCGAGAAACGCAACCTGGACCCGAAGAAGATCCTTGCCGGGCCGCGAAAGTAGCGGCGTCGCTCGATCGAAACGGGACAAGACTGGAGCGAATCTATGTCGGATGTGGAAAGACGAGTCAGGGAAGTGGTGGCCAGGACGCTCAAGATCGATCCGGGTCGGATTGAAGACAGATCGCGTTTCGTGGAAGATCTCGGGGCGGAGTCGATTCAGAGCGTTGAGCTGGTGGCGGCCTTCGAAGAGGAGTTCGACATCGAGATGGACGAAGAGGAGGCCCTTGACGTCAAGACCGTCGGGAAGGCTGTCGAATTCATCCAGCGGTATGTCTGAACGGCACGATCATGTCGTCAGGGCGAGGCATGCATCGGCCCTGTCTTCTTTTGTTGCCGGTGTCCTTGTCGGCGTCGGGCCATTCGGATAGAATGGCGCCTGCCGCTCGTTCGTGGGGGGCTCTGTGGATTCGGAGAATCGTCGCGGAAAGGAGTCGTCATGACCGGTCGCGCTGTGTCACGCGTTCTTCTGAAGTGCAGCCTCGTTGTTCTGGTGGCGGCTGGCCTTGGTTGTGAATCGGGCGGCGGCGGATCCGCTCGCAAGAGCGATATCATGACCGAACCCTACCGGCTCGATACTGGCTTGGTCTCACGGTCGATCTGCTTCGAGAACCCGTCCGGCGCCCCTGGGCAGGGCGGCAAGGCGGCCAGCAACCTGGGGGCGGGTCGCAAGGGGGCTCCGGCGATCACGCTCAAGGCCGGCCAGGAGGTTCAACTCTGCGACATCTACGGCTCCGGTACCATCCGGCATATCTGGATGACTACTGCCAACACGCCTGTGAATCTGCGATCGCTCGTCATCCGCGCCTGGTGGGATGGGCAGAGCCATCCGAGCGTCGAGTGCCCCATCGGCGACTTCATGGGGACCGCTCATGGCAAAGTCACCCCGTACTTCTCGGCCGCCCATTCGCTCGGCCGCAACGCGGGCATGAACATCTGGCTGCCCATGCCGTTTACGAGACGCGCCCGAATCACCCTGACCAATGAGGGTAAAGACAACGTTCCGCTATTTTACCAGATTGACTATACCCTCAGGGACGAGCATCCATCGGACGTGGGGCGGCTGCACGTGTTGTTCGCCAGAGAGAATCCCACAACAGAGAAGCGGGATTTCGAGCTACTGCCGAAGCGAACGGGCAAAGGGCGTTACATCGGGGCGCTGATCGGCATCCGCAACCTGCATCCCGACCAGTGGTGGGGCGAGGGCGAGATCAAGATCTTCATGGATGGGGATGGCGAGTTCCCGACCATCGTCGGCACCGGCAGCGAAGACTATGTGGGCCTGTCCTACGGGATACAGCAAACGCCGTACCTGTATAACGGCTGCAACCTCGACCAGAACAGTTTCATTTCGATGTACCGCTGGCACCTCCCCGACCCGATCTATTGGGAACGCGAGTGCCGGATCACTATTCAGCAGATTGCGTGGAAAGACGGTCTGGCCGAGACAGAGGATGACTGGTCGACCGCCACATTCTGGTACGAGCCGGTGCCCAGCGCGCCGCTGCCGCCCATGCCCGGCGTGGAAGAAAGGACAAAGGACATTTGGCAAGACAGCGTGTAGTGGATTATGACCCCCGGGAAGAAAGGAAGGGCTCTATGTTGCGAAGAATGCTCGTGGCCTCGCTGGCCGTATCGGTGCTCCTGACAGTCGTTGGATGCCAGAAGTCGGCACAGAAGTCCTCGCCCGTCGCCGATGCTGTGACGGGTGGGCCGGTGAAGTTGTTCAACGGCAAGGACTTAAGCGGATGGCAGGCCGAGGGCGGAGCCAGATGGGTCGTCGAAAACGGGCTGCTGATCGGCACGCAGGGCGAGAACAACGCACCGGGCGACCTGTTCACGAAAGACAGCTATGACGACTTCCTCTTGACGGTGACGTGGCGGGCTGAATGGCCGTGCAACAGCGGCGTGTGGTTCCGCTATCAGTCGCCCGGCCAGGCGTATCAGGCCGACATCCTCGAATACACGAATCCCGAATGCTATTCGGGCACGCTGTACTGCCCGGGTAAGATGTTCCTGGCGATGAACACCGACAAGGCGCTGGTCCATCGCGACGGCTGGAACACGATGAAGATCCGCTGTGAGGCGGATCGCTCTCGAATCTGGTTGAACGGTCGGCAAGTTGCGGACGTACATGACGATACGACTGCCACAGGCAGGATCGGATTTCAGGTCCATGCCGGAGATGAGTTCGGGCCGATGAAGATCATCGTCCGCGAAGTAGCACTGCAGAAACTTTGAGCGCGAGTGTTGTTCAACGTTGCTTTTGTTTCTCTGTGTTTCCTATTTTGTGTGGAGTGTAATGTTTTTGCCTTGACTTTCATTGTCTCTTGCCTATAATGCCGTTCAGATCAGGTGGTGGCAACGGGAACATGGCCAGAAGGATGTGGCCCCCATGTGGATGGGATCCTGCCTTACTGGTTACGTCCCGCCTTAGGAGGAGGCGCGATGGCAGTAACCACACAGAAGTCCTTTCTCTCCGACCGGGAGTGGCTCCAGGTTCGACAGGGTCTTGGCTTGTCCCCGAGGCAGGCGGAGATTGTCCGGCATCTCTTGCTCGGCGAGTCCGACAAGCAGATCGCCAAGGAACTGCAGATATCGATCCCGACGGTGCGCACGCACTTGGGGCGGCTTTTCCAGAAGTTCGACTTGAGCGACCGTGTCGAACTGATCCTTCACATCTTCAATCGGGTGCGAGAAAACGACGCGAAGAGTTCGAACGCGGGACCGTCGACGTTTCGCTGCGAAACGGGGGATGGCGAAGAGGTGTAGATCCGATCATCCATTCCGCATCTCATCGAATCGGCCTCGGGTGGGCGGACTGAAGACTGAGGTCGTGCCACGCCGCAGACGCAGATCCCAAGATCACGTCCCGTGACGGGGTGCATCGCAATCCTGTTCGGCCCGGGGTTTGCAGGGTGGGGCGGTGAGGGGAATGGGATGGGCGTTGAT
>LVBB01000136.1 GCA_001603075.1 Phycisphaerales bacterium Planc_01 | reverse complement strand
CTGCGCGACGCCTCCTACGCGCTGGGCGCGACCCGGTTCGAGACGACGCGGAAGGTCGTCGTCCCTTCGGCGCTCCCCGGTATTTTGAGCGCGTCGTTGCTCGGGGTGATGCGCGCGCTGGGGGAGACGATGGTGGTGCTGATGGCGGCGGGCGGCGCGGCGATCATTCCGCTCTCGATTTTCGACCCGGTCCGCCCGTTGACCTCCACCATCGCGGCGGAGATGGGGGAGACTCCGGTAGGGTCGGCGCACTACGCGGCGCTCTTCTTCGGCGGAATCATTCTGCTGCTGATGACGCTCGGGATCAATCTTCTCTCCGCGTGGATCGAGAAGAAGGGAAAGTTGGTGCAATAGATGGACGGACGCAGATTTGCCGACCTGATGATGACGATCTTTTCCTGGGTCGCCGCGCTGCTGCTGACCGGAATGGTGGTCGCGATCATCGGCTTCGTCGTGGTGCGGGGGTACAGCGTGCTCTCCCTGGACTTTCTGATCGAGCCTCCGCGCGACAGCATGACGCGCGGAGGAATCATGACGCCCCTGGTGGGGACGCTCCAGCTCGTCGGTACGGCGATGTTTTTCGCGATTCCCGTGGGCGTGGCGACCGGGCTCTACTTCGCGGAGTACGCCGGCGACGACATGTTCACGTCGATTCTGCGGCTGGCGATTCGCTCGCTCGCGGGCGTGCCGTCGGTGGTGTTCGGGCTTTTCGGTCTGTCGCTCTTCGTGATTCTGCTGGGCTTCGGCCCGAGCCTGCTGGCCGCGGCGCTCACGCTCGCCTGTCTGACGCTGCCGCTGATGGTGACGGCGTCGGAGCAGGCGTTCCTGGCGGTGCCGAAAGACTACCGGGACGCCTCGTACGCCCTTGGGGCTTCGAAGTGGCAAACCATCCGCAAGGTGGTGCTGCCCGCGGCGGCCCCGACGGTGATCACCGGAATCATCCTGAGCGTCGGCAGGGTGGCGGGGGAGACGGCGCCCATCATGTTCACCGGCGCGGCCTTCTTCGCGCCTCATATCGCGCGCAGCCTCTTCTCCGAGGTGATGGCGCTGCCGTACCACATCTACGTCCTTGCCACGGCGGGGACGTTCATCGAAGAAACCCGGCCGATTCAATACGGCACGGTGCTCGTGCTGCTGCTGTTGGTTTTGGGCATCTGTTCCGGAGGCATCTACATGCGTTCCCGTCTCCGCAGGCTGATGCGGCGATAGGGGTGGAGGGAATATAATGGAAAAAATATTGGTGAGTTCGCGCGGCGTGAATCTGTTTTACGATTCGGCGCGCGTGCTGAAGGATATTACGTTCGATATAATGGAAAAGCAGGTCACGGCGCTCATCGGACCGTCCGGATGCGGCAAGAGCAGCTTTTTGCGCTGCATCAACCGGATGAACGACTTCATTCCGAGCGCGCGGGTGGAGGGAGAGATTCTGGTTGGCGGTTCGGACATCTACGCGGGTGGCGTGGACGTGATCGCGCTCCGCCGGAACGTGGGAATGGTCTTCCAGAAGCCGAACCCCTTCCCGATGTCGATCTACGACAACGTGGCGTACGGCCCTCGCCTGCATGGAATCAAGCAGAAGGACAGGCTGGACGACATCGTGAAGCAGAGTCTCGTCGGCGCGGCGCTCTGGGACGAGGTGAAGGACAAGCTGAAGACTCCGGGTACCGGGCTCTCCGGCGGGCAGCAGCAGCGTTTGTGCATCGCGCGGGCGATCGCGACGGAGCCGGAGATTCTGTTGATGGACGAGCCGACGAGCGCGCTCGACCCGATGGCGACGGCCCGTATCGAAGAACTGGTCCGCGAGCTGAAAAAGCGGTACACTGTGGTTATCGTGACGCACAACATGCAGCAGGCCGCCCGTATTTCGGACCGCACCGCTTTCTTCCTGATGGGCGACCTCGTCGAGTACGATGCGACGCCCAAGATGTTCACGTCGCCGGAGGACAAACGGACGGAGGACTACATCACGGGGCGGTTCGGCTAGGAAGGCCGGGAGAGAGGAGACGATGATCATGGAGCCTGTGATTACACGGAAACAGCTTGAGGCGGACTTGACGGAGCTGAAGCGGATGGTCCTCCGCCTCGGCAAGATGGCCGAGGAGTCCATCAGCAAGGCGATCTGGGCGCTGAAGAATCAGGATGCGGAGCTCGCCAGAATGGTGTTGGCGAAGGACGACGACATCGACGACCTCGCCGAAGCGCTGGACAACGCCTGCATGCACTTCGCCGCGCGCTTCCAGCCTTTGGGCGAGGATCTGCGGGCGGTGACCTCCATCATGCACATGGCGGTGGACCTGGAGCGCATCGGCGACTACGGCGGCAACATCGCGAAGGTGGCGGTGGAGCTTGCGGACAAGGAGCTTATCAAACCTCTGATCGACATTCCGCGGATGCTCGACGTCCTTTCCGCGATGATGTCGAAGGCTTTGGTGGCGTTCGACACCAACAACGCGGAGATGGCGAAGGAGGTCTTCGCCATGGACGACCTTATGGACGATCTGGAGAAGCAGATAATGAGAGAGCTGCTTCTCCTGATGATGGAGCGACCGCAGCGCATCGAGCAGGCGACGCAGCTCCTCAACGTGGCGCGGACGCTGGAGCGCGGCGGCGACCACGTGACGAACGTCGCCGAACGGGTGATCTACATTCTTACCGGGAAGACCGTGAAGGCCTCCGCGTTCCGACGACCGCGCCCCGCGACTCCTTACGCCCATAAAGAACACGAGGAGCGGTGAGGGACGTGCCGGAAGCCCGTATTCTCATTGTGGAGGACGAGGACGCGATCATGGAGATCGTCTCCCAGGCGCTGCGGCGTCACGGCTACGAAACGGCTTCGGCCTCGGACGGCGACGCGGCGCTGGAAAAAATCTTCTCTCTCCGCCCCGACTTGGTGATTCTCGACTTGATGCTGCCGAAGATGGACGGTTGGGAAGTCTGCCGCCGGATGAAGGCGGAGCCGGAGACCGAGCGGATTCCCATTCTGATGCTCACCGCGCGCCGCGACGAGCGGGACGTGGTGGAGGGGCTGGAGCTGGGGGCCGACGACTACATGAAAAAGCCGTTTTCGCTCGCGGAGCTGACGGCGCGCGTGAAGGCGCTGCTGCGGCGCACGGGGGAGCGGCGGGAGAGTCGTATCGTTGAAAACGGCGATCTCCGCATCGAGCTCGACGACGAAACCGCGCTGCTGCGCGGGACGCCGCTCGATCTGAGCCCGACGGAGTTTCGTCTTCTGGAAGCGCTGGCGCGGAAGATGGGGCGGACCGCCTCCCGCGAGGAGCTGCTGTCGAAGATATGGAGCTTCTACGGCGGCGACACGCGAACCGTGGACGTGCATATCTCCCGTCTGCGGAAGAAGCTGGACGACGGGAAGTCTCCGGCGTTGGCGATCAACTCCCTTCGCGGGAGAGGGTATCGCCTGGTATGGGAGTGATGTCCATGTTCACGTTGAAGAAGAAGATTGTCGCGGTGATCTCGCTGGCGGTGATGCTGGCGTTCGGCATCAGCTGGCTGCTGCTGTACGGGGTGGTGCGGAACGGCATCGTCCGCCAGAGCACGCTGGAGCTTTCGCAGCAGACGGCGCTTCTCGCGGCGTCGCTGAAAGAAGGCGGTATGGAGCGTTTTTCCGCGAATGTGAAGAAGTGGGAGGATATTCTCCGCGGACGGATCACGCTGATCGGCGCGAACGGCGTGGTGCTCGCCGACACGGAGCGGAGCCCCGAGGCGATGGAAAACCACTTGACCAGGCCGGAGGTGAAGGAAGCCCTTGCTTCGGGCGAGGGCTCCGCGCTGCGCTACAGCGCGACGACGAATATATACTATCTTTACTTCGCCCGCAGGGTGGAGACCGAAGGGCGCGTCGCGGTGCTCAGGGCGGCGTACCCGCTGGAGTTTCTGTCGGAGGCTTTCGCGGAGACGAGGAACAAGTTCATTCTGTACCTCTTCGTCGCGGTGGTGTTGATCCTTGCTTTCGGCACGTGGCTTGCACGGCTGTTTTTCCGTCCGCTCGACCGGATCGTGGAGTTCGCGGGGAAGATCGCGCAGGGGGAGGCGGTCCGTTTTCCGATCATGGCGGAGCCCGAGCTGCAACGTCTTTCCAGCGCGCTCGACGGGATGTCCGCCCGTCTGCGCGGGGCGATGACCGAGCTTCGCACGGAGCGCGAGGATCTTTCGCGCATCGTGACGGCGTTGCCGGTGGGCGTGGTCCTGCTGGACGAGGAGCGGAGGGTCCGGTACCTGAACGACGTGGGGAAGCGGCTTCTCTGCGTGAAGGAGGAGGCGCCGCACGGCGTTCCCGTGGAGCGGATTCTTCCTTCGGGAGATATGTACCCCCTTGTGGAGGCCGCGATGAACGGGGAAGAGGACTGCCTGACGCTCGATCTTCCGGAGCTGGACAAGCGGTATCTTCGTATCTGTTCGCGCCGGACGTCGAGCGGGGTGCTGCTGGTCATCTCCGATCTTACGGAGGAGTATCGGCTGGAGCAGTCGAGGCGGGATTTCATCGCCGACGCGGGGCATGAGCTCCAGACGCCGCTGGCGAGCATCAGGCTGGCCGCCGAGTTTTTGATGGAGGGGTCGAAACGGAGCGAAGAGGACGAGACGTGCCTTTCGACCATCATCGCGCAGCAGGAGCGGATGACCCGGCTTGTCGACGATCTGCTGCTGCTGTCGCGGATGGAGTCGGAGCCGCCGCTGCACGCGGAGGAGGAGGTCGACCTGTGCGGGCTGCTGTCCGCCGTGGTGGAGGAAAACCGGAGCCATCCTCTCGCGGGGCGCATCGTGGTCGAGGAGGAGTATGAATGCGAGGCCCCCGCCGTGGTGCGGAGCGAAGATATCGCCCGCGCGTTGAACAATATCGTGGAGAACGCGGTGAAGTATGTCCATGAGAAGTTCGGCGACGAGGAGGGCGGCAGAATCCTGGTGTCGGTTCGCCCGGAGAAGCTCTTCTGGAGCGTTCGGGTGGAGGATAACGGACCGGGCATTTCGTCCGAGACCGCGGGCGTGCTCTTCCAGCGTTTCCGCAGGGGCGACAGCCACCGGGCGCGCGGGAAGTGGGGCAAGGGCGGCTACGGGCTCGGGCTGGCGATCGCGCGGAAGATCGTGCTCGACGCCGGAGGCGATATACTGCTTCACCCGTCCGACGAAGGCGCCGTCTTCGAGGTGCTGCTGCCCAGAAAAGACTGATCCGCGGCGAGAGAGGAACGCAGGGCGGAAGAGCTCCTCAACGGGCTCTTCCGCCCTTTTTCATTCGTCGAATTCGAAACGGTTTTCTCTGAAGAGCGCCGTGCATGCACGGACGGCGTCGGGGTCGTACTTCGTTCCGATGCCGTTTTCGATCTCCTGGAGCGCGGCGTCTATCCCGAGCGCCGGGCGGTAGGGGCGGTAGGAGGAGATGGCCTCCACGACGTCGGCGACGGCGATGACCTTCGCTTCCAACAGGATGTCGCCGCCGTCGAGCCCTTTCGGGTATCCCGTGCCGTCGATCCGCTCGTGATGCTGCGCGATCATCCGGCCGACCGGCCACGGAAAGGCGATCGGGGCGACGATTCCCTCGCCGACGGCCGGATGCTCCTGGATGAGCGAGAACTCGAGCGGGGTGATTTTCCCCGGCTTGCTGAGAATCTCGGAAGGAATCTTGATCTTTCCTATGTCGTGGATTCGTGCGGCCATGTGGATGCCGCGAAGCTGCTGGGGGTCGAGGCGCAGCTCGTTCCCGAGGGCGAGGGCGAGAGAAGCGCAGCGGATTTGGTGTCCCGCCGTGTAGGGATCTTTCGTTTCCACGGTGTTCGCCAAAACGGAGATGGTCTGGTCGAGGGTCAGGGCGAGGCGATGCGCGCTCTCCTTGAGTTCCCGCGTCCGCAGTTCGACCAGCTCTTCGAGCCCGTCCATCTTCGTCTTCAGCGCCGACTCGGACTCCTTGACGCGGAGCATCGCGCGCACCTGAGCGACCAGTTCCTCCTCTTCTATGGGTTTGGAGAGGAACGCGTCGGCGCCGACCTTCAGCCCTGCGGTGCGGTTCGCCGCGGTGTTTTCGGCCGCCGTCAGGAGGATCACGGGAATGGATGCGGTTTCGGGATCGGCCTTGAGGCGCATCGTCGTTTCATAGCCGTCCATTCCCGGCATGAGAATGTCGAGCAGAATCGTGTCGGGATGCTGTTCCTTGGCGATGCGGATTCCTTCTTCGCCCGAGAGCGCCTGCAACAGGACGCATTCCGGAAGGA
>LVBB01000135.1 GCA_001603075.1 Phycisphaerales bacterium Planc_01 | reverse complement strand
CTGGTGAAGTACGTCGACGTGCTCGTCGGCAACGAAGAGGACAGCGAGAAGATGCTGGGCGTAAAGGCCGGCGCATCCGACGTGCACAAGGGGGAGCTGGACACTGCGTCGTACGTGGACGTCGCGAAGCAGCTTCAGCGGGAGTACGGCTTCGAGGCCGTGGGCACCACGCTCCGCAAGTCGATATCCGCCTCCGACAACAAGTGGTCCGGGATGCTGTACACGAACGGAACTGCCTACCTCTCCAGGGAGTACGACATCCGGATCGTGGACAGGGTGGGCGGAGGCGATTCGTTCACGTCCGGCCTCATGTACGCCATGCTCAACGGGTACGACAGCAAGAAAGCCCTCGAATTCGCGGTGGCCGCGTCCTGCCTGAAACACAGCATCGAGCTGGATTTCAACCTGGTCTCGGTGGAGGAGATCGTCGCCCTTATGGAAGGCGACGGCTCCGGACGGGTACAGCGATGAAAATATCCGCGACGAAGCGGTCCGCCGGGGGAGAACCCGGGAAGGGAGATGCGCGATGAAGAAGCTGTTCGGAGTCACCACGTCCATGACCACTCCCTTCGATGAAAGGGACAGGGTCGACGTCGCGGCGATCGAGGCGATGACCGATTTCTCGATCGCCAAAGGGACGGATTGCCTCTATCCGTGCGGCACCACGGGCGAGATGCACCTGATGTCGTGCGAGGAGCGGGAGCTGGTGGCGGAGACGGTGGTCCGGCGCGCCGCCGGCCGCGTCACCGTGTTCATCCACACGGGCGCGATGACCACGAAAGATACGATACGGCTGGCGAAGCACGCCCACGCCATCGGCGCCGACGGTATCGGCGTCGTGACGCCGAGCTATTTCAACGTTCACGACAGGGCGATGGTCCGCTTCTTCGTCGACGTGGCGCGGAGCGTTCCCGCGGACTTCCCGGTCTACATGTACGGAATTCCGCAGTGCGCGGGGAACGATCTGAGCGTGGAGGTGGCCGCCGAGGTCGCCCGACAGGCGCCGAACATCGTCGGCGTGAAGTACAGCTACCCGGACATGCACAAGATCAACGAATTCGCCAGGATCAACGGAGGCGACTTTTCCGTCGTGGTGGGGCTCGACAGACTCTTTCTGTCCGCCCTCGTCATCGGGTGTTCCGGTATCGTGTCGGGCGTGGCCTGCCCTCTGCCGGAGCCGTTCGTCAACGTCTACAAATATTTCCGGGAGGGCGATCTCGCGGAGGCGGGGCGCTGGCACAAGATCGCCAACGAGACGGTGCTCTGCATGAAAGCGGGGGCCGATATGAGCATTTTGAAATACGGTCTGGAATTGCGCGGGTTGCGGGGAGGTGGGGTACGGAAACCGTTGCTGTATATCGAAGACGCGGAGAAGAAGCGGATCGAAAAGGAACTGCGCGGTATCGCCGACGCGGCGAACATCGCGCTGTGAAAGCGCGCATCTTGGAGCCCGCAAGGGCTGTGGAAGAGCTGTTCATGAGAACGACAGGAGGAGAAAAAATGAAAAAAGCGATGAGCGTGTTGCTTGTAGCGGCGATGGTTCTTGGTCTTGTAGGAGGAGTCGTCGGCGCGTCCGCGGCGGACTATCCGAGAAAGCCGATCACCATCGTCGTGCCGTATTCGCCCGGCGGGGCTTCCGATACGGTCGCCAGAATCTACGCCAAAGAGCTCGAGAAGATCCTGAACAATCCCGTGATCGTCACCAACCGCACCGGCGCTTCGGGCGCGGTCGGCCTCGAATTCGTCAAGAGCAGCGCCCCGGACGGATACACTCTTGCCTATATGCCCGTCGAGTCGACGATGATCA